>CALOBV010000023.1:0-13484 GCA_942491535.1 uncultured Marinilabiliaceae bacterium
GCGTGAAAATATATTTGTTCTGATCAAGAATATCAAGAAGCATCTTAAATACAGATAGGAATCCCTCGCTTGATATGCCCATGAGAATAACAATGTCGCATCCCCTTAACTGCATTTTTCATCTCATCCGAAGAAAACAGATTCACTGAAGGTAGAAGTTCTTTTTTAAGCTTTGGATGGGAAGTTCCTTTTTGCAGGTACCGATTATCTTATCATCCAGCCATGTTCCCCAGAGATTGACATTATGGCCATTCTTAGCCAGGGGAAAAGTTATGGCGCTTCCCATATAACCTGCACCCAGGACACATATATTATGCATACAAGACCTCTCTGTAATTGTTTGAGATAAGTTATATATTAATCAAGTAGGAGTAATTCCACAAATCATTTGACAATAAAAAAATATATATCAATATGTATACAAATATTTGGAATGGTTTTTTAGAGAAATTGCCTGAAATATTATTTAGGATTCCAGGGATCAAGGGTATCAAGTTAAGAAGATACTTGATTGCCTGGGCATATATAAGTTGATAATAAGAGGGCTCCTCCCAAATTAACGGAGGATCCTCAAGAGTTTGATGACCACATCATAGATGAATATATAGATAGGGACCATGTGTGCTGAAGGTATTTTGACGGGTGCTTTTTATGTAAGCCTACCATAATATATGACTGATATATGATTCTCTGTATTTTTTTCTGTTCCACGTTTTTTCTTACCTGATGTTGTAGACGGCAGCAGTTTTTATATCCGATAATCATGTAAATATGCCTGACTGGTGATGGATTATGGGGTTGGGATGCAGAAGAAAGATCCTATAAATCAATACCCTTCAGTTTGGGGAGTTATAACAGTAGTTCTACTTTTTATAAGCTACATAGATATCCTGATTCAAGCATAACAGAATCCTTATAAAAATGGTGGGTAAAATAGATATTATCCTCCCGGTCAAGGCTGGCTTCCCCGGCAAACTGTGAGATGATAAGTTCAGGTTCACCCCAATTCCCTCCGTCTTTTCTTATAGAGCGGAATATGCCGGGGCTTCCATTATATCTTCTGGTGATCCAGAGTTCATTACCGTCTTCCGAGACAAAGGGCCATCCTTCCTGCCCGGAAGTATTTACTTCAGAAACATTTAGGCAAGGCTGCCATAATACTGCCGTCTTTCCTGCAGACCCATATGTCAAGTCCCCCAGCTCCGTCTTCTTTTTCCGCATGGAAATACATCTCGCTGCCATCGGAAGTTATATGCAGCTCGCCTATGCCATAATCGACATTTAAAAGTGTTCCTGCCCTTTGCCAGTCAGTCCAGCGGCCATCTTTTAAGTGTGCAATATAGAAATCTATCTCCTTTCATTTTCTTCCCTGACAGAACAGAACCACATCATATCTCCCTGGACGAACACGCAGCCTTCCAGGGAAAGCCCATTTCCTTTATTAAGGAGGACCCTTTCAGGGAATGCTCCATCCCCGCCATCCTTCTTAGACCGAGTAGATACCTGTTGCACCGTCTGTCACCCGAAGCTCTGCTCCCTTGCTCACATCCGGGGTAAAGAAAAAATAGAAGTCTTTGCCGTCCGGGGTAATAAAAGCCGAGTCTTCTCCTCCTGCCGAATTAATAGGATATGGCATAGGTACAGGGTCTTTCCATTGATCAGAATGAAGTATCGGCGGGGGAAGATCATCTTCAGGTAGGATTTTAATTGCATCGGCCGGTATACTCGAAAGGCGGTCCGGGAGCGGTTCATCAACTTTTTGAGGGTTTAAAAAACAACCCGAAGCAACCGATAAAATAATGGTCAGTATTATGGATACAACATATTGTGCTGGTCTTCTGTTCATAGGGCTATTATATATGAATTATTAAAAACTACCTGTTCATAAGTACCAGGGTCACGACCCTTCTTCCACCTGAATCGACAACACCTATGCCAAGCTGGCCAAAATGAGGGTTTAGGAGGTTTGCCCTGTGGGAACCGCTTGCCATCCATAGATCAATAATAGTCTCTGGGCTGCCCCACGATGGAGGGCTTGCCTGGCTAAGGTTCTCGGCACAGCAGGCATACATCACTCCGGATTCCTGGAGGATGATGCCTATATTTTTTCCATCAGGGGTATAGTGTGAGAAATACCCCCGGTTTAGCATATCCTGGCTTCTTGATCTTGCTACTTTATTAAGAATATTGCAGGGTATCAATGTCTGCAGGCCCTGGCTGGACCTAATATGGTTTATCATATTTATAAGTGCAGCTTCTACAGAATTTGAATCAGGGGGAGCAGGTTCGACAGCAGGGAGCGAAGACCCGTTGTCCTTATCCTTTTCTACCTCTGCTTTAGACTGTTCATCATGCAGCCCCTGTTCCTGCATCTGCTGGTTTATCTTGATCCTGCGCTTTCTATGGAAGCGGATATCTGCATATCTATATCACATAGCAGCTGGTCTTCAGTAAGTGATAAGACAGATATGATCTCATCCTGTGAAAGCGTCTGGAGGCCCTCGTTTTCCGGATGAGCCTGACCGACGATGTAATTGCTTTCCTCAGTAAACACAGCATGGAGAGTATTTATATTATTTGAAACATAAAGCATGCTGCAGCATATATATGTCATAAGAAAAATAGAAGAAAGGGCAAATCCCTGGACTAATCTCAATCTTTTAGCGGAATGGCTTTTTGCTTCCTTATCTGCCATAAGTATTACTCAGTATTATTACTTTAGCCATATTTTATGATAATATTTTGTTTATATAAAATTATTATTAGTTTATATATTTATTTATAATAAAATTTTTAAAAATTTTAACAGAAATTAGAATAAATAAAAAGATTTTTATTGTACCCTATGCAAAATACAATATAAGCAGTAAGAAATAATAGAGCGGATAAAAGATAGCTAAAAAAAAGTTTGCCTACTTTATGAACACAGGGTCAAAAGATGGAATCACTAAAAAATATCCTATTTATAAGTCAGGGGAGGATTATTTTATAGGTGGTTATAAAGTGCCTGAAATAAATGATATAGAGGATAAGACCAAAACCATGTTTAATGCCGAAGTTATAGAATCCGAGATCCCGTATCCTCTACATTAAGATAAAAAATTAAAAAATCCTTAAAATACTGCTTATTGCTGCACAAAAATTACTTTTAGGCTGCAAGTACTTTAAATAAAGAACTGCGCATCAGCCTCTACAGCTTTTTCCACGAAAAAACCTCCACCTACACAACCTTCCACTTCGTCTATCATACTTTCCCTGGGTATCTCCATCACATCCATTCTCATCTGGCACCCATAAAGATTAACTCCAAGGTCAAGAGCCATCTGCCTCAGTTCGGGAAGTGTTGCGACTTTTTTAGCACCCATCATCTTTTTAAACATCCATCTTCCCATTCCACCCATGCTGTACTTGCTTGGTCCTGCCTTACTTATATCTCCGCTTTCCATTAAACCTATCATCTTACCCATAAGACTTCTTCCAGTCTTCACATTCTTCTTTAAAGCCCTTAGACCCCAGAATGTGAAGAACATTGTCACATCCATATTTGATGCCGCAGCACTTGTGGCTATTATGAATGCCCCAAAGAGCTTGTCCATATCGCCGCTCATAACCACCATTGCCATTTTTTTTTCTTCCATTTTTATTATTATCAGACACTATATACCTTTCTTTTGGTACTTCATTTTTATCTATCTATGCCTTCTTTTATCGCTTTCTCCCTTGAAGTTGCAGAATCCTCAAGAACTTCGCTTATAAGGTCATAAGCTTTTATTATCTTTATGTTCGAGAGATGGAGTAGTAAATATTATTTCCATCTCTCCTGGTCCTGACCACTCCTTTTACTCTTAGTATTGCCAGATGCTGTGAAAGATTAGCCTGGCTTATCCCGGTCTTTTCTATTAGTTCAGAAACAGTCATCTCGCCGCTCCTGATGGTATCAAGTATAGCCTGTCTTCTTGGATTGGAGATGGTCTTGCACATCTCTGCATGTAAATTGTAAAAACCTTCCTTTTTCAATTCTTTCTCCCATTTTTTTGATCTCAGGCCTATATGCCTTTTACAGGCTTCCTTTTATATATTTCCTGAGAAGCTTTTTTCATAAACCTTTTCGCCGGCTATCTCTTTTTCAATTACGGCATAGTTCCAATCATAAATTCAAGATCATTAGTGTGCCCTATACCACTCTAAAGTTTTTTTAATACTGCTGAAATTATATTCTACTATTATGATTCAGTGGTCTAAATTAAATAAACCCATCTTATCTCCAGAAAAAATAAGTAAAAGTGGTATATTTATCAGGTAATCTCAAGTTATGTTAATAGTTTACTATTAATATTCTAATATTGCAATATACTCTATATTATTTTATTAAATATTAAAAATATATCCTTCCTGATGCATAGATATGTAAATGCCTTATTTTCTGGCTGGATAAAGAAAAGGGGGAAGGAGAATAATAAAGAATACAGGGTACAAGCCCAGGAGGGAAGTGAATATTCTCTGACGATAGCCCATTGAACGCTTGTGCTACCATGAAGTCTTTGCCAGATTAAAAGGCTATGTCAGTGGTCTATTACTATACTGGCGGAGAATATGAAGAATATCTTAAGGCTGCTTCCCAGGTCAGTTAGTATAGTATGGTCTGTATGACGGGGCACATAGATAAAGTCGCCTGCAGCGACTTTATGAAGAATCTCTCCGACTTTGAGGGTACCTTCTCCTGATAGGATATAAAGGGCTTCATTGACATCATGCTGGTGGGTAAGGGAAGTCATGCCTTCCTTGAATTCTGTAATTCCCAGGTTCAGGTCTTCTGTATTCATCCTGCCCTGAGGTCCGAATGCAAAGCGCACCCACCTGTCATCAAATACTTTTTTTTCAATATCTTTTTCATTAAAGACGGTATCCATGTGTCTTTTCCTCCATGACTATTTAAAAAAATATGCTTTATTAAATGACGTGCAATTAAAAAATTTTACAATTATCTGGTAATATTTGCTATAATCAAATGCAAAATTTTACCTTATTAAAATATATAAAAGAGGGAAGATGGGAGTTTTAGATCTACCGAAGTATAAGCTTACCGCAGAAGAAAACAGGACTGTTGAAGGGATAATCTCAAGATTCGATAAAAACAGGAGTTCGCTTATACCTGTATTGCAGGAAATACAGGATACGATAGGGTTTCTTCCCCTGGATGTCCAGAGAAAGGTTGCTGAAAGTATAAATGTCCCTGAAAAAGATGTTTATGGGGTTGTGACTTTCTATTCATTTTTTACAATGGTGCCTCGCGGCAAATATAATATAAGGGTATGCCTGGGTACAGCCTGTTTTGTTAAAGGTGCAGCCAAAATTGTTGAAAATATCAGTAAAAAATTAAATATTAAACCGGGAGAAACTACTTTAGATAGGAAATATTCATTACAGGTCAATAGATGTCTGGGGGCTTGCGGCCTGGCACCTATAATAGTGATCAATGATAAAGTCTACCAGAAGGTAGATCCAGAAGAAGTTGTAGAGATTATTTATAATTATAATCAGGCATAGGAAACATAATAGGACATACTGTATTATCTGTAAAAGACCTGGATACCATAAAAATAAAAATATTGAAAATAAAAGTCCTTCAGGTAAAGAAGACAGTTATTTGATTACTGTGCATCTTGGTACATGCGGGATTGCATCGGGTGCTGAGGAGATCAAGAAATCGGTCATAAAAGAGATCGAAGGAAGAAAAAATAAAGACCTGGTCCTGGCTACATCCGGATGTGTGGGATACTGTGAACTTGAACCGATGATGACCATAGAAGATCCCAAGGGAGAAAGAGTGACATACCATAGTCTTACGCAGGAGGATACTGGTAAAATATTTTCTGGACATATTGATAGTGGGATAATTGTTAATGATCTTGATCCAATAATTGAAAATTCAGATCTGGCAAAATTTTATGACTTTCAGGAATCTAGAGTCCTGCATAACAGGGGAAGAATAGACCCTTTCAGGATCGAAGATTATATTTCATATGATGGCTACAGGGGACTTTTTAGAGCAATAGAATTAAATGACCCTCAGGACTTATCAAAACTATCACAGATTCCGGGTTGCGTGGTAGGGGTGGTGCCGGGTTCCTAACTGGTAAAAAATGGGAATTTTGCTTCAAAGCAAGTTCTCCAGACTTTATTAAATATGTTATATGCAATGGTGATGAAGGATACCCCGGGGCTTTCATGGATAGAAATCTCCTGGAGTCCGATCCACATTCTATTCTGGAAGGAATGATAATTGCCGGTTTGGCAATAGGGTCTGAGAAAGGCTATATCTATGTAAGAGCAGAATACCCCTTGCTATCGAGACTCTTCACATGCAATTAAACAGGCGAGAGAATATGGTTTTATTGGAGAGAATATACTCGGAAGTAACAATAATTTTGAAATTGAGATATATAAGGGATCTGGAGCATTTGTTTGCGGAGAAGAGACAGCTTTGTTAATGTCAATAGAAGGTAGAAGGGGTATGCCAAAACCCAAACCACCCTTTCCTGCAAACGAGGGCCTATATGGAAGACCCACTCTCATAAACAATGTTGAGACATTATCAAATATTCCGCAAATAATTTTAAAAGGTGCAGAGTGGTTTAACGAGATCGGGACCGGAGAGAGTAAGGGAACAAAAATCTTTGCCCTGACTGGTGCAGTTAATAATGTAGGATTAGTCGAAGTCCCGATGGGTATTTCCTTAAGAGATATTATATATAAAATAGGCGGAGGGATAAAAGACGGAAAAAGAATAAAGGCCGTCCAGCTTGGGGGGCCCTCGGGAGGATGTCTTCCGGAGAACCTTTTGGATCTGCCTATTGATTATGAGGAAGTGAAAAAAGCAGGAGCGATAATGGGATCCGGCGGTATGATCGTGCTTGATGAGGACCAGTGCATGGTGGACCAGGCAAGGTACTTCATGGATTTCATACAGGACGAATCCTGCGGACAGTGCACGCCCTCTAGAGTAGGCACAAAAAGGATGCTCGAGATACTTACACGGATAACGGAAGGTGAAGGGGAAGAGGGGGAGATATTGAAAGGCTGGAAGAGATGGCCCATATGATAAAAGAGACCTCACTTTGCGGCCTGGGTAAGACAGCCCCCAATCCGGTACTGAGCACAATTAAGTATTTCAGGGATGAGTATCAGGAACATATTGATACCAGGAAGTCCTGCAAGAGGCTTCACAAAAAAACGAAGAAGAAAAAGGTAGAATAAAAATGCCGGAATTTATAGATAATACTGGAATAAAAAAGACAGATGGAAGCTGCTGCGAAGTAGGAGAAGGAAATAAAAGATCCCTGACCTTATAAGCAACATAGAGAACTGCTATCACTGTACCAATTCAATATGCAGCTGTAATAATGACTCTAACTACAAAGAAGACCTTGTAAAAAAGATCACAAATGATGTATTGAAAGAGTAATTATAGCATCTGCTTCTGTTTGAAGCTGAAATAGCCCTGATACCCTATTATGATGTGATCCAGGACATTTATCCCAACTATCCGGGCGCTTTCGCATAGTCTGCGCGTTACTTCTATATCGTCAAGCGAGGGTTCAAGTCTCCGCTGGGATGATTATGGATAAAAATCATAGATGCTGCCGAATTTCTGATAGCTGGACTTATCACCTCTCTTGGATGGACTATGGATGAATTAAGTGAACCCTGGGGAGATTAACTCTTCCTTTATTACCCTGTTTTTTGTATCCATAAGGATAATCCAGAACTGCTCTTTCTTAAGATCCTTTAGCAGTGGAGTATAATAGGAAGCCCCCTCTTCACTGCATCTGAAACTGCTATTCTGGCCATTTTTTTCCGCACTTGACCTTTTTCCAAGCTCAAAAGCAGCAGCAAGCTTGGATGCCTTGGCTTTCCCTATCCCATTAAAGTTTATTAGTTCTGAGGGCAGTACATCCATCAGGCCTTTCAGGTCCCTGTATTCAATAAGTATTTCCTGGGCAAGGTCTACAGCTGAAAAACTGGTATTTTTAGAGCTCAGTCCCGTCTGCAGGATAATTGCCAGAAGCTCACAGTTTGAGAGCCTATCTGCCCCAAGGCTAAGAAGCTTTTCTCTTGGTCTTTCGCTTATAGGCCATTTATTTATAGCTGACTTTTTCATAAGGTACCAGATAAAAAATTTATAACATTTACATAATAGCACATAAACATAAATATAATCAATTGATTATTTGATTTTAAGACCTTAAAATATTTGTGATATGAACCCCAAAATTCAGGTGGCCATCATTCAGGCTAAGGGCAGAGAAGGAAAAATGTATAGATTGTATGAAATGCACAAAGAATTGTCCTATGAGCCTTGATTTAAACAGGATGGTGAGAGATGGGAAGATGGAGAACCCGGAATGTATACTGTGCGGTACCTGCATAGACAGTTGTAAACAGAAAGTAATAATTTATACTTTTCGTAAAAGTAAATTATGAGGATTTAAGGAGAGAAGTGCAATGAAAATACTGGTTGTATTTGCGACAAGGTATGGAACTACAGGGAAATGCGCCGCTTTGCTTGGCGACACTTTAAAGAAGAAAGGATATGATGTAGATATTGTCGATCTTAAAAAATAAAAGTGTGGATCCTGTGTAAATATGATATTGTAGCATTAGGCGGGTCATTCATGATGTTCAGGATGAATTCTATTATTAGAAGATTCGTAAGCAGGAACCTTAAAATGCTTCTGGATATGAAGACAGGCATATTTATATGCGGTGCTGATGAGAACTGGGAAAAAGAGATAAAAAAAGGATTTCCTGAAGAGCTGCTGGAAGCGCAGCAGTAAAAGGGTATTTTGGGTTTGAGATGTTGTGGGATAAGATGTTGCCATTTTTTAGGAGTATGCTTCAGAAGAATTATAAAGAGTACCAGATGATGTCTCAAATATAAAGGAGAGATAATATAAAGAAATTTGCTGATGAATGGTCAAAGATTTGACCAGAAAGATTAAATAGCCAGATAATCATCCAAGAGACTGATAATCTTATATCATAGCATCGACAATACATTTTATTCCGAGGTAGAAAAGGAAGAGGCTGCATGCGATCATTATTCCATTATACATATCTTTTGGTTGAAGAAACGCCTTCCGGTGCTTATGAGAAAACCGATAAACAAATACCAGATAAAATCAGCACTTATATGTCCTGTAAAAAATGCCGTGACACCGCCCAGTTCAAATTTACCGCTTTTGATTATAAAAGCTGCACCAATGCTTATCCACCATATATACCAGTAGGGATTCATGAGGCTTACCAGGATGCCCTTAAGTATCAGGATGCCTGTTGACCTTGCATTCATGGTCCTCGTATTTATTACGGATTTAAAATCTATGACATATTTTTCTTTAATACTGATACTAGGATATCCACCCAGATAGAACAGGAAAGATTCCTCCTACAATTCCTATTATCCTAGCTATAAGCGGGTTTTCAAGATACCTGATAAGCCCGAGAAAAAAAGCTGTCACTACAGCAAGTTCAAGGATGGCATGGCCCACTACAATAAAAAATGAAGTCCAGAAGCCCTTTTCGGCAGTACTTGATATGACAAGGGTAAGCATGGGTCCAGGTGAAAGAGCACCCGAGAATCCAACTATCATAGCCCCAAAGAATATTTCAAATATTTCACCCATAATAGAAGAAAGCGTTATAATCTTTTTACTATATTTGCTATCTTTCCTATCCCATCTATCTCACAGGTCACTTTATCTCCGGGCTTAAAGTTTTCCCCCTTCTGCAAAAATTCCAACTCCGGAAGGAGTGCCTGTAGATACCATGTCTCCGGGGAAAAGTGTTATAGAGCGGGAGATATATGAAATAAGTTCATAGACCCCAAAGATCATATCAGAAGTATTTCCATCCTGCCGTAATTCATCATTTACATATGACCTGAGACCGGTATTCTGGGGATCGCCAAAAACTTCCTGCCTTATTACAACAGGACCCATGGGTCCGAATGTGTCAAAGCTTTTAGCCCTGTACCACTGGTCCTCCTCTTTCTGCAGGTCCCTAGCAGTGACATCATTAAATACTGTATATCCATAAATATATCCTGCCACTTTGCCAGTTTCCATATTATTTATCTTTTTCCCTATAATAGCTGCCAGTTCTACTTCATAGTCCAGCTTATTAACTTCCTGGGGATATATAATATTATCGCCATCCTTTATCACACAGCTCCTTGCTTTGGCAAAGAGCACAGGCTTTGAGGGGAATCTTCCATCCTGCTCTTTTACGTGGGACCTGTAATTCATGCCTACGCATATTATTTTACCAGGAATATAAGAACTGATATCAATATTTTCCAAAGTCTCTTCGTGATGATCCATAAAGTCAGCCTTTCTAAATCAGTTTTCCATATATTTTAAATATTTAGACGATTTTGTAAAAGTAGATTTATTTCTTAATAATTATATGAGCAATATCACCCTGTATGCTGATATAATTAATATCATGGATTTTAATAGATTGGAAGAAATACTCGAAACTGAAAAGCTGTACCGCAGGGACCAGGTTTGGAAATCTGTCTTTCAGGATCTTCTGGAAGATTGGGAAAAGGCAACCAACCTTCCATTAAGGCTCAGAAAGACACTTAACAGGATTTCCCCTCTTTCCATAGAGGGCAGCATATCCTGTTCAAAGACCGGAGATTCCGTCAAAGCAGTTCTCAAAATGGATGACGGTGTCTCTGTAGAAAGTGTTCTTATGCAGCATATAGATAAAAGGAACACTATCTGCTTTATCATCGCAGGCCGGCTGTCCACTGGGCTGCATCTTCTGCAGCACCGGTAAGCTGGGTTTTAGGAGGAACCTGGATTTTTCCGAGATAATAAGCCAGGTGCTTTTCTTTGCCAGATACCTCTCTCAAAAAGGCCAGAGGATAACCAATATAGTCTATATGGGCATGGGGGAGCCATTTCTTAATTATGAACAGGTCATGCAAGGACTTAAAGATACTGAACGACAAAAAAGGACTTAATATCGGGGCCCGCCATATATCTATTTCGACTGCAGGTATACCTGCAAAAATAAAGAAATTTGCCAGGGAGAAGACACAGGTCAATCTTGCGGTTTCTCTTAATGCTCCCGATGACGATATCCGTTCCAGGATCATGCCAATAAACCTGTCACATCCTATTGCGGAACTTATAGAATCGGTAAAATATTATATAAGTGTCACTAACAGAAAAGTAATGTTTGAGTATGTGATGTTAAATGGACTTAATGATTCTATGGAAGATGCAGAAAAGCTGGTCCGACTGCTTAAAGGGCTCCTTTGTTTTGTAAACCCTCATCCCCTATAATGGAGGGGCTTCCTCTAGAAGAATCCCCTCCTCAGAGGATATCGGCATTTAAAAAGGTGCTTGAAAAAAACTCGATAACAGTTACAAAGAGGCATAGATTCGGCGGGGATATAGATTCTTCATGCGGGCAGCTTGTTTATAATCTTTAGCTATCCATTATCTTATCTCCGTCTTTGACAGCATAATCACCCGACGTAAAGTGTAAAAAAATAAGACTTCAATACAGGTGTTTTAATATCCATAAAAGGACTGGCATAGGTGCCTATCTTATCTTTAATCTTTCTGAACCAATTGCTGACAGCAATCCCTCATATATTTCTTCTGATTTGACCGGGTTGCCGCTGATATATAATTCCCTTAATCCCTTCAGTTCTTTCAAGGAACTGGGAATGGAGCAGATGTGGTTATTATTGATATAGAGTCCTGGTCAGGTTTTTTAAATTTCCGATACTTTCAGGAAGTCTTTCTATCTTATTGTTTCCCAGATAAAGACCCTTAAGGTTTTCCAGGTCTCTATTGAATCTGGCAGGGACTTAAGATTATTGTGGCTGAGATCCAGACCCTCGAGGTTTGAGAGACTTCCTATTTTATCCAGGAAGGTCTTCTAGTCTATTATGGCTGAGGTGTAGAATCTTTAATCTTTTAAACTTCTCGATATTTTCCGGCAGTGAATCCAACTTATTATTATAAAGATCAAGGCGTATAAGAGCTCTCATACCTTGCATTGATCCCGGGAGCTTGCTAAGAAGATTATCATATAAGTAAAATTCTTCAAGTTTCTGGAGAATATCAATATTTTCAGGTAGCGCTGATAGACTATTTCTGGAAAGTGATAACCTTTTAAGACTTTCAAGACCAGATATTGCATCAGTCAGGATATGGAGCCTGTTATTGCTAAGGTCAAGGTATTTTAATTTTTTCAATCTTCCGATGGATTCCTGGATCTCTGATATCATATTATTACTCAGGTCAAGCTCTTCAAGGAAGCAAAGTTCCCCAATGGCATCCGGGATCTTTTTAAGCCTATTATTATTTATCCTTAAATACTTAAGATCCTTTAATCTTCCCATGGATTCCGGCAATCCACTTATAAGATTTTCGCTTAAATCAAGTTTTTCCAGATCCGAAAGATTACCGATTTCTTCTGGAATAGACGCCAGCTTATTACGGCTTATGTCCAGCAATTTTGAGGCTCGTGATATAAGTTATCTCTACAGGTAGATCCTGGAAAGAATTAAGATAAAAATACAGCTTTTTAAGATTGGTAAGTTTTTTAAATGATCCAGGAAGACTTTTAAGCTTATTGCAGTTAAGCCTTAAATACTCCAGGGATTTTAGATCCTCAAAGGACCCAGGAAGTTCTTTTAGCTTATTACGGTGAAGGTCTAGCTTTATAAGATTATGAATAACCCCAAAGTCTTCAGGAAGGGAAGAGATCCTGTTGATACCCAGGTCAAGGTCAGTGAGGTCCGTCATCCCGAGCACCCTGTCAGGAACATTCTCCAATCTACTGACTGAAAGATTGAGCTTGGTAAATACAAGAACCCTGCTGGTCACTTCCAGAAGCCTCTTTAATTCTTTTTCATCCATATCATGAACCCTCTGACAGCAAGATGAGCATAAAATAAATATTATCATTATCTTGACAAAAAAAGTATAGAGAGTAGAATTATAATTGATAAATTGATTATCATTAAGAATTAATTTCTTCATGAATAAACCATTAATCAATAAGCATAGGAGGGTAATATGCTAAAGAAGATGACGCCAAATCTAATAGTCGATGACGTAAATGCTACCATCGAATGGTACCAGGATGTATTGGGTTGCTCGAAATCAAGTCCTCACCGACCCTGGAGACAGGAAAAATATGACTGGGCCATGATGGCATGCGAGGACGTAGAGATAATGTTCCAGTCAAAAGAAAGCATAAAGAAGTCTATCAAGGATTTTGATCGCAGTGATAAGGGGTGTACTGCAGTGATGTATAGAGACAATATCTTAAGGGATCTAGAACAGGATAAAGGACAAGGTAGACATAACAAAAGACCTACACACCACCTCATACGGCATCCAGGAGCTGGCTATAAGAGACTGTAACGGCTATATTATTGTATTTGCTGAATG
>CALOBV010000024.1:0-458018 GCA_942491535.1 uncultured Marinilabiliaceae bacterium
ATGGTAGAATAATTGAAGGACTGGCACTCCTACGGGATGTCGAAAAGAGCGGTTCAGTATTTTACAAAGGCTTTTGCCAGGGAAATTAAAGATGGTCCGGTATCGGTCTCTCTATTGCTTCCGGGAATGGTTGTTACAGATATGATCCTTGATCCGATAAGAAAGGATCCCGAGGGATCGAAAAGGGCTCGCCGTATTTTTAATATCCTTGCTGAGGAAGTTGAAACAGTTGCTGAATTCCTTGTTGAACGAATTCTCGAAAATGAAAAAAACGGGGCGGTAATTTTCTTACTCTGACTCCGTTTAAAGCTTTCTCAGATTTTTAACAAGACCCTTAAGCGGAAGGGATATTATATCTGATAAACTCTGAATTCCTAGTCTTCAAGCCAGCTTAGAACCTCTTTCGACATTGGATTTTTCATTGGCTTAAGATACTTTACAAGATTTCCATTTTCATCTACCAGATATTTCTGAAAATTCCATGAAACTTCTGAATCTTCTACTCCATTCAGGTCTTTCCTTGTGAGCCATTGATAAAGAGGATGTATATCATCACCCTTAACAGATATCTTCGACATCATCGGAAATGAAACACCATAATTTTCTGTGCAAAATGTTTTAATTTCAGAATCTGTTCCGGGCTCCTGGCTTCTGAAGTTATTTGCCGGAAAACCGAGAATAACAAAATCATCACCGCCATATTCTTCAAATAATTCCTGAAGATCTTCATACTGGGGGGTAAATCCGCACCTGGATGCAGTATTTACAATCATTACTTTTTTTCCCTTAAGCTGAGCAAAATCAAACTCGGCTCCATCAATGGTTTTTACCTTAAAACCATAAAATCCATTTCCCTGTCCAATCAGGTGGGATACAGAAAAAATTGTCAGTACTATACCAAAAAATATCTTTTTCATAATTTATTCTAATCGTTTATATAGTAACAAATTATAATAAGAATTGTTGGGAATAAAAATTTTGCGTCCCACTCAATCTTGTGAAATATGGATTACCTTACCGAAAATCTGTATACTGTTCTTGACTTAAAAGGCTTGCCCGGCTCAATAATAGTAGAGGGGAATCCTGGCTGATTGGGGCTATCCGGGAAATGTTGAGTCTCAAGGCATAATCCACCCCTGTGCTCATAAACTTTGCCGTCATGTCCTTGCTCTGATCCGTCCAGGAAATTACCGCAGTAGAACTGCACCCCCGGTTGATCGCTTATCACCTCCATAAGCCTTCCGCTAGATTCTTCATAGACAATAGCATCAACCTCATCCTTATTGTCGAGGACAAAATTGTGGTCATATCCCAGCCCGAGAATAAGCTGCTCAAACTCCTCGTCAATCCTTTCTCCTATCTTATGTGGTTCTCTGAAGTCAAAGGGGGTACCTTCAACAGTAATATTCTCGCCCAATGGTATAAGATCAGCATCAACCGGCGTATATCTGGAAGCCCTTATCTGAAGTTCGTGATCAAGTATATTTCCGTTACCTGCTCCCCTGAGGTTAAAGTAGGCATGATTGGTAATGTTGAGTACAGTCCTCTTATCAGTAGAACAATTATAATCAATTATGAGTTCGTTATTATCTGTCCAGGTATAATTTGCTTCAACTTCCATATTACCCGGGTATCCTTCTTCCATATCAGGAGAATGGTATGTAAACTTCACAACGGGTACTTTCCCTTCCTTCTCAATAATCTTATAATTCCACACTACGCTATGCCAACCTCCAGGACCTCCATGCAGACTATTAATTCCATTATTAATACTAAGCTTATATTCCTTATCATCAATATTGAAGCGGCCAGCTGCAATCCTGTTCGCATACCTGCCTACAACGGAGCCAAAGTAAGGATCGCCGGTCAAATAGCCTTTCAGACTATCATAGCCAAAGGTGATATTTTCAGGCTTTCCATACCTGTCAGGAACGTCTATCCACACAAGGGTAGCTCCGTAATTAGTAAGTTTAACTGTATTGCCCTGCTTGTTTTTGAGCGATATAATAACAATTTCCTGTCCGTTTATATCTCCAAAGTTTTCTTTTACCATTTTATACTCTATTTTCATGCTCATTATTGCACGAGACGAAAATCAGCGCAATAAAGGATGTGATAATAAAAAAGTCTCGTTTTTTCATTATAAAAGATGTTTTTACCACTTGTTATAGTAAGTCATGCTAATATAATAAATTTTGGTCTCTCAACACTTACATGTAATATTCCGGAAATGACAAGGTATGAATATGTTGAAGCTGAAAATAACTATTTTTTGTCAGGCTGGTACCACTCCAGAAATTCATTTATGGAATCCATGGATGATATTACCGGTGTATATCCCAGTTGCTCTCTTGCCTTATCGTTACAAAGAGTAAATGACGCTTTCATGATTCCTGCTGCATAGCGTGTAAGGGAAGGTTCATAACCGCCCCTGATCTTTGCAATAAGCTCACTCATAGATGCTGCAAAGTAGACTATTGGATAAGGGATCTTTCCTATCTTCTTATCATAACCCATCCTCCTGGTTGTTTCATCCATAAGGGGCCAGAACCCAAAGGTCTCTCCATCTGAAATATTGTAAGCCTGACCCGAGGTTTCTGCACCAGAAGTAAGAGACAGAGTTACTGCATGAGCCAGGTTTTTTATAGATGTGAAATCGATTACATTTTTGCCGCTTCCGATAATCTTAATTTTATCTTCTTCGTAAGCTTTCAGTACCCTGGGTAATGACGTAGTATCTCCCTTTCCAATTATTCCCCTGGGCCGAAGTGCTATAGTATGAATTGGCTTCTTATTATAGCTTAATACTTCTTTCTCTCCCATAAGTTTTGTTACCGGGTACCAGGTTACATATTTTTTGGGAAGCGGATCATCCTCCTTAACATCAATACGGTCTTTGAAATTGAAGTAAATATTGGCGGTGGAGATATAAATAAACCTTTCAAGACTTTCAATATTATTTAGAAGATTGCTTGTAACCTCAACATTATCTCTGTAGAAATCACCGTACTTCCCCCAGATAGATGATCTTGCAGCTGAATGAACGATATGTGTAAAATGACCTAGTTCGCTTCTGATAAATTCCGGATCAGTAAGAGCCCCAGTTATTATCTCAAAACCTTTATCCCTCAAGATCTTCGCCTTTTAAGGTTTCTTCCTGTTCCCACTATCAGCGAGTCGGGAAATTTTTCCTTGAGAATTTCCAAAAATATTCCCCCTGCAAATCCTGTTGCACCTGTTAACCAAAATCTTCATACCTGATTTTTTAAACCTCAAAAAGAAAACTAAGATAAGAATAAAATAATAGCTTTATAGTGGTGTCTTAATCCTTTTATTAAGGCAAAAGACACTTATAAGTTAAAAAGAAAAGAGCTATTTTAGTCTGAATAAATTAAATTTCCTGCTTTGAAAAATAAGATCAAAATATTCTCGCCCGCATCAGTATCAAATGTAGGTAGCGGATACGATATTATGGGATTTGCTATCGACCAGCCCGGAGATATTATTGAAATGGAACTTAATAATAGTGGTGCAATCACAATTGAAAATTGTTCTGATGCCAGTATCCCTGTAGATGACACTAATGTTGTTTTTCCTGCCCTTCAGAAAATGAAGGAGAAACTCGGTAATAGTCAGGGCATACATTTACGATTTATAAATAAAATAAACCCTGGCAGTGGAATTGGATCAAGTGCGGCCAGCTCGGCCGGAGCAGTGTTTGCATTTAATCAGCTATCGGGTAAACCATTTTCAGGAATTGAGCTGGTTGAGTTTGCAATGGAAGGCGAGAAACTCGTTAGCGGAGAGGCCCATGCCGATAATGTAGCTCCATGTATCCTGGGTGGTTTCACCCTTGTAAGATCATATAAGCCCCTTGATATAATTCAAATTCCCTTCCCCAACAACCTTGTCTGCACAGTTGTACATCCGGATATTATTGTTAAAACAGCCGAAGCACGACAGCTTGTTAAGAAAGAAATTACTGTTAAGAATGCTGTTATCCAGACAGGCAATGCCTCAGCTTTAATTTCAGGATTAATGAGTGGCAACCTGGAAGTGATCGGTCGCTCTGTAAATGATGTTATTGCAGAACCATATCGAAAAAAACTGATACCGGGTTATGATGAAATAAAAAAATCTGTGCTCGATTCAGGAGCGCTGGCTTTTAATATTTCAGGCTCCGGACCTTCAGTATTTGCTTTTAATAACTCTGCTGAATCAGCAAGGGAAAGTGCCAGTATTATAAGCTCATTATTTGCCTCACTGGGAATAAAAAGCACTCTTATATATCAACTATCTCTGAGAGGTGTAAGAGAAATCTCTTAATATATTTTTACAAAGGAAGAGATGAATTCCTTAAATATGTAGTTTGATAAAGAAGATTCTTTTAAATATCTATGTTCACACAGACATTTATTATTATCTTATATGCTCAACTTAACAATATAATTTATGGAACGTCGGGATTTTCTTGCAAAATCGGCTATGGGCACAATAGGGCTTGGCCTGGGATCACTTTCAAATGCCTACGCAGCAGATAACGAACCAGTAAACAATATCAGGAAGATTGTTGCCTTTGGAGGAGGCAGTAATGCCAGCATGATAAAGTACGTAGCATCACTCACCGGTAAAGAGAGACCAAGAATTTGCTACCTGCCAACTGCAGCTGCAGATAGTCCCTATTCAATTATCAACTGGTATAAGAAAGTTGCAGAGTTAAATATTATACCACTGGTACAGGAAATGTTTATCAGTTCGTATTCTCAAAAAGAGACCTTTGCAGAAATTCTTCTTTCAATGGATGCAATAGTTGTGTCTGGAGGCAATACACTTAATATGATGGCAATCTGGAAAGCACAGGGGATAGATAAAATTCTCTATGATGCCTGGAACAAGGGAATTGTACTGAGTGGAGGAAGTGCAGGCTCATTATGCTGGTTTGAGGAAGGTACAACAGACTCGAGGCCAAAGGTCCTTTCTAAAATTGAATGCCTTGGCTTTCTGAAAGGGAGCCATTCTCCTCATTACGATGCAGAAAAAGAGAGACGACCTGCCTATCATAAACTTATCGGCGAAGGATCTCTTAAGCCGGGTTACGCAATAGATAATAGCGTAGCCATATATTTTGAGAATAATGAAGTCAAAAATATAATATCAACCAGAAAAGGTTCAGCGGCCTACTATGTAGAAAGTATTAATGGCAAGATTATTGAGAAAACTTTAAAGCCGGATATTTTATTATAACTTTATACTCGTTCTAATTGGAAATAAAGCATATTTGTTGCTTAAAAATAGGGTACAGGTCCTGGTTGAAGGTCTTCTATAAGCATGTTTCTTCAGCTATTAAAGTTAGAAGAACATGGAATTTAAGAAACTTATAAATTGAAATAATTATGAAACTTAAAATAGCAGCTGCACTGATCCTTGCAATATTTATTTGTGGGCCTGTATCAAGTCAGGGAAAAAACAAAAAAAAGGTTGTTCTTACAGGTAAAGTGGTAAACAGGGACACTATACCCGTTAGCAATGTAATGATCTTCCTTGACGGAAAGAACACAAATGCGATGTCGAAATCAAATGGGGAATTCAGGATTAAATTTAAACCTGATGTCAAAAAGATTGCATTCTTTAGTTTTGAAGATGGCGGATTTGAGATTGATTATGTAGGACAAGCGAGGCTCGAAGTAATAATAAATCACGATTTTAAGATGCTTTCCATTACTCCATCGCTTGATGGCGAATTTGTTGAGACAGGCTACGGCAGGATAAGCAAAAACGATCTCACCGGGAGTATTTCAAGTGTAAATAGTGAAAGGTTTGAGAACAGGGTATATAAAGATATCTATGAGATGATTGTTGGTGAAGTACCCGGAGTAACCGTCCAGGGAAGCTCAATCAGGATAAGAGGGATAACATCAATTAATGCCTCTAATGAGCCCCTGCTGATTGTGGATGGATCACCTGTCTTCTCTATAGACAATATCTCACCATATGATGTAGAATCAATTAATATATTAAAAGGCTCTTCAACTGCTATTTATGGCTCAAGAGGAGCTGCCGGAGTTGTAGTTATTACAACTAAAAAGGGTGGTAAGAAATAATAGTATTAAACTTTTTTAGGTAATATATGATTACTGCTCCCTTAAGGCCTCTGCAGGATTCGTCCTTGCTGCCTTAATAGCCTGATAGCTTACAGTAAGAGCTGTCGGGACTAAAGTAAGAACCATTGTCAGCACAAAAACAAGAGGACTGATGTTTATCCTGTAAACATAATTCTGAAGCCAGTCTGACATAAGATATACTACTACGGGAACTGAGACGATAAATGATATTATCATTAGTATAATAAACTCAAATGATATCATTCCCAGCACCTTGCTCTCGCTGGCGCCAAAAACCTTTCTCACTCCTATTTCTCCCGTTCTTTTCTCGACAGTGTATGAAGCTAGGCCAAACAGACCCAGACAGGCAATAACTATAGTAAGCAATGTAAAAAGCAGGAAGATAGTGCTCCTGTTTCTGTCATTTCCAAATTGCTCACTGAAATTATCAACCAGGTAAGTATATTCAAAATCTTTCCCCGGAAAAACTTCCTCCCAGGCCTGGCGTGTTACTTCGAGGGCTGCTGCCTCATTCTCTCCAAGTTTTAAGTACATAATCGCATTATCCAGCCTGAAAAGCAACATTAGTGATTCTACTTCATTATACATACCCGTCTGATGGTAATCTTTTATTAAACCTATTACTGAGCCCATAATTTGTGTCCCATCGCCAAGCTGAACCATTTTCCCAATAGGTTCTTCCCAATTAAACCTATCTGCCAGAGTTTGATTCACAAGAACTCCTGTAATTGTATCTCCTATATAGTCAATCGAAAAATCCCTGCCCTCAACCACCTCCACACCCAGGGTTTCAATAAAATCGTCATCAACAACCGAAAAGTTAACACCTCTTTGCTGCATCCCCTCATCTGTTTCAATATTAAAAATTACCTTTGGGCTACCCTGCCCAAGCTGATTGCTGGTAAGTGTTGCATTTTCAATTAAGGGACTATCCATAAGACGCTCCTTAAGTAATTTCATTTTCGTTACAGGTTCATTATCTGGTAATTGCAACATAGTTACCCGTTCCATATTCCATCCCTGGTCTTTATTCTGCAGGTAAGACAACTGCATAAAAACGATTACCGTACATGCAATCATTGCCCCCGAAATAGTAAACTGGACTATAGTAAGTATTTTTCTGAAAAGGCCCTTCGATGAGCCTGACTGAAACGAACCTTTCATCACATCTACAGGACTGAAGCGAGACAGGTAAAAGGCTGGATAAAGGCCACCAATAATTCCAACAATAAGCATTATTCCTATAATGCTGATAATAAATACTGGTTCAGACAGGATATCCAGCGTAAAAGATTTGCCTGATAGAAGGTTTAGTTTGGGCAGGAAGATAATAATTAGTACTATACCCAGTAATAATGAAATAAGAGTAAGCATAGTCGACTCGGTAAGGAACTGAGCTATAAGTGGCCCCCTGTTTGATCCCACAACCTTTCTCAGGCTTATCTCTTTTGCTCTTTTCGCAGATCTTGCTGTTGAAAGATTTACATAATTTAATGTTGCAATCAGTAAGAGAAGGAGTGCAACTATCCCAAATATAATAACATACTGAATGCTCCCCGTAGGCTCTGGCTCCTGGGCCGAGTCTGATCTAAGGTGAATATCCCTGATGTTCATAATCTGGTAGGTAATCTTAATCCCGATAGGCTCGAAGATAGAAGCCATATACTCAGGATACATGTTTTGCAGTTTCTCTTCAAACTGTACAGATGAAGTACCCTCATTTAGGAGCAGGTAAGTGAATACTCCGAAGTTACCCCAGCTTCCAAACTCCTGTGGCAAGGTGCTTCTTGAAACCAGTCCGTCAAAAGTAATATGTGAATTCCTGGGAACATCTTCCATTACCGCTGTAACCTGGTAAAGGTCATCTCCATTCTGAAGTGACTTCCCTACAGGGTTATCGTCTCCAAAATATTTCCTTGCAAGGGTTTCAGTAAGTACTATTGTATTAGGCTTATTAAGGGCTTCTTCAAAACTACCGCCAATCAGTTTATAAGAAAAAATATCAAAGAAGCTTGAGTCGGCATAATACATATTTTCTTCATTATGCTCAATATCATTATACCTATAGAGCACCCTGCCAACATTGAAGAGCCTTGTTACGCTCTCTACCTCCGGATAATCAAGTTTCACCTGCGGGGCAAAGGGAACCTGTGCTACAATCCAGGTAAACTCATCATCTGTTTCCTGGATATACGACTGCACCCTGTAAATTCTATCTGCATTTTCATGGTACCTATCGTATGATACTTCGTCAAGAACATATAAGATCAGAAATAGACTGGCGCTAATTGCAAGGGTCATGCCCAGTACATTTAGCAGAGTATAACCAAATTTACCGGTTATATTTCTTAAGGCGGTCTTAATAAGATTAGCTATCATAGGCCAGGTTATTCAAGATTAGGATAGAAAGATATGTAATAATCCTGTCTCTGAATGTTAATGAAATGTTATGTTAATATCTGATTAATGAATAAGTTTCAATTAAAAGACTTTGAAACTAATACATCGAGTTGATCAGTTTGCCTATCTCGTCTCTTTTCTTGAGTGGAAAACTGTGAGAGATCCCATCGGTAGTAATTACATTTAATCCTTTGACAGAGAACATACCCCCGAAATAAATTACCTCCTCAATATGATTGGGCTGAATCTCCAGGTTATGATCTTGGTTTTCCTCGTTCACCGCCTTGAAGTAAACTCTTTGATTGGTAATAATTAATTTCCCCGGAATTTTATTGCTATTAACTGTTTTCGTGGTATCACCTGCTTTAATAACAACCTCGTTTGCATATAAATCAACTGTCATGATCTTCGGTTTAGTTCTGGTATTTACTTTCTTTTACTAACAGACGCGTAAAAACAATAAATGTTGCACTTAAATCTGCTGTGACAACTGCCTGGTTAATGCTATTCAACTATAAACCTGGTACGAGATCCTTCATTTGTAATAATTACATATAATCCCGGGGTATAGCTGCTTATATCTAAGCTACTAATATTATATCCCTTATAAATCTTCATCCCATAGAAGTTGTATACGGTGCAGCTTACTGACTTACTCAGATATAAAACAGATCCTCTTACCGGGTTTGGATATACAGTCAGTATATCATCCCTTATTGGACTATCTATCGACACAGTATTATTAGTTGCTCCCGGAGTAGGTGTAGAAAAGAATGTCCAGGACGGAAAAGCATCCTGCTGGCGACCAAAACTGATATCTGTTGTCTGTGCTCCGAAACTAATGGTATCTACCAGGAACATTTCTGATGAAAAAATACCAATCTCTTCTCCATCCTTGCTCAGCTTAAAATCAGCATGATGATCGCCAAGGGCCGGCTCACCATCTGCCCAGAAAAGTTCAAATCCACCCGGATTTAATGTTACTTCCGGCATTAGCCATTTATCTCGTGTATCCAGGTTGTCGGTAAGATAATAATCACCAAGATAGACAGCTTCACTATCGCCATTATATACTTCAATCCAATCACTGTAATTACCATATTCATCTGCTACAATAAAATCATTGTCGGCAGAAAATTCATTTATAAAAAGCAGGGGTGTGTCGCCTGATGTCGGGTACAGTATAGCCGGCTCGCAGGGCATTGTTACTACCTGTCCTATTGCATCAGTCACTTCTATCTGGTAGCCCAGTTTAGTGTCGGGATAGATATCTGAAATAACTGAATAGTACTCATTCCCATCAGCATACAACATTGTACTTTGCTCTATCGCGCCATCATTCCTTGAAAAAAGAACATTCACCTCAAGCGGCAGCTCTTCGGCTTCGACACTAACTTTAATCATTACCTGCTGACCGGCTTCTGCTTTATGACCAATATACTTAATAAGCGGTGCCATGGTTCCTGGTTCCATCTGGGAAATCATAGAAGAACTTCTCGAGTCAAGAAAGGGATAAAGCCCGGACTTGACGTGGCCGCCCAGGGCATCAGTAAAGGATAGCAAAAAATCATCAAATGAATATCCATAATCAAGAGGATAATATGGATCATTGATCACATATGGAGCAATCATTTCCTTCCTGGCGTCAATACTTGTTTTTAGCGAGTCGATATCGAGAGTATTATTTAAAAGCACACCGACATACCAGGTAAACTGTTTTCTTAATTCAGAATTATTGATTATTCGATTATAAAGAGGCCTTGTCTCTTCTTCTCCCGGCTGCCATTCATACATATTTATTGCAGTCCAGTCGATATTAAACCAGTCAATACCAAATGTATTATCCACGTCGTACGGAATATATTCCATTTTACCGCTTAGCGTATTATGATACAGATAGAAGTTGTTCTTATTGTAAATGTATCCATCCCAGTTACCACAAAGAATATCAGCGGCAATAACCTTAAGGTAGTCGTAGGTATTGAAATAATCGTTTAGCTTACAGATAAGATCATTATCTGCTGTATTATTCAAAATATCAATAAACTCTGCAAGATCAGAATAATCATCCCCTTCTTCATTTATTTTGAGCTCATACACCCTTCTGTCGCCAGACATCAATTTATAGAGGTCGGGATTTGATCCCAGGTAATCAAGGTCTGCAGGCCAGAGGCATTTATAAAGGTTCCCGTCGTTATTTCCAAACCTGGAAAGCACAAACTCCTCATCTATATGCTCAACATTTATATACAGGCCATGGTAGTTTTCGTTAATATATACTCTTACATGATTGGATCTTGGAGCCGGTATATCCCATAGCCTGAGAATATCCCACATTATCTTTGAGCGTATTATGGAGGGGTCGTTATGCTCACCATTCAGGTTAAGTTTCTCTACACCATAGTACTTCCCACCCGAAGTAAAAGTATTAAAGGAAACCTTAAATGATTTCTTTTGTGAATATCTCGATGTATTTCCCCTGAGCCTGAAACCAACAGGATCGATAGTGTCGTTTACTGTGCCGTTATTAAAAACAAATTTTGCATGAAACTCCAGGTCACTTTCAGGATTATCGTATAGCCATTGAAGAGTATCAGGGTGTATTGTAATGTCTATCCTTGGCACCACCGTATCCACGTATAACTGGCTGTTATCGGGGAATATAGCCTGCCCTTGAACATACTGTAAAGCAAATAAAAAAAATATTGTAATTACCGGTATTAGCCTCATCTAAAAACTTTGTAGGAATCAGTAAATGTAGTCCTTTAAAGTTATAAATTATATATCAAACAGGTTTCTGGATCATTGAAGAATAAGGTGAACAAAACCTCCTTGCAGATCCGGTCGGGAAATAATATTTCCAAATATTATTCTATTACAAAGCAATTGCTTAGTTTTACATCAAAATCACAATTCCATGCCCAGGTATAAAAAATATTGTGAAAAAGAGGTTATTGAAAAGGCCATGGATTTATTCTGGCGCAATGGATATGAAGGAACATCCGTTCGTATGCTGGAAAAAGAAATGGGCATTAATCAATTTTCCATTTATTCTAGTTTTGGAAGCAAAGATGGAGTCTATCTCGAAAGCATTAAATGTTATATAAACAAAATAAAAGACATAATAGATAAACTTAAAGAGGGATCCAGAGGAGTTGAGGATATTAAACAGTTCTTCTACGATTTCCTGGAATTCTCAAGGGAAAGCAAGGTAAGAAAAGGCTGTATGCTAACAAATACTGCTAATGAATTAGGAGAAAATTCAAACAGTGTAATTATGTCGGAAATAAATAAGTATAAAATAGCTCTTAAAGCAATATATATTGAAAAACTTGGAATAAATACTCAAAAAGACAAAGAAACAATTGAAAGAGAGGCTAACTACCTTATGATAGCAAAGCAGGGACTATCAGTCGCTTCAAAAATATTTAAGAAGCAGGAATTGAAAGATTTTATCGAGATAACATTTAGAAATTTATAATTTTTTTTTGAACCTTATACTAAGCATTTGCTTAGCTATTATTAAACTAAAAACACATAAAATATTATGAAAACAAAGTATTCAGAACTTTATGATCAGACCATGTCAGCTATGGGTGAATATGGCAAGGGAAGTCCAAATATGATGCAGTCGTTTATGAAAATGCATCATATAGGTGGAACAGATGGAGCCTTACTGGCAAAACACAAAGAATTAATATGTCTAGGTATTGCTATTCATACTCAATGTGAAGGTTGTATTGTGTGCCATGTCCACGATGCTCTTGAAGCTGGGGCAAGCCACGATGAGATTGTTGAATCAATTGATACTGCAATTATTATGGGTGGTGGACCTTGTATAGTTTATGGCTCGAAAGCTTTTTCTGCTCTGCAGGAATTTGAAGCAGCAAAGGCAAACCTGCATGCACAGGTCAATTAAGTAAGACATAAATGATATGGCAGCCTCATAAACATAGCACCGGGGCTGCCATTTTCTTTAAAAGCAGGTGGCGCAAGCCTGATAATCAAGAGGTTTTTGGAGATAAGGCTGATTGTCAGAATTAATTTATTCAAACCCCGGTATAGTAAAGAAATTAACTTTTTCTATATTCCGTAAGAAGCCAGAAAAAACCAATATATAGGATATTTTATCAATTATATTATCATAAATTGCCGTCAAAAGGAAAATATGAGTTACTATATAATCATAGGTGCATCAGTGGTCATTATAATCTCTTATTTCTTTACCTTAATAGAAAAGAAAAAGAGCATTCCAGGGGTATTGATGCTTATTTCTCTCGGGATCATATTGCAAGCATTTTCGGAGCAACTGGGTTTAAAGGATTTTGATTTTGTCCCAATTCTGGAGATACTGGGTATTGTCGGATTAATCATGATCGTGCTGGAAGCCGCACTTGACCTTGATCTAAGCAGAAAAAACCTTCCGCTGATTTTGAAATCCTTTGCTCTGGCGATAATCCTGCTGGCCTTAAGTACTATTACTCTGGCAGGAATATTTGTGTCGCTATTAAAAATGGAGTTGATAAGCGCTCTGCTCTATGCCATTCCTCTGTCTATTATCAGCAGTGCAATAGTAATACCAAGTGTGGAGGGTTTAAGCAAAGAGAAAAAAGAATTTATGATCTATGAGAGTGCGATATCCGACATCCTGGGGATCATGTTTTTCTTTCTTTTAATTGGAAGTGTTGAAAAAGAAAGTAGCGGACAGGTCTTGCTCTATATAGGAGGAAATATTCTTTTCACCCTGCTTATCTCTGCTGTCGTATGCTACGGCCTTATACTCCTGTTTCAAAAAATAAAATCAGAAACAAAGCTCTTTCTGTTTATCGCCATACTACTTATATTATATTCTCTTGGCAAAAAGCTGGAACTCTCATCGCTTATTATGATTCTGTTTTTCGGCATGATACTGAAGAACCCAAAATTATTTTTCAGGGGCTTCCTTGAGAAGCATGTGAATCATGATGTTCTGGCAGACCTGTACAAGAATTTCAGGATCGTAACAAAAGAATCGGCTTTTGTTGTTCGAACCTTCTTCTTCGTGATTTTTGGTTTGTCTCTGGTTCTTTCGAGTTTATTTAATTTCCAGGTCGTGTTTATAAGCCTGCTGATTTTAATCTTCCTCTTTGGCTACAGGTGGATATTTACAAGGCTTTTCCTGGGAAAAAATATGTATCCTGAGGCATTTATCAGTCCAAGAGGCTTAATCACAATCTTACTGTTCTATGCCATCCCGAAGGAATATATTTCATCAGATTTTGAGGAGGGCATCCTATTATTTGTTATCCTGTTCACCTCAGTCGTTATGGCTGTAGCACTAATCAGGTCCTCGAAGAAGACTCCTGATATAACAAATCAAAGTCAGGAAGTCCCGGATGTGAATAATACTTCCGAAGCTGAGGATATAAAAACAGACGGTTTAGCCTCATCCAAAGAACAAGAATCAGTTTGATAAACGAGCTCCTGCTTCGCATTAGCTCGTTAATGCCACGTGCTTTTATGTAAAATTGAACCTACTTTTCTGAGGTAACCAGGAAGGGAATATTTACAGTTCCTGAATTATTATTATTGTCGTTGACATATATAAATAGTCTGTAAGGGCCGGGAGTTTCTGGGGAGCTTGTAAAGCTTATATTACCCTTATTATCGCTTCTTATTCCTTCACTTATACTTTCGGGTCTGTTTTCATAATCCCCACCATCTCCTAATTCTGTACTTTCAGGCATGATTTCTGTCACTATATTTACAGGATCATTATCAGGTTCTTCAAAAGTCACAGTTGCATTGTACTGCTTTCCGGGTAATAATTTAATGTTTGAATACCTGTCCCTGCCCTCAATTTCTGCGCTCAAAATCTTTGGAGATAGGTTATCCGGCCACTTATTATTCCAGATGTAATGCATAACATCTATTGACTCCATTTCTCTGTTATCTTCAGTAAATAACCCATACCAGGTGGGTGTCCTTTCCTGCTTTTGCCCCCATAGGAAGACATATGAACCCAGGCAGGAAAGTGAATCCATAGCAATAACATTTTCAAATCGACGCTTAATAGTTGCTGCTTTTTCAGATGAGGTTTGCTCAATCGGTGCTCCCCAGTCAGTCATGGGTACTTCCCAGTGTCCTGTTGCACCCCACTCAGTTATAAGGTAAGGGCCATTATATCCTGCTTCCTCTATCCTCTGGTGAAGATTATCTATATCTCCATACAACTGGATAGATAAGAAATCAAGATCTTTACAATTTTTACTTAAATATTCAACTTCCTCTATATAGAATCCTGCTAGCATAGTTGTTGTAGGGTGGTTCCCGTCTATCTCATGAATCATTTCGGAAATATCATTCACTGCATCCCATACCTTTTTATTTGTGTGGCGCAGATTTAATTCATTGCCAATTCCCCAACCCAGTAATGCGGGATGATCTTTTAATTCCATTATATCCCGGCGTATTGTCTCTTTCTGCTCTGCAACCCATTCTTCATCATTATAGTCATATCCATGACGCTCACGTCCAACCTCGATTCCCATCATAACCATTAATCCATTTTCATGGGCTCGGTCGAGCACTTCAATCCCTGAGGAGACACCATTGTTGATTCTCCAGGTACGAAACGAATTTGCACCATGCTCAGCAAGTGCTTCAATTTTTCCAAATTCGCATCCTGCTCCCTTTACATAAAATTCTTCTCCGTTTACAAATAATCTGTACTTATCACCAATTTTTTTAAGGTCTACTTTACTTGGCCCTTCACCGGTAACATTTTTTGTATTGCTAAAATTGCAACTTTTAATCGCTAACGATGTGATAAGCAGCAATACTATTAAAGAAGTATACTTATTCATAATGCAAATTATTTTACAACTAATTTTAGTTCAAGCTCCTCAAGTGATTTACCTTTAGTCTCAGGCAGATACCTGATAAAAAAGATCAACCCTGCAAGCCCAAAAGCACCATAAATAATAAATGTACCCGTAGTGCCCAGGTTAGCTAATTCCCAGGGGAAAACAAGCTGTACTAAAAAGCTAATGCCAGAATTAATGAATCCGGCTAAAGAAATTGCCAGGCCTCTTATCCAGTTTGGAAACAATTCAGAAAACAATACCCACATCACCGGTCCGAGTGATATGGCAAAAGAAGCTACAAAACCGACTATTCCGATTAGTACAAGCCAGGTATTAATACTAATAGCCAATCCTATTAATTCAGACTCATTCGCTTTTAATACTTCATTTCCGGCTACATCTGAAATGGCCTGTTTAAAATCCAGGTCGCTTGCGTAGGTTTTATCTGTAATTTCGCTCCATATTACGGTACTGTCTATCTCATTAAGTTTATCAATCTTAGAATTATCTATAAAATAGCTGGACGAGCCGAAAGCAATTGATAAAAGACTCATGCTTATAATAATACCACTAAGACCTACAATAAGAAGAAATCTTCTTCCTACCCTGTCTATCAGCCACATTGCCAGTATAGTAAATACAAGGTTTGTAAGTCCAACAAGTATTGCCTGTGAAAAAGAAGCATCAACACCAATACCGGTTTGTTCAAATATCATGGGAGCATAAAAGAAAACTGCATTAATACCGGTAATCTGCTGGGTAATTGCTATTACGATACCTATGGTAAGAACCAGTTTCAAGGCAGGTGAAAACAATTCAGAGATACCGGCCTTTTTTTTCAAGCCAGTCTCCTTCATACTTTCTTTTATCAATTGCAGATCATCTGAAACAGAATCTGCATCTGATGTTGAATTCAATATTTCCAATGCTTCACTGTCTCTCCCCTTCATTATCAGCCAGCGTGGACTCTCCGGGACAAAAAACAAGAATATAAAATACGCAAGTGCAGGTAGTGCTTCAATACCCAGCATCCATCTCCAGTTGTTTTCAGCAATATTCAATAATGAAGCAAGAGTTCCGGGATTACTGCCAGCTTTCAGAATAAGGTAATTTGTAAAAAAGGCGACTGATATTCCCAGAACTATATTTAGCTGATTAAAAGAAACCAGGGTTCCCCTCATCCTGGGCGGAGCCAGTTCGGCAATATACATAGGAGCAACAATCAGTGACATTCCAACTCCCAGTCCTCCTATCATACGTGCAATAACCAGAATTATAAATGAAGTGGCCATTGCCGATGTCAATGCCGAAATGGAATACAGAATAGCTGCATAGTAAAGCAATCTACGCCTGCCATATCTATCGCTTAGCGGACCTGATAATGCCATAGCCAGGGTGGAAGTTAATGTAAGACAACTAACAGCCCATCCAAGTTGTATCTTTGTAAGATCAAATTCGGGTTCGATAAATTTCACAACACCTGAGATTACCGAGGCATCGAATCCCATTAAGAATCCACCCAGAGCAACAATTAATGATACTCTTATCAGATATAGGTTACGTTTATTCATAAGCATAGCTTATCCTTATTCAGGACATAATAATTAATTATCCTTAAAACACTTAGTTTTATACCCTAGTCTGCCTGGAATACTCTGATATAATCAATTATCATTTGTTGTGGAAAAACAGTTGAAGCATCCGGACTTCCCGGCCAGTTTCCTCCAACAGCAACATTAAAAATAAAAAAGGCATTCTGGTGAAATTCAGACATCGCCGCAGGACTTATATCTGCAACATGGAACTGAACATCATCTAAAAACCATCTGATTGTCTCTGAATCCCATTTAATTGTGAAAACATGATATTCATCCGAAAAATTACCTGAAGCCAGCCGGGTGCTTCCACCATAGTCAGCGTGCGACCCATTATTATCCCAGTGAATAGTCCCATATACTACATCGTCTCTCCCTTCGCCACCACCTATCATTTCCATTATGTCAATTTCACCACAGGCAGGCCAGCCTACTGAAGAAAAATTATCACCCAGCATCCACAGGGCTGGCCATAATCCCTGCCCCTCTGGCAATGTTGCCCTTATATCTACCCTGCCATAGGTAAAACTAAATTTATCTTTTGTTACTAATCTTGATGAAGTATAATTCATGCCTCCATAGGATTCCTGCCTTGCTTCTATTACCAGCAATCCATCTGATACAGAGGTGTTTTCTTCCCGGTAATACTGTAGTTCATTATTACCCCAACCACTATTCCCCGTACCTGTCTCATACGACCAATTTGAAGTATTCAGAGAGGATCCATTGAATTCATCCTGAAAAACAAGGTGCATACCATCATAACTGAGAGGAGTAAAATAACCACCTCCGGGATCCGGGGGGCCATCATCCACCTCAACCGTTATTCTGATTTCCTTTTTAAGGTATCGTCCTGTTTTACCATAGGCTCTAACTTCAACAAGATATATGCCCGTAGCGGCATAAGTATGATTAAATATCCCATCAAAATTTATTACAGGGTCTTCACTTGTATAATCTCCGGGATAGAAATGGTATTCAATAGTATTATCAGCAGTGGCAATAAGCTCAATATTTCCTGTCCCGTCATCATAATTATCTATCGTTACAACAAGATTTGAGGGATCAAGGTCTGACAGAGGATCATCTCCTTTGCACGATGTGATTATTAAAAGGGAAGCAAATGCTATATAAATAAAATTTCTGCCGTTCATCTATCTAAATCTTGTATCCTCCAGAGAATATCTATTTTAATCAGGCCTCAGATATGTAATATTGAAAACAGGAAGCTCAAAATGAGCTTCCTGTTTTTAACTATCTATTTTGTCGTTGGTACTGATATCATCTTGTAAGTCCAGAATGCGGTTCCATCCTGAGTTAGCAGATATATCAACCTCGATAGTCATATTTCTGGTTCCATCTCCGGCAACAGTAAACTCTGTAATAGTATATGTAATGTCATCCGGAGCTGTCGCACCGACTGATAATTCACCACCATTATATGCCTTCGCATGTGCAAGGAAAGCACCCTGACCAATAACTTTTACAATATTAGGTGTCGTAACCTCCCATGTATAAGTACCGCTTCCATCATGAGGAGCTACTGGTGTATCACAACCATCTGCTGCTGCTCCCTGCCATGTTTCAACGAAGGTACTTCCACCTTGATCATAAGTAAACGTACCATCGTCAACGAAGGTATATACGTCATCAAAAAGGCATGCTCTGGTTGTAGTAGCATCGTCCAGGCTGCTTGACCACCATGATATATTTCCCGATCCTGGTCCAACACCCATTGCCTGAGCAACCGGTGCCAGCGTCCAATCTCCTTCTAGGTCAGCACTGGTAATATCAACAGGACAATTTTCGCAGCTATTCCAGCAATATGGTCCAACGGTCATATCATTATTACCCACTGTCAGAGCTCGGTTTACAGTAGTTCCTGTTGTAATTGTGCATGTGCTTCCGTCTGTTAATGCTTCCTGATCGGCCCAGTTATCGGCTGAAAACTTATATTCATACTCACCCGGAGCTAATTCAAGTGTAACTTCCCAGATTCCGTCTCCATTGTCATCAGTCATAGCGTTACAATTCCCGCACCAGTTATTAAATGTACCGTTTACTTCTGGAACTGTTGCCGTACCTGTATATCCGTTAAAGTTCAACTTAAATGTAACATTAACTTTTTCTACAGCCGGACATTCATCAATAACAATAACGTCGTTAGGGCTATCATAACTTACAAGCGTAGAGATCCAGTATGCAGTTGTCTCTCCTGAAGCTGCATCAACAACAGATGTCTCAAGAACAAGTGTATCTACGCCATTATCAGCGTCTACCAATTTAGTTACTTTGTACACAACTGTAGCCTGAGGTTCTGTAACTTCACCTGTGGTACCAACTTTGGATAAACCAACAAATCCACCTGTTACAGTTAAAGTCTGAGCCGTAGGATCATATACAAAATTATTCGTTCCTGAGTCCCATCCGGAAAGGTCCTGACCGTCTTTGCCAGTCCAGTTCCCTGCAACAGTTGCATCGAAGTTCCCAACCATAGCATCTGGCCAAACCCCACCTTCAGCCCAGAAGTCACCATTGTTTTCAAAATCAAATGTTCCATCAGTATTAAAAGTCCACACATCGTCAAAGATTGTATAACGAACACAGAGAGGATCGTAGTCATGCTGACCTCCAAAGGCCCACCAGATATCATTTCTGGCAGCAGGAACAATCATATAAGGATAAACACCTGTAGAAACATCAGCTATCAGTTGCCATTCCTTACCATTATCACCTATCAGAGCTCTTTGAGCTGCAAGCGGATCAACAATATTTACTTCCCTGGTAATTTCAGCTGTTCCACCATCACCCGTTGCAACTAATTTCACAACATACGTTCCGGCTGCTGCATATGTATGCACAGGATTCTCCTCTGTTGAAGTATCCATATCACCGAAATCCCACGAATATGAAGTAGCATGTTCTGAGTAATTTGTGAAAGCGACTTCCAGGAAGTCAGTGTCATCTATTGCAAACTGGAAACTTGCAATAACCTCAGGAGGTTCAGGATCGTCCTTCTTGCAGGAAGAAACTACCGCCAATGAAAAGATCAAAATAATTGATAATAGCGACCAAGAGAATTTTCCTAAGCCACTATTCTTTGCTTTTAACGAAGCCATAATAATTTGTTTTGGTTAGTATTCTAAATTTTTAATAATATTTGGTCTGATATCCACAGGGCTAATTAACAAAGATTGATAATGTAAATCAAAATATCATACACAACAATACTACATCACTATGCATAATAATACTACATCAAAAACACATCAAAAAAAATAAATTCGAGCTAAGAGATAGATTATTAGAAGTTTGTAGTATTTTTATTTAATATTTGAATTTTGCAGTTAACCCAACAAGTATTTTCTCAACAGCATGTATTCCAATACAAAATATCTAAATAAAATCATTCTTATAAGCCTTATAATATCAATTACTGATATAGCTTATTGTCAACCCGGTGCCGATTATATGCTTGGATTACCCTTTTCAAAATACATAAGTTCATCTGAGTATAATTCAGGAATGCTAAATTCTTCAATTACACAGGATAAAAGGGGGTTCATGTATTTTGCAAACAACTTTGGGCTTCTTGAATTTGACGGAAATACCTGGAGAACGTACCCGGTGCGGGACGGGTCAAAGGTCAGGGATCTGGCACTTGACCCTGGTGGCAAAATATATGTTGGGGCGCAGGGTGATTTTGGTTATTTTCTACCTGACAGTACAGGTTTGCTTACATATAACTCTTTATCGTCTGACCTGCCTGATGATTGCAGAAATTTCGATGATGTCTGGAAAGTTTTTATAGGGAAAGATGAAATATTCTTCTGTACACAAAATAAGATTTACATCTTTAAGGAGGACCTTATTGCAGGAGTAATAGATATTGAGCCAACAACTAACTTCTTCTTTCTTAACAATATGGTTTACATGCAGATGCAGGATGGAGGATTATATTCCCTCGACAATGAAAATCTTTATAAAGTAATTGATCCCGTTCTTCTACCGGGTTATAATATTGTTTCAATCCTGCCTGTGCCCGACAACAAGTTTATCCTAATTACCTCAGGTAATGGCTTATTGGATATGAACGGGAAAAGACTTTATACATCAATAAATTCTTACCAGGAACTAAGGGATGCAACGATTAACGTTGCCATAAGGTTGCATAATGGAAATATTGCTCTCGGAACTCAAAATAATGGTCTTATCATCTTTAATGACCGGGGCAACCCTATAGTTCACCTTACCAAAGGTTCGGGACTGGAGAACAGGGTGGTACGAACAATGTTTGAAGACAGGCATGGTAATTTGTGGCTGGGTCATAATAATGGAGTATCTAATATAGAACTGAGCAGCCCTTTCTCATATATTAATGAAGATTCGGGTCTGCCCGGGTCAGGATATGATGCTTTCAACTCCGGTGATAATTTATTTTTAGCTACAAATAATGGTCTTTTCAGGGGGTCGCTGTCGCGATCCGATCTCAGGTTCAGCTTAATCCCAAATTCCGAAGGTCAGGCCTACTCAATTAATGAACAGAATGGCAGTCTTTTAATGGGACATCATAACGGGAGTTACGAGATAACAAATAACGAAGTATCCTTATTAAACAGAGGTACGGGCACATGGACCTTTATAAACCTGCCTGAAGACAAGGTTAACATGATAGGTGGAACTTATACAGGCCTGGAACTATATAGACTATATGGTTCAGCCTGGAAGTTTATCACCCCGATTGATGGGTTTTCAGAATCATCGAGAGTTATGGAATATGATACTTATGGTAACATATGGATGACACACGGGTATAAGGGTGTGTATCGACTTAAACTGAGTGATGACCACAGGAGTATAATTGAAGCAAAATTTTTTGGAACCGATGACGGCTTACCAAGCCAGGCACTGACTAATGTTTATAAGATTGAGAATGAACTCGTCTTTACTACTTTAGAGGGACCGTATATTTTTGACTATTCTACAGAAAAATTTAAGCCTGAACCTGTCTTATCCCGTTACGAAGAATTAAATAAACCATTAAATTTCCTTGTAAATGACGCAAAGCTTAATATTTATTTCCTGAGCAGGGATGGTCTTGGTTTATTAAAAAAACAAATAGATGGTTCATACCTGCCTGAGATTGATGTTTTCAACAAAATTACAAGTTTTCTAAATGATGATCTTGAAGATATTTCGGTAATTAATTCCAATACTGTTCTCTTTGGGGCCAAGGAGGGTTTTATTGTTTATAATCCACAGAATCCTTTCCCGGCAGACAATGAGTTTAATACATATATCAGAAGTGTAACAGTATCTTCAAGAGCAGATTCCGTGATCTTCTCGGGCTCATTTGTAGAGGATAACCAGGTTGTCGCGTCTCAACCAGCAAGTAGTATACCCCTGTTACCCTATAAATATAACTCAGTAATATTTACATACAGTGCCAATTTTATGGTTGATTTTGATCGTACAATGTACCAGCATATGCTGGAAGGGTTTGAAGACCACTGGAGCGGCTGGCATTCGCAACCAGAAACCTCCTACACCAACCTTAGGAAGGGAGACTACACATTCAGGGTAAGGGCAAAAAATATTTACAACATCGAGAGCATTGAATCCAGCTACAAATTTTCTGTATCCGCGCCATGGTATTTTTCCAAAATAGCATATGCGACATACCTGGCTGTTTTTATAACCTTATTCTGGCTTATTATAAGGTATATTGATCAGAAGTACAGTAAGTCAAAAATGGATTTTGAGAGGATCAAACAAAACGAAGTAGATGAAATAAGTGGCAAGCTGGATGACCTAACCCAGGAAAAGAAAGTAGAGATAGAAAGACTTGAATCAGAGAAATTGCAATCAGAAATTGAATATAAAAATACTGAACTGGCTTCTATAACAATGAACCTGTTAAATAAAAACATATTCATTGCCCAGATAAAAAGCAACCTGACCTCCATCACAAAGAAAAGTAAGTCTGATGAGGTAAGGGATGAACTTGCCAGAATAAAGAAAGAGATTGATAGAAATATATCTTATGACGAAGACTGGGACCAGTTCACCTTCCATTTTAACAGTGTACACGGAGATTTCTCAAAAAGACTAACAAAAGATTATGAAAACCTGAGTGCCCAGGACCTGAGATTATGTTCCTACCTAAGGTTAAATCTTTCTACAAAGGAGATTGCCCATCTATTAAATATCTCTGTCAGAGGTGTTGAGATAAGCCGCTACCGCTTAAGAAAGAAATTGAAACTGGACAGGAACGAAAACCTTGCAGAGTTTATTCTGAACTATTAAAAAAAGGGCCCTTACCGAGCCCCTTCTATTCTGCTACTATATCTACTGGAACTAACTATAAATATCCTTCATTCTGAATAAATGTTCCACCGGACAGATCAATCTCAACCTGTGGTATTGGAAGGAAGCCTTTCGTTGCCGGATCAAAGGTAACATCAAAAATAGACTGGTCCCCTTCAAAATTGGGTCCTCGTTCGCCAATCATTGTTAATTCCTGACCGGCATAAGTCATACCCCTCCTTATTACGTCAAAATACCTTATTCCTTCAAGTGCCAGCTCAAGTCTTCTCTCATTGTAAATATTATCAAGGCTTACAGGAATACTTGTTAATCCTACCCTGTCTCTAACCCTGTCGAGGTAGGTCTGTGCATTAGCACTACCCAGTTCAGCTGCCATTAAAAGGACATCTGAAAATCTTATTACCCTGTAATTGCATGTCCTGTTATGTTCAAACTGACCATCTGCTCCCCAGTGCTCAGCATCCGATGTGTATTTCCTTGAAAAATATCCAGTATGTTGATATCCCTTAACCAGTGCTCCATCTAAATCCGCCTCACGCAATATTGTAGCTGAGAATCGGGGATCACCGGTCATAGCATCCACGAGGCTCTGTGTTACCGGAGCATAACTCCAACCCCTGTTCCAGTTAGTAGAACCTGTAACTCTTGGTCCCTGCATCTGTGCTGCAAGATTACCCTCTCCACCAATAGTATAGTTCCAGTCCCACCATGGTGGGGAATCTCCATGAGAAATCTCAAAGATAGATTCTATACCGAATTCATACGCTGACCTGAAGTTATTACTATAATCTTCAAGCAAATCATGTCCGCTGTTATTAATTACATCTTCGAGGTATTCGAGAGCTTTCACATCATCAACGGTTGTAGTACCTGCCTCCAGGTCCTGCCCGTAAACACCATTATAAAACAAATAAGTACGCCCAAGCAGCGATTCTGCAGCCCACCTGGTTATCCTACCCAGTTCATTCGGTGGTAGTTCGGTAGGTAAATCCGGTATTGCGTCTACCAGATCAAGGGCTATCTGGTCGTAAACTTCTTTTGGCGTATTCTGAGTTTGGTTATACTCACTCGGCCCCTTTATGGTTTCTGTCAGAAGGGGAACGTTTTCATAATACCTAACAAGCTCAAGATGGAAATATGCCCTGAGGAATTTACACTCAGCAACAACCCTGTCTTTAAATTCATCGCTTGCATCAATATCATTAATCCTTTCCAGCAAAAGATTGGCCCTGTAAATACCTATATAATTCCTGGCCCAGATGCTGTGTACCATCTCATTAGTTGATTTTGTTTTGAAATTGTTGATTTCGTCCGGCACCTTACCTTCATTAGCGTCAGCTCCTCCTCCATATGCATCGTCTGAAAGTACATCTGATATCATCTGAAATGGAGCCCATGCCTTAACAGACTGATATTGAAGCACATCGTATACGGCTACCAGTGCCTGCACGGCATCTTCCTCTGTTTCATAAAAATTAGATGACACCTGTACGTCTAGTGGCTGCCTATCGAGAAAATCTTCAGAGCATCCAAAAAGAACAGGAAGTAATAATGTGATAAGATATATAATTTTATTTTTCATGATTTCCTGATTTTCAATAATTAAAACTTAACTGAAGTACCAAACCTGAATGTTCTTGATTGAGGATATACTCCCCTGTCTATTCCTATATCGGTAGAAGACATCGCCCCAATCTCAGGATCAGCACCTGAATAAGCAGAAATTGTTAAGAGGTTCTCTGCTGAAAAATAAATCCTCAGATTTTTAGCACCTATTTTACTTATTATTGGTAAAGGAAGGTTATATCCAAGCTGCATATTCTTGACTCTTACATAACTCCCATCCTCAATATAGAGATCTGAAATTCTATTATTGTTATTGGTATCAATCCATGTAAACCTGGGTTGTGTATTACTTGTTCCTTCGCCTGTCCACCTGTCGAGGATATCAACCGACCTGTTAGTATACCTCAGGTCGCGCCTCTGCATACCATTAAAAATATCATTTCCCAGTGAGCTATTGATAAGTAATGAAAAATCAAAGCCCTTATATTCAAGCGATGCATTTAAACCAATTATCCAGTCTGGAGTGGGATTACCAATCAGAGTTCTGTCATTCTCATTTATAACACCGTCTTCATTGTAATCAACGAATATCACATCTCCTGGTAAAGCACTCGGTTGTAAAACCTCTCCCTCCTTATTTATATGGCGGAAAATCTCATCCTGGTTCTGGAAAATACCATCTGTTTTATAACCCCAGAAATATCCTATTGGCAATCCTTCTTCTATACGGGTTACAAATCCTGAAGTTGCCCATGTTGCTCCTGGCAAAACCTTATCATCATTCCCTATATGAGTAACCGTATTTTTATTCTTGGAAATATTAAAACCAACAGAATAATTAAAAATACCTGTGTTGTTTCTCCAGTTCAGACCAAATTCTAATCCCCTGTTTTCGACGCTTCCAACATTTGCCACAGGAGGATCGTTACCGACATGAGCTGGTATAGGAATGGTTTCAAGCAAACCTTTTGTAGTTTTAATATAGTAATCAATTACCCCGGTAAGTCTGTTGCTAAAAAATCCAAAATCAGTTCCGATATCCAGCTGTACAGACTCTTCCCAGTGTACATCAGCATTCTCAATATACGATGGAGAGGCACCAACAGCATATCCTCCCCCGAAAGTATATCCCCTGACTGAATTATTAATAGTAGAAATAAACCTGTAATTACCTATCTCCTGGTTTCCGTTTACTCCCCACGAGGCCCTCAGCTTAAGAAAACTGACACTTCCAACATCTCTCAGGAAATATTCATCACTAATTACCCAGCCCAGCCCGACTGAAGGGAAAACACCATACCTGTTGTTCAAACCAAATTTAGAAGAACCATCCCTTCTGACAATCGCAGTAAACAAATACCTGTCCTTATAATCATAAGTAAGCCTGGCAAATTGAGAGTAAAGGGCAGAAGAATATGCCCCTCCTGCTGCCTGGTCAACTGTATCAATTGCCATATTCAGGTAAACATTATTAGGATCATTTACAGGCACGTCAGCATTCCAGCCCGAAAGGTTCTCAAATTTAGTCTCACTCGCAGTAATACCTACCAGACCTCCTATATTATGATCCCCAATCTTCTTTTCATAAGAAACAGTGTTCTCCCATTGCCATGTTGAATATCTGTCAATAGCTTTGCTAACCGAAGTTTTGTCTGTATTAAGCTGAGCACCATTTAAATAGAATAGGGGCCTGAAACTATCGCTGAGGACATATGCAAGATCTATTCCATAATTTGATCTTATCCTCAGTCCTTCAATCGGCTGCAATTCTCCATAGAAATTACCAACTAATTTATCTACCCTTGTTTCAGCATTCTCATTATAAATCAGGGCAAGTGGGTTTACAACTTCGGCCCCCACATATTCAGAAATACCGAATACATCTCCATTATCATTGACTATCACCGGCTGATTTGAATAAGGTGGAAGAGCTAAAATTGATGGATCAGTCTCATATATTGGAGTGAGGGGATCCAGGTTTAAAGCACTGCTGTATGCCCCGTTAAAAGATTGGTTACTCCCGATGCCCCTTCTTATTATATGCGTATATGCAATGTTATTCCCGAAAGTGAACATGGAATTTACCTTGTGTACAGAATTAATCCTGGCGGTTAACCTTTCAAACTGTGATTTATCCCCACCAATTATTCCCTCCTGTGAAAACGATGAAATTGAGGATGAGAATGTAGATCTTTCATTGCCCCCCGATACGGAGAGTTGATGTTCTGAAATCGGCGCATTTTTCTGGAACAGAGCATCCTGCCAGTTAGTATTATGGGTCGGGATCTCATTTAAATCAAAGGGTTCGGTCAAACCGGCATTCCTGGCTCCTTCATTCATAATCATTCTATAATCCTCTGCATTCAGGCGCTCCAGTTTCTTCCATGGGTTTTGAATACCATAATAACCATTATAAGTAACACTCAATTCTCCCGATTCTCCAGATCTGGTTGTGATCAGCACAACTCCGTTTGCAGCCCTGGCACCATAAATTGCTGCCGAAGCAGCATCTTTAAGAACATCTATAGAAACTATGTCCCCGGGATTTAAATAGTCGATTCCTCCTACAGCCATTCCATCAACAACATATAGTGGCTCGGAATTACCGGTTGTACCCGCACCCCGAATCCTAACCGTTGGTGCTTCTCCGGGTTGCCCCGAAAGGCTTGTAACCTGAACACCAGCAGTACGGCCCTGTAAGGCCTGCTCCACCCTCAGAACCGGTGTGGAAGAAATCTCCTCGGAAGACAAACTCGATATAGCACCTGTAACAACTTTTTTCTTTTGTGTACCGTATCCGATTACAACCACTTCATCAAGCTCTGTAAGCGAAGGCCTCAGGTTAACATCAATTACTGACCTTCCGTTTATTTCTACCTCGAATGCCTCATACCCTACAAATGAAACAATAATAATCGCATCATTTGCTGTTAAATTGAGCGTATACCTTCCATCCAGGTCGGTCGCCGCACCATTAGTTGTACCCTTTACCAGGACAGTTGCTCCTGGTATGGGCTCACCTGTTACATCATCTTTTACAACACCACTAATTGAAGATGTTTGGCCAAACACTCCAGCTGATATCAACATTATTGATGCTGCTGTAAGAAGTTTGAATAGACTTTTAATCATAAGATATTATTTTTAAAATTTATTCTTCTGTCAGGCTGCATGTAAGTAATCCGGAGCCTAAACAGAGTTTATTCATAAATTATCATTTCGAATTGCCAAAAATATAATATTTTCTTTCACACAAGACCCTATGCATATTCATCACATTGGAGTAAATAACTGCACCAAAAATAGAACTTTAGAGAAAACATGTCAATTATATATGTACATCAATAGTACATCATTTAATATCTCAAGCTACATCAAAAACTCATCATATATATTATTGCAAAAAGTAAGCTAAATTTAATGTCAAATCCGTGCACCATATTTCTGTGCCGAACGAATATAAATATTTAACTTCCAGCAAAATTGTAAGAAAATGGAAAATATAACTGCCTTACTTCAAGATTCACTCGGCATATCTCCGGAGACACAAAGTAATATTCTCTACTCAATCATAATCCTTGTTGTACTGGGGGTGCTGAGATACTTAATATTAAAGGTGGTCTGGCGCTATTCTGATGAGCCCAAAGTACGTTATACCTGGAACCGTACGGTATCATTCTTTTTTGGCTTATTCTCTGTTTTGTTGATACTGGGTGTATGGTTCAAGGCTCTCGGTCAGCTGGGAGCTTTCCTTGGCTTACTCTCGGCTGGTATTGCCATCGCACTGAAAGATCCCCTTACTAATATTGCAGGGTGGCTGTTTATACTTGTCAGGAAGCCCTTTTCTATTGGTGACAGGGTCCAGATAGGTGGTGATGCAGGTGATATCATTGATATCCGCCTTTTCCAATTTTCCATTTTAGAGATAGGGAAATGGGTTGATGCAGATCAAAGCACGGGCAGGATTATCCATATACCTAACAGTAAAGTATTCACAGATTCACAGGCTAACTACAGTGCAGGCTTCGAGTTTATCTGGAATGAGATTGGCGTCCTGTTAACATTTGAGAGCGACTGGCAAAAAGCCAAGACGCTTCTGGGAAGTATTATTACAAACCATGCAGAATCTTTAAGCTTATCCGCGGAGAAAAAGATCAGAGATGCGAGTAAAAAATATATGATCTTTTACCAGTACCTTACACCTATTGTCTACACAAAGGTCATGGATAGCGGTGTTAAGCTCACCCTGAGGTACATCTGTGATCCCCGTAAGCGCAGGACATCCGAGAATGATTTATGGGAAGACATACTGATTAATCTTGAGAAGCATCCGGATATTGAGCTGGCATATCCTACTACCAGGTTCTATCGTAATAATGAGGGGGTCTCAGGGAAAACTGAATAATAAACCACACTCCGGAGCCGGCAAAGCCGGCAATCTTAAAAACTGGAATTACGAGTGTTGCTTCGCAAACTCGTGATTCCTTGTGCTTTTTTTATAAAAAACCACACTCCGGGAGAATCCGTTCCGGATTCAAAATGTATCTGGCTCATCCAAAAATATTTAAGCAAGCTTATATCTTCGAATGAGCCAGATACAAAAAATCCCGCAATTGCGGGATTTTCCGGAGTGTGGTGCCAGCTGGAATTGAACCAGCGACACCAGGATTTTCAGTCCTGTGCTCTACCAACTGAGCTATGGCACCCTCTGTTCGGACTGCAAATATAAGTGCCAAATTCATTCTGACAAAGAATTGATTTATCTTTTTTCATTAAAATAATAATATTCTTAGATATTTCCCACCTAGCCTTTACTATATCAGTTACTTAAACTACTTTTGCAGCCTGATAAATAATGAATGGAATATTTTATACATACCCTCGATAACGGTATCAGACTGATTCACCTGCAGGTGCCTAATATTGTGGCACAATGTGGTCTCATTATAAATGCAGGATCCAGAGACGAGAAGGATGAAGAACATGGTATGGCTCATTTTATTGAACACATGTTCTTTAAGGGCACCGGGAAAAGAAAAGCATATCACATCCTGAGCAGACTCGAAGACCGTGGAGGTGAGCTTAATGCCTATACAACAAAAGAAGAAACAGTATTATATGGTTCCTTTCTGAAAGAGGATTACAATATTGCTATGGAACTGATTAGCGATATTGCCTTTAACTCAACCTTTCCGTCCAAGGAACTTAAAAGGGAAAAAGAAGTAATCCTGGAAGAAATCAATTCTTATAAAGACACTCCCTCTGAACTTATTTTCGACGACTTTGAAGAACTGATCTTTAATGGCGATGCACTTGGCCGCAACATACTGGGAGAGGAAAACAGCCTGAAGTCTTTCAACAGGGAATCTATAAGTTCATTTATAAAAAACAACTACTTCACCGACCAGATGGTGTTTTGCTCTATTGGTAATATTTCCACAAAGCGCATCCAGAGTCTTTTCGAAAAATACTATTCAAAAGTACCCGCTAACAAAGGGGAAAGAATAAGGTCAAATAAGAACGGGTATAAGCCCGACTCAAAAATATTACAAAAAGGAACCTGGCAGAATCACTGCATTATTGGTAATGTGGCTTATAACCTGAAAGATTCAAGGCGAATCGGGATGTTTCTTTTAAATAACATCCTGGGGGGACAGGGACTAAATTCAAGGCTTAACCTCTCTCTCAGAGAAAAAAATGGCTTTGCATATAATGTTGAATCATCCTACCAGCCCTACTTTGATACCGGTGTGTTTTTAATATACTTCGGAACAGAACAGGCCAACCTTGATAAAAGCATCTCTATTGCACGTAAGGAACTTAAAAAGCTGAGAGAGACTCAACTGGGAACAACCCAGCTTCATAAGGCAAAGAAACAGATTAAAGGTAACCTGGCAAGATCGTACGAAAACCACGAAAGCTATATGCTGAGCATGGGGAAAAGCCTTCTGGTATATGGTAGGGTTGATCCGCTTGATGAAATATATAGAAAGATAGACCTGCTAAGCTCACAAAATCTGCTCGATATTGCTAACGAGGTATTTGATGATGATAAACTCTCAACACTTATCTATAAATAATGGATAGGGACCTTGAAAAATATATTAACGACTATATTTCTCCTCAGGGTGAACTGCTTGAAGAACTTTTCAGGAAAACTCACACATCGGTTATAAATCCAAATATGGTCTCGGGTCATCTCCAGGGCAAGGTTCTTGAAATGCTTGTTTCAATGATCTCACCAAAACTGGTTCTTGAGATAGGAACGTATACCGGCTATTCGGCAATATCAATGGCAGGTGCCATGACTGAAGGTTCTGAACTGCATACTATTGAAGTCAATGATGAACTATATGAATTAAGCAGCACCTTTATTAAGAAAGCCGGACTGGATCACAAAATAGTGATGCATACCGGAGATGCCAAGACTATAATCCCGGAGCTAAATATGCTTTTTGATCTTGTTTTTATTGACGGTGACAAGAGGGAATATACTCAGTATTACAATACTGTATTCCCTGTACTGAAGACAGGAGGCTATATTATTGCAGATAATGTTCTATGGGATGGAAAGGTTGTTAATTCAAAGGACAACGATCCAATGACAATGGGTATAAGAAGTTTCAATAAACTTGTTAAAAACGATCCCAGGGTAGAGCAGGTTATCCTGCCATTAAGAGATGGTCTGATGCTAATTAGAAAACTGACAGACAGGTGATGCCTGGCGTAAAATATTTAGCCCGAATATATTTCAACTATTTTTTCAGAACTACATTTAGCGCTGAAAGGCCCCTGACACCTTTTTCGATCTCAAAAGTAACAATATTACCCTCTTTTATCGGTTCGCTCAGTCCGTTTGAATGAACAAATATCCGCTCATTGGTTTCAGAATCAATAATGAATCCATATCCCTTTGATTCATTGAAAAAGTTAACCTTACCTGTTCTGATTTTTCCAGCATTACCGTCTGACTCTGACTTTGGTATATCAATCTCAATATCCTCAAGTTTTACTTTCTCTTTATATCTAGGGTCAGGCGCACTTGAAGTAATACTACCATTATGGTCGACATAAGCTATCATATCTTCAAAGCTTTTTTTGGTATTATTATCCCTTCTGGCTTGCTTTTTCTTTTCCTTGTCTTTTCGCGCCTTTAATTTCTTGTTTCTGACTTCTTTCTTGTTAAATGACTCTTTTGATCCGCCCATAAATTAAATAATAGTATTAGTTATTAATATTAGCCTTCATCTTTTTTGAGATTTTATTGAATTCTTTCTTAAGCTCAACAAATATCTCTTTAACTGTTGTGATTTTTTTAATCCTACCTGCATTAGAGCCGGTGAATGCAAACCCATCTGCCAACGTTCCGTTGTATGCAGCAGCAAGAGCATTTGCTATGCAATACAGGGTTGTCTTTGGGTTACAACTCCTTATACAGTTATAAGTGCAATTACTTGGTCTTCTAAGTCCTGCGGTAGCTTCCTCCAGGAAGTTATTGTGAATTGCCCTGCCGGGCATTCCAACCGGACTCTTTATAATCTCAATATCTGACTCATTGGCATTTATAATAGCATCCTTGAACTCCTGAGATGCATCACACTCTTCGGTTGCAATAAATCTTGTTCCCATCTGTACAGCCGTCGCTCCCTGCTCAATTATATTATATATATCCGTCCCGGTGTATATACCTCCTGCTGCAATAACAGGCACCTTTTTGTTATGAATCCGGTAAATATCGTCTGCTACTTCCCTAACTTCCTTAACCAGTACGGGAAGTGACTTGTTCTCACTTTCCAGTTCATCAACTTTAAACCCAAGATGTCCTCCGGCCTCCGGACCCTCTACCACAAAAGCATCAGGAATATAATCGTAGTTCTGACTCCACTTTTTCCAGATTATACTCGCAGCTCTTGCAGAAGATATAATAGGAACCAGTTTGGTTTTTACTCCTTCTCCAAGATATTTAGGTAAATCCAATGGCAATCCGGCTCCCGAAAAAATAATATCTATTCCTTCCTCAATTGATGTTTTAACCATGTCTGAGAAATCGGTAAGTACAGCCATAATATTAACACCCAATATACCAGAGCTTAATGATCTTGCTTTTCTAATCTCATTTCGGACACCTTCAATATTTCCCAACCTGTAGTTTACATTTCTGTTAGTGCCGGTAAGTCCTACTCCAACAGTTGAGATTATCCCTATTCCACCCATATTAGCAACAGCAGATGCCAGATTCGAAAGAGATATCCCAATACCCATACCACCCTGCACAATAGGAACCTTTATTTTAAGATCTCCTATATTAAATGATTTCATATGCAACAAATTACATTACCGCGAATCAGGTTACGGTAACAATTATTAAATAGTATAAGAAAATATAAGAGAAAGGTTCCCCCTGGAGCTGTTCCAAATATAGATCTTCCTGAATGTCAGGCAAAGATAGGCATTTTAATGATGAGAAAGACAATTATAGGCCATTTCTGGGTCGAGAATGGCGGATTATCCTATTTCTGACTCTCTTCTTCCTCCATTTCGCCTGTAATTTCTTTAATTCTAATTGCGTTCAGTTCTCTCGAGACAGTCGTAAGGTTCATCATAATAGTCTTATACTCCGGATATTTATTGTATTTCTCCCTCATTGTATACATAATATTCAGAACCATCTTCTGCAGATTCTCGCTTGTTTCGAACTTTTTCAGGTTTTCAGTTGACATATTATTGGTCTTATTGTTTTGCTTGTTGCAATATAATAAAATGTTCATCCTCTGCCAAAATAAGTGTTTGTGAAACATAAGGATTGGTGTGTGGATGGATAGAGGGTGGATGGGTAGAGAGTGGATGGGTAGAGAGTGGATGGGTAGAGGAAGGAAAAACTATTGTATGATCGGATTGGTACAATTTTTGACACTCAATGGAAGTAAACAATTAATACACTAATTATGAAGTTAAATATATTCAGGAAAGGGCTTCTGGGTCTTTTCGTTATCGTTCTTGGCTCACTGTCTGTAATGGCGCAAACTCAGAAAATTACAACTACCTCAGCATGCAGGTTATTTGCCGACATTGAAAATGTATCTTCTGTTCTGTTATATATCCCAAAAAACAAGGAAGTGGAAGTAATTGAGTATTCAGGAGAATATGCCCTGGTTGAGTATGAAGGTACACAGGGATGGATCAAGGCAGATAAAACCACTGCATCAACGATTCAGGCGCAGGAGAATATTGCTCCGCAAAACAATAATAATAACAATATTCCATACGACAGGTACTCCGTGCTTATCGACAAATACGGTATGAGAACCGGCAAGTCTATTTATGAGCATAAGATATGGAAAGGAATTGATAACAACATGGTTAAGGATAGCTGGGGAAAGCCTCTCCAGGTTAGTCGTGAAGTAAATAATTCAGGAACTATTGAGATCTGGACCTATAGAAAAAGCTGGTTGTTGCTGAAAAACGGAATCCTGACAGAGTGGGGCCCCAATAAAGAAGGTTTAAAGAAACTAAGGAGGGCTGCGGTTTAAAATGTTGATATTGTTTATACGATGTATATACTTTGTATATAAGCAATACATCTCTTTCCTTATTTTCGTTGCTATTTTTGGATAATTGAATTTTTGGTTTAGCATAATCAGGATTATAGCTAAATTATAATCCGCTCAACCACTATTAGATCCAATGAAGGTAATTATCAGACTGTCCGCATTTACTATTATTTCCTTATTGATCATGATTCTAAACTCCTGTTCTGATAATAGTGTTAGTGGTGGAAACGACCCAGATATTGAAGATGGATATTTTATTGACGGTCCCTATATTATATATGAACAGGGCATACCTGTAAAGTATTATAGGAACAACTGGAGTAAAATGCAGTCTTCAATTGCAGAACCCGGATCAGATATTAAGGTTATAGCCCGGGGTCAGTATCCCGACGAATTCAATTTCAGGATTATGGATAAGTATCCTGTGGCGCCCAGTGTATCAGATGAGGCAGATAAAATTTTTGTTACTTCAGATATTGAAGGGAACTACTACGCTCTTATAAACCTGCTGATTGGAAATGGAGTTATAGATAGCAATCTCAACTGGACATTCGGTTCTAATCATCTCGTACTGCTCGGTGATATGGTCGATAGGGGTTATTATGTAACGGAAGTACTCTGGCTAATTTATAAAATTGATCAACAGGCGGAAGCTCTTGGAGGTAAGGTGCATTTCATCCAGGGTAATCATGATATTATGTGCATGAGCGGTGATGACAGGTACGCAGACCCTAAATACCTGAGAATTGCTGAATTGATTGGTGTTGAATATAAAGAACTATATGGACCTGACTCAGAGATCGGCAGATGGATGCGCACAAAAAATGGCATAGAGAAAATTGGTGATTATCTCTTTGTGCATGCCGGTGTAAGTCCTGAAGTTATGAATATGGGACTAACAATAGAAGAGATAAATAATCTTATCAAGCCCCACTATGGTCAGTCCATCACTTCCTATGATCCAGAGAATGTTTATACACTATTTAAATCTGCCGGGATATTCTGGTACAGAGGATATTTCAAAGAGAATGAAGGTGTTTATGACCTGGCATCCCAGTATGAAGTGAATGCTATCCTTGATTACTTTAACGTTAGTGCAATATTTGTCGGCCATACTGTTGTTGACAATATCACATCGAAATACGATAATGCAGTTTATGCAATAGATGTACATCATCCGGAAGATGCATTTTCAGACATTAATTTTCAGGCGCTGCTTATAGATGGTGACAATATCTACTCTGTTGATGAAGTCGGCAATCGCATACTTTCTATACTAATTCCATCTTATAGAAATATGAGCCCTTTGAAAGTATATATTTCTACCTGCTTGAGGACCTTTATCTATACAGCAAAACATAATAAAAGTTAAAATTTACCTTATTGAAATTATTTTTAGTAATATTCATTCCTGAAAATGAAGAAACCTTTAAATATTAAAACCTAAATTAAAAGGAGGACAAAGTGAAAAAATATCTTAGACCTGTTTTGAAGAGTAAACTGGCAATTATAATGACTCTTGCCGGATTGCTTATTCTTACTCCGGCAGCTATGGCTCAGGACTTTTCAGTATATCATAATTATAATGATATGACCAAAGAGTTGAAAAGCCTTGTAAACGCAAACACGAGCATTGCTAAAATTGAATCTATAGGAAAAACTATTGAGGGCCGGGATCTCTGGGTGGTTACTATTGCTAATCCAAATGGTACACCGGTGAATGAGAGACCAGGAATGCTGATCGGTGCAAATTTTGAAGGAGATCATCTTATTGGAAGCGAAATCTCATTATCGGTGATAAACCATCTGGTAAAAAATTACAGTTCAGATGAGGCAGTCAAAAAGAGCATCGATGAACATGTATATTATATCATCCCCAGGATGAACCCCGATGGAGCAGAAAAGATGTTTGATAATCTTAAAACCGGAAGAAAAACAAACCTGTCGCCATATGATGGTGATAATGATGGAAGAATGGATGAAGACGGACCGGATGATTTGAATAAGGATGGCTTTATTACAATGATGAGGGTAAAAGATGAGAATGGCCTTTATATGATAAATAAAGACGAACCAAGACTTATGAAAAAAGCGGATCCAACAAAAGGTGAAGCTGGTACTTATTCAATTTATTGGGAGGGCATAGACAACGATAATGATGGATTTATAAACGAAGATCCAATCGGAGGCGTTGATATTAACCGGAACTTTCAGCACGAATATTCTTATTTTAAGGATGATGCAGGATGGCATATGGTAAGTGAAAATGAGTCTATAGCATTAATGGCCTGGGTAATAAAACACAGGAATATAGCTATAATGTTAAATTTCGGTGAAAGTGATAACCTTATTAGTCCACCTAATTCAAAAGGAATACTTAGTTCAGACAGGGGAATCGATCTGATAAATATGGCAAATGAGAGCTTTTCTGAGGCTGGCCAGGTTGGTATGGTTGATACCGAAGGAAGAAGCAGATTCGGAACCTGGGCCAGGATGGGAAGAGACAGGCAGGGACAACAGGCCACTGCAACAGGTGGCAGACAAAGGCCATCAAGAAAAGCAGAAACAAGCTTTGGTGCTGCCGACCTGGAATATTTCAATAAGGCAGGCGATATGTATAAAGAATTAACCGGCATTAAAACTCAGCCACCCTTAAGAAATCCATCAGGTGCATTTTTCCAGTATGGATATTTCCAGTTTGGTGTGCTTTCATTTTCAACACCAGGATGGGGTGTTGATGTTAAAGATGGCGATAGCGCTGAAAGAGCAAGGCCGGTTGCAAATGAAAGAGGCAGAGCCGGTGCTGACAGAGCAATGGCGCCGGGGATGTCAGCTCCAGGTGCTCCAAAGGGTGAAGGAATAGACAAGGAGTTTCTTTCTTACCTTGATAAAAATGAGATAAATGGATTTGCAGAGTGGAAGACTTTTACACATCCTGATTTTGGAGAGGTTGAAATAGGTGGATTTACCCCTTATGAAATAAATAATCCGCCTGCATCCATGATTGCTGAGCTGGGCGAAACTCATGGTAAATTTGCTGTATGGTTATCAGGTTTATATGCAAATGTTAAAATTGCTAAAACTGAGGTTGTAAACCACGGGGTGGGATATTCAGAATTAAAGCCGAAATAGAAAATAGCGGATTTCTTCCTACAGCTCTTAACCAGGGAGTTACTTCAAGATCTGTTAAGCCAACAATGGTACAGCTTGAGGTTGAACCGGAAACTATTATTTCAGGAAATGCTAAAACCAACTTTTTCCAGTCTCTTAACGGTTCTGGCAACAGGCAAAAATACGAATGGCTTATCAAAGGTAAGGCTGGAGATAAGATCGAACTTAAAGTTGTTGCCCAGAAAGCAGGTAGCGATAAGGTTAATATTACATTGAAATAATTGACATAATAATAAATTGAAAACGGAGGAATAAAAGTGAAAACTATATATAAAACCTTAGCCAGTGTATTTGTCATAATGATGTTATTGACAATTGTATCGCCTGTGTCCTATGGTCAGAAATACGCCTCAGACCCCCAGTTCAAGGTTAAAATTGATTTTAACCGCTGGCATGATGTTAATGAACTATGGGATGATATGAGACGCCTTGAAAAAGCATTTCCTGAATTTTTGAAGATGGAATCTGCAGGCAAAAGCTTCAACGGACAGGATTTAATGTATATGACAATTAATAATCCAAAAACGGGAGATGAATTCAGTAAGGCAGCAATGTATATTGATGCCAATATTCATGGTAATGAGATACAGGGTGGTGAGATTTGTCTGTATACTATATGGTATCTTATGGAGAACTATGGCAGGATAGATAAGGTTACCCGCCTTGTCGACGAAAGAGTATTCTATATTTTCCCGACAGTTAACCCTGACGGTCGCCAGTACTTTATGGAGACTGATGGTGGTGGTGCCCGGACAGGACATGTTCCTGTCGACAGCGATAATGACGGATTGTATGAAGAAGATGGACCTAACGACCTTAACGGGAATGGTGTGATCGAGCAAATAAGATTATATGTACCCGGAGAAGGGAATATGAGAATAAGCACTGTCGACAAAAGAATAATGGAGCCCGTTGCCTTTGGAGAAAAAGGCGATTATATTATCCTGGGATCTGAAGGCATTGATGATGATGGTGACGGACTGGTTAATGAAGATGGCCCCGGTAGCTATGATCCAAACCGAAACTGGGCAATCGACTGGCAACCAAATTATGTTCAGGGAGGTGCTATGGAATACCCATTCCAGCTACCCGAGTCTAATGCAATAAATAAATTCTTAATGGCTCACCCAAATATTTCCGGTGTACAGGCTTATCATAATAGTGGCGGCATGATATTACGCGGTCCGGGGGCGGAAGCACTGGGTGAATATCCTGCTTCTGATGTCAGGTTCTATGATGAGCTTGGTAAAAATGGTGAAAGGATGTTGCCATTTTACAGGTATATTGTAATCTGGAGCGGATTGTATACAGTGCATGGAGGTTTTATCGACTGGACAAGCGATGGCCTTGGAATGATCTCATTCTCAAATGAATTATGGAGTGGCAGGCAATATTATACCAGTCCGGAGCTCCAGGCGCAAACCCAGGATCCTGACAGTCCGATCTCAGATGAAAAGGGTTCATACTTCTTTGATGATTACCTTGAGTTTGGCGACCAGTATGTCGACTGGAAAGAATTTGACCATCCTGAATATGGCAAAGTTGAAATGGGAGGTCGCTGGAAAAAGACCAGGGGAAGGGTTCCCCCGAGGTTTATGAACGAAGAACTCTGCCACAGGAATATGTCATTTACACTTTACCAGGCAGATGAAATGCCTATGATGAAGATGGGTAGTCATAAGGTAGAGAAGCTGGGAAAGGATGTATACAAAGTATGGGTTGAGTTTTCTAACCCTAAGGTAGCACCAACTATTACAGCCAAAGCAGCACAGAATAATGTTGTCAGGCCCGACCTCCTTACCCTGGATGGTAATGTTGAAATTATTTCTGCAAGCTGGATAATTGATCCCCTTACAAACGATTATTTAAAACCCGTCAGCCAGGAAATTGATCAGCATGATCTAAAAAGAATAATGATCAGGAATGGTCATCCCGGCAAAACATCCAGAACAATTCAATACCTGGTAAAGGGTTCTGGAAAAGTTAATATTAAATATGATTCAGTAAAAGGAGGAAAGATAAATACCTCTTTTGATTTGAAATAATACCAGGGAAATCCCTGAAGCAAAAAAAGAGGTCTTTTTAGACCTCTTTTTTGCTTTCTGCCAACAACAATTGAAGAATCCAGACACTTAGACGATTACTAAATATCAATTTTATACCTTCGCAGTATCTATTTTGAAACTAACGACTGCAATGGGTAATGAAATTAAACATATAGACCTTGCCAGGACTATCCAGGAGCGTAACTCTAAACTTTTAAAAAGCCTGCCACCCATTGTTGTGCGTTATCTGATTAAAATCATTAAGCAAGAGGAAATAAACTCAATTATCAATAGGTACACTGATTATCCTGCAGTAGAATTTCTACCAAAAATAATCGAAGAGTTTAAGCTAAATCTTGATATAGAAGGGATCGAAAATCTTCCTGAAAACGGAAGGTGTTTTTTTGTAGGCAATCATCCGTTCGGGATTCTTGACGGCTTAATTATGACACACACTGTGTCTCAAAAATACGGTAGCCTTAAAGCAATTGCAAACGATTCTTTTGCTTTTGTTCCACAGTTAAGACCTTTTGTAGCTGCAGTAAATGTCTTCGGAAAATCATCCAGAGAGTATCTGAACGCAATTAATGAAACCTATAATAGCAGTGAACCCATAACTCACTTCCCTGCCGGAATAGTATCAAGGATAGTTAAAGGCAAAGTAAGGGATATCCCCTGGCAAAAGAGCTTTATTGCTAAAGCTGTTACAAGTAAAAGAGATATCGTTCCCTTCCATTTTCATGGAAGGAATTCCGCACTATTTTACGCGATATTCATCTTCAGAAAGATCTTTGGCATTAAAACAGTTATTGAACTAATGCTTCTTCCGCGCGAGATCTTTAAGAAGAAGCATGCAACAATCAAAGTTACAATTGGCAAGCCGATTTCATATGAGACCTTTGACAGGTCGCATTCAAATTTTGAATGGGCACAAAAGGTTCGTTCTCATGTATATGCATTGGGAACGGGTAAATCGGAAGGAGGAGCTTTGGACTTTACTGAACCTGAAGCTTCTGAATATTGAACAAAAAAATATAAGTTATTAAAATCTGATTTACTTCTGAAATAATCGATTAAGCAATAGTGATAATGTCATAATCGAGAAGGAAAAGAAGAATGTTCACAGCATCAATGTGAAGCATAAGTCCCTGGTACTCAAAATATATTTGCATTTCATGCTAAATTTTCGTATATTCTAGCATAAGGGACAGCCCATATAAGACAATTTACTACCAGAAGCCTGTTTCTATTTGCCAATTCTCACATTGCTAAAACTCAAAACTATGAAAGAACAATTTAACCTATTTATTGACAGCTCACAGCAGTTTTTAAATGAAATTGCTATCTCTCTTCCAAGGATCTTAGGAGCACTCCTGATATTTATTGTTGGGTGGATAATTGCTAAATTATTAAGGAGGGGTATAATAAAACTCCTTAGACTAATCAAGTTCGATTTCCTGACAGAAAAAACGGGCATTGATAAATTCTTAAAGGAGGGTGGATCAAAATCCGACTCAATTGGAATTATCGGAACACTTATCTATTGGATTCTGATGCTTATCGTAATAATTGCTACATTAAATAGCCTGAACCTAACAGTTGCCTCAACACTGTTTAATGAGATAATGTTATATCTCCCGAATATTATCGTAGCAATTGTGATATTAATTATTGGAATTTATCTTGCAAGGATGTTTTCTCAGATTGTTAAGACCTCCCTGGCAGGAATGAAAGAAATTACATCCGGGCTGATAAGTAAGATCACCTACTATGCAATCATAGTTCTGACTGTTTTCGTTACCCTGGGTCAGCTCAATATTGCACAGGAGATAGTAACAAGCGCATTTATTATCCTATTTGGGGCTATATGTCTTGCCCTGGCACTGGCCTTTGGCCTGGGAGGTAAAGATTCAGCAAGCGAAATCCTGAATGACCTGAAGAAGAAGTAGTATCTAAATAGATGTCGAAACTGACAACTGTATGTATAGAATCAAGCACAAAATATTTGTGCTTGATTTTTTAATTAGACTTTCTATTCACCCCCCGCACAAATTATAGAGGATATAGGCGCTGTGGTAATATTATACTTTTTTATCCGGCTGAGATATCAGCTCATGCAATAGTCAACTATACATGGTCAATACTAACATGGAAAATTGCATCGCCTTTATAAACTATTGGAGCTGTATTCATACCAAAAATATAGCAGTCAAAAGGAGCAAGAACCTTCTTTTCAAAACTTCCGTAAGGATCTGATATTTTCCCTATAACTGTCTTTCTATCAACCCTTGTACCGTTTTTAACCAGTGATTGAAATAATCCTGAGTGAGGAGCACGTATCCATTTGCTCTTATCTATAATTACAGGATCACTTTCTATTACTATTTCACCTTCCTGCATTTTCAAATACCTCATAATGTTAAGGGCCCCCTGAACGCCAAAGTCAATTACTCTTTGGTCTAAATCAAGGGATTTTCCTCCTTCAAATAATAAAATGGTTTTTCCCAGCTTGTGAATAGTTTCCCTGATTGATTTAGGAATATATTTTGAATTTACAATAAATGGAGATCCAAATACTTTAGCCAGCTCTAATGAAAGTTCTTCTGTTAAAACACATCTTACATTAGGGAAATTATCACGTCCTGATCCACCTGTGTGGAAATCCAGAACATAGTCTACCAGGGGAGAAATTTCCTTAGTGAACTTATACGCAAACTGGCTGGCCAGTGATCCGGATGCCGAGCCCGGAAACATCCTGTTTAAATCTCTTCCGTCAGGAAATTCCCTGGACTGATCCAGGTAACCGAATACATTAAAAACAGGGATGCAAATTATAGTACCTCTTTTAGGCACATTAAGTTTTCTTCTAATGATATCCCGTAAAATAGCAACCCCATTCATTTCATCACCATGGACACCAGCCATAAGTAATAAAACAGGACCATCATGGATGGCCCGTTCAACAATTACAGGAATTCGCAAATTATTTCTGGTTGGAAGTTTGGCCACCTCCATTTCAAGTATAGCGCCCTCGCCCTTCTTAATCTCCCTTCCCAGAATAATAAATTTATTATCAGACATTTCTCTCAAGGTACTTTATTATTTCCTTTGCAATATCTTTTCCTGTTGCTGCCTCAATTCCTTCGAGCCCGGGAGATGAATTTACTTCTAATACAAGAGGACCTTTTTCAGATTGAAGCATATCAACGCCTGATACACCAAGTGCCATTGCCTTGGTTGCTTTCAAAGCGGTAAGTTCTTCTTCATCAGACAGCTCAATAACCGTAGCACTTCCTCCCCTGTGCAGATTGGAGCGAAACTCACCTTCTTTACCCTGTCTTTTCATTGCACCAACTACCACACCATCAACAACAAAAGCCCGGATATCAGCTCCACCTGATTCTTTGATAAATTGTTGAGCAATTACCCTGGCCTTAAGACCATTAAATGCTTCAATAACCGAGTTTGCCGCATTATGGGTCTCGGCCAATACTACGCCCAGCCCCTGTGTTCCCTCCAGTAATTTAAGAACCAGTGGAGCGCCACCAACGGATTTAATAACATGGTCAACATCCTTTGCATAATTTGTAAATATGGTTTTCGGCATTCCGACACCAGATCTTGCAAGTATCTGTAAACTTCTGAGCTTGTCCCTCGACCTTACCAGGGCCTGGGACTCAACTGCAGAAAATGCCCCCATCATTTCAAACTGACGAACAACCGCAGTACCATAAAAGGTAACAGATGCCCCTATTCTTGGAATTATTGCATCTATATCATCTAAATAAGCCCCGTTGTAGTATACTCTTGGATTCTTCTTCTCAAGCTCAATAATGCATTTTAAATGATCAACAACTATAACATCATGACCCTTCTCTTTCGCCGCCTCCACAAGTCTTTTAGTTGAGTATAACCTGGGATTTCTTGATAAGACTGCAATCTTCATATGTGTTTTGAATATAGAAATGAATATTATGAATGTTTCTTGGTCTCCTGCTTTAATTTGAAGGAGATATTTTTTAATGAGGTATTTACTATAAATCTTTTATTCAGGAACTTCCTCCCGATAAGAATCGGGAATTTCATATCATTCCGCTCGCTTAACGACAGGTCTATCGGATACTCTTTATCAAAAATAAAAATCTTAGTTTTTATGATAAACCTTTGCTCAGTGGCTCCAAATGAACTTTTTATCGATTTAGTTTTGTAGTTTGTTACCTTGAATATTATATTATTGTACTTGTCGTGCGAAGGGTCAAGCAGTTCAAACTCAAGGTGTTTCTCCCCACTATCTTCAACTTCTCTGATATCATGACTATGAATTGCTGAAGTATAGGCTCCTGTATCAATTTTGATCTTAATATTTCTCAGATTCAATTCTGGAAAATCGGCCTTATCAATTCTTCCTATTGTTATCATACACTTAATGCATTGTACTATTAGTAATAACAAACTAAAGATAACATAGTTTCTGTTTCCTGCTAAATAGAACTATTCCTCCTATCTTATTGTGCAATATAAGATATTAGCCTCAATCAATAGTATAAAGCTTTTGTTCAACTTATTAATCAGAATTATATATGCCGAAACATCCGTAAGGGAAAGGGTGTGACCAGGAAAAGGGTATGTAAAAAATGAGCGCGGGCCCGACGATTTTTCAGCATCTATTGAAGGAAATCATTAAGTCCATATAATCTGATGCAATTTTTATATAAAACATTATCAAGATCTTCTGAGTCAAAATTTGATTTTATAGAGTTAATAACAGGCAGGTACTTTTCATAAGTATCTATCCCGAATACAGTTGCATCGGTCCCGAAGATTATTTTGTCTGATCCGCATTCAGTGATGGCCCTCACAACATTCATGCTTTCGACCAGGGCAATGTCTCCAAAAATATTCCGATTTCGTTTTATTATATCTATTGCTTCACTGTTATCACTCCCCATTCCCATATGAGCCATAATAAAGTTAATCTCCCCATATCTATTCGCCACCTCCTCAACGAATCCTACATTCGACCTGCCATCATTTTCTGTATGGACAAGTATTGGAAAACCGTATTCCCCGGCCATCTCAATAAATGGTACCATTCTCTTATCCCTGAACTCCAGGTTCGATAGCTTGGGATGTATTTTTACCCCGGCAATAAATTCCCTGTTAGTGCGAATAAACTTATCCAGCTCCCTGCTCCGATCTTCAGTATAAGGTTTTACCCATAATAATGCTTTAGCCCTCTGCCTGTTCCTTTTAACAAAATCCACCACCCTTTGCATTGATATGAGCTGAGGAATCTGCCTGTCTGCAGGCATTAGCTCCTTATCAGAATTAAACTCGGATCCTTCAATACTTGAAACCAGAACAAGATCGATCGAATATTTTTCTATAGCCTCAAGAAGGGTTCTTTCGGGCATAGAAGAAATCCTGCTTTTACCAACGGGAAAACTTATTTCACCTATATGTGTATGTGCATCTATTATCATTCAGAAAAATGTGAGTTATTGAAACCTTTAGCTTACTAAGCTATTCTTTAATTGGAAGAAATTTTGCTTTTTCTCTTACATAGTGGTAAAACTATTAATTTCCAGAATTAGCACAAAACATATGATGATATAAAAATATGAATTAAACGAGATTCGATAATCAGGTTCTGTGCACCTTTTCAACGATAAGGTGCAAGCTGGCGACCACCGTATTGTGAAATAATTGCTATATCAAAAAGTTCCGCTTATTAGAAGTTATTGAGAGACTTAATTGGGTTTTGTCTGGCTGCCTTCCATGATAAGCCGGTAGCCGTTAGAGCAGTAATCGCAAGAATAATAAAAGCTCCAACCATAAATACCCACCAATCCAAAGAGATTCTGAAAGAGAAATCCTCGAGCCATTTAGTCATCGAATACCATGATATCCAGAAACTGATAAAAAATCCTATCAGGAAGCCTTTAATAATGTCTCTATTGAGAAGTACTATTATCTCAGTAATAGTTGAACCACATACTTTCCTAATACCTATCTCCTTTACCTTTAATTCCAGATTAAAGCTTATCAGACCTATTAACCCTATGCAGGAGAGAATAATGGTTAAGATCGTAAATACTATAATCCCCAGTGAAATTTTACTTTCATTTGCATAGAGTTCCTTTATCTGCTTATCAATAAAACTATAACTGAATGGCACATTGAAGAAGCGGTCAAATTGATTCTTTATAGCATTTAAACCCTGTTCTGTGTTATGGCTTATTTCCACAAACATCCTGTTTTGTGTTGCACTATATGTAAATAATTGCGGCTTAATACTGTTTGACAGGTTTTGAAAATGGAAGTTTTTAACGACCCCTATAATTTCAAATGATCTGTCACCCCGGGATATTACTTTTCCAATGGGATCACCGAAGCCGAGTATACCAGAGAGCTTTTCATTAATTATCACTTTGTTGGTATCACTCTCCGTAGCTAAAAAATTCCTGCCACTAAGAAATGGTATCCTAAAAAGATCCAGGTAAGAATTGTCAACTGCTAAACTATAAATTGAAGTTGAAGATTCAGGCTGTAAACCTTCCCATCTCCACTCTTCGCTTATAAAGAATGAGCTAACATCTACGGGTGAGATACGAGCAAAAGAGACATTAGAAATATTGGGATCTGACAAAAGCTCGTTCTTTATCGTTTCGAAATTTTCAGCCCCCTCTGTAGGTAAGAATACCTCAACTATATTTTGAGATTTATACCCCAGGTCAAACTTATTTAAATAGTTCGTTTGTCTTATTATTATAAGACTGACCGTAGTAAGTGTAATAGACAATATGAACTGGCTGATTACGAAAACATTTTTTAATCTGGTCTTATTTGGTTTTGAATTATTAGCTTTTTTGTTTGAGAAAGGTGAATACGAACTGGTGACTAAGGCCGGGTATAAAACCGAAATTATTCCTATTATCATTATTGAAGCTATGCTGCCTGATATAGAACTTATTACAAGATACTTTGAGACAATATTTACAGCTACCAGGAATTGAAAGAGACGAATAAGTATTGCAGATAGTAAAACTGCTACAAAGGATGCAATAAGTAATATGATAACTGATTCAATAAGAATATAACTAAAAATATTTCTTGAAGTTGCGCCGTTAATTTTTCGGATACCTAAATCAACTCTACTTTTATATAGATAGGCAGATACCAGGTTAACATAATTCAGGGAGGCTAATATCAAGATGAGTATAGCAATTCCAATAAATGAATAGAGTTTAAGATAATTACCATGTTTAGCGTTAAAAACTTCAAAATCAGACCCGTATCTTAATTTAGTTATAGGTACCAGGTTAATTGTAAACTGTTCGGGCTCTATATTTTCTCTCCAGATAGTTTTTGCCAGATCGTTAATATCTGCCAGGCTGGCTTTAGGGGCAATCTTAATAAACGTGTTAGTTGAAAGCGGCCACCAGCTTGAATTAGAGTCTGATTCAATCTGCTTCGCAACTATAAAATCGAACTTTAAACTTGAATTCTCCGGTATATCCTTAAGAATGCCCCTTACTGTTAATACTCTGTCATTATTGTACCCGATAACTTTTCCTATCGGAGTTTCGTCGGCAAATAGCTTTTTACTAAGTTTTTCTGTAATAAAAATTGAATTCGGATCGTCCAATAAACTAATATTTCCATCTACCAGGGGGAAATTTAAGACCTCTAACATTGCTTGATCTGCAGCAACACCTGTTTCTTCATAACTATTGTCACCACTCTGCAGTATTCTCTTCCCATAGAGGTAGATAAGATCAAAACTCTGTTCAACAGAAGGTATTCTCTTCTTAAGCTCAGGCGCTAATGCCGGTGGAGTCTCAGCTATTATTACGTTATTCCCATTTTTAGAACTCATCTCTGTTGTCACCATAAATACAGACCCGGCAGCTTTATGGAAGCGGTCATATTGTAATTCCTGGATAGCCCAGGCTGTGATTACAAACAGGCAAGCCAGACTTATGGCTAATCCGGTTAAACCTATTACTGTATGACTCCTGAAACGTAAAATATTTCGAAGTGCTGTTCTTATATTGTAAAATAGCATTATTATAATGTATTGTGTAATCTATTCTTCGCCAAAGATCTCTATCAATTTTTCATCTAATTGACCGGTTCCCTGCCATGTATCAATAATAATCCCTTCCGGATTGATCAGGAAATAGGTAGGCATAAAGAAAACTTTGTAAGTCATTATTACATCCCCGTCACTTCCCTTAAGATCGCATAGTGTTGTCCAGATCATACCATCCTTCTTAACAGCTTTTGCCCAGGCTTCCCTGTCTCTGTCAAAGGTTATACTTATTATTTCAAAGCCCTTATCCCGGTATTCCTTATAGTTTCTGAGAAGGTTGGGACTTTCCAATCTACAGGGTCCGCAACCTGAACCCCAGAAATCGAGTAAGACATACTTTCCCTGAAAATCGCTTAATCCGACCAGTTTGCCATTAATATCCGGCATTTTAAAATCAACAGCCTTATCCCCTGCTTTCAGATCGCGGCTTAAATCAAGATACTTCTTAATGCTAATGCCATATTTTGTGGATTTAACTTCCTCGCTTAAGATTTTCATATAGAGCCTCAGTTTCAGCTTTTGGAATTGTATAGGTCATTAACTGTTTCAGTGTTATTGCACTAAATATATTGTCAGGATTATTTTTTATATAATCAATATCCACCTCTGTAATTTCCTGTGTAATTGATCTTCCCCTGGCGCGTATTGCCTTTGCCTCTTCTGAACTTCTGTCTTCCATAGAAGAGTATGCCTTCAAAAGACTATCATTCAGTAAATGAAGCTTGTCCTTACTGGTCTTTACAAGATCAGCCTGAATCTGCATTACAGAACCTTCAACCACGGCATTTTTAAGGTTTCCTTTCTCTGCCCTGACAGTCAATTGACTGTCTTCTTTCCAGATATATCTGACCTGAAAATCTTCCCGCGTTTTAAAAACGGGTCTTATCATAAGGCGGGTTGGTTCAACTACATCAACATCAAAAACAAGCCTGATTGTTAACAATATATCCTGAATCAATAGTTGTTATTGTTTCCGTATCAACAAGGTATATTTTAGTACTATCAGCATATGCGCTTGTCTCCAGTAATATTTCTGATTTATTATCCTCTGGCATACAACTTATCACAAAGATGATAAGGGAGATTAAAATGGGAAGTAAGTTTTTCATTTTATTAGTATAGTTTGGTTTCAGGTTTTTGTTTTAAATTATTTATTACTGATGAACTCACCCAATAAATATCCGGTTTTCCATTCAAATCGTTATATCGACTAAAAAAAATGAATTTACCATCAGGTGAAATAGAGGGACAAGTTTCATTCACGTTTGTATTTATATGTTCTCCAAGGTTTACAGGTGCCGTCCCGGTTCCCTTATTGGTCTTAAAGGCAATGTAAATGTCAAGGTTACCGAAACCCATATGTTGTGCTTTAGTTGCTTTTTTCAGTTGTCAATTTATTTAGTTTTCTTTTAATACTTTCATTATTTGGCTCAATCTTCAATGCAAGTTTATAAACATGTATTGCTTCATCATTATTGTTTTGCAACAAAAGTGTCCTTGCCAATCCATTATAACCTGAGATATATTCTGGGTACAAATCTATTAGTAGTTTATAAACCTGAACAGCTTGACTGAAATATCCAATATATCTAAGGCTATTACCCCAATCATATAGCTCGTCTTTTGAAATATCAAATGCTGGATATTGAGCAACAGTATTTTCGTAAATGTTTGAAATATCATTAAACTTAGCATTGGATACCATTAGTCTAAAATCAAGAAAATCAGGTATAGAGGGTAAATATGAGGTCTTAACAAATCCGCTGTTTGTGAGCTTATGGCTTAATTCCTCAAAATCATCTTGGTTTCTATTATTGTTGACTTTATTAATAAATGAAACTATCAGGTTATTTAATTTCAGGTAATCTTCAAATTTTACTGAATCGATGGAAGTTGGCAATAAATATGTGATTGATTTAAAATCTTTGTGGCTAAAAGTAGATGTTTGATAATAATATCTGTCAGCATGACTCATACTATCAAGATATATCCTTGCTTTATTAAAATCCTGGGTTGATATTGACAAAAACGGACAGGTCATTTTGCTTAAATCGTTATAAACAAATTCATTGCATCTTTTAATGTCGTGTATTATTGAACCATCAAGTGATACCAATGAGGTAATTCTGCTATCCCTGATTTTCGTTAGTATATTTACATATCCTCCAATACTATGACCAATCAAACAGATTTTAGAATTGTCAACAAAAGATTGGCTATTTGTTTCAGCGATTAAAAATTGAACATCACGAATTTGATTTTCATAATCGATGGTATTAGGCTCCATCCACCTATTACCAGAACCTTTTGAGTTAAAGGAAATCACCACGTATCCTTGTTTTGCAATCTCCTCGCAAAGAATATGATTTTCGAAAGAGAATCCGTTTATTCCCGGAATATATATTACTAATGGGAATTTTTCAGGCAAATAATCAGTATTAAAAAATGATTGTGTCGAATAATTTGTAAGGTTTGACAAATGAGTCTTACTGATATTATAATAATCTGCAAATTTATCAGCAGAATTCAGAACAGAATCCTTGGGATTATAATTTCGTTTTTCGTTTAATTCAATCGTTGTTAAAAAATCGCCAAAATTTACCTGTCTATCAGAATCTTTGATGTTTGATGGATACCAAATTGATGTTGTAATAGTCCTGAAGTTATTTGTTGAATCCGATAAAATAACCTCATTATTAACTCTTGAACAATCTTGATATACCAGTGATTTATAACCAATATCATAAGATTGCTCTCCAATTTGACAAAAAGAAATCTGACTGACATAAAGAAGTATTAATAATAGAAATCCTAATTTTTTCATCTATAGTTTTATTATTGCAGAATGTTTCTGGCAATTAAGCACAACGTTGTTTTATGTGTGCAATTACATTTATTGTTCTCGGCTTTAATTTCTATATTCTTCTATGATTCTTGAGTCAACCCAATATATATCAGTACCTCCCATTTGTGGAGTGACATGAGCTTTATTGTAATCTTTTAAGATTTGTTTATAAGTCTGTTTCCCTATTGGCTTATTTGAGATATTTATATAGGATGAAGTAAAGAAAAAATACTTCCCATCTGGCGAAACGATTGGACAAAATTCATGTCCATTCAAATTTATATTATCCTTCATCCGTTTGGGAATACTCCATCTTCCATTCTCATTAAATGTGATGTATAATCCAGAACCACTTTCTCTACCTGAAGAAGCAAAAATCATATAATCTTCATCGGCAGAGATGAAAATATCTCCTTCCCGGTGAGGACTGTTTACAGTATCATTTAATCTTACCGGAGTCTCAAAATCATCATCTTTTTTATTTGCGTAATAGATGTCATTATTTCCAGGATTGTCTCTTGAAGAGGCAAAATATAGTTTACCATTTTTGGTTAATGTGGGATAGGTTTCATTCGTTGGGGAATTGACCTCTGAACTTAACCTTTCAGGTTCAGACCACCCGTTTTCAACTTTATGTGCTCTCCAGATATCCCAATCTGTTTTTAGGGTTTTTAAAGAATCTATAGGTCTTCTGGAAATAAAATAAAGCCATTCGCCATCATAAGTTATAAAAGGATCAGCCTCACCATATTCGCTTGAAAACGATGCGACTTCTGGTTCCGACCATTGTGTGCCATTGTATTTTAATTCCAATATCACTAATTGCCCACTCTTTAGTCTGGTTGAATAATAGAATGCTTTATAATCGGGAGAGAAGGTCGCATTTATTTCTGCCATTCCTGTTGAAATAATATTAGGGGCAAATAATTCTGGAGTAAGTCCTGGTTCTGTTTGCCCTAAATATTTTCCAGTTAACACCGGGAAACTATTTTCTTCATTTTCTAATTGTTTCGACTCACATCCAAATGCTATAATTAGCAATAATATAAAAGTATGCTTCTTCATTATGATGGTTTTTAGTTACTGTCTTATTCTTCTACATCATTAAAAAACAATTCAAGAGCGTGCATATAGTTATTCATAAGATTTATTATTTTATTGGGCTCATCAGAAATACTATAGTTCCAATCCAATCCTTTTGGAGCATTGGATTTTAAATTATTTAAGAAAGCTTCATTATAAATACCTTTTGAATTACTCCCGAAAAGAAAGTATTTCACATTTTTATCTTTTAGTTTATCAAAAGCGTTTTTTGAATTGATCTTATTGGCAATTAATCTAAAATCAGGAATATCTGATATATATCCATCGAATAAATCCGGATATTCAAGCATAAAATAGCTAATAATCATACCAGTACTAACTGGTCCCCATATTATTGTTTTAGTAATATTGTATTTAGAATCAAGATATGGTAATAATTCTTCGTTCATAAATTCTGCAAGCAAATTCATATTAGCTTCTGCACTTAACGAATCATATTTGATATATTTGTATTGTGGAAATCCCACAACAATACTAAGTGGTATACTTCTATCATATGCCATTAATTCTGTGCATGAAGAGAAGGCTTTAAATGCGGCATGAGGATCCAGTAATAAGATCAATGGATATTCTCTGTCACTCCTATAATTGAAGGGATGATGAGTAAATATTTCCAGACTATCTTCAAGAACTTCAGACTTTATTTTTGTTGTGAATCCTAATTTTGTTTGGGGCGAATCTCCAACATTTTGTCCAGTGTTAAAATAAAGGTAATTTTATTCTCAATTGTATTTTTTTTGTTTCCAATAAGTGAACCTAACTAATATATGACGTTGATAGAAAAGTGACAAGGCACATTGCCTTCATATGGCACATGTTAAGTGGTTGTCTAATAAAGGTAATTTTTCATCATTGGATCTTTGCAATCCCATTAATTTTTATACTGTTCCGCCCATTCATTATAAATGTCAATTACTTCAAAAAGATTTTCCACATATAGGTTTTGTTTCACAAATGATCCTTTCGTCGGTTCTATATAAATCGTCAATATATGGCAGCAGCTCCTCACTTATGAATCCCAGAAAACTTTCCGCTGTTATTCGTTGACAAATAATAACAGTCTCCGTCAAAAGAATCAGGCTACCGTCAAGTCGATATAATACCGGAAAAGTCTTATCAGAGTTATTATAGTTCTCTGGCAGATGAACCAGAATCTCTCTATCCTCGTTTAGAATCTTTGATTTGATAATCTCTTTTTGTCGATATTTTGAGATTAAACAAATCATTAAATTATAATTGTCAATAATTTTTACGCATTATTTTACTGTTTTATTTTCATTCTGCCGATATAAGGGTATCAATTACTTAAAAATATCCTTCCATGTATAGGTTTTGTTTTTTATTTTTTCGCCAGTTCAGGATAGTCAGAAAAATAGAGAGAGCTTTAGCCCCTAAATGTCTGATTATTGTTTAAGGTTGAAATTGTTGCGATAAGTTTTGCCGCATCGATCTCTCCCTCCTGATAATATAGTAATCTTTAAATGTAGCACTGCCGGTGGCCTGCCCATACTGATTCCTGGAAGACATAACCGTCTGGTTAATATACAGTGTTGCAATCCCCTTCTGAACAACCTGCAGCCAACCTGCTTCATCTGTCGTATTCACCTGCTTCCATCCTGTATAGACTTTCAGACGGTTATATTCATATTGCTCATCATCAATTGTATAAACTATTTTACTAAGCTTGTCGGATTCTAATATTTCAACTGCTGCATTTTCTTCTTATTTGAACTTGATTGTTTTATCTCCTCCGTCTTCAATCATGTCTGCCAATCCGACTCTCGATGATCCATCCAGATAGTATATTTCCGCATCATAATACTCTTTTGCGGTAGCTGAAAAGGAAATAATAAATAGTAATAAATAGATTGGTAATTTTTTCATGTTCTGTGTTTTAAAAGTTCTTATTATTGCTAAGCATTTTACCTGTTTAATGGTTCATATAGGAATAGTTTATAGTTACCATAAGTCCTATTAGATATTGCCCATTTTTTACTTTAATGAATTTATCATTTCGACCCATTATTGAATTGGTTCCAGATCAAACTCTATCTCTTTAACTATTTCTTCTCTATTTATGGTCAACACAATGTTCGATAGTTCTTTAAAGAAATCTTTTTGAGACTCATAGCTAATTTCATGGATGCTTATTCCATTTACTGCTATTATTTTATCGTCAATTTCTAATCCATTTTTTTCAGCATTAGATCCGCTATATAACCGGTAACGATCCATGCATTAAGGGTCTGATTTCTGTCAACATATGAAAAACCCAGCCTGGAAAATTCGAAAGGTTCATTAAACATTGAGTTGGGCTTCAGATAGAAGTCATTATTTATAAAATCTAATATAACAGTAAACCTTCTATATATTCCATTTCCCAGCAGTCCACAATGTTCATCAGAGGCCATTGCTCCACTTTTATCTACACTAAACTCCATTGTAACATTATTAAAAATAAACTCCCCTATCTCTATTGACTTAGCCATAAAGTCATAAGAGGATGATTCACCGCCGACACCTCCGTATTTTGTAAAAAAAGGTGTCTTCTTTTCAATGTTTTCCATTAGATTATACTTTTGGGCGACAGAGCTGGTAAGTGCAATATTGCCACCGGCTCCGAAGTCTAACTGGTACTCGCCCGAAATAGTAAGCGTGTCATTAATTCTAAGCTCCATTGGAATAAATAGCCGATTTTCTCTATTAGTAATTCCGATCCTGGTATAACCCGACAGATCAACAGAGTCAATGCTTTGAAAAAGGAGCATATACTCTTTTTCATAATTGATCTCCAATACTGAATTAGAAAAATACTCCATACCTATTATTCCATCAGCAAAATCACCTACTATTGGCTTTAATTTCAGAATAGGAACATTATAGGTCTGGTATAGATATTTGCCAAATCTAAAGCTTACGGTATCATGTACTACCTCAACATTCTGAACTGTGGTTCCGGCCCCAGGTAATTTTGCTGTAAATAAGTTTGTGTATTGAAAATTATTGTGAGAATAATAAGTACTGTCGTAATATAAATTCGATGCACCTGTATCGAAGATATAGTTGCCTTTAATGCTATCTGCTTCTCCGATAATGTAAAGATGTCCACGATATACAATTGGAAATGCATTATCGGGAATCTGTTCTTCCTGCTTCTTGTTAGAACAGCCTGCTGAAAGGAAAAGCAATGCAGTTATAATTATTGTGAGTCTGTTAATCATTATTATTCTTTTGAAAATGTGATAATTAGCTTAGGACGAGCATCTTCCTGTGGAAATATAGAAGAGCAAAAAAGGGCTGAATTAGTTGTTTCTGTATCAATACTAAAACCCATTAAACCATAATTAAGAAGGCTGCCATTATACCAGCTCTTAACAAAATTGGTAATATCAACATAATGGTAAGTACTCTTTGCAGGCCATTCTGCAGTAACTCTGGTTTCGGGAAATGTGGCAGGTTTTTTACTATAGCCAATATTGACATCCCATGGTTCACTTATGCATTCGTATACTAATTGTCCTTGTTTATCACCGTTATAACTATAACAAACTAACTGCATTTTAGCTTCAATTATCTTTATACCCAGGGGTAATTCAGATAAATCCCATTGCATTAAAAATCTCTCATCACAATCATGATAATCGGCATCTTCAGTTATTTCATCTTTTTTTAAATCTACCCTGGAAATATATTTTCCCTTCTCCGTTTGGATTTGCAGTATTAGGTTTGCAGGTACATATATACAAGTCTTTACTTATTTTTGTTATTACTAATGTATCATTCAAGCTTTTGTGCACAGACTCTTTATCAGTTTTAAATTTCACATTGAATGCTGAAAGGCTCAGTATAGATAAGATTGAAAGTATTAATATATTAACTCTTATATCTCCGCTTATAAACTTCATATCAGTATTTTATAAATTGATTTATTTCTTCTTTTACTTCTTTTTCATAATTAAGGCTTTGTGTCTTATACCTTAATATTTCATGATAGGCTAAAAAGTGCTTGTATAATATTGCTGATTTAATCCTTGCTTCCTGCTTTGAATAACCCAGTTCCATCAACAAATCATTTGCATATTCAATCCGTTTATTCTCGATACTATCAATTACTTCCTGTATCTTCTTTTCCTTTTGAGCATACCTTTTTAAAAAGAATACAAAATCAAAATATGGATCTTGCTTGTATATCAAGCTTACTAATGTTTTAACCTTCTGCTTTGGTGTTTTTTTAATATTTGTTAAATGAATGATCTGTTCAGTTGCATTATTAACCCAGAGCATAGTTAAGTCATTGATAAAATGCTTCCTGGTTTTAAAATGCCAGTAAAAGCTTGACTTGTTAACTTTTAGCTTCTTTGCCATTTTTTCAACTATAATTCCTGACTCTCCCTCCATAGCAAATATTTTAAATCCCAGGTTTATCCAATCATCTTTTGTTGCTATTATCTTTGGCATTATCTAGACGTTTACGTTTAATTACGCAAATATATAACTATTCCTTTAATAAACGCAAGCGTTTATATAGAATATATTTATCCATTATTTGTGATACCCTTTTGAGCCATCATTAGCTTCTCCTAAACTTCCTGAGGCAATTGGCAAGTTACTTCAGGGCCTTTTTAAACAATACAGAAGTGTAAATATTATGATAGATTTCCAATTCATTGTAAGACTTCAACACCTTATTCGATAATCCATTTAAGATAATCGTTGAGCAGATCTGAAAAACCTTCTACGAATTCATGTCCCGCATCTTTGCTTACAGTAATCCTGGCCTGCCCTCCTTGTTCTTTAATGTTTGATACCAGGCCTTTCTGGCCCTCCAGGGCAAAGTCTTTATCTCCTGTAATTATTCCAATCTTATTGTTCTTTGCAACAAATTGCCCGATAAGTTCATCACCTATATTTTCTGGTACTACCGGACAATTAAGGACCAATCCTGAAACTGGGACAAACTCATTAAATGCAAATTCAAGGGCAAGTCTCCCTCCTGCCGACATCCCTGCCAGAATAATTTTTGTGGTATCTACTGAATAGCCGGTGAGTATCTTGCCATAAATATCCTTAAACTCCTTTTCTGTTTTTGTATCACCAGATTTCCAAACATAGTTAACATCATTCGAGTAGATATATGATTGAAGAAAGACAGCAATATATTTATCCTTCATTGTTTGTGATACCCACGATGTTTTTGCACTTTCAATATTCCTGTTATTTCCATGAAAGATAAATATTACCGGGTAGTAATTATCTTGCGAATAAGCGGCAGGTAATATAACTTCATGCTTTATGTGAGATCTGTCATTCCTCTCTTTCTCCATATTAACAAGTCTTAGAAAGTCGCTATCGTCTTTATAAAACCTGTCATACATATGGCTTGTCAGGTTATAGTTATATCCCTTCTCCATACCGGCTTTCCATATCTCAACAGCCTTTGCATTGTTGCCTGACCTGATATTGAGCTGAGCCAGAAAATTTGTCGACCACTGCTCCTCTTCCGGGAATTTAGTCACAGCATATTCCATTATAACTATGGCTGAATCGATATTGGCTTTTCTTAAAAGATCTACTGCCCGGGTTTGAAGCTCCTCGTAAGATAGATTTTGATCAATTTGTGCGAATGCAGTGTAAAATATGGCACAAAAACATATACTGGTAATTACTCTTTTCATGGTATATCAGGTTAATTATCAAAAAGGATAAAACAACTATTTTTCTAAAGTATAAAATAGATTAAAATGATAGATGGTAAAATAAAATGATAAGCAGAAACTTAAAGTTTTCCTTAATCTACTCATAGCGTAAGGCATCTACCGGGTTTTTCCTGGCAGCTCTCCATGATATCCAGCTAACTGTTGCCAGGGCAAGAATCAATGCTATAAAACCTGAAAGAAGAAAGATCCATATGCTTATATTAATCCTGTAAGCAAAGCTCTCAAACCACCTTCTCATCAGAAAGTAGGATAATGGCCAAGCTACTATACATGCAACAAGCACCCAGATGGCAAAGTCTCTTGAAAGTTTTACCATTACCTGCCACAGACCTGAGCCAAAAATTTTATGTATGCCGATCTCCTTTGTCCGGGATCTGAGCATAAAGGATGCCAGTCCGAATAGTCCTATACAGGCTATAAGAATTGCAAGTGAAGCAAAATATATCATCAGATGAAAGGTTCGCTTATCATCTTTATAAATATTTTCAAGTTTTTCATCCATTGTATTAAATTCAAACACTCTTTCCGGATAAAACTCACTGCATATATCATGAACCAGTCTTATTGAATTATTTATATCTGACGACTGCACCTTAAGCATAAGCATACGGCACTGTCCGTAATATAACACGAATGCTGTTGGAACGACTTCCTTATAAAGAGATTCAAAATGAAAATCCCTCACTACGCCAATAATCTCTCTATCTGAACGGGCCAATACGCAAAGGACGGGCTGACCAACCGCATCTTCTTCAAATTTCAATAGTTTAACTGCAGCTTCGTTCAGGACTACAGCATTATCAATATCTGTTTGAACAGCATCTGAGAAAGTTCTGCCACTTTTCGCACTAATACCGAGGGTCTCAAAATAGTCAAAGCCTACATGTACAAAGCGCATTCCGATCGGTTTGGTCTCCCCCACCGGTAATAAAGCTCCATAGTTATTGAGATCTTCTGAGGGAATACGACTAGCTACCGATACCTCCAGTACGAAATTCTGTTCAAGAAGAGCTTGCTTCATGGCCATGTACTTATCTATACTGGTAAAATCATCAAATTCTGAAGCTATAATACTCTCCTTGTTAAATCCCAGCTCTTTCTTCTCCAGAAATTTAATCTGAAGTAACATTAGCATATAGACACTTATCAGGGCCACAACAATAATAAACTGGGCAATAACCAGGATTTTTCTGAAATTTGCTTTAGAATCTACACCAAAAGATGATCCTTTGAGCACTTTAAGGGGTTGAATTGACGATAGAAAAAATGCGGGATATGATCCGGCAAATATTCCTGTTATAATAAGAATACCAAGGATACCCAAAATTGAACTTATATTAAGCAGATCAGAAATCGCAAGATCCTTTGCCAATAAGCTATTCAAAAGAGGCAATGATATCTCCATAATAATAAGTGAAAGAAAGAAAGAGATAAGCAGGAGTATAAATGATTCGCCCATAAATTGGGATAATAACTGACGTCGTGTTCCACCCACAACTTTCTTAATGCCAATTTCACTTGAACGTGACGTGGCATTGGCGGTAAACAGGTTAATATAATTGAAACAGGCTATAAAAAGGATCAGGATAGCTATACCTACGAATATCAGGACATATGTAAAACTATTTTGTGGTTGAATATCATTTCCAACAATCTGTCCGGAATGAAGGTGAATATCTTTTAGCTGCTGCAATGAAAAAACAGGCTTGCGATCATCAGGACCCAGGTTTCTGGTTTTAACTATTAAGTCAACAGCCTTCTGACTAACTTCATCTTCTATAAATCCATCATGCATAACAAAATAGACCAGGAAGTTTTGCCATCCCCAGTTTGTTGCGGAACTGCCAAACAGTTCAATTTCACCTGTAAGAGTCAGAAAAATATCATAACGAAAATGAGAGGTCTCCGGCATATTTTCTATCACTCCTGTAACTGTATACTCAGATTCATTATCTATCTTTATTACTTTCCCAATAGGATTCTCAGTCCCAAAATATTTTTCAGCAATAAGCTCAGAAATTACCATTGTATATGGAGCATTAAGAGCTGTAAGTGGATCACCGCTAATAAAATCAAAAGAGAAGATCCTGAATATTGCAGGGTCTGCATATATAATTTCTGTTTCCTTAACCTTATTCTCTTCATACTCAAAAACCTTTCCCCATGTCACCAGTAATCTGCCATAATCTTCTATTTCCGGAATACCATCTGCCAGGACCTTAGCAGTTTGCGGTGCTTGATATACTTCATTAGACTGCAATAATCTATAAATATTATCTGCATTTTCATTATATCTGTCATAACTGAACTCATTCAGAACATAGAGAAGGAGCATCATGCAGACTGCCAAACCTATTGCGAGTCCTGATACAGAGATTAAAAAATAGGATTTATACTTTTTAAAGTTCCTGAACGCGATTTTAACATAATAATTTAACATCTTCCTGAAGGTATAATTAATATTTATATTTCTGTTTATTTTTAAAATTGCAAGGGTAGAGCCCGGGCATATCTTCTGTCGCTCCTCCCCTTTTTACAGATTTTTATAAACCAAGCAGCGTGCCATAAGTGTAACAGACTGATACAGTGGAAAATATATTTATAACTCAAAAGAATCGTTGGATATTCCAACAACTTCTTTCTTATTATCCGTCATTTACCATACTTTTATCAAAAATCGCCTGAATGCTTTATGAAGCTTATAAGATTTGTCTACTAATCTCCAGACCGTATAATTAATGAAGAAACTGGATTGTAAAATATTAATTGTTGATGATAACGAGGAGCTGCTCGAAGCTTTTGAAATGTTTTTGAGTCCTCATTTTAAAGTTATTGAAACACTCAAGAAGCCTGATATGGCACTGGGGCGTCATCGCTCGGTTAATTTCGATATTATTTTGCTGGACATGAATTTTAAGGCCGGCATTAATTCAGGTAACGAGGGTATCTACTGGATGAATAAGATACTGGAACAGGATCCCCAGGCCACTATTGTTTTTATTACTGCATACGGCGATATTGAGCTGGCAGTGAAAACAATTAAAGAAGGAGCTGCAGATTTTATTCAGAAATCATGGGATGAGAATAAGATACTCGCCACTTTGATAAATGCTTATAAGCAGAGGCAATCAAAGCTGGAGATAAAGAAGTTAAAGCAGAAGCAGACTCATCTGAATGAAAAGGCTAATAAACCTGATAACAACCTGGTAAGGGGTAAATCTACGGCAATGGAAAAGGTCTTCGAAGTAATAGACAGGGTTGCCGCTACGGATGCAAATGTACTATTGCTGGGCGAGAATGGAACGGGCAAGGAGGTTATTGCGCGCGAGATACACAGACGATCTTTAAGGTCGGGTGATATATTTGTAAATGTAGACCTGGGATCTTTAAATGAAAACCTCTTTGAGAGTGAGCTCTTTGGCTTTAAGAAAGGTTCATTTACAGGTGCAAATGAAGACAGGTCGGGAAGGTTTGAAATAGCATCAGGAGGCACCCTGTTTTTAGACGAAATAGCAAATATTCCGCTCCACCTCCAGGCCAAACTGCTCTCTGTTATACAGAACCAGGAGGTAATCCCGATAGGAAGCTGTCATCCTGTATCTTTTGATACCAGACTTATCTGTGCCACTAATGCAGATCTGAATAAGATGGTTGAAGAAAATCTTTTCAGGGAGGACCTCTTATATAGAATTAATACAATTCAAGTAGTAATACCCCCATTAAGGGAAAGGCCTGAAGATATTCCTGAATTGGCAAACTACTTCCTTTCAAAGTTTTCCAATAAATATAATAAGGCTATTCACTCAATTGATGCAAATGCTATTAAGCTACTGACAAGCAATATATGGAAGGGTAATGTTAGAGAACTGGAGCATGTTGTCGAAAAGGCAGTAATCTTATGTGATGGTGATGTTATTACCACACGCGATTTCTATTTTACCCATACTAACAATCAGGCTTATCTTACTGCCGACAATTTTAATCTCACAGATCACGAAAGGAATGTTATAATAAAAGCTCTTGATAAATATTCCGGGAATTTAACTAAAACAGCTCAAAAGCTGGGAATTAACCGATCAACACTGTATGAAAAAATTAAAAAATACGAGCTATAACCGCTTCAATATAATTCTTGTTGTACAGGTTCTGCTGATTGCCCTTAATCCCCTGCTTATTACCCTGGCCTACTTTAGAAGTAATCTTATAATAACAACTGTAGGGCTGATACTTATCTGGATTTTGCAGATCGTATATCTGATTTACTATATAAGGAAGATTAACCGGGAACTTACCCGCTTTCTTTTTGCCTTCGAGCACGAGGATTCAACCATGGTATTCGATGCAGAAAAGACTGACAGTTCATTTAGAATGCTCTATAAAGGTTTTAATAATATCCTTGCATCCTTTGGAAAGCTAAGAATAGAAAAAGAAAAGAACTTTATTTTCCTGCAGCGCCTGATAGAGCATGTTGGAACAGGACTGATAGCTTTTACATCAGAAGATGAAATCCTGATTACCAACAGGGCATTCAATAATATTTTTCAGCTATTCCATTTAAACAGAATAGGATCATTACGCAAAATTAAAGAAGAGCTGCCTGAACTTATAAAAAACATGAAGGACGGGGACCAGGAGCTGCTTAAAATGGAGCTATCAGGCAAGCTGGTGCATCTCGCAATCAGGGTAACTGACTTTAGACTTGAAGAAACAGATATCAGAATAGTGTCGTTCCAGGATATTAAGAATGAGATTGAACAGCAGGAGATGGAAGCCTGGCAGAAATTAATAAGGGTATTGACACACGAGATCCTTAACTCGGTTAGTCCGGTAACCTTATTGTCGAAAAGCCTGATTGATAAGTTCGAGCAAAATGGTGAAAGCAAGAAACCAGATGAAATATCAGACAAAAATATCAACGACCTGCTAAGGGGCCTGAATACTATAAACAAGCGGAGCAAGGGCCTGGCCAAAGTTTGTTGAGGACTACAGGAACCTTACCCAGCTATCCACACCAACTATTTCGGATTTTTCGATTGAAACGTTTCTACTGAATATAAGAACACTTTTTGCCGAAGAAATAAAAGACAGGGGAATAGACTTTGAAATATCATCCCCTGCTGACTTAACAATTACTGCAGATGAAAAGCTGCTGGAACAGGTTATTATTAACCTTGTAAGAAATTCTATACATGCTGTAGAAGATGTTACCAATCCTGCAATTAACATTAATGCATTAGAGAAAAGAAACCAGAAAATCATTCAAGTAAGAGATAATGGGACTGGTATTCCTCCCGATCTTATTGATTCGATCTTTATACCCTTCTTTACAACCAGGGAAAAAGGTTCAGGTATTGGATTAAGCTTATCGCGTCAGATTATGAGATTACATAACGGGATAATAACGGTAGCGTCAAAGGAAAATGAGTCTACCATTTTCTCGCTCGAATTTTGATTATTCGTATTTCAAGGTCTCAACTGGATTGATGTAAGCAACTCTTAAAGAATGATACAGAACGGATAAGAATCCAATCAAGAATGCTATAAGGGTGGAAAAAACAAATATCACCCCCCCTATTCCAACCCTGTATGCAAAACTGTCGAGCCATATATTCACCACCCAGCCGGACAGAGGTATAGTGATAATAATTGCAATAAGGATTAATACTGCAATATCCTTATACAGAACCATTATTATTTGAATAATTGACGCACCCAGTTGTTTCCGGATTGCAACTTCTTTGGTTCTTTTTGAAATAGTATAGGCTGATAAACCAATCAGTCCAAGGCAGGAAAGGATAATACAGATAACAGAGAATATCTTTACCAGCCTGAATTGATTTATTTCAGTCAGATAGGAATCTGACAGATGTTCATTCATAAATGTGTAATTTAATTCCTCCCCGGGCGCTATCTCTGTCCAGGCTGATTCAATACCATCTAATGTAAGCTCAATATTTGCATTGCTGGTTCTAATATGCAGGTATCCACCAGCAAGCATAACAAAGATCATTGGCTCTATCTCTTTATGTAAAGAGGCAATATTGAAATCTTTTATTACTCCAATAATCTTTCCTTCAGGCCATCTGAAGTATCCGCCGTTTATAATTTGCATTCTTTTATCGACGGCACTGTTCCAGCCATAGTGTTGGAGAAAAGACTCATTTACTATATATGCAGCATTAGCATCGGAGGCAAAATCTTTATTAAAGTCCCTTCCTTCGATAAATTGAACTTCCATTGTAAGAAAATAGTCGGGACCAACAATAGACCAGTTGAACAGCTGTTCTTCAAATCCGGATTCGGTCTCTACTTTGAAATTACACATATATTCTTCGCTGTTAGGAAGAAGATATGAGCTTGATACAGAAACAATATCAGGATTCCTGTGCAGCTTCTCTTCTAATAGAGATATAGCTGAGCTCTCCAGATTATCAACAGGTATAAGAATTAGATTATCCCTGTTGTATCCCAGATCTCTGCTATTAACATAATTTATCTGCTTATTCATCGCTAAAACACCAACCAGAACACTTATTGATAAAACAAATTGAAAAACTATTAAGAACTTTTTAAAAAATAAGGCTCCACTTTTCTGTCCTGACCCTGATCTTCCTGTTCCCGTAAAGCTTATTGATGATAAATAAAAAGCAGGATATAAGCCCGAAATCAGACCAATTAAGATGGCTAAGCCCATTGTGATTAAATACAGATCTAAATTATGAAAGAATCTGAAATGAAGTTTTACATTGAATATCTGGTAGAGGCTGTCTGAATCAATAATTAATCTAACAACAATTATACTTAGCAGATATGCGCTTAGGGTAATCAGGACTGATTCGATAAGAAAATATATTCGCAGAGTCTTAACACTCTCCCCAAAAACCTTCTTTATCCCAATCTCCTTTGCCCTGTTACCTGCAAAGGCTGTTGACATATTTATGTAGTTTATTGAAGTAATAAATACTATAAATAGTCCTACTATAGCAAATATGTATATATACATCTTATTACCCTGCGGAAAGTCGTGTGGTAAATCAGAATTATAATGAATGCCTGCAAGAGGCTCCAGCCTGATATCAATATAAGCTTTTACTCTTTTTGCCTGTTCTGACATATGCTTCTCAAACAGCTGAGGGTACTTCGCATATATCCCTTCTACATCGGCATTTTCATTAATAAGGAGATAGGTATAACAGGTTCTTGTAAACCATTGTGTGCCAACCGGGACAAAGTTCAGGAGTGCAGAGAATTTAAGATGGACATTATCAGGCAGATCCTCAATTATTCCGCTAACTTCGTAAGTATCTGAACCAATCTCCAATATTTTACCGATTGGATTTGCATCGCCAAAATACTTATTTGCCATACTGCCTGTCAGAACAATAGAATTTGTTTTTTCAAAACAGGTACTTGCGCTGCCCACAATAAATTTGTGTGTGAAAATATTAAATATGCTGGTGTCGGCATAGAGGATATCATCTTCACTAAAAGACTTCTCGTTGTATTTTACAATAGCTTTCTCCAAGGGCCTGAATCTAACATAAGACTCAACTTCAGGACATTCACTAAGAAGCATTGGCCCTATCTTCTCAGACGATCTCGCATCTTTCATAGATTTTCCATCAGCAGTGGTTGTTAATTCATATCCAAGCCTGTAGATCCTTGAATGATTAAGGTGATGCTTGTCGAAACTTAAATAATTGAGCAGGTAGAGTAAGACAATAATTCCACAGATGATACCCAGACTCAGATTAGCAATATTGAAAAGTAAGAAATGCCTGTTTTTGGCAAATACTCTTCGAGCCAGTTTCAGATATACTTTTAGCATCTTGCTTAATTATAAGGTTATTAGAAGCTAAAAGTAGAGAGATGGATCCTTTTATTTTGGAAATTAAGACCAATAGAATATTTAAAAGGTATTATAACTGATTTTGATATGTGAGTTGTATACTAAATGTAAATATTGTAGAAAGCAGTACTAAACTGGTATTTGGTCTATATAATAAAATCCTTAAACCAGTATGACTACAAATATTGGAGGCCAAGCGATATTGCTTAGCCTCTAATGGTATGGTCTACCCTATTTAATCTTCCTGCCCTGCATTTCGTGACCATCCTGAAACATGGTCAAAATCTCAGTAGCGTCATCTTTACGATGAAAGGCAATCTTAGCATCGACGACAGTCAGGTAAAAGAGAGTATCATTCTCAGGATAAATACCGAATCTATCCTGCCCGGTAGCCTGTCCATATAACTGCTTCCCTTCCCTGCTTATGTAAATTTTAAGATCGGGTCGCAACTCATACAGGCCAACATATTGCTCAAGAGTGGATTTTGGTATATCTACTGCATCACTTTTAAATCCTACTAATCCTGACCCGGAATCGAGCAAATAATATCCAATATCATCTGCTCCTTCAGACGAATTTGTAAGGAGCACCACTCCCTTGCCCGATTCTTTTACAAATCCAATAAAAGTCCTGTATCCACCCGTTGCTCCCCCATGGCAGATTATGTTCCCCTTATCTCCTTTCATAATAATCCAGGCCATTGCAATAGACCTGTTACCAGCCATATCATGTCTGATTTGATGAGATAGCTCCATTGCCTCCATTAATGGGCTATTCGAATAAGCCAGATTGGCAGAAATAAACTTTGCCATATCTGAGGTCGAACTTCTTATTGCACCTGCACCAGCAAGCGCTGGGATATCCCAATTCTGAACACGCCTGCGTCCACTATGACCCAGTGGCCAGGTTCTCTTTCATCCTCTTAGTCAATTCAATTCTTGTATCATTCATCTCCAGAGGATCTGCAATTGTCTGAACCATCAATTCTTCATAAGTACTATTATTATTCATTGCGAGAAGATGCCCTAAAAGACCCTGGGCAAGATTTGAGTATTCATATTCAGAGCCTACAGTTCGAACAGGATGATAATTCGAAATAAATTCATACATCTGTTCTACAGTATAGTCTGCAAAAGGATTACCAGGATTGGCTGGTCTGAAGTTGTCGGGCATTCCGGGAAAGCCGGATGTATGATCCGTAAGATTACCGAATGTAATTTCTGTATTGCCCATCACCGGAACTTTAATGTCATCGGGGAGAAAGTTATTTATCTCGTCTTCCAGTTTGAGCCTACCATCCAGGACCTGTTGTGCAAGTAATATCCCTGTAAATACTTTAGATATTGATCCTATTTCATAGATAGTATTTTCATCTACTTCCTTCCCATATTTTGCAGTTAAGCCAAAATTAAAGAATTGTATACCTGAGGAGTCGATTAAAGCTAATGCAATACTCGGTGTTAGACCTTCCTCTATACGTCTTTCGATTGACTCTAGTACTTCAGCAGGAAGACCTTTCGTTTCGTTATTTTCCGGAATATTCTGACATTGAATAGTTATAAAGGATATCAGCAGAAATAGCATGGTGATTCTATAGTGTATCATTCTGGGTTTGGTTAAATTCTTATTTGACTAATTTCTTACAAATAACACCATCTCCAGCTTCCTGATTCAAAGTCATACTTTCTACTTCTCCAGCTTCATTTAGATTAAAAGTTAATTCATACGCCGATCCCTTTATATAAAATTCATTCCTGGACTTTGGGAAAATGGCAATCTCCTGTTTGGGATTTTCACCTTGTTCAGGTATTTGCCATGTCAATTGACTATCATTTTTGATAATACCCAGGATAAAGCCCGGACTCATTTCATATTTACCTACATAAGTTTCCAGAATAGCATCTTCAACAATCACATCTTTGTACAATTCCTCCTTGGTGGGTTCGGGTGGAACATTTAACAACAATCGCCCTACCATAGTATAAGTGGGCGGTTCAATAGCATTTTTAGTTATAGGAAATCCTGTAATACCTGCTTCTCCACGTTGGCCTGCTTCTGCAACAAAACTGATATTTCCATTTTGATCAGGATATATATTAAATAAAAAGCTTGAACCCATGTAGCTAGAGTTCAGGAGTTTGCTGTTTTCAATATCAATTACAGTCACAAAAGATTTTTTGCGTCCAAGAAATGATGAATTAAAGGCCTTTTCACAAACAGGAAATTCTGAATACAATGCGTTTTCTGTAAGCGGTAAATCGGCAGAACTTGTTGTTCCTCCAATAACAACCGTGTTTTCATTAATAAAACCTGCAGACATAACACGCTCATCTTTACTTCCTCCAAACAGGCTGGCATATTCCAGGGTCATAGTTTCAGAATTAAATACCGCTATAAAGCAATCCTGCATACCTTTAACTTCTTTACTTATCGCATTGTCAGTTACCGGGAAAGCTTTTGCCTGGGTGTTGCCACAAATAGTCAATCTGCCAGGCTCAGTCCACTCGATAGATGAACTACCATTTCCATCGCTTGCAAAATAGCTGAAATACAAAATTTTGCTGCCTGTTTCGTCTATTTTGGCAATATAATGATCGATCAGGCCTCCAACTTTAGGGATAATTATTTCTTTCCTGAAAGCATTTTCAGTTACAGGCAGGTGCGCTGTATATGTAGAGCCTGTTATATAGATATTATCTTTATCATCAATTGCAACGCCAGAAATCCCTTCTCTTACGCTGCTTCCAAAGAAGGTGGAAAATAAAAGTTTCTCACCATTGGGGCTGAATTTAGAAAGGAAACCATGAGCGATATTTTCTTTGTCCATAACACCTGTGGTTAGAGGAAAATTATGAGAAAGGGTTGTTCCTCCAACTATAATATTACCTTTTGAATCAACCTTTATACCTCCTGATCCTACTGTTTCTTCAACTTCACCTCCAATAAATGTAGAAAAAATAATATCAGTACCTGTTGGGTTTAATTTAGTTACGAAAACATCGCCTGCCCAGGCTCCTTCTCCGTTAAAACTGGTGTCAAACACTCCCTCAGTAACAGGAAAATCTGGTGACTGTGTTCCTCCTGCTATATAAATAAATCCTTGACTATCAACTGTTATTGCACTATGATGCTCCCTCTTCGTACCACCAATTAATGTAGCAAAAACTATTTCCCCTTCGGGTGTATATTTTACAACAAAAACATCAGCTGTGCCTTCGCCCTTTAATTCGGTCTGATATGCCCCTTCAGTAGCCGGGAAATTCTTGTCTTTGGTATTTCCAACAACATAGGTAAAGCCTTTCCTATCACTATAAATATCGAAACCTGATGCGTATTTATCGGTATGTGAAAGGTAGGTAGAGAAACCAAGTGTGTAAACCGTACTATCTGCCGGTTTATTTGTTTGCGATTTTAGAATTCCCTGGCAGAAAAGAATTGCCAGTAGAATAAAACTGATTTTTTTTAACATAATGTTCTGGTTTTTCAATGGTGAATTTTTAATGTGAGATTTTAAATGATACATTGTCTGCGACCCATTATAGAGATATGATACAGCAGCATCTGTATTCTTTTTCATGTCGCTTTACTGTTAATTGGTATATAGACTACAAAAAAAGTCCCATATAACATGAAAACATTAAGTAAAGTGATGGATGGTGATTTTACGTGATAGACGGTAAGAGAATCAGGAAATGATTCCTATTTATATGCTTTCTTTAATTCCTTAAAGCAATTTCTGCTCACTTCGAAAGGAAGGTCTATCTGATTTAAAAACACTTTGTGGCGACCTTTTGAATAGTTATCAATGCGGGTGATCTGTTTCAGGTTGACTATTGTTGAGCGATGAACCCGGATAAATGAATCGGGCAATTCCAGCTCCCACTGTTTCAATGTTTTTAATATTATATATCTATGTCCGCCCAGTGTTGAAATCCTGGAATGGTTTCCAATAGAGACAATTGCAATAATGGAATTAATCTCTACGAACCTGGCTGTACAATTACTTTGTTTAAGGTAGATGGAATCCTGATAATTATATCTTTTCAGAGCTGGACTGTGACTGGCTGTCCTTCCCAGGATTCTTTCTATAGTTTTCTCAAGTCGCCCTGGATCAACAGGCTTCAGAAGGTAGTCGCTGGCGTTTACTTCAAATGCTTTAATGGCATACTGGTCGTAAGCGCTTACGAAAACTATTTTGAAATCAATACAAACCTTCTCAAGAAGATCAAATCCATTTTCGCCTGAAAGCTGTATATCTAAAAAAACAAGATCAGGTTTAAGCTGCTTTATTAACTCTATGGCCTTTTCAATACTATCCGCTTCACCAATAACCTCTACTTCGGGAATATCTTTTAACAGAAAAACCAGCTCCTTCCTGGCGGGTCGTTCATCATCAATAATAATTGAGTTTAGTACTCTCATTCTTTATACAGCTAAATGATTTTTGTAATCAAGAATAATAATCTGTGCAATAACCCATGAATCCTTTTCAAAAAGCTCAAAGGAGTGACTGTCGGGAAAGTGAAGTGAGAGTCTTTTCTTTGTATTTTCTATTCCTGTTTTGGTGCCTTCTTGATTTTTATCGCAGCCAAGCAAACTGCCTGAATTATGAACACTAATCTCAAGATGTTCTCCGGCTTTCGCAACAATCTTGATATTAAGTGGTTTGCTTCCTGACTGCAAGCCAAATTTAATGGCATTTTCAACAAGAGGTAGAATGATAAAGAAAGGTATTCTAATTTGATAGATACTCTCATCAACATCATATGCTACATTCAGCTTCTCCTCAAATCTTATTTTTTGGATTTCGAGATAGTTCTTTATTGCATTTAGCTCGTTTTCAAAGGTATCGGTGGTTCCATTCTGAGATAAAGAGTAGCGGAAGAAATTTGACAGCTTTGTTATCATATTTCGGGCCATGGTTGAGTCATCCTCTACCATAGATCGAATTGTATTAAGGGCATTAAATAGAAAATGAGGGTTTATCTGATAACGTAACATTTGTAACTGAGCCTCATTTGCCAGATTTGTTGCATAAAGAGTCATCTCCTTCTGCTTCTTCAGGTTGACCCAATGATTAACAAGAAAATACATACCCACAAATGCAATAACAATATAAAGGAAACTAAAGGCTTTAATGTAAAATAGCGGATCGAATAAGAAACTTTTGGATAGAAGAAGCGAATTTAAATAGGCATAAATAATGAGCCATACCACTGAAATTATATAACTCGCTGGCAAAAACAGGAAATAGAATATCCTCTTTGCTACCAGATTCCTAAAACTTAGCCAGTGAAGTACCTGGAAGATTATTGTTACTGTAATAATCCCTGAAATAAATCTTGAGAGACTGGTAAGTAAGATAATCCTGACATCAGAATTATCGGATGGATTGATAAACAGGGATACGATGGTAATAGAGACGTAGAGCAGCAAACCTCCAAATTTGGCTAATTCAAAGCTATAGGTTTGTTTTGGTTTTGCTTTCAACATATTAGAAGCAAATATAGTGTTTTAATATAATTGCTTTAGTTTGTGCGGATATATCATCAACTTCAAAAAGCCTTATATTTTTGACAGACCTCAAGTTTTTTAAACCGAGCAGTGTAAGCATGGTAAATGGTAAATATTCTTCCAAATTACCGTAGATAATGATAAATTTACCAGCAAATTCAGTTATTACCAGGCTAAACTGAAGGCTAAAGTTATTTAGTAAAATGACAATATCTATAACCTTAATACCATGAGTAGAGGATTCGTCAGGGAAGGTGATCAGGAAGAAGTACCTGTGATCCCGCAAAGGGCATATTTACCGGCCGGTGTTGCTAATTTCGTTACCTCTGAGGGTATGGATCAGCTCTTAAAAGAAAAAGAGGAACTAATCAACGAAAGGGAAAACCTTGGCATAACAAATGAGAATGAGAAGCGTATTACGAAAAACTATTTAAACGCGAAGCTACAATTACTGAATGAAAGGATTGCTGACGCCAGGATTATTGAAATCTCAGGAAAACAAAGTGATGAGATTACCTTCGGGGCAAGGGTGACTCTCAGGGACAATATATCAGGTAATATTCAAATATTCAGAATAGTAGGCGTTGATGAGGCAGATATTACAAAAGGCAAAATCTCTTTTATTTCACCCTTATCCAAAGTGTTAATAAATAAGAAAGCAGGCGACAGTGTGACTTTAAAGCGAGACAAGGAAGATATTGTTTTTGAAATAATTGAAATAGACTACAAATAAAAACACTTCCTGCCCAAGTCTTAATAAATTATAAATGTAAGAATAAGAGTGAGGCAAAAAAGAAACGAGTGTGATCGCTCCCGCTTTCACACTCGCTCTGTTTTCAGTATCCCTAACGGACAGAAGTTGCAACATGCTTAGTTGCATTTTCTAATTATTAGTTAATTAAGCCCCTGCTTCTTAATAAAGGTTCGATGACCGCTTCTCTTCCACGAAAGTTAACATACATTTCAAGAGGATCCATTAAACCGTTGGGCTCCAAAACGTTCTTACGGAATGATTGAGCTGTTTCTTGATCATATAATGAAGTTTCATTGAATGCTTCAAAAGCATCATTATCCAAAACTCCTGACCATAGATAACTATAGTAACCAGCAGAATAGCCACCAATAATATGAGAGAAATATGTAGTTCTATACCGTGGTGCAATTTCTGGTATTAATTTTCTCTTTGCAAAGAATTCTTTTTCAAATGCCCTGACATCAATATCCTTCTCTTCAGTTAATGAGTGATACTCCATATCAATAAGAGCGGCTGCAACGAATTCAACTGTGATAAATCCCTGATTAAATAAACTTGCATTTTGAATCTTATTAATCAATTCTTCAGGGATTACTTCTCCGGTTTCATAATGTTTTGCATATACTTTTAAGACTTCAGGATGTATTGCCCAGTGCTCCATTATTTGAGAGGGAAGCTCAGTAAAGTCTCTTGCCCTAAAGGTTTTTTGATAACGAACATTTGAGAATAGAGCGTCTAATGCATGGCCAAACTCATGAAAAACCGTAGTTACATTATCTAAGGTCATTAAGGCGGGGGCATCTCCAACGGGACCGCTTGCATTGGTAACAAAAGTTACAATAGGAATGGTTTTATTGCCATCATCATCAATCTTATAACTACGATAACTCCCGCACCAGGCGCCACCATTTTTACTGGCTCTTGCATAGAAATCCTGATATAATACTCCAATGGTAGTTCCATCCGCTTCCTTTACTTCATAAGCAAAAGCATCCGGGTGTGGTAATGGTATATCTTTAATCTCAGTAAAAGTTATGCCATATAATTTGTTGGACACATAGAAAATAGCTTCCTGAACATTTTGACGAGAAAAATAAGGACGAATTTGTGCCTCTTCAAAGTTATATTTTGCAGCACGAACTTTTTCAGCATAATTCCACCAGTCCCATGCTGCTATCTTGAAGTCTTTCCCTTCAGCATCTACGATCGCCTGCATATCTTTTACTTCTTGCCTGGCAACCTCTAATGCTGGCCACCATACCTGGTCAAGTAAGTCATAAACACGTTCTGATGTTTTAGCCATTCTTGTTGATAATACAAGGTCAGCATGACTCTTATAACCCAGTAACTTTGCTTTACGCACTCTTAAATTATAGACTGCTACAGCAATAGCCTTATTATCTCTTTCATTATCGTTATCACCACGCATGGTATAGGCCGTATAAATCTGTTTACGCAATTCACGATTTTCAGAATAGGTCAGGAAAGGATACATACTGGCGCGTTGGGTTGTATAAAGCCATTTACCTTCCATACCCTCTCTTTTTGCTGCCTCAGCTCCCGCTGCTATAACGTTTTCCGGTAATCCTTCTAAATCACTTTCATCTTCAATAATTAATTTGTAGGCATTTGTTTCACCCAATAAATTTTGACTGAACTGAACACCCAGGGAAGAAAGTTCTTTATTTATCTCTTTAAGCTCTTCTTTTGCTTCACCCTCTAAATTAGCCCCATTTATTACAAATCCGTTATAAAGGTTTTCTAATAAATATAGCTGATCAGCTTCAAGACTTAAGTCGTCCTTTTGTTCGTAAACAGCTTTGATTCTGGCAAACAATCTTGGATCCAGGTTAATCTCATCGTTATGAGTTGACATGATCGGAGACAGTTCTTTAACGAGTGCCTGGATTTCAGGAGTTGTATTTGCACTGTTCAAACCATACAAAACGGGTGTTACTTTGCCCAGGAAGCTTCCTGCGCGTGTATAGGCTACAATGGTATTTTCGAAGGTCGGAGGATCTGTATTATTAAGAATAGCTTCAATTTCAGCTTTTTCTTGCTTCATACCCTCTTCAATTGCAGGCATATAATGCTCTATTTTAATAAGATCAAATGGAGGAACTCCAAATGGGGTGTCAAATTCAGCAAAAAATGGATTATCATTTTTCACCTCTTTTTGTTTACATGCAGTTAGTGCAAATAGGACTAAACAGCAAAAGATAAGTAGTTTTTTCACGATTTTATATTTGGTTAGTGATTAATTTACAGGCAAGAATATTAAATAGGTTCTGTCGCATCTATTAAAATATCCTCTAAAATAATGAATTAAATCTTAATATATGCAGCCAGGGTTTGAAACGATTTAAATATACTTCGATATTGTGAAATCGAGCATCTCAAAATCAAATCGAGGGTGATTGCTCGAATAGTGTGAGTGTGAGTGTCAGAGTGAGTTTTGAGAAAATCAGAGTGAGAGTGGTCGTTCGAGCTTCTCGCTCTCACTCTCACTCTCACTCTGATTCAGTACCCGGAACGGACGAAAGATACAACAAGTATTAGCAGATTATCTAGAGCTGGGATACTGTAGGTTTGCAGTTAAAATTAAGATTACTAAAACTGTTCTTAAACTATTTTAAGGGAAGTTATTCACCAGGATGATGTATCCCGGTCAAATGAACGGCCATCCATTTACCATCCACAAGTTCCATAACATAGGTGCCAGCTCCTTTGACTTTTACAGTATCACCTGTAACAGTCAGGTAGGCTTCATCAAATCCAATAATCGAAACGGCAGTATTCCGGTCTAAAGCCATAACTTCCATCTGAAGAGTTTCAGCAAAAATATACTTTTCAATATAGGCTAATGCTCCGGTGAACATCTCGATAGCTTTATCTCCTCCGACAGAGATTACACCATCCATATTAGTAGAAAAGTCTTCATTGAAAAGGAAGTACTCTTTCAAAACCTCAATATCAGTAGTCAGGAATGCATCAAGCATTTTATTTAAGGTTTCAGTAACATCGACCTCTATCTGAGTCTTTTCTTCAGCATTCATTGGTTGATCTGCCGGGTTGCATGCGAACAGCATTGATATGCATACCAACGCAATAATTTTTAGATTTTTCATAAATGTGGTTTTTGGTTTGTTAATGTAAGTTATGAAATACTCAGGAATTGAAATTTAGTGGTATTTAATTTATTTGACTTGCGTTTAACTACTTAGTAACTTTATCTAGATTGGGAGTACAAATCAATGAGATCCAGACTATATTTTTAATTTTCTATTCATCAACTAAAAAATTATAAAATATGAAAACGATTATAGAACTTCTTGAAAATAGTTCAGTGAAGTATGCGGATAACCCCTATCTGCTCGAAAAAGAAAGTAACAAATATAAGGCAATAACTTACAGAGAGTTAAAAGAGCAGGTTTATAAGGTAGCAGCCGGATTAATGGTTCTTGGTGTACAAAAAGGAGATAGAATTGCACTCCTTTCTGAATCCCGAACCGACTGGGTAATAAGTGAACTTGGAGTTTTACACGCTGGGGCAATATGTGTCCCTCTTTCAATACTTCTGAAGGAGGGTTCCGACCTGAAATTCAGACTTGATCACTCTGAGACCAGATGGATAATTGTCTCATCCAATCAGCTGGAAAAAATTGATGCAATTAAAAGTAACCTGAAGAATCTTGAGAAGATTATACTACTAGATTCAAAGGAAAAATATTCCGAAGGTGAGATCTATATTGGCTCTGTAATAGTTGCAGGAGAGGAGTATCTGAACAATGGGCGCGAAGAGTTTATTAAACATATTCAGTCGATTGGACCGGATGATTATGTGAATATTTCATATACATCAGGCACAACTGCCGATCCAAAGGCAATAATTCTATCACACAGAAACTATACTTCAAATATCGAACAGACGCTTACCCTGATGGATGTTCCGGATTGGTGGACAACTCTATTGATTCTTCCATGGGATCATTCATTTGCTCATACTGTCGGTATATACATTATGATGGCTGTTGGAGCAAGTCTGGCTGCAGTGCAATCAGGAAGATCTTATCTGGATAGCCTGAAGAACATCCCTGGTAATATCAGGGAGATCAGGCCTGTATTTCTTCTGAGCGCCCCGGCTCTTGCTAAGAACTTCCGAAAGGGAATAGAGAAAGGGATCAGGGAGAAAGGAGCTATTATTGAGAAGCTTTTCAACCACGCCTTGAGGGTTGCTTACTATTACAATGGTAATGGCTGGAATAAAGGAATGGGGATCAGGATTATTCTTAAACCTTATTATAAACTACTTGATACAATCCTGTTTAAAAAGATAAGGGCCGGGTTTGGAGGAAGGTTGAAGTTCTTTTTTGGTGGAGCTGCGCTACTTGATATTGAACTCCAGAAGTTTTTTTATGCAATAGGTGTGCCAATGTTTCAGGGGTATGGATTGTCTGAAGCCTCTCCGGTAATTTCAGGAAATACAGAGATGAAACATAAGCTGGGATCATCAGGGGTGCTGGTTAAAAATCTTGAACTAAAGATATGTGATGAGGATGGAAATGAACTGGATCCTGGCAGGAAGGGCGAAATAATTGTCCGCGGGGAGAATGTTATGAAGGGCTACTGGAAGAATGAGAAAGCCACAAACGAGGCAATTAGGGATGGATGGCTATATACCGGAGATATGGGCTACATTGACGAAGATGGATTTCTTTATGTACTGGGCAGATTCAAAAGTCTTTTAATTTCTGATGATGGTGAAAAATACAGTCCTGAAGGTATAGAGGAGACCATAACAGACAGGTCACCATATATTGACCAATTGATGCTCTATAATAACCAGAATAAATATACTTCAGCACTACTTATCCCTAATAAAGAGTCCCTGACAAGGTGGACGAAAGAAAATAACATACTGCTTAATAGTCAGGAAGGGATTGAAGCGCTGCTGAAACTAATTGATTCACAGGTTAACCAGTATAAACAGGGAGGTGCTCACGACGATCTATTCCCCTCAAGATGGTTGCCATCAGCAATAGCAATACTTGATGAGCCTTTTAGCGTTGATAATAAGCTTCTGAACAGTCTTGGGAAAATGGTCAGAACAAAAATTGTTGAGATACATCAAGATAAGATAGATTACTTATATACTCCGGAAGCAAAAACTATTATTAACCCCAGGAACGTCGAAACAATGATGAGAGTTATGGAAGTAAAATAGAGTGTAAATTAGGATTATGAACAGATGTTGAGATATTTTGAGAGCAAACCTTTCCTGAAAAATATCTGGGCAAAGATGTTAGCGAAGATTTCTTATGAGATAGATACAATTGTTGACAGAAAGGAAGAATATAAAATCAAAACGAGAGTGATAGATCGAGCTTCTCGCTCTCACTCTCACTCTCGCTCTGATTCAGTACCCGGAACGGACAAAAGTTGCAACCAGTTAAGTGACCTTTTGCATCCAATCATTTCTTGAAATATCCATAAACTTTAAGGTCGAATTGGATATAGTAGCTAATCCTGTCTGAGGTTATCAACCGGATTTGTCATGGCAGCTTTAATCTCTTTAAAGAAAACAGTGATAAGAATCAGTACTGTGATCGTAATAAAAGCAAGAAAAAAGGGTAATAACCCTATTGATATTTTAAGAGTAAAACTCTGAAGCCATTTTCTACTTATAATATATGCAATAGGAGAAGCAATTAGAAAAGCTGCAAGCAACATCCATACCACTTCCATGATAGAAATCTGGAGCACCTCTTTGACTGTTGCCCCCATTACCTTACGTATACTCACCTGCTTTTTTCGTCGTTCTGCCATGTAATTTGCCATTGAATAAGCTCCTATAATTGTCAATATCAAGGCCACAATCCCAACATACAATACAATTTTTACCTGGTTCTCTTCTTTTGCATACAGAATCTTCTTTGCTTCATCAAGAGTCCTGAAATTATATTCTGTTTCAGGGTCGTACTCCTTAAGTTTTTCGGCTACTGATCCTGCAATAACTGAAGGATCACCAACATAATTAATTATCAATTCACAACAGAGATCATAATATTGTGTATAAAAAAAGGGTTCTCGCTCCCTTTTAGCAATCAGATCCATCCTCCACAACACCTATAATTTCTGATTCTCTTCTTGAAAGCAATACTTTTTCTCCAATAGGATTATCAAAACCAAGCAACTCCCGTTGAACGATCTATAATTACATTACTGGAATCTCTACCACTAGTTTCTTCAAATGTCTTTCCATAAAGCAGCTCCATACCAAATGTCCTGAAAAATCCATCTTCAACAAAGTACCCCATTGCTGCAGCCCTTCGTCTTCCCATCAGCTTCAATCCGAAACCACTGTACCTCCAAATTCTGAACCATTGCCGGATATGGATTTTATCCCGGGTATCTTTTCAAGATCACTAATGTAAGATTGATAATTGAATTCCAGGTCGGGTGGGACTTCAATAACCATCCTATTCTCTGAAATATACCCTGGGTCCTTATGTGATAAGTATCTGAGCTGGAAGAATAGAATAAAAAGGGTTATCAGAAGACCTGCTGAGATTATATATTGAACCAGGACAAGTACCTTCCTGATATTTGAAGAACCTCCACCTATCCTACTTCTGCCACCAATCAAGGTTAATATATCTGGTGACGAATACCTGATTGGGAATACACAAGCAGTATAGTTGCAATTATTACCAAAAGTACTTGTATCCAATACAGACCAGGTCCATATTGAATTGCCGAAACCTGCAATTCTTGAAATACCTTTAGGAATAACTGTGATAAAATAAGCCCAATAAAAACGGCAATAAATGACATGAGCATGGAATTTGTTATCATATTCCTTATCAGGAATCCTTTGGATGCTCCCATTACTTTTCGTATCCCTATTTCGTGGGTCCGTAGTTCACTCCATGCGGCATGGGAATTTATGAAGTTTATTATTGAAACCAGCAGAACAAGAACTGAGACAGAAATAAACAGTATAAAGTTCTTTGATGTACTACTATTATACAGAGTCTTTCCGCATAGAGTACTCAGACTAACCTTATATTGATCTTTGCCTTTAACATTGTAGGTTTCATAAAAACTATTAATTTGTTCGGATATAACAGATAAATCATCATAAACAACTGGCGCGAGGATATAAGTCTCAACACTCACGAAATTATGGTCCTGAAGTGCTTTAAGCGTGTTGGATATCGGTAACAAATATTCAAATACAATATTTGTATTTCCCGGAGGATTCTCAATTACACCTCCTATAGTGAAAACATCATCTTCAATTAGCATTGTCTTACCCAGGCAGTTAATATCACCGTAAAACATTTCGGCAAGATCTTGTGAGAGAATAACCTTTTCCGGGTCGCTCAACACAGAGCCGTCTCCATGTAACATTCTAAAGTCAAACAATGAAAAGAACTCACTATCGACACTCAGTCCTATATGCCCTTTGAACTTATCCTGATTAATAGTGATTGGTCTGTTGCATGGATAAATTCTGCATGACTTCTCAATCTGAGGAATATGAAGATCGATATAATCTTTTAAATCATGATGAGTATTGCTCATAGAAACAACGTTACCAGGTTCAACCTCCATCAGAGTGGAGGCAAGGTATATCCTGTCTGATTTCTTATGAAATTGATCATAGGATGACTCAAATACAATGTACGTAACCGATAAAACAGTAACCATCATACCAATTGATAATCCGGCAAGGGCCATCAGGTTTCCTTTGAGGAACCCAACGAAACTTCTTATAAGTGTTTTTAATAACATTGAGAAAAATATGTGATACGAAAACATCTCATTACAAAGCCAGATCCATGCCAGTATTATCTACAGCTGCTTTCTCGTAAGTAATTTAGGAATGAAAACCATCTTTCCTGTGAATCCGATTAAACCTCCAGAACCAATTGTATTCTATGAGCTAATATTTTGGCAAACCTTGGCATTTCGTAAAATTTGATTGCTTATTCAAAGTACTAATCCAAGAACTTCCTTATTGTTAACTTAGGTTAACGGATAGTTAATGATAATGGTGAGTAAGAATGATATCAAACAGTTTATCATCTCAGATAAATGATGCTATGGATCGATACTTATAAATATTCTTGATTGAATCTCTTCCGAAAAACTCGTTTTTGAGAAAGTCCTCCTTCGCTATCAACTTTGCTGAAGCTTCGTTAATCAGGGAAAGGTTCTGAGGATAGAAGATAAGTGCAACCCCTGTCTTTACTAATTATTCTCTAGTTTACGGATTAGAGCAAAAAGCATTTTTGATATCTCCTCCAGACTTCATAATAACTAGTGAATGTAGCCTTGTCAATTTCAGATACTTCATAGAGATATTCGAGAATAGCTGCACATTCAAATGCCTTCCCCCGCAATAACCATGAAATTCTTTCTATCCTTTGCTGAACCTGAAGATCCTTCTGCAATATTTAACATAATCTGAATGATGCTCGTCAATTGATCATGGGTAGTCCTTCAAAATTACCTGAAGAGATAGCTTTGGTTATCAAAACGCAAAATACTTTTGCCTTTTGATAGACATCAAGTTTTTGAAAGTCAAACATAACAACAGCTTTAGCGAGACAAAGTTAAGTTACGAGAAAAATGAAAAATAGTGTGAGTGTCAGAGTGAGTTTTGAGAAATCAGAGTAAGTATCGCTCTCGCTCTCACTCTCACTCTGATTTCAGTACCCGGAGGGGGACTTGAACCCCCACGGCCGCGAGGCCATTGGATTTTAAGTCCAACGTGTCTACCAATTCCACCATCCGGGCATTATGGTCTATTGGTTTTATCTATATATTATCTTTCTCTTACTTAAAGAACTCTGTCTCTACAGGGATGGTGGAATTGGCAACCCTCTTCCTGGCTCCTCCCTAAATTAGCCCACCGGGCTAATTCTTTACGGTCGGCCCTACCATCCGGGCATTATGGTCTATTGGTTTTATCTATAATTATCTTTCTCTTACTTGACATGCGAAAGATGAAATATTTCGAATATCGCATTTCGCAATTCATCATTCCATTTAGCGGTGCAAAAATAGCAAAATATTTATTACTCAGAAAAGAGTATGAGTTATTATTCGGTGAGTGCTTTCAGGAAATCTTCAACATCGCCCGGACTGCTCATAATCTTTGTAAAGGTTGTCATCTTTAGTTCCGGCCAGTGAAGTGCAAACCTGTACCTTCCATGGAGCATTATGGCTCTATTCTCGATCAGTAAAATCTCATAGGGCATGGCAGCAACATTATCTTCCCCAATTATAGGTAGGAAATGCGACTCTCCCTTCCCCTGGTCGTACATACCAACACCAATAATTGCGATATTTTTACCTGGAATCTTCAGCTCGAATACCTTCTCACACCTGCTTTTTTTCTCTTCAAGATTCTTTTGGATTACTTCAAGTCCTTTATCGAAAGTAGTAAATGTATTTAATTCAACAGGCTTATCAAATGTAGGCATAGCAGGCATATACCTGTATTTCTTAAGATCCTTTGGTGAAAGATCTCCTCCAAAACCAAGAGGGGTAGTTCCGTCAAAGGTCATGGCACCCAATACTTTCTTTGATAATTCTTCCACTCCTGCCCTTACCCTTTCTACATCCATAGCAGTCCTTAAATAAGCATAAAACAGATATTCCGGATTAATAACAGATACTGTTACCTTACCATCATAGTGAGTTATTCCAACTTTCATAACCGAGGCCAGCAGGCCCTGATCAAGTCCTTCTGATGCTAAATCAATTAGCTCATCACTTGTAAAAGCCAGTACATATAAATGGTCCGTATCGCCTGGATAATATTCACCCAGAATATTAAATTCGCCTTCACTTAGTTTGGCCCTTACAATTTCTGCCATCTCACCGATAGTACCACTTCTTACTTCCATCTTATAATATGGAGGAATAGCAGATGCAGATACGGCAAAAGCAACAAATAGTGCAAACAATAATAATCTTTTCATTATTCTAAATTTTAATAAACGCAAATATAGCTATTTGAATTGAGGCAGATAAGAAGGTGATAAATATTAGCAGAAGTAGGGGGAAAAGGTTATTAGTTAGTTGATTCGCTGCGAGAATCGTTAATGGTCTCGCTTCGCTCGACGTTACTGGAAAAGCAAAGAGCATGGAGAGAAGGGAGGAATTGATCCCGAGTACTCGGGACCGGATCCTGGCCTCCCGGCGGGTAGCTATCAACAGTTAGAAGCCACATGTGGCAAGGAATTGCCTCCTTGCAGTCGGCGGATCCCTCTCCCCGGTCGGAATTGCCCCGATTTCTCGGGGCGGATCCTTCTCCCCAGTCGGAATTGCCCCGATTTCTCGGGGCGGATCCTGGCCTCCCGGCGGGTAGCTATCAACAGTTAGAAGCCACATGTGGCTATTTTTGTATTTAGCATACTCCTTACATGAGCAAGCTCCTGACGGAGCCTGCTAAATACAAAAAGGCAGCGATAACTCGCTGCCTTCTAACTGTTGAGCGGGAAACGGAACTCGAATCCGCGACCCCGACCTTGGCAAGGTCGTGCTCTACCAACTGAGCTATTCCCGCCTTTTGTGCTTGCAAAAATAGCACTTTTTTATACACTTCAAAAAAATATCTTACTCTTTAATCTTCGTTATTCACTGAATTGATAAATCCGCCTGTTATCCTAGACAGAGCGGCCTGGGATGATCTCAGGTTATAAATAGCCTGGACCTCCTGGTAAGCTGCATTAAGATAAATCAATTGTATATCGCGGTAATTAAATGAATTTATGACACCTGACCTGTACTTTTCGTCTGCAATTTGAAGGTTGAGCTCGGCTGCTTCAATATTCTCTCGCGATATTGCAAGAAGCTCTCTCCTGACATTATAGAGATCGTATATACTCAGCAACTGGTTATTAAGACTCCTGGTAAGCTCCTCCTGTTCAAGTCCGACAATATCCTCTTCTATCCTTGCAATTTCAAGTGATCTCTTGCGCTGTCCGGCTCTATAGATATCGTAAGATAGAGTAGCGTTTGCATAGGCTGAAAAAGAACTCCCCTGCGAAGCTGCCGGTCGGAAAGTATTTGAATTATCTACTCCTGCCGATAAGCTGACAGATGGATAGTAGTCGCTCTGTGAAAGCTCGGCACTATTCCTGGCAAGAAGAACATTAATATACTGGTTTAACAGGCTTACGTTTCCTGAGGTCATCTTATCGATCAGGTCAGAAAGAACATAGTTTGCTGTATCTGCCTCAAAGGGCTCGATAAATTGCCAGGTTACGTGACTTTCCAATCCCATAAGGAAGTCCAGATTCCTGACTGAGTTCCTGTAGGTAACCTCCTGGTTAAGATATGCCGCCTTATCACTCAGGTAATTATTCTTTGCGGTAAGCACATTGAAAGTACCGGAGTTTCCATACTCTTTTCGTGCCTCCTCGTAGTTGTACCTGTCTTCAGAAAGCTTCATCACTTTCTCCAGTATAGTGAGTCTTTTCTCATTTAGAAGTACCTGGTAATAGGCCAGTATAACATCTTCAATCGTATTTTCAACAACAATATCTGCTCTGCCGGCAGCAAGATTTTCAAGCTGTCCGAGTTTGTCTTTTGTCAGATTTACCCTGAACCCGTCAAAAATAGTCCATGTTAATCCCAGGCCCGCATTCAGCCTGCTGGAAAAGACATTATCATCAAGATCCTGGCTGTTGAGAGAAGACACATCAAACCCTACCACAGGATAGCGACCTGCATTACCCCAATCGTTATTAATACCTGCAATCCTGGTATCTGCCCTGCTGATAAGAATCCCATAGTTATTTTCGAGAGCCCTGCTCAGAGCATCGGAAAGGGAAAGTGTATTGTCCTGTGCAATAACAATTGCACCAAGAACAAAAATGATTAATGATATATATAGTTTTTTCATCCTAATTGGAGTTATTAATTGCTGTATCAAGCTCATTGTCACCGTTCATCTCAAATTCGAGTCGCCTTCTGCGTTGTATAAGAGCTGATTCAACTTCTTCTCTTTCCGGCTTAACCCCTGTCCATAGATACTTTAGCCATACTTTTATATCGCTTATCAGCATAATTAGTACAGGGAAGAAGATCAATATAAAAACTGTTCCAATGGCAACTCCATATGCAAGGCTGATAGCCATGGGAATTAAAAATTGTGCCTGCATGCTATTCTCAAGGATCATAGGAAAAAGCCCGACAGTAGTAGTAACTGTTGTTAGCAATATTGGTCGAAGCCTGGATTTTCCTGCACCCAAAATTGCATCCTTCACTTTCTCTCCATCCAGCAACAGTCCATCATATTTTGCAAGGAAGACTATAGCATCATTTATTATAACACCCGTAAGAGCGATAATACCCCAGAGGCTCATAATAGATAGAGGTTGTCCGTGTATTCCGTGTCCCCAGAAAACTCCCAGCATTGATAGCGGGATCATAAAGATTATAATAGCCACCTTGGGCAGGCTCCTGAAGTGAATTAACATAAGGAATATTATAACAAGGAAGGCCATGCTAAAATAGTAGGTAGCCTTTGTAACGGCCTCGTTACTGCTCTTGCGTTGACCCTGGAACATATACCTTACTCCTGTATATTGGGCCAGCAGATCAGGTAGTATCTCAGTTTCAATTTGATTCAGAATCTCCGGAACAGGGGCGTAAGGATCGACCGTTTCGGCTTCAACCCTTATCTCCCTGGAGCCATTAAATCTTATTATTGAAACTGGTCCTCTCTCAAGGTGATAATCAGCAAGCTCGATCAATGGATATTCTCCTGACGATGTCTTAATCTTCATATTCTCCATCTGACCCAGGGTGAGCCTGTCTGACTTAGGATACCTGACCCAGATACGTAACTCGTCACGACCCTCCTGTAATCGTTGTGCCTGTCCTCCATAGAAACCCTGTCGGACCTGCTGTGCTATTGATGTTTCATCAAGGCCCAGGTAGTAAGCCTTTGGTTTCAAATCAAGTCTTACCTCTTGCTTTCCAAGAGCTATATTCTCATTTATATCTTTTAACTGAGGAAGCTCTTCGAGCCTCTCCAGGAGGTAATCTTTTGCCTGTTCAAGCTCACCAAGGTTTTTTGACATAAGCCCAACTGAGATAGGGGCCCCCCACCTGTTGCGACCGCCAACTGTATATTTCCTGGCTTCGGGGATAGGTCCAATCTTAGACCTGATACGATTAGATATATCAAAACCGGTAACTTCCAGCCCTTCGAGGTTCCTTGGATATATATCAATACTTCCGGAATGGGAGCCCGACTCCTGTATGCTTCTTGCTGATCCGATATTTTTATTTACTGTCTCGATAAGATCGGAATCCAGACCCAGCTCTTCAGTCATCTCTTCATTTACCTCCCATACAACTTTTTCGATTCTATCAAGCACTTTTCTTGTCTGCTCCACTCCATCACCCGGTGTAAAAGCAACATTCACAGAAAAGTTATCGAAATCGACAGTTGGAAAGAAAGTATTTTTTATATGACCTCCGGCAAACAAGCCTGCAGTAATAAGAAACAGGGCTATAGGGATACCTATTACTGCATGCCTCCATTTAACTAACCATAGCAATGCATAATGATATATGTCGTCTCTGAGCCAATCGAGAAATCTCTCAAAATATTTTTTTATTCCTCTCCTCTTCCTTGGTTCGGCATATCTTTTCAAAACCTCCTTTTTACCTAGATGAGCGGGCAGAATAAAAAATGCTTCAATAAGTGAAAATATGAGAACCAGTATTACCACTATACCGAGTTGTGTCATCATCTCCATATTTGTCCCCTTAAGGAAAAGCAAGGGACTAAAGGCAACTATTGTAGTTGCAACTGAAGTTAAAACTGCAGGCGCAACTTCCATTGTACCTTTAACAGCAGCTTTCATCGGAGAAAGACCCTTTTCAAAGCTGGAATAAATATTTTCTGCTATAACAATACCATCATCAACAAGAATCCCGATCACAAGTAACATGCCCATTAGCGACATCATGTTAATTGTTACACCAATCAGATTTGCAACAATAAACATCCCCAGGAAACTGAAGGGAATTCCAAATGAAACCCAGGCAGATACTTTCCAATTCAAAAAGAGAGTAAGAGAAACAATTACAAGAAAGAGACCAAGCAAACCATTACTTGTAAGAAGTTCGAGCCTGCTTTTCAGGATATCAAAGAATGACCTTGATACTATCAATTCAACTCCCAGGTCGCGGGCATTAAACTCTTCGATATACTCCAGTGCGTATTCTGTAATCTCCTGTAGGTCTTCTTCGGGAAGCTTCTCAATCCTTATTGAAGCAGCTTTACGACCATTGATATACGACTCATTGGGAACATCAGCAAATTTCTTTTTTACCTCACCTACATCCTTAATCCTGAGGAAACTACCGTCTGTCTTAGCTCCGATAATTATATTTGACAGCTTTTCGGTACTGGTACTCCTTGACCTTAGCCTGATAAGCAATTCCTCCTCCTCAGATTTTATTTCACCACCGGAAACATCCTGGTTATTGCTTTGTATTGCACGTATAATCTGGTCGAAGGAAAGATTATAGCGAAGCAGCTCATCCTCCTTTATTTCGATCGATATCTCCGGTTGTGGAAATCCCGAAAGTGTAACCTGGCTCATTACACCTGAATTGAGAAAATCTTCCTCAACCAGCTGTGCATAGTTTTTCAGTGCCATCAGGCTTATCTCGTGTCCCTCTGATGCAGCAAGAGTCATAAACATTGCAAATGCTCTGGATCTCTGCTTGGATACTATTGGTCTTTCGGCCGCTGACGGAAGGGATGAAATACCATCCACAGCATTCTTAACTTCAAAAAGCACTTCATCTATCGGATACTCACCTGTTGTCTCAACAGATACTGTAGACCTGTTCTCGACCGATGTGGAGGTTATCTCCTTTACCCCTATCAGTCCCCTGACTGCCTCCTCAATCCTGGATGTAACACCCTCTTCCATCTCGACAGGTGATGCCCCGGGGTAGAAGACTGAAATAGTTATTATCCTGCTCTCCGTTTCAGGGAAGAACGACTTGTTCATCTGATTATAACTGAACACTCCGACAAGCACTACTATAACAATAATTATATTGGCATACATCGGGTACTCTACAAATCTCTCTATTATTTTTCTCATAGCTTTCTAGCAGTTTCTTGATTTATGAGTATCCGGATTAACTCTTAGGTTTACCTTTTCCCTCACCCGGTTCAGATCTATTCTCCTGCTGCTGTCCACTTTTTTCCTCAGAGAAATCAGTAGTTACCTGTATTCCTTCCTGGACATTAATTAGAGCCTGGATAACTACAATATCACCTTCGTTTAAGCCTTTAAATATCAATGATTTCTCGTTAGTCTTTATTACTTCCACAACTCGCTTTTCCAGACGTCCTTCAACAACCACAAATACTTCATCATTATTGAATACAGAATTCCTGGGTATCTCCATTACCCCTTCTACCGCATGGCCAGGGAACCGAGCTGTCAGGTATTCTCCATTCATAAGTTCTTTACCGGGAGTATTTCTGAGGCTAATAAATAAAGCCTGGCTCTGAGTATCTTCATCTATAAACATTCCTTTTCTAACAACAGTACCAGTCCAGCTTGTGTCTTCTCCCTGCCTGAAAACCGTTACCTTATCACCAATTTTAATCCAGAGAGCATCGCCTTTCTTAACAGGAACTTCGAGCTCCAGAAGATCAGTCTGTATTGCATGTGCCACTCTGCCACCGGTGTTTGTATAAGCACCTACTTCAAGAAAGACATCCGAGAATGTACCGTTAAATGGTGCATAAACATTATGCCTTTCCAGCTTAAGCTCATCACTTAGAATACTATAGTACTCACTTAGAACGCCCCTGCTACTGAGGAACACCTTAAGCTTCTCATCTGTAACATCAGGCATTTCAGGAAGTTCCTCCATAATATTAATTGAGTTAAAGAACTTTGTAAACCCGGAAATATGATCAGGATAATCGATATTAATATCCGGAAGCATATTAGCAATAGTATTCATAAACTGGCTCTTTTGGCCCTGAAGGGCAAGGAGTGCTTCATCACGATATATGGTAAAGAGAAGATCACCCTTTCTGAACTGTTCTCCTTTTTTAAGAGTTATTTTTCCCTTAACTATTTTCCCTGTTGCCTCAGCAATTATGTCAATGGAACTTACAGAATTAAGTCTTCCTGATGCCTCAACAGGTGATGTAATAATTTTATACTCGACTTTTTCAGTCTTTACATAGCGTTTTATATCTGCCTGCATTCGCACAGGGGGCTCTTCTTTTAATGAAATCAGGAATTTCATCAAACCAAAAGAGAGGCCAACAATAAAGATAAATGCGGCAACAATAATTATTCTTCTATCAATCTTTTTCATTATTTATTAATGTTAATCATATAATTAAGACACTATGCAAAATGCTTTTATTCCAAATCTATTAATAATGTTCTACTCCTCTAACACTATTTTTCTGTGAGGGTTCATATTTTACGAATATTTAACAACTTGCCTTGAATAATATGGATTATAAAATAACTTATCTTTACTTCATTGAAATAAAATTATAACTATAATGAGTACTAATAAGAAAGGCTTTGGCACCGCTCCCGTTTTCTTTACGGCTATATCAACAATACTCGGAGCCATCCTGTTTCTGCGATTTGGATTTGCCGTAGGAACGCTAGGATTCTGGGGAGTTATTCTGATTATATTATTGGGTCATATGGTAACAATACCAACGGCTATGGCCATTTCAGAAATAGCTACCAACAAAAGGGTTGAGGGTGGCGGGGAATACTTTATTATCAGCCGTTCGTTTGGTCTTAATATAGGTGCTACCATTGGCATTGCCCTGTTTATGTCGCAGGCCATTAGCGTTGCTTTCTATGTAATAGCATTTACCGAAGCTTTTGAATTCTTCTTTAATTTTATCCTTGATAAGTTTGAAATGGTATTGCCCCGTCAGGTAATAAGCATCCCGGCAATGCTATTACTGGGCTATCTGATCTTAACAAAGGGGGCTAATATGGGAGTTAAAGCCCTTTATTTTGTGGTTGCCATACTTGCAATATCACTCGTTTTATTTTTCCTGGGATCAACCGATCATGCTACTGTATCAGAATTTAGCCTTAAAAACGCTGAACTAAGAAACGGGGGTAACTTCTTTCTCGTTTTCGCCATTGTTTTTCCTGCCTTTACGGGTATGACTGCCGGGGTTGGCTTATCGGGTGAGCTAAGAGACCCTTCCAAATCTATTCCGCTTGGAACAACTGTTGCGACAGTTACCGGGATGATAGTCTATGTCTTTGTAGTATATAAACTGGCTTTGTCGGCCAGTCCCGAAGATCTGACAAACAACCAGCTTATAATGGCCAAGATAGCAATAGGAGGGGCATATATTATTCCACTTGGCCTGGCCGCTTCTACAATATCTTCGGCTCTGGGCTCGGTTATGGTAGCGCCCAGGACCTTGCAGGCTCTGGCACTGGATCATTCCTTTCCTTCAAAAAAGCTTAACTGGTGGCTTTCAAGAGGGCGCAAGGGTGATGGTGAGCCTGTTAACGCATCTATGGTTACAATAATTATTGCCCTTTTCTTCGTATCGCTGGGGAATGTAAATGCCGTTGCAGAAATTATCTCGATGTTCTTTATGGTAACCTATGGGTCGCTCTGCCTTATTTCATTTCTGAATCACTTCGGATCAAGTCCTTCATATCGTCCTTCATTCAAGAGCAGATGGTACCTTTCACTTGCAGGATTTGTTATTTCTATCTGGGTTATGTTTAAGATAAATATGCCTTATGCCGTAGCTGCTGTTTTATTGATGATATTAATATACACCTTTATCAACTTCTATCACAAAGACCGACAGGGACTTGAATCAATATTCGCCAATGCCATTTTTCAGCTTAACAGGAATCTGCAGGTATACCTCCAGAAATCAAGAGAGAAGAAGAAAGAGAACGAATGGCGACCAAGTGCAATATGTATCTCAAAGAATTCTTTCGAGAGGGATACAGCCTTTAAATTATTAAACTGGATATCATACAAGTACGGATTTGGAACTTACCTGCACAGGATTGAAGGCTACTATTCAAAAAACACTCACCATCAGGCACAGTTAGAATTAAGCAGGATAATAGAAACCTATGACAAAATCGAGAACCATGTTTTCGTTGATACAATAATCTCTCCATCTTATACCTCTGCAATTGCTCAGGCAATACAGGTGCCTGGCATCTCCGGCATGGAGAATAATATGGTGATTTTTGAGTTTTCAAAAGGTAACAAAGATGAAATAAGTGAAATTATTGATAATTACGCACTTATAAATGCAGGGAATTTTGATGTTTGTATCCTGGCTTCAAGCGATAAAACTCCTGTATACAAGAATGGCATACATGTCTGGATTAAATCGAGTGATGAAAGAAATGCAAACCTTATGATAATGATGAGCTTTATAATATCCGGTCATCCCGACTGGAAAAAATCAAAATCGAAGATTTTTGATATATGTAAGCCCGAGCAGTATGACGAGGTTGTTGCAAGTAAGGAAAGGCTGATTAAAGACGGCAGACTGCCGATAACCGATAAGAATATAGAAGTAATCGTAGAAGAACCGGATAAGCCTTTTAAAGAGCTAATATCTGAAAAGTCGGCCGATGCAGCCCTGACAATTATTGGTTTCAGGGGTGAAACTTTAAAACACAACGGGGAATCTGTATTTACAGGATATGAAAAAATGGGAACCATTTTGTTTGTTAACTCACACGACACCCTGGAAATAGAATAAGAGGGCGAAGGGCATAGGGCGAAGGGCAAAGAGCAAAAATAATATTAGCTAATAACGCGACCCTAAGAGCAAAGAATGTAGGAAAAAGCGAAGCCAATAACTATTTTCGAATTAGTTTCTGGATATTATAAAGCTTATTGAGTGCTTCAACGGGAGTAAGGTTATTCACATCGAGATCGATTATTTCATCTCTAATTTGCTTTAGCACCGGGTCGTCGAGCTGAAAGAAGCTTAGCTGCATACCTTCTCGCTGAGAGGCAAGCTCCGAAACAGGCTTCGATAATAATCCTCCCTCTTCTCCCTCCATTTCCCTGAGTACTTCTGAAGCCCTTTTTACAACGCTTACCGGCATACCTGCCATCCTGGCAACATGTATCCCAAAACTATGCTCACTTCCTCCTCTTTTCAATTTTCTTAAGAAGATAATCTTATTCTCGAGCTCCTTTATTGAGACATTATAATTTTTTACCCGTCCAAAGGAGCTTTCCATCTCGTTAAGCTCATGATAGTGAGTGGCAAAAAGCGTTTTTGCTCTGTTTTTATGCTCGTGGAGGTATTCAACCATTGCCCATGCTATGGATATACCATCATATGTACTGGTTCCCCTTCCTATTTCATCGAGAAGTATCAGGCTCCTGTCTGACAGATTATTAAGTATGCTGGCTGTCTCATTCATCTCAACCATAAAGGTCGATTCACCCAGGCTGATATTATCAGAGGCGCCGACCCTGGTAAATATTTTATCTACCAGTCCGATCCTGGCTTCTGCAGCAGGCACAAAACAACCAGCCTGAGCCATAAGTACTATCAGCGCTGTTTGTCTTAAAAGAGCCGACTTCCCCGACATATTTGGTCCGGTAAGTATTATTATCTGCTGCTCTTCATTATCCAGCAACAAGTCATTTGGCACATAAGATTCTTCCGGAGGCAGCTGCTGTTCAATTACCGGGTGCCTGCCTTCTTTAATTTCTATGGCATGTCCATCGTTCAGTTCGGGCCGCACATAATTATTATCAATTGATACACTTGCAAATGAATGAAGGCAGTCAAGGCGAGCAATAACTGAAGCATTTATCTGGACCGGGCTGATATATTCAATTAATGAATTAACAAGATTATTGAATATCTGCTGCTCAAGTGCAAGTATCTTTTCCTCCGCACCTAGTATCTTGTTCTCATATTCCTTTAACTCTTCTGTAATATATCTCTCGGCACTTACCAGGGTCTGCTTCCTAACCCACTCCTCCGGAACCTTATCCTTATGTGTATTACGGACTTCAATATAATAACCAAATACATTGTTAAAAGCCACCTTGAGTGAAGGAATACCTGTCCGCTCACTTTCGCGTGACTGAAGTTCCATTAAATACTCTTTCCCGGTACTTTGAATAGTCCTTAATTCATCCAGTTCTTCTGAAACCCCTTTACAAATAACCCCACCCCTGCTGATTAAGACAGGTGGATCATTATTCATCTCCTTTTCAATTTTATCGCTAAGATCACCCAGTGGATTAAGCTGATCTCCTGCACTTATTAAGGGTTCACAGTTTGTCGCGGCGCATGCCTCTTTAATTGGCAGAAGAGCCTGAAGTGATCTTTTTAACTGAACAACTTCCCTGGGGTTGATCTTCCCTGTGGCCACCTTTGAGATTAATCTCTCAAGATCACCAATAGTTCTGATCTGCTCTAACAGCACATCCCTGTAGTCCTCATTATCTATAATATAACCAACTGCATCCAGCCTGGAATCTATCTGGGTTTTATCCTTCAGGGGTAAAGACAACCATCTTTTAAGCATTCTCCCACCCATAGGTCCGATAGTCCTGTCGAGAACATTTATCAGGGTATAGGCTCCTTCGTAAGGTGATGAAAACAACTCCAGGTTACGTATTGTAAACTTATCCAGCCAAACATAGTTCTCGGCTTCAATCCTGGATATTGATGTTATATGCTTTAGTTTCTCATGCTGGGTTATATCCAGGTAATGAAGTATTGACCCGGCTGCAATAATTCCATTATCAAGCCTATGCACACCAAATCCCTTAAGGGAAGATGTTCCAAAGTGCTTTAAAAGTCTTTCCCTGGCCGCGTCAATATTAAAAATCCAGTCGTCAAGTTTATAGGTATAAAACTTTGATCCAAATGAATCGCGATAAGTGTCTGTTTTACCCTTTTCAAATAATACTTCTTTTGGATTAAGATTATTTATTAATTGATCCACATATGCCAGTGTTCCTTCAGCAACCAGGAATTCTCCTGTTGAAATATCCAGGAAGGATACACCAACAGCTGTTTTATGAAAATGAACCGATGCCAGGTAGTTGTTTTCTTTATGCTCCAGTACATTATCATCGAGCGTCACTCCCGGGGTAACAAGTTCAGTAATACCTCTCTTTACAATTTTCTTTGTTAGCTTGGGGTCTTCCAGCTGTTCGCAAATTGCAACGCGCTGGCCAGACCTTACAAGTCGTGGCAGATAGGTATCAAGAGCATGATAAGGAAAGCCAGCAAGCTCTACATAGGATGCAGCGCCATTTGCTCTTCGGGTAAGAGTAATGCCGAGAATCTCAGAAGTTTTAATGGCATCTTCTGCAAATGTCTCATAAAAGTCACCCACACGGAAGAGTAATATTGCATCAGGGTGCTTTGCCTTTATGCTGCCATACTGCCTCATTAAAGGTGTATCTGCATATTTCCCTGAACCTGCCATATTTAGTATTTATTTACCGGAATCTTCCGGTCATAATTTTAGTAGGATAACAAAGATACAATGTACCATGTATTAAATAAAATTCTTTTTGAAATTGTTAATATCTCATCAGTATATAAGATTTCAAGCTAATTGATTATAAAATAATAATTGATTCGCAAAAAGATATTGCATATTTTAGCATACCTAACAATCAAAAGTTAAGAACATAATTTTAAACAATTAACCTAAATCTAATCTCATGAAAAAACTTATTATTGCAGCACTATTTTTAACTGCCGGAGCAATGGTTGTGAATGCACAATTTGAGAAAGGCAGTGTAATGCTAGGAGCCTCATCCTCTTTAAATTTGCTTAGCTCTGGCACTGGTGGTCAAATTATGTCTTTTGGATTTTCTAATATTACCAATACAACAGGTGATAGTACATCCTCATTCTCAGATGAATCAAAAACAAGCAATTTTAATTTTACCCCAAGCGCCGGATATTTCGTTATTGACAATCTTGCCGCCGGTTTAGGAATAAACTTTGCAAGGGCTGTATTTACAGAAGAAAGTGACGGAACCTTAACTGAAACTCAAACTCTCGTGGCATTTGAGCCCTTTGTAAGGTATTATTTCCCTCTATCTTCAATAACTCCATTTTGCGAGATCAAGGGAGCGTTGGGATCGCTGAAAGATAAGTCAGAACTTGAAGGTAATGATCCATTTGAATATAAGCACACGCTCAATTCTTTCGGAGTTGGAGTTGGGGCATCCTTAGCTATTGGTATGAATGCTTCATTTGATGTTATAGCGGGCTACAGTATGATAAATACAAAATACGAAGAAGAAGGGTTCAACGAAACAAGCAAGATAGGTACCTTTGGTATTAACTTCGGTTTTAAAGTCTTTTTAGGAGGATATGGCTCCAGTGCAGATGCTTCATATTAGACAGTAATTTTTTACTGAAAAAATATGGAAAAACAGACATCAATCATTGATGGACAGTAATGTATTGTATATATTGAGTTTTATTTACTATCTCTTTATATAGCTCAACACAATGCATAAAATATTAGTTCTTGGAGCCGGAATGGTTGCTAAACCACTGGTAGAATACCTGCTTGAAGCAGAGTATCATATAACAATTGCTTCAAATACTACCGACAGAGCGGAAAATATATTAAACAATCACCCGATGGGTGAATCGGTATTCTGGGAAGCTGATGATCTTTCAGGTCTTGAAAAGCTTGTTTCTGTATCAGACCTGGCTATTAGCCTGTTACCATACAGGTTTCACCCTGATGTTGCCAGGATATGTGTCAGGCTGAAGAAACACATGGTAACCACCTCATATGTTAAGGAGGAGATGAAGAACCTTGATTCAGAGGCAAAAAATGCCGGTGTTATATTGTTAAATGAGATAGGTCTTGACCCGGGCATTGACCATATGTCGGCTATGCGAATCATCGACGAAATTCACAGTCAAAATGGAAAGATAGAAGGCTTTTATTCTGTATGCGGGGCTCTCCCGGCACCGGAATCTGCTGACAACCCTTTTAAATATAAGTTCTCGTGGAGCCCTAAAGGGGTAATACTGGCCAGTAAGAATAGTGCAGAATATTTAAAAAACGGAAAGGTAGTTCAAATTGAGTCGGAGGATCTTTTTAAAGACAGGTTTGCACATAATATTCGTGATCTTGGCGAACTGGAGGTTTACCCAAACCGTGACTCCATAAGTTATATCGATATATATGGAATACCTGAAACGAAAACCATGTTCAGGGGTACCTTCAGATATAAGGGATGGTGCGAGATTCTCGATACAATGAGGGAGCTAAAATTGCTTAATGAGGAAAGCGAAGATTTTAGCGGGGTCAGTTATTCTGATTTTATGAGCAGTCGCTTACCCGATGGTAAGGGCGACATTAAACAGAGACTTGCTGACTACCTTAATATAGCAATTGATTCTCTGCCGATAATAGCTTATGAGTGGCTGGGGTTATTCAGCGACAATGATATGGGATTCAGTTCTATCAGCCCCTTTGAGATAATTTATGAGCTTATGCTTGCTAAGATGATGATAGGAGAAAAAGACAGGGATATGATAGTACTTAAACACCTGTTTCTTGCTTCATATGCAGATGGGCGAAGAGAATTAGTTACTTCCAGAATGGTTGATTTTGGATCTCTTGAAACAAATACTTCGATTGCCAGGACAGTAGGACTGCCTGCTGCAATTGCAGCTGATATGATATTAAAGGGAGAAATCAAACTAAGTGGGGTTTATGTGCCGGTTATACCTGAGATTTATAAGCCCGTTCTGGACCGACTTGAGCAGATTGGGATATCAATGGAAGAAACATTCGGTCTGCCCGAATCTGATTTTATCCAGTAGTTAAAACTTAAGATAAAAGTCTTTTGTGAGAGCCCTGTATTCGTGCGAATAGCTATGTCGTTCGCCGGTCTCGATTACCATAAATCCTGAGCACAGTTTCTTCTTTTCACGAGTAAATTCCATGAGGATGCGTTTAACAGATGAGCCGGGCAAAGGCTTAATATTTAACATCCTGGAGCAATACAAACTATATTCAGAAGCTTCAGCAATAAACAGATTTGCTTCGGTATAAGGTAGGATTAACGATAACTTACCTGAATGATCGAGCAGCTTGTTTACACATTTCAATAATTCGTCTGAGCCCAGTGTATAATTATGTCTTGCCCTTGATACCCTATCCAGGGTGTTTGGCAATGAGTTCCTGAAGAAGGGAGGGTTGGTAACAATATGATCAAATATCTTATCTGAGTATAATAAGTATTCCTGCAAACTTGTTTCAATAACATTAATTCTCTTATACCAGGGCGATCTGGCAATATTTAAAGTGGCTTCTGCCGCTGATAAAACGTCGGGTTCGATGGCAATTATATCAGCTCCTGATCTTTGGGCCACCATTAAGGCAATAAGTCCGCTGCCCGTTCCTATATCAAGAATTTTTTTATTTCTCTCCACGTCGCACCAGGCTCCCAGTAGAACCCCATCTGTCCCAACCTTAAAGGCAGAATCTTTCTGCCATACCTTAAACTGCTTAAAATTGAACCAGTTATTTGGCATAATTAAAACATATCATTAACTCCCAGTCCGAACAATGCATAGTCGTATTTCACCGGGTCGTCAGGATCAAAAAGGCGTAAATTAGATGTCAGTTCTTCCACTGCCTTCCAATCATTTGCCTTCCGGGTAAGTAAGCCCAGCTTCCTGGCTATATTTCCGGAATGAATATCAAGGGGAATAAAAAGGACAGAAGCAGGAATCCCTTCCCATATCCCAAAATCCACTCCATGCTTATCATTTCGTATCATCCACCTGAAATACATGTTTAATCTTTTGCCGGCAGCACCCCTGGAAGGATCGGCAAAATGTTTTTCACTCCTTTTCTCATGAGGCAAACTAAGAAATGCTTCTCTGAAGCTCACTATTACCTCCTTCATTCCCATGCCCTTCTCAGTACTTTTTTTTATCAGTTCCCCGATACTATTATGCTGAGTATAGATCTGTTTAAGAGCCTTTAGAAAAAAAATACAGTCCTGACCCTGAAAAGTACGATAATAGAAGTCTCCAAAGCGCTCAAAATCAATATCGTCAGCCTCCATCAGAAACTCGTAAGGACTCTCACCCATCATTTGTGTAAGTTGTGATGCTGATCTTATTATCAGGTCGCGTCTGCCCCATGAAATTGTGGCTGTAAGAAATCCTGATATTTCAATATCCCTTTTATCGCTGTACTTATGAGGAATGGACACAGGATCATTGGTAATGAAATCGGTGTTATTAAATTTCATATATTTCTCCTCGAGAAACTCATGCATCTCGTCAAAGGCAATACCTTTAAATGCTGGTTTATCAGTCATTAACGATTACTCCGTCAATTATTTCAATCGTTCTGTCAGACATTCCTGCAAGATCACGATCGTGGGTCACAATAATGATGGTTTGTCCAAAGCGATCTCTCAGATCAAAAAATAACCTGTGAAGTTCTTGCTTATTCTCAGTATCCAGGTTTCCGGATGGCTCATCTGCCAGAATCACGGAGGGATTATTCACAAGAGCTCGCGCTACAGCTACTCTCTGCTGCTCGCCTCCACTCAATTCGGAGGGCTTATGATCAAGTCTGCTGGATAATCCAAGGTAGTTAAGCAGCTCGGATGCCCTTTCTTCAGCCTCTGATCTTGACTTGCCGGCGATATAAGCAGGAATACATACGTTCTCGATTGCAGAGAATTCAGGCAGCAACTGGTGGAACTGAAATACAAAGCCTATCTCCTGGTTCCTGAATTTGGATATGGCTTTTGGTGCAAGATTGTTTATCTCCCTATTTCTGTATTTTATTAAACCGCCATCTGGCCTGTCGAGTGTACCCATTATTTGAAGAAGTGTTGTTTTTCCTGCACCACTTGGCCCCACAATGCAGATAATCTCCTTCTCTTTTACTTCAAGATTAATCCCCTTTAAGACCTTGAGGTCACCGTAGGACTTAGTAATATTTGAAACTGAAATCATAATTAGCCGGTCTGTATAATTCTTATTAAAGATAAATAAAGAATAGAAACAGGATATACGACATTACCAGAATTAAACCCTTCCATCTGCTAAGCTTAGATCCTTTAACAGGCAGTATCAATAGCATAAGTAATATAGATATAGCCAGCATATACCAGAGATCAAATGTAAGCACCCCGGTGTCTTGAATACTTATTGGCGCTATTGAAGATGTAATACCCAGTATTGCAAGGATATTAAAAATATTCGAACCTATTATATTGCCAATTGATATTTCGTTCTGTTTCCTTGCTGCCGCTACTGCCGATGTAGCCAGTTCGGGCAGACTTGTTCCAAGTGCTATTACCGAGACAGATATAACTCTTTCGCTTACATTTAAGTTTCTTGCTATTTCGGATGCCCCCTTTACAAGAAAATCGGCCCCAATTACAAGAGCCAGGCTTGACACTAAGATAAGGAGAATTGATATTAGTACAGAGTATCTTATTATTGGAGGCATCCCAATACCATTTCTGAGCTCTTTCCTTGAATGCTTAAGTACTACATAAAGAAATAAGATCAGAAGAATTACCATTATTATACCCTCAGGTCTTGATAATTGTCTCCCTGTAAACAGGAATACTATCAGGATAAGGCTTACAGCAAGCATAACAGCCCAATCCCTGATTACAGCCCTGGTATTAACAAAATATGGTGTAATTATTACTGTAAGGGCCAGAACCAGTCCGATATTGGAAATATTACTTCCGATTACATTGCCCAGGGAGATATCTGGGTGACCTGATAATGCAGCATCAAGGCTAACTACAAGCTCTGGAGCAGAAGTCCCAAACGAAACAACTGTAACACCCACAACAAGAGCCGAAATCTTAAAATGGCCGGCCAGCGACACTCCTCCTCTTACCAGGAATTCACCTCCTGCCAGGAGCAAGATAAGGCCGGCAATAAGGTAGAGAGATTGTTGCATTTATGGTAGTTTTGGGAGGGAAGAAAAGCCTATTTCATCTTTTTATTGAATGTGTCGGACACATCTTTTATATCCTTGCCAACAGTATCGGTAATATCCTTAATATCCTCCTTTACTTCCTTTGTGCTCTCATTAAACTCCTTCTTAATATCGTCTGTTGCCTTACGGAACTCGCGCATTCCTTTACCCAGTCCTTTTGCAATATCCGGAATTTTGTTTGCACCAAAAAGGATCAGCGCAACCGCCATGATAATAAATATTTCCTGTCCGCTAATAAATAAATATACTCCCATTTCTTAAGGAATTAATGTGCAAATTTAATCTAAATAAGACGAAAGACAAAGGACAAACGATAAAAGGAAAGGGCTAAGAGCTATGGGCTAAGAGCCAGGGGTAAAAGGAGTACAAAAAAAGCGCCCCGAATCGGGGCGCTTTTTTTATATCGCAATATCCAGTTATTTCTTTTTTCGGCTCATAAGTACTCTTTCTGTTTCTCCTTTGGCGATTGTATCATAAACAATCGGTGTAGCAACAAAGAGAGATGAGTAGGTACCTACAACAACACCTACCATAAGTGCAAATATGAAGCCCCGTATAACTTCTCCTCCAAAAATAAAGATCGACAGCAGAACAACAAAGGTACTGAGTGATGTACTGAATGTTCGGCTTACTGTACTGTTAAGGGCAAGGTTCAATATTTCTGTCCGTCCACGTTTCCTGTATAATCCCATATACTCCCTTATTCGGTCAAATACAACCACCGTATCATTTATCGAGTATCCTACAACCGTAAGAATTGCAGCAATAAATGCCTGGTCGATCTCAAGTGAGAATGGGAAAATTCCATAGCCTATGGAGAATAAACCAAGTACTATCAATGAGTCGTGTATAAGAGCCACTATTGCTCCCAGTCCAAACTGCCAGTTTCTGAATCGCAGAAGGATATAAAGGAAAATAATAACGAGTGACAATCCTATTGCCCATGCTGCTTTCACTTTTATATCGTCGGCAATAGTAGGCCCTACTGTTTCTGAACTCTGCCGGTATTCCGACATAAATGTTTCCTTATCGACCCCCTCGAGCATGGGTGCCAGTCCCTGGTAAAGCATATCTTCAACTTCTGATTCTGCTTCAGGTTCGTCTATCCTGTATTTCGTTGTTATTTTAACCTGGTTTTCATTTCCAAATGTTACAACATTTGGTGATTCGCCATAAACTACGGAAAGAGCAGTCGCTATTTCCGATGTAACAACCGGTTCCTCAAATCTTACGACATATGACCTACCGCCTGAGAAATCGATGCCCGGGTTAAGACCCTTTGTTAACAGGGAGACAATACCAAGTAATACTATGATACCAGATACTGCATAAAATATCTTCCTCTTTCCAATAAAATCAATTTTAAGATTTTTGAAAAGATTCTCTGTCATTTTGGTTGAGAATGTAAGCTTTATATTCCTCTTAAGGAATGACTCATAGATCAACCTGGTAATAAAGATTGCTGTAAAGAGCGACGTTATAATACCAATTACCAGAGTAGTAGCAAAACCTTTTATCGGTCCGGTTCCAAAAACCATAAGTACAACACCTGTTAATAGAGTAGTTACGTTTGCATCAATAATAGCAGAGTATGCATTCTTATAACCATCAGCTATGGCGAGCTTAACTCCCTTACCCAACCTGAGTTCTTCCTTGATCCTTTCATAGATCAGTACGTTTGCATCAACCGACATACCAATGGTAAGGACAATACCCGCAATACCGGGCAATGTAAGGACAGCACCAAGTGATGCAAGTACCCCCATAATAAAGAACATATTAACAATCAGGGCTATATCTGCTACCAGCCCGGCTTTGCGGCTATACCAGAATATCATATACATAAGCACAACAACGAAGGCAATAAGGAAGGATGTCAGACCATCCTGAATTGCCTCTTTACCAAGTGAAGGACCAACAACCGTGTCCTGTATTACCTTGGCCGGTGCCGGTAGTTTACCTGACTTAAGAATATTAGAAAGGTCTTCTGCACTCTCTATGGTAAATCCACCTGTTATTTCTGAACTACCACCCTTGATCTCACCTGATGAGCGTGGAGCTGACTGAACATAACCATCGAGAACGACAGCTATGCATCTGTTTGCATTCTCACGTGTCATTCTTGCCCATATTTTTGCACCCTCTGCATTCATCGACATATCAACCTTTGGTTCAGATCCACCTGATTGTGAATATGATACCCTTGCAGATGTAATTACATCTCCATCCAGAGGCGCTCTGCCATCGCGGGTTGTAACTTTTATTGCATGAAGTTCATACTGTGTTCTGGTATCATCAAAGTCAGAAGGGCTTGAACTCCACATAAATTTAATATCCCTGGGGAATAAAGATCTTATCTGGTTCATCGACAGATACTCCATTACTTTGGCCGTATCCCTGTAGTGAGAATAACCTATCACACTTCTGGTCATTGGCTGACCATTTTGGTCGACAGAAGGACGCAAAATTCCAAAAAGAGGATTTTGAAGTTTGAACTCCTCAAGCGTTGCAGGCTCTTCTACTTCGGTTGAATCCTTTATCATCTCAAGCAGCGATTCCCCTGCTACAGTAGTATCCTGTTCTGTAGCGACAAGGTCTTCCAGGGAATTTACTTCACCCTCGGTTGCTGCAGTTTCTTTTTCTTTTCTGGAGGCAAGTTCTTCTTCCTGGAAGGCTGTAAGCATGCTATTAGCTTCAGCCAGGAAATTTATAATTTCCGGATTCTCATAGGTTTCCCAGAATTCCAGTTTTGCTGTTCCCTGCAAAAGTTCCCTGACTCTTTCCGGATCCTTAACTCCAGGCAGTTCAACCAGGATTCTCCCTCTGGCTTCAAGCTGAGATATGTTAGGTTGAGAAACACCGTAGCGGTCTATCCTGTTTCGCAGAATATTGAAGGCGTTATCGATAGCGCTATCTGTTTCGTCTGTCAGAACATCGAGAACCTGGGCGTTCGTGGTATTAAAATTGATACGGTCTTTTAATTCTATCGTTCCGAAGATTGCAGCCAGACTGGCATTAGGATCCAATTCTGCAAATGATTCTCCAAATAGTTCAATAAAATTCCTCTGACTTCCCCTTTTCTTTTCATTTGCCATGGCTATGGCTTCATTAAAGGTCTTGTCGGTACTGTAATTAGACAGTGCCCTTACAATATCCTCAACCTTTACTTCGAGAATAACGTTCATACCACCTTTAAGGTCAAGTCCCAGGTTAATTTCCTTAGACTGTACTTCCCTGAATGTATTACCGAGATAGCTCCATTCATCTTCACTTAGAGAAGCGATAGAGTCTAGATATGCCGATTCAGCCTTTAAATCACCATTTGAGGCTTCACGAGCCTCCTTCTTTACCTTGCTGGAAACACCTGTAAACGATAGCTGATAAAGTGAAACCAGGGCTAATGCAATGGCCAAAAATAGAATTGCTCCCTTGTTTTGCATTGTAACTTAGTTTATTGAAAAATTATTTAATTCTTTTTATCTCTTTTTACGGACGTGCAAAGATATTAAATTTTTCGAAAAAGGTTTAGTATATGATTGGAAGATTGAAGATTAAAGATTATAAGATTGCTTATGGAGATAATTACTGCTGATTCGAGCTATTTAGGCTAAAATAGAGCAGGATACCGGTACCCTGAGTATCCCATACGCCAACACCCAAACACACCCCAACACTCCAACACCCCAACACCCCAACACTCAAATTACCCTGTCTTACTCAATCATCAGATCAAAATCTGCTTCAAGGGCTACTCCTTTCTCAAAATCAAAAAGGGTCAGCTGGCGAAGGTTATAGTAATACGACCAGTAACTCTGGATGGCCTGAATAAATCCACGTCTGTTCTCATCCTTTTTGGTATCGGCATTATTCAGCTCGAGTACATCGACATTACCAATTAAGAACCTTTGCTTGGTTACCTCGTACATCTTCATTGCAACAGTATCAGATTTTGCAGCAATTAACACCTGATCGTCCTGTAGGTTAAACTGTGCTACATCCAGAAAGAGGTTCTCCTCAAAATCTATCCTTGATTGCTGTACTGTGGTTTTTATTACCTCTTCGTTCGATTGCGCCATCCTGTACCGACCTTTCCTGAGGCCCCAGTCGACAATAGGCACAGTAAAACCAATACTTATCCTCTGCTGGTCATCGAGCGCCTGGTAGGCCCCCGGTATTTCAATGTCCTGGCCTTTAAGTCCATAGCTGAGATTCATATTTGCATTAAGTCCTTTCTCAGCCTTTGCCTGAGCGACGCTCTGCCTGGCCTCAAGCAATTGCACATCGTAGCCAATCATTTCAGGATTATTTTCGAGGGCTTTATTAAGCACAGTTGCAGCATCCACTTCAAAATTAGGAGTAGTAGTAGGTATAATAAGCTCTATAGTAACATTCTCCCTGAAGCCCAAAAAAGATCGTAACCTCTGCTCGGTATCGCTCAGATTATTTCTGGCGGAATGCCTTGCAGTTTCGGCATTCAGGAACGACAGCTCCATCTGCAGTAGTTCATTTTCAGCAATTGTTCCCAGGTTATATCTCCCCTGCGCAAGCCTGTAAAGGGTATCGGCATTGGCATAGTTCATATCGGCTATTTCCATATTTATCTGGGCCAGTGCAAGCTGGAAAAATCGCATTACAGCACGTGCATGCACGTCCTCAACAGCCTCGATGTATGTCTTTTTGGCTTCATCGTATTTAAGCGGCTCAATCTGTTTCTGCCACTTAAGTTCGTTATACCTGAAAAGAGGCTGATTAATATTTATACTGATAGGTGTGGATATATACTGAGTTGAACCATCATCACCCAGAACATCAAACTGCCTGAAGTCAGATTCCAATGATACTGTTCCCCCGGTAATTCCAATATTCTGTTCGAGTGACAGTGTTCCCTGGAATGAATTAGTATTCTTCTCTACATAATATTCCTGTCCGCTCTGGTAATCATATTCCCTCTCAAAGCTCCTGTTATAATCGGGCAAGGTACCGGAAAGCATAAGTGATGGCAGATATTCCGCCTTGAAAGTTCTGAACTGCCAGTAGCTGGCCCTGAATCTGTGTTTCGCAAGTATTGCGTCAAGAGACTGCTCTTCCGATAATTTTATAACTTCATCCAGGCCGACCTTCATTTTTGTTTGTGAAGAAGCGTCAAACGATCCTGCCAATGCTACTAGAACGAAAACATAACTTATTATTCTTCTCATCTTTCTTTTAATATTTTTATTCGTATCTGAGTGATTCAATCGGGTCTCTTTCTGCTGCTCTCTTAGCCGGAGAATAACCGAACACAATTCCAACAGCAGCTGAAACGCCAAATGCAATTAATACAGAACCTACAGACACAATTGTAAGTATTCCTGCCAGTTCTTCTATTAATTTAGAAAATACTATTCCCAGAAATATTCCAATAAGGCCTCCGGTTACACTAATCAGAATTGCCTCAGATAAAAACTGAACAACTATATCCATCTTTTTAGCACCTATTGCCATTCGTGTGCCAATTTCCTTAATCCTTTCCATTACTGAAGCAAACATAATATTCATAATCCCTATACCTCCTACAACCAGGGATATACTGGCTATTGCACCCAGCACTATATTAAAGATATCCTTTGTTCTTTGCTGCTGCTTCAGCAGTAGCTCGGGTACTGTAATTTCAAAATCCTTCACTTTTGAATGCCGTCTCATTATCATTCTACTCAATACTTCTGTGGATGCATTAAGCCGTTCGGTCTCATCGATCTGAACAACGATGCGGTCGAGCTGATGATAATTACTTGAAGCACTCTGGTTTGGGTCAGAGCTACCTGTACTGGAAACCTGAACGCTCATATGGCTTCTCCCTCCCCCGATTCTAATATTTGTGTTTGCCTGGGTAGCAAGTTTTGTATTTACCAGAGCCCTGTTCTGGTATCTCATAAGCATGGTTTTAATCGGTATATAGATGTTATCATTATACACATTTACTCCCGTCTCCTCATACCCTGTAAGATTAACATCATTCTTTTCGAGAACACCAATTACCTTCAGCCAGACACCATCAAACTTGATGTACTGCCCGATAGGATCTATTTTTGAAAAGAACTTGGCTCTGATATTTGCTCCGATCAAACAAACCTGGATCCCAAACTCTTCGTGATAGTCGGTAAAATAGTACCCCCCTCAAGAGGCAGGTTATACAAACCAAAATAATCGTTGGTTACGCCAACCAGTTTGGCCGGATACCTCGTACCATTTAACACTACATTTGAGTTATAGGAGATTTGAGGACTTATGCGGTTCACAGACGGAATAATTTCCCGGATAGCCTCGACATCGAGCATAGAAAGACCTCTTGAGAATTTATTTTGCTGCATCTCGCCCTCTTCCTCGGATGAATCATCTAACTCTATTATTGGTGTAATCAGAATATTGTTAACACCAACCATTTCCATCTGCTCAAGTATCTCCTGTTGCGCACCCTTACCTATTGCCAGCATACTGATAACAGCAGCCACGCCAAATATTATTCCAAGGGCAGTCAGGATAGACTTAAGTTTATTTGCAAGTATTGCCTCAAAAGCAATTATTACATCATGAAAATATCTCTTAATCATAATACTTCTTATTAGTTTCCGGCCGGCACCTGTCTCGATTGCCCACCACCGGATTGTCCGCCCTGACGACCACCGCCAGACTCACGCATGCGGGTCATTAACTCCTGTCTTTCTTCGTCGCTCATATTTTTAAGCCTTTCCTGCATCTCAGGAGTCATCTGGCGTCCGCTACCGGCACCTTTTTCATCCACCTGGTTTCCCTTTTCGGCCTCTTCTCTCTTCTTTCTTATCTTTTCCTTTATCACTTCTCTTAACTCCTCACCCTGCCATTTTTGGGATTCACTATCCTCCGGGGAACTTAAATAAAGCTCATCACCAAATTCCAGTCCCTGCTCTACAATAACCTCATTCTCATTTGATTCACTTAAAACAACTATCTGGCGTGTATTATTTTTCATGTATACAAAAGGAATACTATCTAAAGTAGCATGTACACACTCAAGCGGTATTGACAATACATTGTCAAACTCCTTCGTTACAATCATATTTCCTGTTGTCATCGAAGGCCTTAGTATAGGATCTGACCCATTAACCTCTATTATTACCTCAAAAACCTTTGCGTCAGTATTTGGAAGCTGTTCGCCTATATTAGCCACCTCCTTAACCAGTCCGGTATATCTTTTCTCGGGAAAGGCATCAACAGTAATCCTTACTTCCTGGCCCTTTTCAACCTTACTAATATCAATTTCATTTACATAGGTCTTGGATATCATTGTTGAGAGATCAGGCAATGTCGCAACAACAGGATCCCATGGACTTATTCCCGATCCCACCTTCCTCTTCTCACCACTCCATTCTCTTTTATAGATTACCATTCCGGGAGCAGGCGCAATAATTGTAAACTGGTCTATAACGTCCCTCATCTCTGTAACCTTATTTCTTTGTTTCTGCAGATCCAGGAATGTTTCCCTTACATCTGCTTTAGCCTGCTGAACTTTCAGAATATAGTTCTTTTGAGACTGCTCATACGCTCTTTGTGATTTATCCAGGTTAATCTGGTTCTGCCTTATTGTTGTAGGAGGTTCATATTTTGACTGCTCAAGTGTAAGCTCTGCCTCCTCCATATTATACTTAAGGTTTACCAGGTCATCTCTTAAATCCCCGAGGCTAATCGTTGTATCGAGCTTCTTCATAGAATATTCATTCTCTGCAGTCTCAAGTTTATCCAGCTCATCCTTATAGGTATTGTCGGCATCAGACCTGTCGAGAGTTGCAACGTAATCTCCTTTTTCCACAACGGTACCTTCGGGGATCAGATCCTGGATAAGAATCTCACGAAACCTCATATTCCGGCTCGATAAGCCATCAGGTCCTTTTATTTCAGTAGAACTTTCAGCCTGTAATTCTCCTGTTGTAGTAACGACTATCTCAAACAATCCCTGCTTTACCTCTACAAACAAAAGTGATTTATCATCTTTCTTTGTGAGTGAATTAAAAACTATCAGTGCAATTATGGCTACACTAATAACAATTCCTGAAATGATCAATGTTTTTTTCATTATGCTCGCTAATTTTCTATTTTTTTGTGCCCGAAATTACCATAATTCAGGCTCACAAATATCTATTTATTACTCATTTAACAATAATTAACAATATCATGTTGTCCCATCCTATTAACAGACAATGCATGTGAATGGTTTATTCCACAAAATAAGTGCTAGATTTTGGGAACAAGGATCTTTTTAACACTTTTTATGATATTTTCGGCAAATTTCACTGCTTCGGCCAGTGTATTCGCTTCGGAATAGATCCTTATTATTGATTCGGTATTTGACTTTCGGATATGGACCCAGCCATTTGTATACTCTATTAATATTCCATCTTCCTTACTTGAAACCTCATCTGAGTATTCACCGGCTAAGCTCTCAATTATCCAGTCGGGGTCGGTATCCACAGGTAATTCTATCCTGTTTTTAGAAATTACATATTCCGGATATTTATATCTTAATTCTGAGCATTTCTTTCCCGATCTGGCAAGATGAGAAAGAAACAAAGCTATCCCTACCAGGGCATCTCTACCAAAATGAAGTTCCGGCAAAATAATCCCACCATTACCTTCTCCGCCGATTATGGCGCCAACTTCCTTCATTTTCTTTACAACATTTACTTCCCCGACTGCAGATGAATACCATTTACCTCCATAAATCTCAGTAACATCCCTTAAGGCTCTTGTTGAAGACATATTTGACACTGTATTGCCTGGTTTTGTAGAAAGCACATAATCAGAACAGGCTACAAGAGTGTACTCTTCGTTAAAAAAATCTCCGTTTTCACTTACTATTGCCAGTCGGTCAACATCAGGGTCGACAACAAATCCCACATCAGCCTTTTCTCTTATTACAGTTTCGGAAAGCTGTGTCAAATTTTCAGGGAGAGGTTCTGGATTATGGGCAAATACCCCACTGGGATCACCATTTATCTCAATTATCTTCTTTACTCCCAACTTTCTTAAAAGCTCCGGTAAAACAAGTCCTCCAACAGAATTAACACTATCAATAGCCACTGTAAATGATGCTTCTCGAATTTTATCGACATCAACCAGTGTAAGATTCAGAATTTGTTCTATATGATAATGGTGATAGTCAGAAATATATTTGTATGCACCTGTATTGTGTACATCTGAGTATTGAAATTCTATATTTTCAGATTTTTTCAGAATTTCCAGTCCATCTGCTTCAGATATAAATTCCCCACTCTTATTAAGAAGCTTCAGTGCATTCCAGTTACCTGGATTATGACTGGCTGTAAGTATAATACCACCATCGGCCTTCTCATTTACCACAGCCATTTCAACTGTCGGGGTTGTTGCCAGTCCGAGATCGATCACATCGATACCTGAGCTGCGCAAAGTTGCAGAAACGATATTGCTTATCATTTCGCCCGAGATACGGGCATCTCTACCAATAATAACTGTGTATTTCTTCTTCTTACTCTGCCCTCTTGCCCAGCCAGCATAAGCGGATGTAAATTTAACTATATCATAAGGACTAAGGCTTTCGCCTGGTTTTCCACCTATTGTGCCACGTATTCCTGAGATTGATTTTATAAGTGTCATTACTTATTATTAGTTATTGGTTAATGGTTAATTGTTATTGGTTATTAGTTATTTGTTCGCTGCGCGAACGTTAATGGTTATTAGTTAATAGTCTTTGCTCTTTGCTCTTACCTCTTTGCCCTTACCTCTTTGCTCTTACCTCTTTGCCCTTACCTCTTTGCTCTTTGCTCTTTGCCCTCACAAAAGTGCGAAAAAATACTGAATGAATAAATAAGCAAATAATCGTAACTTTGCTGCCTGAATCATATAATATAATGAATAACAGCAGAAAGCAGGTAAAAGAGAGTGAACCAAAAGTTGAATCTGAGATAAGATTAAATAAATTTATCTCAAATGCGGGAGTGTGCTCACGACGCGAAGCTGATGAACTGATAGCAGCAGGCGAGATAAAGGTAGACGGCAAGATTGTAAAGGATCTTGGAGTAAAGGTTAAGAGTAACCAGAAAGTAAGCTATAAGGGTAAGATATTATCCTCGGAAAAGAAAATATATGTCTTGCTTAATAAGCCCAAAGATTATGTTACAACCATGGATGATCCACATGCAGATAAAATAGTTATCGACCTGGTTAAGAATGCATGCTCAGAACGCATCTACCCTGTTGGCAGGCTCGATAAGAATACAACCGGGCTACTGCTTTTTACAAACGACGGAGATCTGGCCTCAAAATTATCTCATCCAAGATATAATAAAAAGAAAGTTTACCATGTCTTCCTGAACAGGCCGGTAACGAAAAATGACCTGCTCAGGCTTACCGAAGGTATTATTATAGATGATGATCAGAAAGTAGCTGCCGATGTAGCCTCTTTCCCTGATATGGACGACAGGAGCCAGGTGGGACTGGAGATTCATTCGGGTCAGAACAGGGTGGTACGCAAGATGTTTGAAGTACTGGATTACCGTGTAAAGAAGCTCGACCGGGTCTATTATGCAGGGCTAACCAAAAAGAACCTGCCCAGGGGAAAATGGAGGTTTCTTACAGATGTCGAAATAAGAAATTTAAAGAGAGGATCATATAGCTAGGATGAAACACAGATCTGGATTTGTTAATATACTCGGGAACCCAAATGTTGGGAAGTCTACACTTATGAATGTGCTGGTAGGAGAAAAACTGTCGATAATTACTTCAAAGGCACAGACAACAAGGCACAGAATCAAAGGGATTGTCAACGGTGATGATTTTCAAATTGTATATTCCGACACACCTGGCATACTTAATCCAAAATATAAGCTCCAGGAAGCAATGATGCAGACTGTCGATAGCGCTCTTCAGGATGCTGACCTGATACTCTATATTACTGATGTTGTAGAGGTATTCGATAAGCATAGTGAGTATCTGGAGAAGATAATTGCAATTGATGTTCCAAGGATTATTGTTATAAATAAGATTGACCTGACAGATGAGGAAAAGCTGAATGCGCTTTTCAGCAAGTGGGAAGAGATTATGCCCGGTGTCCAGATTGTACCTGTATCGGCATTAAGAAACTTTAATATTGAGAACCTCCTGAAATTAATTCTGGAGAAATTACCCGAAGGACCTGCCTGGTTTCCGAAAGACCAGCTTACAGACAGGTTTGAAAGATATTTTGTTACAGAAATAATTCGTGAGAAAATACTGTCAAATTATAGCAAGGAAATTCCCTATTCTGTGGAAGTGGAAATTGAAACTTACGAAGAGACTGCTTCAATTAATAACATCAGGGTCATAATTCATGTATCCAGGGATAGCCAGAAGGGCATTATTATCGGTCATAAAGGAAAAATGTTGAAGCTTATCGGTAGTCAGGCACGAAAAGATATTGAAGAACTTATCGGGAAGAAGGTCTTTCTCGAGATATATGTTAAGGTAAATAAGGAGTGGCGGAATAATCCTAATGCTTTGAAACGTTTTGGTTATTAGAACCAGGCATAAGGACAAGTTAAGAGGCAGCATTAAATAATAAGCTAAAAGTGATGAGTAAAATTGTAGCAATTGTAGGACGGCCCAATGTTGGGAAATCGACACTGTTTAACAGGCTGACAGAGAGCAGGGCTGCTATTGTTGATGAAGAGAGCGGAGTAACACGCGACAGGCATTATGGGAGAGCTACATGGAATGGGATTGACTTTTCAGTAATCGATACAGGAGGATATGTTACAAATTCAGATGATGTATTCGAGGAAGAGATAAATAAACAGGTATTGCTTGCTATCGAAGAAGCTGATGTTATTGTTTTCCTTGTGGATGTTATTAGCGGAATCACAGACCTTGATGAGTCTATAGCAAATATGCTCAGGAGAACACAAAAAACAGTTGTCGTGGTTGTCAATAAAGTTGATAATAATGATCGGAGAATGGACGCAGCAGAGTTTTATTCCCTGGGGCTGGGTGATTTTTTCACTATCTCGTCTGCAAACGGAAGCGGCACAGGCGATATGCTTGATGAAATAGTTAAGAATCTTCCGGATACTGCTGTCGAGCCACTTGAGGAATATCCAAAATACGCAATAGTAGGTAGGCCAAACGTGGGCAAATCGACACTTATCAACACCCTTATGGGTGAAGAAAGAAATATAGTTACACCGGTAGCGGGTACTACCAGGGATTCAATATATACCCTTTATAATAAGTACCAACACAAATTTTACCTTGTTGATACTGCAGGTCTGAGAAAGAAGGCAAAAGTAAATGAAGACCTGGAGTTTTACTCCACTCTGAGATCTGTTCGTACAATAGAAAGTTCTGATATATGCCTGCTGCTAATCGACGCTACCAGGGGACTTGAATCACAGGACCTGAATATAATGTATCTTATTCTTAAGAATAGTAAGGGACTGGTTGTGCTGGTTAATAAATGGGACCTGGTAGAGAAAGAAACTAATACTATTAAAAAACTTGAGAAGGAAATCAGAGAAAGGACTGCTCCTTTTATTGATTATCCGATTCTATTTATTTCTGCAGTAAGCAAGCAGAGAATTCACAAGGTGCTTGATACTGCAATCGAGGTATTTAACAACAGAACAAAGAAAATTCCTACTTCGTCTCTGAACGATGTAATGCTAAAGGCCATCGAAAATAATCCTCCACCATCTGTGAAAGGGAAATATATTAAAATTAAATATGTCACTCAATTGCCAACACATTCACCCTCATTTGCCTTCTTCTGTAACCTGCCCCAGTATCTAAAGGAACCGTATAAAAGATACCTGGAAAACAGGTTAAGAGAAAATTTTGATTTTCATGGTGTCCCTGTCAAAATCTTCTTCAGAAAAAAATAGTTAAATTGGTGTGATTTTTGTGATTCTATCGAAAACATAATTATGACCTGGATACGGAAAATCATATTTCTTGTGCTAATAGCTTTAGCACCCTTATCCTGTACGAAGATAAGACAACTTCCTCCCGAACCTGTTATAAGCTTCACAGGCTTCAGCATGTTCGACTCTACAGATATCCTTGGCAATACTCATAAGGCCGGAGTACTTGCGTTTTACTTTGAGGACGGGGATGGCGATGTTGGACTGGAGCAGCCTCTTCAGGGCGCAACAAATACTGACACAACAAATCTCACCTTTTTCCTTTATGAAAAAGAAAATGGTTTATTCACTGAACCTTCAGATACGCTGGGTTATCGCATCCCTTATATTGAAAGAATAGGGCAAAACCAGATTTTGCAGGGAACCATACAAATTACCTTTCTCTATATTGGGTATACTGAATCAGACACACTTTTTTATGAATTCTTTATCGAAGACCGGGCAGGCAATATCAGTAACATCAGCGAATCGTGTGAAATAGTATTTACAGGAGAAGGAGGCTGCCTTGACAAAGAAGACCAGGGGTTTAGACCGTAATACCCATAAAAAGCACATCGTCAACCTGCTCAAGATCTCCCTTCCATTCATCAAAATAATCCCTCACAGCTATATATTGCTGATCCATAGGAATATCCTTAATCTCCTCTATCAGGTTCTTCATCCTGATAATCTTGAGTTTCTTCCCCTGGGGACCTCCAAACTGGTCGGGGTATCCATCTGAAAACATATAAACAGCATCACCTTTTTTCAGGTAGTATTCCTGATCGTCGAAGTACTTTTCAGTTACACTTTCTCCTCCCACAGAACTTTTGTTACCGCGTATATAATACTGCTCTCCGTCCATAACCAGTATAACAGGCCTCATTGCAGATGCAAATCTAAGCATCCTGGTCTTAAGATTGAACTCACAAACAATTATGTCCATTCCATCGCTTGTAGAATGCTTCCCGTCGCCCTGATTAAGTGTGGATGAAATCTCCTTATCAAGAGTAGACAGGATCTGTGATGGTCTTGTTATTTCCTTCCTCAATACAATTTCCTGTATCAGGGCTGATCCTATCATAGACATAAAGGCACCGGGTACACCATGACCGGTTGAGTCGGCACAAACAATAATAAACCTGTCGTCGTCTATATTATCGAACCAGTAGAAGTCGCCACTTACTATATCACGTGGTCTATAAAAAGTAAAGGATCCATCAAAGACAGTATCAAGCTTTGCCAGCGATGGTAAAAGACCTGCCTGTATTCTCTGTGCATAATTTATACTGTCTGTAATTTCCCTGTTTTGCTGTACTATCTCCTCTTTTTGCCTGATAACCTCCCTGGTACGATCTTCAAGTTCGCTTTCCAGGTAGACTTTAACCTTCTTCTGAGACCTTTCCCTGGCCCTGATAATAATTACTCCGGTACCCAGTACAACCATAACCATAATTCCAACAAACCACCACATTCTCCAAATTGGCTTCCTTACTGATAGATTAAAACCCGCAATAAGATTATTTGTAATGCCATCGTAATTATATGAAATAAGGTTAAATCGATAATTTCCATCAGATAACTTATAGTTTGCCGATCTTGAATAAGTAGGATCAGACCATTCAGTATCATAATTATCAAGCTTGTACCTGTAATACACTTTCTCTGCGTCAGAATAATAGAGGCCGGCGAAATTAATTGTAATACTATATCTTACCTTGTATGGCAGGTTATATGAATCTCTTAATGGATACTCCACATCATCAATTACCACCGAGATGATATTAGTCTGAGGCGGAATCATCCTGGCCTGATCAAGCTCCGGCATATATTTCATAAAACCTTCCGAACTTCCCATCAGGATATAACCCCCTGAGGTTTCATACACTGCATTCTCATTATAATCTTCCTCCAGCCCAAAAATATCAACAAAGGTTCTTATCTGACCAAGCTCTGTGTTCAACAAAGAAAATCCCTGTTCATGACCAATCCATATATTGTTTCTACTGTCTGCCATAATGCTGTAGCAATGATCATTAAGTAAGCCGTCAGCAGAGGATATATGTACCAGGCTATCTCCGGTAAACCTGTAGATTCCCTTCCCGAGAGTAGCCCCCCAAATAATTCCATTATTATCGATATCGTATGACTGGAACTCTATCCTGCCTCCTCCGTATATAACTGCTTTTCCTGCATTTACTCCTGTCTCAGGATCGACGGTATAGAACCTGTTGCCTGTTGTTGCCACGTAAACCTTACCTGTACCATCAGGCAGAATCTGGTTAATATTATTGTGTGGCAGGTTCTCATAAGTTGTATATCTTCTTAATTCTCCAGTACTGATATTGCGTGCAAGCAAACCGCTCCTTGTTGCAAGCCAGAGGTAGTTACCGTCAAGTTTAATATCAGCAATATAATTCTCCAGGTTATTGTCGGAAACAAAAAACTGAGTTACTCTGCCATTATTATCCAGGCTGAATACCCCCCTTGTATCTGTTCCAAATAATATTGTTTCATTATTCAGCGAACAGTAAGAGGTAATCTTCGATTCGCCAATATATTTTCCCAGGTCAGTATATGATATTGTCTTTTCATTCTCTATATCATAGAGATAAATTCCTCTTCCGGCCCCAATAAAAAGTTTATCATCTTTTTCGAAAAATTTAATAATGTTATTAGACCTGCCTTCAATACCAGGAGTAAGGAAGGTGTAAGCATCGGAAGCCAGAATCGAGACGCCATCACCAAATTGACCTATCCATATATTACCCTCTCTATCCTGGTAAATATCCTTAGCATCATTCCCTGCCAGACCAGATTCTCTATTATATATACTAATATCATCGGCGTTATCTCCCAGTCCAAGCTTGAAAATACCATCCCCGAAGGTCGACACCCAGAGATTACCAGCCTTATCATACATAAGAGATTGCACCCTTGACTGATTAAGCAATTCATTATCAATAAGTCTTGAAACGTCGGCAGAAGAACCATTAATGGTAACCCGAAAAATGCCATCGTCTTCAGTCCCAATAATGTATTCATTGCTCCCTGGAACAGGTTCAATGGCCTGAATCTTCATAAAATGCAATTCGTCAACCTCAAAAACAGGGACAATCCTGTCTTCGTCTATGCTTACAATAAAGAGACCCACCTGTGTTCCCAGCAATAATCTCTTATCTTCCATCAGGGCTCCGCTGTATATTACATGATCTTCGTTAGAGTGTAATCTAATCGCATCGCCCCCATCCCCCATATTAAACAGGTATATTCCCTTGCTCTGAGAAAGAATATAAATCTCCGAATTATCGCCTTCAAGCAAGGAGTTTATTCTGAATGCATTAATACCTTGAATCGTATAGAGATCTGATCCTGAGCTCTTGTACACATTGCCATCGCTTAATCCGAATACTACACTGCCATCAGAAGCATCGAGACTCGATACAGGAAAACCTTTAGTCGTTGAGTCGGCGGGTGAAATATCATGAAAATCGAAACCATCAAAAATTGAAAGACCAGAGCCTGTACCCAACCAGATAAACCCCCTGTCATCCTGGTTAATGGTATAAACAAATCTATTTCTCAGTCCTTCTTCGGTATTGAAATTTTTGAATTGGAATGTTTGCGGAAGGCAGAAGATAGTACTAATTACAAACAGGGCAATTCCCAACAGTGTCCTTCTCAGTTCAGGCGGAAAACTCATTAAGTCTACTTATTAATTTTTCTTACTCCAATACTCGCATCATAAACAGGCACTCCTCCAATCGGCACTACAAAAAACGGGAGGGTCTCACCATATTGATTCTCAACAGAAATAACAACATTATTATTTCTTACAAGCGACGATCTCTTTTTAATAAATTGAAAATCAAGTGAGGAGTTTAGTTCAGCATTATCCAGTCTTATCCTGTCTTCAGCCCATTCTTTTTCACCACCGATCTGCTGCAACTGTCCTCTTCTGACCCTTGATACTACTCTTATTACTCCATCATCATCCCAGTCGAAATTTACAGTCTTAATAAAGATGCAGGCAGTATCCACGTATGGATAGATATGCGATATATTCTCATTGTTGTTCCACATCCTGAAAGTGTATTCATAGGTAAAGGCATTACCATCCTCTATTGGCACATTCTCATTCGCTTCCCTGCTAAGGAAGTAACGGTAAAGATTTCCATCATCGCCCGATTCACCCTCTGCGATTATCTTAAATATATAACCTCCAAATTCTTCTATTAATTCACCTTCGCCCGGATTAAAGGGCCCAAAGGTATACCAGTTATCGTCATAGCGATTATCCACGCCGAATACTTTTGAAGCAAGCATAACACCACTCCTGTAACCTCCGGTTGGCTGAATTCCTTTTGCATCTTCAGTTGAGCAACAATCCAGTCCGCCATATATTGTATAAGACATCCTTGTGTCCCAGTAACCATTTATTTCGTCTACATCGCCTCCAATATCAGGATCATAAACCCTTATATAAAATGGATCATTATATGTAGTAGGCACCTTAAAAAAGAAGGTCTGTGAAAAGTCATCATCACCCCATGATATGTCGCCATTTTTACCAAAAGTCATAAGATAGGGAATATTTTCATCGGGAGCAGGCACAGACTGAGACATTGCCCCCCCACCTGCCATAAATAACAGAAGCATCCATGTTGCAACATATATATTGAATTTACCCCTCATAATCATACAAAATTAATCTTTTTCAATTACTGCCTTCTCTCACAACCACATATTTAGAAACACAGGCTTCCCTTATATTACCATCCTGGTCTGGATTAGCTGTTACAATCAACTGTACAACAAATGTACCAGGGCTTGAAAATACCTTTTCGGTATTAAGACCTGTTGCTATTGTACCATCATCAAAATTCCAGTAATATTTATTTATCTCCCACCCGGGCAGATTAGTCTTCCCTGCATCAAAGCTTATTCTCTGTCCCACAGTGCATGTATCAGGTGATGTGATATAAGCTTGTTCTGTTTTTACAATATCCAGCAGAGTGCTTTTTTCGTTATACTTTATCTCACCCGTTACCTTATCGATCACATTTAGTTTTACAATATATATTCCCGGCTTCTCAAAACAATGCTCTGTAAGAACTCCTGTACCCTTTAGTCCATCATCAAAGTCCCACTCGTAATCGTAGGGCATAGAATCAAACTTCTGGGCATTCTCTTCATAAAACTCATAACAGAACTGATCTTCCACCTGTGGATTGCAATTATTTTTTCTTATTATCAGAGAAGTAAAACGATATATATCATCTGTTCTTTCCCTGTTGGAGGTAAAGAAACCATCAGATGTACCAGCCTCGGTGATATAAGAAAAATCATCTGCTCCCGAATTTATTGGCTCAGGTAAAAGACTTGCCTCTTTCCACCGGCCATACCTGAGTGTTGAAGAATAAAGGTCCAGACCTCCAATCCCACCAGCCCTGTCGGAAGCAAAAAATAACTCTCCGGAAGGACTGTACCAGGGATACAAATCGGCAGCTGAACTATTTATTTCCGACCCGAGGTTGACCGGATCGGCCCATTCTCCGTTTACCCATTCGCAGTAGTATAAATCAGAGCCACCCTCTCCTCCTGGAATATCAGATGCAAAGAAAAGATATTTACCATCGCTGCTGATAAAGGGATGACCTACATTCCAGAGTGGATCATTATGCTTAAAAGGCCTGATATTTGTCCATGAGTCTCCCTGCTTATCTGCTATAAAAATACCACGATTATTATCAGCCCCCTGCTTTGTTGCTTCCTTGCCCTGCTTTACATTACTGGTATAATAAATCTGCTCCCCGTCGGGGCTGAAACAGAATGGTCCCTCGTTAGCCAGGGGACTCAGGTCCTTCGAGAAGACGCTTGCCCTTCCCCACTCCATGGTATCCTTCCTGAAAGCATAATATATATTATATAAGAGGGTACGGTCAAATGTTCTAACATCACTGATAGCTGATATCCTCCTGTCTGAACAGAATGCAATACCATCTTTAGTAAGAACCGGTGACATATCATTGAATATCCTTGAGCTTACAGGAACTTTCTCAATCCTGTAAGTATCACCCTCCTGTGCACCTGCATGGCTTACAGAAAAAATAATTACAATTGATAATATGTAAACTCTGATACTCATTCCATTAGAAATATCTTGGGTTAGCTGCTGACACCTTCTTGCCAAAATCAAATCTCAATGCAATCTCATGCGTGCCCCCAATAAAACTACTTATATCACCAAGGCCAATATCATATGAATAGCCCAGTCGTAACTGCTGTGCTGAGCTGGAGTTCAAGAAGAGCAACCACTGCTTCTTCGCCAATTCTCCATGATCCTCCGATCCATAGAAAATCATATATTATAAAGTTACTGTTCAGGTCTAACCTTAGATTACCCGACAGGTTATACTTTGCCATTACAGATGGCTTGAACTTAATTTCTTCAGTGAAAGATATCAGGGCGCCTGCTGAAAATAGGACATCATAATAACCCGGGTCAATAGCCATTGCATAATCTGCCGACAGGGTGTCCGACTGATATGTTAAAGAGCCGGTACAGCTACTCCTGCAAAAAATTTCGGGTTCGCATAATAAACACCAAAGCCCAACATTGGGAAGCATATATGACTCCTCTCCCACATTATTAAAAGCATTGTCGTTGGGGTCTGTAGTTATTACCCCGGTATAGTCGGTACTTATCATATCCACTCCACCTTTTAAGCCCAGCGACCACTTCCCCTTATCTGTATTAATATGGAATGCATAGTAGGCAAAGGCACTTGTCTGCTTTGTAACACCATAGGTGATATGATTTACAGACAGTCCAAGAGCCACTCTTTCCTTTTTTAGTGGAGAATGAAGTGATAGCGAAGCCATGGTACTTTCACCATCGAAACCCAGCATACGCTTACGAGCCGATAGAGAAATAGAAAGTGCATCTCTTGTTCCGGCATAGGCAGGATTAATTACAAGTCCATCCAGAAGGTACTGGCTATATAAGGGAACAAGGTTTGTTACCGGGTAGGGACCTCCATTATCGTCCTGGGCAAACATTGCAGGAGTAATGCAAATTCCAATTACAAGAATTAATATATATCTAATCTTTGCCAATACTTCTCTTAATTATAATATATCCTTTATACTGTCTTGCATCAGGCTCCTTAATTCGAAGGAAATAATAATATGTTCCATCAGGAAGGTAATCACCACTGGTACTGTTTCTCCCATCCCATTCATTATGATATTCCTTGTTTTCATAAACTATTACTCCTGCCATATCAGTAACCACCAGCTCTGCCTTTACCGACTGATTTTCAAGACCCGTAACTGTAAAATTATCGTTTACTCCATCCATATTCGGCGAATATCCTGATGGTACAATAAGGGTAGTTACCGTAAGCATTACCGTATCTGATACTTCCATGCAATATTCGCCATTTGTTACTGTCCACCTCAAAACGTTAACTCCGTCTATAAGACCGCTTACCTCACTAAGATTACCATCCTCCGGGAAGAAGTCCTGCCCGTTGTCAGGCTCTGCTGTCCAGATTCCTGATCCCGCCGATGCGGGATTGGCATTCAAAGCATATTTTGTTGTAAGTGGAGGAAGTGTTTCTCCGGTGCCTGCGTCTACCGGGCCGGGTTGCTCCCAGAAAGTAATATCTATTGTGGTAGCATTTGTACAAATTACATTGGTCTCCTCCCAGGTAAATGTATATGTTGCATTCTCATCAACAGTAACCGTGGTAGTGGCAGTGGCAGTGGCAGAGCCGGCCGGTAATATTGATGCATCGGGACATGACCACAGACCTGTTCCGACACTTGGTGTTGCCTCAAGTGCAACGACATCCCCGCAAATATTATCAGGTGTGGCAGCACTGATTGTCGCCGTAGGTACTGTATAAACCCTTAGATTCGGAGTCCCTGTCATATCGGTAGCAACACAGTTATTATCATCAATAAGTGATGTAAACTGGTAAGTGTAATCCGTAAATTCTCCTGTTGATCCGGGATTAAAAGTATAGTCGTATATATCTGTTGTGGCTGTAAATGTCAGTGTGCCGCCATTACCATCGTTAAGGACCACATCATATGGGGCCTGACCTTCAGCAGTCATATCAAGTGTTATTGTTACATCATCTTCTGCGCATGCATCTGCTACTGATATACCTGTTATAGATCCTATTGGCAGTTCATAGATATCAACGAAGATGGCATTGGAGATGCTTGTATCGCAACTATTCGATATAGGTGACGTGACAACCCTCCTGTAATACATAGGCACCGTTAATGCTCCCGGGTCATAATCTATGTTTGTATTTACACCGCCGGTGGCAGAAACCCAGCTACTGTTGTCGGTACTCTCTTCCCAGAGATAGCCGTAAGATCCATCTCCTCCCTCTGGAAAGGGGGCCGTTATAGGTATCAGCAACCCGGTATTTTTGCAGATTGTCTGGTCGCCCGAAATAGTATTTCCCTCAATATCAGGAAGCACTGTTATTGTTATAGTATCACTTATACCTGTTGATGCTCCTGATGTAACAATTCTCCTGAAATAATATGTTGTAACTGTAAGGGAAGTCGTTGTAAGGGCAGGTGGATCATAGTCCTGGTTTGTTATTACATCGTCAGCATCTTCAAAGTTTACATTATCTATACTCTTTTCCCACTTATATACATAAGTCACCTCATCACCACCGGTAGGCTGTGAGCCTTCAAACAAAATTATATCCTGGTTATTACAGATAATTGTATCATTTGCCCCTGATAAAAGGTTGATTGTATCATTGCTGATTGCCGGATTTACCTCTATAAATACCGTATTACTGATATCCTCGCAGTCGCCCCGGGTGATAATTCTCCTGTACCAGGTGCTATCATTAAGATTTGGAGGCTGGTAGGTTTCCTGGTCAAATGTACCACCTGCTGTTGACCAGTCTTTGATCTTAGTGCTGTCCTGCCACTCATAAATCTCAGTTTCATTTAGATCTCCCCCACCTATAGGTTCCCCCAATCAGTAGTCCAACAGGATCACCTTCTGAGGTTGTCTGGATTGCACTATATTATAGTTATGCCGATAATATCAGACCATACCTTAAGTGTAACTACATTGGATGAATCGTAGCAGACTTCATTGGCCCCCGACCATATATATCGTCGTATAAGTGTATCCTGGTTATATGTATAGCTTAACTGGTTGGGATCATATCCCTCCTGATCAACAGTACCAGCAGCAGCAACCCACTTTGTACCATTAAAAACCTGCCACTGGTATCATAGGTTCCCGGACCATCACCACCATCAAGAGTTGCTGTCTCGGCAAGAGGAACAAAAAGGCTGTCTTCACAAACTTCCTGGGACTCACCTATGCTATTATCTGTTATTGATGGCAATACCGTAACTGTTACAATGTTTGATGTATCTGAACACCTACCGGACTGCACCGCACGATAATAGTAGGTAGTTATTCCCAGCGGATCGGGATTAAAATCACGTTCATCATTTGTTTCGGTCGGAATACTCCAGGTATCATAATCAGTATTATTTACTGTCGACATTCTCCACGAGAATGTCGAATCAGGATTACCGCAGAATCGATAGTTCCGCCGCCCAGAATACCTATTGGCAAAAGTGCATCAGGATCCTGGTTCCAGCAGATAATAGTATCGTATCCAATAACATTTCCGGTGATCAGTGGCTGTACAATAATGGTCACCTCCTTGCTGACATCTATTACCTTTGGATTCTGGTTCCGATCAAACACAACTCTTTTAAAAGAAACCGTATCATCTTCTGCCACAGTAAGATCAAGATCCTTGCCCGTCTCTCCGGGGATGGTGTCCCAGACTATATCACTGTCTTTCTTTCTGATCCATTTAATATCGTAAATCCCGCTACCTCCTGTGGGCTCACTACCGATAATTTCAGGAGCTGAATCTCCATAACATATGGTATCACTCCTGAGTTTGGTTTCGTCAGACACAATTGTATTAAAAAGGAAAGCCGTTCAGTCTTATTAGTAAGGTATCTGCGATCTTCTCTCCTTCTAATCCGGATGGGATACCTGATCCCATCCCAGGTAATTTGTGAGCTCCTTCCTCTCCCGGTTCTACTGAGCTTGCTACTCCGAATAGGGTACAATATCCTTATTGGTAAAAATTAATCCTCCGCTTCCTCCGCCACCCTGTCCGTTAAAATTCCTTGTATGACCTCCGTTTCCGCCATTTGCAGTAATTGTAAGTGCCGATGAAATACTGTAATTAGCTGATATTACTATTGCTCCGGCTGCTCCACCACCGCCTGCACCTCCATCATTTTCTGCAACTTCACTATCAGGTACAGACTCACCATTTGATATAATTGAATTTCCATTACCGAAAATAGTATCTGCAAGAATTATTATAATTCCTCCTCCTCTTCCCCCGTCAGAACCAATATCAGATCCTCCCGATCCACTTCCACCGGCTCCACCGCCACCACCCATTACAATCGGGTTATACCTGCTTGTCACCCATACAGAAAGAGCATTTTCTCCGGGGAATCCACCTCCATAGCTGTTGAAATCTAGATCTGGTCCACCCTGGCCTCCAGTTGCGTAGCTACTTCCTCCCCCACCTCCTGCAAAACGACCATTTCCTCCTCCACCACCATTACCAAATCTACCCTTGCCCCTTGCATAATCGTCATAATTAAAGGGCGTTGCAGAAATAATATGACTACCAATTCCTTTACCTTTTCGGGCCGACCTTATTTTCCGCTTCAATAAAGTCAAAAAGATCGGGGTCAACATCCCGCTGACGGTATTGCGAGACCCTGTATTATATCCGTAACCCCTCCCTCAAATCCTTTTTCACTTACGTCTATATTATCGTTAAGGTAAACATTATTGTCAGCCAGGAAGGTTAATACGCCTCCTGTTCCGGTAGATGAGTTCCAGGCATCGCAGGTTAGAGGTCCATCAATCAGAACATTTTCGTATGGAGTGAATTTTACCAGCTGAACATAAGAATCAGGGTCGTAGGATCCCAGCAGATCATTTTTAAAGGTTATTCTATCCGGAGATGTGCTTACTGCATCAATAACAATAAACTCGTAGTAACCATAATCTCCTATTGAGCTATTTATCCATGATCCATATATTGAGCCGCCAACGCTTAACTCAGCTCCTTTCATTTGTATAATCAGAACCTTCTCATCGGGCACAAAACCCGCCGCATTGTCGGCAAGCTCAATCTCATCCGGACCAATAATGGCTGTAACCTTACTATAGCTGTTAATTGTACCGCTAATATTAGTTACCTGAGCATATCCTTCTGGTACCAGGAAACATAGCAAAAAAAGACTAAAAATCAGGTAGTAAATATATAGTCGGCCGCTTCTTTTCATTAGCTTTTTATTCAACAATGCTAATATAAGTAAAATCCAATACTATTCAATCCTGCCATACTAATTTAGATAGCAGAATTAACAAACAATATATACGTTTTATACGACGGGCAAATGAATTAGTTTCCAGTTGTTGATAAGATTGGAAACTCGACAAAAAAGGTGGTTCCCACACCTACTTTTGATTTGTACGTAATAGTTCCATTTGCAGATGCTACAATCCTTTTTACAATAGCCAGGCCTATACCCATACCTGAGGATTTTGTTGTGAATGTTGGCATAAATAATTTTTCGCCGACTGAATTCGGGACTCCCACCCCATTATCCTTAATACTTATCCGGGCCTTATTGCCTGATACTTCCAGTGATACTTCAACCAGTCCTTTTTTATTTGACGGGATGGACTGAACTGCATTCCTGATAACATTGGTAAGCATGCTCTTTATCTGTTCCTTATCGGCCAGGATGAAAACTTCTTTAATCCCTTCACAATTGCAAACAATATCAATATTTCTGATATTTTCAAACAGGTCGACCGAACTTTTTAACTTACTTACCAGGTCCATCTTCTGTGGATTTGCTTTTGGCATCCTTGCGAAGCTTGAAAACTCAGTGGCAATAGATGATAAGTTATCGATATTATCAATCATATTCTCACTAAATTTTTCAATTCTCTGATCAAAGTCGCCGGGCTTATCCTTCCATGTTTTAAGAAGTTGCTGAACATTCAGCTTCATTGGAGTCAGAGGATTCTTTATTTCATGAGCTATCTGCTTGGCCATATCACGCCATGCATCTTCCCTTTCCGACCTGGCCAGTTTAATCGCACTAATATGTAGCTGTTCCAGCATATCATTATATTGATTTACCAGCTCAGATATTTCATCATGACCACTATATTCAAGCTTATTTGATTCACTGTCCAGTGAAACAGATGCCAGGCCTTCTTTCAGCATCCTCAGGGGATTAGTTATCTGCAGGGCAATAAAGACTGCAAAACCCATAGAGATTACTATCAGAACAAGTGAGAAATTAATAATGGTAACAACCAGATTTGATATCTCCTCAGAAAGCTCGTTCTGAATTGCAAAATATGGCAGGTTAAGGTATGCCAGCACCTCATTCCTGTAGTTAAGAAAGGGTGAATAGGCTGATAGGTATGTTAGTTTCCCCACCTTTTCCTCCTGGATAAACTGTGACTCTCCAAAGTAATTAAGCTCTGAAAACGCCCTGTAGTCCATTTTCTTACCTTTCAGTTCTTTGTCAAAAACTTCCCGCCTGGAACTTGCCAGCAATCTCCCGTCAACAGAGTAAAGGTTAAGATCGGTAAAAAATACATTGCTGAATTTTACAAGAAGGGCATCAAGGTCTGTATAATCATCCTGGCTCCAGTCGCTGGTTAATTGTTCTTCGTTCGACAACTTATGATCAAGCTCTATATAAACAGAACTAAGCTTCTCGCTAATACTGTCATAGTGCTTACTCCTGTACTCTGATATACTGAGCGATACAACTACTGATCCTATAGCAAAAATTGACCCCAGTAGCAGGAGGATAAAAGCATATTGAAGTTTTTGCCTGAAATCAAGGTGCCGTAAATTTACTCTGTCGGGCGGACTGAGTATTATAAGTGTAATAGTGAAAAGAACAAAGAATACAATAAAGATGTAGGTAAAATTGATCAGTACATTGTGAAACTTCAGTATTGGTCTGGCTATAACAACCGAAACCGTTGGCGAATGGTTATAAACCATGCAGTCGTGATCATTTTCCAGGAAGGAGGTGAAGTCTCCAATGTTTATACTATCATACTTAAGGGCCATGGTAAATGGGTAATTACCAGTCTGCAGAACAAGTGAATCTCCTATATACTTGGCCATTGAATAATCCTTTGGAAGCAACGGGCTCTGGTATTTTCTATCCTTTAATAACTCCGGATATCCAGGTTGCACATAATCTAATTTACTTATCAAATCAATAAATAAACCTGTCTTTCCTCCATTATTAAAACCATTATCCTGATCAAAGAACAGTGTAGCCAGGTAATAGGGTCTGCCCGATCTGTTATCAATCAGATAAAGACTGGAATCAATAAGCGGAATGCCGAACTCTTCAAGCCGTGAATTAAAGAATTCAAAGCATAAAACTTCTTCTTCATCTGTATCAAGAAGAAGAGGCGAATCCCAGTTACACACTGTATATACTATATCATATTGCTCCCAGTAACCGGTAAAATATGCTGAGTCGAGGTAACTATAGATCTCTGTAACATCACTTCCCAGGAAAAATTCCAGATTCATCATCGAGGCAAGAACAGTATCATTTTTCAATTTGTCCCAGTTGTCGATAACCAGCTCCTCAGCAACAGGATCATTATTTCCTATCTGAGATACGGCCATTACCTTAATCTTTTCGGTCTCAGCATCCCACATTTTGGTAGAAATAAACCAGGCCGAATAAATACCTGCAATCAACGACAGAGTAACAGTTGAAACAACGATTACAGACTTCCTGTTACGAAAAACCCAGATCATAAAAACCAGCAGGGCGAAGGCGATAAGGTGAAAAACGGGGTTCTCCTTATCTGCAATATATAAGACTAATAGTAATATTATTGAAGGAGATAAGGCTATAAAAAGTACTTTGGGACTTATCTCAGAAAATGAAATCAATACCTTGATAAGATATATTAGCAGCACAAGCAGGAGAAAAGATGAAGCCAAAAATGATACAAGCGTAAAGCTATCAATATCAAGTATTTTGTAAAACTCAAAACTGATATTAGATGAATTTATAAAGGACTCCAGCGACTGGCTAAATAAGTAGAAAAATAAAACGGAAGGAACCAGGTATAAGGAAAGCATGGCAAGACTTCTACGAGATGAAGGTTTATACCCATTAACCGGCCACCATCTGTAAAAACTGTAGGCAATATAAAGCAGGAAGATATTTGCAAGCAGAATATGGCCTGGTGATGGTATAAGCTTACCTGCAGTGTATCTGTATGCTGAAAATATTGAGAGATTACTTATTATTTCCGGTTTACCGGTAAATAGAAACGCAAAATACAGTACTACGGATATAACAAGTGTAATCAAGACACCTATTCTTCCTTTATTTTTCTTTGCAATACTATCAGTTAAACGATTAATCAAATTTGCTGCAACAATAAAAAAGAACAGCCACAGAAGAAGGGGAATTATAACGAACAGGGTGTTGAAATTCAATTCCTTATCGAAAACAATTGAGAATAAGTACTTCCCATCGATATTATAGACAGGATACCCCATATCGGGATCATGAGAAAAAACTGCACCAGGAGGCAATCCATGTTTCTTCCAGAATCCTGATTTTATTAAGTTATTCTCAATACCGTAATCATAATAAATGTCTATTAAATAAATATTTAGATTTGCAGAATCGCTAATAGAGCCACTTACAAACCAACAATTCTGAATAAACTGAAATGGCGAATCCAGATCCAGGTCTTTACTATTATCCGGCAGCTCGAAGGTATTCTCAGACCACAAAACAAGTTTACCTTCTTTATATCTGGCAAATGACAAGCCTTCTGCTTCTGCAATATCCTTGAGTCTCTTAATGTCTTCTTTCGACAACCTGTCTTTTACTGCTATCTCCGAAAGGATCTCCATACCCTCCTTCTCGAGCTTATGCAGATTTCGGTTAAAACTCGATGCTTCTCTTCGGAACTTTATATCACTTTTATATACCAGATCAGAAATAAGTACACCCGCAATTATCAGTATAAGATAAATTACACAATTCCTATTGCTTATTAAAAATTTCATTTACCTAATTTTATTCATTGTGATATGGCAGGCCACCCAGTATTGATAGTGCCCGATACAGTTGCTCAACGAACAATAACCGTACCAACTGGTGTGAAAAAGTCATATCCGATAGTGATAAAACACTGTTTGCTATTCTCTTCAAATCTGAGTCTAAACCATAAGGACCTCCAATTACAAATACTATTCTCTTTGAGCTACTAATAAACAAAAGGTCAAGCATTTCTGCAAAGCCTGTGCTGCTTAAGCTCTTGCCCTTTTCATCGAGAAGTATTATATAATCGCCTTTTAATAATTTTCCCTGTATTGCATCTCCCTCCTTCTTAATCTGCTCGCTCATATTTAAGGATTTCCTATTCTTCAGATCCGGAATAGTAACAGTCTCAAAAGACGCAAGCCTGTTTATACGCCTGACAAAATCATCTACTCCCTTTGATAGATAATCCTTGTCTGTTTTACCAAGCTGTAGTAAGACAATCTTCATAAAAAGACAGATAATACAGTTATTAATTTATTATAAAATATCATTTTTGACTTATGTAAACATACAAATTAATGTACTTAAATATAAATTTTTAGTTCTTATATACAGGCATATATTACGGGATGAGTTTCAGTAATTGATTATTTTCATATACATTTGTCTGACAAGGGGAATAGTACAAAATACTTCAAAATGAAAAAGCATGACCTGTTAATTATTGCATTATTATTTTTTGGAAGTTCAATGTGCCCGGCCCAATCAGCAACGGTCCCGGCAGAATTATCTCTGGCGTTTAAAACAGGGGATATAGAGAAACTCTCCGAGTATCTAAATACTACCGTTGAACTTGTAATACTGGAAAAAGAGGATTTCTATAACAGGAAAGTGGCAGAAAACATTCTGCGCGACTTTTTTAATAAGCACAAAGTTCTTGACTTTGTTGTCAAACACCAGGGGGGAAAGAATGATGCCAACTTTGCCATAGGTGATCTTCGGACCAGCAATGGTTCTTTCAGGGTATATTTTCTAATGAAAAAGGTAGACTCCAAACCATTAATCCACCAGCTCAGAATAGAAAAAAATGATTCAGGAAGCAATTAACAACCTGATAGACAGGGCACTTGCTGAAGACATTGGAGATGGCGACCATAGTTCACTATCATCAATACCAGCAGATGCAAGAGGAAGAGCTCGATTAATTGTTAAGGAAAAGGGTATTATTGCCGGCCTGACAGTTTCTGAAACAGTTTTTAAAAAAGTAGATCCGGGTATTAGTTTTGATTGTTTCTTAAATGATGGTGACAGTATTGATGTCGGTGATATCGGATTTGAGGTAGAAGGCCTTCAGCAATCAATTCTGAAAGCTGAAAGACTGGTATTAAATATTCTCCAGAGGATGAGTGGAATAGCAACAGAGACACGCAGGTATGCTGATTCAATAAAAGAGTTCAATACTCGTATCCTCGACACCCGCAAGACCACTCCCGGGTTCAGGGCTTTTGAAAAAGAGGCGGTTAGAATTGGAGGAGGCGTAAATCACAGGATGGGCCTTTTCGATATGATCATGTTGAAAGATAATCATATAGATTTTGCAGGAGGAATTGAAAAAGCTATTAAGAGGGCCAGGAATTACCTGAAAGATAAAGGGAAAAACCTTGCAATAGAAATTGAGGTCAGGAATTTTGATGAAATTAATCAGGTATTAAGAACAGGCGGTGTTGACAGAATAATGCTCGATAATTTTAGTCCGGATGAAACCCGTAAGGCAGTGGAAATTATCGATGGAAGGATTGAGATTGAATCTTCAGGTGGTATAACGTTTGATACACTCAGGGATTATGCATCCTGTGGCGTTGATTATATCTCAGTTGGTGCCCTGACTCATCATATTAAAAGTCTTGACATGAGCCTTAAAGCCGTATGAACCGGAAAGTAAAAGAAAATATTGTAGACCCCTTGCTTTCCTGGTTAAAGAAACTTGTCCTTCCCGGCTTTGACAGGGTCCCTTTTTATGATGTAATTACTTTCTTTTTCAGGGGATTTAAGAAGGGAGCCCTTGTAACAAGAGCATCGTCAATAGCTTATAACCTTATGCTGGCGCTTTTACCCACCACTTTTTTCGTATTTACCCTTATTCCTTTTATCCCTATTCCGAATTTTCAGAATGAGATAATAAACCTGTTCGAAAATATTGTCCCTGAAAATGCCTATCATCTTTTTGAATCAACAATTATTGACGTTATAACCAGGAAAAGTGGCTTTTTCCTTATCACAATGTTCCTGGCTTCGGCGGTAATGTCGTCTAATGGAATACATGCCCTTATACATGCCTTTGTTGTATCTGATCACCAGTTTGAAACAAGAACATGGGTAGCTCAGAGAAGAGTTTCCTTCAGTCTTCTTCTTATTGTTGTCTTCCTTATTGCTTTATCCGGAGTATTGTTAATATTTGGGAGAGACCTCCTTCAAATCCTTGTTGATAAAGAGATTATTACATCTACCTGGCTGAAATACCTGGTTATTGGTCTTAAATGGATAATTATAATCGGTATTCTTTTTCTCGCAATATCATCCCTTTATTATCTGGCCCCCTCAAGAAAAGCAAAGTTCAGGTTTTTCTCGGCAGGTGCAACATTGGCTACAATCCTATTTATTATTACATCTCTGGGATTTTCAGCCTATGTCAATAACTTCGATAATTATAATAAGCTATATGGATCAATGGGAACCATCCTTGTAATCCTGCTATGGCTATACCTCAACTCGATCTCTCTACTTATAGGATTCGAGTTAAACGCAAGTATTAAAACTGCAAATATTAATCAGAGAAGTATATTAAACGAAGAAGATTAACTACAGTGAATATATTGGGAGACAAGGTTTGCAATTTCCTCGTTCTTTCCATATAATTTTTCACTTAATCCCTTATCATCATATACTTTTAATCTATTTACTATGCTCTCGATGGTACCTTCAGGAAAAATATCATCCTTCTCATAGAAAGATCGATCAGCCTCCAGGCACTCTGCTGATTCAAAACAAGATGCAGGCAATGAATCCAGGCTATCAAGCTTATCTCTATTCTCTTCCTTGAATATATTCACCTCAACATACAATTGCTCAGCCTCCTTTAGCGACTCCTCTCTTCCGAGCCCATATTCTGTTGCCACAACCAGTCCGGCCATTAGAAGATAAAGATCTGCAGACCCGTCGGGTGCACGAAACTCAACTGTCTGCTTGCTATCAAATAATTCAGGCTCTGACTTTTCTTCCGGGTTAGCATCATATATCATATCTGACTTGCCCCTCCATCCAAGTGGTACGCGAACCAGTACAGACCTGTTTCTGTCGCCCCAGCAAATGTTAGTCGGGGCCTCCTGGTGAGGAACCAGCCGAAGATAGGATGTAGGTATTGTATTCCCGAAGGCCGTAAGGGATTTTGAATGGCTTAATATTCCGGCTATCATTTTCTTCGCTATATCGCTAAGATCAGGACCGTTTACCATTACATTTTTACCATCCTTCTCAAGCAACATATGGATATGCAGGCCACTCCCTGCCTTTCCTACTGTAATCTTTGGAGCAAAGCTGACTTCCACTCCATATTCGAAACCGAGCATTCTGACAATCCATTTTGATATAATTAATTGCTCGACTGCCTCTTCAACCTCGGAGGGAAGAAATTCTATCTCATGCTGCTCATAATCTTCTCCATCCTTTGTAAAACTACCCACCTCAGAATGTCCGTACTTAATCCTGCAGCCTGCATTTGCACATAGGCGAAGCGCTTCAACCCTTAAATCTTCAAATTTAGCAAAGGGCTTTGTCTGGTGATATCCTTTCTGGTCAACCAGTGGATACAGGTCATCCTTAAATGAACGCACATAGTATTCAAGTTCTCCAAGCGCCTTCATTTTCATTCCGGTGTTTTCTTTGAACCTTGAATAAGCCTTCTTTAATATATTCTCAGGGGCACTTTCCAGAGGATTGCCCTGATAATCGTAAAAAGAACAGAGAATTTCAAGAGTTGATTTTTCTGTAAAGGGATTCAAAAATGCTGTTCTGAACCTGGGAATTACATAGAGATCGCTCGACCCTGCTCCAACAAATGAGAACAGACTAGAGCCATCAACTCTCTCACCGCTTGTCAGAATCTGGTTAAGGTGATCACGGCTGGAAAGCACAAAATTCAGGGATTTTAGTTTTCCATCTTCAGCCACATACCTGAAGTTTAACATTTCCACCCCTTTTGCTTCAATAAATTTTATTAAATCATCTTTGGTAAACTGACTTGCCGGTTTCTTAAGAAACTGTACAAGTTCATTCGGGTTCATAAGGATATGATTGTTATGCATCTATTTATATGTAATTTATCGATAGTTATTTATAACTCCTCATTGAGGAATGCAAATATAGAAAATTACATTATCACAACAAATGCGCTATGTCATAAGCAAAAATAGTTATCCTTATTAAATGTTTTTAAACATTGAACCGATTATTTTTATACTTTTGAATCCGGAATTCCCTATAAAAACGTTCATGAAAAAAATTATTATTGGAATATCATTTTTCCTGGCCCTGCTATCAAGTAGTTGTAAGGAAGAGAAGCATGCCGATTATATGACAAATCAGAAGGCTGCCGAATATTTTAATAAAATTGATTCTATTTGTAAGGATGATAAGGCTTCACTCTGGGGAATAGAGATCTATGGACCGCTGATGATGGTTGATCCGGATACAAGGCAGATATATGCAAACTTCCAGGACGACGAGGGACTACTTAAACCCAGGGATGGAATATTTGTAGGTATCTACCCAAAGGAAAAGGTGATAAGGAATTTTGCCGTTGTTTTCGGGGGCACTCTCTCCGGAATGGCTCAGCTAAGGGCCAGAGAGGATGAATATGAAATAATATCAAGGTCTGTTCATGCCCTCTTCCATTGTTCTCAGATAAGAAAAGAAATTGACACACCCGAATTTCATGCAAGTCATCTCAATGAGAAAACGGCAAGGCTGTGGGTAAAAATGGAATGGAGAGCCCTCCAAAGAGCAATTCGTACTTCGGGAGATATAAGGACCCAGGCAATAAGAGACGCTCTTGTTTTCCGATCGGCGCGTAGGGAAATGTACCCCAGGTTTGTTAATGAAGAAAATAATTTTGAAAACTACGAAGGCACTACTGCTTTCACCTATATGTATCTGTGTAGCCCCTCTTATGAAGAATATGTAAAACGACTGCTCAATTACTACGACAGAATTTATAATACAAGGAGTTATCCTGACTCATGGGGATTTATTAACGGGGCTCTTTATTCTCATCTTTTATTTGAAAGCGGATTCGACTTCAAAACAATTAACAGCAGAGAAGTTGACCTTGGAGAGATTATTAGAGAGAGATACGGGATAGAGCTTCCCGTGATATCCAGAGATATCGCAGGGTCTCTGGCCTTTAATTACGATATAGACCTTATTAATGAGGAAGAACATTCCCGGGAAATTAAAATGAGAGAAGATCTTGGGAAAAGCGTATCAAAATTTATAGACAGGCCCGTAGTATTTCTGGAACTTGAGAGTCCGAATTTCAGTTTTGAACCGGGTGATATGACTCCTGTCGATAGCCTCGGAACAATATATAATACCCTGAGAATATCTGATAACTGGGGAAAGATTGTTGTGGATGAAGGTGGGTGCCTGGTATCTCCCGGTCTTGAATTTATAAGGGTCCCGGCAAAAAATATTAAAACCGACAAAAACCATATATCTGGTGATGGATGGCAGATAATATTAAACGATAACTGGGAGATGTCCGAATATGAACTAAACTATATAATCAAGAAACTTCTGCCCTGATCGTACAAGTCTGTCTATTTACTGAGCTCTTCAAGTCTTTTTTCCAACACCATAATCTTAGTCTCTGCATCCGACTGCTTCTTGCGCTCCATTTCAACTACTTTCCCGGGGGCATTATTCACAAAACTCTCATTACCAAGTTTCTTCATAATGGTATTTAGAAAACCTTTCTGGTAATTCAGGTCAGCCTTTATTTTCTCGATCTCAGCCTCAACATCAAGTTTCTCGCCAACAGGAATAAAGTATTCAGTAGTGCCTACAATAAATGAAACCGCACCCTCCGGTTTCTCATCTACATAACTAAAACTACTAATATAACCCAGTCTCTTTATCACACTCGAAAACTCAGTCATCTCTGACTTACCTGTAGAGAGAAGTTCAACATCCTCCCTGTTTGGAATATTTTTATCCTTCCTTACTGTCCTGACAGATCCGATTAGTTGTTTGGCAATATCGAAATCCTTCAGTATAAGAGAAGAAATATTGCCCTCTGATGGCTGCCTTACAAGCATTATTGATTCATCCCCTTTCCTTTCCAACAGCAGTTGCCATATCTCTTCGGTAATAAATGGCATAAAGGGATGGATCAACCGCATCAGCCTATCAAAGAAATCAATAGTTGAATCGAGGGTTTTATTATCTATAGGACTCTGGTAATCAGGCTTTACCGCTTCCAGGTACCAGCTTGAAAAATCATCCCAGAATAAACGATAAACAATCATCAGTGCGTCGCTTATCCGGTAATTCTGAAATGCCTTGTTATACTCATAAATAGCTTCAGAGAGCCGGTTTTCAAACCAGTTTATTGCATCAGCACTCCATTCAGGCTGAGCTATTTCTTTATCGCATTCCCATGTTTTAACCAGCCTGAATGCATTCCATATTTTATTAGCATAGTTCCTTCCCTGCTCTGGCAAGCCATCATCATAAAGAAGATCATTCCCTGCCGGAGAACAAAGAAGCATTCCTACCCTTACTCCATCAGCGCCATATTTATTTATAAGGCTCAGCGGATCGGGTGAGTTGCCCAGCGATTTAGACATTTTCTTTCTCTGCTTATCTCGTACCAGTCCATGCAGGTAAACATCAGAGAAGGGCTTTTCACCCCTGTATTCATATCCTGAAATGATCATTCTGGCAACCCAGAAAAACAATATTTCAGGAGCAGTTATCAGCGCATTTGTCGGATAATAATATTTTATATCCTCACTATCTGGCTCCAGTATCCCATTAAAACAGGTAATTGGCCATAACCATGAGGAAAACCATGTGTCGAGCACATCTTCATCCTGTCTGAGATCGGCAGCACTTATTTTACTGTCTCCACTTACTTCCCTGGCCTTTTCAACTGCTTCCTCAATAGTTTCGGCAACAACAAAATCGTTCCCATTATAGAAATAAGCCGGTATTCTGTGACCCCACCAGAGCTGACGGCTAACACACCAGTCTCTGACATTCTCCATCCAGTGCTTATATACATTCTTGTATTTTGAAGGATGTATCTTAACTTCATTATTCAAAACAGCATCGAGTGCGGGCTTTGCAAGTTCTTCCATCTCCAGGAACCACTGCATAGATAACTTTGGTTCAATCACGGCATCAGTTCTTTCTGACCTGCCAACCTTGTTCTTATAATCTTCTACTTTTACAAGTGACCCTGAACTTTTCAGTTCTTCCTCTGCCAGGCCACGAGCTACAAACCTGTCTTCTCCTATAAATAGACCGGCTTCTTCTGATAATGTACCATCATCATTAAATATATCAATACTGTCAAGATTATGACGAATTCCAATCTCGTAATCATTGATATCATGTGCAGGGGTTATCTTCAGGCAGCCTGTTCCAAACTCCATATCCACGTATTCATCAAAAATAACAGGCACTTCCCTGTTTACCATGGGAACAATAACCTTCTTTCCCTCAAGATGTTTAAAACGTTCATCCGCGGGATTAACACATACTGCTGTATCGCCCAGGATGGTCTCCGGCCGTGTTGTTGCTACAGTAACAAAATTTTCTTCTCCAACTATCCTGTACCTTACATAATAGAGCTTTGAATCCTCCTCGTGGTATATAACTTCCTCATCAGAAACAGCTGTTCGCGCCTGTGGATCCCAATTCACCATTCTCACCCCCCGGTAAATCTTACCCTTATTGTATAAATCCACAAAAACCCTTATTACAGACTTATACCTGACATCATCCATTGTAAATAGCGTCCTGTCCCAATCGCATGAGGCGCCGAGGCTTTTGAGCTGCTCAAGTATAATACCTCCATGCTTATCGGTCCAGTTCCATGCATGTTTCATAAACTCCTCCCGCGACAGATCATTTTTTTCAATCCCCTCGCTCTTCAGCTTTGCAACCACCTTGGCCTCGGTAGCAATTGAAGCATGATCGGTACCCGGCACCCAGCAAACGTTTTTACCGTTCATCCTCTCCCTCCTGATCAGGACATCCTGGATAGTATTATTAAGCATATGTCCCATATGCAATACACCCGTTACATTAGGGGGAGGGATAGTTATCACATATGGCTCCCTGTTGTCGGGCACACTCCTGAAAATACCTCTCTCCGTCCACTCTTTGTACCACCTTCCTTCGGCAGCAGCTGGTTCATATTTCGAAGGAATATTCATTTTGCTCAATTATTTTATAGAACTGCAAAAATATGAATAAATATGGAAGATTTGAACGTTGGAAGATTGGAAGATTGGAAGATTGGAGAACTAACTTACAACTTTGGCTCACTTTAGTCACTTTAGTTCACTCTTTTCTGTTATTAATCATAAAATTTCTTGCTAAGATATTTTACTTTTGTACCTGTAAACAAATTCAAGCAAAGAGATCATGCCAAAAATATCAGACAAGGGCAAAGCTATGCCTGCATCACCAATCAGAAAACTTGTTCCTTATTCAGAAGTTGCAAAAAAGAAAGGACGTAAGGTATACCACCTGAATATCGGACAACCCGACATACATACGCCGGAAGTGGCACTTAATGCAGTTAGAAACCTGAAGGAAAAAGTTATTGCATACTCCCATTCGGCAGGCAACGAATCATACAGGAAAAAACTGGCCGGCTATTACAAGTCTGTGGGGATAGATATCGACTATACTGATCTGCTTATCACTACAGGAGGTTCAGAAGCAGTATTATTCGCATTTATGACCTGCCTTAACCCCGGTGAAGAAGTAATAGCACCAGAACCATTCTATGCCAATTATAATGGGTTTGCTACAACTGCCGGAGTTAATATTGTACCTGTAACCTCATATATCAAGAATGATTTTGCGCTTCCTCCAATAGAAGAAATTGAGAAAAAAATTACAGATAAAACAAGGGCTATACTAATATGCAACCCTAATAATCCTACAGGCTACCTCTATTCAAAAGAAGAACTGCTACAACTCAGGGATATTGTAAAAAAACACGATCTCTACCTTTTCTCCGACGAAGTATACAGGGAGTTTTGTTATGATGGAGAAGAACATTTCTCAGCCATGTTCCTTGAAGGGATAGAAGAAAATGTAGTAATGATGGATTCCGTTTCGAAAAGATATAGTGAATGCGGGATAAGAATAGGAGCACTCGTTACAAAAAATAAGGAAGTAATAAGCACTGCATTAAAATTTGCACAGGCAAGGCTTAGTCCTCCGGGGCTTGGACAGATAGTTGGTGAAGCCTCAATAGACACGCCACCCGAGTATTTCAAAGAAGTTTACGATGAATACATAGGAAGACGAAACTTTATGGTTCAGGAACTGAATAAGATGCCCGGAGTCTATTGCCCTAAACCCAAAGGAGCATTTTACACCGTTGTTAAACTGCCTGTTGACGATGCAGATAAGTTTTCCCGGTGGATTCTTGAAGAGTTTGAATATAATAATCAGACTGTAATGATGGCTCCGGCAAGCGGGTTTTACTCAACCCCGGGTAAGGGGAAGAACGAGGTCAGAATTGCTTATGTACTGAACCTTACTGATCTTGCAAATGCAATGGAAACCCTTGATGCTGCCCTTAAGGCATATCCCGGAAGGCTTATGGAGTAAGTGATCAAAAGCGACCAGTGCTAGTTGTACAAGAGATACTTTGATCTGATTTGTTTAAAGACATCAAGGTCTTTTTGCCAGCTCTGCCTTATTTCTTCAGCGCTCATGCCATCAATAATTTTCTGCTTTAACTTATTATTTCCGGCAATAGTGTTAAAGTATGAATTAAAGAATTTATCCTTCTCAGGAAAGTCATTATAAGAATCTATAAGCCACTCCAGCTTAAGTTTATTAAGTGGGACAATGCCTTTTTCTGTAGCATCCGAAAGATCAAGTCCATAGCAGATCTCTCCCTCAAGTTTGGGATGGGCTGCGCCCTTCGATGGGGCCGGGATAAATGTAAAGTCAGATCCCCGGTAATCAGGGTGACCAAAAACCTGGAAAGGTGTTTCAGTGCCTCTGCCACATGAGAATACAGTCCCCTCAAAAAAACATAATGAAGGGTACAGGTAGACAGCATTCTGATTAGGGAGATTTGGAGAAGGAGCCTGCGGCAGAATATACTCCCTGCTGTGAGTGTAATTAAGGCACTCAACAACTTTAATATCACATTTAATACCCCCTTCAAGCCATCCCTCTGAGTTTATCATCAGTGCATACTCACCAACTGTCATTCCATGAACCACAGGGATTGGCTGCATACCAACAAAAGAAGAAAACCCGGGGTCCAGAACCGGACCGTCGACATAGTGTCCGTTCGGGTTGGGCCTGTCGAGTATAATTACCTTAATTCCTTGTTCTGCCGCTCTTTCCAGGACATACTGAAGGGTCGAAATATAGGTGTAAAAACGTGCCCCCACATCCTGGATATCGAAAATAATAATATCCAGTCCCTCCATATCTTCAATTAGTGGCTTTCTTCTGCTTCCATATAGCGATACTATTGGTAAGCCGCTCAGCCGGTCAACTGCATTGCCAACATGCTCTCCTGCATCGGCAGCTCCCCTGAAACCATGCTCAGGGCTAAAAATACGAACCAGGTTAACATCCAAAGCCAGCAGGCTATCTACCAGGTGACTCTGCCCTATCATACTGGTATGGTTTGCCACAATACCAACTCTGGATTTCAGGATCAGGGGTATATAGATATCTGTTCTTTCGGCACCGGTAATTATTTTGCTTTCACCGGGTCCCTCAGCACACGAGTTGATAAGAGGAAGGATAATAATCAGGGATAAGAGGAGTTTTTTGATCATTACTTTTTTTAGCAAATGTAAAATAATTGTAGTGTCTAATCCAAATATCAGCCATAATGCTAAGCCTATTACTAATAATAATTTGCTACTTTTACCCTTCAAATTACTGAAGTTGAGAACAGGTCTGTTTATATCGAGAAGGCTTATTAAAGAACAAAAAGGAAGCACATCCTTTTCTAGGCCTATTAATATAATTGTAATTACAGGGATTGCCCTGGGTCTTACAGTAATGATACTTTCAATATCAATACTTACAGGCTTTAAGAAAGAGATTCGCGACAGGATAGCCGGATTCTCCGGACATATCCAGGTTTTAAACTTTGATTCAAATTATTCATATGAAACTGTCCCCGTATCCGGTAACCAGGAGTTTATCCCTGAACTTCAGAAGCGCCCGGAAATTCAAAATATTCAGACCTTTGCAACCAAGGCAGGAATAATTAAAACGGATAATGATATCCAGGGAGTAGTACTGAAAGGTATTGGCCCCGAATATAACTGGGACTTCTTTAAAAATAACCTGGTAGAAGGATCCGTATTAAGTCTGAGCGACTCTGCCAGATCAACCAATGTGCTTATATCCAGGCATGTCTGCAGACTCCTTGACCTGAAATTAAACGACGACTTTGCAATGTACTTTGTTCAGGACCCCCCCAGGATGCGTCGCTTTACCATTAAGGGAATTTATGAGACCAGTGTTGAGCAAATGGATAAGATTTATGTACTTTGTGATATCCGGCAAATCCGCAGACTTAACAGCTGGGAGGAGGATCAGGTGAGCGGATTTGAAATTCTGCTTAATAATTTTGATGATATAGATCTTATGACATCCGTAGTGAGGGATGCAATAGGATACAGGTTTGAAGAAGATCAGGACCAGCTCAAGGTCACCAATATCAGACTAAAATATCCCCAGATTTTTGATTGGCTTGGTTTCCAGGATACAAATGTTGTTACCATCCTTGTACTGATGCTTCTTGTAGCAGGATTTAACATGATATCGGGTCTCCTTATCCTGATCCTTGAGAAAACCAACTTAATAGGAATCCTTAAGGCTGTCGGATCGAACAATGGTCTTATCAGAAAAGTTTTTTTATACCAGGCAGCCTACCTGATTGTTAATGGCCTTGCCTGGGGTAATCTTATTGGCATTGGCCTGGCCTTTCTACAAAAAAAATTCGAGCTTATCTCCCTCGATCCATCCTCCTACTATCTAAGCACAGTGCCAATCAATCTAAATATTATCCATATCCTTCTTCTAAATATCGGAACCATGGCAATTATACTGATTATGCTTATTATACCATCCAGGCTTATTTCAAGAATATCGCCTGTCAAAGCAATCAAGTTTGATTAATTTCAAAATTATTTTTTTCGCCCCTTTGCTTCCATCTATTAGCTTTTTTATATTATTTCTAAATATATTAAGGCAAATTAATTATCTGAGTATCATATTTTAAACACGGGTCTGCTGCTGTCTGACAGCTAAATTTGAAATCTCTGTTTTCTTGAATAAATTGCCTGATAAATTATTCTTAATGAAGAAGTTTAATGCCAGAAAAAATTACGAGAGTACGCGTAAAGCAATTGGATTTGTAGATCTGAACGATGCAGGTATTGAAGATTATCGGAGGATAGGATTTAAGTCAGGTCTTGAAGTCCACCAGCAATTACTAACAAAAAGTAAACTTTTCTGCCGATGCCCTGCAGGTATATATCACAGTCACGATAACTACGATGCAGAAGTAATCAGGCATATGCGACCAACACTCAGCGAGCTTGGCGAATATGATGGAACAGCATTGATGGAGTTTAAGACCAGGAAGGAAATTGTATACCGGCTTAATAATGATAACGCATGCACTTACGAAGTAGATGATACTCCTCCCTTTCCTATCGACAGAGAGGCACTGGATATAGCACTTGAAATCTCATTGCTATCCAAACTCAATATAGTGGGAGAAGTGCATATAACAAGGAAACAGTATCTCGATGGGAGTATTCCAACAGGATTCCAGAGAACAGCTATACTGGGTGTCGAGGGGGAGATTCAATTAAAAAATAAGAAGGTAAGGCTTATCCAGTTAAGTATAGAAGAAGATTCATGCCGGGAAATATCTGATATAGGTCATACCAGGGTTTATAAAACCGACAGGCTCGGCATGCCACTTATTGAGACAGTTACCTACCCGGATCTGGAAACACCACAGGAACTTGCTGAGGCTGCAGAATACATAAGATACCTGAATCGTAGCACGGGAAAGGTAAGAACCGGTATTGGAGCAGGGCGGGAGGACGTCAATGTGAGTTGCAGGGGAGGCAGCAGGGTTGAAATTAAAGGCGTGGCCCATAACTTATGGATACCCAGGCTTTCACATAACGAATGTTTCAGACAATATGCACTCCTTAATATAAGGTCTATCCTGAAAGCCCGGCTTAAGGACGAATCTTCCTGGAAAATGAACCAGAAAGAAATCACATTTGCAAACATTAGCCTGCTATCTGAGAGCATCAGAAATGCCCTGGATAAAAATTACCGGGTAATGGCAATTAACCTGCCTTACTGTAAAGACATACTTTCACATTTCACGCAACCCGGAATTATCTTTGCAGACGAGCTGACTAACAGGCTTAAAGTAATAGCCTGTATAGAAAAACCAAATATGATTCATTCCGAGGAGCTTGATCCCCTTGAATCAGAAAATGAGTGGGCAAAGATAAGAGAGTTTCTTGCCTCTAAGCCAGACGATGCTCAACTTGTTATATGGGGAGCCGATGAAGATATCCCAACCGCTCTCGAAACCGTTGAGGAAAGAATACAGATGGCTTTCCAGGGGGTCCCTCTTGAAACAAGAAAATCGTTTCCCGATGGGACAACAATTTTTGAAAGAGTACTTCCGGGATCTGACAGGATGTACCCCGACACAGATTCTCCCCCCATACCTCTTGAAGAACAATATATTGAAAACTTAAGGAAAAACCTCCCCTCAGATATCGTTGTCAGATTCTCACAAATGAGAGACTGGAAAATCCCTGAAGACACATATAAATATTTACTTAGCAGGAATCTTATTCCTCTAATTGAGAATATAGCTGAAAATACAGGTTTTACTCATAAACAGGTAGGTTCTTTCCTTGGACAAAAATTCAAAAGAATTGAAGGTAGCAGTAAGCGACATAGCAATTTCAATATGAAGATTATCTCAAACCTCTTTAGCTACCTCGATAAGGAAGGTTTAAAGTATGAAATTGCCGAACCTATGCTAAAAATACTTTATGAACACCCCAAAATGAGGTATGAGTCGATACTGACAACACTTAATTATAAAAAACTGAGCATCGACGACCTTATGACACCTCTCGAATTTTTGTATAAGAAATTCAAGGAAGACAAAGAAGTAATAGACAATACCAGGTTAATCAACTGGCTTATAGGACAGGTAAGGAAACAGGCAAGTGGCAATGTCGACTTTAAGGAATTGTATCTGAGGGTTAAAGAATTTGCCGAAAATAAAACAAATTAGCTATGGCAGAAGATTTTTTCCAGGGATATAAAGGGGAGGCACTTAAGACTCTTGAGAAATACCACGTAAGAGTGTGGGGACAGACCGAGATTGACACCACCAGGGGTATTTTTACAGGAACCGTACTACCAAGGTCGGAAAATGACGACGACCTGCATATAGTTCTGAAAATTGAGACGGGGTATAATATAGGAATTGATGTTACTACAGTAAGAGGGATGAAAGAAACAGGCTACCAGAAAGCCAACTATAAGATCCCCGAGAAAGAATTCCCGTATTCAGACGAAAAGCCTTCGATTAAACTCTTTGGTACAGGTGGTACAATTGCTTCAAGGCTCGACTACAGGACCGGGGCGGTAATACCGGCATTCTCACCCGGAGAACTTTATGGAGCTGTTCCCGAGCTTGCAGATGTTTGTAATATCGACACTGAAAAACTTTTTGCAGTATTCAGCGAGAACATGGGCCCTGAACAATATATTACTCTGGCGAAGGCCATTGGAAAGGAAATAGAAAACGGCATCGACGGAATTGTAATCGGACATGGTACCGATACACTGCACCATACAGCCGCTGCACTGTCATTTATGGTTCAGGACCCTCCTGTACCAATTATTCTTGTTGGATCACAGAGATCATCAGACAGACCCTCTTCCGATGCAGCCTTAAACCTTATTCATGCCTCATGGGCGGCAGCACATGGAAATATTGCTGAGGTCATGGTTTGCATGTTCGGACCAACCAGCGATGAGTATGGATTTCTTCACCGGGGAACAAGAGTGCGTAAAATGCATAGTTCTTACAGGTCAACATTCAGAACGATAGGCGATACACCTGTTGCAACAATTACAAGGGAAGGAATTAAGCATATTAAGAAAAGTTACAATCACAGGAGAAAAGACAGGAAGGTAAAAATACTTCCCTATTTCTCCGAAAAAGTTACCATGCTATATTATTATCCCCATATGCAGCCAGAAATCCTGGATAATCTTGTAGATATGGGATATAAAGGCATAATTATAGTTGGCACGGGCCTCGGTCATGTAAACAGAGAACTCTACCCGGCCCTTAAAAGAGCTAAGGAAAAGGGTGTTTCTGTATTTATGACCCTGCAAACCATCTGGGGATATGTTCATATGTTTGTGTACGAAACCGGACGTGATATGATGGCCCTTGGGGTTACTCCCCTTGGTAATATGCTGCCCGAAGTTGCATGGGTAAAACTGGGCTGGGCCATGGGTCAGACAGAAGATCAGGATGAGATTAAAAAAATAATGTTATCGCCTATTAATCAGGAGATAACTGAGCGCGAACCTTATAATGGCTACCTGGTATACCAGGGCGGAGTTCCCGAGCTTGATGATTTTGTCAGACGGTTCCATAAGTAAGCAAGAGTATGTCTGATTAAGTACAACTATTTCTGTTATATTTGTCGCAACGATAAAAGAGCAAGAATGATCGTATATTTTCTAACAGGGCTGGCAGCTAGTTCGCTGCATGTTATTTCAGGACCAGATCACCTGGCAGCCGTCACACCACTGGCAATAGAGAATAGAAAAAAAGCATGGTTCGTCGGTTTCACCTGGGGCCTGGGTCATACAATAGGAGTATTCATTATAGGCACTTTGTTTATTCTGTTCCGGGATCTGATACCTGTGGATTTGATATCCGCCTATAGTGAGCAAATAGTAGGCATACTGCTGATTATTATTGGGATCTGGATTTTCTATAGAATATTTTCACACAAGCCTCATAAAAATATTAAGCCCAAAAGAGATGATGCATGGACTGCCCTGGGCATAGGAATAGTACACGGGCTTGCAGGAGTAAGTCATTTAATTGGCATATTGCCAAGCCTTGCCCTCCCCACAAGAGCAGATTCGATTTTATATATTCTTGGTTTTGGGCTGGGTACAGTAATTACCATGGTCGCATATTCTTCAATAATGGGACTGGTGTCTTACAAAGCTGCAAAAAATGATCATAAGAGACTATTACTAGGTATTAGAATTGCAGGCAGCACAGTAGCAATTCTTGTTGGTATCTTCTGGATCTTTCAATCGTCCCACTAGTCGCAGGCAATTTTTTTTTAAGCATCTAAAACCATCTTTACAGCTGAATGATATAAGCATCAGAACAGATCCTCTTATCTTTGCATAATGGATATCACTCTAATTGCACACAAACTGAAAGATGCCCTTAAGGGAAAGCTGCCAGGGACTGATGTTCAATGGGAAATGGCCTCTTCAGATCGTATTGCAAAAGATTACCCAAGAAAAAGAAGATCAGACTCCAGGCTGGCTGCAGTATTGATTATCCTCTATCCTATTAATGATAAAGTTCACACTCTTTTTATTCAGCGGCCGGTATACAATGGGGTTCATAGCGGACAAATATCTTTCCCGGGGGGAAAGCAGGAAGATTCAGACATTAATCTTACAGATACAGCATTAAGGGAGGCCTGCGAGGAAACCGGTATCTGCAAATCAGATATTTCAATACTGGGTAAGCTAACACCCCTTTATATACCGGTTAGTAATATAGAGGTAACTCCTGTGCTGGCCTACCTAAAATCAAGACCGGAGATCAACTCCCGCAGCGATGAAGTAGTTTCACTTATTGAAGCAGAATTATCTTTGTTTATGAAGCCGGAATTAATCAAAGAAAAACCTATGATGGTCAGAAATGAAATGCTGAAGATTAAATACTACGATTATCAGGGACATATTATCTGGGGAGCCACTGCAATGATGCTGCATGAGCTCCTTGTAATAATTAAAGAAAATACTATTATTTCAGAGCCAGCAGGTTAGTATAATGATCATAGCGATCCAAAATCTCAATTACATAGTTAAAAGGCTCCTCACCACGACAGAATCCGTGCTCAACAACTGGATCGTGATAAAATTCAGGATCTGACTTACGGAGAAGGTAATAAGCAACATTATCATCCCATAAATCAGGATCACGCCCATTTTTACGCGCCAGCTGCCTCGCATCAAGTACATGACCCGGACCAACATTGTATGACGCAAGTATAAATTTCAGTCGCTCAGATTCATCTGCAACTTTATCTTCAAACATGTCCTGGAGCCAGCTAATATATAAGATTCCGGCCTGTATATTACTTTCGGGTGATTTTCTTACATCTATTCCAAAATGTTCTCCCGTCGAGGGCATCAATTGCATTAGTCCGTAAGCTCCTGCCCATGAAGTAACGTCGGGATCAAATCGTGATTCCTGTGCTACAAGTGAAGCAAGTAAACGCCAATCCCAGTCTATTGAGTCGCTGTACTGCCTGAAATAATTATCGTACTCTGATACTCTTCCGCTAATAAGCGAATAGCTATCACTTTTTACCATTCTGCTCGACCTCGAGTTTTTAAAATACTTTGCGTATAAAAGCGCATAGCTTTGACTCTTCCTGTATGTATCGATCCAGCTGTTCAGACTTTCAACAAGTTCGTCGGATCCGCTTTTTCTAACAGCCCATGCAAAATTCTGGGGGAAACTTACCGGAGTATCAACATCAAGATTAGAGTAGTAGGTACGGTTAACAAGACCGACGTTTTCATCACATACAGTATAATCAATCTCTTTATCGGCTACCAGGGTTATCAATTCTTCAACCTCCATCGCAACTTCAACAATATTTATTGAATCACCAATCTCATCCTGCAGATTATTAAGTCGTTGTGCAAAAGAAGACCCACTCTGAACGTAGACTGTCTTCCCGGCCAGGTCGAGCTGATTCCGTACAAGCTCCCTGTCGATATCATCCCTGGTCATTTGCCGCCAGTTATCTGGCCTGCGCTGCACAAGAACCTGCCTGCTCTGGCCTATTGGTGTCGAGAATCTCACTCTCTCCTTTCTTTCATTATTTACTGCAAGATTAAGAGCCATCAGGTCAACTTCTCCCCTGTCGAGCATCTCAAATGAGATATTCAGGTCGTTCTCTGTAATTATTTCAAGCTCCATATCGATATAATCAGCAAAGGCCTGCAATAACTCAAACTGGAAGCCCATAGGCTCCCCCTTATATATAAAATAACTGGTTGAATTGAAATCGGTTATAGCTACAAGCTTACCCCTTTCCCTAATCTGGGTAAGATCCTTATGAACAACTAATGACTTATCATCATTAGAGTATGTATTACAGGAAAAAGTAGTGAATAAAAAAAGTATTCCAATTAATAATAGTCTGGCACCCAAAATTCGCTATTTAGTTAGACATCTGCTTTGATACCTGAGTAAAAAAGCGCGGCAAATATACGAAATTAATTATAAAACGTCCATGCAATACCATATTTGAACATTCTAACAGGCATCTGGTAAGTCGGAACGTACTGATAATTGTCTGACATAAATTCCAGTCCCTGGTTGACATGTTCAAACGAAATAAAGAATCTGGTCCTTTTTAACTTCAAGTTAATGAACGCATTAAAGTAAGGATAGTTCCCGGTCTTTACCTCGCTCTGGTTATAGAATGATCCGGTAGATGGCATATAATTCGATGCATAATATGAAGTATTATATATACCCTCTATTCCCATCTGAAACCCCAGACGGCCGTCTGTTACTTCAAACCTGATTAAATGATCAAAGTAGAATGAGCTCTTAACTGCAAAGAATGGGAGATCCAGTATATCGGTATGACTGGATTTCTGAATCAATACAGAGTTATCGGACCTGAACTTCCAGAAAGAAAATTTTTTATTACCTCTCAAGGTCAGCACCGAAATTGGCCCATCAAACTGATCCGGAACCGCCTCCTGGTTGAAATAAAGATAATTTGTTATCAGCGAATAATCGGCCGAAAGATCCAGGTGAGCAAGCGGTATTCTGTATCCACCCCCAATATTTACTCTCAGCTCCTTCTGGAAATCGTTACTCCATTCAAAGTGATTACTTCCATAACTATTCTGCCAGAAAGATGACTGGCTGTTTACAAATGATCCTGTACCATAGATCTCCGATGACCATTTACCTGATCCGATAATCTTTTCTATCCGTCCTTTCAGTTTAAAATCGCCGGCCTTATATCCTGAAAAATATAATATACCATCTGCCTCCCACCAGAACTTTTCACCAATCCTGTTTGATAATTTACCCAGTACTGCATTGGATGAATAATTCCAATTCAGTGTATCAGCAAAAAAGATTGTGTCGTGAAGAGGTCTTATCTGAGAGTATACATTCATTTCATTTGTTATTCCCACTCCTATATCAAGCTGAAATTTTTTCCCCTCACCTGATGAAAAGTCAAATCTGACGGTGTTTCTTATAATCCTGCTATAAAGTGAGTCAAGGGTCTGAACATTGTTCCTGACCCCTGTTATATAGACAGAGTCGTAGAATCCAATATCAGGAGATTCGTCTGAATATGTTTTTTTACCATTTTCCCAGCTCAGAATATGACTGAATGTTCCTTTTACCGATGATTTTTTTCTTGAAGATGTAGAGTCTGAGGATTCTCCGGAATCGCCACCTACAGAAAACCTCTGGATCAGGAGAAGATCCTTATATCTGAAAACCGACTCTGCATTATTCAATCCTCCAAGATTTGTAGGCAGGTCTCTTGTTTCCATTGTACCCATCTGGCTTAAATCTGAGAGTCCCCCGTTTTCTCCGCCCTTAAAATTATTAAGTGTCCAGGATCCAAAAACCTTATACCTCTTTCCCAGGTAGGAAGAATGCAGGGTGAATGATCTGTCGTCAGTTGCCTGATAACCATATTGTCCCAGGCTATTTATAATTTTCAGATCCAGGCCGGCGTTTAAGTATCTGTTAATATTCTGGGAATGCCTTACTTTGAAAGTCTGTTCTGCCTCCGCTCTTGCTCCGCCATAAGAAAACACCAGCTCGGTAAATGGAACCTGAGTGTCTACATAAACCTTGTTTCCAAGGTGGCTCATATAGGATTTATAATGCCTGTATATAAACTCATCAGAGTTATATGTCCTTCTGAAAAAATCGAATTCTTCGATGGGTAAACCATAATTACCAAGGGATGAATAAAACGGACTCTGCTTATCAAGTATCTTATATTCCTGAAAACCAGATATAGCCGTATCCATATCAACAGGTACTATCTGCGTATAGTCGTCATTTAGAGTATATTGCCTGGTAATGCGAGCCACTCCGGTGCTATCCTGCTGGGCCCCTGCCGAAAAGTATCCGGCCAGCATAAATATGATTACAATCAATTTGCGCATTGGCCCAAAGATAGCAAAAAACTCCCTGCAGTAGTGCCTTTGATCCCTTTGGTCTCGTAATTTGTTCCCTTTGGTCGCGTAATTTGCAACTTCGTTGCGTTATTGGCTTGTTTCACTCGCGTAAGATACTCCATTGCGTCGTTTAATCTTTAAGAAACTATAATTACCAATTACGCTGAGCGCAGTGAAGCTCCTTACGCTGCAAAAGCAGCAAATTACATTGCCAAGCAATATATTTCGCCGTACAGAGTACGGCAAATTACATCGCGCCAGCGATTTAATCTACATTATCATTCAGGTAAGCATTATCATCTCTTAACACAGGTTCGTCATCCTCCTCGCTCAGCGTAAAGGTTGATATTTCCGAATTTTCCTTATCGCCTGACTTATTTATCTGTATATTCTTTCTTACAAAGGCCGGAACATCCTCAAACTCATCAATATTATCCTTCATAGTATCATTTGAAAGACCCCTGTTTTTGAGAATATTCTGCATATGCTTAATCTTCCTCAGTGTACCTTCGCCTGTGTAGTCTGGTTCGTCGGCTTCGCCATCACCTGCTGTAACCACGTCAAATTCAATTACTCCCTGCTTCTGATCAATGTCATCTTCGCTGATAACCGACTTCTTTCTTTTTACTTTTAATACCTCAGTGTCGGCGGTTTCTATTATTCTTTTAACTACTTTTTCGCCGGTATTAAGGGTAACCTTCTCTGTTTTTGGGATCGGCTTATATGGTTCGAGAATACTATTCGATTCAAACCCTGTAGCTATTACAGTTACACTGACTTCAGCACCCAGAGTATCATCATTAGAGATTCCTCTTATTATGAGGGCATCATTTGAAGCAACATCATATATATAATCGGTAATTTCGCCAAGCTCATCCATGGTAAGTTCATACTCTCCTGTGCCTGATTTAACATTTAGCAGTATACTATTTGCCCCCGTAATATCATTTGAATTCAAGAGTGGTGAACTAATTGCTTCCTGTATTGCTTTCAGGGCCCTGCCCTCTCCGCTGGCGAGACCTGTACCCATTACTGCAACACCTGAATCCCTCATTACAGTTTCCACATCCGAAAAATCAACATTTATATAACCTGCCTCTGTAATAATCTCAGTTATACCCTTTACTGCAGTAGTAAGTACGTCATCGGCTTTTGCAAATGCTGTAGAGACACTCTGGTCGCCATACATCTCTCTCAGTTTCTCATTATTAATAACCAGCAAAGAATCAACGTGATCTTTTAATTCGTTGATACCCTCAATGGCATTCTTGATCCTTATCTTTCCCTCCGACTTAAAAGGTATTGTTACAACAGCAATGGTCAATATCCCTGCTTCCTTGCATGCCCTGGCAATTACAGGTGTTGCTCCTGTGCCTGTTCCCCCGCCCATTCCTGTGGTAATAAAAACCATCCTGGTATTACCCGAGAGTGCTGTTAACACTTCATCAAGGTTCTCTTCAGCCGACCGTTTGCCGGTATCAGGTTTACTTCCTGCTCCACGACCCTCTGTTAAAGATTCCCCAATCTGCACTTTTACAGGTACCGGGCTCTCCGACAGGGCCTGGGCATCTGTATTACAGATGACAAAATTCACATCCTTAATACCATGGTTAAACATGTAGTTTACGGCATTATTACCGCCTCCACCTATCCCAAGAATTTTTATTATTGAGGACCTTTCTACGGGGAGATCAAAATTCATCAGATCATCAGACATGACATATCTATTTTAATTAATTATTCTATTCGGTAAAATGTACTTACTTAAACCATATTAATTTATACTCTGATCTTCTGTCTCGAACATCTTGCCAAGACTCTGCTTCAGTTTCTCAGTCCATGGAATTTTTGTATCTCCATGTTCGTCATATATATCACTATTCTCATCAGCAGTCGATAATGTTTCCTCCAGCTTTGTATTTTCATCAGTTCTGGAACCTGCATTAAATGTGCTCTTAAATGTTTCCAGGTAATCGAATCCCCTCATAATCAGGCCAACACTTGTAGCGAACATTGGCTGATTGATTTCTTCTCTTGATGATCCTGAAAGATTCTCATTCGGGAGGCCTATCCTTACATCCATTGCAGTTTTGAACTTCACAAGCTGTGGCAGGTGCTTAAGCATTGCCCCTCCGCCTGTAAGAACTACCCCGGCAGATAGTTTATCGGCATAACCTGAGCTCTGTATTTCAAAGTTTACTGCGTCAATTATTTCCTCCATCCTCGACTGTATAATATAGGCCAGGCTCTTAAAGGAAATTTCTTTGGGCTCACGTCCGCTTATCCCTGGAACCGAAACAACCTTATCTTCAGGTGCTATATCGCCCAGTGCTGATCCGTATTGCAGTTTGAGCTGCTCGGCAAAGCGATGCAGGATTGAACACCCTTCCTTAATATCCTTGGTAACAACATTCCCTCCAAATGGTATTACGGCAGTATGTCTTATTATATTATCGTAGTATACGGCAACATCGGTAGTTCCTCCTCCAATATCAACCAGTACCACTCCTGCCTCCTTCTCATCATCTGTAAGAACTGCATCTGAGGAAGCAAGAGGCTCGAGGATAAGATCCTTAACATTTAAGCCTGACTTTCTGATACATTTCTCAATGTTTTTAGCAGAGGCAACCTGGCCTATAACGATGTGGAAGTTTGCTTCAAGTCTTCTGCCACACATGCCAATGGGATTCTTTACTCCCGTTTCGTTATCGACAATAAAGTTCTGTGGTATAACATGAATTATTTCCTCTCCGATCTCGATCGGGATTTTGTGCATATCCTGAGTAAGTTTAAACACATCTTCCTTCTGAATCTCATCATCGCTGCTATCTCGATTAATATAGCCTCGACTCTTCATGCTCTTAATATGTTGTCCTGCAATTCCTACAAAGACATCTGTAAAAGCAACATCAGACCTTTGTTGAACATCTTCGACCGTTTTCCGGATAGCATTCACTGTTTCTTCAATATTTAAAACAACTCCTCTTTTAACCCCGTTAGACGGGGCCTTGCTTAAGCCCAGAATTTCTATTTTACCGTTTTCATTTTTTTTGCCGACAATGGATACAATCTTTGTTGTCCCAATGTCGATAGCTGCTACAAATTGTTCTCTCTGTTTCATAATGAAATAAATATGGTTTTATTGCTTATTATCTTTTTTTACAAACTATTTGTCCTTCATACATCAAATTAATTTCCCTGTACTTATTCCAGCCTGCAAGCGGAAGTGCCTGTGCGTATAAGTCCTCAAGGTATCCAAGCTTCTTTTCGAAACCTTCAGGCTTGCCCATTTTTACCACATGGTTACCTACCCGGGGAATAATATCTATATTTCCATTATCTGAAATATATAGCTGCTCTATCTGGCCGGCCCAGAACTCATCTTCATTTATAGTATTTATTATTCTCAGAATTTTCTTTAACATGCTTTCTTCGGGCAAAGACCTGATATTACCCTCTGATATTAAATTATCGGGTATTGAAATGCTGCCATTAACGACTATAAGCCTTGGAGTATATATTAGGCTATGCGGGATTATCTCACCTTCATTATCCAAATAATAACTATTTCCGTATGAGGTAATTATCCTTACAACCGGGTCGCGCTGATCGGCTTCAATATGCAATACACCGTCAGCAGTCTTATATACCTCAACTGACTCGAGTTCTCTTATTTCCCTGACTCTCCTTTCAATATCGCCTGTAGAAATATCCTTAATGGGTCTGCCCAGTATCGTCTCATTATCGTTCTGCACCAGTGAGTTTATATAATCAGAAGTGATAAAGCTATAGCTGGCCGAATCGACAATCCTGACACTTATACTTTTGCAATTCTCGCTGTATACCTTATCGGAAATAAATGATGGCATAATAAACATGTATACCACCAGGGGAAGCCACCATATTTTACGAATCACATTCATTGCAGACCTCCTTTCAGCATTTGTTCGATAGGAGAAACCAGGGTGTCAATGTCTCCGGCTCCAACAGTAAGAAGTATATCAAGCTTCCTTGAAGCGAGAAAGTCAACCAGCTCTTCCTTATTAATCAGCACCCTGTCATTGCACTTCATCCTGTCAAAAATTATCCGGGAACTTACCCCTTCAATTGGCTCTTCCCTGGCAGGGTAAACCGGCAATAAAACAACCCTGTCTGCAATATCAAGTGACCTTGCAAATGCACTTGCATGTTCAAGAGTACGTGTAAACAGGTGGGGTTGAAAAACTATTGTAATATGCCTGTGCCCATAAAATTCGCGAACAGAATTTAATAAGTAATCCAGTTCCTTTGGGTGATGTGCATAGTCGTCTATATAGGTAACTTCATCACTGTTAAATCTAATATCAAATCTTCTTTTAACGCCTTTAAAGTGAATAAGTGCCCTCCTGATTTCATTATCGCTTACACCGATCAGGGATGCAAGTGATATAGCGGCAATTGTATTCTCAAGGTTAAGTTTTCCGGGGAGATTTGAAATAAGATCGGTAATTTCACCGGAGGGGCTTACTACATTAAAATAATAAGAACCTTTTTCTATCCGTAATTTATCGATCCTGAAATCTGAGTTCTTATCAAGACCATAAGTATAAACCGGTATTTTCCCCCTGCCTTTAATCCGGTCTCTGATTTTACTGTTCACTATCAGTGAGCCACCCTCTCTGACCCGTGATGCAAAAATATTATATGCCTCTACCATATTATCCAGACTTCCATAAATATCCAGATGGTCTGCATCAAGAGATGTAATAAGTGCCAGGTAAGGAGTTAAGAAGTGAAACGACCTGTCGTATTCATCAGCTTCTATAACCGTTATATCGCCTTTTCCTATAATAAGATTAGTATTATAGTTGCGTGAAATCCCGCCCAGGAAAGCTGAACAATCAATTACTGATTGCTTCAACAGGTGGGCTGTCAGTGTCGAGATACTTGTCTTTCCATGTGTTCCTGCTACTGCTATTGAGGTACTTTTATTCGTTATAAAACCAAGAATCTCAGCTCTTTTAAATATTTTGAACCCCCCGTCGGTAAAGTATTTAAATAAGTTATTATGGGCCGGTATTGCAGGAGTATACACAACCATTGTATTATCCTGATTTTTAAATTTATCCGGGAGTTTATCTGTGCTATCCTCAAACTGAATTATGCAGCCTTCTTCGATCAGTTCACCAGTTAAGAATGTACTGGTTTTATCGTAACCACCAATATTAAATCCACCGGCAAGAAAATATCTTTCAAGTGCACTCATACCTATGCCACCCGCACCGATAAAAAAGACATTCTCTATATTTTTAAACTCATTCATTCTGCAAGTTTCATTATTTCATTGGCAATCCTCTCGTCCGAATCGACAATTGCCAGCCCGGCTATGTTACTGCCCAGCACTTTCCTTTTCTCATCATCATCCAGGAGTTCCAACACTCTATCAATAAGCTCTTCTCGTGCATCCTTATCTGCTATAGTAATTGCTGCCTCCTTATCTGAAAGTGCAAGAGCATTTTTTGTCTGGTGATCATCGGCTACATTCGGAGATGGAACCAGTATAACTGGTCTTGCGGTAATACATAATTCTGAAATAGTACCAGCACCTGCCCGCGATACTATAATATCGGCAACACTATAAGCATACTCCATTTTGTCGATAAATGCCAACACCTTAATATCCTCATCAATGCTACCGGATGATTGTTCTTTCATAGATTCAAAATAATACTTACCTGTTTGCCAAATAACCTGGCATCCCTTCTCTCTGAATTTTCCCAGTCCGCTCAATATTGAATTATTTATTGTTGCTGAGCCCAGCGATCCGCCCAGAATTAATACTACCGGCTTTGCTCCGGAGAATCCGAAGTAGGCCAGGGCCTCTTTCCTATCGACAGACATCTGTGAAATATCTTTTCTTACCGGATTCCCGGTTAGAATGATCTTTGAAGCATCAAAATATTTATCCATCCCTTCATATGCCACGCATATCTTTGATGCCTTTTTTGCGAGCAGCCTGTTGGTAAGACCTGCATAGCTGTTTTGCTCCTGTATCAGGGTAGGTACTCCCATAGCCCCTGCCCTTCTAAGAAGAGGTCCGCTGGCATATCCACCCACACCTACTGCCACATCAGGTTTAAATTCTTTTATTATCCTCGAGGCTTTAAATAAACTCCTTATGACCTTAAACAAAACGGCAAAATTCCTGAGGCTCAGTTTCCTCCTGAGACCTTCAACAGGAAGGCCAATAATTTTATATCCGGAAGCAGGAACCTTCTCCATTTCCATTCTTCCTTCGGCCCCAATAAAGAGCAAATCAATACCAGGTTCGATCGCCTTTAATGCATTGGCAATCGAGATAGCCGGGAAAATATGCCCCCCGGTACCGCCCCCGCTTATAATAATCCTCTTATGCTGGTGCTCCTTCATATATTACTTCGTCTTCTTCATTTTCAATATCTTCCTCATCAAGCTCCTCGTTATTTGCCCTGGCGTTAACAACCCTGCTTACTCCCAGTATTGCCCCCAGGGAGAAACTGGTTACGAGCATCGAAGTTCTTCCCCAGCTTATCATAGGCAGAGTCTGTCCGGTAACCGGAAAGAGACCTACGGCAACAGCCATGTTCAGGATGGCCTGAACAACAATCATAATTGTCAGGCCCAGAACAAGGAATGCAGGGAAGGCTGTTTCGCACTTTTTTGCAATAGCTATCCCCCTGAACAGGAGAATCAGGTATAAAAGTATTATAGGAACTGCCCCGAATAATAATCCATATTCCTCTATTATTATTGCAAAAATAAAATCTGAATTTGATTGTGGTAGCATATTTCGCTGCACGCTGTTGCCGGGTGCCTTGCCTATTAGTCCACCCGATGCTATTGCTATCTTAGCCTGGTTGGCCTGGTAATCGCCATCCAGATCTTCTTCTCCTGATACAAAATTCTCAATCCTGTCCTTCCATACCGATACCCTGTTAGCCTCGGTTGCCACATCAAGCAAAAGGGCAATCAGAATAATACCTACAATGGCCAGGCCCAGCCATGCCATTATAAATTTTAAGGACACCCTGCCTATAAACAGAATCAACATACAGATTCCGAAAATCAACAATGCGGTAGAAAGGTTTTCCGGAAGAATCAGGGCACAGATTATTGCTATCGGGACAATAAAGATCCTTGTCATTAATTTAAAATCTTTCAGCTCGTGCTGATGCCTTGATAATAACCTGGCCATATAAATTACCAGCGAAACTTTTGCTACATCAGATGTCTGTATCCTGAAGCCTGTACCCGGAATAGTTATCCACCGTGCTGCTTCATTTATTCTGACCCCAAAAATCAGGGTAAGAATCAGTAGTATAATAGAAACAAGTACGAAGAAACCTGCCAGGGATGAATAGATCCTGTAAGGTAACTGGTGTGTTACTATTATTATAAATAAACAGAAGACAAGCATCACTCCCTGCGATTTGAGGAAGAAGGTAGTATTGCCATCATACCTTGAAAATGCTACACTTACGGAAGAACTGTATACAGCAAGCAGGGAGTACATAATAAAGACTACGATAAGTCCCCAGATAACCCTGTCTCCTCTGAATATGCTTCCGAATGTTGTCTTCATATCCTAACTTTTTATAAATTCCTTACAGCCTCCTTAAACTGTCTGCCCCTGTCTTCATAACTCTTAAACAGGTCAAAACTGGCACATGCAGGCGACAATAATACCGTATCTCCTGTAGCTGCAAGGTAGTAAGACGACTTCACCGCCTCTGCCATTGAATCAGTCTCAACAATAGTTGGTACAAGGCCGTCAAAAGCCCTGATTATTTTATCATTATCCTTACCCAGGCATACAATGGCCTTTACTTTCTTACTGATTAGATTATGCAGTTCAGAATAATCATTCCCCTTATCCACTCCACCTGCTATCCACACAACATTGTCAGGCATACACTCAAGAGCATACCATGTTGAATTAACATTTGTAGCCTTTGAGTCATTAATGAATTTAATCCCGTGAACCGTTAATATAGGTTCAAGACGGTGCTCCACTCCCTGGAAATCAGAAAGACACTCCCGGATAAGCTCCTTCCTTATATTAACTATTTTACCTGCTATTGATGCCGCCATCGAATTATAAGTATTATGACGGCCCTTTAGTGCTAAATCGTGGATTGACATAATCTGTTCTCTTTTATTGTGGATATTGAGGGATAGATGAGCTTCTTCGATAAATGCTGCCATTCCTTTAACTGATGTATCAGAAAACGGCATCAATGTGGACAGGGGCTTCCTCTTATTTATTTCGTCTTTAAGTATGGGATCATCTGCCCAGAAAATAAGATAGTCGGAAGGGATCTGGTTATTTGTTATTCTGAATTTTGAATCTATATAATTCGAAAACTCATAATTATACCTGTCGAGATGATCAGGTGTTATATTCATAATAATTGCAACATCAGCCTTAAACTTATACATCCCGTCAAGCTGGAAGCTGCTTAACTCTATTACATAATAATCAAGATTCCGTGTGGCAACCTGGTAAGCATAGCTCTGACCAACGTTACCAGCAAGACCGACTTTCAGACCGGCTCTTTTCAGAATTTCATAGATAAGTGTTGTGGTGGTGGTTTTACCGTTACTCCCTGTAACACAAATCTTAAATGCTTTACAATACCTTCCGGCAAATTCTATCTCAGAAATTACTTCTATCCCTCTTTCCCTTGCTTCAATAATCAGTGCTACACTATCGGGGATGCCGGGGCTCTTAATTATTACATCAGCATTTAATATCAAAGATTTGCTATGGCCTTCCTGTTCAAAGCTGATATTATTTTCAGTCAGCATAGCCAGATATTTATCTTTGATGGGTCCGCTATCAGAAACAAATACATCATATCCCTTTGCGTCAGCCAGAATTGCCGACCCACAACCGCTTTCTCCTGCTCCCAATATGACCGCTCTTTTACTCACTTTTTATTACTTTTTACTTTTTACTTTTGTCTTTTGTCTTTTGTCTTTTTACTTTTTACTTTTTACTTTTTCCTTTTTACCTTTTTCCCGTTTCCTGTTTCCTGTTTCCGCCTCCCTTATCTTATCTTAAGAGTTACTACACTTAATACTGCCAGTATAATTGCCACTATCCAGAACCTTGTTACAATCTTTGGTTCAGGAAATCCTTTTTTCTGGTAATGGTGATGAAGAGGAGCCATAAGAAATATTCTTCGGCCCACGCCAAATTTTCTCTTGGTTCTTTTAAACCATGCTACCTGAATCATTACCGAAAGGCTTTCGGCGAAGAATACCCCGCAAAGGATCGGAATCAGCAGTTCCTTCCTGATTATTATTGCAAATACTGCGATAATGCCTCCTATTGCAAGGCTTCCCGTGTCTCCCATAAAAATCTGGGCCGGATATGAATTATACCACAGGAATCCTATAGCAGCCCCAATAAATGCGCCGGCAAATATCATCAATTCACCCGTATAGGGGATGTACATTATATTCAGATAGCTTGAATAGAATATATTACCCGAGACATAGGCGAATATACCGAGAGTAACAACCATTATGGCAGATGTACCGGTAGCAAGGCCATCGAGGCCATCTGTAAGGTTTGCCCCGTTTGAAACAGCCACCACAATAAATATTACCATTGCCACAAAAACCAGCCATCCCCATGGCTGTCGCTTATCTTTACTTATAAAGGGTACCAGCCATGAATAGTCAAACTCGTTATTTTTAATAAAAGGAATGGTTGTCTTGGTTCCCTTAATATCCCTTGATGTATACTTTGTTACATCATTCTGGGACGGGGACTGTATTACCTGGCTTAGTTCAGTTGTTACACCTTCTTCAAATTCAATTTCCCTGATAATAACATCATCGCTCAGATATAGGGTAAGTCCAACAACCAATCCGAGAACCACCTGTCCGAGTATCTTAAACCTTCCTGCCAGACCTTCCTTATTCTTCCTGAATATTTTAATATAATCGTCTACAAAGCCAATAAATCCAAGCCATAGAGTCGTGATAATCATTAATATAACATAGATATTATCAAGGCGGGCAAAAAGCAGGGTGGGAATCAATATTGACAGAATGATAATTATCCCGCCCATGGAGGGTGTTCCTTCCTTTCGGTACTGTCCCTCGAGATCCAGGTCGCGAATAACTTCACCTACCTGTTTCAACTGGAGATATCTTAATATCTTTTTACCTATCAACAGGGATATCAGCAGGGAGGTAATTATAGCAGAAGCTGTTCTGAATGAGATATACTCAAACATCCCTGCTCCGGGCACATTTAATTCATCCAGGTATTGAAACAAGTAGTATAACATTCCGCTTAAGTACTTTTATGTTTATTGTTTAAGTATCTTCTTTATCTCTTCACGATCATCAAAATGACTTCTTATTCCTTTTACCTCCTGGTAGGTCTCATGTCCTTTACCGGCTACCAGTACTATGTCTTTTTCCTCTGCCAGCATCAGGGCAGTTTTAATTGCCTCCCTTCGGTCGCTAACCCTGAGCACTCTTTTCATTGCATCTGCAGGCACACCACTTATCATATCATCGATTATTTTTTCCGGATCTTCACTTCGGGGGTTATCCGAGGTAAAAACTACCCTTGTGCTTTCTGCAGCAGCTATCCTGCCCATCAAAGGTCTCTTTGAGCTATCCCTGTCGCCTCCTGCTCCGACGACAGTTATAAGCGACATTCCCTCCACCTTTATCCTGTTAAGAGCGTTCAATACATTTTCAAGTGCATCGGGTGTATGAGCATAATCTACAATTGCTGTTGGTCCTTCTGAATACCTGATTACCTCCAGCCTTCCTTCTACCGGATCCATATTGCTTATAGCGGCCAGGACTTCTGTTTTATCGGCACCCATTTCCATCGCGGCGGCATAAACGGCGAGCAGGTTATAGGCATTAAAATCTCCAATGAATTTTGTTGACACTTCACTGTTATCAATCTTCAATAACATACCTTCAAATCGTTCTTCAAGAAGGCTGCACCTGTAGCTTGCGTCTCTGCGCATAGCATAACTTATCTTTCTGGCACTGCAGTTCTGCAGCATTATTTCACTCCGCCTGTCATCAATATTTACAAGGGCAAAAGATGAGGATGGTAACTCGTCAAAAAATCTCTTCTTAGCCCTTATATAATTATCGAAATTCAGATGGTAGTCGAGATGATCATGGGTCAGGTTGGTAAATAATGCACCTTTAAATTCCAGGCCGTCTGTTCTGTACTGATCGAGGGCTATTGAGCTTACCTCCATAAAAGCATATTCACACCCCTCATCCACCATCCGTCTCAAAAGGCTGTTCAGCTGAACCGGGTCAGGCGTGGTATGAGTTGCATCAATATTCTTTCTGAATACCTTATTACCAATAGTTGAAATCAATCCGGCTTTATACCCAAGAGAAATAAATAATTCATATAGCAATGTTGCGATGGTTGTTTTTCCATTGGTTCCGGTAACTCCAACCAGTCTCAGTTCTTTTGAGGGATTATCATAGAAGTTTGCAGCCAGGAAAGAAAGTGCCTTTGCCGAATTTTCTGTAATTATCCAACAAATAGCATCATTAAAATTATCCGGCAATTCTTCACATGCAATTGCTCTTGCCCCTGACTTGATTGCCTGATCAATATACCTGTGCCCATCTGTTTGAGTACCCCTTATAGCTACGAAGAGGCTATCGTCCGATACCTCCCTGGAGTCGAAACATATACTGCCAATAGCGATCCCGACATCCCCAATTGTACGGGAAATCTCCATATCGTTTATTATGTGGCTCAGCATCACCATTAGCTCCTCAATTCAAGTTCAATTATATCCCCTCTTATAATTCTGGTACCAGGCATTAGCGATTGTCTTATTACCCTTCCTTTACCAATAACTTTAACCTTAAGCCCGGCATTCTCAAGGATAAAAAGCGCATCCCTGAGGCCCATACCTGTTGCATCCGGCACCAGGTTTTCGATCGTGCTAAGTTCCCTTATCAAAATAGTATCTGACCGGCGAACAGGGTTAAGCCAATCTGTTTCTGGCCTTCCGGTAATCACGTTTATTCCAAGATGGGCCAGGACCTTATATGTATCGGGGGCATATCCCTTAAGAATAAGCGGATACTCCTTTTGTACAGGTTTTTCGATCTCTTTATAAAAACCTGTAGCATAAACCTTATCGGCTATCTCCTTAAATACTGGTCCGGCAACCAGGTTTCCATAGTAAATAGAATTTGTTGGGGCGTTAACAACGACAATGCATGAGTAAACAGGATTATCAGCCGGGAAATAGCCAACAAATGATGCCTGGTAAGATACCTTGCCATCCTGTTTATAGCCATACTTATCGTTAGCTATCTGGGCAGTACCTGTTTTCCCTGCTATTTTGTAGGTATCGTTTTTCAGGTTTGTTGCAGTTCCTTCTGTTACTACTCCCTCCAGGAGTTCTTTAATCATCTTTATTGTTGATCTCGAACATATTGATGACCTGAGTATTTCAGATTCAAATGTTTCTATCACTTCACCATGGTAACGAACCTCTTTTACTATCCGGGGCCTCATCATCCTGCCATCATTTGCAACGGCATTGTAAAATGTAAGTATCTGAAGCGGTGTCATCTGCACCTCGTAACCATGCGACATCATCGGAAGTGAAATTCCAGACCAGTATTTATCACCAGGATACCTTATTAGTGGAGAGCCTTCTCCTTTTATCTCAATACCGACCTTTTCGTTCAGGCCCATCCTGTAGAGGCGATCAACAAAATCGCCCGGGTGATCCTTATAGTTTTCGTTAATTATTTTAGCTGTACCGACATTGGAAGATTTCTCAAAAACGGCCCTTGCTGTTATTGTACCATAACCACCCCTGTGACTGTCGCGTATTACCTTATCATAATATTTTACCTCACCATTACCTGTATCGACTGAATCATCAAGGCTAATAACACCATCTTCAAGGGCAACCATGAAGGATGCCAGTTTAAATGTTGAACCTGGTTCCGTGCTCTCTCCTATAGCATAATTATACGACTCATAGTAATTCCCGTCGCTCCCTATTTCAAGATTGGCAATAGCCTTAATATCGCCTGTTTTTACCTCCATCAGTATTGCCGTACCGTGATGTGCTCCATGATTATTTAGCTGAGTAAACAGGGCACTCTCGGCAACATCCTGGAGATCGATATCTATGGTTGTAAGTATATCATTTCCATCCCTGGGCTCAACTGAGTTTGCATCATTCACCGGCATCCAGGCACCTCCTGTCAGGCGCTGCTTAAGTACCGACCCATTGGTCCCGGTAAGATCACGATCGAAGGCACCCTCAAGCCCTACAACGTTCCCCGATGCACCCTTAGTAAGGTAGCCTATGGTCCTGCTTGCGAGGATCATATGAGGTAGAATTCTCCTGTCCTCAACTTCAGCAATCAGGCCACCCTTATATCTCCCTCCTCTTAATATCGGCAGAGACCTCAGCTCTTTTAACTCTCCATGACTTACTTTTCTTTTAATCAGGTAGTATCTGTCTCCTTTAACCCTTGCCTGGGTAAGGTCGTTCTTCCAGGCAGAAGCGGATTTTAAACCTACTATTCGCGAAAGTCCTTCTGCCAATCCATCTATCCCATCTGCCCAAACTTTTGCATCCATCCCTGTAGATCTGGTATCCATATAAATATTGTAATATGGTACTGAGCTGGCCAGTACCCTGCCATCTTCTGCAAGTATATCTCCCCTGTTTGCCGGCACATCATCAGTTTTATATATATAACCTTCTCCCATCTCAGCCCATTTCTCGCCCTCAACAAACTGTATATGCACTACCCTGCCAAGTATAGCAAGAGCTATTACGGTAACCATTATGTAGATTATCCCGCTTCTCCATACTATTTCATCTCTCAGTGCCATTTAATCCTCCACAATCAGTTTATATGGTGGTTCCTTCAATTCTTTCAGTCCGAGCTCTCTTTCATTTATCATTTTCAATACCTCAGATTGCTTACTTAAATACATTAATTCGGCTGATGTAGCCAGTGCCTCTGATCTTAGTTCCTTAACTTCGCGCTGCAGCTCATTGCTCAGGCGAATTGTCTTTTCGGCATGGAACCTGTTTCCAATATAAACAGCCCCCAGAAGGGTGAAGAGAGTAAGGAGTCCCAGGTTATTAAGTACCAGTTTCTCGCTCAGAAGCGATCCGCTTATCAGAGTTTTCAGGAAACCATCCTTTCTCTTTTTCTCCTTATTTGCGCTATTTATATTCTCTTCCATCTTAAATCTTTTCAGCTATCCTTAAGCGTGCACTCCTTGCCCTGCTGTTTCTTTCTATTTCATTCTCACCAGGCACTATCACCTTCCTGTTTATTAATCTGAAGGGAGAGTGAGTGTTTCCATAAAAGTCTTTACTTTCCACACCGGTGAAGTTTCCCGTTCTGAAGAAATTTTTTACTACTCTATCCTCTATAGAATGGTAGGTAATAACAACCATCCTGCCCCCCGGTTTTAATATCTCTCCGGCCTGGAAAAGCATCTCTTTTAAAAACTCTATTTCCCTGTTTACCTCTATTCGGAGTGATTGAAATACTTTTGCATAAAACTTGTTTTCCCTGCCCCTTGGAGCAAATCCCTTCAAAAGGTTTACCAGGTCGCCGGTGGTAACAAATCTCTCCTCTTCTCTTCTTTTTATAATTGAATCAGCAATCCTTCCGGGTCCATTCAATTCTCCATAATCTCTTAAAACATTGATAAGATCTCTTCTCTCATATGAGTTTAGAATATCAGCTGCTGTTTTGACTCCTTTGCTATTCATTCTCATATCGAGGTTTGAATCAAAGCGAAAAGAAAAACCCCTTGTTGCTTCATCAAATTGGTGAAAGGAAACACCCAGGTCAGCAAGCAATCCGTCAATGCTTTCCACCCCATTGTGTCTTAAATTGCTTCTCAGAAATCTGAAGTTCTGATTTAAAAAGAGAAACCGGTTATCAACCGGCTTATTCATTTCAGCATCACTGTCCTGGTCAAATGCTATCAGTTTTCCATCTCCAAGCAGCTCAAGTATTCGCTTTGAATGTCCTCCACCACCGTATGTTACGTCGACATAAATCCCCTTGGACTGAATGTTCAGCCCTTCAATACATTCATCCAGTAATGCAGGGACATGATACGTCATTATCATTCATCTTCAGTGATTAACCCACCCATTAGTTTCTCAGCCAGATCAGCAAAATCGTCAACAGGTATATCTATCGCCTCATACTTTTCCTTAGACCAAATTTCTATCCTGCCATCCTGTCCGGCAAGCACTACCTCTTTTTCGATCTCTGCCAGTTGTAAGAGCTTTTTGGGAACCAGCAACCTGTTGCTCCCATCAAGGGCCAGCTCGGCAGTACCCTTAAAGAAATTTCTTAAGAATCTGTTATGCTCACGATTATAGGGATTTATGCGGCTTCTGATCTTCCTCATCTGCTCTTCCCAGTCCTCGCTTGTAAATAAGACAAGGCAGTTTTCGAAGATATCACGCCTCACTACAAAGTGATCGCTCCACGACGACTCCATCTGCTTTTTGAAAGCAGACGGAAAAATCATCCGCCCCTTGGAATCAATCTTGCAACTGTAATCACCTATAAATGTGGCCATAAAAAAATTCAGGTTTTAAATGTAAAAGTAGAAAAATATTCCCACTTTACTCCACTTTCCCCCATTTTTTTACACTTTGTTGAAAACTTTTAGCCCTTCCCCCCACTGTAATATCATAAAGGCTGTGCCATAGCCAGTTAAGATTCTGCAAAATGATTAAAGTCATTAATGCCATTTACTTCTCATTTTTTAATAAATTTGCACTGCAAATCAACAGGGGTAGATCAGTTATAATTAACAGACATGGAAGGGGAAAATCCTTTACAGATTGATGTAGCGCAGATTCTGAAAGATAAGAGCCCGGGAATTTCTAAACTGGTGCCGAAATTCCTGATGAATTATCTGAGAAAAATCATTCACGAAGAAGATTTAAACAACTATTTTAAGGATTTTGGCAACCTCCGAAATGTAGATCTTGTGAGGGCAGGACTAACTTACATGGGCATAAAATACAATGTTCATAATAAGGAAACCATTCCCAGGTCGGGTAGAAATGTCTTCGTTTCAAACCATCCCCTCGGAGGTCTTGACGGGCTGATTTTTATGACAGAGCTCTCCAAGTATTTTGACAATATCAAATTTCCGGTCAACGATATCCTGATGAATGTTACCAATATGGAGGATGTATTTCTTCCTATTAATAAGCATGGTGCTCAGGGACGAAATGCTGCAAAAGCTATTGATGAGGCTTACGCTTCCGACAGTCAGATCTTATACTTCCCTGCAGGGCTTTGTTCAAGAAAAAGAAAGGGCGAAATAAAAGACCTTGTGTGGCAAAAAAGCTTTATTAAAAAGGCAATCAGGCACAAAAGGACCATTGTTCCGGTTCATTTTTCAGGACGTAACTCCGATTTCTTCTATAACCTGTCGAATATTAGATTGGGAATGGGAATAAAATGGAATTTTGAAATGCTCTATCTTGTCGATGAAATGTTCAGACAGACAGGAAAAGACCTTCATATAGTATTCGGAGAAGGCTATGAATGGGATATGTTTGACAAATCCAAAACACCTATGGAATGGGCCGAATGGTTAAAATCAAAATCATATGAACTGGCAAAACATATTCCAGATCAAAATAAAATCCTTAATTTTGATTAAAATATTCGGCCAAAACATTTAATCGGTCTAAAAATTAACAGAAACACTTAACCGGATATAGATTGAATCATGAAGAAGATAGAGCTAAAAACACCGGCAAATGAGATTGAGAAGGAACTAACCAAAGAAAGATTTCTGAGAAAGACGAATAACGCAAATAACGAAGTATATATTTTTAGAAGTCACGATTCAGAGGTCCTTATGAGGGAAGTAGGCCGTTTGAGGGAACTTACTTTCAGAAGTGCAGGCGGAGGAACGGGTAAAGAACTGGATCTCGACGAATACGACTATTCGGAGACAGCTCCTCATCAGCAGCTAATTGTATGGGATCCCGACAACAAAGAGATTGTTGGCGGATACAGGTTCCTGATTCACGATAAAAGAGTTAAGCCAACAGATCCTTCGGATATGGCATCTGCCTCATTTTTTAATTTTTCTGATAAGTTCAATACTGAATTCCTGCCTTATTTAATGGAGCTTGGACGTTCTTTTGTTCAGCCCGATTACCAGTCGAAGGCTATGGGACGAAAGAGCTTATTCGCCCTCGATAATCTATGGGACGGGCTTGGGGCAATTGCTATTGAAAATCCAAACGTAAAATATCTCTTTGGGAAAGTTACCATGTATGAACATTTTAACATCGACGCCAGGGATATGATTCTTTACTTTATGAAGAAGCACTTCTCGGACAAAGACAAACTTGTAACACCGAAAAAGGATGTTTCTGTAAATATTAATGTCGAAAAAATGAAGAAAAAATTCATTCACGACAACTATAAGGATGACTATAAAATTCTTTCCCAGGAAGTAAGAGAACTTGGAGAAAACATCCCTCCTCTGATAAATGCATATATGAACCTGTCGCCTACCATGCGTACTTTCGGGACTGTTTACAACGAAGGCTTTGGTAAGGTAGAAGAAACGGGTATTATGATTACTATCAAGGATATCTACCTCGATAAGGTAAACCGACACCTTGCTTCGTACAGGGATGATTACGAAATCGGCGTAGGGTATTAATAGGCCCTCACGTTTCGGCCTTCAATAAAATTAATATACGACTGATTTACAACACGATTACCGCCGGGAGTTGGGTAATTTCCGGTAAAGTACCAGTCGCCGGTATTCTCCGGACAGGCATTGTGCAATCCTTCAATTGACTGGTATACAATCTCAACTTCTGCATTAATAGTGGGCAGTTTCAGCATCCTGCCAATCTGGTCTGAAATCTCATCAGCACTAAAGGGATCATATATCTGCTTTACCACATTCATAATTTCATTTACCGGCTTTTTAATCTCTTCCCTGGCCTGCTGGTAAACATCACTAAGCAGTTTCTCCATCCCGGATAGCTTTAGTAGTTCAATTGCAGCCCTGAAAGCAATAAAATCGCCCATCTTTGCCATATCTATCCCGTAGCAATCGGGATATCTGATCTGTGGTGATGATGATACAATAACTATTTTTTTAGGATCAAGACGATCCAGTATTCTGATAATACTCTTCTTTAATGTTGTACCTCTGACAATAGAATCATCGATTACAACCATACTGTCGACCCCCCTTTGTATAACACCGTAGGTTACGTCATAAACGTGTCCAACAAGGTCGTCCCTTGATTTATCTTCAGTAATAAATGTTCTAAGCTTAGCATCTTTCACCGCCAGCTTCTCGATCCTCGGCCGCAGGGACATAATTTTCTCAAGGTCTTCTCTCACAAGCTTATTGCCAAGCTTGAGAATTATATCCATCTTATTATTGTTAAGATAATCCTCAAGCCCCTTCAGCAGACCATAAAATGCACTTTCGGCAGTATTGGGAACATATGAAAACACAGTATGTTCCATATCATAGTCGACGGCCTCTAGTATCCTCGTTGTAAGCTGCTCTCCCAGTCTCTTCCTCTCCCTGTATATTGATTTATCAGTACCCCTCGAGAAATAGATTCTCTCAAATGAACATTTACTTGCCACCTCAGTTTCTCTAACTCTTTCTATTGTTACATTTCCGGAATTTTTAGCAATAATTGCCGTTCCTGGCTCAAGTTCATTTACCTGGTTTGTTTTCAGGTTAAAGACCGTTTGAATTACCGGTCTCTCCGACGCCACCACAAGCACCTCATCATCGTGGTAGTAAAATGCAGGACGGATACCCCATGGATCGCGTGTAACAAAAGCATCTCCATGTCCTAACATACCGGCCATTGCATAACCACCATCCCATTTACGGCTTGCTCTTGAGATAACCTTTGAAATAGAAATATTTTCCTCTATTTTGGGTGATATCTCCTCCTTGCTCAAGCCCTGTGCACGATACTCCCTGAACAATTCCTCCACCTCCTCATCCAGGAAATGGCCAACATTTTCGAGGATAGTAACAGTATCCGAAAAGTCGATCGGGTTCTGACCTATCTTCAGCAGGTCATTAAAAATCTCGCTTACATTAGTAAGATTAAAATTTCCGGCAAGTACAATATTTCTGGATCGCCAGTTATTCTCCCTGGTAACAGGATGAACATAATCAATATTATAGTTACCGAAAGTGCCATACCTCACATGCCCCAGATATAGATTACAAGCATAGGGCAGGGTTTCTTTAATAAAGTCTATATTATCGGGGTCAGCCTCCTGTGATTTTACGATTTCTGCCGCCTTATAAATTGAATCAAAAACATCCTTAATAGGATTTACGCCGTTTGATCTCTCTCTGAAAATATATCTATTACCCGGTTTAACTCCCGGTTTAAGGGCTGCAATACCGGCACCATCCTGGCCCCTGTTGTGCTGCTTTTCAAGCAGCAGATACATCTTCTGAAGTCCATAGTCCCATGACCCGTATTTTTCAATATAGTACTCAAGCGGTTTAAGCAATTTCACCATTGCTATACCGCATTCATGTAATATCCTGTCGCTCATATACTAATTATCAAGGTCCGGGAACTTAATAATATCCGGGACTATATAGGCATTGGGGAATTTCTTTTTGATCATCAGGAAGTCATGCATCGCATCCCTCTTTGTTCGGTAATTACCTACCCTCACTTTAAAGAAATTGGGTGCTGCGAAATCTAAATATGACTCAATGCCCGGAAATTCTGAGATAAAATCTGAATTTGCTTCGTTAGCCTCTTCTCTGGCTGTTCTTATTGATCCATTATATATCTGAATCCTGAATCCGTCGAATCCTCCATGCATCCTGTTAGCAATAATATGTCTTGTAAGTAAGGTATCAATGGCAGGATCCTGGTTTAATGTTACACGACCCTCACTGTAACTACCGTCTCCTTTAATAATACTTTCTGCTTTTATTATTTTCTGTGCATTAGCCAGGCTGAGGCTGGAAAACAGAATAACAAGAATTAACAGCGGCCTCTTATTCATGGTTCAAAAATAGAATAATTCAAATAAATATAATCCTAATATCAGTGTATTATCATTATTAATCTGTAATACCTGATTTTAACACATAGTAGAAATTTCCTTCCTTCGATCCTGCAATAAAATAGTTATCCTCATAATCAACTGATAATGCCCTGCCAAGAGTATTTGTATCGTAAGAATCGCAAACATCAAATACTCTTATCTGCTCATCACTATCCCCATCCGGGAGGCTAATATTAGTAAGGATAAGACAATTTTGGTTCAGTAACACCAGGTTCATCGAGGAGTCAAAATCCAGGTCCGTTCCAAAATTTGAGTTTTCGGTGTATACTTTCCAGTTTACCAATCCTCCGGTAGTAAGCGAAGCCACAAAGGAATTACTTACTTCACCGGTGGTACCTGTATACTCTGTGCGTCCGGCTACATAAAGAGATCCTCCATCCTCTTCTATTGACAGCGACCCGGCTATATAATCCCTGTTATTAATAAGTTCTGTTTCCCATATAATAGCCCCCTCAGCAGTTATCCTGGCAACAGAAGCCTTGCTGTTATTATTAGCCAGATTTTTGGTAATAGAAACATAAATATCATTGGGAGACAGAATCTCAAGGTCGGTAAGAGATGCATTAAAACCCGGGGTAACTTCGTTGATCTGCAGAATATTTCCGCATTAATATCAAATAAGGCTGCTACATATGAAGATGAATTTAATGAATCTGGATTATCGCTCCCCACAAGCATATATGTATCTTCATTATACTGACAGATCTGTGAAGTACTGATATTTGGACCAACAGCTATTATTGTATCCCACAGTTCTCCTCCTTCGCCATCGATTAATGCAAGTAAAATATCGCCCTCAGAACAACCTGCAAGCAGGTAGGCATTTGGAACCAAATATCCGGCCATAACTTCTATCACTTCAGTATAACGACCTGGATAATCGGGTGAATAGTTAATATCTATCGCTGAGCCTGAACCCGTTTTAATAAACAAGGGTTTCTGCTTAGATTCTCCTGCAATTAAAAAAGTAGTATCAGAGGCTATCTCAGTATCATATGCCGATCCGGCACCAAAAGACTTTTCCAGAATGAATCCTACCTTATCCTTTTTACACGAAACAAGTTGTAATAATACCAGTAAGAGAATTAGATTTCTCATGGCTTTGTGTTTTAAAATTATCCTAACTCCTCAGCCAGCTCGTCTGTCATTTCCAGATTATGAAATACATTCTGAACATCATCATCATCATCGAGTGTATCTATCAGCCTCAGTACACTTTTGGAAGATTCAAGGTCGAGTGTTTTTGTATCATTTGGTATACGCTGTAATTCAGCACTTATTGCCTCAACACCTATTTCTTCAAGCTTTTTATTAAGATTGCCAAAATCCTCAATGGCACAGGTTACTGTAATGATGTCCTCTTCAACCTCTATATCCTCTGCTCCTCCATCAATGAGTTCCAGCTCGAATTCATCCATGTCCATATCCTCAGCCTTATTAATTGAGAAAATACCTTTTCTATCGAAGAGGAAGCTTAATGAACCATTTGTGCCCAGACTTCCACCATGCTTATTAAAGGCTGCCCTGACACTTGATACTGTACGGTTATTATTATCCGACAGGCACTCCACAAAAACAGCTATCCCATTTGCAGCATAACCCTCGAAAGTATACTCCTGGTAATTTGATGCATCGTCGTCTGTAGCTTTTTTGATTGCTCTTTCAATATTATCCTTGGGCATATTGGCACCCTTTGCGTTCTGAATCGCAAGCCTTAGTGACGGATTTAAATCGGGATCAGGACCACCGGCACTGGCAGCAATGGTTATCTCCTTAATTATCCTGGTAAACATCTTACCCCTTTTAGCGTCGATAGCGCCTTTCTTTCTCTTTATCGTCGACCATTTACTATGTCCTGACATACTATTATGATTTTGATTCTCTGCAAAAATAACCAAATATGAGCTAAGAGCAAAGAGCTATAAGAAAAGGTTTAAAGTAGTTTAAACTGGGTTTAAGTAGCTTAAATTAAACTTATTAAACCATTGACGGCGAGGCTGGCATTTAAACCATTAGCGGCGGAGCAAGTATTTAAACATGGTAAAAGGCGCTGGAAGGCTATGAGTAAAGTGAGTGGAGGGTGGAGGGTGGAGGGTGGGGTGGAGGGTGGATGAGTTGTTGTAGTGCTGCCATAGTATTGAATGGACCTCCAGATGCAAGCCTCTATAAACAATAAAGGAAATTCCCGACTATTTTGATTTAATCGGGAATCTCCTTCAGGGCATTGGCTAAATTAAGAGGCAAATTTTGCTCTTACTTCCTCAATCACCCTGGTTATATCAGCTACATTGGTCATGGTAAGACTGGTTTCGTCTACGCCCTTATAAACTTCCTTAATTGGTTGCAATTCCTGAAGTAACTTCATTACAACAGGATCATCCGGATGAGATTCAGCAATTTCCAGGAATAATTCGAAAGTTTGTTTCTGATCAAGTAATACCCTTACGATGCCTTCAACATGGAAAACAGACTGCGAAATATGGGTTGTAATATACATTCCTTCAACCCAGGCTCCCGCAACCACCATCAATGCCATAGGAAGTTGATCATTACTACTCAGATAACTATAGGTTTCATTAAAAGTACCGGTAAGTATATCAACCAGTTCATCTTTTTCATCATATTTGTTACTGATATTATCATAAAGATTTTCATCATATAATCTTGACATATTCAGTTCGCCTGCCAATCTGCCTATTGCATCCATATAGTCAATTACTTCCTGGTTCATATTATACAGGCTTACATAACTCAGGTCAGCTCCATAAATTCCAAGATTAATGGCTTTACTATCGGTCAAAATGTATTTATCAACATTTGCCGGTGGATTTGAAATACCATTGATATACTCTACATCAAGCTCTGTGAGCATATCAATAACATGAGCAGATGTGGGTAATGATAGAATAGACTTCTCGATCTCACTCTTGAGATTCTCAGGCTCGTCTATTTCAATCTTTTTTTGCTCGGTGCTGTCCTTCTTTTTCTTGTCGGAATTACACGAATTAAGACCGAATGAAACTAACAGGGAAAGAGATACTAAGGCAAAAACAATTTTCTTCATAGGTTTTGATTTTTATATAACTAATGAACTAAAATCCCTGGATGGAGAAAAGCTCATACCAGGTTATTTATCAATACAGTATATTCAAACATTTTACTAAAGGTATGAGATATTAGATTACAAGTCAAATAATTATATGACATTTTGTAGAAACCTGGCATCCCACAGCTGCTGGACTTTTTGCATCCTTGCCATCCCGGGATTTTGCCTCTGTCTTTTAAATTCCGTCAGGAGTTATATCGTATACCCATTTTTAACCTGTCTGCCTGGCAAGAGCCTGTTCGACTTCCTTTTTTAGCATAACAGCATCATGAAAATACATTGTATGAATATCAATTGCCTTATCGACCTGGACCAAAGCTTCTTTATAATTCCCTAAATTGTAATACGCTTTCGCTTTCCAGTAGATAAGATATGGGAGATCTGGATTTATTTCAAGTCTTTTGTTGAGCAATTCTATTCCTTCCTCATTATTGATATCTGCTTCGATTAATATTTCTGCCAGGTTAAAGTTCCAAAGAGGATTCAACAGAAATGCTTTCCGTGCATGTTCTTCTGCATCTGTCATAAAACCTGCCTCAGAATAAATCATGGAGAGGTGAGCTTCGATAATATCCTGTGATTGGCCTATTTCCTTTTTAAGAGATAAATATTTTTCCATATTTGCATCATAGTCCTTACCCTCTATTAGAGCAATAATAATGAGATTAAAATACATCTCTCGTTGCCATATATTATTATAAGCAAAGTTTAATCCTGATTCAAACACCTCTTCCGCTTTGGTTAAATTACCAATTTTTGTTAAGGATCGCCCATACTCATGATAATAACGTAGGTATTCCCAGCTGCTTCCTCTTTTTTTATCAATTTCCTCTATAGCTTCAAATGCTTTTACCGCTTTTTCGTAGTCCTTAAGCATACTATAATATGTTACCCCAAGGTCATACCAGAACAGGCGAGACTCTATCTCAGCCTCCACAAGCAGGTTGAGGTAACGTTTTAATTCTTCTCCATCTTTAGAGAAATAGGCTGTGTGCCAGAACTCAACCAATTTCTATATACAGGAGGAAGATTCTCTCTCATCTTGTATGCCTTTTCTGTCCAGAGTATCATATTTTCAGGATCCTGGCTTGGTTGAAAAGTATAAGCATAAGCTTTATAAAAAGCTGCAAAGGTAAAAGTTGAATCTACGCTAAGGGCTTTATCGAGCGATTCATGAGCGGAAATGTAATCGCTTGACATAATCGAAGTCAATCCCTCAATATAGTAGCGGTAGGCCTCAGCTGATTTTGGATAAGCGTTGCGGAAATCAAAATCTACATCTTTCTCAAGGGCCTGTATTTCGAGATAGTTTTTTAAATCATTGGCCAGGTAGTCAGCAAGATCAAAGTATTCATTGGAATTTAGATTCCCCTTAGTTTTGCCAGTCCAGATAATATTGCCACTTTCTGCATCAACCAGATTTGCCAGGATTAGATATGCACTATCTCTTCCCTGGTAAGATCCTGTTATATATGTTTTTGACCTGACTTTTTTTGCGATCTCTTTAGCCATTGTTGGTGAAAACCCGGCATAATTAATCTGATCCTTACTTTCGGTTAATTCAAACATAGTCTGATCATCACAAACAGTTAACTCCGATGATTCACTGAGGCCACTGGTAATTATCGATGAGAGGCCTCTCTGGAAATAATTCATTGTTGTATCACCTGTCTGATTCTCGAATGGCATTACTGCGATTGAAATTCCTCCATCATCATCCCTGATGTCCTCGAATTTATCCTTTCCGAAAATTTTGGGATATACTAATATAACTACAGTAATAACTAAGGCAGCTATAATGATATCGCTCAACCTTAGCTTTCTTTTTACTGGTTCTTGTTGAGGCTTTCCTTTAAGTGTTTTGGCCGACTCTGTTTTTTTGATCCCCTGAGGAGTAAAATCGTATATCCATGATAGGTATATTGCTATAATAAATCCCACGCATAGTAAGACAAATACAAGTTTTATAGATCCTTGTGGTAAGCCAAAGGGTTCTGCTATAATTGATGTAAATTCAAGAATTACATAGGCAGCAGCTAAATAACCAATTATAACACGTACTACTTTTCTTCGCTTTAACTCCTCCCAGAATTTAAATGGATTATCAGGTTTATCAGGCATAGTGAATAGGTTTGGATATATAAATATAAATCAACTGCTTGTTAATGACAAATTTATATAAAGAGGCAGTAAAGATGTTGAGAAAGTTGAGCGTTCGGCCTGAAGCCTCACTGTTTAGAATTGGAATCTGAATGGCCTGGAGGGAGTTGCTTGCTTATTGGATTAGGGTTGGGGACCAGTATGGGACTGGTTATTGCTTCCTATTCTGTCTGGCGATGGCCTGTTTTACTTCCTGGATGTCTAAATATAGATCATGGTTATAAAAATAGTATAAGTCCCAGGCTTTATCATAAAGTTCTAAGGCTTCGTCATATTTCCCAAGTTTGCTTAGCCCTTCTCCTTTTGTCCATAAGTAGAGGGCGCTTTCCGGGTATATTTCAAGCGCCTTATTAATCAGATCCATTCCTTCGTTTAAATTTTTGTCCTGGTCAAAAAGATTTGCAGCCAGATTATTCAATGCCGGGGTATAGTCGGATTTAATCTTGTGCGCCTGGCGATATAATTGTTCTGCTTTCTCTAAGTCATTTGCAGATGAATATATAAGACCTATACGGTTCTTAATAGAATGGGCGCTTAATGCTGTATTTGTCTCATTGTACAAAGAAATATATCTTTCTAATAATTCGTCCCCCCTGATTGTATCACCCTGAGAAACTGCGCAGATTGCCTGTCTTTCTATGATACGATAATTTTCAGGAAATATGCTCAGTCCTAATTCATAAACTTCATTCTCTCTCTTATGATTACCGACTTCATGATAGGCTTTTCCAAGATACCTGTATGTAGAACTCCATTCCCAGGGAACACCCCTTTGTTTATCCAACTCAAGTACCTTTTCAAAGGATGCTATTGACTTCTCATATTGATCAAGCCTAATATATTCAAGGCCTAATTGATACCATAGACTCCTTTGTTCAGGATCCATATCTAATATTATTTTCAGATTCTTCAGATATTCATTCGGATTCTTGTCAAATTTAGCTTTCCAAAAATCAATAAACACTTGAGAAGAATATGGAACTCTATCTCGGTGCTGATAAACAAGATCCAGAACTTGCCTGGCTTCTTTAGGCTTACCATCATTGCTATAGGCACCGATTAGAAAACCATAAATAGTGTAGGCACTTGTGTCTATTTCAAAAGCCCTGGTAAGAGATTCAATAACAGCCTTCCAGTCACCTTTATAGAAATACCTCAATCCTCTAACATAATACCTGTATGCTTCCGGATTATCTGTAACTGCCCAGGGAACGGTCCTCATAGGTAAGATCCTTCTCAATTGCCTTAATTTGAAAATAATTTTTGATTTGTAATGATAATGTATCAATTATCGAGAATAAATCCTGTTCTCTATCTCCTTCTATCATAAAGGTTTTATATACTTCTTCAGTTTTAGAGTTTATTATTTGAGCATTTATTCTGATAACATCTCCATATTCCTTTATGCTGCCAAAAAGAAAAGTGTTTGTATTAATTTTTCGAGCTATGCTACTTGCAATTGAAGGGCTGAAAGATGCATAATTTGTTCCTTCAATTATGTCATAGATTGTTTGAGCCCGTCTAACAGATAATTCCCTGGTATTAGACAGATAATTTATTATTTCATTCTGTATGCCTTCCTGCCATATATTCCACAAGGTATCGTTAGTCATATTAACAAATGGCATAACCGCAATGGGAATACTTCCATCTTCTTCTCTGAGATCCTTAAACTTGTCTCCATTAAATACTCTTGGGTATAATAATACTAAAACAGCCACAAGAAGTACTCCAATGATAATGTCACTAGCTTTTATCTTATGTTTTTTCGATTCTGTTTGTGCTTTCCCTATAAATGATTTTGAGGATTCAGTCTTCTGGATTCCTTCAGGCGTAATATCAAATATCCACGACATTATAATAGAAATGAGAAACCCTATGGCAAGGAGCACAATAACCAATGTTGGAACCCATTCGGGTAATCTTAACGGTTCAGTGATATTATTAATAAGTTCAATGATAACAAAAGAAGCTGCAGCATAGGCAATAATAACACGAACTACCTTCCTGCGCTTTAACTCCTCCCAGAATTTAAATGGATTATCAGGTTTTTTAGCCATTATGATAATGTATTATTTGCTTTCATTGACTTCAAAGTTCTCCCATTCGTGTTTTACTTTTATCATTAGCTTATTGAATTTTTCCTCGCCACGAATGTTATCCAGAAGAGTATCATGCTCACTGAAAAACGGGTAGTTGATAAAACCAAGGTTTATCGAATTCTCAAACCATTCTAAGGCCTCATTTTTCATGTTAGCAATGGAATAAATTGACGCTATCCAGTATGAGTATTGTGCATCTCTTCTGGCTGTAGCAGTATGTGCTTCTTCTTTAGCGATTTCTGATACCTTCTTATGATCTTTCTGGATTGCATACTTTAATAATAAAGCTAATTGAGTAAACATATGTTCAGGTTCAACTTCAACACACTCATCAATTGGGACCAGGGCTTCATCAAACCTCTTGCTATATGCAAGAAATAAGGCATGATGAAATATGATAATAATGTTTTTGGGGCCTATACTTTTAGCTTTAATTACCTGTTCCAAACCAATATCAAACTGTCCCCTGATAACATATAGATAAGAAAGCATAAAATGACTCATGTTGTTTAAGGGGTCTACCATAACAAACCTTTCTACCAATTGAGCCATCCTTGAAACCTTGCCAACTATCATATATGCAAAACTAAGCCATAAAAGATTCTCAGGATCATTAGGATTATCTGCATACGCAATTTCAAGATGATAAATGCCCTTTTTCCTATCCCCCTTAAACTCACTTGAGACCAATCCAAGCAATAAGTGACCCTGGGGTGAATCCGCATCCAATTCAAAAGTCTTTTTAATGCTTTCCTCAAGTTTTTGAATATAGCTCTCCTGCTTTATCCCCATATTAACATATTGAAAATATACATAGCCCATCCCGGCATATATAAGAGCTTTCTCACCTATAATTTCCAGGGCATTCTCCAAGAGTTTAAGTGCCCTGTCAAGTGATTTCTCATTAGCCTGCCAAATTTCGTATCGTGCCTTCAGATATACTTCGTATGCCTGGATATTCTCAATTGGGTGCTCCGAGATTTTCTGGTTCTCAGAAGGGCTTATCTTCATCTCCAAAGCTCCGGCAATCGACCGAGAGACTTTCTCCTGGATTTCAAATACATCATCCAGGGTTCCATCATACTTCTCAGCCCATAAATGTGTGTCACTAATTGCATCGATTAGCTGAGCCGTTATTCTGATCTTATTACCGGATTTTCTTACACTACCTTCCAGTACATAACGAACATTAAAATCCCCGGCAATACTTGTTATCTTATCCCTGGTCCCTTTCAATGTCATAGCTGAATTGCGGGATATTACAGACAAATCATGAATATGGGATAGATCTGTAATTATCTCTTCTGTTAACCCATCGCTGAAATATTCCTGCTCAGGGTCGGAGCTTATGTTCTCAAAAGGAAGAACTATAATGGATTTCTCAGGGGCTTCCTTTTTTGCAGCGATGTGCAGAATCTCTTTGCCTTCTATAGCAGAATCCAGAGGCTCTGTTTTCCTGATTCCTTTACTTGTTATATCAAATATCCAGGCGAAAATTATTGCGATTGGAAATCCTATGGCCAGAATTACTATTACCAGAGTTGGCGCCCATTCAGGTAGGCCCAGGTGTTCATACACATCATTTATTAATCCTACCAGTCCGGCAGAAACTGTTACGTAAACCAACATTACGCGGATTACTTTCCTGCGCTTTAGCTCTTTCCAGAAGTTAGATGGATTATCAGGCATAGTTGCTTGTGGTGATTTGTAATTACAGCAATTTAGGATTTAGTTCTACGCGAGTCAAGAAATATTATATAGTTGGATGGCTTAAGTAAAGTTGGATATACAAACAATATATTTTGTATTGCCATGGCCTTTTAGTAATTTGTATGACCAATAGACCTAAAACATAGATAATTATCGGATTAACCTCGAAATATTGACCTAAAATTTCTTAAGAAATGAGTGAGCCAATTCTTGATGCCCTGATGCAATTATTTGCCCTTATTATCGATATCGACGAAAACAATAAGATTTCGGAAAGGGAAAAAGAGGTGATCAGGTCATTCCTGACTCAGCAGCTAAACAGTGAGCTGGCTGAAAAATATATGGTAATCTTTGAAGAATACCTCTTGCTTTTTCATAAGGATGACTATTACCAGGACTCAAAAAAGAAACAAAAACGCAGAAACCTGGCAGCTTATAAAATTACGTCTATATGCGAAAAGATTAATGAAGAGCTTCAGCAAACACAGAAAATATATCTCCTGATCCAGCTTATAGAGTTTATTGCCCTTGGAGAACTGGTGTCTGAGAAAGAGATGGCATTCCTTTCCAAAGTAGCCACATCATTTAATATATCAGAACAGGAATACAACAATATTTTCAGCTTTATTGTGGGCACTATACACGACATTCCTGAAAAGGATATGGTTCTTGTGGTCAACAATACTGACAAATGCATGTATGAGGATATTAAACATAAATATGATCCTAATTTTTCCGGTGAACTGTTTTTCCTTAGAATCGAGAGCACCAGGACATACATCCTTAGATATAACGGGTACAGCGATATTTATGTAAACAGCCAGAACATTATCAGCGGACGAACCTATACATTTGAGCACGGCTCATCAGTTAGAAGCCAGGCCATAAAAACAATATTCTATACCGATGTAGATGGTATGTTCACCAAAATCTCTTCAGATTCAAAAATATCAGTTACAGCAAAAGACGTTACATACAGGTTCAAGAATACAAAAAATGGTGTTCAGAAATTTAATATGAATTCTAAATCGGGGACACTGGTCGCGATTATGGGTGGAAGCGGTGTTGGTAAGTCAACCTTGATTAATGTTCTGAACGGAAACCTTATCCCACAGAGCGGAGAGGTCTTTTTCAATGATTTCAACCTGAACAAAGAGACTGAGAGAGACAATCTGAAGGGAATTATCGGCCTGGTTCCTCAGGATGATCTTTTAATAGAAGACCTTACGGTCTACCAGAATCTCTATTACAGTGCAAAATTATGCCTCGACAACCTTGGTCCAGATGAAATCGAAAACGTTGTTGACAAAGCTCTTGAGGAACTCGACCTTACCGAGATTAAACACTTAAAAGTAGGGAGTCCGTTGAAGAAGGTTATTAGCGGTGGGCAGCGAAAACGACTGAACATAGCTCTGGAGCTGATACGAGAACCGGCCGTATTATTCGTGGATGAACCAACTTCAGGATTATCGTCCATTGAGGCTGAGAATGTAATGAACCTGCTGAAGGAGCAAACTGAAATAGGGAAACTTGTAATAGTTAACATCCATCAACCTTCATCCTACCTGTATAAGATGTTTGATGAAATACTTATTCTCGACAAGGGAGGTTACCAGATCTATTACGGAAATCCAATGGGGGCAATTACCTATTTTAAAAAACTGAGTAACCATGCCAATCCAAACGAGGATCAGTGTGCAAAATGTGGAACGGTAAATACCGACCAGCTCCTTCAGATCATTGATGCCAAGGTGGTAAATGAACATGGTAAACTAACCAACAGCAGGAAGGTGTCTCCGGAAGAATGGTCAAGACTATTTCATAAAAACATTAAAATTGAACATGACATAAAGAGTGAGTGTGAAAATATTCCGGAAACTAAATTTAGTATCCCCGGAAAATTAAAGCAGCTTATTCTCTTTTTTAGCCGTGACTTTGCTTCTAAGCTTTCCAACAGGCAATATGTAATTATCAGCCTTACCGAAGCTCCCTTACTTGCACTTATTCTCGGCTATTTTACCAAGTATATTAGTGGTCGACCGGGTGGTGATCCAAAAGAATATATTTTCTCTTTGAATGAGAACATACCGGCATATCTGTTTATGAGTGTGGTTGTCTCACTCTTCCTGGGCCTTATAGGAAGTGCCGAGGAGATTATTCGCGACAAAAAGATACTTAAAAGAGAATCGTTCCTAAACCTCAGCCGGGGAAGTTATCTTAATTCAAAGATTCTGATCCTCTTTATTTTATCAGCCATCCAGTCATTATCATTTGTGATTGTTGGTAACTGGATGCTCGAAATTAAGGGAATGACTATGAGTTACTGGTTAATTCTGTTTTCGACCTCCTGCTTTGCAAATATGATGGGGCTAAACATTTCCTCTGGTTTCGATAAGGTAATTACCGTCTATGTCCTTGTTCCTTTCTTATTAATCCCACAGCTCCTTTTTAGCGGTGTTATAGTTAAGTTCGACAAGCTGCATCATACACTTTCATCAACAGAATTTGTTCCTCTTATTGGTGACATAATGACTTCAAGGTGGGCCTATGAAGCACTCGCAGTGCACCAGTACAAGGATAATCCTTATAACAGGCACTTTTTCGATTGTGAGATGGAAAGAAGTCAGAATAATTGGTATGCAAATTACCTTATTAATGATTTAGACAAAAAAGCACAGGAATGTAATATTGCAATCGGGAAAGATGAATACAGAGATCATTTTGAGAATAACTTGCTAATAATGAGGAAATATATCCAAATTATATCTGAGAAAACCGGATCAGACAATAGTGATCTAATCGCCAGATTAAATCACGAGAATTTTGACTCTGCCACTGCAAAAGAAACCAGGCTTACCCTTTCAGATCTAAAAAACATCCTGATGGTCAACTCTTTCAAGGTATTCCACAAAAAGGATTCCCTGGAGAAAGAACTTATCAGGGAATATGGAGAGGAATGGCTGGTTAACCTGAAGTATGATAATCACAATGATAATCTTGAAATAGCTCTTCTTAACGAAAACAGCAGAGAAAAAATATATTATACCGGAACAAAAATAATCCAGAGAGCCGACCCCGTCCTAATGATGCCTTCATCAAAGGCAGGCAGGGCACATTTCTATGCTCCGGCAAAAAGATTGGGTAATATAACAATGGATACCTTCTGGTTTAACACGCTTGCAATCTGGATTCTAACTCTGATAATGTACTCCACCTTACGGATCGATCTTCTCAGGAAATCAATAAATTATTTTAGCAGGAATAGTGAGTTTAAACGACAATAATATTTAATTCAAATTCTAACTTTCAACATAAGAGAAAGGAAACTTAACGATATTTGACATTTCCTTACCTACTTCCAGCATGTCAGAATCATTTTTTTCATAATGCCAGTTCACCTTTAAATCAACTCCCCTGCTTCGTAAACCGGATAAAATTTTACAAATATCAAGTATTGACTTGGCTGATGATGAATTAAAATATTCTAAATTGAAATTGAACTCCATTTTATCATCTATAACATCCGAATCTACTACCGACGAGCTGAAATCATCCAGCCACGATATTATACCATTATAAAATTGCCAGACATCGGGAGGCCTTGATTCGCCCGAAATCATAAATATTTTCTTCTCAGGATCGAGTATAACCTCGGGGGAGTTATTTGTCCGGTCGATGATCAACTTTCTCATGATTTATTTATTTATAATGATTCGTAATTCAAAATAGAAATAATCGTTTGCCAGGGGAATAAAGCTATAGCTTGTTTTTTTGCCTGATTTTATCGCTATATCTACAAGTCCGAGTCCGCTTCCGTTTTCTCCCGGTTTAGAAGCTCGGGCAAGAATATTTTCATGCATATTCCTTAAGGTAGTCTCATCTGATTTATCCAGTAAATCGAGGTTTTTGGATAATTTCTCCTTTGACTCATTTGATACTAAATTGCAGGCAGTGATGATTATCCTGTCGTTATTCTCACTAACAGAAATATGAGGCTGCATCTCTTTATCCTTTGATGATTTCAAAGAAGAATGATGGTATATATTTTCCAGGCATTCAACTAATATGGCATAAGCCCTCCCTCTTGCAATTGCATTCAGAGATGCAAATTCATTCTTCCCTTTGAATTCTTGAAGTAGCAATTCTATTACATTGAAGTCAACATGACCGTGATAATCCAGTAATGTAGCTGATTTATCCATTATCTAATTCTTTCTATTGTATCCGAAAAGATAAATATGTGCCTGAATATTTCTCCCTCTCATATTATGGATACTTATTTTAATAGTTATAACAAAGATATATTTTCTGTAGAATTTGAGTTTATCTAAATCTCAATATAAATCTTATTCGTAACTTTAATACACTTCTTCTTAAATCCTCATTAATATTTAGTTATGAGTGAATCCATATTAAAGGCGCTAATGCAAATGTTTGCATTAATAGTTGATGTTTCGTATGGCGAAGTAATTACAGGAAAAAGTAAGGACATAGTCAGATTATTCTTACTGCGTCATCTAAACAGCGAATTGGCATATAAGTACATGGAGATATTTGAAGAATACCTGCAGGCCTACAATTCGGAAAGTATTGCCAGGGGAAGTTTAGAGGATAAAAAACGGACCTCTCTTACAGCAATGAGAATACTGGCAATCTGTGAGAAGATAAATGAAGAATTACATCAAAACCAGAAGATATATGTAATGGTCCAGGTGATGGACTTTATATTATTCAATGCCCATGTAACTGAGAAGGAGCTGGACTTCCTGAACTCCGTGTCTGCAGCATTTAATATACCAGATTCAGATTTTCAGAATATCAAAAACTTCATCTTGAGTTCTTATCGCAGCGTCCCTGACAAAAAGAAGGTATTGATTATGGATGGTAAGAATAAATGTGACCTGAAGGGAGCCAGGCATCTAAGGAGAGAGAATCTCAGGGGAATACTTTCATTTCTGTATATAGAAACTACTAAATCATTGATCCTTCGATATGAGGGTACTGAAGATCTCATTTTAAATGGTCAGAATATTATACCTGAGCAGACATATACATTTGATCATGGATCGACTATCAGAGGATCTGGCATCAATACTATATATTATAATGATGTCTGCGTAGTCTTAACTGAGAAGGCATTTAACAAAAAGATATCTATTCATGCCAGTGATATCAGCTACACCTTCAGGAACAGCGAGAATGGTTTTCATAAGCTCAGTCTTTATGAAGAGTCCGGAACGCTGGCAGGCATAATGGGAGGAAGTGGTGTTGGAAAATCAACCCTTCTAAATGTTCTGAGCGGAGCTTCTGAACCTCATACAGGTGAAGTGCTGATAAATGGGTATAATCTCTATTCAGACATTGATATTGAGTACCTGGAAGGTGTTATTGGGTTTGTGCCGCAGGACGATTTACTGAATGAGGATCTTACTGTCTATCAAAACCTATACTTTACCGCTAAATTATGCCTGGATGATTTTAAGGAAGAGGCCCTGAGAGAGTCAGTAAACAGAACCCTCAAAAAACTGGATCTGGATGAGATCAGGGATTTGAAGGTTGGGAGTACCCTGAATAAGGTAATAAGCGGGGGACAGAGAAAAAGATTAAATATTGCACTTGAACTGATACGTGAACCTACTATCCTTTTTGTAGATGAACCAACCTCAGGCCTCTCGTCAGTTGATTCAGAAATGGTTATGCTTTTGCTTAAAGAGCTTACATACAGTGGTAAGCTTGTTATTATAAACATACACCAGCCGGCCTCTGATGTATATAAGATGTTTGATAAAATAATGGTTTTAGATAAGTATGGATATCAGATATTTTATGGCAACCCCTCGGAGGCAATCGTTTATTTTAAGAAACAGTCGAGTCATGCCAATGCAGATGAAGATCGATGCACTTCATGTGGTAATGTCGACCCCGATCAGATACTTAAGATAGTAGAAGCTAAAGTTGTAAATGAGTTTGGTAAACCAACACCAATCCGGAAAGTTTCCCCGAAGGAATGGGCTGAAAGATTCCAGGAGTCAGAGCCTGAGATTAATCCGGATCCTGCACACAAAAGACAGGAAATACCAGAGAATTATTATAGTATTCCCGGCTTACTAAAACAGTTTAAGATCTTTTTTGTCAGGGATGTTCTTTCCAAGCTTGCCAACAGGCACTATATTCTAATAAGCCTTCTGGGAGCACCTCTTCTGGCTTTTATACTTGCCTGGTTTACAAGATATTCTTCAGGCGGCGAGTACATATTCTGTGAAAATAAGAACCTGCCGGCCTACCTTTTTATGTGTGTTATAAGCTCTCTTTTTATCGGCCTTATTATAAGTGCCGAAGAGATAGTCCGTGAAAGAAAAATCCTGAAAAGAGAATCATTTCTGAATCTCAGCTGGTTTAGTTATCTGAACTCAAAGACTATGATAATGTTCTTAATGTCAGCATTTCAGACAATATCATTTGTACTGATAGGAAATTTTATTCTCAGGATTAATGGTATGGCTCTGCCATTCTGGATTGTATTGTTTTCAACCTCCTGCTTCGCTAATATTCTTGGATTAAACATCTCAGCGGCATTTAACTCGGTAAAAACTATTTACATTCTGATCCCTTTTATTCTTATACCACAATTGCTGTTCAGCGGTGTCCTGGTGAAATTCGACAGGCTTAACAGGAGTCGTTTATCTTCATATGAGTATGTACCCGTGATAGGAGATATTATGGCAGCACGATGGTCGTTTGAAGCTATAGCAGTTGAGCAGTTCAGGGATAATAAATATGACCGGAATTATTTCAGCTTTGATGCGGAGAGAAGCCAGAACGACTGGTATGCATCTTCCCTTATCCCATACTTAAAACAATACCTGGATAATTGCATAGATTATAAAGATAGTCTTCAATACAGAGATGACCTTCGCGATAAATATGAGAAGCTGAACTACTATATTGAAAAGTTAAGCGCTGAAGCCGGTTACGGCTTTATTCCCGGTGAATGGATAGCATCCTTAAATGAAAATAATTTTAATAAGGAAGTGGCTGATATGGCAGGGGAATACCTCGACAATTTAAAAAAACACTTCTGGGATGGAATAAAGAAAGACAGGATTCTTCAAGATTCTGTAACGTCCTCGCTAAGAAATAATTTAGGAATAAATGGATATATAAACCTGAGGAATAATAATCACAATTCCAGTCTTGAAGATCTTGTTAAGGGTTTGCCATATGATGACCTGACTATCGAAACAGATAACAGAATAATTCAGAAAAATGAGCCAATTTATGTGAAACCTGTTTCCAGGATTGGCCGGGCACAGTATTTTGCAGCATACAAACAGCTGGGAAATACCCGGGTGGACACATTCTGGTTTAATGTATTGGTATTATGGTTTGCTACATTTATCCTGTATATATCCCTGTATTTTGAATTATTTATGAAGGCTGTCAATTCCCTGCATTTTATCCGCAATGCATATAATAGGCGGAGAAATCCAGCCTGACTTAAGTACTTTTAGCCCAATACAAGGATTTCTCATAAGTCCGGGCTTCAAAAATAAACTTGACTTGTGTTTAAACAATTAATACTTTTGAGTATTATATTGAACCAATTAACTAATAATTAAAGTCTTAACTGAATCCGTACTTTGATAATAAGCTTAATATAAAGCGTACCAGCAGACAACTTGTCATTTCAATATAGGTCCTTTTATATAAACCTAAAAACACACCAGCTATGAAAAATTTAGTTAGACTTTCAACAGGAATTGTGTTTATAATGGCAATTCTGATTGCCGGAGGTTGCTGTTCAAAAAAGAAAGCAGAAGCAATAAGTGTTAGAAATAAGAAAGATGTTATAATTTTCGCAACCTCTTATGAAATTAACGGAATAATGCACCTTAAGCTGTTTGATTCAAACGGTGATTGGGCAATAGATTCTCTTACAACAGATGTTCATCGTAACGGAAAGGTTATTTGGAAATTAGATACCCTCTGCGCAATAAAGGAAATTCATCATATTGAAGGCAGTAATGGTCCCATTTTTAAAAAAAATCCGAAAGCTAGCAATGGCCATAATGGCAAACAATTTGAGTTGGATTTACCAGATAATATAAAACCTAAGGACATAGAAAAATATGATATCTATTTTCTACTATACAATGACACTGCTGTACACCATATCGATCCCTTTCTAAGGGTCCCAGATGCCTAAAGACCAAAAATAATAGCTGGATGAAATATCGTATTATTTCAGTTTTCTTTCTTGCCCTATTTATGGAAATCTATCCTCCATCCACTGTTTTGGGGCAATCTGTTGATAGTCTGATATATATATTAGAGAATAAGCAGATTAAGGACGATGCTGAGAAATACGAACTTCTGTGTCAGATAATTTCTCAACCAGATTATTTCGAAAACAAGATTCAGTATTGCAACCAGGCCATAGAGCTTGCTCAGGAAATGGATAGCATACCCGCATACCCTTATCTTTACAAAGGCATTGCATATCTTGATCTCGGCCTTACCGCACAGGCTCTTGAGAGTTTTTATACTGCAGCAAATTATTATAAGTCAGGTGGTCAAAGTCTGGATCTGGCAAGAACTTATCAATATATTGCTGAAACATTTAACCAGCAGGAAAACTATGATATTGCAAAGAAATATATCCAGGATGCTATTGAAATCTATAAACAGGAAGAGGATTCATTAACATTTGCTTATGCTCTTGTAAATTTGGCTTACGCTAATTACGGTAAGGGGCAATACGACGTAGCAATAGAATTAAACTCCTCTGCTTATGAGCTCTTTCAAAAGTTGGACTACAAACCAGAAAGTATTCAGATTGCCTATTGTATCGGCAATTCGGGATTGGCATATTCCAGGTTGTCGGTTTTTGACAAAGCAGAAGAATTTCTTTATAGAGCAATAGAATTACTTGGCCCATATAATGACGAACGTGCTCTTGCCGAGTATACTATCGAATATGCCCGCATTCTTCAGCATAAAGGAGAAACTGAGAATGCAATAGAATGTGTAAAGAAGGGACTTGGTTTCGCTAAAAAAGGTAATCTTCAGGAGTTTATAATACTTGGAGCACAAACCCTGGCGAGTCTTTATGAAACTTCAAGGATGTTTGACAGTGCATATTACTATCAATCATTATTTATAGGAATCAAAGAAGGTAGTAAGGAATATAATCAGAAGATGGCCGATTTGCGGACAGAATTCGAAGTTACAGAGGAAAGGTCAAGGGTTAAGGTGTTACAGAAAGAAAAAACTATTTGGCTAATCACCATAATATTTCTGGGTATTATCCTTGCACTGGCAATAGGCCTTGTAATGTTTTATTATTACAGCCTGAAACGCTCCAAAGTACTTACTGCCGAACTTGAGGATCGTAAGAAACTACTCGAAGGACAGAGCTCAGAGCTGCAGGAGAAGAACAACAAAATTAATTCTGCAAATGAAGAGTTAACACAGTTATATGAAATTACAAATGGGCAAAAGGAAGCCATAGTGAGTAGTATTAACTATGCACAGAGGATACAGAATGCAATTCTGCCACCTGAGGCCTATATTACTGAATTGATAAATGAGAATTTTATATTCTATAAACCAAAAGATATCGTAAGTGGCGATTTCTACTGGATTAAGCAGGTAAATCAATATATCATCCTGGTTTCTGCAGATTGTACTGGTCATGGAGTGCCGGGGGCACTAATGAGTATGCTTGGAATAAGTTGTTTGAAGGATATTGTACAAAGAAAGGAAATTACACAGGCAAACCAGGTTCTGAATGAGCTGCGTAAGGAGATCAAACAATCCCTGAGACAAACAGGTAAGAAAGAAGAATCAAGAGAGGGAATTGATATGGCCCTGTGTGTTATCGATACCAATAAAGGCCTTATGCAGTATTCCGGTGCCTATAGTTCCTTATATCTAATAAGCAATAATTCAGGAAGCCCTGTCCTTAAAGAAATCAAAGCCGATAAAATGCCTGTCGGAGTGCACTTTTCAAGCGATACATCCTTTACTAACCATGAAATTAAGCTGGAAATCGGTGATACATTTTACCTGTCTACAGACGGTTTTATAGACCAGGTTGGCGGCAGAAAAAGCAGCAGGTTCGGCAATGAGAATTTCAAAAAATTACTCCTGGAGATCCACGATCAACCTTTATATGAGCAAAGGGAAATTCTGGAACGGAAGCTTACAGAATGGATGGGCGAACATCCTCAGAGAGATGATATTCTCGTAATTGGAGCCAGGGTGTAGTTAAGGCAAAGAGCTAAGGGCAAAGGGGTAAGGGGTAAGAGCAAAGGGGTAAGAGCAAAGAGCTAAAAAGAGGAGGGTACGTGGTGCGGGGTACGGGGTACGGGGTGCGAGGTACGGCGTATAAAAAGAATGCCGCTATTAATAAGAGCATTAATAACGGCATTGTCTAAAACCAGTCAGGGTTATTCTATTGTTCTTCAGGCACTTCCACAAGCTCTCCCTTTTCTTCAAGAACTGCCTGGTAAATTGAGGCAAAGGCTGATTTTATCCACATAAATGATATAAACACACCGAATCCAAGGCATATAAGTCCGAGAATTATAACAAAGAAGGCAATAATTGCCATCCAGAATATTCTCCATCCATGTCCCCTGGTAAGTCTCCAGCTCTCTTCGACAGCCTTTACCGGGTCAAGTTTTTTGTCCATAACCAGGTAGGGTACAAATGCAAGACGGCAGGCAAAGATTATCCCTGGTATTATAACCATAAAGAATCCGAAAGCAATAATTGCTCCCGAAAGAAGTGAGGCAAGAACCACATTCAGGTAATTCTTAAATGAATCAAATACTTCAACAACCTCAGCCTTCCTGTCGCGAACACTCTGGAGGTAGATCCATTTTACGCCATACTCAAGGGGTGAGATAACAAACAATGTATACGCAATGGCAAAAATCTGCCCGAAAACCACTGCAATTGCCAGGAAACTAAAATGATTATGATTCAGTTCGCTTAAATTAGCCGGTATTGCAAAGGGTATGGTTGCAACAATTATGATTAATGATACAAGTAACAAAGTAATAAAATACTTCCATAGGGCTCTCCATCCGTGACTGTAAGCTGCCCCTGCCTTTGGTACTAATCTTTTACTGTCAAGTTTTTCCATAATATTTAATTTTGTTTTATAATTTATTTTTCAGAACGGTTATGTAAATATATAATCAGCATTACCCGATATCAATCCATCTTTAGTAGGAAATAAGGTTTATCCAACTTTGGTTGGAGAAAGTGTTGTAAGAATTTCATATCTTAACAAATGAATTTGAATACCGGGGCCACAATATGATTCGCTTTATTTTTATACTGGCAGTAATAATCTCAATCGCCTGTGGATCATATGCCTTAATATTACTGAGCAGGCTCAGGAAAGTTTACAGGCTGGATTTTATTTCCAGCTTTCTATATTATGAAATACTGAAACTTGGCTTTGGCCTCTATGGTATTTTCGGAGGACTGGCAATTAAAGAAATACTACTTAAGTATGAACTTCCGTCAGGCCAGATTGAATCAATTGTTATTGCTCTTCCCTTTTTTGGAGTTCCATTTATTATAGCTGCATGGTATCTTCTGATTAAGATGGCTAACGAAATCGCAGGGCGCAATATAAAACAAAGCATCTCAATCAGCTACTTCATCCTTACAACAATTTTCTTCCTTGCTTATGGACTAATCCTGAGATCCTCTCCCGATAGCAGGAATATTGATCCGGAAAATCTTTCCCGGCTTATCAGGATAGTTTTTTATGCACTCGATCTACTTGTAAAATTATATGTCGTAATAATTCTTTTCAGCAAGGGGAAAAAGTCAGGAAAGACAAAATATCCATCTCTTAATAAAAGGTTCAGCTTTATTTTAATAGGAACAGCATTAATGAGTTCTGCTGCTCTTCACTTTGCCTATGTGCATCCCCTTATAGGAATTTATTTTATACTGCTCTTCTTCGGAGCCGACCTGGCTCTAATTATTATTTTAAAACTATACCTTAATAATAACCAGGACGAATACTCTGATGTAACAAATGTCCTGGAGAATCTATTCCAGCAATATGGAATTTCAAAAAGAGAGAGGGAGATAATAAAAGAGATATGCGATGGACTTACCAATCAACAGATCGCAGACAGACTTTTTATTTCCCTCCAAACTGTCAAAGACCATACTCATAATATCTTCAGAAAGGTAAATGTCTCAAACAGGGTGCAGCTTACACAGATTTTTTCAGCTATAAACCAGTAAAGCCTTAAAGGAAAATTACTTTATCAACTCTTGATTATTACCTCCATATTTCCGACCTTTAATACTCTTAAACCCCAACCACTGTAAATTTTATTATATGAATAAACCTCTACTCATAGCCCTTCTCATTCTACTTTCATCCGGGCTCTCAAAAACCAGCGGGCAGAATTTGATTATAACAGGTGTAATGGATGGCGATCTGGACGGAGGCCTTCCAAAAGCTATTGAAATTTGTGTTCTAAATGATATTACTGACCTGAGCGAATATTCAATTGCTATGGTATATAACGCCAATGCAAGTCCTGCTACTCAATTTACATTTCCAGCAGTTGCAGCCAGTGCTGGGCAGAATTGCATAACTTGTTGCAAATGGAGATCTATTAATAACTATATGGGATACGAGGCAGATTACATACAAATAATATTAGCGGAAACGGAGACGACAGGTCGGGGGGGGGGGGAGTGGTTGAGGTACAGGTACCGACTGGGAGTATATCGATGGCTACGCACCCTACAGGAAATCTGGACCAAGCTGGAAAATATTGATAACTGGGATATTTATAAGAAGGCAAGCATCGTACACAATGAGAACCTACTCTTCCTTTCCCATCTAAATCATTTAAGTCAGCAGGGGCACAACCACAGAGATAAGTGGATACAACAGCTACAGTAAGGTTACCGCGGTTGGTGCTGACAGGCGGAACCAAGGATACTCCTGCCTTCGCTCCAAAATGATAAGGTTCTCATTATACAAATGAAGGGCTGAGTTCGTGGGTGGGTCAGTATATTGATGTATCCCCGGGTGTAACATATACTATCAGCCTGTGGTATTATAGTATTTATGCTGATGGTACAGATTGCCGTATATGGTCTTACTGGAAAGATGGCGATGGTGCAAGCCTGGATGACAACGCTGCTGAGCTACAGAGGACCAAATGATGAATATCTGCCCGGTGACAGGTAATGGAATCAGTACACTACTATTCCTGCAAACTTTTAGTTATGACGATTATCAAGAAGTATTTCTAAGGTGGTGGAGGTGGAAATGGTCGCTTTGCAGGTGGTGGTGGTGGGAGTAGCTATGGCGTCGGTGGATTGGGTGGAAATGACCTTGATGGTAGCTTTGGGAGTGGGTTTCCGGGAGAAAACCCAAATAATCCTTGATCAGCAGCAATTTTACCCCCCTTATGGGGTGGGGTGGTGGTGCCGGCGGGAAGAGGATCAGGCGGAATTGAATTGGTCTAAGGACGTGGAGGTGGATATATTACTTACTTGGACGACTTTTGCAGTGAGCTCCTCAATAGACGGAACAGGCGCACCCCTATGGTCGGACGGGGGGGGGGGGCGGCCGGGGGAGCGGCGGATTAACTTTTACAAGTTTTAATCTTTCTTACTATGGTGTTGCCAGCTCGGTTGAGCCAGGAGAAGAAGGAGCTAAAATACAGGCAGGATAGGCATCCCATAGGAGAGGCTGGACAGGTGTCTGAGGTACATTGCTTATAAGACTTAACGGTTTCCTTTTTAATACTATTGTCTCCGATGTAACAAAACGAACCGGGGGGCGAGGGCAGAAAGAACTGATAATGGATTTTCATTATACTTATCGGCTTGCTGAGCGGATCAGATACCTTTTATCTGCGAACAAAAGTTGAAGATTACAGCCCCAATCAGATTTTGGATCCAACTGTTGTACTTAAGTCGCCGTAGGTAATCTTTGAAGTCACAGTTGCTGATACTGTAGTTATGGAGGTGCTGGATGGAGCTGATCCATGACACATCATATGAATGTTACGATTGTTGTTCGCGCTGAAGATGAGAGTGGCTGAAACCTGCATGGTTTCAGGTGTTACAGTCGAAGGATTCAGAACCGATTCTTTGTCCTATAAGCATGTTCTTTCAAACGGAACAGTAGATATTCCTGAAGTTACAGCGGATTGCTACCGATCCCAATGCTGTTCTTACTATTACAGATGCCACCAGCCTGACCGGGACGGAAGCCGAACGTACTACTAGTATATCGGTTAATTCTGCAGTGGATTATGCTCATTATTTAAGGAATCACAGATATTAAAAACCCAATGGATTCTAACCTGAAAATATCCCGTGCCTGTGTCTACAGAACTCATTATTAAAAATATAAGATCTGCTAAGTATATTGAAGTACTCGACATTACCGGAAGCAGGGTATACGAAAGAGTTATTTCAGGTGAAGAAACCTACCGGATTAATATCAGCCTCCTTCCAGAGGGAATATATTTCCTTAGACTATCTGACGGAACAAATCAGGTCACCAGGAAATTTATTAAGAGGTAAATCCCTGAATATACTGAGCAACTTTTCAGTTGTCATTCTGAGTAAATCGAAGAATCTGGATCAAATTCAATAAACAGATCCCTCGACAGGCTCGGGATGACAGTTGAAATGCTTGTATCCAAACTATTTTATTAAATTTGCAGCCATGCAAAATTTCCTCCATTACTACTTAAAGAGTATTACGGGCACCATCATTGTTTTTATGGTCCTGGTGGGATCGTGTCGCAAGCCTTCCGATCCTCCCGCTCCTGATACCACTACCAAATATGATGTCTGCTTCGATGGGGGAAGCAGCAGCAGTCTCGATATTGTTACCTTTAATGTTGAGCAATTTCCAAAAAGCGGATATGAAACAATTGCCGAGCTGGCAACACTCATTGAAGCAATGAAAGCAGATATAGTTGCCCTGCAGGAGGTTACATCCGACTCAGACCTTGATAAACTGGATGATCTCCTGGATAATTATTCTGCTCTGGCCTACCCTATTGATAATTCAGACTGGAACCTGGCCTACCTCTACAGGAATTCAGAAATTCAAATAGATGCTTCCGAAACAAAAATTATATTTGAAGACGACTGGTATTCATTTCCCAGGCCACCCTTCGAGATTCATGCTACACATATACCAAGCTCAACAGAAGTAATCCTCCTTAACAATCACCTGAAATGCTGTGGCGGATCAGATAATGAAGACAGAAGAAGGACAGCTTCAGAAAAACTGCACAGCTATATTGAATCAAATTACCCTGATGATGCCGTTATAGTCCTGGGAGACCTGAATGACGAAATAGACGGTACATCTGAAGCAAGCAACGTTTTCTGGGATTTTGTAAATGACCCTTCAGACTTTGCTGTGGCAGATATGGATATAGCTACCGGTAGTCCGCTCTGGTGGTCTTACCCTTCATGGCCCAGCCATATCGACCATATTATTATTAGCGACGAGCTGTTCGATATGGTTGAAGACATTACAACCCTTAAAGCAGATGCCTGTTTCAGTGATTATCCTGATATTATATCAGATCACAGACCCGTCTATTTAAGGTTGAAATGATCGCTATGCGATCCTTTCGTGCCAAGGGGTAAGAGCAAAGAGGTAAGAGTAAGTTTAATAACACAACTCGCTTCGCCTGTTGGCAGGCAATAGTTGAGAATTTGTTTTTCAACTTTTTCAACCCAGTTTCAACCCAGTTTAAACCCTTCCTCCTACTCCTCCATTTGTTTAACAACAATAATATATACCGGGAAATGATCACTGTATCCTCCCTGGTGAGTGGTGCCCACATAGGTTCTGAAAGGATAACCCTTGTATTGACCATCCTGCTGCATCAGGAAATCCTTATTATAGACCCTGGCTGCATAATATGTAAGGCTGCTATAGTCATTTCCCAGTAAACCCTGCGAAATTACTATATGGTCGAACAGGTTCCATGCATCGCGGTAAGCAAGCGACCCTATGCCCTTCTTAAACAGGGGAAACATACAGTTAAATAATTCACCCTCTTCAAGATGATCGATATGGTCAGCTGCCCTGAGGACGTCTTTCATACTGATATTTACCGGGTCGTCGTTAAAATCACCCATTATAATAATATTAGCCTCGGGATTAATATCCAGAAGGCTATCAGCTATAGATCTTGTCAGGCCCGCAGCTGCGTTTCTCCTTGGTCTGCTTGCCTTTTCCCCTCCCCTTCTGGAAGGCCAGTGATTAACTATAAAATGTACTTCCTCATCTATAAATGTTCCGCTAACCAGTAGCTGGTCTCTTGTATATATCCTCTCTCCATCATCGTCAAATAAAGGTAACTCGAGACTGGCAGAGCTCTCAAGGGTAAAATACCTTGGCTGGTATAGAAGGGCTACATCCACTCCCCTGAGGTCTGGAGAATCATAGTGTGCAATCCTGTAATCTGCATTCTTCAGATAAGGATGTGCTGCAAGATCTTCAAGAACAGAGATATTCTCTATCTCAGAAACACCAAGAATTGCAGGACCACCAGGAATTCCTTCTTCCTCACCAATTTTTGAAATCACACCTGCCATTCTCTCAATCTTATCAAGGTACCTCTTCCCGGTCCACTCATTAGGGCCATCAGGTGTAAATTCCTCATCAAGGACACCCTCTGTATTCAAGGTGTCAAATAAATTTTCAAGGTTATAAAATGCTATTACACCTGCTTTGAGCGATTGAGAATATAGACCGTAAGAAATAAAAACAAGTATAATAATCGTAAGTGTCCTTTTCATAATAATTTTGTTTTGCTGTAAAAGTAAGATTAAGTCTTATTTCCTCCAATTTGTTGTCGCTAAATTAATTTCTTAACTCAAGTTTGGCTATCTTTATGGCCCAATTTTAATCATATATGAGAAATCTAAAATTACTTATTGCGGCACTTGCTTTTTCAGCTATTTCATTGCCCCAATTTGCGCAACAAAATGTTGTAGTTAAAGACACTATCGCAGACAAGAATATATCTGCATTTAAGCAGGACCTTCCGACCTTTAGTGTCACCGATTCTGATGCAGAGAACGGACTGGAGTCACAAACTATTAACGGACTCCTGAGCTCTTCGTCAGATATTTTTGTTTCAACTGCTGCCTATACATTCGGGCCGGCCAGATTCAGAATAAAGGGATACGACCAGAAATATTCTACTGTTATGATCAATGGTTTTATTGTTAACGACGTTGAATCAGGCGGGCCATACTGGTCGAACTGGGGAGGTCTTAACGATGTTATGAGAAACAATGTTGTTACGACTAACTCCGCCCCTGAAGGCACAATATTTGAACCCATAGGCGGCATTACCAGGGTAATAACAAACGCCTCTGAATACAGAAAAGGAGTTAAAGCTGTATACTCTCTTTCCAACCGTACATATAGAAACAGGTTTATGCTTACCTATTCTACCGGCTTGCTGGAAAATAACTGGGCTTTCACAGGATCTGTGTCGCGCAGATGGAGTCAGGAGGGTTTTGTTGAGGGTACTTTTTATGATGCAAACAGTTTTTTCTTTGCAGCAGAAAAAATTATAAATAACAGGCACACCCTGAATTTCACAGCCCTGGATGCAATGTATAAGAGAGGAGTTGGAGGGGGTTCTGTTCAGGAAGCTTACGATCTTACAGGCTCAAACTATTATAATCCCTACTGGGGATTCCAGGATGGGGGAAAAAGGAACTCCCGCGTCAGGTCATCGAATAAACCACTTGTTACAATTAAACACACATGGAAGGCTGGCGAAAATACCACCATTAAGACAAGCGCCGGATCATGGTTTGGCAGGGGAGGATATACCGCCCTTAACTGGTATGATGCGCCCGACCCAAGACCTGATTACTGGAGAAACCTTCCCAGCTACTATACCAGTGAAGAAGATCAGCAAAGGATTACCACAGCTTGGTCTGACCCCTCTGTTAGCCAGCTAAACTGGGACCACTTCTATGCTACAAACCGAAAGAACCTGTTTACAATGGAAGAAGTTGATGGGGTAGCCGGCAAGACCTATACCGGTTACAGATCCAAGTATATAATTGAAGACAGGCGCAATGATATATCACAATTTCAGCTCAACACCAATATAAGGCATGAGGCTGGTAATCTTACTCTTAGTGGCGGTATATCAGCAGATATTTACCAGGGACATAACTTTAATGTTATTGAAGACCTGCTTGGCGGCGAATACTGGGTTGATATCGACCAGTTTGCAGAGAGAGATTATCCGGATGATCCTAATGCCATACAAAACGATTTAAATAATCCCAACAGGATAGTAAAAGAAGGCGACACTTACAGCCATGACTATACTGCCCACGAAAACAAATTCAGCGGATGGGGCCTTGCGGAATATGAGGTTAACAAGTTCTACGGATACCTCGGAACAAGCCTCTCATCAACAAGTATATGGAGAGAGGGACATACCATGAAAGGTCTTTTCCCGGATAATTCATACGGTGACTCTGAGCATCTTAACTTCACAACATTTGGGATTAAGGCAGGTACCGAACTCAGGTTAAGCGGAAGGCATATTGTGCAATTCAATTTTATCCACCAGACACTTCCACCAACATTCAGAAATTCATTTGTTTCACCCAGGACCAGGAATACTGCAACACCCAATCTGACTGCAGAAAAGATATTGAGTGCCGATGCATCATATATATCAAGACTGCCCTGGGTAACGGGTAGATTAACGGCCTACTATACTAAGTTCAGCGACCAGACTGAACTGTCCAGTTTCTATCATGACGAACTCAGAACCTTTGTGAATTATTCAGTAACCGGGATTGATAAAGAACATTATGGTATTGAGTACGGAGCAGAGTTTAAGCTTACATCTACATTAACACTGAATACAGTTGCAGCAATCGGTCAGTACCTCTGGGTTAGTAATCCAGACATACTGATCACACAGGATAACAATAGCGAAATACTCAGCAATGATGAAGTATGGGTTCAGTATTTCAGGGAAAACGGAACACCTCAGACAGCACTTGCGGCAGGTATCGAATACAGCTCCCCTAACTATTGGTGGGCCGGAATTACCGGAAGTTTCTATGATCATATTTATATAGACTTTAATCCTGTTTCGCGTACAAAGGATGAAAATGGATATTATCCGAACTGGACTACAATGCAGAAACAGAATTCTGCATTTCTGATTGACGCTTTTATAGGTAAGTCATGGGCAGTAGACGATATGTATATTACCCTGAGTGCTAACCTGAGCAATATTACCAATACAACAGACTTTGTTACCGGCGGATTTGAACAATACAGGTTCGATCCTTCTAATCCGGAAAGATTTCAACCTAAATACTATTACTATTACGGGTTTAATTATTTTATAAATTTCAGTATCAGGATGTAAGTTAAACCCACAATGAATAATACTATGAAAATATCATATAAAATAACACTGCCTCTTTTTGCTCTTATTATAGCAGCTGTAGCATGTGTAGAGAAATTCGATACCCCGCCGGAGAATGTTCCCTTCGAGACCGGGACAATAATTAGCATCAGCCAGTTAAAAGCACTTTATGATGATGAGCTGCAAAAAGACTGGTTCGACCGCACGCCGGTTGAAATTACCGGCGACCTGGCTATAACAGGCATCGTTACCGGTAGTGATAAGAAAGACGGCAACCTTTATAAAGAAGGATATATTGAAGATGCATCGTCAGGCATACTGCTTAAATTTGAATCAACAGGCGGATTCTACCTGGGCGATTCAGTAATTATTAATGTGAATGGTCTTTACCTTGGAGACTATGGAGACTTTGTACAGATGGGCGGAGTACCCTATACAGATGCAAGCGGAAGCCTCAGGGTCTCAGGATTCAATAAAGACAAACAGATGATTACAGTATCTGTTGGCAACCCGTCACACCCGACACTTACCACGATAAGCGAGATAGAGTCGGGAGATTTCCTGGGTAAGCTTGTTAAACTGAATGAGGTTCAGTTTTCAGGGTCTGAGGTAGGAAAAACATATGCCGACCCATTATCAGATCCTCCACAATCAATGAATCGCTACCTTGAAGACTGCAGCTCTGACAATATTATTGTAAGAAGCAGTGGCTATTCAACCTTTGCCGGCGATCCCCTGCCGGAAGGCAATGGCACCATAACAGGAATTGTAACAAAATTTAATTCCGATCTGCAGATAATAATCAGGGATATAAGCGAAGTAGATATGACAGGTGAACGCTGTGCCCAGGCTCTTGGAACGCTTGGCAGTCCGGTTGAAACCCTGAGTGAAGATTTTGAGGGCTTCGCAGATTATGATAATATTGAAGTAGACGGCTGGCAGAGTATGATAGTAAAAGGAGGAAGATACTGGATAGCACAGGAGTTCGATAATAATCTATATATGCAGGCCTCAGGTTATAATTCCGGGGTTGACGAAATGGAGACCTGGGTTATTAGCCAACCCATAACTATTACTGCTCAGAAGGTTCTAACCTTCAGGTCGGCAATGGCTTACTGGGAGCATGACCCCGGCAATGATCCATTTGAGCTCCTCTTTTCTACCGATTATAACGGAACAAATATGACATCTGCTACATGGACACCACTTTCTGCAGTATTGGCCGATGACAATAACAGTAACTATGAATGGGTTGCCTCGGGTAATATTAATCTTCCAATACAGTCAGGGGCATCCGGTGTAATTGCCTTTAAATATTCCGGAAGTAATTCAGAGAGTACAAGTTTTATTATTGATGATGTTGTTGTTAGTGCAGCTAAATAAACATAATTGAAAATGATTAAATCTATCAAAAAAACAATAGGCCTTCTGGCAATCGTAAGCATACTTACTCTTAGCGCATGCGACAGGGAACCGGTTGCTCCGCCACAGCCAAGTATTGAACAGATAACAATTGCAGACCTCAAGGCAATGCACCAGGGAAATACATTGGTAATTGATTCGGCTGTCTTTATCCAGGGAATAGTTACCCTTACTCCAGAAAAAAATAACATACCCGACTTTGTTGGATATATCCAGGACGAAACAGCCGGTATAACCCTTACTATTGATGGTAATAATAACCTTGCAGAAGGTTCGGAGATAAAGATCCTCTGCGACGGAATTGAACTGTCTGATTATAACGGCCTTCTTCAGTTTGGTAATATTGACCTGGCAACACAATCTGAATTAATAAATATCACCGCAGACCCCATTACACCTGTTAGCGCAACTATACAGGATATTCTTGATGGTGAACATATTGCTGAGCTGGTTTCTATCAGCGGAGTAGAATTCGCTGATAAAGGAAGCTTCTCAGGGAGCCATACCCTCACAAACTGCTCGGAGGAAATAGATGTCTACACAAGATCCGATGCAACTTTTTCAGGAGATGCTATGCCCGAAGGAAATGGAACTTTCGTTGGTGTTGCATCTGTTTATAATAGCGCACAACTAATCTTGAGAGATCCTATCGACCTGGATATGACAGGCACAAGATGTGAGCCCTTCTTTGAGGGAATATTTAGTGAAACTTTTGAAAGTCTCTCATATGATGATCCGGTAACTGATATCACAGGATGGACCAACCCCATGGAAACAGGCGACCGTGTCTGGCTTGCCAGAACATTCGACGGGAATGCATATGTTCAGGCTACTGCCTATAATTCAAATCTGCCAAGTATGATCTCATGGATGCTAACTCCATCTATTGACCTGTCTGGCGCTACATCACCGATTCTTACCTTCGATACAAACACAGGATATAATAATGGGGCGACTTTAACGGTAAAGGTATCATCAGACTATGACGGATCGGGATCTCCCTGGAATTTTACATGGACAGATCTAAATCCTGTACTCGCAAACGGACCGGATAATGGATACGGAGACTGGGTAGCATCAGGTGATATTGATCTCTCAGCCTACAACTCAAGTATTTATATTGCCTTTGTATATAGCGGAGAGGATCTGGCAGGCGATGATAATGATAAAACAACAACCTGGCAGGTTGACAATATAATAATAGACGAAAGCGGTAAATGAGAATTGTAAGGTTTATTTCAACCTTATGCCTGTCCTTTTTTATAACAGGATCCCTCTGGGCGCAGATCCCGGCAGGGTATTATAGTTCCTCTACCGCATTAAACGGATCGGCTCTTCAGCAAGCCCTGCATGATATTATCGATAATCATTCTCAACTATCATATACACCTGGTCTCTGGGACGCCGTAAAGTTAACAGATGCCAGGGGCGACGGGACAGTCTGGGATATGTACTCCGACAATCCGGAGGGAATGAATCCTTACAATTACACCTTTGTTACCGACCAGTGTGGAAACTATGATTCTGAGGCTGACTGCTATAATCGTGAACACTCATTCCCCAAGAGCTGGTTTAACGACGCCTCACCCATGTATACCGATCTGAATCATATATTCCCAACTGATGGCTACGTTAACAACAGGAGGGGAAACTATGCCTTTGGTGAGACAGGCAGTCCGTCGTGGACATCCCAGAACGGCAGTAAAGTCGGTCCATCTTCTGTTACAGGGTTTTCGGGAACAGTTTTTGAACCCATCGACGAATATAAGGGCGACTTTGCAAGAGCACATTTATATATGGCTGTAAGGTATTACCAGGAAGATTCTTCATGGCCGGGCAGCGATATGACTGATGGAGCCCAGCCAAAAGAATGGGCACTTGATATGCTTCTGCAATGGCATGATAATGACCCCGTTAGCCAGAAAGAAATAGATCGTAACGACGAGGTATATGGACTCCAGGGTAACCGAAATCCATTTATCGATGATCCTTCATTTGCAGAAAAGATATGGAGCACTACCGGAATAACTGATAAAAAGATTGAAACAGGTGAGCATCTGAAAATTTACCCTAACCCGGTGGGAGAAGAGCTCCGATTCACAATAAAAAACAATATCGGTTCAGATCTAAGCGTTCAGATTTACTCAGTAACAGGATCATTAATAAGATCTCTTTCGATAAAATCCTCATCCGAAAACCGTATAAATATCCAATCCCTCGAAAAAGGATCATACCTGTTAATAGTCAGAACCGGAGATAATATCTACAGAAATCGTTTTATTAAACTATAAACCACTGCCGGCAAGCGCTTGCTGGTTGCCTTTTTCCTTTTTACTTTTTCCTTTTTCCTTTTCCCCGGTCTCCGGTTTCCGGTTTCCTGTTTCCCCTTTTTCAACTTTTTCAACCTATTCAACCCTTTCAACTTTTTCAACCTTCCCCATCCTTCATATCAACATATCTATAGTGATATATATGATCTTTTTTTAAACCATTTTTTTTCTTATTTTATGGCTCATAACCAAAAACTTATTTCAATGAAAATTCTAGGCTTTTTATCAATTATCCTTTTACTGGCAATTTCTTGCCAGAATAATGAATCCAAAACAGCTAATACTGACGAAAATGTAGCCACTGAGCTTGAAGCTCCGGTAGATTATGTAATGTATAATGTCGGTATTGAAGGTATGACATGTACAGGATGTGAAGAAACTATTGAGGCAGGAGTTACAAAAGTTGAAGGAGTGGGATCTGTTGAAGCAAACCATGTCGAAGGATATGCAATGCTTAAATTTGACAAAAGCAAGATTGACACACTGCAGGTAAAAAATGTTATTGAAGCTGCCGGATATAAGGTTCTGTCATTCAATGTAGTTCCAGATTCTACAATAACTGAGTAAATTTAGAGAAGACACCTGAGCCTACATGGAAGAAGAAAAAAATAATAAGTCAAAGCAGCCAGAGGAAGAGAATAATCCGGGGAAAAATTCCAGGCGTGATTTTATGAAGTCGATTGGCCTTGTTGGTGCAGCAGCGGTAACAGGAGGAGCGGCTATTTATTCAGGCTACAAATACGAAAAGTCTAAAGGGCCGAAGGATACTGTAAGGGTGCTTACAGAAGATAACCGCCTGGTTGAGATCCCGATAGACCAGATTGAGGAAGTAACCTCATCGCTGAAAGTGATGCAGACAAGAGGCCGGGAAGGAATCCCGGGCCGAAGATGGGTGATGGTTATCGATCTTGCAAAGTGTCGTAATGCAAGACAGTGTGTTAATGCATGCCAGTCGGCACACGGACTACGACCATACGAGTATCATATCAATACCCTTGCGATGCAGGAGAATGAGATATCGGCTCCCTACTTTATGCCCAAACCATGTCAGCATTGCGATAATCCTCCCTGTGTATCTGTTTGCCCTGTCGATGCCACGTTCAAGCGACAGGACGGAATAGTTTTAATAGATAACGAGAGATGCATAGGATGCCGTTTCTGTATTGCTGCCTGCCCCTATTCAGCCAGGATGTTTCACTGGGAAGAACCTAAAGAGATTGATCTCGATAAAGATGCCGTTTATGATGTTGAACTGAATATTCCTCAAAGTAAGGGTACCGTTACAAAATGCCTTTTCAGTGCCGACAGGCTCAGGGAGGGTAAATTGCCCTACTGCGTGTCTGCCTGCCCTAACGGAGTCTTTTATTTCGGTGATGAAAACGAAGATGCTGTTACAAATGGTACCACCAAAGAAACAGTCCGCCTGAGTCAGCTCCTGAAGGATAATGCTGGATACCGTCTTATGCCTGAGCTGGGTACTCAACCGAGGGTCTACTACCTGCCTCCAAAAAATCGTCTCTTCGATTTTCCCGATGATCAAGGTGAGGATAATAGCGAAAATATACATGTTTAATTATTGAAATCATCATATGTCAGATTCAGATAAGAAATTCCTGGCCCGGCCCGAAATAATTGATAAGGTATCTTCCGACCTTTTAAGGCCGGTAAGACTTAACAGGAACTTCATGCTATGGATGATGTTCCTTACCATATCCCTTATTCTGTGCCTCTATGCCTACACCATTCAGCTCAGAAAGGGACTTATAGTAACCGGGATGCGTGATTATATCAGCTGGGGCATGTATATTTCCAACTTTGTGTTTTTTGTCGCCACCAGCCTTGTAGGAATGCTTATTAGTGCGGTACTGGGACTTATAGGCTATTCATGGATTAAGCCAATTGCACGAATTGCAGAGATTATAGCAGTTGCTTTTGCGGCCATAGCAGGTCTTGTTATTATCTCCGATATGGGTCGCCCGGAAAGACTGGCATATTTATTTTTACATGGCCGGATTCAGTCGCCCATTTTATGGGATGTAACCGTAGTAACAACCTACTTTGTACTAAGTCTTCTTCTTTATTTCCTTCCGCTAATCCCCGACCTGGACATAGCACGTAATCGAATGAGCGGAGCACCGGTATGGCTCCAAAAGGTATATAAGATTCTTTCCTTAAGATGGGTTCATAAGAATAGTCAATATAAAATCATCTTTAAATCTATTCGGATACTGCTTATCCTGATTATCCCCACTGCCTTTGCCATTCATACTGTTACATCGTGGCTTTTCGCAGTTACAACACGCTCAGGATGGGACAGTACTATTTTCGGTCCCTACTTCCTTACCGGTGCCTTTGTTGCCGGAAGTGCCGCAGTTATTATAGCAATGTTCTTTTTCAGAACTAATTACAGGCTTAAGGACTACCTTACGGATATGCACTTTGATAAGATGTCAAAGCTGCTCGTGCTGGTTGCCATTGTATATCTCTATTTTAACATTAACGAATTCCTGGTTCCCGCCTATAAACTCAAGAAGTTTGACGCCATACATGTTCATGCATTATTCAGCGGTCATCATGCCTTGCTTTTCTGGGGAACCCAACTTATGGGCCTGATAATACCAACTATCTTATTATTGATGAAGCCCATGCGAAAACCACTGCCTGCTACCATTATTTCTGTTTTTGTACTTATTGGCAGCTGGCTAAAGAGATATATTATTGTTGTACCAACACAGGAACATCCTTTCCTTCCGATACAACACGTACCAGGTGAATGGATGGTATATAAACCAACTCTTATAGAGACAGCCATAACAATGGGATCTATAATTCTGGTGCTTATCATTATTACTGTCCTGTCAAAAATCTTTCCTGTAATACCTATCTGGGAAGTGGCAGAGGAAAGAGAGAAAGAACAAAGAGATAAAGAGAGATAATTCAAAAACCAGGCAATGAGATATAGACTATTATTATTATTAATCTTATTTGGACAGCAGATTGTTCTGGCCCAGGAATGGGAAGTCCCCGAGGATAGAAGCGACAAACTATCTACTTTTGAATTTACTGATGCCACAAGAAGTGCAGGCGAAGCAACCTATGCTCTCGATTGTAAATCATGTCATGGAGATCCGGGCAAGGGTAACTACCAGTCTCTTAACCCGGTACCGGGAGATCCGGCAACAGAGAAGATACAGATTAATAGCGATGGTTCCCTTCACTACAAAATAAGTGAAGGAAGGGGCCTGATGCCATCTTTTAAAAGAATCCTTTCTCCCGATGATATCTGGAATGTTATTTCATTTATAAGGAGTTTTAACCCCGATTATAAGCAGGTACTTGCATCAGCAAGCAAACTGACTAATCTTAAGTGGTCGGAAATTAAGATCCTGGTTGATCTGATTGAAGAGAATCATCAGCTCGTTACAAAGCTTATCGGGCTTGAAGGCGAAAAATGGACTCCTGTCCCGGATACTGAAATCAGGTTAACAGCAAAAAGATACTTTGGCAGCATGACAATTGATGGTCCAAAGATCTCTGATAGTAAAGGCGAAGCGATATTTGATGTTTCGGGAGAATTGCCTGGAAATAGTGAAGGAGGAATTGAGCTTACTCTTCAATTAACAGACTTCGAATTATTTGGTGACCTTAAAAAAGATACTACCCTGAATATTGGAACTGCTACCCTGGCTCCACCGCTTAACCAGGAAAGAGCAATGTGGAATATTAACAGGAAATCACCGGTATGGCTGATTCTCGCATATACAATAGTTGTTCTTACTGTATGGGGATTTATATTTTATGTTCTGTTCAGGCTAAGGGCCATCTACAAAGAAGGAGAAGACGAAAAATAATATTTACATAAGTAACTAAGCATGAGAAAAATATTTCTTTTAACCATTATAAGCTTTACTGCGACTTTATTTTGCCACTCTCAGGCCCAGATTGATGAAGACTTGATAGAAGTTGGCATTGTTGAAAAACTTGGAGAAACAATCCCCTTCGATCTGACTTTCATAAATGAATCAAATGATACAGTTTCCCTGGGAGAAATTATCAATAAACCTACTATCCTGTCTTTTGTCTACTTCGACTGCCCCGGTCTGTGCAGTCCATTGCTTTCCGGCATATCTGAAGTGGTTGAAAATCTGGATATGGAGCTGGGAAATGAGTACCAGGTTATTACCATTAGCTTTAATACAAAAGACACTCCCGAAAAAGCTGCCATCAAGAAAAACAACTTTGTTACGAAAATTGGCGAGGAAAACAGGAAGCACTGGATATACCTTACAGGGACGGAGGAAAATATATTGAAAATAACCGAATCGGTTGGTTTTAAGTATATGCCCCAGGGCCTCGATTTTGCTCATCCTTCGGCAATTATCCTGCTCAGTCCGGAAGGGAAAATCACCAGGTATCTATATGGAATCAACTTCCTGCCCTTCGACGTTAAAATGGCTATTATAGAAGCCCAGCAGGGTATTGCCCGACCAACAATAAATAAGATACTGGAATATTGTTTTGCCTACGACCCGAATGGCAGAACATATACCCTGCAGGTAACCAGGATTGTGGGCGGACTAATGGTATTTATCCTTCTGATAGGATTTATCATACTGGTTTTAAAAGGAAGAAAAAAATCTAAAAAATAAAATATGAGCAGCAACACTAATACTCAGGTAAGTTATCTTGAATACCAGGGGAGATTCAAAGGTCTGCTTGGCTGGTTACTATCGACCGACCATAAGAGGATAGGCTTATTATACATGTACGGAATTTTAGTCTTTTTCTTCGTGGCAGCATTTCTTGGACTACTGATGCGCATAGAGAAATTTTCACCCGGACAGGACATAATGGATGCCCAGACCTATAATGGTATTTTCACCATCCACGGAATAATAATGATCTTTATTATCGTTATACCGGGACTTGCAGCAGTATTTGGCAACTTCTTCCTGCCTATTATGATAGGAGCAAAAGATGTTGCCTTTCCCAGGCTTAATCTCCTGTCATGGTATCTGTGGCTCACAGGTTCTATCCTGGGTGTTCTCTCTCAGTTTATAGGAGGAGGTTCTCCTGATACCGGTTGGACCTTCTATGTTCCTTACAGTGCCGAATCATCAACAAGTGTGATATGGGCACTGACTGCGGCTTTCGTGCTGGGATTTTCGTCTATACTAACCGGGCTTAACTTCATTGTAACGATACACAGGATGAGGGCTCCCGGTATGACCTGGTTCAAAATGCCCCTTTTCCCATGGTCGCTCTATGCTACAGCATGGATACAGGTTCTGGCAACACCCATTGTCGGTATAACACTATTAATGGTAATTGCCGAACGAACACTTAATATTGGCTTCTTTGATCCGGCTCTTGGAGGAGACCCACTCCTGTTTCAGCATTTATTCTGGATCTACTCCCACCCTGCAGTATATGTAATGATCCTTCCTGCCATGGGAGTTGTTACAGAGATATTTCCCACATTCAGTCAGAAGCCGGTCTTTGGATATGGTGCAATAGCTATATCCAGCCTGGCTATTGCACTTGTTGGATATTTTGTCTGGGGACACCATATGTTTACAACTGGAATATCTTACTGGTCGAGATGGTTTTTCTCCTTCCTTACCTTTATTGTTGCAGTACCGAGTGCAATAAAAGTATTTAACTGGATATCTACCATGTATGGAGGATCAATAGATATGAAACCACCCCTTCTCTACGCAATTTCTTTTATCTTCCTTTTTATGATAGGTGGATTTACAGGTTTAACACTTGGTGCACTTGCAACAAATGTCCAGACACATGATACAACATTCGTTGTGGCTCATTTTCATTATATAATTTTTGGAGGGATGGGATTTGCCTTTTTCGCGGGAATCCACTACTGGTTCCCGAAAATGTATGGCAGGATGTACAGCAATAACTGGGCATACTGGGGATGGGGATTTACCTTTGTTGGCTTCAATGTGCTTTACTTCCCTCTCTTTATTATAGGTATCCAGGGAATGCCAAGACGATATTTCGACTACCTGCCACAGTTCAGGACAGGGCATATGATCTCCACCATTGGGGCCTTTATACTGATAACAGGACTGATTATTATGGTGAGTAATCTGATATACCACCGAAGGAAAGGAGCCATAGCTCCTGCTAATCCATGGAAGGGTGTTACACTGGATTGGCTTATTCCTTCACCACCGCCACTTGAGAATTTTGACGAGATCCCCGAGATAAAGCATAAACCATATCTCTTTGATAATACTAAGACTGAAGACCAGTAAATAATATTATATGAGTAATATAATTCAACACGATGAACATTACGATCCGGAAGGATCAAAATTAGGAATGTGGTTATTCCTGTTCACCGAATTATTTCTTTTTGGAGGCTTGTTCCTCGTTTATGCGGTGTTCAGAAATAAATATTCAGCCGACTTTCACAATGCAGGAGCAGAGCTGAATACTTTTATCGGAACACTGAATACCGTCGTTCTGCTGGTAAGCAGTATGACGGTTGCTATGTCTATTACTGCAATTCAAAAAAAGAATTCCAGGCTGGCAATGCTGCTTATATTTATTACCCTGGTTCTGGCCCTTGTTTTTATGATCAATAAATATTTCGAATGGTCATACAAATTCGAACACCATCTATACCCGGGATCTGAGTTAATGACTCAACTGCCAAAGGGAGAAATTTTATTTTTTGGTCTCTACTTTATGATGACCGGACTCCATGCCTTACATGTTCTGATTGGAATGATCCTTCTGACTATCAATTTTATAAAGGTCAAAACAGGCAAGGTCAACAGTGAAAGGCTTGGTCTGTTAGAGAATAGCGGACTGTACTGGCACCTGGTCGACCTGATCTGGATATTCCTGTTTCCCTTACTCTACCTTGTTACTTAATCTTTCTGATAATGGAAAACGAAAAGCAGCATATCACACCATATTCATCTCATGCAGTAATACTTATTATACTGCTGATGCTAACTCTTATTTCAGTAATGGTGACCCAGATCCATTTCGGCACTTTTTCTGTAGGAGTGGCACTTATTATTGCTTCGGTCAAGGTAAGCCTTGTGCTTATATTCTTTATGCACCTTAAGCACGAAAGCATGCTGATTAAAGGGATGGTTGCAGGGGTCTTTACCCTGTTTATCCTTGTAGTACTGGTAACCTTTATAGACTATTTACTAAGATAAAAGATACAAATATGTTTACAGGAGCATCCAATCTAGCTGAAGGAGTCGACAGGGCATTTGCATTTATTTTCTTAATTGCCTTTATCTTCATCGTAGGCATAACAGCATTTATGATATACACGGTTATAAAGTATAACCGTAAGAAAAACAAACCGGCCAAACAGTTTTCAGGCAGTGTTAAACTTGAGATTATCTGGACCGTTATCCCGACCATTCTTGTAATGCTGATGTTCTATTATGGATGGGTTGGCTTTGCACCAATGAGAAATGTTCCTCCCGGAGCTATGGAAATAACTGCCATTGGCAGAATGTGGGAATGGGAATTTGATTATGGTGACGGTAAACTATCAAAGGAACTTGTTATTCCGGTAAATGTGCCTGTAAAGCTTAACCTGGTATCTGAAGACGTAAATCACAGCCTTTTTATCCCAGCCTTCAGGGTTAAGGAAGATGTTGTTCCGGGATACGACAATTACCTTTGGTTTACTCCATACTATATAGGAGACTACGAAATTCTATGTACAGAATACTGTGGTCTTTTGCACTCTTCTATGACATCCAACACCAGGGTTGTTGACTCGCTGGTCTTTGTCGATTGGCTGGCAAACCTGGAAGCTACAGGTAATATTCCTGATCCGGAAGGACTCGTTCTTCTAAAGAATACCGGATGCCTGGCATGTCATTCACAGGATGGAAGCAGGTTAGTAGGACCCAGTTTTAAGGGCTTATTTGATGCCGAAAAAACAGTTATCACCGATGGCGATGAAAGAGTTATTGTTGCAGACGAAGAATATCTTAAAAAATCCATAACAGACCCTGAGGCTGATTTAGTTAAAGGTTATGCAAAAGGATTGATGCAATCATATACCGATGTTGTAAGCGAAGAAGACATTGCTAAGATGATTGACTATATCAAAACCATAAAGTAAAATCCTTATGTCGCCCTGGTTAACCCTGATAAAGTATAAACTCAGCCTTGCAGTTACTTTAACAGGTATTACAGGATATATAATTTATACCGGCGATATTGGATCGGATTTACTGATTGTTTCTGGCGGAATTTATCTGCTTGCCGCTGGAGCAAGTGCTCTGAACCAGTACCAGGAACACGAAAGTGATTCCAGGATGAACCGAACTAAGGATAGGCCAATTCCCTCCGGCCTAATAAGACCCCGGTTCGCATTTATTTTTGCACTTAGCCTGATAATATGTGGAGCATTCTTGCTCCTTCTTACAGGATGGCTCCCTTTTTTGTTGGGAGTGCTGAATATTATCTTTTATAATGTAGTGTATACAAAACTCAAGAAAGTCAGTTACCTGGCTATTATGCCAGGGGCACTTGTCGGAGCTATACCTCCACTTATTGGATGGACTGCTGCAGGTGGTAATATCTTCAGCCCTACTATTATATATCTTGCATTATTAATATTTATGTGGCAGGTGCCTCACTTCTGGCTTCTGATTATTAAATACAACAAAGAATATGAGGATGCCGGTTTTAAGACTCCATTAAAGGTATTTGATGAGATCCAGGTAAAAAGAATTGTATTCGTCTGGATTACTGTTTCATCGCTGTTTGCATTAACATATTTCTATTTTGGGATAGATATCAATATAGTTTTCTCGTATACCATCCTGATTGCCAATTTACTGTTTATCCTGGCCTTTTATCTTATCCTTTTTAAGTCAAAGAAAAATATTTCGGCAGCTTTCATTATGAGCAATATATTTATAACATCAATATTTATTATCCTGGCTGCCGGGTCGATTATCTGATAAAATTCAGGTCCATATTCTCTTCCTGAGCCCTTTGCCTGTAGTTATTGAAATTATATGTAAATGTAAGGGTTACAACCTGAGTCTCGGGCTGTATTGAAGTTACGGTCAGGTAATCTTCTCCTCTTATTTCGTTTTCTATTACAAAAGTCTTAAATAGATCCCTTACACTAAGGGCCAGTGAAGCCTTTCTTTTTAACAATTCCTGCCTGACACCAACATTAAACATATAGGATTCTTTCTGTGTGCCCTGGAGGGTAATTGATGGTCCGTTATAAATGGCAGAGAATGTAAGTCTTGTGCTTTTCGTCGGGAGAAATACAGAAGTAAAATTTGCTGTCCACACAAAACTGTTGTTGTCATTTTCCTCATAAAATGAATCATCCTCAAGTGAATAATAGTAAAAATTACCGGAAGTAATAACTCTCAGCCATTGTGCCGGCTGGATATTCGCCATCAGCTCTGTTCCTGCAGAGTGCGACCTGTTAGCATTAACAAAATGCTGGTGCATTACACCATCAGCTTCAGGTGTAAGTACATTGGTCATAAGGTCATTCACCATCCTGTAGTAAGCTTCTACTGAGACAAAGCCGGTCTTTATCTGGTTCTGGTATGCCAGCTCATAGGAATCGATAAATTCAGGTCTTATATCAGGGCTGCCACTTACAATAAGCTGGTTGTCGGCATACTGCCTTACCGGGTTAAGTTGCTGACGACCGGGTCTGTTAATCCTCCTGCTGTAGCTGAGCTGCAGTTGCTGGTTGTCTTTTAATTTCCTTGTAATATTACCGCTTGGAAATACATTAAACTTAGAATAGGAGTACTCTGTAGAGCTGTCAACCTGCTCAAGAATCCTGTCGGTATATTCATTTCTAAAGCCAACCTGGTAATTGAATTTTCCAAGGTCCCCTCCCCAGGTAAGGTAAACTGCATGAATAGACCTGTCGAGTTGAAACTCATTACTTAATGCCGGATCCTCGACCCATGTTCCACCAGGAAGCACATAATCTTCATGTACCTGGTTATTATTTTCGAGCAGCCTGCGGTACTGATACCCAAGTTCCAGTTTCCCCTTACCCTCTATGCTATTCTCATAGTCTGTCTTTACCCTTATATCATTTATATCCATCGCATTATCAAGCCGCCTGCGATCAGTAAAAATGCCTGTTGGCTGCCAGCTGGCATCCATTGCTTCCTCAGACAGTTCCTGGATAAGATTTCCCTGAAAGCCTCCAACAAACATACTGGTCTGCAACTTGCTTCCTTCCTTCCTGAACTTATGATCCCAGGTAATGTTTGGCATATAGAATATACCATCCACACTCAGATCGTTAGAAAAATTAAAATTACCTGTTAAGCCCGGATCTGCTACGGCCCGAACTATTTCATTATCAACCAGGGCATTAACCTTCTGAGGGCCAAATCGTCCGGACAGGCTTATACTATTACGTTCGTTAATACTATAATCCATCCCCAGGTTTCCGACAATGGTGTTTATTTTTGCTGACTGACCAAAACCGTTAGTTATCTCGCTCTCATTGCCAGGTGCTGTGGTTTCGCGAAAGATATCCCCTGTAACATCAGTACTATAACTTGTTCCGGTTACACCCGCAAACATATTTACCTTTCCCTTGCGATAATTAAATTGGGCATCGCCATTATACTTATCCCTCAATCCGGCCATAAGTGATATCTGAGCGTTCAGTCCTGCCTCAGTCTGCTTTTTCAAAACCAGGTTAATTATTCCCGTAACACCATCCGGGTCGTATTTTGCAGATGGGTTGGTCATTATCTCAACATCCTCAACCATCTCCGGAGGTATTTGCCTTAACATATTCACACCTACTCCGGGAACAGGTTTGCCATCGATCAGAAGAGTATAATTGCCACTCCCTCTGAGCAAGACATTTCCTTCGGCATCGAGTGTAATAGATGGGGCATTCTCGAGCACCTCTGCGAGAGTAGAGGCACCTGCATCCTGGAACTCCTTTACTTTAAGAATTTTCTTATTGTCGCGGTATACAATCTGAGGTCTTACTGCTACTACACTTACACTACCCAGATCCTCAGCTGCTTCTACGAGTGCAATATCGCCTACATCAAAAACAGGTTCGTTATCAGACAGCCTGAAACTAAAGCTTTTGGCTTTGTATCCAATATAGGTTGCCGTAAGAGTGTACAGGCCAGCAGGCAAATCACTTATTGTAAATTCTCCATCCATATTGGTGGCCGCCCCTCTTGTTATTGACGAATCAGGCTGACTGTAAACTGCAACTGTTGCATTCTCAATAGTCGTTCCGTTTATCCCGTCAAACACCCGGCCTTTAACCTGTCCTGATAATAGAGGCCGGGCATTGATCTGAGTAAACAATAGTGCTGCAAAAAATAATATAATTACTTTTTTCATGGCTGGTTAAAATTAGTTAGGTTCATTTTTCCATTTGATAGCTACATCATTCTTGCACCAAATATCATTTCCCTTTTCCACTTATTAAAAAATAATCTATTTATCATATTAATCACTCTGTGAAACTGAAGAAATAAGAGCTAAGAGAATTCAGAGCCGTTCACAGATAAAATAACATCACTTACAGAATATTTTTGGCAGGCACCCTGCTTTTTAGTTACATTTACAGATCAATTAGAAAGGGTCAGAAAATATGAAAAAGGTTGCCATCATATTCATCCATGTGATGATATGGCTTATTGTCATTGTAGCTCCGGTGTTTCTCTCACTGGTCTCTAAGGATGTTCCACCTGATGTGCTAACCTATTATATTATAGAATCATTCTTTCACCCGATTGTCTTTTATACCTTCTTCATATATATTATCCCGGCAACTATTTATCGTAAAGGAAGGGTAATCTCAACTATACTTATTTACCTGCTGTCTCTTCTGGCACTGGTAGTAATAAAGACCGGGGTAATTTTTGCGATTATAAATCTTGCACAGCTTGATCTTGGTGATCATAATATGTTCGATATAAGAACTATTGCAGGCACCTGTGTAAACATGGTATTTATGGTTGCACTGGCCTTGCTGGTAAGAATAGCACTCTATTGGGCCAGGGATCAGAGAAAAAGCACAGAGCTGCAACTCCAGGAACATAAGATGGAAGTTGAGCTGCTAAAAGCACAGATTAATCCGCATTTCTTTTTTAATACACTGAATAATATATACTCGCTCGTATACAAAAAATCTGATGATGCACCTGCTGCAGTAATGAAACTATCTGAGATAATGAGATATATTATTTATGACTCAAAATCGCAGATGGTACAGATGGAGAAAGAAGTTGAACAACTCTACAATTATATTGAACTGGAAAGGTTGAGATCTCGTGACCCGGGATTTATTGAAATTGTTACAAAGGGTAATATGTCTGCTCATGTTGTACCACCAATGATCTTCCTGTCGTTTGCCGAGAACGCATTTAAGCATGGCAAACGTAAAGTTAAAAAGCCGGGAATAAAATTCAGCATTATTGTTGAAGGTGGTAAAATAAAATTTATTGTTACTAATTTCATTCTTAACGAACCGCATAATAATCATATTGGTGAAGGAATAGGAATGCAGAATACAAGAAGAAGGCTGGAGCTCTTATACCCAAATTGTCATAAGCTGAGTATCAAGAAGGATGATGAAAAATATGAAGTAAGATTAGAACTAACGTGTAATAATTAACTCGAAATGAAACTAAGATGTATAGCCATTGATGATGAGCCCCTGGCTCTTGAAATAATAAGCGATTATGTTTCAAAGGTCCCCTTCCTTGAACTGATTAAGACTTTCGATAATGCTCTCGACTCAATAGATTTTATCAGGACAAGTGAACCTGATCTTATGTTCCTGGATATCCAGATGGAATCGTTCACCGGGATACAGCTTGTTCAATCCCTGTCAAAACGACCGGAGGTTATTTTCACAACGGCTCACGACAACTATGCTGTTGAAGGCTTCGAATTAAATGCTGCTGATTACCTGATGAAACCTATTTCATTCGAAAGGTTTGTAAAAGCAGTCGACAAGGTTTATAATAAGCTGCGCCCATATCCTGAAAAGAGAAAATATTCAGAAGTTACAATATCCAATCCGGCAGAAAAGTACTTTTTCGTTAAAACAGAAAACAGGCTGCAAAAAGTCTTTTACGATGATATCCTCTACATAGAAGGGCAGGGAGATTATCTCAGGATAATTTCGAAGGTTGATAAAATAATGACACTTCAGAATTTCAAGACCATGTCAACAATATTACCTGCCAATAACTTTATCAGGGTGCATAAATCATATATGGTTGCAATTAATAAGATTGATAGCGTAAGCAGGAATAGAATAACGATTGGAGATAGTATAATTCCTATCAGCGACAGCTATAAAAATAACTTCAACGACACAATCAGGGAGAAGGGAATGATTTAAGTTGCTTTTCCTATCTTTGCCCACCTGTAACCGTGTCGTTCTAATATGAAAAAACATCTTATAAACGCAGCTGTTGGTATTAGCTTCGCCTCCATATTTATGTTCCTGACACTCAGGAACAAACCCATGGGTGAGATTTTTTCACTCCTGGGTAAAGCTAAACCGGGGTATATCCTCCTGAGCATATTTTTTTTGGGCCTTATTTTCCTTCTCAGGACACTGCGCTGGCAACTATTTCTAAGTAACAACGAAGAAAATGCGCCGCTGAAGCATGTGGCATACTCTCTTCTTCTGGGTACCTTTATAAATGCATTTACGCCCAAGCTGGGCGAGATTGTAAGATGTACATCCCTCGAAAAAAGTACAGGTATAAGCACATCAAAGGCAATGGGCACAGTAATCTCAGACAGGGTATGGGACCTGGTAGTTCTGATCTCCGGGGTTATTCTGGTGCTCTTATTTGAATTTGACAGACTGGGATCACTTGTACTTGAAGGTTTCGGAAACTTGTTTAGTTCAATTGGCAACAGGATTATTGGAATACTAATTTTTGCCTTAATAATTATCTCTGTCATCTTAATCGCATGGTTCCTGGCAAAAAGATACGGACTGGCAGATAGGATTAGAAATTTTGGGAAAGGAGTTGCTTCAACTGCACGCACAACATTCAGAATAAAGAGATCGCGAATATTTGCCCTATATACTCTTATCATATGGATCCTGATGATTCTTATGAATTATGCATGCCTGAAGGCTCTGCCATCAACAGATAATCTGAGTCTGTATTTTGCAGCTGTAGCGCTATTTATAGGGACGCTGGGATGGGCAATTCCCAGTCCGGCAGGTATTGGAACATCGCACTTCTTTATCTTGCAGTTATTTATCCTTTTCGGACTGAATGAACAATCAGGTGTCGCATATGGCCTTTTAATAAACGGTGTTCAGGTGTTAATTACATTGGGCTCAGGAGCAATAATGCTTGCAGCAGTCTATCTGTACAGAATTTTAAGACCCCTGCCGCAGAAGAATGCTGAACAATAATATTAGTGCTTGGTTTAGAAACTATGAGTAGAAAATTATATATAGAGACTTACGGGTGCCAGATGAATGTGGCCGACAGCGAGGTGGTGGTATCGATTATGGAGGAGAAGGGTTACTCGGTGACCGAAGACATTAATTCAGCTGATCTTATTCTTGTAAATACATGCTCGATAAGGGATAATGCAGAGCAAAGGGTGTGGGGAAGACTCGATCTTTTTAAAAGTATAAAAAGAACCAGGCCCGGTACCCTGGTAGGTGTTATAGGGTGCATGGCTGAAAGGCTGAAGGAACAACTGCTCGAGGCTGATAAGCTGGTCGACATCGTTGTTGGCCCCGATGCATACCGTGATCTGCCTCGCCTGGTTGGAGAAGCCTTCGAAGGACACAAGGGGGTAAATGTACTTCTGTCAAGGGAAGAAACTTACTCAGATATATCGCCTGTTAGAATGGACAAGAATGGTGTTTCATCCTTTGTTTCGATAATGAGGGGCTGTAATAATATGTGTTCGTATTGTGTTGTTCCATATGTGAGAGGGGCAGAAAGAAGCAGGGATCCTGAAACTATACTCAGGGAGGTTAAAGAACTATTTGAAGATGGGTATCGGGAAGTTACACTCCTGGGTCAAAACGTTGACTCATACAGGTGGAAAGAAGGGAATAGAGAACTCGGCTTTCATGAACTTCTCGAGAAAGTTGCGCAATTTAATCCATCTATGAGAGTGAGGTTTTCAACATCCCACCCTAAGGATATGTCGGATGATGTACTTCACACAATGAGCCGATATGATAATATCTGTAAGCATATTCATCTGCCGGCACAGAGCGGCAGCAGCAAGATACTCGGCTTAATGAACAGAAAATACGACAGGGAATGGTATATGGGAAGAATAGAGGCTATTAGAAAAATTCTTCCCGAATGCTCCGTTTCAACCGATATGATTACAGGGTTCTGTACTGAGACCGAGGAAGATCACAGTCAATCGCTCAGCCTTATGAAAGAAGTAGGCTACGACTTTGCCTATATGTTTAAATACAGCGAGAGGCCCGATACCAAAGCTGCCCGAAAATATAAGGATGATGTACCAGAAGAAATAAAAGCCAGGAGACTGAGCGAGATTATAGCATTGCAGAACCGAATGTCGGAGGAAAGCAAGAAAAAAGATATAGGTAAAACATTTGAGGTCCTGGTAGAGGGTGTCTCTAAAAAGTCATACAAGGAATTATCGGGTCGCAGTTCTCAAAATAAAGTAGTTGTATTTGCTCGTAAGGATTACAAACCTGGTGATTATGTTATGGTAGAAATTGTTGATTGTACTTCAGCAACTTTGAAAGGCATTCCGGTGTAGCTTTTCTTAATTATTTGTTTATCAGTTTATTATAAAATATCGTAACTTTTATTTTTTTGGGATAATTCCAATTTTATGTATAAATTTACGCTGTACATTCACCTAACTATAAAAAAATTGAATATGAAAAAGCTAAAAAGCATATTGATAGCCATCTGTGCCCTGATGCTTATTATACCTGTTACACAGGCTCAGGAGTCAGGATTTTCTCCAACAATGGTTGTAAAGACAAACCCTCTCGCAGCTCTTGGCGGACCCATGTTTATCACAATTATTCCAATTACCGGAGAATATAAGGCTCTCTTTGAGATAAGAACTGCTCCAAAGCAATCTGTTACGCTGGGGGCTTCATTTCTCGGACCCAGCTTATTGATTAACCTGGATCAACTCGCTGCTGATGATGATGGTATATCACAGCTAAATACTTCAGGATTCAGGGGCCAGGTATGGTATAAATTTTATATTGGCAGGGACACTGAAGCCCCAAAAGGGTTTTATGTTGGTCCTCATTTCTCTTATGCAAGTGCCAACCTTATTGTAAATGATGTAGATGAGAATAAACTGGGTATTCAGAAGATAAATTTTAACGGCGTTCTGGGATACCAGATTATCAGTGATGGAGGCTTTGCTCTTGATATTTTTACAGGACTGGGAGCCAAAAATATTAAATACACTACTGGTGGAGAGTCAGGAGATTTGATTGATGCTGAGCTTGAAGATAAGTTTACCCCGGCAGTTGTATTCGGTCTCAATTTCGGGTATGCATTTTAAAATGTCATTCTTGCATTAGAAGGAATTACAAAATAATACAGGCAGTCTCCTACTCAGGAGGCTGCTTTATTATTAGGCCCAGTTCATCGAGTTGCTCACCTGATATAGTAGAGGGCGAATCAATCATTACATCCCTTCCCTGGTTGTTCTTTGGGAAAGCAATATAATCACGAATTGTTTCCGAACCGTCAAAGAGAGATGCCATCCTGTCGAAACCAAGCGCTATGCCACCATGTGGCGGTGCGCCATATTTAAAAGCATTCAGTATAAATCCAAACTGCTCTTCGGCTTCTTCTTTTGTAAATCCAAGTGTTTTAAACATCAGGCTCTGAAGGGCCGAGTCATGAATCCTTACTGAGCCCCCTCCTATCTCCACTCCGTTTATTACCAGATCATGAGCAATTGCTTTAACCTTCCCGGGATCCTTTTCCATAAGAGGAATATCTTCCTTTCTTGGAGAAGTAAAAGGGTGATGCATTGCATAATACCTCTGCGTATCTTCATCCCACTCCAGGAGGGGGAAATCAAGTACCCACAGAGGAACAAAAACCTCCGAATCGCGCAGGTTTAACCTGTCGCCCATTTCGAGCCTGAGTACACCGAGAGAACTAAGTGTATGTTTTCTATCTCCTGCAAGGATAAGAAGCAGATCGCCTGGCTTGGCTCCGGTAAACCTGAGCCACTCCCTTAAATTATCTTCAGAATAAAATTTATCGACAGATGACTTAACCGAGCCATCTTCATTGTATTTCACATAAACCAATCCTTTGGCACCTATCTGCTGGCTCTTTACAAAATCGGTTAGTTTATCCAGGTCTTTCCTGGAATATTCAGCACATCCAATGGCATTAATAGCACCAATATATTCAGCATCTTCGAATACCACAAAGTCATGACCTTTAACCAGGGTCGTGAGATCATTAAATTCCATTCCAAATCGAAGATCAGGCTTATCGGTGCCATATTTTTCCATTGCTTCATCATAGCTCATCCTTGGGAAGACACCTTCTATCTCAATACCCTTTATTTCTCTGAATAAGTGCTTAAATAATCCTTCGAAAGTATTAAGAATATCGTCCTGCTCAACAAAGGACAGCTCGCAATCAACCTGGGTGAATTCGGGCTGGCGGTCGGCTCTCAGATCCTCATCCCTGAAACATTTCACTATCTGGAAGTACTTATCAAAGCCTGATATCATTAGTAGCTGCTTAAAGGTCTGAGGCGACTGGGGCAGAGCATAAAACTCTCCCTGGTTCATTCGCGATGGTACTACAAAATCCCGGGCACCCTCGGGTGTGGATTTGATAAGTACAGGCGTTTCGATCTCAATAAATCCTTCACCGTCGAGATAACGACGTACTTCCTGTGCCATCTTATGGCGATGGATAATGCTGTTCTTTACCGGCCCTCGCCTCAAATCAAGATATCTGTACTTCATTCTAAGCTCATCACCGCCATCACTCTTATCTTCAATTGTAAAGGGAGGTGTCTCGCTGGGATTTAATATTTTCAGTTCAATAACATCTATCTCTATATCACCTGTTATCATTTTAGGATTCTTGTTACTTCTCTCCATAACCTGTCCATGTGCCTGGATTACAAATTCGCGGCCAAGCTTTCTTGCTTCTTTACATAAATCAGAACGAGTCTCCATATTAAATACGAGCTGGGTCTTCCCATACCTGTCGCGCAGATCAATAAATGTCATCCCTCCCAGGTCTCTCGATTTATGAATCCATCCGCTTAACTTAACTTTTTCACCTACATTGTTGATCTTCAACTCCCCACAAGTGTGTGTCCTGTACATTTCCTTGTTATTTAGATTTCTGCAAAGATAATTAAGAAAAGGCAAAGGGCATAGGGCAAAGGGCATAGGGGAGGAAAAAAGGTTTAAACTGCCTGCCTGCCGGTAGGCAGGGGTTGAAACTGGGTTGATAAAGTTGAATTAGTAATGCTTACAAATCCAATAAACTCCCTGCCCCGTTCGCCGTAGCTATAGCGAAGGCGGGCTCCTTGCCCCATGCTCCATGCCCCCTGCTAATACTCAAACCTTTTTTATACTTTTGTACAAACTATTTTAATGGACGAGATTTTATCGGATGAATATTTCATGAAGGCAGCCCTCAGGGAGGCCGAAGAAGCTTTCTCAAAGGACGAGGTTCCGGTAGGAGCTGTAGTAGTATGTAATAAGAAGATTATTGCCAGGGCACATAATCTGACCGAAACATTAAACGACCCCACAGCGCATGCAGAAATGCAGGTTATTACCGCAGCTACATCATACCTTGGAGGAAAATATCTTACAGATTGTACGGTTTATATTACCCTCGAACCGTGTACTATGTGCGCCGGAGCCCTATACTGGTGCCAACCCGACAGGATTGTTTATGGCGCCAGCGATCAAAAGAGAGGATATACAATTAATAACCGCAAATCTCTTCACCCTAAAACACAAGTTGATAAGGGTGTTATGGAAAATGAATGTTCTGCTATTCTAAAAGAATTTTTTGTTTCAAAAAGAAGAAATAATACCTGAGATATTCTTGAAGTTTTATTGGAGCATTTCAAAAATTTGATTTAGGTTTGTACAAAGTTTTCTTATATGACCTTTGATAACGGCAGAACTATTATTTCATTAAGGCTCAGACTATTTATAGCCACTGTTCTTCTGATTGTTTATTTATACCTGGTTTATTTCGGGAAAGAACTTAATTTTCCTCTCCTGGGACTCGAGTCTAATGTGTGGACAACAATTATTCTGATAATTTATACAATTATTGCATTTTACCCCCTGGTACTTAACTACAGTTATATCTATTTTTCTGATGATGGGCCATTGATTGTATTCAGATATTATACCGTTGGAATGTTCGCAGGGAAAAAACAATCTATTGAAATTCCAAGAAAAGAATTTGCGGGATACAAAATTGAGAATCACCTGGTGTTTTTTAAAAAGATTATTCTTTCAAGGAAAATTGACAGACGAATTGCTAATTATCCTTCAATTCATCTTAGCTCACTAAGGAAAAAAGAAATGGTGAAATTATTATCATCACTTGATTCATTTTCGCCAGCTAAATAATTATTAACTCATGAGTTAAATCATTTTATTTGAATTGAAAGGAAGGCAATTTTGCCTAATAAATAAACAACATTAATTAATCTATAATAATTTAATATAATGAACGTAGATAAGGTACTTAACGAACTTGAAAAGAAGCATCCCGGCGAAGTTGAATATTTACAGGCCGTCAGGGAAGTTCTTGAGTCAATTGAGGAGGTCTATAATGAAAACCCACAATTTGAAGCTGCTAATATTGTGGAGCGTTTAATCGAGCCAGACAGGATCTTTACATTTAAGATTCCATGGCTTGATGATGAGGGTAATACCCATGTCAATCTGGGCTACCGTATTCAGTTTAATGGTGCAATAGGACCTTACAAAGGGGGCTTAAGATTCCACCCGAGTGTGAACCTTAGTATTTTGAAATTCCTTGGTTTTGAACAGATCTTTAAAAACTCTCTTACTACTCTCCCGATGGGAGGAGGTAAAGGTGGATCTGATTTCAACCCTAAAGGTAAATCAGATGCAGAAATAATGAGATTCTGCCAGGCCTTTATGCTTGAACTATGGAAATATATCGGCCCTGAAACAGATGTTCCAGCAGGAGATATAGGTGTTGGCGGACGAGAAATCGGTTACCTCTTTGGAATGTACAAAAAGCTGGCAAGAGAACATACAGGAGTTCTGACAGGAAAAGGCCTTAATTGGGGTGGATCAATCATGAGACCAGAGGCAACAGGTTTTGGTAATGTATACTTTGCCAAGGAAATGCTGGCTACAAAGAATGAAACTTTTAAAGGCAAGAGAGTTGCTATCTCAGGATTTGGAAATGTAGCATGGGGTGCAGTCCAGAAGGTTACTGAGCTGGGAGGTAAAGTAGTTACACTGTCTGGACCTGACGGTTATATCTATGATGCAGAAGGTGTTTCGGGCGAAAAGATTGAATATATGCTTGAGCTTCGTGCTTCAAATGAAGATATTGTTAAGCCTTATTCATACGAGTTCCAGGGAGTTGAGTTTCACGAAGGCAAACACCCATGGGAAGTAAAGGTTGATATTGCGCTTCCTTGTGCTACACAAAATGAACTTAATGCAGAGGACGCCGAGAACCTGATTAAAAATGGATGTATATGTGTAAGCGAAGGTGCTAATATGCCCTGTACACCAGAAGCTATTGAGATCTTCCAGAAAAACAAGATTCTCTATGGTCCGGGAAAAGCAGCTAATGCAGGTGGTGTTGCAACATCAGGACTGGAGATGTCACAAAACTCACTCAAACTTCACTGGGGAAGTAACGAAGTTGATGGCAGACTGCACGAGATAATGGTAAATATCCATGAAGCATGTGTAAAATACGGAACAGATGAAGATGGATATGTTGACTATGTTAAGGGAGCAAATATTGCAGGATTCCTGAAAGTAGCAAATGCAATGCTGGATCAGGGAGTGCTGTAGGATATATTTTTTCGATAAACTAAACCGTCACAGACTACTGTGGCGGTTATTTTTGTGCCCTATTAAACCTTTTCAAACTAATTCTCAACTCAGTTTCAACTTTTTCAGCTTTTTCAATCTTTTTTCAACTTTTTCAGCTTTTTCAACCTTCTTCTTCCTATCTTTATTATTGGAATAAAACGCTGCCCTATGTCTGATAACAAGTTAATCTACCAGATTGCCCTTGGCAATATGCCAGGAATTGGTGATATAAATGCCAAAAAACTAATCAACCACTATGAAGATATTGAAGCTATATTCAAAGAATCATATCGTAAGCTGATAAAGATTCCCGGCATTGGCTCCAGGCTGGCAAAATCACTTACTGAGAACAGATCGCTGGAGCGGGCAGAAAAGGAGATGGAATTTATTCAAAAGTATAATATCCGAACCTCCTTCTTCCAGGACGATGACTACCCGGTTCGACTCAGGGAATGTCAGGATTCTCCAATACTAATTTATTACAAGGGAGACATTGCTTCAAATGCAAAGCGTATTGTGAGCGTAATCGGAACAAGAAATATAACACGAAAAGGGAAAGATATCTGTAACTCTATTATCTCAGGACTTGCAGAAAAATATCCCGACCTGGTTATTGTAAGCGGATTGGCCTATGGCGTTGATATATGTGCTCACAGAGCTGCTCTAAAAAATAATATTTCAACAATAGGGGTTATGGCTCACGGTTTTCTTACCCTTTATCCATCACTGCATGCTTCAACAGCCAAAGAAATGCTGTTAAAAGGAGCTCTTGTTACAGATTTTCTATCGGATGAGCCACCCGACAGGAATAATTTCCTGAAAAGAAACAGGATTATCGCAGGTATGGCCGATGCCACTATTGTTATTGAATCCGGAACAAAGGGTGGTGCAATGGTTACTGCAGATATAGCAATGTCTTACAACAGGGAAGTAATGGCTGTTCCCGGCTATCCGGAAGCAAAATATTCAGCCGGTTGTAACCTTCTTATAAAGTCAAATAAAGCCAGCCTGATAGAAACTGAAAATGATATTGAGTATTTTCTTAACTGGATACCTGATAAGAATCAGACAAAGGAAAAACAGGTACAGATTACAGGACTTAATCCGCTGGAGTCAAAAATTATTGACTGCCTGAAGGAAAATAACCACATAAGCGCAGATCAGCTTGGCAGAATAATTAAAGAACCGATACAGAGATTATCGCCATCCCTCTTAAGCCTGGAATTTGCCGGAATTATATCCTCCCTCCCGGGTAATATATACAAACTGAATTGCCCTTAAAATCAGTCACAAATAATCATGATAAATATCATATAGTTATATATGTTGTATAACATATTTATAACACTTATACACCTGTTTATGTGTGCATTAAGCATATCAACATAAAAGCTGCCTGACAATCTGTTTTAGAAACCAAAGGATTAATGAATAATTATCTTGTTTTCTCCTATTTTTATCGTCAGTTAATTCAATCAACAAACCAAAAAAAAAATAACTATGGATCCCAACGTAGAAAAATTTATGGCAGCTATTAAGGCAAAAAACCCGGGTGAAAACGAATTTCACCAGGCAGTTCATGAAGTTGCTGAGTCTTTGATCCCATTTATTGAGGAAAACCCAAAGTACAAGCATGCAAAAATCCTTGAAAGAATAGCCGAGCCGGAAAGAGTAATTTTGTTCAGAGTTCCCTGGCTTGACGACAAAGGTGAAGTTCAAATTAATAAGGGATACAGGATTGAAATGAATAGTGCTATCGGACCTTACAAGGGTGGCCTAAGATTTCACCCAACTGTAAACCTTGGAATCCTCAAATTCCTTGCTTTTGAACAGGTACTTAAGAACAGTCTTACTACTCTGCCGATGGGTGGTGGTAAGGGTGGATCTGACTTTGATCCAAAAGGAAAATCTGATAATGAAGTTATGAGATTTTGCCAGAGTTTCATGACAGAACTTCAACGCCACATCGGGCCTAATACTGACGTACCGGCTGGGGATATAGGTGTTGGCGGCCGTGAGATTGGATTTATGTTCGGACAATATAAAAGACTACGCAACGAATTCACAGGTGTTCTAACCGGTAAAGGAAGAGAATGGGGTGGATCCCGTATTCGCCCGGAAGCAACAGGTTATGGCGCTGTATATTTTGCTCAATCGATGCTTAGTACCAGAGGTGAATCACTAAAAGGGAAAATAGTAACAATTTCAGGATCCGGTAATGTTGCTCAGTATGCTACTGAGAAAGTTAATGAGCTTGGCGGAAAGGTAGTTACACTTTCTGATTCAGCAGGATATATTTATGATCCCGCAGGTATCGATAATGATAAACTTGCTTATGTAATGGAGCTTAAGAATATTAAGCGTGGCAGGATATCTGAATATGCAGAAAAATATGGTGTTGAGTACTTCGAGGGTAAGCGCCCGTGGGGAGTAAAGTGTGACGTGGCTATGCCAAATGCAACACAAAACGAGATTAACGAGGATGAAGCAAAGTTACTTGTTAAAAATGGTTGCTACTGTATCTCAGAAGGTGCAAACATGCCTTCAACACCTGATGCAATAAATGTATATCTAGCTTCAAAGATTCTTTACGGACCCGGTAAGGCCGCTAACGCTGGTGGTGTTGCTGTATCAGGACTTGAGATGACTCAGAACTCAATGCGCTACAGCTGGACCCGTGAAGAGGTTGACAATAAGCTTAAGCAGATAATGTCTGATATTCATGAGATGTGTGTTAAACATGGTACTGAGTCTGATGGATTTATTAATTATGTAAAAGGAGCAAATATTGGCGGTTTTATTAAAGTTGCCGATTCGATGCTGGCCCAAGGAGTTGTATAACAACAAAATACATTATATTAAAAAAAGGGGCATTTATTTGTCCCTTTTTTTTTTGTTGTTTATGTTTGATGCCCGAAGTAAATGCCATGCAATTTATCGATACACATTCTCATTTATACCTGGAGGAGTTTAACAGCGACAGGGCCGAAGTAATAAGTCGTGCCCTGGGTGCGGACGTTTCAAAAATACTCCTTCCTAATATTGATAAAGATTCAATCTCTGATATGCTTGGGGTGGCCTATAATTACCCCGGGATATGTTATCCAATGATTGGCATCCATCCATGTTCTGTGAAAGAAGATTACCTGGAACAACTCGAATTGGTAAGAGAATGGCTCAGCAGGGAGAAATTTATAGCTATTGGTGAAATTGGGATTGACCTCTACTGGGATAAATCATTCTTCAGCCAGCAAAAAGATATCTTTACAGCCCAGGTTGAGCTTGCCATTTCAAATAACTTACCTCTTGTTATTCATTCACGTGAGTCATTTCCCGAAATTTTCAAATTACTTGAATACTACAGGGGGAGCGGTCTGCAAGGAGTTTTCCACGCTTTTACAGGCGATACCGGAGAAGCAGAATTTATTTCTGAATTTGGATTCAAAATAGGAATTGGTGGTATTGTTACTTTTAAAAATTCGGGTCTTGATAAAGTTGTGGCAGATATAGGAATAGAAAATCTCTTACTGGAAACTGATGCTCCCTACCTTGCACCGACTCCCTACAGGGGTAAAAGAAATGAAAGCTCATACATCCCCCTGATTGCTGAAAAGATTGCCGATATAACCGGCACATCTGTGTCTAAGGTATCAGAAGTTACAAGTAAAAACGCACTACGCTTATTTAACCTTGAAAGCTAATATCAGATAATGATCAATAAGAAAACATCTATATTACTTATCTACACCGGCGGTACAATAGGGATGGTTCATAATCCGGTGAACGGCACTCTTGTTCCCTTTAATTTTGATTACATAGTTGAACAGGTACCTGAGCTTAACAGATTTGATTTTGAGATAAACACTCATTCATTTAATCCACTGATCGACTCTTCAAATGTAAGTCCTGCTGTCTGGAAAAAAATTGCCGGGCTAATAGAAGAAAACTATGATAAATACGATGGCTTTGTTATCCTGCACGGAACAGATACAATGGCATATTCTGCCTCTGCACTTAGTTTCATGCTTGAGAATAATTCAAAACCCGTAATATTCACCGGTTCTCAATTGCCAATCGGCACTCTCAGAACTGATGGAAAAGAAAATCTTATATCTGCTCTTGAGATTGCCGCTGCAAATGAGAATGGAAAACCCGTCGTTCCGGAAGTATGCGTTTTTTTTGAAAACTCTCTGTTCAGGGGCAACAGAACAACAAAATACAGTACAGAACAATTTAATGCTTTTGCTTCGCCAAATTGTGAGCCACTTGCCAGGACAGGAATTGACATCACTTATAAGCGCAGGGAAATTCTATATCCTACAGTAAGGCAGGATCTGCATGTTCATAAAAACATGGATACATCAATAGCAGTCCTTAAGATCTTTCCGGGTATTAGCGAGGATCTTATTACGGCAATACTTAAACTAAGTAAGGTTAAAGCCATCGTTCTTGAGAGTTTTGGGGCAGGCAATGCACCAACAGAGCCCTGGTTTATTAACAAGATAAAGGAATTTATATCTGATGGCGGAATAATATTAAATGTTAGTCAGTGCTATACAGGAAGCATCAAATCAGAACTTTATGAAACCGGTCAGCAGCTTATCAATGCAGGGGTAATAAACGGCAAGGATATTACTACAGAAGCAGCACTGACTAAGCTTATGTACCTGCTTGGAAATTATGATAATAATGCAGTGATTGAAAAGATGTTAAAAAACCCTATAATAGGAGAAATAAGCGCCTAGCATGTTTTTTTTATGCAATTTTTTCGTATTTTGTGCCGCCTAAATTCTTTGACAAACTGATAATATACCCTGAGGGGGAATGACAATTGGAGAGGTGCAGGAGTGGCTTAACTGGCACGCCTGGAAAGCGTGTGTACCTCAAAAGGGTACCGAGGGTTCGAATCCCTCTCTCTCCGCACTGACCCTGATTTGGGAAACAAGAGTGCTGATTGAGAGTGTAGTAAATTACTACCAGGATTCGAAAGCGCAGGAAGGGTTCGAACCGAATCCCGAGAATCGGGATGAGCTCATGAACCGAACGAGCGAGGTGTATCCTCTCTCTCGCGACCCGATTGGGAACAGGTTGATTGATTGTTTGCAAGCCGGAGATTGTTTGCAGAGATTAGTTTAAAGAAGGATTAGGGTAGGGACATATTTAAAGGGTCATTATTAATAATTAAACTGGCATAAGTTGTACAGAGATATATGAGGATGTTTTATTAGCTTTTATTGTTAGCATTTTAACACGATAAGCAGCATAATGACTCCCAATTAAAAATAATTTATAAATTTGCTAAGATTATTAAACTTAATAACTAAAAATTACAAACAAACCATGAAAAAACTATTTGCATTTGTAGCTGTGTTTGGGATGCTTTTTGGAGCGTCTGTTAATGCGTTTGCTCAGGACGAGCCACAGGAGACACAAGACCAGGACACAACTGCTGTGGAGCAGGTTGTTGAAGAAGCTGCCCCTATTGTGGTAGAAGATTTAGAGCCTGTTGCTGATAAAGGTGGTAGTGAACTACACAAAAACATCAAGATCAAATTCGTAGAAGGAGGCGCCGCATTTATGGGTGCAGTACTTCTGACACTTATTCTTGGTCTGGCAATCTCCATTGAGAGAATTATTTATCTGAACCTTTCAACTTCAAATACTGACAAGCTTCTCAAAGCAATTGAAGACGCTCTTGCAGACGGAGGTCTTGATGCAGCTAAGGAGGTATGCCGTAACACCCGGGGTCCGGTAGCAAGCATTTTCTACCAGGGTCTTGACAGAATGGAAGAAGGTGTTGAAATGGCAGAAAAATCTGTTATCGCCTATGGTGGTGTTCAGGTTGGACTTATGGAGAAAAACCTATCCTGGATTTCATTGTTTATCGCAATTGCACCTATGCTTGGTTTCATGGGTACTGTAATTGGTATGATTGATGCCTTCGATAAGATTGAAGAAGCAGGTAACGTTTCTGCAGGACTGGTTGCCGGTGGTATTAAGATCGCTCTTATTACAACTGTATCTGGTCTTATTGTTGCAGTTATCCTTCAGGTTTTCTACAACTACATCCTTTCAAGAGTAGATGCACTGACAAATCAGATGGAAGACTCATCAATTTCACTTATTGACATTCTGGTTAAACACAACCTTAAAAAATAAGAGATTATGTCCAATTCAACAAGTAAGATATTACAAATCCTCACATGGGTTCTGATGGGTATTACTGTCGTTTTTGCAGGATTATTCTATCTGGGCGATGTTGTCCCTGAAACAGCAGGAACCAGGCTTGAGGAGCCGGTTATCACACAATCTTTTCTTGTTTGGGCTGCTATACTTTTCTTTCTTACTGCAGGTATTACAGTAGTATTCTCAATAATTAATTTTATTGTAAATCCTCAAGGTGGAAAGAAAACACTCGTTTCATTGGTATTTGGAATTGCAGTTATTGTAATTGCATTCCTTTTTGCTGACGACACTGTGCTTAACATGCCCTACTACGACGGAAAAGATAATGTTCCGGGAATGCTGAAATTTGCTGACACAATGCTATAGACATCATACATTTTGGTGCTGGTAGCCTTCCTGTCAATTATAGGTTCAGCAGTTTCCCGACTATTCAGAAAATAGAATTTAATTCCCTTTTAGGGAGAAAAAGATAAAATAATGGCAAAAAGGGAAGTACAGGAAATTAATGCTGGTTCGATGGCCGACATCGCATTCCTCCTACTTATCTTCTTCCTGGTGACTACAACCATGGATTCAGATACAGGATTGATGCGTAAATTGCCACCCATTCAGAATCCTGAAGATATTCAAGATAAACCCGATCAGATTAATGAGAGGAATATCCTTGAGGTTCTGGTTAACAAGGATGATTTCATCCAGGTTGAAGGAGAAGTTATACAACTGGGCGAACTCAGGGCTGTAGCCAGAGAATTCATCGATAATCCCAACGAGACTGAAGAGATGCCTGAAATGATTGATAAACAGGTTAATTTTTTCGGTTTAATCAGGGCTCATAAGAATGCAGTTATATCGCTGCAGAACGACCTGGGAACAACCTATGGCGTTTACCTTGCTGTTCAGAACGAATTGCTTGCAGCAAGGGATGAATTGAAAAATGAGCTCTCATTAGGCACCTGGGGTATCGCATATGATGATCTTGATGAAGACAGGATGATGGCAGTAGATGAATATTACAAGGTGCCTATTTCTGAAGCAGAACCTAAAAAAGTGGGAGGTAACTAATGAGTAAATTTACCAGAAAGACCGGAAAAGGTGGTGTAGCTAAAATTAACACCGCATCACTGCCTGATATAGTCTTTATGCTTCTATTCTTCTTTATGACAACAACTGTTATGAGGGAAGTAGAACTTAAGATCGGTGTTACCGTACCTGAAGCTACTCAAGGAAAGAAACTGGAGAAAAAGTCACTGGCAAGCTTTGTATATATAGGCCAGCCACTGCCTAATCTTCGGGCTACTTTCGGATCTGAACCAAAAATTCAGCTAAACGATGCATTTAAAGAAGTTGCAGATATTCAGGACTTTATTGCTCAGGAGAGAGAACAACTTGACGAGAACGAAAAAGCTAAGATGCTGGTTTCTCTTAAGATAGACAGGGAAACTAAAATGGGTATCGTTGTCGATGTTAAACAGGCCCTCAGGAGAGCAAATGCACTGAAAATCATGTATGCAAATACAAATGTTGATGAGATTAAACACCTTCACTAATCTCATTCAATATCACAATAACAAAAAAGGTGCTCCGTGGAGCACCTTTTTTGATTTAGAACCTGTAAAGATAGGAGGCTTTGAAAAAGAACCCTCTTGTTGTTTCCATGAAATCCTTATCATATACATAGTCGTTGCCATCCCACATTGTTCTTTCATAAACAGAACCATAGCCAAGGTATACTACCGTTCCGGGTATATAAGTAAAGGATGCCAGAAAATCAGTTAACATCGCTTCATAATAACCATTATACTCAGTAATTGCCCTCAGAAAGAAATACTTGTTCATCTGGTATGTGAGCTTACCCCTTACAATAGAATAATCATACTCCTGGTTGCCTGTGCCTGAGTTATAAAAATCAGAATATGTATAGGTCAGATCCAGGTGGATCTTGTTTGAAGGCTTATAATTTGCCATCAAAAGAAGCCTGTTGGTTTTACCCTGGTAGGGATTATCAATATATCTTGGCGAACCCAGCCCCTGATACAAAACCGCAGCACTCAGTTTTTTTCCTAGCTGTGAACTAACCAATCCGTGAAAACCTCCCGTAGTGAAGCGCTCTCCAAGGAATATCTCCGTTGAGTATTCTGCTTTTAACTTAATATAAGTTGAACCCTTGAAAAATATCCACCCGGCGAGGTGATCGACTGTTTCCCACATATTGTATTCGACATCCTGCGTCTGGCGTGAAAATAGTTCAAGATCAATCCTCTGAATAAAATCAGTCTTCGGATAAAACTTTGGCTTTATTAATCCTTTGAAGTAGTTAATGCCTCTTCGCCTGATAAATCCAGACTCAACATTAAAATCCGAACTTATACTTTTCCCGCCCAGCGAATATACAATATTACGACTATCGTGGGCAAATTCACCCGAGACCATATATCCATTATAGGAATCGTCCAGGGGGTTTGTAAGGCTATTGCTGAATATAGCATTATACATAACACTCGTCCCGGCCCCGACCCTTACCTGACCGTCAATACCGGCAACACGGTTAAAGGTGCTATCCGTCTCCCTGCCAGTATAGATACCTCCAATGTAACTGTCATCAGGAAGACTGAACTTCATTCTCAGAATTGGGAAATGAGCCATCTTATAATCACCCTCACTATAAGGATCCTCTACCCTGTCGAGTGAATACATGGCAGCTAATGTTAATCTTTCACCGGCCTTACCCGTAAGTTTTATTCCTGTAACCGGATTGGCAATCTTTCTTGTATGAATCAGCGTATTTACAGGGTCGTGTTCATCTGCTCTGGTGGCTGCAATTATAAAATTATCATGTCCTTCCAGGAAGAAGGGTCTTTTCTCTGCAAAAAAGAGGTCATAACGAAGGTTTACATCAACCTGGCCTGCATCTGACTCAACCTGGCTGAAATCAGGATTTATGGTACCATCCAGAATAAGCTGAGAGGTAATCCCGTATTTTGCGGTAAGACTCAGATCCGGGGTGCGCTCATCACTTTGCATTTCTCCTTCGGCATTACTGCTTCGAGCAGTATAGGTAAAGGCAGGTAGCACCTCAAAAAGCTTATAGTGCCTTACACCCTCATATATCATCGGTTTCATCTGGGTAAGAAAAGCCATTCCCTTCGAAGGATCCATAGCAGGATATGATCCCTGAACATTATCCCTGCTGATTTTCCGCTCAAAAAAGACAGACATTTCTACAGGCTCATTAGTTGTAAACCTGATGCTTTTAAGTGGAATCTGCATCTCCACCCGATAACCGTCATCTCCAAGAATCCCCGCGCTATACCATACAAAGTCAACACTGGCATCTTCCTGACCGGCCGAAAACCTGCTGTCCATTTGTATACCGTGCGGATTAACATAAAATGCATAAAGAGACTGGTGATCATTAAAACTGTCGAGGTTAACACATATCCAGTCGTCTGCTCTGATATTATTCCTCGAATTTACAGAAGCCTTGATCCTGTCAGGTTCATTATCATAACATTCCCAGGCAAAATAGATATTCTCCTGGTCGTATAGCATATATACAACGGTCTTTTGACTCATATCAAGACCGTAGTCTGGAGAAAAGGTCTTGAAGCCCGTTACTTTAGTAGCATCCTTCCATGCCTGATCGTCTATAACACCATCAATAACAGGAGGCTTATCTGTTTTTTGAGGTCTTAAAGGATCACTGTCCTGACTAAAAATGTTGGCTGAGACACTTGTCAGAAACACTATAAAAATTGCTTTCTTAATTAAAATAAAGGTTGGTTTCATTTTTTCCATTCATGAAGCTGCAATATATATTATTATTTAAAATTACAATATGATATAGAGCAGCTGGGATGCGGGGCGCGGGATATGAGGTGTGGGGTATGGGGTACCTTAGTCAAATTTTACTCATTTATTTCTGGTGGTTTTAAAAACATCATTAACCTTGAAGTCTTATTACAAATTATTACAAAACTTATCAGATTTCTCAATGAGGTATATATACTCTTCGTCGTTAATCAGTTTTACATCCTCCGTATTTCAAATCTTGCAGAACCCTGAACCCTGAACAATAATAGTTCTATACGACTCATTCAGGATATAACAATCAGTAATAGGGTTTACAAAGTTTCTGCGGTCATATATATGAACCTAACAAAAAACGCCATGAAAAAACTTATACTATATTCTTATCTGATTCTTGCACTGGCATCATTGTTTGCATGCATTAAGAACGGGGGAGAAATAATAAAGAAACAGGGGCCCTATATCGGTACCGAATTACCAGGCTCAACTCCAGAATTATTTGCCCCCGGGATAGTTGCTAATGGCTACCAGACCAGAGACGTGGCAATCACTCCCGATGGTAAGGAAATATTCTTTGGGATCATGAGTGCCGGTCATTACTCTATACTTGTTACAAAAGAAGTCGAAGGTGGCTGGACCAGGCCAGAGGTTCTTGAGCATATGGATAACCCCAGGCATATGAATATTGAACCGGCCCTTAATTATGATGGTTCAAAGCTATTTTTTCTTTCAAATCGCCCCGACTCAATTATGGGAGTAGAAGAAGGAGAGCAGGATATATGGGTAATGGACAGGGAAGGCGAGCAGTGGAGCGAACCATATAACCTCGGGCCCCCTGTAAATACTGAGCTCCCTGAATTCTATCCATCGCTTACAAAAGACGGAACACTGTATTTTACCAGAAATGATCTTAATTCAGCCACGGCCTATATCTATCGTTCAAAGTTTAAGAACGGCACCTACCAGGAACCGGAAAAACTTCCCGAACAGGTAAACAGCGGTAGAAACCACTATAATGCCTTTGTTGCACAGGACGAGAGTTATATTATTGTACCCACAGTGGGCCGTGAAGACAGCTTCGGAGGAACAGATTATTATATAGTCTTCAGGACCGAAGACGACAGGTGGAGTAATCCTATTAATATGGGAGATAAGGTTAACACACCAGATACCTATGAATATTCTGCATATGTTACCCGCGATGGAAAGATTCTTTTCTTTATGTCACGGCGACTGGCAGAAAACCCTGACAAATTAAGCTACGACTTCCTGCTTAACAATCACAATAATCCTGAGAGCGGTAATCCTTCGATCTACTGGATGGACGCAGGCTTTATTGATACTCTTAGAAGCAATGCAATTTTCGAATAGAGATAAAGGAACCTGGCTAATTATTGCTCCCTTCCTGCATCTTATTGAATCTCCATTCACACAGTTTCTTAAAGCGAACCATTGTATTTGTAGTAACCCTGTCATGGATTGACTCCCAGATCTTATTGATCAGTGTGATTCTGGAGAAGTATTCTTTACCATAAAAATCAAAACCTACAACGAAAAACAACTGTGAAGCTTCGGTCTCGTTTTGTTCTGCCTGAGGTGATCGCACATACATATAAAAAATTCCAATTGGGTATCCCCCACTGCACCGATATAGAAGGTACCTGGCATTATCTAAATCATAGGTCCCCGGTACCCGCTGGATCTTAATTGCATCAAGATCAAATAATGGTGATAAACCAAACCAGAGTCTTTTCCTGCCAAAGAGGTAAATCTGTATATTCTCAAGCTTATTATTAATCCGGGATACACGGGCTATATGATTAGGCCAGCAGGTAGAATCTCCATTCCAATTTAAGAGTTCTTCAAAAGAGTAATGAGGGGGCACATTAATTCCAATCTGGTGAATATTCAGTACGGAGTATTTCTCTACATTTACACCAAGGCGCTGTATTATCCTGTCATTATAGTATTTCCTTTCTTCAGCAGATTTAAACCTGATATGTGTTTTGATCTTTGGCCTATGCAGAATAAATAGTCTGATATCAGAAAAAACCCCCTTACTTCTTGATGGAGGTTGATAGCTTATGGAATGCTCTGCGGTCAAGTGTTATGTATTTAGTTGTGCTTATCATTTCAAAGTTAATATATATTAGTAGAGATGGAGGAAATTATGGATAAAGTGCTTAAATTACTATCTTATTACTCATCAAGAAATAACTTACCTGACTATGAAAAAGTATTTTATTTTATTCGCGATTTGTATCCTTATATCAAATCAAGACGAATTAATTGCCCAGGAGAACCCCATGGGGAAGACATGGGTAGTATTTATTGAAAACTCAGAATATGATAATTTAGCTGGTCTGAATGGACCATCTAAAGACGCCGAGACTCTAAAGACAAGTCTTTACCTCTATGATATTAAGAATATTATTCATAAAATAAATTTAACGAAACAAGAGCTGGAAGAGTTCTTTTCTTCTGAGCTTAAAGATCTTGTAATAGCAAATAAGGTCAAATCACTTTTGATCTGGTATGCCGGTCATGGGGCATTTATTTCTGATGCTGGCTATTGGATCCCTGTTGATGCAGGAGAAAATGATGAATCAAGCTATGTAAGTGTAGAAAGTATCAGGTCAAGCTTAACGGAATACACAACAATTACACATTTGCTCATGATAAATGATGCCTCTCAGGCAGGTGTGAGTTTTTATTCTGCAATGCGTTCAGCAGCTATAATAAGAACTTGCGAGGATGCTTATAACAATGATTATGCATCGGCTCAGATATTCTCTTCAGCGGGCCGTGAAGATGCGGCAGATAATTCACAATTCGCTAATGCATTTGCCAATGCTCTAATGACTAATACAAAGGCCTGTATTCCAATTGAATCAGTAGTTTCTACTGTAACACTTGAGGTTGCCAGGAGCAAGCTTCAAAAACCTAAATTTGGTAAAATAGCAGGTCTAAAGGACGAAAATGGCACATTCTTCTTTATCAAACGAAAACCGAAATAAGGTAGTCCTCTCTCCTTAAATAGAAAAAGGGAAGTCTCCTCCCCTTTTGTCTTGCGTCTTTTGTCTTTGGTCTCTTGAGTGATCCCGAGAGGACTCGAACCCCTACCATGAGAACCGGAATCTCACGTTCTATCCAGTTAAACTACGGGACCTATAATTATTATGCAAAAGTAACTTCACATAAGCACTTTTCAAAGGCTGAAATTCATATAATGTTTTTTGACAACTTTTTCCTAATTTCGCAAACCATAAAGACACACTGAAAATATTGAATATCATGGAGTACAGGTTCGGGGAAATTGAGAAGAAGTGGCAGGACTACTGGGAAGAGAATAAAACCTTCAAGACAAGTGAGGACCTGAGTAACCCGGATAAATTTTATGTCCTCGATATGTTCCCGTATCCCTCCGGGTCCGGGCTTCATGTTGGTCATCCTGAAGGATATACGGCAACTGATATAATTGCACGGTATAAGAGAATGACAGGAGCAAATGTTCTTCGGCCAATGGGCTGGGATGCATTTGGCTTGCCGGCAGAGCAGTATGCTATTCAAACAGGTACCCATCCTTCTGTAACAACCAACAAAAATTGTGATAATTTCCGCCGCCAGATAAAAGAGCTTGGGCTAAGCTATGACTGGGATAAGGAAATAAATACAACCGACCCTAAATATTTTAAATGGACCCAGTGGATTTTTATCAAACTCTTTAATACCTGGTTTGACGAAAAAACAGGAAAAGGCAGACATATTAATGAGTTAACAATCCCCGAAGAGATAGCATCATCAGGCGAGCCGAACACAAGAGAGTATAGAGACAGTAAGCGCCTGGCTTACTACGACAATGCAAAGGTATGGTGGTGCAAGCACTGTAAAATAGTTTGCGCCAACGAAGAGGTTCTGACCGACGGAACTCATGAAAAATGTGGTAATGTGGTCGAAAAAAAGAACCTTAAGCAATGGATGTTAAGGATACCTCTTTATGCAGAAAGACTTCTTACAGGGCTTGATGATCTCGACTGGCCTGAAGGCGTTAAGGATATGCAGCGCAACTGGATAGGGAAATCAACCGGGGCCGAAGTAATTTTCGATATTGACGGACTAAAGCAGAAACTAAGTGTATTTACAACCAGGCCTGATACGCTTTTTGGAGCTACCTACATGGTTATTGCCCCCGAACACAACCTAACTACTACAATAGCTACTGATGATTGCAGAGAAGAGCTTAATGAGTATATTAAAGCTGCAGCACTGAAGTCGGATCTTGACAGGACTGATCTGGCTAAAGAAAAAAGCGGTGTATTTACCGGTCGCTATGCAATAAACCCGGTAAATAATAAAAAAATTCCTGTCTGGGTGGCAGACTATGTGCTTACAGGATACGGGACAGGAGCGATAATGGCTGTTCCTGCACACGATACACGCGACTTTGAGTTTGCCGGGAAGTTCGGATTGGATATAGATTGTATAATGGATCCTGCAACAGGTGATGAAGATATCAGGAAGAAAGTAATTGCAGGAAAGCAATGCTGGACTGAAGATGGTAAGTATATCAATTCATCTGACTCAATTACCAGGCTTGATATTAACGGTCTGTCAAAGGATGAAGGAATAAAAACAACAATCCTATGGCTTGAAGAAAGAAAAATAGGATCGGCAAAGGTAAATTATAAATTGCGCGACTGGCTCTTTAGCAGGCAGCGCTACTGGGGGGAGCCCTTCCCCGTAATCCACTGGGAAGATGGAGAAATTACGGTGATGGAAGAATCAGAGCTTCCTCTTGAATTACCTGCTCTTGAAAAATATGAGCCCGGTGAAAGCGGCGAATCTCCGCTGGCAAACTCAAAGAGCTGGTTGGAAGTAAGGGATAAGAATGGAAGAACAGGAAGACGAGAGACTAATACAATGCCACAGTGGGCAGGATCATGCTGGTATTATTTACGATATATAGATCCCCTGAATGATGAGATAATATTCGACAGGGAAAAAGAAAATTACTGGATGCCTGTAGACCTATATATAGGAGGTGCAGAACACGCAGTACTACATCTTCTCTACAGTCGTTTCTGGCACAAGGCTCTCTATGACCTTGGTATTGTTACCCACGATGAGCCCTACAAGAAACTTTTTAACCAGGGAATGATACTCGCTTTTGCCTATGAAACAGCTACAGGAGCTAAAGTTACAGGCGACCTGGTTGAAGAAAAAGAGGGTAAGTTCTATCACAGGCAAACAGGTGAAGAACTAAACCAGATTGTGGCAAAGATGTCAAAATCGCTTAAGAATGTAGTTAACCCCGACGATGTAATCTCAAGGTATGGTGCAGATTCACTAAGACTCTATGAGATGTTTATGGGCCCACTGGATGCAACAAAACCCTGGGATGAAAATGGTGTGAAAGGAGTATTCGGCTTCCTTGCAAGGGTATTCCGGTTCTTTGCGGAAAGGAGTAATATTACCGATGAGCCAGAAGATAAGGATATTTTGAAAGCCCTGCATCAGGCAATAAAGAAGGTAGGATCTGATATAGAGAACCTTCGGTTTAATACTGCCATCTCGGCACTGATGATTTTTACTAATAATGCCATTAAGAAAGGAAAAGTAAATAAAGCTACTGCAATGACATTTGCACAAATACTTTCGCCCTTTGCGCCCCACCTGGCTGAAGAATTATGGGAAATGTATGGCAATTCGAAAACAATTACCTTTGAGCCCTGGCCCAGGGTGATGGAATCATATCTACAGGAAGATGTATTTGAATATCCTGTTTCTTTTAACGGCAAGCTAAGATTTAAGATAGAACTACCTGTATCTATGTCGCCCGAGGAAGTAGAAAAGATTGTGATTGAGGACGAAAGGGCAAAAAAATGGCTTGGGGAGAGTGGACCAAAAAAAGTAATTGTTGTGCCAAGCAGAATAGTAAATGTAGTGGTATGAAAAAACGATTTTTTGAATTATCAACGCTTGTAATAAGCCTGTTTATAATAGTATTCTTAACAGATTGTTCCAGTATAACAGAAGAAAAAGGTTTACCCCTTACCACCCCATCAGATTCGGTAGAACAGGATTCTGCTATAATCCATCTTCTCTATGGTATTGATACAAGCGGATACCTGATTGAAACAGGAAGAATTCGGCGCAACCAGTTCCTGTCTGAGATACTCGATAACTATGGAATATCTTATTCTGATCTCAACATACTCATGAGTAATTCAAAAGAGACTCTTGATGTAAGAGATATTAAAGCAGGCAATTCATATACCCTTTTCCTGAGAAACGACACCCTGCAAAAGGTCGATTACTTTATATACAAAGATAATCCTGCAACCAGTTATATCTTTGATTTCACAGATTCACTTCACATAAGGAGATTTGAAAATGAAATCCAATCCAAAATAAGATATTCCTCAGGTACAATAGAATCATCGCTCTGGAACTCTATGATTGATTCAGACCTGAACCCGGGCCTGGCAGTTGAGTTATCTGAGATATATGCATGGACTATTGATTTCTTTGGTCTGCAAAAAGGCGACAGGTATAAAATTGTATATGAAGAAGAATATATAGATACTATATCGTTAGGAGTAAGAAAAATATACGCAGCCTGGTTCGAACATGCCGGAACAGAATTCTATGCAATACCTCTGATACAGGATGATATCGAGTCGTATTATGATCTCGAAGGAAACAGCCTGAGAAAAGCATTCCTTAAAGCTCCCCTTCGTTTCTCAAGAATAAGCTCCAGGTTTTCAAACAGCAGAATGCACCCGGTACTGAGGATAAGACGACCACATCATGGTGTTGACTATGCCGCACCCATAGGCACACCCGTTCATGCTATTGGCGACGGAAGGGTAACAGGTGCAACATATGATCAGAACAACGGGCGGATTGTAAGAATTACCCATAACAGTATATACTCCACTGCCTACCTCCACCTGAGCAGGTTTGGTACAGGAATTAAGGTCGGCAAATATGTTAAGCAGGGAGACATTATCGGATATGTAGGTAGTTCTGGCCTGTCAACCGGGCCTCATCTCGACTTCAGATTCTATAAGAATGGGCGGGCAGTCGATCCGCTGAAGATTGAATCGCCTCCGGTAGAGCCTGTATCTGAGGATAATAAGGAAAAATTTGAGAAAATTAGTACTGTAATGAAACTTTTACTCGACTCAATAGAGTAAATAAGTACTGGCTGATCTGCTATAATTTATCGATTAATTCCTTTACTACAGCGGGGAAGTGTTCATATTCCAGCTTATGAATCTTCCGAGCCAGGCTTTCGGCATCATCTCCCGGATCAATAGAACATCTTGCCTGAAAAATTATATCACCTTCATCATATATCTCATTTACCCTATGTATTGTAATTCCTGATTGCCTTTCTCCATTAGCAATTACTGCCTCGTGCACCCTGCTTCCATACATCCCCTTACCTCCATAGGAAGGCAGAAGAGCAGGGTGAATATTTACAATCCTGTCTCTGTAAGCTTCAATAATTTTAGCCGGGACCAGCCACAAAAAACCGGCCAGGACAATAAAATCTATCTCTTCTTTTTGCAGGATATCGAGGATCCTGTTTGAACCATAAAAATCGTCCCGGTCGAAAATTTCACTTTGAACTGAAAGTTTTCCAGCCCTTTCTAATACATAAGCATCGGGTTTATTTGTCAAAACCAGAGACACTCTTGCGCTCTTTTCGTTCGAAAAATAGTGAATAAGATTCTCCGCATTGGTTCCGGAGCCCGAGGCGAAAACTGCTATCTTTTTCATTTACTGCTACTTACATTATGTTGAAAAACATCGAATAACTTAAAAAAACACAGGTATATAATTGTTTTTCAGTGATATACCCTTGTATTCTAATAAAAAAAGTGTAATTTGTTTGAATAGTTTTGTACAAATATATTTCTTTGCAGGGTTAAAAAATCTATTATTAACCAAAAATTGAGATTATGTCTGATATTGCAGCAAAAGTAAAAGAGATTATCGTTGACAAGCTTGGAGTTGACGAATCAGAAGTAACCACAGAAGCTAGTTTTACTAACGATCTTGGTGCTGACTCTCTTGATACTGTTGAGCTTATCATGGAGTTTGAGAAGGAATTCAATATTGGTATTCCTGACGATCAGGCTGAGAGCATTGGCTCTGTTGGTGAAGCGATTAAGTATATCGAAGAGAATGCAAAATAAATTTGCATAACTGAAAAACAAGAACAATGAGAAGGGTTGTAGTTACAGGCATGGGAGCAATTACCCCCCTGGGGGATAATATTCCTAAAACCTGGGAGGGTTTAGTGAACGGTATCTCCGGAACCGACTGGATTACCCGGTTTGATACTGAAAAATTCAAAACAAAGTTTGCCTGCGAGGTAAAAAACTACGATCCTACAAATTATTTCGACCGCAAGGAAGCCCGGAAGATGGATAGATATTCACAGTTTGCTCTTATTGCAGCTGAGGAAGCTATTCTTGATTCTGGCCTTGATCTGGAAAAGATAGACAGGGACAGGGCAGGCGTTATATGGGCTTCCGGAATTGGCGGTTTGGAAACATTCCTTAACGAAATAAAAAGTTTCGCAGCCGGTGATGGGACCCCGCGTTTTAGTCCATTTTTTATTCCTAAGATGATCAGCGATATTGCTGCCGGTCTTATTTCAATGAAGTATGGACTAAGAGGACCTAACTTTTCTACCGTTTCTGCTTGTGCATCATCAACGCACGCGTTGATAATGGCTACTGACATTATTCGCATGGGGAAGGCTGATATTTTTGTAACAGGCGGATCCGAAAGCACAATAAATGAAGCAGGTGTCGGGGGCTTCAATTCCATGCAGGCGATGTCTACCAATAATGATGAGTATAAAACAGCCTCAAGGCCGTTCGATGCCACCCGTGACGGTTTTGTTATGGGTGAAGGAGGAGGAGGACTTATTCTGGAAGAATATGAGCATGCTTTAGCCAGAGGAGCCAAAATTTACTGTGAGCTAGTGGGTACGGGAATGACTGCAGATGCCTATCACCTTACGGCCCCTCATCCTGAAGGTAAAGGAGCTTATGCCGTTATGAAATTAGCAATTGAGGAAGCCGGGATTTCAACTAACGACGTTGATTATATTAATGTTCATGGCACCGCAACACCTCTTGGTGATATTTCGGAAGCCATTGCCATTGTTAATCTATTCGGGAATCATGCCTATGAGTTAAATGTTAGTGCTACAAAATCTATGACAGGTCATTTACTTGGCGCTGCCGGAGCAGTCGAAGCAATTACATCAATTCTCGCGATGAACAAGGGGATTGTGCCCCCAACCATAAACCATAAGGAACAAGACCCCAGGGTTGATCCCAGGTTAAATCTCACTCTGAACAAAGCCCAGAAGAGAGATGTTAACATTGCTCTTAGCAATACATTTGGCTTTGGTGGCCATAACGCAACGGTGGTCATGAAAAAAATATAATATTCAGTGGCTCTTCTAAGAAAGAAAAGCAAAGAAACTTATATACTTAACAGTAGAGATTTCCAGTCGCGAATAAAGAAAATACTCGGGTTCTCTCCTTCTAATATTTCCCTATACGAAAAGGCCTTAATACACCGCTCAGCTACCTTTACAAAAGATGATGGTAGAAGGATTAATAATGAACGCCTTGAATTCCTTGGAGATGCCATTCTTGATGCAGTGCTGTCTGATTACCTTTTTAACGAATTCCCTGATTATGATGAAGGGAAGCTTACTAAGATCAGATCTAAAATTGTGAACGGACACATGCTTAATAAGCTGTCTGTCTCTCTTGGTATAGATTCCCTCCTTATCAGTCATATTAATAATGGAAACAAGGGTAAAAAGCTATATGGTGATGCACTCGAAGCCTTTATTGGTTCGGTATTCCTTGACAAGGGTTATCTGAAAACAAAGGAATTTATTATCCGCAGATTACTCAATAAACATCTTGACCTTAGCCTTATCCTGATTACAGAAGATGATTACAAAAGCCAGGTATACCAGTGGGCGCAAAAATTAAATAAAAGAATTGACCTCTCATATATCGAAGATTTTGATCAGGAGCATAATATCATACATTTTACTACAACTCTTCGTATCGATCATGAAATATTTGGGCAGGGCACGGGGGTATCAAAAAGAGAGGCAGAGCAGATAGCATCTTACGTAGCCTGGACAAAGATCCAGAAGATTGGCTACATTGACTAATAATTATAATTTTACTACCTTTAGATATAGATTTTAACTGAATGAAATCATCAGGTAAAAAATCATTGCATAAACTTGTAATTGATGATGAATTTGATCATCAATTTTTTGGTCTGGTTACTCACGAGCCGGACTATAAAACATCAATGGTATTAAATAAGAAACTTAATATCAATTTATCGAATGATGAACCCGTATCTCCCGATATTATTAAAGAAGTGATCTTTTCCAGGTATACGGGCGAATCTAAATATAATGACCTATCATATCAGCTGGTTAGTAATAAGTCTGATAGTGCCACTCTGAGCAAATATTTTCCTGCTCTTGACTACCTTTTTCTTATCTGCGGCAGCCTTAATATTAATATTGTGGAAGACATTCAACAAAAGATCCGCGAAATTGAAGAATTTACTGCCGTTTTTATTCTTGAAAAAGAAAAGTTATATGACGAATATATTATAATAATAAATTCTTAATATGGACGATCTGTATTTCAACCTGGCATCAGAAGAATTCTCAAAATCCAGGAAAATTCTTATCTGGATAATAGCAATTGTGGCGGCTCTCATATCAGCGTGGGATTCGTACCTCAAGTTCTTTAAACATGATACTTATTCAGCCTTTGGACTAACCATATCGCTTTATGGAGTTACAATTTTTCTTTTCACTATAGCAATACTGTCTACAAAAAAGAAAAAGGAGCACTTTTTTAAGGTCAATAAGGAAATTATCTCATATCATTATGGATTATTCTTTCCCACACACCGATCCTACACCTGGACAGAAATTAATATGGTATATATGCCTCCTCACAGCAAAAATGCTGTTCTGATTCTGAATGATGGAAAATCGGTACATATTAACCTTACCTGGGTTGAGAAGAATAAGTCAAGAAACATTAGAAAACATATCTATTATACAGCTAAAGAAAAAGGGATTGAGATACGGAAGGCACATTATAAAAAATAGGCAAACAAAAATTTGCCTGCCTATTTCTTTAATTAACCCTAAACCTAAACCTAAAACCTAAGTCTTTTTCATTAAAGGAAAGGAGGCTTGGCGCCTCCTGATTCCATGATTAACCCTAATCTAACCTATGAAAAAAAACCTCATTTATAGATATGCAAAGTTCGTGCCAAAAGCTTTTTCCCGATTAAGCAAAACACATCTTCAGAACTGTAACTTTGTTAAAGAGTGTTAAATCAATCTGTTTGTTACTTTTAAAGGATATTTTTGTAATATGCTATTGATTAGCACTGTAGACCTTAACACCCTGTGCTGAAGGAAGATTCTTATGAAACGTCGAACCATTATTTTACTGGCTATCCTTTTCTCGATAGTAATGTCGGGGCTTATCCTTGTACAAATATACTGGATTAATAATGCCTTTGAGGCGAAAGATCAGCAGTTTAGGGTAATGGTAAGCAATTCGCTGGATGTAGTGGTAAGGGAAATGGAAAAGCATGAGATCCTGCAGAGAATTGTAGAAGAAATTGATATCCCGACATTCGATTCTGTTGTTGCCATTGTGCCTTCCAGCTCGCAGCTGGCCAGACAACTACAGGGTTACCAGTCTGATTCAAGAATCATGCAGTTATCCGGAGCATACGATCAGGAATTATCTCTTATTATTAATAATGAAGGCCAGAAGATATATTTCTATTCTGATGATGAGTTTTACTACCCCGAGAACGAAGCCCCTGAATTATCTATAGAGAGCATAAGGGCCGGGATAACAGGAAGGGTTAATAATAAAACTGTCCTATTGGAGAATCTGATGGGCAAAATATTTGAAGATACTCCTTCCCTTTCGGAAAGAATAACTAAACCCGAGGTTGATGAACTGCTCTCATCTACCTTAAAGAGGCTGGGAATTGATATTGATTTTGAATACAGGATAGATGAAGGAACCAGCGAGGTCTTCAGCTCAAAATATTTCGATCTTTCTTCGAAGTCGCACAAATATCTTCGACAGCTATTTCCAAACGATCCTGTGCCTGGTCAGAACAGGATGACATTATACTTCCCAAAGGAAACAAAGTACCTGATCAACCAGGTAGGTATAATGGGATTTACATCAATATTTATTACCCTCTTACTGATCTTGTTCTCAGCCACAAACATAATAATTATCCTGAGGCAAAAAAGAATTTCTGAGATAAGAACTGACTTTATAAATAATATGACTCACGAGTTGAAAACTCCTATTTCTACTATATCTCTTGCCTCACAGATGATGGCAGACAAGTCGATCAGGGAGGAGTTTAAAAATCTCGACAATATTTCAAAAATATTAAACGATGAAAGCCTCAGGCTAAAATACCAGGTTGAAAAAGTATTACAGGCATCAGTTTTCGAAAATGGTACAATGAACCTGAAATTTAACGATGCAAATATCCAAAGTATTATCCGTAATATTAGCGATAATTTTTCTTTACAGATGGCCGATAAGCAGGGACATATAACCTTAAAGCTAAATGGGGAAAATTGCATTGCTAAGGTTGATGAGGCACATTTCTCAAACATGCTGTCGAACCTTATCGACAATGCAATAAAATACTCACCCGAAGTTCCGGATATAGAAATTGCAACAACAGATTCTGATTCAGCCATAATAATTACCGTAAAGGATAAGGGGATTGGAATAAAAAAAGATGATTTAAAGAGAATATTTGAACGATTCTACAGGGTTCCAACAGGGAACGTACACAATGTAAAAGGCTTTGGCCTTGGCCTGAGCTATGTAAAAAAAGTAGTTGATGAGCACAACGGATCAATTATTGCAACAAGTCAGGTTGGACAGGGTACTACCTTCCAAATTAAAATTCCAAAAAACAGATAAATAATGGTACGTATTCTATTGGCAGAAGATGATAGTAACCTTGGTAATCTCTTAAGGGATTACCTGAACGCAAAGAGCTATGAAACAATCCTGGTGTCTGATGGTGAACAGGCATGGGTAAAGTTCAATTCTGGTACATATGACCTCTGTTTGCTCGATGTTATGATGCCAAAAAGAGATGGTATTACCCTGGCAAAAAATATCAGGGAGGAAAACAAGCAGATACCCATTATATTTTTAACTGCAAAGAATTTGGAAAAAGATGTAATAGAAGGATTCACTGCCGGTGCCGACGATTATATAACCAAGCCATTCTCCATGGAGGAATTGCTATATCGCATAGAAGCAATATTAAGACGTACCAAGGGTTCTATCGTGGAAAACAAGGATGTATATGAGATCGGTAAATTTACTTTCTACCCACTAACCCAGGTTCTGGATATAGGGGAGGAATCAAATAAGCTTACAACCAAGGAATCGGAGTTACTAAGATTATTATGCACTCACCGAAATGAAGTATTAGAAAGAAATTTCGCACTGAAGTCAATATGGATCGACGATAACTATTTCAATGCCAGGAGCATGGATGTTTATATAACCAAACTGCGAAAATACCTGAAAAGGGACCCTTCTGTATCTATACTGAATGTACACGGTAAAGGTTATAAGCTTATAACAAAATAATGCCCCGTCCTCAGAGGCAGGGGCATTAGCTTAGGTTAGATTTTAGATTAAGGTATATTTAAAATTACCTTAAGTCATTGGGATGACTAAATTAGTAAATTTTTTCAAGTTTCAAAATTAATCCATCTTTAGTACTGCAAGAAAGGCCTGCTGTGGCACCTCAACATTACCTACCTGACGCATTCTTTTCTTCCCTTTCTTCTGTTTTTCGAGCAATTTCCTTTTCCTGGTAATATCACCACCATAACACTTAGCTGTTACATCCTTCCTTACTGCCTTAACTGTTTCCCTGGCAATTATCTTTGCTCCTATTGCAGCCTGAATTGCTATATCAAACTGTTGCCTGGGTATCAGTTCTTTAAGTTTTACGCACATCCTGCGACCAAAGTCATATGCATGACCCTTGTAAATCAAGGTCGACAGTGCATCAACCATTTCGCCATTCAGGAGTATATCCAGTCTCACAAGGTCTGCTTTAGCGTAATTGGAATAATGATAATCGAATGATGCATACCCTTTTGAAATACTCTTCAACTTATCATAAAAATCAAATACTATCTCCGAGAGAGGCATCTCGAATGTGATCTCAACCCTGTCGCTGGTAAGATATACCTGGTTCTTAAAAGTACCTCGCTTATCAATACAGAGATTCATTATTGATCCCACATAATCGGATTTTGTAATTATCTGGGCCTGGATATAAGGCTCTTCAATCCTGTCGATATTTGTTACAGGAGGCAGACCCGATGGATTATGAACATCCATCACACCATCCCTGGTAGTATAAACCTTATATGATACATTGGGTACGGTAGTAATTACGTCCATATCAAATTCCCTGTCGAGTCTCTCCTGGATAATTTCCATATGTAGTAAGCCCAGGAAACCACAGCGGAATCCAAAGCCCAGTGCTGCCGATGATTCGGGAATAAATGTAAGAGAAGCATCATTTAGCTGCAATCTCTCAATCGAGGCCCTCAAATCCTCATACTCATCTGCATCAACGGGATAAATACCCGCGAATACCATTGGCTTAACATCCTCAAACCCTTCTATCCCCTTTAAACACGGGTTTTCAACATGGGTAATTGTATCGCCTACCTTTACTTCAGAAGAAATTTTAATCCCCGAAATAATATATCCCACATCTCCTGCACTCATCTCTTCCCTTGGCTCCTGCTTAATTTTCAGTACGCCAATCTCATCAGCAGCATATTTACTTCCGGTATTTAAAAACTTTACATGATCACCCTTCTTCAGGGTTCCGTTAACAATTTTAAAATAGGCAATAATGCCCCTGAAGGAATTATATACAGAATCGAAAATAAGTGCCTGCAGGGGAGCGTCCTTATCCCCACCGGGAGCAGGAACAAGTTCAATAATTTTCTCCAGTATCAGATCTACTCCCATGCCGGTCTTGCCACTTGCTTCAATTATATCTTCCCTTTCACATCCAATAAGGTCTACTATCTGATCCTTAACATCGTCTGGCATTGCATTTACCATATCCATCTTATTCAGAATGGGTATAATTTCCAGATCATTCTCAAGAGCCATAAACAGATTTGATATTGTCTGTGCCTGTATTCCCTGTGTTGCATCAACTACCAGAAGTGCTCCTTCACATGCTGCTATTGACCTTGATACTTCATAGGAAAAATCAACATGGCCCGGTGTGTCGATAAGATTCAACAAATAGTCTCTCCCTCCGGCAGAATACTTCATTTGTATGGCATGGCTCTTAATTGTTATACCACGCTCCCTTTCAAGGTCCATATTGTCCAGCACCTGTTCTTTCATGTCTCTCTTCGACACTGAGTTAGTACTGTCAAGCATCCTGTCGGCAAGAGTGCTCTTACCATGATCAATATGAGCAATAATGCAAAAATTCCTTATGTTCTCCTTGTGGCTTGTCATAATCAAGGGCAAAGATAATACTATTGTTGATAAGGTTGATAGGGTTGATAGGGTTGATAAAGTTGAAGAGGATTAATAAAACAGCCAATTTAACAGTTTAACAATTCAACCTTTCAACTATAAATACTAATTTTATACAAATTGATCTCCCTTATGATAACTTTCCTTATATGCATAGTAGCTCTTATACTGGGTTACTTTACTTATGGTTCTTTTGTTGATCGTTACTTCGGGATGAAACCCGAGTTAGAGACCCCGGCCTGCAGGATTAATGACGGAGTTGACTTTATCCCGATGCCTGCCTGGAAAATTTTCATGATTCAGTTCCTGAACATTGCCGGACTGGGACCAATCTTTGGAGCTATACTGGGTGCTATGTACGGACCACTTGCATATATCTGGATTGTTCTGGCCTGTATATTTATGGGGGCAACACACGATTACTTCTCGGGTATGTTATCGATAAGGAACAATGGAGCAAGTTTGCCCGAGATTGTTGGCAAATACCTTGGTTCAACAGCAAGGTCTTTCCTGAGGATCTTCACTCTCTTACTTCTGGTATTTGTTGGAGTAGCCTTCGTGAGCGGTCCTGCTAAGCTGCTGTTTACTATGACAAATATGGATATCAGAATCTGGCTATATATAATTTTTGCATATTATCTGCTTGCCACCCTTCTGCCAATAAATAAAATAATTGGCCGCATATATCCAATCTTTGGAGCTTCACTACTTATTATGGCCATTGGTATCGGAGGGTCGTTAATAATTAAATCAGCAAATGGCAGCATGAATATGATGGAGATTGGTGTCTCGTCATTTAAGAACTTCCATGCTGATCCAGGGTCGAACCTCTTATTTCCAATGCTGTTTATAGTAATATCGTGCGGCGCAATCTCTGGCTTTCATGCCACACAGTCTCCCCTGATGGCGCGCTGCATTATGAACGAGAAACAGGGAAAATCGATTTTTTACGGAGCAATGATAACTGAAGGTATTGTAGCAATTATCTGGGCCTCGGCCGCAATGAACTATTTTGGAGATGTTCATGGCCTGAATTATACTCTTACAAATCCTCTGGCATCTAATCCCGAAATTATCCCCGATCCGGCCTGGGTAGTAAATGAAATATGTAATAGCTGGCTCGGTCGCGTAGGGGCTATATTTGCAATAGTGGGAGTTGTTGCCTGTCCTATAACCTCGGGAGATACGGCCTTCAGGAGTGCTCGATTAACAATTGCCGATATGTTCGGGATCAAACAAATTAGTCTGAAGAACAGGCTTGCAGTAAGTATTCCTCTATTTATTGTAGGATTTATATTAACTTTTCTGATGAAGGATGAATTTGGCCGGGTATGGAAATTTGTCGGGATCTCGAATCAATCACTGGCCACAATTGTTTTGTGGACTGCAGCAATGTATATGGCTATTAAGGGTAAGAGCCACTGGTTCCTTTCAATCCCTGCAACCTTCCTTACTGTTGTCTGCATATCTTATATCCTTGTAGCGCCAAACAGTGGAGCCGGTCTAAACCTGGCACCTGATATGGGCTATATTATTGGCTCTTTATCAGGACTGGGAGCACTGGCTTTCTTCCTCCTTTCTGTCAGAAAAAGGTCAAAAGAAACCACTCAAACCACTTAAACCACTTAAACCACTCAAACCACTTAAACCACTTAAACCACTCAAACCACTCAAACCACTTAAACAAAAAGAGGTAACCATCTGGCCACCTCTTTCCTATTCGTGAAATTAGTCTTTAATTCGTGTAAATCTCTTTTTACATCATTCCTGGCATTCCGCCGCCACCCATAGGAGGCATTGGAGGCTCATCTTCTTTAATATCAATAACAACTGCTTCTGTTGTCAGGAACATACCTGCTATTGAAGCTGCATTCTCAAGAGCAATTCTTGTTACTTTTGCCGGATCAATTACTCCAGATTCATAAAGATTCTCATACTTGTCTATCCTGGCATTATATCCAAAATCGCCTTTACCCTCTTTTACAGCCTGAACAACAACGGCTCCTTCTTTACCAGAGTTTATTACGATCTGACGGAGAGGTTCTTCAATAGCTCTCTTGACAATCTCAATTCCTGTATTCTGGTCTTCGTTATCTCCTTTTGCTTTATTAAGTGCTTCGATAGCACGGATATAGGCTACGCCTCCACCGGGTACTATTCCTTCTTCTATTGCAGCTCTTGTTGCGCTTAATGCATCATCAACACGGTCTTTCTTTTCCTTCATCTCAACTTCTGAAGCTGCTCCGATATAGAGTACTGCTACTCCACCGGCCAATTTTGCCAGACGTTCCTGAAGTTTCTCCTTATCATAATCTGATGTAGTTGACTCTATTTGCTTCTTAATCTGGCCAACTCTTGATGCAATAGCATCGCTATCACCCGCTCCGTTAACTAAAGTTGTGTTCTCCTTATCAACAGTAATTTTCTCAGCCTGTCCGAGCATCTCAATTGTGGCATGCTCAAGTTTAAGTCCTTTTTCTTCCGAGACTACAGTACCACCTGTAAGTATTGCTAAATCTTCCAGCATTTCTTTTCTTCTGTCGCCGAATCCCGGAGCTTTTACTGCACAAACTTTAAGAGAACCACGCAGCCTGTTAACAACCAGTGTTGCAAGAGCCTCACCTTCTACATCTTCTGCGATAATCATTAAGGGTCTTCCGTTCTGAGCAGTAGCTTCAAGAATAGGAAGAAGATCTTTCATTGTTGATATTTTCTTATCGTGGATAAGAACATAAGGATTTTCCAGGTCGGCCTCCATTTTATCTGCATCAGTAACAAAATAAGGAGATATATAGCCCCGATCAAACTGCATTCCTTCAACAACCTCAACAGTTGTCTCTGTTCCTTTTGCTTCCTCAACAGTAATAACACCCTCCTTCTTAACCTTAGCCATCGCTTCAGCAATAAGTTTGCCGATTTCATCATCATTATTAGCAGAGATGCGGGCAACCTGCTCTATCTTTTCAAGATCATCACCAACAACCTGGGCCTGATCAGCGATAGACTTAACAACAAGTTCAACTGCTTTATCGATTCCCCTCTTTAATTCCATTGGATTCGCTCCTGCAGTTACATTCTTCAACCCTACATTAATTATTGCCTGTGCAAGCAGGGTAGCGGTAGTTGTACCATCGCCGGCATCATCTCCGGTTTTGGATGCTACTTCTTTCACCATCTGGGCGCCCAGGTTATGGTATCCGTCGCTAAGCTCTATTTCCTTAGCTACAGTTACACCATCTTTGGTGATCTGTGGTGCACCAAACTTTTTCTCCAGTACAACATTACGACCTCTTGGTCCCAGTGTAACTTTTACTGTATCAGCAAGCTGATCAACACCTTCTTTAAGAAGATTACGAGCTTCGATATCAAATTTGATTTCTTTTGCCATATTATAAAATTTTAAATTGTTATCAGGTTTACATAATAAAAAGAATATCACTCTGAGACATCAGAAGATAATCTACACCATTAATTGTGAGCTCTTGTCCGCCATACTTACCGAATAGAACAACATCTCCTGCTTTTACCTCCATCTTTTCGTCTTTCTTACTCTCACCAACAAGAAGTACTGTTCCCTGCTGTGGCTTTTCTTTGGCACTGTCTGGAATAATAATTCCACTCTGTGTTTTTTCTTCTGCCTCTGCTGGTTGAACAAGAACTTTACCAGCGAGTATTTTTCCTTTTAAATCTGCCATCTCTATTTATTAGTTATTAGGTTAAACATTTATTTACCGACATCCCCTATTTAACACATTTTATGCCAAATGGAAATATTACTTAAATAGGGTAACAAGTTGACATTTTTGCAAAAAAAAATGTCAGTTTGATGACAAACTGACACTCTAAATATCTTTTTTATTATTACTACTGTCCACCCTCAGTACCCGGATCCTGATTAGGAATTGCTGTTGGCAATGTTGGTATTGCACTAGGATCGACTGCATTCTGGATCTGTTCCTGAATTCTTGATTGCTGCTCTTCTCCTGAACGAGGAATTGTTGCTGTAGCCGCAACACTTAATACAAGTATAACAACTGCGAGTGTCCAGGTCGCTTTCTCCAGGAAATCTGCAGTTTTACGTACACCCATAGTCTGACCTGTTGATGTAAAATTAGCAGCCAGACCGCCCCCTTTTGAATTTTGTACAAGTACAATAAGTATCTGCAGGAAGCAGGCCACTATTATTAAGACCGATACAAATATATAAATTCCCATTCTGTGTTAATTATGACATTAATTCTTTAATCTTCTCAATTTGAGTCGCAAAGTAACTACTTTTTTCCGGAAATTTCAAACTTAATTTTTCATAAATCAGAATAGCTCTGGTATAGAACTTCTGATTAATATAAATCTTAGCCAGTGTCTCTGTAATTAGCCCCGGGTTTTTATCTTCTACCTTCTCGGCAATATCTTCGATTGGAGCATCCATCTTCTCCCTGTCGGGCTTAATCCTGGGGTTCGATTCAATAAACCTGTCAACAAGCTCATCGGCTGAGCTGGCTTTTTCTTCTTGTGATTCAATACCGGGATAGTCAAGGTCGAGCAGGTCCTGCTCCTTCCCCATATCACTAATATCCCCTTCTCCCTTCTCCGTAGCTTTAGCGAAGGAGGAATCATTAAAGTCTGCAACAATATCTTCATCTTCATCAAGAAGTAATATTTCGTTTTCGTCGTTTGAAGATTGTTCGAGTTCGGCAAGCCTTGATTCAATCTGCTCAACCAGTTCTGCCCTGGATCGAAGACCGTGCTCGTCTGCTTTGGATGAAGGACTTACCTCTTCACTCAGCGGGTCTTTATCGGCCCTGCTGTCAGATTCCTTCAGTATGTAATATAGAACCTCCCTGTTAGCTACAAAGACTGCATTTTTTTTAAGAGATTCTTCAAATGTTACACTATCGGCAGAATATTTAGCATCCAGAAGAAGAGTATATACCGACTGAAACCATGGATAAAGGGATATAATTTCGTTCAGCTCGGAGCTATCCTTACTGGCCGTCCAACTATGGTTTTTAACCATCTCTATGAGCTCGCTTCTGTTCATTTTACCAGTTAACGAATGCCTTATTAAAGATGTCCTCGATAAGTTCTTCCACAATATCCTCAGATAGCTCCTGCTCAACCGCACTTAATTCGAGTGAGCTATCGTAGTCGGAATATCTGGAAAAACTCTGCTCAAAACTAAAATCCGGTTCAACCGAATTAGTAAACTTAACCCTTACCGTAATTGTAAACCTGTTCATTGCAGCCTGAGCATCACCTGAAACGGTTAATGGCCTGGTTTGGTAATCTGTAATTTCTCCTTCAAAGTTTACATCACCGATATCATTAATAAACTCCAGGTTTGTCTGAGCCCGGCATTTATCTTGTAATTCATCAGTTATATACTGTCCCAGTCCGGGTTGTACAAGATTAGCCCTGTTCTGAAAATATTGTATACTTATAGTTTTAACATTTGCTGAGATACTTGCCCCTGAGAAAGAATATTTAATTTTGCATCCACTAAAAATAATGGCCAATAAGAAAATAAAGACCGGAAAAATGGCCGGTCTGATCCTAATGAGAAATGATCTTGTCTTATAAATCAATTCCATATTCCTTAATCTTTCTGTAAAGTGTTCTTTCGGATATCCCAAGTTCATCTGCCGCAAGTTTTCGTTTGCCTGCATATTTTCCAAGCGCTTTCTTAATAAGCTCAATCTCTTTATCTACAAGCGAAAGCGACTCCTCTATTATTTCCTCAGTATCCTGAATATTCTCATCCACGGATGGGTGAGGTATTGTAACAGGAGGCCTGGTGTGAGCAAGTTCAGTTGTCTCAGCCCTATCTGACTCTTTGTAAAGTCTCCTTATTACATTTGAGTCTGCCTCCGACAGATTAAGGCCATCAGGATTATCCTGGAGCATACCCAATACCAGTTTCTTAAGGTCGCTCATATCCTTTTTCATATCAAAAAGAATCTTATACAGTATTTCGCGCTCGGAAGAAAATGATTCTCCTCCCTGCCTGTCTCTGATAACAGCCGGTAATTTTGCCGAGGAATAATCCGGAAGGTAGGTCTTTAGTATCTCCGAATCTATCTCACGTGAGCCTTCAATAATAGATATTTGCTCTGTAATATTCTTAAGCTGTCTTACATTTCCGGGCCAGCTATAGTCTATCAGTACATCTCTTGCATCATCGGTAAGTTTAACCGAAGGCATTCTGTATTTCTCGGCAAAGTCAGCAGCAAATTTCCTAAAAAGTAATAATATATCCTCACCCCTCTTTCTGAGTGCAGGTATAGCAACAGGTACGGTGTTAAGCCTGTAAAAAAGATCCTCGCGAAACTTACCATCCTGTATTGCTTTTAGAATATCCACGTTGGTAGCAGCAATTACTCTAACATCGGATTTTTGCATTCTGGACGATCCTACTTTAATAAATTCTCCCGTTTCAAGCACCCTTAAGAGGCGAACCTGGGTTGAAAGAGGTAATTCAGCCACCTCATCAAGGAATATTGTTCCACCGTTTGCACCTTCGAAATATCCCTTACGGTTGTCTGTGGCTCCTGTAAAAGATCCCTTCTCGTGTCCAAAAAGTTCAGAATCTATGGTTCCTTCAGGAATAGCACCACAATTAACCGCAATATACTGTCCGTGTTTCCTGGAGCTATGGCTGTGAATAATTTTAGGGAAGATTTCTTTTCCTGTTCCACTTTCGCCTGTTATCAGAACAGACAGGTCTGTTGGTGCTACCTGAATGGCTATATCAATTGCTCTGTTAAGACCAATATTGTTGCCAATAATCCCAAATCTTTGCTTTATGCTCTGTAGTTCTTTCATAGGACCTTTATCATCCATGCGAAATTAATCTTTTTTAAAGACTTAGAAAAATCCATTTTTTGTAAATTCGCTGATATAAAATACAGCTATATGAAAGTACTCGGGATAATACCGGCCAGGTTTGATTCATTACGATTTCCAGGGAAACCTCTGGCGATGATAGATAATAAACCCTTGATAAGGCTGGTATACGACCAGGCTTCATTGGTACTGGATAATCTATATGTCGCAACTGATGACAGCAGGATAGAAAAGGTTGTATCTGATTTTGGAGGTAAAGTTATAATGACATCCCCTGCACATAAAAGCGGTACCGACAGGTGTGCCGAGGCACTTAATTCAATACGAAGTACAGAAAAATACTCACCTGATATTGTAATTAACATACAGGGAGATGAGCCATTTATTAAACCCCAGCAAATTAATCTATTAATAGAATCATTTATAGACAGTAAGGTGGAGATTTCAACGCTTATTAAAAAAATAGCCGGCGAAAAGGAGCTGAAAGATCCAAACATTCCTAAAGTAGTTATTTCTGAAAATGGTAACGCCTTATATTTCAGCAGGGCTGTAATTCCTTATATAAGAGACATATCTGATAAGAATTTAATTGAAACACATCAATTCTATAAACATATTGGGATATATGCTTACAGAGCTGATATTCTTGAAGAATTAAGTAAGCTCAAACCAACAAATCTTGAACTTGCAGAATCTCTTGAGCAGCTAAGATGGCTTCAATGGGGATACAAAATACGTACTTCTGTAAGTAAATGGGACAGTATCGGAATTGATACGCCTGAAGATCTTGAGAATGCTAAAGTTATGTTAAAGGGAGAACAAAACTCGCTATAAGTATCTTTTTGCACGATATTTGCGTATAAGGTTAAAGATGTAAACTGATATAGCCTATGAGAATATTTTTACTCGCAATTTTTCTTGTACTTTCGACAGGCATTCTGAGTGCACAACAGGTTCAGGGGGTAACTTCTGGGTTGAACGGTGAGCAATCAGTGTTAGTTAAGGAAAAAGAGCCTGAAATAAAGATATTCCCCGTTCCCGTGCTTAATAGCCGATTTACAATTACCTCTGACATACCGTTTAAATTTGTCAGAATAACCAATATTATTGGTCAGGAAATAGCTCGTGAAAAGCTGGTCTTCCCGGTAAAAAGAAAAGAAATTGAATTACAGGGTAACGAAAAAGGAATCTACCTTGTTACAATTGAACTCGAAGACAATCGAAAGATAGTCAGGAAAATACTGGTTGATTCGGGAAGATAAAGAGGCTAAGGACTAAGGACAAAAGACCAAAGGCGTAGGATAAAGCTACCCCATTACCCCAACACCCAAACACCCCAACACTTTATTCAATCTCCCTTCCTATTTTTACAGTAATTGATTCTGCTATATCCAGGGCTGTAGTAAGAGTTGAGATATCTTCAAAAAGCTCTCCTGTTGCTCCCGAATGATGACTGTGACCGATTGGCCTCATCTGGACTTTATTACCTGATAAGGCAGGATTAAGTACAGCTTCATATACCAGTGCAGGCTGACATGATAACTTATAGTACTCATCATCAGGGTAGAGATCATTGGTCCAGTATTCATTCCAGTCCCAGTTTTGATTTATTTCCAATAAGATTCTTACAGGTTGGTCGAGGGCTTTGTCAGTTTTTGAGGACATTTGAAAACTCGATATTGGTGTTTCGCCAGTGTAAGCATCGGGGATTGGATTATCAGGATCGGGCATATATAAACCGTCTGATGCCTTTATACCCCTTTTATGAGCCCAGTAAGGCAAAGTCTGGGGGTGTCTCCTTATCCCGGGATTCCACCTGTTATCATTTATCTCTCCAAACCTGAAAACTGAGGTTGCAACAGATTTCGGAACATAAAGTGTCTGGATATAATTACCATCCATATCTTCAAGCCAGATTGCCATAAGAGGATAATAGAAACTTTCACCGCGCTCAAGATCGAGAGAGATCCACGGACCTTCTCCCGATTCATTTACAGTAAAAACAAACTTCTCCTCTTCAATATTGCCATCTCCAGACGATTTGTTTATGGTACAGGAAGCAGTTATTATGGCCAGTATTATTATTGTAAATTGTCTCATCTCAATGTATATTAAAATTCAATAATTATTCCCAGTGTGGGAAGAACGGTTCCGGATTCTCCGTTAATATATTTCAGCAGGTACTTATCACTATCCCCCGGATCAGTTAAAGGATTTCCTGCATCGTCACTCTGTCTAATTAATATAGGTGGCTGATCAGCCTTAAAATTGTACAGATTCTGTATATCAACATATACCATTAACGACCAGTTGTCAAAATAGAAAGCCCTGTCAACCCTTATATCAAGTTGATGAAATGACTTGAGTCTCTCACTATTATAAAGATCATAATCCGGGTAGCCCTGTCCTTTAATATCCCATGCATTCTTAAATGATGATTTATCCAGGTCAAAAGGTGTATATGGTGCTCCTCCAACAAATCTCCATTTAAAACCTGCATCCCAGTATTTACCAATTCTCTTCGTTGCTGTAATATTCAGAAGGTGTACATTATCCCATGATGTGGGAATATAATTGTCTGATAAATCCTTAAACTCGCTCCTCACCCAGGTATAAGAAAAAACCATATTCAAGCCCTCAAGGTTAGTTATTCTACCAAGAAATTCCACACCATAAGATCTTCCTTCTGAAATTGATTTTACTTCCTCGTCTCCAAAGATTCCATAATCGGCACTCTTGCTTGCCAGTGGAATAGAATCGGTAACAGAGAATGGATAGTCGCTGTATCTTTTATAAAAGCCTTCAAGTGTAAACTGGAAGTTCTCCAGAGGCTGGAATTCAATTCCTGCAACAATATGATCGCTCTTTATGTAAGTAATCTTGTTTTGCTTGTTAATAAGTGTTCCGTTACCATCAGAATAGCCCATCGAAGTATATGGTGGTAATTGAAGATATCTTCCGATATTGAAATTAAAACTTAACTTTTCGGTAAACGACCATGAAGCCGATACTCTCGGACTAAGATTTTTCAGGGGGTTGGCCATTTCTGCAGAATAGGTGGAGCCCTCTATTCGCAAACCGGCTGATAGTGATAATCTATTATCAACAAAGCTTTTCGAACCTTGAGCAAACAGAGAATACTTATTGGTCCTGAAAGAAATATCAGACTCCCTCTCAATAACGCTTGACTCAATAAATAATTTCTGCATTGAGCTGTTTCTGTAAAGAACATTTTCAAAGCCTGCACCATAATCCAGCTTTAGTCCGTCTTCCTTCAGTATTGTTCTCTCATATCTGAATTTATTCTCTCCCTCACCAGACAGATAATCAAGAATCTTCAGCGACTCAATCTCTTCATTTCCTGCATACTTATACTGCCTGTTATTTAAATAGTTCCTGCTCAAAACCCAGGTATCATAACCATTACTCCTGAAATGCTTATACTTTACGCCGAAAGTATAGCTGTACTGTTTCTGAACCGGGATATAATCGAGAATATATCTCTGGTATTCGGTTTCGTTTGCTTCGCGGTTAAGTTCAAAATCATCCAATGCACCTATGCCCAGTACAGTAAGCTCTCCCTTATCGCCTATTCGTGTCTTATGCTTAAACTGGAAATCGTTATAAGTAGGCAAGAACGGGAGTCCAATTGCCGAGAAAAGAAACTGCAAATACGATCTTCTTACAGATAATATGACCGAACTGTTTTCTCCGGTTGGCCCATCAACCGTTACACCAAGGTCTGAAGCACCTACTGTGGCCCGGTATTTCATTTTCTCATTGTTCCCGTCAATTTGCCTGAAACTCAATACCGAGCTAAGAGCATTGCCCCTTGAAGCAGGAAAAGCACCTGAATAAAAATTCAGTTCCTGCACAAAATCAACATTAATTATTCCAACAGGTCCTCCCGATGCACCCTGGGTAGAGAAATGATTAAGATAGGGAATCTCAATATCGTCGAGATAAAACCTGTTTTCATTCGGTCCTCCCCCCCTTACAATAACATCGTTTCGGAAAGCAGGAGTAGATGCTACACCCGGAAAAGATTGAATTACCCTCGATATGTCTCTGTTTCCCCCGGGATTCTTTTCTATTTCCTGAATGCCAACAATCCTGACAGAAAGAGGTGATTCAAGCTTCTTTCTGAAAGGGGAAGCTCTTACTACCACATCGTCTATTCCAAAGACAGATTCATTAATCGGCAACTCAATAAAGACTGAGTTGTCTCTTGTAACAAGAAATTCAGGCGATACATAAGCTTCGTATCCAACTGAAGAAGCCTGGATCCTGATATAACCCGGTTCCAGCCCGGTAAAAAGAAAATTACCATCAAAATCCGTCATTGCTCCGGTAGTTGTGCCAAAAATAACTACTGTAGAAAAAGGAACAGGTTCATTTGTTGCTGCATTAACAACTCTCCCCTTAACCGTTCCTTCTTTCTCCTGTGCGACAAGATTTAATGAAGTAAATGCTATAACAAATACCAGTATTATATTAGTCAGTTTCATCAAAAATCTATTTTGTTTAGTTTTTTTAATTTTAAATTAAACATTAAAATTAAGGTATTGTTTAAAGATTCTGGAAATATTCTTTCTCGTCTTCCAGGTTGATTAATGGATTAATCTTTTTTACATTCATTATCCTTACCAGCATATTCTCCTTAAAGACTTCTGTCTCCAGCCTGTTATTTCCTGATAAGCGATGTTCTGTGCCAGCTGTAACTTTTTGAATTTCCCTGTATAGACTGAAGGTATCCTCACTAAAATAGCTGGATGTAAAAAAATTCCAGATATATTCAACAGCTGCGGGTGATGGATGCAGCAAATCATCATTATAGAATCTGTAGTCCCTCAAATCATCCATTATAAGCTCGTAAGAGGGGAAATATGCAAGACTGTTATCCTCAGACATTAATCTGGCTATAGCTAAAAACAGGGTTGACTTACTTATTTGATTTCCATGAGCCCCATCTTTCCAATGTCTTACAGGACTAACAGTAAATACAATATTTATTTTGCTGTTGATTGTTCTGATCTTCCTTATAAGTTCTTTCCATAAGACGGCAATACTGTCGACATCCATTAATTCCCTGGCAAACTCACCGGCAGGTATTTTATGGCAATTAGAGACTACCTGCCCGGAAGATTTCAAGCGGTATATTCGCGCGGTCCCAAATGTTACAAAAAGGAAATGAGCCTTTTTAAATTTTGAAACAGCAATTTTGAGATTAGAGTTTATTTCTTTAAGAACTGCGCCTGGCTCTTCACCAGAAAAGTTTGTGTCATGACTAAAACTGAGGAACCTCCTGTTATATTCAAATAAATCATATGCGGTAAATTCTTTCCCATCGATTATCCGATCGAGAGAATCGGCCACAGAAGCAGGGTTATACAGAACACCGAAGGGGTTAACGAGAATATCGAATTTTCCCTTTCTCAGGTATGAGCCTATCTCCTCGGAAAAGCAGGATCCCGTGAAAAACAGGGGCGAATTATATCCTATTCTCAGGTCAGATTTTTCAGGGCTTATTTCAGTTCGAAATTTCAAATTGCTATAATCTTAATATCCAGTTATATATATAATCAAAAACTTCTTTATTGAAGGCTTCGTTATGCAGTTCATGATAACCTTCATCCCATAGTTTAAGACTTATTCTATCATTAATTTCTGCCAGGCTACTGCTGCCTGCGTTTGAAGTAATCATATCATCTTTACCATGCAGTAAAAGTACAGGAATATCTATCCTGCTTCCTGTTTCCAGTATTCGTTCAGCTGCATTTGTTGCTTCAATTGCCAGTCTAAGCGATATCCTGTCGTGAACCAGAGGATCACTGCTATATTTCTCGTTCACGTCTTCTGCCCTTGATATATGCTCAAGTTGAAGTCCGTTGGCTTGCAGAAAACCGGGAAATATCTTACTTACAATTCTTGCCATTGCCAGTGTAGCCTTTGGTGGTGAAGATACCAGCTGAAGCCACGCCGAAGTTGCAATAGCAAAATCAAACCCGATAGCATTGGTCAGAAGATAATTCAGAATTATATTACCACCAAGGCTATGACCGTAGAGTCCGATAGGTAAGTCTCCATACCTGTTACGGGCAAATTTTGCGAGCGATTCAATTATAGAATTATATACATGATAATTCTTAATATGGCCTCTCCTGCCGGGTGAGCGACCGTGCCCCGGAAGATCAAGTCCAATTACTGCTATATCCTTTTCAGCAAACCACGATGCCCAGTGATTATATCTCCCGAAATGATCTCCCAGTCCGTGAATCATAAGTATCACTTTAGATGGTTCTGAAGGAGTATCATAAATATCTCCGCTTAAAATAAATCCTGTTCCTGTATCCAGTTTAAACTCCATAATAATTTATAAATATTTTCCCCTAATGTACAAAATAGTGTTCTAATAAGGAAACCTGTACATCCTGCACACACATCCACGATAATGACATATATAAATTGTTTAGCCAAATAATGTATTTGTAATGAATTTAGAATCACGCCTATAGAATTAGTGCTAAAAGCCAGTTAAACAAGACCTTACCTCATTGTCTCTATTTTTAACGACCTTAGAATTAACTGAGTTAAAGATATTAAGATTTGTTTATCCTTTATTATCGTCTTATCTTTGGCTTACCAAAAACCAAGAAAAAGATAGAACTATGACAGCAATAGAATTTAACGATAACCTGATTGGTCTTGAAGACAACATGATGAAGTTTGCCCTTAGCCTTACTGCTGACTACACAAGGGCTGAAGACCTGGTGCAGGACACCTTTATGAAGGCTATTACCTATAAGGATAAGTTTGTAGACTATACAAACCTTAAGGCATGGGTCTTTACGATAATGAAAAATACCTTTATCAACAATTACAGGAGGTCGGTAAAAGAAAACACTATAATTGATGGTTCACAGGATTTGTATTTTATTAATCTACCGCAGGAATCAGGTTTTGTCTCGCCAGAGTCGAAGTATTCTGCTGATGAGATTGACAAAGTAATTGATGCACTGGAAGATGAATTTAAAATTCCTTTCAGGATGCACCTCCAGGGATTCAAATACAAGGAGATTGCCGAGAAACTGGATCTTAAAATTGGGACTGTTAAGAGCAGGATATTCTTTACAAGAAAGAAATTAATGGAAACTCTTTCAGACTACCGCTAAGAAATAGCCTGATTCTTAAAAATATTTAAAGGGGACGCTGGGAAAGCGTCCCCTTTTTTGTTATAATCTCTTTTTTCTGAAAACAATACTAACTATCACAAATATTACGAATAAACCACTCACTATCCATGCCCACAGATTACTTTCAGTTGATTGTGCCCACATTGAATAGTCTTTTGCAAATATAACATCTGAGTTTACCTCCCAGATAATAGCTCCTTCAGTATCTATATATCCGTTTGTCCCAACTAGTTCTCCGGGCATCTTTGTCTGGATAAGGTATGTTGTTACTTGCAGAGCCACTTCAATCTTTTTCTCAAGGTTTTTCAAGGAAGAATCAATCAGGGCCTGGTTACTAATGTAATAACCTTCTCCAAAGAGAGAATCAATTGCTACCTCAACATCAACATCACCGAGGATAATTTCACCAAGCTCTTCTTCCTTCCCCATAATAAGATCAATATCAATTGATTTATCCCCGGATTCTTTCATTATTGAATCCATTTCAATTATTGCCCCCCTGACGAGGCATCTGCCAAGCCATTCATCCTTCTTCTCCTCAAGAGTATCATACATAGCCTTATACTTCAGGCTGTCTTCTCCATACCTGTAATCATTAAATATTTTTTCAGGCATATAAAATAAGTGGAGGTATTCCTCATCGAGAAAATCTTCCGGCGGATAAGCTTCAAGTATCTTTTCAACGTTCTCAGAATAATAGTATACCGTATTAAACCACCTGAATTTCTTGCTAAATTCGGCCCACCTTTTTAAATGCTTATTTGAGCCAGTATCATTAATATATGAATTATTGAGATCGTCAACCGATGCAAATTGCTTTTCAGCTATAAGCGTCCATAAAGAATCTCCCTTCTCTGAAACCTCAAGCGTTTTATCAAGGCTCCAGGTACTGTCAACCGGGACCTGCATATCACTGAGGTCGAACTCATCCTCATCATAGGTCATTACCAGTTTACGATTTATAGACCCATCATCCTTGATATCATTTATCACCAGCATATCCGGTCTCCCACACTCACTTGAAATCAGCACTAATGACAGTACAACTAAAGATATTATCCTAACTCTTTTCATAACTCTTGCTTTTTAATATTTACATTTAACTGCTGCGAATAACTCTCCCTTAGAAGATCCTGGTATCGTCTCTGGAGCTCAGAATATGAATTAATCAGATTCTTAAGGTCTTTATCTGCAACCAAAACACTATCCTGAAATTGACTTTCTCCCAGTTCCTTCATAAGCACAGAATTTAATAAAACATGCTCGCCCTGCTGTCTGATAATCTGTTCGGTACTACTTTCTACCATACGATTCTCAAGCCTGCCAATCCTATTAATAATACTAAACTGCTGGAATCCGAACACGAATACCAGGCAGGTAGATATTGTAACAAGTCCTGCTCTGATCCAGAGGGTATCTGTCCAGCCAAAGATTAAATTAACAAACTGCTGAATTACCCGTTTTCTTCCCGATTCGGATGTTAAGTCCATTACATTCCTTATCATCTCGTCCCTGTTTTCAGGCTCCGGATTATACGATGCCAGCCTGGCATTTATTTTATCGAGTTTATCTTTTGCTTTCATATTATAAAATCCTCTCTGCATTTTTCTTAAGCGCCTCCCTGGCGTGATAAAGGTTACTTTTTATAGAACTTTTTGACAGGCCTGTAAGAAGTGCTATTTCATCAGCTGTTTGTTTCTCAATCGCCGACAGGGTATAAACCATTTGTTGTTTGGCACTCAGCCTTGAAGTCAGCGTCTTTAATATCTTACTATATTCCTCACTATTTACTTTATCTTCAGCGCTGTTATCTGATACCAGCTTTTCTAATTCTGAAATATCTCCCCTACCGTTCCACCGGCCTTTTCTTTTCTCTGCCCTCAGGTAATCGTAGCACTTATTCAGGGCTATTCTCCTGGTCCAGCTAAATATCGATTTTTCACTTTTTAATGTCTTTCTCTTTTCCCATACCTTTATATATGTCTCCTGAACAATATCTTTTGCGTCGTCTTCTGAAGCAATAATTCTGCAGGCTAACTTATATACAGAATCCATTGTCGTATCCATATAAACCCTGAATACATCACGGTCACCCCTGCTTATAGCTCTTGTATATTTACTGTAGTCCACGATCAGGTTGCTTTGTTTTGTATATAATACGCTCGCGAAGGAGCAAGGTAAAAAAGTATTTAAAATTTTTATATATTTGCCGCCCCTAATAAAGTTTATGATAAGAACAATTAAGATAGTAACTCATTCACAACAAGAATTGTATGACATTACAGACAGTGTTAATACAATCCTTAAAGAATCTGGTGTCAGGGACGGCCTTGTGACTGTTTTTGCAAGGGGAGCCACAGCTGCCATAATGATTCAGGAAAACTGGGATAAATCGGTTCAAAATGACGTTATAACCCTGTTGTCCAGGCTAATACCCCCAGGGATCTGGGAGCACGATAATCAGGACAATAATGGTGATAGTCATCTTAAGGCCGGCATTGTTGGTCCATCTGAATCAATTCCTGTAAGCAATGGAGAGTTAATGCTTTCTACCTGGCAAAACATATTCTTTTGTGAGTTTGACGGGCCCCGGGAATTACGTGAAATATCTGTTAAAATAATTAATTCATAAAAAAAATCAGACCAATTTAACATTTTGGTCGATTTTCTGTTATACATTAAATAACAACTAAATAGAAACCTAACAATTTTAAAATGGGAAATGTAACAAATTTTGATTTCCAGGGTTTATGGCAAAAAATAATTGAGCTTGCCACTACCTATGGAATAAAACTTCTTCTGGCCATTGTGGTTCTTATCATTGGTATGATGATAATCAAATCGCTTACCAGGGGACTTACCAAAGTATTGAGGAAAGGGAATGTGAGCGAATCACTTATTCCATTCCTGAGGAGTCTGACCTCAATAGGATTAAAACTTCTGCTATTTATTAGTGTACTGGGAATGATTGGTGTGGAGATGACATCATTTATCGCAGTACTGGCTGCTGCAGGACTTGCAGTTGGACTGGCCCTGCAGGGAACCTTACAGAACTTTGCAGGTGGTGTAATTATCCTGCTCTTTAAGCCTTATAAAGTTGGCGATTATGTTGAAACACAGGGATATGCCGGTACAGTAAAGGAAATACAAATCTTTACTACAATAATGCATACGCCAGACAATAAAGTAATAATCATACCTAATTCTCCAATTGCGACAGGTTCACTTATTAACTATTCTGCTCAGTCGACCCGTCGTGTTGATTTCACTTTTGGAATCGGCTATGGTGATGATATTGAAAAAGCAAGAAAGATTTTGCTCTCTCTTCTTGAGAATCACGATAAGGTAAAAAGCGATCCTGCTCCTTTCGTAAGAGTTGTTGAGCTTGCCGATAGTTCAGTTAATTTTGCTGTAAGAGCATGGGCTGAATCAAGCGACTACTGGGATATATATTTTGATATTACAGAACAGGTTAAGAAAAATTTCGACAAGGAAGGAATATCAATTCCTTATCCACAAAGCGACGTTCATATATAATATAACAAATTAAAACAAAATAAAAGATTATGAAATATATTATTACAATTATAGCTGTATTCGGATTTATTTTTTCGACTTCAGCGCAGGATACAACAGTAGTTGAAGGTCCGTGGAAATCGAGCGGAATGGCTTCTCTGAACTTTTCACAGGTTAGCCTTACTAATTGGGCACAGGGTGGTGAGAGTTCATATGCAGTTAATGCACTTTCAGCTTTCAATATGAATTATGCCATGGATAAAACATCATGGGAAAATGCACTTGATATAGGTTATGGTATTCAGAAAATTGGAAATAAGAATCCTGGTAAAACAGATGACCATATCGACCTTCTCTCAAAATATGGTTATAAGACAGGCGGCGACTGGTTTGTAAGTGGCTTATTGAACTTTAAAACTCAGTTTACCAAGGGTTACAAGGACACTGATGCGGGCAGGCTTGTAATATCAGACTTCCTATCCCCGGGGTATATTATTCTTGCAATTGGTATGGAATATAAACCAAGCGAGCACTTTTTCTTTTCTGTTTCACCTTTGGGAGGAAAAATTACCCTGGTTATGAATGACAGCCTGTCAAATGCAGGATCGTTTGGGGTGGAGGCAGGAAAAACTTCACGGTCGGAATTAGGAGGAACTGTTAAGCTTGGTGTTAACCAGGAAATAATGAAAAATGTTACTTTTACTTCTACCCTGGAGATGTTCTCCAATTACCTTAACTCACCTCAGAACATCGATGTTAGCTGGAAGGCAATGATCAATATGAAAGTTAACGAGTTTCTATCGGCAAATATCTCCACCCACCTTCTTTATGATGATGATATTTCATCTACTGATTCTGAAGGTATTGCACAGGGACCAAGGGTGCAGTTCAAAGAGTTGCTGGGAATAGGAATGTCGTATAAATTCTAATGTCATTCTGAGGGAGTGCCGTTAGGCAGGAGTCGAAGAATCTGCACCTGAATTAGTTATAGATTCCTCTCCCGAAGTATCGGGATCGGAATGACAGGGGTTTTTACAAAGCCTCCAGATTACGCATAAATCCATTATAACCGGTTCTTAATACCGGCGAATTACGGAAGATGATATTAAACTCGTCTTCCGTAATTTTTTTCCAGTCATCAGTTGAATATTCGAGAACTTCAGGGAGAGGCGAGAATTCATCCTCTGAGCCTGGTTTTGCCTTATTGTTCCATGGACATACATCCTGGCAGATATCACAGCCAAATACATATGCACTGAGATTTGTGTCCTTACTTTCGAATGCACCCCTTTTCTCAATAGTCAGATATGAAATACACCTGGCTGAATCTATGGTGCGATTTTCCGTAATAGCATTGGTCGGGCAGGCTTTAATACATATTGTGCATGAACCACAATATTCATTTATATGCGGCACATCATATTCAAGTTCTGCATCAGTAATAAGAGTTCCGATAAAGAAATATGATCCTGAATCCCTGTTTATCAGCATGCTGTTCCTCCCCTGCCAGCCAAGTCCTGCTTTAACAGCCCAGGCTCTCTCCAGGACAGGGGCAGAATCGACAAACACCCGCCCGTTAAGGCTATCATAATTCCTCTTTATGTCATCAAGCAATATGTGCAATTTGTCCTTGATTACTTTATGATAATCATTCCCATAAGAATATTTTGAAAACAATGGAGAGCCATCATTTACGGCTGTCTCCCCGGGAAGATAGTTTATTCCAACAACGATTACAGACCTGGCTCCGTCAAGCAAGAGGCGAGGATCCAGTCTCTTATCAATGTTACGGTTCATATAGCCCATTTCGGCATTAAAACCTTTTTCCAACCAGTCTTTTAGTATTGATTCATGTTCGGATAGAAATTCCGCCCGGGCAATACCACAGTGCTCAAACCCAAGATCAGACGACCTGCGTTTTATCAGACTGCTAAGTTCATGTGGGTCGGGCATTAAAATTGCTTTTATTAGAGAAATCCAAGTTCAAGCTTTGCCTCCTCTGTCATCATGCTTTTATCCCATGGAGGATCAAATGTCAGAATAAAATCGCATTCTTTTACTCCCTTTGTTCCTGCTACCTTATATTTCACCTCTTCAACAATCATTTCAGCCATGGGGCAGTTAGGAGCTGTAAGTGTCATGGTTATATGAGCAACCTTATCCTCATCGACACTTACCTCGTATATTAAGCCCAGGTCATATACATTTACAGGAATTTCAGGATCGTAAATAGATTTCAGCACCCCGATTATTCTTGCTTCTGTCTCCATATATTTATTTACACTCATTATATACTTTTCTGTTTTGCATTATAGGCAATGGCATAAAGCTTCATCTGTTTAACCATGGCCAGCAAGCCATTCGATCTTGTTGGGGAGAGGTTCTGCTTTAACCCGATCTGATCAATAAAATACAGATCTGCATTCATTATCTCTTCAGGTCTTTTCCCGGATAAAACCTTTACCAGCAGGGCAACAATTCCCTTGGTAATAATGGCATCACTATCGGCTTTAAATATAATTTTCCCGTCAATAAAATCAGGGTAAAGCCAAACCCTCGACTGGCATCCCTCGATAAGGTAATCCTTCTTCCTGAACTTTTCATCAAGCAGCTCCAGGCTCCTTCCCACCTCAATCAGGTAATTATATTTATCCATCCAGTCATCAAAGACAGAAAAATCATCCACTATCTGCTTTTGGATTTCATCAATAGTCATACAGTATATTTTATCTCATTAATTGCTTTACCTTATCAAGCCCTTCAATCAGGCGCTCAGCCTCTTCCTTTGTATTATAGAAACAGAATGAAGCCCTTATTGTCCCATCTATTCCCAGCCTGTCCATTACGGGCTGAGCACAGTGAGTGCCTGTTCTGACTGCAATACCCATCTTATCAAGAATCATCCCTGCATCATACTGGTGTATGCCTTCAATTAAAAATGAAAGTATTGCGACCTTCTCAGTGCTATCACCATAAATCTTTATCCCACAACTATCTTTCAATCTCCTGCTTGCATAGTCAAGAAGCTCCTTCTCATAAGCCACTATCTCATCCATCCCAATATCACTTATAAAGTTAAGAGCCTCGTGAAGTCCAACTGCCCCTACAAAATTAGTGGTTCCTGCCTCAAACTTAAAGGGCAGCTCATTATAGGTGGTTTTTTCAAAAGTAACCCTGTCAACCATATCACCACCTCCCTGGTAAGGAGGCATCATCTCGAGCCAGTTCTCCTTGCCATATAGGATCCCTATTCCTGTTGGACCATATACTTTGTGAGCCGAAAAAACATAAAAATCACAATCCAGTTTCCTTACATCCACATGTCCATGCTGTATCCCCTGTGCCCCATCAATCATAACCGGGATGTTTCTATTATGTGCTATCTGAATAATTTTTTCAATTGGATTAATTACACCCAGGGAATTAGATACATGAGCTACCGATACCAGCCTTGTTTTGTCTGTAATCAGGTTATCCAGTTTATCTATCTCAAGAACCCCATTATCATTCATCGGTATTACCTTCAGCCCGGCACCCTTTCTTTCGCACATCATTTGCCAGGGTACAATATTGGCATGATGCTCAAGCGCCGAAATAATAATATTATCTCCCTTTTTAATAAATCTTTCCCCAAATGAGAAGGCCAGCATATTAATAGAAGCTGTTGTACCTGCTGTAAATATTATTTCTTCCTTCTTTCCGGCATTTATAAAGTTCTGGACACCTGTTCGTGCGGCCTCATATTTCTCGGATGAAAGGTCGCTAAGATAATGTACTCCCCTGTGTATATTACTGTTATAGTTCCTGTAAGCATCACTTATGGCATCTATTACAGAAAGGGGCTTCTGGGTTGTTGCTCCATTGTCGAGGTATACAAGCGGGTTATCATATACCCTTTTTGATAGTATAGGAAACTGCTCTCTTATTTTGTTTATATCCATCAATGGTGTTTATGATTGGTTTCACAATTTATAGCACAGGTAGTACATCTCGTTAGTTCTCCTCTTAAGCGTTGGAGAATAAGCCCGTCAATTCTATCCTTCAGTGCCTCAGTCTTAATTGTCTCTGCAACTTCATGTGCAAACCCAAACATAAGCATTAATCTTGCCTCTTCCTTATCAATGCCTCTCGATCGCAGGTAGAACATTGCCTCTTCATCGAGTTGTCCTACAGTAGCACCATGACTGCACTTAACATCGTCAGCATAAATCTCAAGCTGTGGTTTCGTATCCATCCTGGCGTCATCGGTAAGAAGGATATTGTTGTTGCTCTGGTAGGCCCTTGTTCCCTGGGCATCCTTTGCAACTCTTATTGCGCCGTTAAATGTCGCTGTGGCATAATCGTCGAGGACACCTTTAAATAGCTGCTTACTTATGCAGTTTGGAACATTATGCTCAATATTAACATAATTATCAATATGCTGCCACCTGTCGGCAAGGTATAAGCCATACGAATTACTTTCTGCACCTTCCCCATTTAACCTGTGGTAGGTAGAGTTCCTGACAAGTCCTCCGTGCAGAGTTACATTATTAGATGATGCAACACTATCTCTTTCCTGGTGGATAAAAGTATGAGTCAGTTTGGCTGCATTATTGTGTTCATTCTGTATTCTTAGGATATCAAACTTAGAATTCCTTCCTACATATACTTCGGTTACTGCATTTGTTAAAAACTTCTGCGGCGACAGGGCATGATCGCATACTATAAGTTCTATCTCCGAATTATCCTCAATCACAAAAAGATTGCGGTGCTGAATAAATGTATCAACATCGCTTGTAACAAGGTTTACTATCTGTATAGGCTTATCAAGGCTTGTTCCTGATGGAACATATACAAATATTCCGTCAGATGCAAGGGCCGTATTAAGTGGGATAAGTCCGTCGTTACCATTTACAGCATATTTTGCATAGTGAGCTTCAACAACTTCTTTAAACTGTTTTGAAGCACCTGAAAGGCTTCCTACCCAAACGCCCGAATCGAGTTGTTTCATGCTCCCGTTTCCGGAAGGATAAAAACCATTTACAAGTATTAACTCGTGTACATCGAGGGTATCCACTTCGCACCTGAAATTCTGAGCTACTTCAAAGTCTGTTTCCTCTGGGATAAAAAATGATTTATAATTTGCTCTGAACCATGGTTCAAGATTGGTATATTTATAGTTCTCAACCTTTTTGTCAGGTATGGCGAGCTCCATAAATTCTTTTAGGGCCTTAGCCCTGAATCCATTAATATAGTCAGACGTAAACTGCCCTACCCGCTCTACATTTTCTTTGTACAGAGTTTCAAACTTTAATGATATCTCCTGTTTTTTATCCATTGTAAAATCAGTCAAGTTCCTTTTTTATCCAGTCGTAACCCTTTGCCTCAAGTTCCATTGCCAGTTCCTTTCCTGCAGTCTTTACTATCCTGCCATCATAAAGCACATGTACCACGTCAGGAACAATATAATCGAGTAACCTCTGGTAATGAGTAATAACTATTGTTGATTTATCCGGACTTTTCAGTTTATTTACACCATTGGCAACTATCTTGAGGGCATCAATATCCAATCCTGAATCTGTTTCATCCAATATTGCAAGCCTTGGTTCAAGCATTGCCATCTGGAATATTTCATTCCTTTTCTTTTCACCACCAGAAAAACCTTCATTTACAGACCTGCTGGTAAGTGCTGAGTCTAACTCAACAAGTTCCTTTCTTTCGCGCATCAGCTTAAGAAAGTCAGATGCACTAAGGGGTTCTTCACCCCTGTATTTTCTATGCTCATTGACAGCTGTTTTCATAAAGTTGACCATGCTCACACCGGGTATCTCAATCGGATACTGAAACCCCAGGAAGATACCCATTCTTGCCCTATCCTCGGCTGCCATCTCGAGTAAATTCTGTCCCATATATGTTACTGATCCACCGGTAATGGTTGCCAGTTCCCGACCGGCCAGTACCGCCGCCAGGGTACTCTTACCCGAGCCATTTGGGCCCATAATAGCATGTATCTCACCCTTTTTAACAGAGAGAGTCATTCCCTTTATAATTTCCTTACCGTCTATTGTTGCCCTGAGATCTTTAATTTCTAACATTTTGTTTTATTGTTGAATCGTTAAATCGTTGAATTGTTAAATCGTTTAAGTGTTGAACTGTTAAACTGTTAAGTTGTTAGTCTTATCTCATTTGCTCTTCGCCCTTACCTCTTACCTCTTCTCTCTATGCTCTTCGCCCTTTGCCCTACGCCTTTTGTCTTTTTACTTTTGTCTTTTGTCTTTTGTCTTTCGCCTTCTTATCCCACTGATCCTTCCAGGCTTATCTGAAGCAATTTCTGTGCTTCCACCGCAAATTCCATGGGAAGTTTATTTAATACTTCCTTGGCATATCCGTTTACTATCAGGCCAATAGCATCTTCAGTACTGATACCTCTCTGGTTACAGTAAAATATCTGGTCTTCACCAATCTTTGATGTTGTCGCTTCATGCTCAACTATACCGGTCTGGTTATCTACTTCTATATACGGAAAGGTATGTGCTCCGCATTTATCACCAAGCAGCAAAGAATCGCACTGGCTGAAGTTCCTTGAATTTGATGCATTTTTAAGGACTTTAACCAATCCCCTGTATGAGTTCTGGCTTTTGCCTGCAGATATTCCTTTTGAAACAATAATACTCTTTGTGTTTTTCCCAATATGTATCATTTTAGATCCGGTATCGGCCTGCTGGTGATTATTTGTTACAGCAACCGAATAAAATTCGCCGCTTGAGTTATCTCCTTTAAGAATACATGATGGATATTTCCAGGTGATAGCCGAACCTGTTTCAACCTGTGTCCAGGATATCTTGGAATTATCTCCCTTACATATCCCACGTTTCGTCACAAAATTAAAGATACCCCCCTTGCCATTCTTGTCGCCAGGGTACCAGTTCTGGACGGTCGAGTATTTCACCTCTGCATTTTTCTCTGCCACAATTTCCACAATCGCAGCATGAAGTTGATTTTCATCTCTCCGTGGTGCTGTACACCCCTCGAGGTAACTAACATAACTATCTTCCTCGGCAATTATAAGTGTGCGTTCAAACTGGCCGGTATTTTCGGCATTGATCCTGAAGTAGGTCGACAGCTCCATAGGGCACCTTACACCCCTGGGTATATAACAAAATGATCCGTCGCTGAATACAGCAGAATTAAGTGCTGCAAAGAAATTATCAGTAGCCGGAACAACCGAACTCATATATTTCTTTACCAGGTCGGGGTGTTCTCTTACAGCCTCACTAAAGGAGCAAAAAATTATACCCCTGTCTGCCAGTGTATCCTGGAAGGTTGTCTTAACCGAGATACTGTCCATCACTGCATCTACCGCAACTCCTGTAAGGTGTTTTTGCTCTTCCAGCGGAATTCCCAGCTTATTAAATGTATCCAGCAACTCCGGGTCTACCTCATCAAGACTATTAAGCTTAGCTTTCTGCCTGGGGGCAGAGAAATATATTATATCCTGGTAATTTATTTCCGGAATATCCAGGTGAGCCCAATCAGGCATCTTCATTTTCTTCCATCCTTCAAAGGCTTTCAACCTGTATTCGAGCATCCACTCAGGCTCCTCCTTCTTGGCTGATATTAAACGTATTACTCCCTCGTCGAGGCCCTTTGGAATCGCATCATTTTCAATATCGGTATAAAAGCCGTATTTATAATCACTGCTGGTTACTTCACCTATTATCTTATCCTGCTCTTTTCCCATCTAAATCATCGTTTCGGTAATCGTCTCCTGTTTGATAAACAGGTAATTATATACATTTGTTTTTATTACTTAGAATTAATCTAAATAAAGCAGAACAAAAGTACAAATTTTACGAATAAGAGCCTTAAAAAGGTTGAAAAGGTTGAAAAAACACAAATCTGAGATTAATGTTGAAACTGGTTTGAGGATAGCTTCGAATCGAAGATTCGGGAGTTGAAATGGTTTAATACTTAGACTTATAAAGATTCTTTACGTTTTACTTTCTACTTTTACCTTTTTACTTTATACTTTTATCTTTTATCTTTTATCTTTTGTCTTTTGTCTTTTATCTTTATATTATGAAAACTCTCATAACCATTTTTATTAGCATTACATTTTTTGCTGGATTAAACGCGCAGGAACTCAGAGACGTTCCGACCAGCATAAAGAAAGTCACACTATTCCCCGATCGCGCACAGGTATATCATGAAGGATCGGTAGATCTGATAAAAGGGGAAACCGTACTTAAAGTTAAGGGCTTATCTCCTAAACTGATCCAGGGAACTATCCAGGTAGAGGGGAAGGGAGCTTTTATGATTATGGCAGTAAACCCGAAGGTAAATTATCTTGATAATCCCGGGGAATCAGAAGAAATTAAAGGGCTCAGAAGCAGGATTGACAAGCTTGTTGCAAGCATCGAAGACGAGAATACTGCTATAGGGGTTCTTAGTGAGAAGGAAGCTTTCCTGGCAGCTAACAGAGTTATCACCGGTGGCGATAAGAGTATTAGTTCCAGCGAATTTAAGATTCTTACCCATCAGTAAGTTGCAGGCATCGAATCTGTCAGGCTCGGTATACAAAAAAGAAGCAGGATTATTAAGGAATTGCAATCTGAGAAACAGAAACTCGAAAATCAGATTGCAGGAAAGATCAACATGAATTCAATGCCCAGCAGTGAGGTATTTATTACTGTTCGGGCAGATAAAAACACCAGGGCCAGCATATCCCTGAATTACCTTGTAACTAATGCCGGATGGTATCCCTCATATGATATCAGGGTAAGCAGCACCGACTCGCCCGTCAATATCTATTATAAGGCAAATGCTTTCCAGAACACAGGGGTCGACTGGGAGAATGTTAAGTTAAGCTTCTCAAGCGCCAGTCCTTCAGTATCCGGATTTATGCCAGTCCTGAATCCCTGGTTTATTGATTTCCAACAAATGGCCAATAATGACCGCGGAATCTCTTCAGCTCCAGCCAGCAGATCAAGCAGGATGAAATCGGAAGCTATGGATTTTGAGTTACTTGATGAAACAGAAGCAATGTATATGGCACCTCCCGTAAGTATAACTAATACAGGAACCAACTTTACCTTTGATCTTGATATTAATCAGAATATCCCGTCAACAGGAGAAGCATCATTGATTGAGCTCCAGAGACTGGAGGCAGATGCTGTTTATAAATATATGAGTGCTCCCAAACTGAAACAGGAAGCCTTTCTTACAGCAGGTATAGCCGACTGGGAATCGCTTAACCTGCTTGATGGTAAGGCAAATATCTATTTTGGCAATATGTTTACCGGTGAAACATATATCAGCAGAGCACAACTATCAGATACACTATCGGTTTCACTTGGCAGAGATGAAAGCATTACTATAAAGAGAGAGAAGAGAACAGATCTAACAAGCACACGCATGATAGGAGCTAACAGGGTAGACACTCGCTCATTCCTTATTACAGTAAGAAATAACAGAACGAATAATATAAACCTGCAAATTACCGATCAGGTTCCTATAAGTCAGAACAACCAGATAGAGGTCGAAACAGATGAAATATCCGGAGCCAGTTATAATGCAATAAATGGTGAACTGAAGTGGGTTCTGGATCTTAAACCAGGCGAAAGCAGGGAATTTATTCTGACCTATAAAGTTAAATACCCAAAAAACCAGAAAGTAATATTAGAATAAAACCTATGTAAGCCTTATGCCCTATGCCCTACGCCATAAACCTTTAGTACCTTGTGTCCTTAGCCTGGTACCTATGAAAACACTCGGAAACATTCTCTGGCTTATATTCGGTGGAATCCTGATTGCTATAGAATATTTTGCTGCCAGCCTGGTCTTAATGATTACTATTATTGGTATTCCCTTCGGGGTACAGACACTTAAACTGGGGATACTCGCGCTATGGCCCTTTGGACAGAGAGGCTCATGCCGGTGCCAGATCATCTGGTTGTCTGTATGTGCTGATGAATATTATCTGGATATTTATCGGAGGAATATGGATCTCACTCTCCCACCTGGTATTCGGCTTACTCTTGTGTATTACTATTATCGGCATTCCATTTGGCATGCAGCACTTTAAGCTTGCCGGGGTAGCCTTAACTCCTTTTGGCAGGGATATATATTGAAAAGGCATAGGGCGAAGGGCACAAAGAGCTAAGAGGTTTGTCATTCCGAGCGAAGAGAGGAATCTGTGTGTGGGGAGCAGGGGCAGGGAGTTACTTATAAACAATCTTATTGGTGAAACAATTACATAATTAATTACGTAATTATTAATTATTGGACTATAGGAGAAAGTTGATAAAGTGGTAAAGTTTATAAGGTGCTTCTATGGACGGAATTTATTGGTTTCGCAAGCATTACTTTATCAACTTTATAAACCCTTTCAACCTTAAAACAACTTGTTGGATTATGGGGCAAGGTTTTATGAAAACGTACATAAACCACGGAGTGGTTTAACATAATAGCCACGGGTATCACCCGTGGGTGAAAATGACCCCAAAACAGTTCACCCCCGGAGGGGTTGAATAATTTTTTGTAAATTACAGTTGTCTTGCTGTAAAAACAAAAACTATGTCAACCTATACCAGGATACTTTACCATATTGTATTTGGAAGTAAGGACTATACTGCTTTCCTAACAACAGCCAACAAGGATATTCTTTTTAAATATATTGGCGGGATACTGAATAATAAGAATTGCCATCCATATAAGGTTGGTGGATATAGAAACCACATTCATATTGTTTTCGATCTTCACCCATCGATTTCACTGTCGGATCTTGTCAGAGATGTAAAAAGATCAAGCGCAGGATTTATGAAGGATCATAAAGTAAGTTTTAATAGGTTTCCCGGGTGGCAGGTCGGATATGGTGCTTTTACCTATTCAGTCGAATCATTAAACAACCTGATTAATTACGTAAGTAATCAGGAAAATCATCATAAACGGAAGTCATTTAAAGAGGAACTAATTGAGTTCTTAACGAAGCAGGGAGTTCCGTATAATGAAGTATTCTTATTGAAATGACTTTTATTCACCCCCTCCGGGGCTGGCATCTTTATGTCATTTTATCTTCCACAGGTGGGACTGTGGCTACTATATCAGACCCCTCCGGGGTCAGGACCCACAAATCTTCTATTTAGATGACCATGGGTTCCGGTTTTATGATCCACCATTGTAAACTCATTCTCAACTCATTCTAAACCCATTCTCAACTCATTCTAAACCCATTCTAAACTTCTCAACCCATTCTAACTCATTCTCAACTCACTCTCAACTCATTCTAAACCTTTTTCAGATTCCTCGTCGCTTCACTCGCTCGGAATGACACACCCCGTACCCCGCACCCCATACACTCTTTGCCCTTAGCCTGTCTTTGACTATCTTTGCAGCAAATATCATAGAATGGCAGACAAAGAGAAACAAGAAGAAAAGGGTTTTGGAAAATATATCCTGATTGAAAAAATACAAAAGAAATTTCCGAAGACTTTTATTAGCTCAGATGATAGTGATAAGATCCTTGTAAGTACCTCGGTACTACTTGAAGGGATTCATTTCAGTATGACATACTTCCCCCTGAAGCACCTTGGTTATAAAGCAGTAATAAGCTCTATAGCAGGAATATACAATAAAGGAGGCAAGCCTGAGACTGTTGATATTAACCTTGGGATTAGCAGCAGGTATAAGGTGGAGGATATTGAAACAATAATAGAGGGGGTAGATATCGCCTGCCAGAATTATAATCTTAAGATATCCGGATTAAATATCGACAGTTCTCTTACCGGCTTAACGCTTGCAGTTACTTCAAACGGATCTGAATACCCTGAAATTATTTCAGGGTCAGAACCCACAGAAACAGATCTTGTTTGCGTCAGCGGCGACCTTGGAGCAGCCTATATGGGTTTGCAGCTATTAGAACGTGAGCGTAAGGTATTTGAAGAGACAGGCGGATCACAGCCCCAGCTTGAAGGTAGAGAATATGTTATAGGACGTCAGCTAAAACCTGAAATCGATATTGATATAATTGGCAAGATTTCAGAAGCCGGGTTAAAACCTTCTTCGGTAAGAATACTTAAGGAAGGACTTGCCTCTGACCTGATGGGTTTATCAAAAAGGCATCAACTGGGGTGCAGGCTATATCACAATAAGATTCCATATACACAGGAGACTGCTGATGCGGGCAATGAATTTGGTATGGAGCCACTTATTGCTGCCCTTAGCGGTGGCGATGATTTTGAGTTTATGTTTACTTTTCCTGTCTCGGATTTTGAAAAGATCGAAAAGATCGAAGACCTAAGCATCGTAGGTCACCTTACACCACAAAATGAAGCTTTCACCCTGGCTCTGCAGGATAACAGCCTTGCAGAACTTAAAGCACAGGGATGGGAGGAGTAATTTGAGAAGCAAATTACGCAGGGAGCACGGAGCATGGAGCATGGAATTTTTTCAAGCCCTTTGTCGTTCGCCGTTGGTCGTTTGCCTTCTTTATCTTGTTGCTGCTTTAATAATTCCTCGCTTGGAGCCTGAAATAAAATCCAGTACTGCGTCGCGTTCCGGAGTGACTTTAAATTCAGCCTTAATATGTTCGACTGCCTGGGTGGTATTTCTACCCGACTGATAGATTACCCTGTACATATCATGAATCTCATCTATCTGCTCCTTGGAGAAGCCTCTTCTCTGGAGCCCGACACTGTTAATTCCCATATATCCGACGGGGTTATGATTTACCATAACATACGGAGGTACATCTTTTCTGAGCATTGTTCCACCGCCAAGCATGGCATGCGAGCCTATATGTGTAAACTGGTGTACGGCAGAGCCTCCTCCAATAATAACCCAGTCGCCAAGAATCACCTCCCCTGCGAGTCCGACATTATTTACAAGGATGCAATTATCACCAACAATGCAATCATGGGCAACATGAGAATTGGCCATCAGCAGGCAGTTTTTCCCCACAATGGTCTTGCCAAGGGCACGGGTACCACGATTTACTGTAACACCTTCCCTCATTGTTGTATTATCGCCTACCTCGGTTATAGTTTCTTCCCCATCAAACTTAAGGTCCTGGGGAATAGCAGAGATTACTGCACCGGGGAAGGTCTGGCAGTTTTTACCGAGACGCGCACCGTCCATAATAACCGAATTAGGACCTATCCACGATCCGTCGCCAATAACCACATCTCCTGATATATAAGCGAAAGGCTCTACGGTAACGTTTTCACCAAGCCTGGCATCAGGATGAATATAAGCCTGATCTGAAATCATATTATTTGTTTTTTACAATTTGTGCAACCAGTTCTCCTTCAGCTGCAAGATGTGAACCTACATATACTCTTCCATACATTGAAACAATACCACGACGCACCTCATCTGTCATCTCAAGCTTTATAATAAGTGTATCGCCAGGTACAATTTTCCTCTTGAACTTGACCTTATCAATTTTTAAAAAATATGTCGACCATCGTTCTGGTTCGTCTACAGTACTTAAGACTAATATCCCACCCACCTGGGCCATGGCTTCAACCTGCAATACCCCGGGCATAACGGGCTCATCCGGAAAATGTCCCTGGAAAAACTCCTCGTTAACAGTAGTGTTTTTTATACCTACTACAGATGTGTCGTCGGTATATATAATCTTATCAACCATCAAAAAGGGATACCTGTGAGGCAGTATTTTCCTGACCTCTACCGTTGAATATACGGGCTCTGCATTAGGATCATAAACAGGAACATCGTTCTTGGCTTTACCTTTCTTTATTTCCTGTCGTACCAGTTTGGCCAGGTTTGTATTTGCCAGATGACCAGGTCTGGTAGCAACAATCTTACCTTTAACATGCTTACCAACCAGGGCCATATCACCAAGAAGATCAAGTAGTTTATGGCGTGCCGGCTCATTTGGAAATCTTAAATCAGTATTATTTAGTATTCCTTCTTTATGAGCATTAATATTCGGCTTATTAAATAATTGCGCAATCCTGTCCAGCTCAGCCTGAGGAACCTCCTTTTCAAGAATTACTATTGCATTATCCAGGTCTCCGCCTTTTATCAGACCTGCATTATAAAGTGGCTCCAGCTCATGAAAAAACACGAAGGTGCGACTCGAGCTTATCTCCTCGGCAAAATCCTTCTTATTATTAAGCATGGCATACTGGTTGCCAAGGATCTTTGAATTATAATCGATTAATACATTAATACTAAGATGATCGTCTGGATAAATGATAAGATCCACTCCATGTTCTTCGTCAGAATATGTGATTTTTTCTTTAATCACGTAGTATTCCCTGTCGGCTTTCTGTTCTACTATCCCCACCTTATTTATCTCATCTACAAACATAGCCGATGAACCTCCCATAATAGGAGCCTCAGGTCCGTCTATCTCAACAAGAATATTATCGAGGTTCATCCCATAAAAAGAGGCCAGTACATGTTCAATTGTAGCAACGCTTGCCCCGTTCTCCTTAAGAGTAGTACCTCTCGAGGTATCTACTACGTTTTCTGCTATCGCATTGATTATTGGTTTTTCGGGCATATCAACCCTGCAAAACTTAAAGCCATGACCGACAGGTGCCGGTTTGAAAGTTATATTAACATCTACTCCCGTATGAAGGCCTTTTCCGGTCAGCCTTACATCAGCCTTTAATGTCCTTTGCTTTATACTCATTAATTCAGAAGTTTTTCAGTTAAATTATGGATGCAAAGAAAGAAAAAAAAATCGAACAAGCCAGCTAATGTGGCCCTAACTTGGTTTAAGTCAAATGTTTTAAATTGGAACGCAATGATTTATCTATCTTTTAAAAGTTTGATTTCTTTAGCAAGAATATCAACTTTCTCTTTCAGGTCGGGAAGCCTTCTGAAAACAATATAAGATTTTTGAAAACTCTTAAAATCAAATGCAGGCGAGCCATATACTATAGTGTCGGGCTTCTTTATCGTCCCGCTGATACCGGTTTGTGCTGCAGCTTTAGTGCCATCAGCAATTTTTATATGTCCTGTTATTCCAACCTGTCCCCCGAACATACAGTTCTTTCCTATTTTGGTAGACCCTGCCACTCCGCTCTGGCCTGCCATAACAGTATGGTCGCCAATCTCCACATTATGCCCCACCTGTACCAGGTTGTCGAGCTTAACCCCTTTTCTAATAATGGTAGAACCCATTGTAGCCCTGTCGACAACGGTGTTAGCACCAATCTCAACATCATCTTCCAGAATAACATTACCTACCTGGGGTATTTTCTTATAATCATTTGAGCTGCTGGGTGCGAATCCAAATCCATCACTTCCTACTACTGCTCCTGCATGAATAATACATCTCTTACCAATCTTACATTCGTGGTAAACCTTTACCCCTGAATAGAGTATGCACCCGTCGCCAACACTGGTATTATCGCCAATATAGGCATGTGGATAAATATGCACATCATTACCCAGAACTACATTTACGCCGATATATGCCATTGCCCCGATATATACATTTTTACCAAGCTGTGCTGTTTCCTCAATTACAGCTGCTTTATGAATGCCTGTCTTTTTTGGCTTGGACTCTTCGTAAAGTGTTAGCAGTGATGCAAAAGCCTCATATGCATTTGCCACCTTTATCATGGTTGTGCTGACATCGGCCGATGGAATAAAATCATTATTTACAAGTACTATAGACGACCTGGTACTGTAAATATATTGCTCGTAATTCATATTGGCCAGGAATGAAATTGCTCCCTTATGACCTTCCTCTATTTTTGCAACTGTGGTAACTTCAACATTCGGATCTCCGACTATTTCACCTTTTAAAAATCCTGCAATTAATTGTGCTGTAAACTTCATTTTTTATTATATTTTTTTCTTAGCTCTTTGGGGTAACACAAGAAATACTTGGTAATCTTTTGAGAAAGTGCCTCATGATTTAACATGTCCGACACATCAGTAATCTCTTTCAGATCACCTGCTTTAGTCAATATCTTTACACTCGGTGCAGCCGGAGCATAGGTCCTGTTTGAAACTTCACCGGAAAAAACATAGTATTTTAGCTCGTTCTCTTCAAGGTTCATTAAGCGGCCTGCCTCACTGGCAATACCTAAAACATTTTCACTATCAAAGGGTGTATTCTGTAGTTCTATTGCAAGCAAATTTCTTGCAAGTAGCCTTCCCGACAGATCAGACAATATTTTATCATCACTACCCTTCCACATCCTTATAGAAGCAAGCAGTTCATTATCGTCTACCATCAGGTATTTACTTATTATATTATCAGAACCGCTATCATCGCTTATTATTGATTTTTCAGTTTGCTGCTTCTCAAGAAAAAAATGCAGTGCAGGAGTAGACTCTATATGCTTTCCCTGTTTTAATAGCTCTTTTACTCTTAAAATAATATTGATCAGAAGCCTTTCGGCAGATACAACCGTCTTATGCATATAGACCTGCCAGTACATTAACCGTCGTGCTATAAGAAAGTTCTCGATCGAATAGATCCCCTTTTCCTCCACCACGAGCCTGCCATCTTTAACGTTAATCATTTTTATTATGCGACCCGATCCCACTGATCCTTCTACCACACCTGAAAAGTAAGTGTCGCGAACAAGGTAATCCAGCCTGTCCATATCGATCTGGCTCGATATCAGATCGTGAAAAAAAGCTCTTTCGTATTTTCCGGTAAACATACTTATAGCCAGGTCGAGTTTGCCCTTAAACTCCCGGTTTAGTTTATCCATGATAGACAGAGAAAGAATTTCATGATTCGCTCCATCGATCAAAAAATACTCAAGGGCATGCGAGAAAGGCCCATGACCAATATCGTGAAGCAAAATTGCTGCCAGGGAAGCTTCTTCTTCTTCTTCCGATATCTCAACACCCTTATTACTCAATGTCTCAAGCGCCAGGCCCATAAGGTGAAGAGCACCAAGGCTGTGCTGGAACCTGCTATGTGTTGCACCCGGATAAACATATTCCGATAGTCCCAGTTGCTTTATATATCGTAGTCTTTGAAAATAGGGATGCTTAAGCAGCTCGTAAATAAAACCCTCAGGTATTGAAATAAACCCGTGAACAGGATCATTAATAATCTTAGATATATGTAAGGAGGCTTTCAAGTCACTAACTTAGTCCTACAAAAGTAGGAATATCTTTCGCATTGCTCAAATTGTTCTCAATTTGATCTTTTTTCCGACATTTTTTTTCAAATATTTGTTATAAAATATATTTTAAAAGGACGCAGTGAAATAATTCTCGTCTATTAATAGTCTAATAGTAAGAAGAGAATATAATCCTGAATAGATGAAAATAGAGATCAGGGACCTGAATTTGGTCTATAAGAATGGGAACCATGCGGTTAAGGATCTTAATCTTGAGATTGCCCCTGGCATGTTTGGGCTACTTGGCCCAAATGGAGCAGGTAAATCGAGCTTAATGAAGGTCCTGGTAGCACTGATAAAACCATCTTCCGGTGTGGTTCTTATTGATGGGAAAGATATTCAGAAACAAAGAAAGCAACTAAGATCCTACCTGGGTTACCTTCCCCAGGATTTCAGGTTCTTTACGCGTCTTAAAACCTGGGAATTCCTCGATTATGCCGGATCGCTTTCAGGACTCAGAAATAAGAGAAAAAGATTGGATACTGTTGACGAGCTGCTTGAGAAGGTTGGTTTAATGGAGGCACGCGACAGGAAGGCAAATAAACTTTCGGGAGGAATGAAAAGAAGGCTGGGTATAGCCCAGGCCCTTATCGGCGATCCTAAAATAATAGTAGTTGATGAACCCACAACAGGTCTCGATCCGGACGAAAGAATCAGATTCAGAAATATTCTGTCTGACCTCAGCCAGAAGGAGGTGATAATTATTCTTTCTACCCATATAGTTGGCGACATCTCTTCAACATGCCAGGATATGGCCTTACTCAATAAGGGCTCGATGGTTTTTAACGGGTCTCCCACCAGTCTGGTTGAAGAAGCAAGAGGACATGTATTCAACCTGAGTCTCACACAACTGGAATATGATTATGTAAAAGACAACTTCCATATAATATCAACCATACCAAGTGAAAGAGGTTGGGATGTACAGATTGTTGCAGATGAAACCCCGGGGTACACAAGCAGGATAATAGATCCTAACCTGGAGCATGCATATGTATATTTCATGGAACTAAGGGCAAATGGTATACCTATAAGTGTATAACTGAAATACTGATATGATTTCTCTCCATAACATATTAACTGTAGCAAAATACGAAGCAAAGATATTAAGGCGCAGCTGGTTATTCAGATTATTTGTGCTGGGAGCTCTGTTTATCTTAACGATCATGAACATTGCCATTATTTCACCAATCGGCGATGAAGAATGGGAATTTCTTGCAATCCCCTCAACCATACCATATTTAAATCTCTATCTGCTGAATATAGGCCAGGCACTGGTTATCGTGTTCCTCGCATCGGATTTTCTCAAGAAGGATAAGAAACTTGATACCAATGAAGTACTATATACCAGGTCGATGTCTAACCTGGAATACATCGCAGGGAAATCATGGGGAATAATCAGGCTTTTTCTATGGGTAAATGTTATCGTGTTATCAGAAGCCCTGCTGATAAACCTGATAGCGAAGAATACCTTCGTGGATATTGGATCATACCTATACTTCCTCCTAATAATATCAGTACCAACTATAATTTTTAGCCTGGGCTTTGCTTACCTGCTAATGTCGATCATCAAAAACCAGGCAATAACCTTTCTGTTATTACTGGGCTATGCCGCTCTTGATATGTTCTATTTATATTTCAGGGCCGGTTCCATATTTGACTACATGCTGTTTGGCATGCCGGTTTTTAAATCAGAGATTATCGGTTTTGATGATATAGGCCATATCTTACTTCACAGGGGCTTATACACGATGTTGGGCCTGAGCTTCATATTCTTTACTGTACTTACCTTTAAAAGATTACCCCAATCGAGATCACACAGAATTGCAAGTTCTCTGCTGATGGTAGCTTTATTAGCCGGCTCCGGCTATTCTGCATATTCACTTATGAAGGATTATAATGAGGGAGTAAATATGAAGACCAGAACCCTTGAATTGAATCGCAAATTTGAGGACGCAAATTTTCTGTCAACATACAGGGCTGATCTTACAATAATACATAAGGGGGAAACACTCGAAGGGATGGCCTCCCTGGCCTGTGTGAATAATCTTGATAAGGAGATTAATGATTTTGTATTCTCCCTGAATCCTGAACTTAAACTTGGAAAAGTACTTCTGAATGGTGAAGCTATTGATTTTGAAAGAGAAGGACATATAATTAATATTAAACCAGGTGAAGTAATTAAAAATGGTGATTCCTTATTGATTGATTTCTATTACTCAGGGACATTAAATGAAGATTACTGCTACCCATGGTACGAGGGTAATATAAAAGAAGATGAGTTGCGCATAGGACCGGTTCCTGTCAACCAGCGCCAGGTTTTGCTATATAACGAATATGCCCTGCTTACACCTGATGCTAACTGGTACCCGGTAGCTACACTGAATTATTTCCCGTCAAACCCGGCACGTATCAAGGTAGATTTTACAGAATACAACCTGAAGGTTGAAACATCAGAAAAACTTACTGCAATATCGCAGGGCAAATATACCAGGGATGGGGCTTACTCGTATTTTAAATCTGAGAATCCGATCTCCGGCATGTCGCTTATAATAGGAGACTATAAATGCGACTCCATCAGAATTGATTCAATACTTTATACTGCATGGTACAAGCCAGGTAACGACTTCTTTAAGAACGACCTAAATGAGATAGCTGACACAATTCCTCTCCTTATTGAAAATGTAATGAATGAGCTTGAGACAAACTTTAAAACAAGCTATCCGTTTAATAGCCTTAATCTTGTTGAGGTTCCGGTACAATTCAGATCGATCGACAAAAAAAACACCCAGACCCTTGCCGAGGTGCAGCCATCAATGGTTTTACTGCCTGAGAGACTTTCAATAATGGCCGACGGAGATTTTTATCGCACCATTAAAAGAAATAAGAGAAGGATGGAGCGCGACAACCAGGTCGTAACTGATAAGGAATTGCAGGTAAGGGCATTTACCGGTTTCATCAGAAACAGTTTTATTACCGGAGGGGAAAACTTTAGCTTTCGTAATGGAAGTTTCAGCGCAGAAACAAGCAGGTACCTTCTCGGTCCAAGTTATTATTTCTTCAAAAATAATTTCTACTCTCCCGATTATCCTGTTATGAATGCTGTTTTTGAATCCCACCTTCAAAAAGTCGATGCAGGGAATATGAGGAGAGGATTTCTGGGAGGCTTAAGCGAAAACGATAAGGCAAACACTATTCTTAAGGATAATAGTCTGAATGATATATTATTGCTTGATCCTTCGAACGACACCCTCAGGCTTGTTCTGACCGTAAAAGGAGATTACCTGTTTAACTTAATACGATCACAGGCGGGAATGGATGAATTTAACGATTGGTTCGGGACCTATCTTGAAGCGAATAAATTTAAAAATATCAGCCTCAGTCAGCTCGATTCAGAATTGGAAAATAACTTTGGGTTTTCTGTTTCTGAAAACATGGAAAAATGGTTCAATGGCAAAGAGCAACCTGGTTTTTACTTTACTAATCTGGCAGCTACCGAAATAGTTGTAGATAACCGAACAAGGTACCTGGTATCCTTTGAAGCCACCAACCCTGAGTCTATTGAAGGCATTTTTACTGTAAGCTGCAGGACTATGGGAGCTGGAAGAGGTGGTGGCGGAATGGGGGGAGGTCGGACAGGAGCAATGGGTGGAGCAGGAGGTCCGGGCAGAGGCATGCAACCAACCGAGGTAGACAAAATTGTATTACTTGAGGGAGGACAGTCAAAAAGAATAAGTCTTATACTCGATGCACAGCCCAGGGCAGTGTCTTTCAACACCCTTTTCTCATTGAATAATCCGGGTGAAATAACGATGCCCATCGACGAAATTTTACAGAATAATCGAGCAGAGGCAATAGAAGGTGAATTTATCCTCCCAAATATTACTCCATTTACAGAAGATAATGAGATAATTGTGGATAATGAAGATCCCGGGTTTTCATTTGTCGAACCAACATCTTCCGGTAGATTAAAGAATTGGCTTGGAATAAGTTCTGAAGACAGGATAGACTATAGCGAAATAGCACCCTGGTGGGCACCTGAATACTGGCAAAAAACTGTTCAGAGCAGCTACTACGGGATGTTTGTTAAGTCGGCACATTATACCCGGAGTGGTACAGGCGAAAGAACAGGGACATGGACTACTCCTATTAAAGAAGCAGGATATTACGATATTTACGCATATGTCCAGGGCCAGAGAAGAGGACCGGGAGGACAGGGAGGGCCGGGAGGACCTGGAAATATAGGTGGAAATAATCAGGCAAGCAACAGGAGCCGCAGGGGATCAAACCAGAAAGACCTGCATTTTACTATATACCATGATATGGGAACTGATGACGTGGAAGTTGATTCAGAAAATGCTACCTCCGGATGGAATCACCTTGGATCCTATCTTATATCAGGAGACTCAGCTTCGGTAGTACTTAGTAATAAGTCGGAAGGCAGGCTTGTTACTGCCGATGCAATTCGATGGATAAAACAAACCAGATAAATAAGGATAAGATGAAAAAGTTACTATTTCTGATATTAATAATTTTGTTCACTGTGACGATCTCTGCACAGACCGGACTCACTCTTGAGAGTGCTATGAGTATAGCAGAGGAAAACAGTCCGGATATAAAGCGAGTAAGGTACAGCCTTATCAGGAGTCAGGAAAATTTGAATGCCCAGAGGGCTGCCTTAAAGTCGAATTTCTCTCTTAATATAGAGCCAATACAATATTCAAATGACCGGCGATTTAATGACCTCTTTTCAACATGGAACGACCAGGAGTCAATCGTGAGCTCAGGTTCATTCACTGTTGTTCAGCCAATTGTAGCAACTGATGCCTCTGTGTCGCTTACAAACAGACTGTCATGGCAGGATAGTTACAGCGAGTATAATGATGTAAGTACATCGTATACAGGCTTTAATAATAATCTTTATCTGAGCATCAGTCAGCCAATCTTTACCTACAATCGAACGAAAATGTCTCTAAGTGAGCTGGAGCTCGCTCTCGAAAATTCACAGCTAAATTATGCTATCCAGCAGCTGATGATGGAGAGGTATGTAGCCCAATCATTCTACACTGTATTTCAACAGCAGGAAAGTCTTGAGATTTCAGGGGAGGCATATACGAATATGCAAAACTCATATGAAATAATTAAAAACAAGGTTGAAGCAGGTTTATCTGCAAGGGAAGAACTTTTCCAGGCCGAACTAAACCTCGCCACTTCAAGATCTGATTATGAAAATTCAATTGTAGGCCTCGAAAATGCGAAGGACGATTTTAAGCTTCTGATTGGGATGAGTCTTTACGATGATATTGTTGTAATTACAGATATATCTGTTGACACTATAGATGTGGATATCGCCAAAGCAATAGATAATGGACTGGCCAACAGGATGGAGCTGAGACAGAGAGAAATTGATATTGAGAATGCAGAATTTGGCTTAATCCAGACAAAAGCAATAAACGAGTTTAAAGGGGATATAGCTCTTGATGTAGGATTAATGGGTGATAATGAGAATTTTGGAAACCTTTTTGATGCTCCGAGAAACAACCAGTCCATTTCTCTCTCATTAAGTATCCCCTTATGGGACTGGGGAGAGAAAAAATCGAGAATAAAATCATCAGAGATAAATATTGAAACTCAAAAACTGACGATGCTCGAAGAAGAAAATGATATTATTATTAATATAAGGAAGGTTTACAGGAACCTTATCAACCTTAAAAACCAGATAACCATATCCGAGCAAAATGTAAAAAATGCCGAGCTTACCTACACCCTTAACCTGGAAAGATATGAAAACGGAGATCTGACTGGCCTTGACCTGAATCTGTACCAGGAACAATTATCAGATAAAAGACTGTCTCTGACTAATGCCTTGATTTCATATAAACTTGAATTACTTAATCTGAAGATTCAAACATTATACGATTTTGAGAATAATAAGTCTGTAACTCCCATTACCGCAATTGAAAATTAAAAACACTTATAATACACTGTCATGAAAAATGTACTCTTATTGTTAATCCTCAGTATTTTCCTGATTACCGGCTGTAGAAACCAGGAATCGAATCTGGATGCAGATGTTGATATTCCTGTATCAGTTCAAGATATCCTACTAAAATCAATTGAAGAATTTGTGAGTACTACGGGTACTGTTTACCCGATAGTTGACGTTGAACTAATGTCTGAAATAAGCGCTGATTATTTTCTCGAGAAAAATCCCCGCACGGGTCGGACATGGCAACTGGGAGATAAGGTTCAGAAAGGTAATGTTATTGCCCGGCTTGAAGATGAAGAATTTGTGAACAGTGTTAAGATCGAAGTACAGCAGCTTAACCTGGAGCTGGCAAAAAGCGAACTCGAAAAGCAGGAATCACTTTACGAAAAAGGAGGTGTTACACTAAAAGAACTTAAGGATGCAGGAGCAAGCCATATTAATGCCAAATATGCTCTTGAGAATGCAGAGATCCAGATAAAGAAAACAAAAGTAGTTTCTGAGTTTGATGGGGTAATTACAGAACTTCCTTACTATACTCAGGGCTCATATCTGAGCTCCGGGTCTCCCATAGTAAGCATAATGGATTATAAGAGCATGTACCTCGACATTAACCTCCCCGAGAAATATGTGGATAGGATAAAGGTCGGGCAGGAGGTTCGTCTCACAAATTATACTATTGCAAATGATACTATAGATGGAAAGATTTCTCAGCTTTCTCCTGCTATTAATGCAGACACAAGGACATTTAAAGGAAATATACTTGTAAACAACAGGGATCTGCTGATGCGACCCGGAATGTTTGTAAAGGCAGATATCGTTATTGCAAGAAAAGACTCTGTTATCGTTATTCCAAAGGATATAATTCTGTCGAGGCAAAGAGGTCTGACAGTCTATGTAGTAGACCGAGGTGTTGCAAATGAGAGAGTCATCTTTACAGGCCTTGAAAACAATAAGGAAGTTGAAGTAGTAAGAGGCCTGACAGCAAATATGAGAGTTGTTACTGAAGGCTTCGAAACACTAAGCAACGACGCCAAAGTATCTATCATCAAATAGTCAGTGTAGATGAAAAAAATTGCTCGATTTGCAGTTGATAACCCGGTTACCATTTTAATGATAATCCTTGGCATAATACTCCTTGGCATAATTTCATATGGTAAACTCGGAACCGACCTGTTTCCGGATCTCAATAATCCCAGGATATATGTTGAGCTGGTAGCAGGAGAACGTCCTCCTGAAGAAATGGAGAAGCAGTTTGTCGATCAGGTTGAATCGATTGCCATGAGGCAAAAAGATGCCATTAACGTGTCGTCGGTATCGATGGTCGGAACAGCCCAGATAATTGTCGAATATGCCTGGAATAAGGATATGGATGAGGCATTCCTCGATCTTCAGAAAGATATTAATTCGGCAAGTCAGAACTCAGACCTTGACGAATTTACAATCACGCAGTACGACCCCAATGCATCCCCGGTAATGATTATCGGATTAAAGCATGACAGGATTGACGATATGGATGAATTGAGGCAAACCGCCGAAAACTATATCAGGAATGAATTGATCAGGCTTGAGGGAATAGCTGATGTTCAACTGTCAGGGCATGAAGTAAACGAAGTTGTAATTGAAACCAACCAGTATCTCCTGGATGCCTTCGGACTGACAACCAGTGCTATAGCCCAACAAATAGCTAACTATAACAGGAATGTTTCGGGAGGATCAATTGAAGACCTGGGATTAAGATATATTGTTAAAGGAGTAAGTGTACTGAACAGTGTCGATGATCTTAACTCAATAATTGTAGGCTTTAAACAGGTCTCAGAAAGTGCTCAATCAGGAAGCACGGGATCAACACAGAGCAATGCATCTGAAAGAGCACCAGTATTTTTGGGAGATGTAGCAGAAATATACCTCCAGAACAAGGAACCCGACAATATTGTAACTATCAATGGTGAAAGGTGCATAGGCTTATCTATCTATAAAGAACCCAGGTATAATACAGTAAAAGCCGTTGAAGATCTTAATAAAACCATTGAAGACCTTCAGAGGGCTCTGCCCGGTTACCACTTTACAACAGTTCAGGATCAGGGCGAATATATAAAGGGCTCAATAAACGAAGTTATGAATACAGCCATGATTGGAATACTTCTGGCAGTATTTGTGTTATTCCTCTTTCTCCGAAGAATTGGAACAACTCTTATTGTGAGTCTTGCAATGCCAATTTCTATTGTGGCAACCTTTAACCTGATGTATTTCAACCATCTTACAATAAATATAATGACACTTGGGGGCCTTGCCCTCGGTGCAGGAATGATGGTCGATAATGCCATAGTTGTTCTTGAAAATATATTCCGCAACAGGGAAAGCGGGATGAAACTGAGGGAGGCTGTAATTACCGGTACTGCCGAGGTAGGGGGTGCAATTACTGCTTCCACAATTACTACAATTGTTGTCTTTCTGCCAATTGTATATATGCATGGTGCATCGGGCGAAATGTTTAAAGACCAGGCCTGGACTGTTGCCTTTTCGCTGATATCGTCCCTCTTTGTGGCAATACTGGTAATACCCCTTATGGTGAGCCGTTTCTTCAAGGACAAAGGCGGAAAAGTGATAGTCGAAGATAAATCATTAAAAATTGCGTGGTACCCTGCTCTTCTGAAAAGAATATTAAATAATAAATTGATAATTATTGGTACGGCAGTAGTTCTTCTTGTTGCTACTGCACTGATTATTCCGAGAGTGGGAAGTGAATTTATGCCCTCAACAGAAACACCCGGTTTCAGCCTGGAGCTAAAAATGCCTGAAGGGACACAACTCGAAAGAACTGCAGAAACGACAAAAAGGATAGAAGATATTATAAAAGAGCTGCTCGGCGATAAGGTCAAAATGATATACAGTCATTCGGGCATAACAACAACTACCGGAACAGACCAGTCGGATCTATTCAGAGATGAAAATACATCTGTTATAAAAGTATTTCTCTTTGATGAGTATGTACATATGGCTGATGAAGCCATTGAATTAATAGAGAAAAAAATTGGTGGTGTTCCGGAAATGGACATTAATTTTAACCGGGAAGAGAGTGCACTGAGTTCTGCTATTGGAACAGACGAAGCCCCCTTTGTGGTTGAAATCAGGGGAGAGGAACTGGATATAATTGAAGGTATAACTGAAAGAGTTAAAAGCATACTCCAGGAAAATCCCGATCTGCATACAATTACCACATCACTTGATGAAGGAACACCTGAAGTTGATATTGTAATCGACAGGTTCAGGGCCAGTTATTATGGAGCTACTGTCGAAAGCATTGTTTCGCAGATACAATCAGTCCTTCAAGGTGCCTCTGCAGGAGAATTTGAAGATGCCGGGGAAATTAAGGATATAACTGTAAAGCTACAGGATATGCCTCTTTCAGATCTGAAGAACCTGATCATTAGTGCCGGTTCTGTGTATGTTCCGCTAAGTGAGCTGGCGAGTATTAATATTGAAAAATCACCCAGGGAAATAACCAGGAATAACCAGGTGCGTACCAGTTACGTTTATGCAATGGTAAGTGAAAATGTGGCTTTTGATAAAATAGCCCATGATGTGGACCTTGAACTGAGTAAGCTCACCCTTCCCTCCGACTACCGTACAATAATTACGGGTGAGGAACTTAAGCGGAAAGAATCAATGTCTAACCTTACATTCGCACTAATACTTTCTATTGTGCTTGTATATATGGTTCTTGCCTCACAGTTTGAATCACTTCTTCATCCCTTTGTAATTATACTTACCATTCCACTGGCAGTTGTTGGTTCAATATGGACCTTCTTTATTTTTGGCTTAGCCCTTAATATGATGGCCTATATTGGTATTATAATGCTTGTTGGAATTGCTGTAAACGACTCTATAATTCTTATCGACAGGATAAACCAGTTAAAGGACAGTGGTATATCCAGGTATGAAGCAATCATTCTTGCAGGAGGCCAGAGAATAAGGCCTATTCTTATGACCAGTATAACAACCATACTCGCTCTCCTGCCGCTTACCTTTGGATTTGGTGAGAGTGCATCCCTGAGATCACCTATGGCTCTGGCAGTAATAGGCGGATTAATTACGTCCACAATACTTACCCTGGTGGTAATACCTACAGTATACTGGGCCTTTGATTCAATAAAAGACTATGTTCGGAAAGATAAGAGGACAATATAACTTAACAATCAGTTAGCCTGCTATGGATTTTATTATTAAGCGGAAGACTCTAATCAGTATGCTCTTTATAGGGCTTACTCTGCTGGGTTATATTTCTTATCAGAGACTCCAGGTAGAGCTCTACCCTAACTCCCAATTACCAACATTAATAGTTCAGGTAACATCACTCCTGGAAGTTGATCCTTCCTATATCGAAACCAAGGCAGTAATACCTATTGAAGGGGCCATTGGCACACTGGAGGATATAGAAGAACTTGAGTCGAATGTTTCAAGCAGGAATGGTACCATTATTATCTATTACACTCAGAAAGCAGACCTGAAGTACTCTTATCTCAAACTTCAGGAGAGGGTAAATATGATAGCCAAAACTCTGCCCCAGGAGTTTATGGTTAATATTATCAGGGTAGATCTGGAGCAAATTAACAGCATGTTTATGGAGCTCCAGGTAAGAGGTACAGGCGGAGCAGACCGGGTGCGTAATGTTGCAGAAGAAGAAATAAAACCAGGGCTTGAAAACATTGACGGAATTGCCGGGGTTGAGATTTATGGGGGACGCGAAAAGTCAATAGAAGTAAGACTGGACGAGGATGCATGCCAGGCCAACAGGATAACTATCAGCCAGGTAAGCAATGCTATTGCCTCTAATAATAAAGACAGGACATTTGCCGGAACGGTTATAGACGGAGATAAAAAACTATTCGTAAATGTGTCTGCCGAATATACTGATGTAAGCGAAATTGGCAATATAATTATTAAACCTGAGGGGCCGATCCTGCTAAGAGATATTGCAGAAATATTCTTTGGTGTAAAGGAAGAAGAATCTTATAGCCGTGTTAACGGACTCGAAGCTGTTACCATAAGCCTGGTATATGATAACCAGGTTAATATGATTGATCTTTCACATAACACAATTGAAGTAATCGACAGGCTTAACAGGGAGCTTGCCTCCTTAGGTGTTGAAGTAGTTATACAGAATAATAATGCCGAAATTATGGAAACCAATATCGACCAGATTATTAACCTGGCGCTTGTTGGTGGTTTACTGGCTGTATTGATACTGTGGTTCTTCCTGAGAAATATACGCCTGGTGTCGATAATCGCTTTTTCTATTCCGGTATCTGTATTTACTGCTTTTAACTTCTTTTATGCTGCAGGTATTACAATAAACAGCCTTACGCTGGTGGGAATGGCTCTTGCTATAGGTATGTTGATTGATAATTCTGTTGTTGTGCTTGAAAATATTTACCGGCTGGCCGGGACAGGAAAGAGTCCCGAGCAGGCTGTTAAGCAGGGTACCACAGAAGTATGGAGATCGGTTGTAGCTGCTACTCTTACAACAATAACCGTATTCCTTCCCTTTATTTTTTCTGATAATTTCCTTGTTAAGTTAATCGGTAAGAACATTGGAGTATCAATAGTCTCTACCCTTGTTGTTTCTCTTGCTGTGGCCCTTCTATTGATACCTATGGCCACACACTTTCTGCTTTCAGGTTCAGAACACAATAAGTCAGAAGTATATAAAAAGTTATCTCTTCATAACCGGATGATTCAAAGCTACCTTCTTATTCTGAAGGCCAGTATGAGAAAGCCGGCATCTATTATAATAGGTTCACTTGCAATATTTTTTGCAGTTCTTATAATAAGCCTGGGGCTGAGCATGAACTCACTTTCTGAGATAGAAACCCCGGAATTCAGATTCAATATTACCATGCCGGGCGGATCTACCCTGGAAAGGACAGACGCTGTAGTGGCAGAAATAGAAAAGAGGTTTGAAAGCCTGGAAGAAAAACAGGATATAATAAGCCGGATTGAAGAAAGCCAGGCCACTATAACCATAAACCTTAAGGAAGATTGGGATAAGGAAAGCGACCGCAAGCTGGCTGAGATAAAAAACGATCTTAAAGAAAGGGTAAACGATTACCAGCTGGCTGAGGTTGAGATGGAAGAAGCTAGCTCTGGTGGCGGTGGTGGCACCGGGGGTGTCGGGGGCTCGAACCCTGGAGAAAATATGACCAGGATGCTGGGCATAGGAGTAGAGTCAGAATCAATAATAATTAAAGGTCAGGATTTTGATAAAATGCGTAATGTTGCAGATGACCTTGAGACATTTATTGAAGAACTTGAAACAATAAATTCGGTAAATATTAACCTCCAGGATAATCAGCCCGAGGTCCAGCTTCATTTTGATACTGAATTAATGAGCCGGAATAATATTTCCCTTAACAACGTTTCACAAGAGCTTGGATCATTCCAGAAAGAATATTCCTCGGGAGTAAAATTCAGGCAGGGAACAGATGATTATGATATAATCATAAAATATGATCTGTCGCAGGAAGAAGAGGATGAACCAAAAACAGTAGACGACCTGAAAGAACTCCAGGTTACAGGTTCGACAGGAAGCATAATGGAGATGGATGAAATTGCCAATATTGTTTTTTCAAATGGGATGGGGAGTATACACAGGGAAAACCAGGAGAAAAGTATCACGGTTACCTACAGATTTACAGATGAAGTAAACGATTCGAAGCCAGTGCTTGAATCAGCAAGGGAGGAGATAGATATACTGGTATCAAGTCTTAGCATACCTGCCGGGGTGGCAATAGAGGTAGTACACGAAGAAAATGAGCTAAAAGACTTTTATGTATTAATTGGTATTGCTATTATACTAATATTCATGATACTTGCAGCAGTATTTGAATCGCTTTCAACCCCGATAGTGCTGCTTTTCTCAATACCACTTGCCGGACTTGGATCACTTATTACTTTGATTCTTACAAACAATTCCATCCTGAATGCAAATACACTTATTGGATTTCTTATTCTCCTAGGTGTAGTTGTAAATAATGGTATTATACTTATCGACTACTCAAACATACTCAGGAAAAGAAAATACAGGCAATCGAGGGCCCTTATGATGGCGGGTCTGGCTCGGATAAGACCTATACTTATAACGGCGATAACAACTATGGTGGCCATGCTTCCTCTTGCTATGGGTAAGGCAGAGTATGTTTCTACGATTGGAGCATCATTCGCAATAACTGTTATCGGTGGACTGGCATTGAGTACTCTTCTGACACTTGTATTTATACCTACCTTCTACACCGGCCTTGAAACCTCTTTAAAATGGATAAGAAATCAGAGTCTGCTGATTAAACTTGTTATGCTGATTGTTACCGCAGGGCTGGTATTGATAATTTATTTGTTCCTGCATACCTTCCTGTGGCAGTTAATTACCATAATGTTAACTATTATACTGGTGCCTGCCTCCACATGGTTTATTCTCACAAGTCTTAAGAAGGCTCAATCCGATATAATTGCCGAAAACGAACCAATATCGATAGTAATACAGAGCCTTGTTAAGATCTACGACCGCGACAGCAGGTTTATCCGTGAGATGAAAGCAGGTAAAAAGATCCGCCAGAGGCTTGGCCTGGAAAAAGATCCGGAGTTTATCAGAGATATCGATCAGTTTGTATGGCAGGTCCCTATTTTCGGCTTCCTGATATTTTTTACCTATATCTACCTTCAGAATAATTTATGGATCTTCGTATTTAGTCTTGTAAGCTGGCTCTTTTTATTGGAACTATGGAATCCACTTGAGAAAGTCCTGTCGAAAAAGAATAAGAAAAGATCTGGCAGGTTCCTTACTAATTCTGCCCGCAGATTAATATTCTGGATTGTACCACTCGTTAACCTTGTTATCTTTCAGATTAAGTGGGATAGTATCGCTGCCGTACTGGTTATCGGGTTTGTCTGGTATGCAGGAATATTTATTTACGTAACGGGCCGATACCTTTACAGGGAGAATATAGATATATACAGGCTTAAAGGAAGGTTCAGAAATCTCCGTAAATTCTTATACAAACTTGTTCTTGCCACACCTCTTATTGGCCGTACCCGCAAGCCATTTAAAGCTCTGAACAGCGTATCGATGGAGATCGGGAATGGGATGTTTGGCCTGCTGGGTCCAAATGGTGCCGGTAAAACCACGCTTATGAGAATAGTATGTGGTATTCTTGAGCAGAGCTATGGTAAAATATGGATTAACGGACTGGATGTTCAGGAAAAAAGGGAAGAGCTTCAGGGTTTAATAGGATATCTGCCACAGGAGTTTGGAACATACGAAAATATGACTGCCTACGAGTTTCTGGATTACCAGGCAATCCTCAAAAACATCTCAGATTCAAAAACCAGAAAAACACGTATAGAATATGTCCTGAACTCCGTACATATGTACGATCGCAAAGATGAAAAAATAGGTTCATATTCGGGAGGTATGAAACAGAGGATTGGAATTGCACAGATCCTGCTTCACCTGCCACGTATACTTGTGGTAGATGAACCAACAGCCGGTCTTGATCCAAGGGAAAGAATCAGGTTCAGAAACCTCCTGGTTGATCTTAGCAGAGAGCGGGTAGTTATATTTTCAACTCATATTATTGAAGATATATCAAGCTCGTGCAATAAGGTCGCAGTACTCGACAGGGGTTATTTAAAATTCCTGGGGCATCCTTCAGATATGACCGAAGCAGCCCGTGGCAAAGTATGGCAACTGCACATCAACCCGGAAGTATTTAAGGCCTTCTCGGAAAAATACCTGGTTGTTCATCATATGAGTGAACAGAATAAAATAAGGGTCAGATGCATTTCAAAAACACAACCTGCCGAAGAAGCAATAGAGGTTGCTCCAAATCTTGAAGATGCCTACCTGTGGTTATTAAGAAAAAGTAAACAATTATCAGATGAGTAATAAAAAAATAGGAGGCTCATTAAAGATAGCTATAAGCATGGTGAGATATAATCTCAAGATTATATTCGCTAATAAGTTTATATGGTTCCTCCTGGGTGCCTTTGCATTTTATATTGGCCTGATACTTATATATGTATTTTCTGAAGAAATATCGAGGGTGGAAGACCTGTATGGGATCTTTATTTTCTGCGGCCTGCTTCTTATATTCTACCCTACTGTGTTCGGAGTACAAAACGACCAGGATGCCCGCACAATTGAAATATTATTCGGAATTCCAAACTACAGGTATAAGGTGTGGCTGGTGCGAATATTGCTGATATATGTTATAACTTTTATTGTACTCCTTTTTTTTGTACTGCTAACTTCCTTTATGGTAATAAAAATGCCCGTAATAGCTGTGACTTACCAGGTTCTCTATCCTGTATTTTTTATGGGAGTAATGTCATTTATGGTGTCTACCCTGGTACGCAATGGCAATGGCGCTGCAGTAATAATTGTAATCTTCAGCCTCTTTTTCCTTATTCTTGCTGATCCGCTCGAAACAAGCAAGTGGAATGTCTTTCTTAATCCCTTTAATCTGCCCAGTGATGTAACAGAAACATCCTGGTCGGGTATTGTGCTGGAAAACAGGATTATACTGATGGTTTCTATTATCCTCTTTCTGCTGCTGGGCCTATACAGGTTACAGAAGAGGGAAAAGTTTATCTAAAAGACATACCTGCCTGTCGACAGCCAGGTGGTAAACGGCAAACGACAAACGGCGAAAGCGTAGATCAGGGTGCTCTTTATCCTTAGTCCTTAGTCATTTGTCAGGAATTAAAGTTTTTGCCTGTTTCATAAATAATTCTTACATTTGCACCCGACATGAGGGGTGGTTGACTTCTTAGGGGACGAATTAAGTCCCCTATTTTATTATAATAGGTTGACATGATAAACAAAACAAGGATAGAAAAGCTTGTAGAAGAATTCACTGAAAAGAGTGATATCTTCCTTGTAAACATTAAAGTTACAACAGGAAATAAGATTACTGTTCTTGTTAATAAGAAGGATGAGATTACAATTGACGAATGCGTGAAACTGAGCAAGCATATTGAGAGTAGTCTTGACCGCGACACAGAAGATTTTGAGCTATCAGTTTCATCACCCGGTATAGGTGAGCCACTGCAGGTAAGTGAGCAGTACGAGATGAGTGTTGGCCGCAGAGTGGAAGTAATAGATAGTGAAGGCGAAAAACATAGCGGAATAATGAAAAGCTTTTCGGGTAATAGTTTTAACCTTGAAATGAAACAAAAAGTAAAAGGGAAAAAAAGAGGACTTTTAGAAAAACCCTTTAATATGGATGAGATTAGATCAGTTAAAGTATTAATAACTTTCAAACAATAAAGACTTTGTAGTGAGATGGAAAATGTAAATTTGATCGATACCTTCTCCGAGTTTAAGGAGCTGAAAAATATAGACAGGGCAACAATGATGAGTGTCCTTGAAGATGTATTCAGAAGCCTCCTGGCACGGAAATATGGTTCAGATGAAAACTTTGATATTATTGTTAATATCGATAAGGGTGACTTTGAGATATGGAGAAACCGTGAAGTAGTTGAAGATAAAGATATTGAAGATCCTAATACGCAAATTTCTCTAAGTGAAGCTAAAAAGATAGATGAAGATTATGAGGTAGGAGAAGAAGTATCTGATGAGGTTAAACTCCATGATTTTGGCCGAAGAGCTATTCTCGCTCTCCGACAGCATCTTACAACCAGGATACTTGACCTGGAGAAGAGTAATATCTATATTAAATATAAGGACAGGATCGGTGAAATTGTTACCGGAGAAGTCTACCAGGTATGGAAAAGAGAAATTCTTATTCTGGATGACGACGGTAACGAGTTAATTATACCAAAATCTGAGCAAATCCCTTCAGATCATTTCAGAAAAGGTGATTCAATCAGAGCTGTGGTTATAAAGGTTGAGATGAGGAATAATACTCCTTATATCATACTATCGCGTACTTCACCTATATTCCTGGAAAGGCTTTTCGAACTTGAAGTTCCTGAAATATTCGATGGTCTTATTACGATCAGGAAGATCGTGCGTGTACCTGGCGAAAGAGCCAAGGTAGCGGTTGAGTCTTATGATGAAAGAATAGATCCTGTAGGAGCCTGTGTCGGGATGAAAGGATCGAGGATTCATGGTATAGTTCGCGAGCTCAGAAATGAGAATATCGATGTAATAAACTATACTACCAACCTCCAGCTTTATCTTACCAGGGCCTTAAGTCCGGCTAAGATTACAAGCATCAAGATTGCAGAAGAAGATAAAAGAGCAGAAATATACCTGAAACCCAATGAGGTTTCATTGGCTATTGGGAAAGGCGGTCTGAACATAAAACTGGCAAGCCAGCTTACGGGTTACGAGATCGATGTATACAGGGAACAGGAAGGTGAGGATGAAGAAGATGTGAATCTTGAAGAATTCTCCGACGAGATTGATGGATGGATAATAGATGAGTTTAAAGCCATCGGGTGCGACACAGCTAAAAGTGTATTGCAATTATCAATAAGTGAACTTGTAAAAAGGACAGACCTTGAAGAAGAAACAATTACAGAAGTAGTAAATGTTCTCAAGTCTGAATTTGAATAATATTTTTTGTAAATAACGGAAGATCAATGACAGAAGGGTTGAAAGCGACAAGACTTAGTAAAGCGGCCAGGGAATTTAATGTCGGAATATCTACTATTGTGGAGTTTCTGCAGAAGAAGGGTTTCGAGATTGACTCAAACCCCAACACCAAGATTCCCCCAGAAGCATATGGTCTGCTACTGAATGAATATAGCTCCGATATCAGTGTGAAGAAAGAGTCTGAGAAACTTACCTTCAGCGAATTTAACCGCAAGAAGGAAAGCGTGACTATCGACGAAGAGTCCGGAGCTGTTGTTGAACAGGTAGAGGAAGTTGAAGAAGAGGCTGAAGTTAAGGCAAAGGCCGAGGAAGAGGTAAAGAAGCAGAAAGAGAAAGCCGAACAGGCTGAGAAAGAAGTAAAACCCGCTAAGGATTCAAAGGAAGAACCAAAAGAAGAAAAACCAGAAGAAATAAAAGAAGAGGTCAGGAAGAATGTAGGTCTGAATGTTGTTGGTAAGATCGACCTCGACAATATAGAAAAGAGAAATAAGCCTGCCGTTAAAAAAGAGGCTGAGGAAGAGAAAAAGGATGAGGCCAAGGCTTTAGCCGCCTCTGAAACAACGGTTGAGAAGGAGGCAAAGGAGGAAGTGAAGGCTGAGACTAAGGATAAGGCTGAAACTGATGATAAGGCTGAGGATAAGGTAGTGGTGAAGGAAGAAGCTAAGGCCGAAGTAAAGGCTGAGGATAAGGTAGTGGTGAAGGAAGAAACCAAGGCTGAGGCTGAGGCGAAGGATAAGGCAGAGGCCGAGAAGAAGAGCTTTATCAAAACAAATTTCCAGAAGTTATCCGGGCCAACTGTTGTAGGCAAAATAGACCTTCCCACTGTTGAAGATAAAAAGAAAGACCAAAAGAGAAAAGAAAGAGTCACCCGGCCTGAAGATGATAACAGGAAGAAGAGGAAGAGGATAAGGAAAGACAAGGAGAAGGTTTCGTTAAATAAGAACCAGGTTGAGGCAAGAAAAGGCGACCCCAAGAAGAGGAATAAGACCGTTGCCAGGCCGGAGATTAGTGATGAAGATGTACAAAAGCAAATCAAGGAAACACTTGCAAGGCTTACCACTAAAGGAAAATCGAAAGGGTCTAAACACCGTAGGGAAAAGAGAGACCAGGTAAGTCAGAAAGCTAAGGAGGAGATCGAAAAGCAGGAAGCCGAAAAGAAGATATTAAAAGTTACAGAGTTTGTATCAGTAAATGAACTAGCTTCGATGATGTCTATACCTGTTACCGATATAATTTCTACATGTATGGGCCTAGGTCTGTTTGTCTCTATTAACCAGAGACTTGATGCAGAGACTATGTCGATGGTTGCAGAGGAATTTGATTATGAAGTTGAATTTGTAAGTGCAGAACTACAGGAAGCTGTTAGAGAAGAAGATGATATAGAAGAAAACCTTCATTCAAGGCCTCCTATTGTAACAGTTATGGGCCATGTAGATCATGGTAAAACAAAACTGCTCGACTATATCAGAAATGCCAATGTAATAGGAGGTGAAGCAGGGGGTATAACCCAGCATATTGGGGCATATGGAGTAAAACTAGAGGATGGCAGACAGATTACCTTCCTGGATACACCAGGTCACGAAGCATTTACTGCTATGCGTGCGAGAGGGGCGCAGATTACAGATATAGCAATTATTGTCGTAGCTGCTGATGATGGAGTGATGCCTCAGACCGTTGAGGCGATTAACCATGCTGCTGCTGCCGGAGTTCCAATAATATTTGCAATCAACAAAATTGATAAGCCGACAGCTAACCCTGAAAAAATTAAGGAAGAACTGGCAAATATGAATTACCTGGTTGAAGACTGGGGTGGTAAATACCAGAGCCAGGAAATCTCAGCCAAAGGAGGAATAAACATCGATGAACTACTTGAGAAAGTACTCCTCGAAGCCGAGATGCTTGATCTAAAAGCAAATCCAAATAAAAGAGCTATAGGTACAGTTATTGAATCTTCACTGGATAAGGGAAGAGGATATGTCGCTACTATACTTATTAAATCGGGTACTCTTAAGATAGGAGACGTTCTGCTTGCAGGCGCTAACTTTGGCCATATAAAAGCCATGTATAACGAAAGAGGCAACCGTGTTGAAGAGGCCGGTCCGGCCAGCCCGGTGCTTATCCTGGGTCTTAACGGAGCTCCCCAGGCAGGCGATAAGTTCAATGTAATGGAAACCGACCGAGAAGCAAAAGATATCGCAACCAAGCGTACACAGTTGCAACGTGAGCAAGGGCTACGTACCCAGAAACATATTACCCTCGATGAAATTGGAAGAAGAATTGCGATTGGCAACTTCCAGGAACTTAATGTTATTGTAAAAGGTGATGTTGATGGTTCTGTTGAAGCACTTAGTGATGCACTGATTAAGCTTTCAACCGAAGAAATACAGGTTAATATCCAGCATAAGGCAGTGGGTCAGATCTCAGAATCTGATATTCTGCTGGCAGCCGCATCAAATGCGATTATTATCGGGTTCCAGGTAAGACCTTCGCTAAGTGCACGTAAACTTGCTGAAAAAGAAGAAATTGATATCCGCCTTTACTCAATAATCTACGATGCTATAAACGAGCTCAAGTCGGCAATGGAAGGCATGCTTTCACCTGAGGTTAAGGAAGAGATTACGGGCACACTTGAAATCAGGGAAGCCTATAAAATTACAAAAGTTGGTACTATAGCAGGTTGTTATGTTAAGGAAGGGAAAATCAGCCGTAATACCAGGGTAAGGATAATCAGGGATGGCATAGTTATATATACCGGAGAACTGGGATCTCTAAAAAGATTTAAAGACGATGTCAAGGAAGTTACTTCGGGATATGAATGTGGACTTAACATTCAAAACTTCAATGATATTAAGGTAGGAGATTTAATTGAAGGATTTAAAGAGGTAGAGGTAAACCGTACCCTTTAAAAGGGAAGACAGTCTTAAAAGGTAATGGCGCCCCTGAGGAGCGCCATTTTTTATTTATCCTAATAGTTCTTTATACTGATCAGCTGAGAGAAGGTCGTCAAGCTCGGAAGTATCACTTATTTTAATCTTGATCATCCAGCCCTTTCCGAAAGGATCCTTGTTTACAAGGTCGGGAGCATCTTCAATGGCAGGATTGATTTCAAGCACTTCCCCACCAACAGGCATAAACATATCTGAAACAGTCTTAACCGCTTCAATTGTTCCAAACACCTCTTCTTTATCCAGAGTTTCACCCTCGGTTTCAATCTCAATGAATACGACATCACCCAGCTCTCCCTGGGCAAAATCAGTAATACCTACAAAGGCATTATCGCCATCAACACGAATCCATTCGTGATCTTTAGTGTACTTCAAGTTTTCTGGTACGTTCATTTTAGTTGTAGTTTTAGACTTAATTTGATACCAAAAATAAGTTTTTATCTTATTCAACACAATGATATCAGCTTTTTTATAATATGTTATAGAAATAATATAATTGTTGAATCCTTTCTTTTGTTCAGAATGACACACTATAGCCTATAGCCTATAGCCTATAGCCTGAAGCCTGAAGCCTTTTTATTGAACCAGTGTAAACTTAAGCGAGAAGCCAAAGTTGGTTTCTGAAGTGCGATAAGTAGTTGCAACAAAGGGATCGCGTATATTATGATCGAAAAATACCTGCAGGTTAAACCTGTCGCTAAGAATATAATCGGCTGTGGTCCTGATGGCAAATATTTTTTGTCCGGCAACAGGCTGGTTAACATCTTCAATCAGCTTCCTGGAGATGGTTTTATTATCCCTTATTGAAAAATCAAGTCTCAGGTTAAGATCACTCTGTAAAGCACGTTGTCGCCCGCCTGTTTTTACAATAACCTGGACATCATCAAATCGGTACCCTGCTCCAATAATAAGCTCGTTGTTCCTAACATCGGCTACCTGATTATTTGCAAGATTTAGAGTGACGGTTCGGTTCTTTTTCCACTCAAATCTGGTTGTAAGACTGTTCTTCCAGTTGAGATCAATATTAATAAGCGGACTGAATTGTTCGTTTATAGTAACTACATTTAGCTCAAACTGAGGGATATAATTACTGTTAAGATCTCTTATCCTGCTTATTCCATTTTCACTGTCATCAAAATACAGATTGGTGGTATAGGATCCAACTATATAAGATGACCTGTATTGATGAGCAATATTTACAGATCTGAATACTTTCTGTACAAGGTCGAACCTTGACAGTCCGTCAAAGTTAATTCTCCAGTTGGGCATCATGCTCAGGTATGAAGGAAACATATCAAGAGTCACCTTTTCAGGGTCCTTTTTTGCATAGGCAGCTATAAATGCAGGAATCAGCACCTCGCTTGATGTGGGTCCATATCCGCTTCTATATGGTCCTTCTACCGGCAATCCTGTTTCGGGATCGACATCTGGATCATAGAGTGGATCCTCTTTCTGCCTATCATCGGCTCTTCTCTCAGATATAATCAGGGTATTAGCCTTAAATTTTTCAAATGCCTCCGACTTATATCCATTCTTTTCATCTATTTTCTCAAATGCTGTTCCCCACGATAATATTGAAATAGAGAAGTTTCCGTTTATCATTTCATTTCGCAGGCTATCCGGGAAATTACCATATCTGTCGGCCCTGTAATATGAAGATATCGATTGGGCAAATCGCCTGTCGGCAGTAATATCAATCCTCATCCCTGGGAAGGGTTCTACCGTACTCCGGATTGAGAAAGTCTCATTCCTGGTCGACAGTGAAGCTGTATTTAATAATGTATCGGTAGTAAGCCAGCCATTAGCCATAGCCCTGTCAAAGAATTCCGTATCATTATAACCGCTAATAAATCCCCATCCAGGAGCCAGAACACCATTTACATCAGACAGGCCCCCATACTTAGTCTCAGGCATATACCCGGGAAGGACCTGACCCTGGTCGACCTGGTAGGTAGCAGATATGTTCCTTACCCCCATTAGTGCACGAACGAAATGCTCCCCGATAACGATCAGGGGGCTTCTTTTTATCTCAACCTGCCCCTCAATATTTATAGTTGCATCTTCTACATCCTCGTTGCTTGTAAAAACTATTTTGTTCTCAGACTGAATCTCCGTTTTCCCCGTTAGCTCCGTTCCATCGGGTTTTTTGATCTTAACATCAATATCTTCTGTTTTAAGGTTATGATAGATATTCTTTTTCCTGCCCCCGGTAAAATTCACATTTTCTCTCGCGTATGTTACTGTGCGGAATTCTTTCTTCCTGTTCTGTGAAGCCCCCGGCCTGGTATTACGATCGATGTTCTTCAGGAATTCAGACATATTGTACAGGTTTGTGAAATTTGCCTGCGCTGTAATCTGACCTGTATTTGAGTTTTTTATTGTATTACCCAGATTAATATTCATACTATCCGGATATACCGGTCCGGCAAGCCAGTCATAGTTAGCTCCATACCTTACATTTGATGAGATCCAGCTCATTAATGGAAGTTTATTTATAGGGAGATTATAATTAATATTGATACTGTGCCGGTAGTGAGTTGTTCGGCCAAAATCCCTGAGGTTGGTAAGAACCGAATCCTTCCATACTTCGTACTGATCGCGGTACCTGTCCCGGTCGACTCCTCCCAACGGTTCATCAATCCTCGAAATGTTTGTAGCACTAAAGTCAAACTTAAGTTGCTTGGTAAGATCATACTTTATATCATAGAACCTGGTCCATTCAAAATCCTTCCTGAAGGTAGGTTCAATCCTGATATAGGGATTATTGATGTTCCTGGTCTTTATCTCGCTATAATACCTGCTCAGATCTGTTCTGAATCCTACATGCCGGGGAATCAGGTAGAAATTTGCATCCCTTATTATCCTGAATATTTTGGGTCTGAATAGTTTAACATTTTTAAAGGGGGTAATATTTTTTGGCCTTGTATTATACAGATAATTTATTCCTCCCCTGTAGTTTTTTTCGAGGTTTATTTCAGTATTAATATTTCTCTTATATAGCTCGTTAAAAGTATAGTTAACCGAGAAATTCGAAATATCCCAGGGATAAGACTTCTCTTTAACTTTATTAATACCTGCATTACTTACTGTTACTGTTTTACGGCGTGTATAATCTTCTGCTATAGTCTTCAGGGAGTCACGCAGTGATGGTTCGAGGTTATCAAGAGCATCCTTAAATTCAATATCAGGATCGAGGGGATTATACTGTGGCTGAATATGACTCTCCGAATAGCCAACATATACCGGGATTGTGACTCCTGACTCTGCGGGGAAGAACTTGCCAAGTTCAATATTTGAAGAAAGATCGTACTGAAAAACCTGCTCCTTGCTTCGTTCATTTACCTTGGTGTCGAGCGATCCAAAACCCGGCGTGCTTGTCTGTCCTACTATATCAAAGGTGCCAAAATCTGCAAGTCTCGTCTGCAAGCGCGCATTTGCTGCCCAGCCACCATCTTCATTAAAATCACTGAGGCGTAGTTCGTTGACCCAGATCTCGGCAGACTTTGGTATTCCGTCATCATTATTAATATCCCTGGTCTTTATAGGGTTCCGGATACCTATCATTATTACCCTGACATTGCTGAGGTTTGGATTCCCTGAGACTGATACCCTCGCATTCTCATGGGGGTATATAAAAACGTCCGATCTGCTCAGTGTTGAGCCGGGCTCCGACATAAGCCTGTTTCGTTCCTGTTTAGCATCCTGGAATACAGACAGGTCAATATTAAAACTATTATCTTCGGGCCACACAATAGCCCGGTCAGACTCAGTGTCTTTGTTATAGTATCCTGGAGAGGTAAGCTTTAACGGGAGTTCATACTCATAAAAGTTCCCTTTATAATCTGATCCTATCCTGATAAATACTGTAACTTCATCATCCAGTAGTGGCTGGCCTATAATAGCTTCGCCATGTACTTCCATCCTGAGTTTTCTATATTGCCTGATATCCAGGTTTACGTTTTTAAATGCTGCCCTGGCATCACCGTCCTCAAGATCAAATACCCTCAGCACCATAGACTGTTCATTAAGCTGTTGTAATTGTGGATTTGAAGGATCTATTACACGGTCAAATCCCGGGGGAAGAACATAATTAACAGGTTCTTTCCCGGCATTTTCTTCAATACTTACCGAGCTTATCTCAAAAGAACCGTCATTAGGCTCAGGTATATTAAGCCTCTCTCCTCCTTCAAGGAAAGAAATATTATATTTTCTCCACTCGGCCCTTACCAGGTCCAGTTTTGCAAATCGCAGAATAGTTTGCTCATTGAATCCCTTCATAAACATCCTCATAAATCTGATCGATTTAAAATCGGAAATAGCACCTACCGACTTTTCATAATCAATAATCGGGATCTTGAATTGATACCATTTCACAGCTGATTTATCGCCATTAGCAAGGGTGGCAGTATATTCTATTTCATCAACGATAAAATTAGATCCGACCAACATATCTTCGGGCCTGAGGCTTACCCTGTACTGGTAGTAGCTCTCTGTTTCGCTCAGGGTATTATCGCGGTTAATATCCTCCATATCAGGAAGTGTTGATCCGCTTGTGGGATAACTCTCGCGCGACATTTCCGAAGTAGGAGAATTTCTTTCCATTCCATTATATTGCTTGTAGCGATCGAGAATAGGAAGCTGGCTGGCATCATAATCTGAGCCCCTGAAATAATGGAAATCATCATTGGATGGGTCGTCCTGTATCGATTGAAGGGCAGTACTATTTGTAATAACTGAGCTTACATCGGCAAGATAGGAATTAAAGAAACTCTGTTCGTCGCTGTTCGATAGTCCGTCGAGCCCCACATCCTGGTAGGTACGTGAGTTTGCTGTATTATCGAAGGCATTAACAACTGCCTGGACTGTCGGGATCCTCCCCCATGAGGTTGTATCAATGTTAATCAGCTCGGGTGATGTGGGTAGTCCGTTCTCAAAACTTTTACGTGAGTCTCTTAATATATCTTCAGAAATATTTCCAAGGTTAAAATACAGGTCTCCACCCTGCATTAAGGGATCCTCTGCAAAAGGATCCATCAGCCAGAACTTAATATACTGAATATTCGCTGTTTCAAAATCGCTTGTAAGCACCTCTCTCATAATTCCTCCCCAGCGAGTATCAGGATCGATCAGAGTACCGTCAGGATTTAATCCTGATGAATAGGCAGATCCTGATGTTTCAAAGTTATATGGTCCACGCTCTTCGGGATAGAAGGCCAGGTTTAGTACTGCCAGGTTGGTTGGTATGCCAGACGGACTCTCCTTGAAGGGGAATAGCTCATTTTCATATATCTCGCGGACATAGTGACTCGACTGCATGTCGGCGTTATTTTTAATATGATCGGGGGTCGTAGTACCATTTCTGAGGAAAAGCGGATCAATAACATACCACGATAGTTTGGATCTGTTATAACCGCTGGCAAGGTCGTTATTCAACCTTGCTTCAGGGAAAAGCATATCCTGTCCCTGCGGCACACTGGCCAGGACCCATGCATTATAGGTCTTCATGTCGAGAGGTATCTCACTGGCCTCAAAATCATCAATATATGAGTTGCCCGCCGATGAGATGGCTTTTGAGTGACCCGGTATAAGGTGAGCAAATTCGCCAAAGAATGTAATCCTGGATGGGGCTTTGGTCTGAACAAGTGGCAGGGCATCAACCATTTTAGTAAGGAACTGAGATTCTGCCCTGTACGAGGTATTAAGCCCCAGTATGGTATTTGAAATAGGCTCTTCCCCAAAATTTACTTTTTGAGTATATGGTCTTTCATTCAGATGCAAAACGGTGGCCCCAATATTAAAATCATCCGATACTTTATAATTTAAGTGCGTACCCAGAAGTGTTTTTGTCTGAAAGCCAAAAAACTGGTTACTTTCAAGAGAGACCTGTATGGGGGTTTGAGATTCGATCAGGGCCGCATTGATTATATTAACCCTTCCTGCATTATAATCGACTGTATAATCTACATTCTCAGTAAGAGGAACACCTCCTGCTGTTACCTTAACACCCCCCTGGGGTATATTAAGTGCATTAAGGTAAATCTCAGATCCTGAAGATGAAGAGTATGTACCGCTTATCATAAACTTATTCTTCTCTGCACTCTGAACAGCCTTGGTTTGAGTAGAATCGTAGAGTTCCTGAAACACGTACTTTTCGGCAATTGCGGGATCTGAAAACTTATCTCTAAGGTAAGAACCGAAAGGCTCAACAACAGGAAACATCATCCTCCCCTTTGATGGATCAATTGTAAGACCTTCCAGGTAATCAAAAACACCATCTCCCTGCCTGTCATTCTGGCTATTCAGGTTATCGAGCCCCAGCACCTGCAGTAGAATAAGCTCGCTCAGATTATCTTCGGGTATATAATTGATCGAATTTCCGGTTTCATCGTCCTGGTATAAAATATTAAGAGTAAAATCGCCGGGTTCAATCTGGTAGGCACCCAGGGCATATATATTCTTCATCATCAGATCCCATGTTGGAAGCCTTGGAGAGAGCGTTGTTCCTTTTAATAATTTCAAAACAAGAGCATCAGGTGCACTTATACCATCTGTAGAGAATTCTCCAACCTTGAATATCTGACCGCCAAGGGTATATTCATAAGCTACAGCCAGTACCTCATCGTTATTAAGAGCAACGTTAAGTGAGATATAACCAAGTTGCGTATTCACGCTAAATTCCCTCTCGGTCAGTTTCCTGGCATTTTCAATTTTTTCATAATCGCGACCAATCTGAAAATCAGGGTATAGAGGCTCAAACGTATCTGTAACTTTATCAACGTCGCGCATTCCCGAATAGGTAGTCTGGAGCTGGTTATAAAGACCGTTGGTGCTGTTGCGAGGATAAATTCCATTGCCGGGAATCTCCTGGAAGGCAAATACCGGATTATAAATATTAGCCTGGCTCTCTGCAAGGTCCATAAGCGCGACAATATTCCTGGTTTCTTCAAAATTGCTTGTCTTATTGGTAACCCAGACTTCTATCCTCTCAATATTGATCCCGGAGCTAACAAGAGGAAGATTACTCATTGCCTGGTCGTATGTGTCGTGAAAATAATGACTCAGGAAAAAGTGCTTATTAGCCTCATATTCATCTGCATAAACCTCGTAATCACTAATCTGGGCACCTCCCTTTACCTCTACGGTTGAAGATTCTCCTTTTTGCTGAGAAATAACAGATGTTACCGTCAGGCGTCCGAATTGCAATTCTGTTTTCAATCCGAAGAGACTATGACTCCCGGTGATAAGGGTTCCTGTTAGCGGAAGGGTTACATCTCCTGCTTCTATTTTCTTAATTATTTCATCCTCCTTACCTGAGTATTCCAGTTTAGTGCGGTTCTCAAAGTCGAACATGGCTTCGGTATTATAGTTAATACCCAGCTGCATCTTATCGCCAATCGTACCCGTTACGTTCATCTGTATTTTTTCCTGGAAATCGAAGGTTGGGATGGTCCTGAGTTTTTCAGATAAGGTCGGATTATCGGTCCTGGAAATATTTATCCCAAACACCAGTTCGGCCGAACCCTGAGGGATGATATTGATGGTATTAGAGCCAAAAACCTTATCAAAAGCCTCGCCCCCAACCTGTATCTGCGGAATAAGAGAGCCCCTTTCTCCTGTCTCATCACCACTCAGTTTTGAGTGCCAGTAATCTCTCATAGATTTCTCAAACTGATACCTTCGGTACTCATCAGGACTCATATATACGGGGGTACGGTAATTCAGTTCACCAACCTTTTCATAAATGATATACTCATTCTTTTCAGGATCGTACTGTACTGAGGATTTTATATTTGATGGTTTACTCAGAAAGAGTGGTGATGTGGTTTCCGGCTCCCATGGATTGCCCTTATAATCCTTAAATGGGTAACGAAGATTTCTTGTTGTGTCCTGCCTGATAGTATCCTGTTGAAGGGCAGACAGCTCCATGGGCAAGTCCGATCCTGCCAATCTACCATTTATAGTGGCCAAGAGAAGAAAAGCAATAAAAAGAAATAGGCACCTGCTATATACTAATCCTGATCTCAAAAGCAGTTAGGTTCAGTTCTACAATATCTTCAACGCTAGCTTAATAAGTTGCTCTACGGTAAGCTCCTTTTCATCTTTTAAAAGTTTATCAAGAGCCTTTCCCACAGCATTCTTCGGAAACCCCAGCATTACTAATGCAGTAAACGCTTCATCCCTAATAGTATTGTCCCTGAAAGCAAATAAATCTGTACCATCAGATGCCTTGCCAATTTTGTCTTTCAGGTCAATAATTATTCTCTGTGCAGTTTTGGCTCCTATGCCCTTTATCCCCTTAAGCATATCTACATCTGACTCAAAAATTGCCTTCTCTATACCTGAAGGCTCGACAGACGACAACATCATTCTGGCTGTATTAGCTCCTACTCCCGATACCGAGAGCAACATTCTGAATATCTCCCTCTCATTACTCGCTGCAAATCCATATAGTTGATGAGCATCTTCCCTGATAACTTCATGAATCAGGATTTTAATTTCTTCTTTGCCGTCAATCTGGCTGTAGGAATACAGGGATATATTAACAAAATACCCTATCCCGCCTGATTCCACCACAAGTGATGTTGGTGTTAAGCCCTTAACTTTCCCCTCAATATATTCTATCATATCTAATCGTTTCCTTCTTCAATATCATCTGGTAAATCTTCGGTAGCCGTCCTTGTATCGACACTATACGATTTAAGCGGATCCTTGTTTATCTCAGCATAGGATCTCCTGTTATTGTATATGTCGCACGCCAGGAACATTGCACTTCTGAATGATTGCTCGGATGCCTCCCCCTTACCTGCGATATCGTAGGCAGTTCCATGGTTCGGAGACGTTCTGATTACCGGTAATCCTGCTGTATAATTCACTCCTGTATCAAAGGCGAGTGCCTTGAAGGGAATTAATCCCTGATCGTGATACATAGCAAGGACACCATCAAATTTAGTAAACGAGCCTGCTCCAAAAAATCCATCAGAAGGATAGGGTCCAAAGGCAAGTATATCATCCTTACCAGCCATTTCTATAGCCGGGATAATTATATCCTCCTCTTCCTTACCCAGCAATCCATCGTCGCCAGCATGTGGATTAACACCCAGAACTGCAATCCTTGGCTTCCGCACTCCGAAATCTACCATCAGGGAATTATTCATAATTCTCAGCTTCGATAATATCAGGTCTGCGCTGAGTGATGATGATACTTCACTTAGAGGAATATGACCTGTAACAACACCAATCTTCATGTTTTCGCTCACCATAATCATAAGTACCTCATCTACATTGAAACGACTTTTAAGGAACTCGGTATGACCGGTAAAAGGGAACTGCTCTGATTGCGAGGTATGCTTATTAATAGGAGCCGTTACGAGTACATCAATCTTATTCTCTGCAAGGTCGTCTGCTGCCATCTTCAATGATAATACAGCAGATTCTCCAGCCAGGCTTGTTGCTTTACCCAGTTCAACCCTTACCTCATCATCGAGGCAGTTTAAGATATGAGCCCGCTTCGGTGTAATTTCATCAATACTCTTAATTGTATTAAAGCTGAAGTTAGTAATATTCAAGGCCTTCCTGTGATAGGCTGCAACCTTGGGTGATCCATATATAATTGGCACACAGTCATCAACGATCCTGCTATCCATTAAAGTTTTAATAATAACTTCATAACCAATACCATTGATATCGCCATGTGATATTCCTATTTTGATACCATTCATATTATTATTCATTTTTTGTCTGTTTAGATTTTAAGTTCTGAACCGGACAGAATACGTAAAAATTCAGATAAAATTCTTACTCCTGATCCCGTTCCTCCCTTGGGCCTGTAATGATCAGTCTTCTTCAACATTGCCGTTCCGGCAATATCAAGATGCAAAAAAGGAGATATAGTAAAGTTTTCCAAAAACTTACCTGCCGTTATTGCCCCGGCTTCCCGTCCGCCAATATTTTTAAGGTCTGCAATATCTGATTTGAGTAAGTCGCCAAAGTCATCCCAGAAAGGCAGGGGAGCAACTCTTTCATGAACCTTATCCCCTGCTTCTGACAGAAGATCTGTAAACTCGCTGCCGGCATTCCCCATTAGCGCAATGGCTTTATTACCAAAGGCATTAGCAGCCGAACCAGTAAGGGTTGCTATTGAAATCATTAATGAAGGTTTAAACTTATCGGCATAAGATAATGCATCGGCAAGTATTAAACGACCTTCGGCATCAGTATTAAGAACCTCAACCGTTTTGCCATTATACATTGTAATCACATCACCGGGTGCATATGCATCCTGTCCGGGCCTGTTGTCGGTTGCAGGAATAAAAGCCATAACATGAAGAGGGATACCTGTTTTTGCTATATAATACATTACGGCGGCAACAGCTGCTCCTCCGGCCATATCGGCTTTCATATCGTCGATGCTATTGCCAGTTTTTAAATTTAATCCTCCTGTATCAAATACTACTCCCTTCCCTACCAGTATAAGCGGACTTTTATTAATATGCTTCGCTGGTTTCCATTCAATAATACTCAATGTTGGCGGATCATTGCTTCCCTTATTAACCGCAATTATTCCACCCATTCTAAGAGCTTCAATTCTCTTTTTAGTTAGTATATCTACTTTCAGTCCTGCCCCTATGCAAAACTCTGCAATACTGGCAGCCAGACCTTCAGCATTCAGGTGGCTCAGTGGTTCGTTTACCCTGTCGCGAGCAAAGTATACTGCCTCAGTGAGGGCCAGAAGTTCATCCACATCAACGCCAGCCCTTTCGTCAATCAAGACTGTCTCGGGATAGTGCTTGTTCTTATTATCGTGGTCTTTTTCGCTCTTATACTTATTGAAATTATACTTACTCAGAACAATGCCCTCGGCCATGGCACGTACCGATCCTTCTCTTCCTTTATGCGAAGTTATAGCAACTGATAACTGTTTCTTTGACCTCAGTTCGGCCACAATATTTACACTTGCTTCACGAAGCTTTTCAAACTGTTCATTATCTGAAAGATTTTTATCTTCCCTGAAAAGTATTGTCAGTTTAAAATACGAATTTACTACAACAAATTCAGGCTTATCAACCAGGCTCCTTTTTACGTATTCCTTCTCGGTGGGAGATAATTTCAGTTCAGGATCAATATCGTCAGATCCCATAATACAAATAAGAGTCTGATCAGGATGAATTTCACCTATATTTTGAATAATGGGTACCATAATCTATGGGTCTTATTAAGTTCGTAAAGTTAATAAATTATTAAATCTATTTGCGATAATCCACTACCTTTGTAGCCTTATGCAGAATATCCATAAAATTTTAGATAAGGCACTTACAAGAGGTTATTTAAGCCTTGAGGAGGGCATCTTTTTATATCGCGAAGCCCAGCTCTCGGATTTAATGGCTACAGCCGATTATTTAAGACAGCTTAAGGTTCCAGGTAACTATGTGGGATGGCAGATAGACAGAAATGTAAATATCACCAATATCTGTTTTTCTCAGTGTAAATTCTGCAATTTTTGCAGAAAGCCGAATGACAGCGACACCTATGTAACCACGATGGAGGAGTATGAACAAAAGATTGAAGAACTATTTGCCCTGGGAGGAGATCAATTACTACTCCAGGGGGGCATGCATCCTGATCTTGGTTTAGAATTCTATGAAGACCTTTTTTCTCAATTAAAAAAACGCTTTCCTCGACTTAAACTTCATGCCCTCGGGCCACCGGAGGTAGTTCATCTAGCCAGGAAATCGTCACAGAGCTATAGATCTGTTATAGAAAGGTTGGTTAATGCCGGCCTTGATAGTCTGCCCGGTGCAGGTGCCGAAATCCTGGTAGACCGTGTTCGTAAAATAGTATCTCCGGCAAAGGCCAGTAGTGATGAATGGCTAGAAGTAATGAGAGTGGCACACACTATGAATCTGCCAACATCCGCTACAATGATGTTTGGTCATGTAGAAACGCCTGAGGAGAGAATAGAACATCTTGTTAAATTGCGTGAAGTACAGTCACAGAAACCTGATGGTCATTATGGCTTTATCTCATTTATCCCCTGGCCTTTTATGGATGAAGGAACAGTTCTGGCCGAAAAGAATGGCATCAGATCTGATATTAGCATGAACGACTATATAAGGCTTCTTGCAATTAGCAGGATAATGCTTGATAATATTACAAATATCCAGGCCTCAATCTTAACAACCGGGGAAAACACAGCCAAATTATCGCTATATGCCGGTGCAAACGATCTGGGATCTGTTATGATAGAAGAAAATGTTGTAAGCGCGGCAGGATCGAATGGAATATTCAATGCAGATCAACTTAAGCGTATTATTACAGAATCAGGTTTTACCCCGAGGCTCAGGAATCAGAAATATGAAACTGTTAATGAGGCGAAAGACGAACGGCGAACGGCGAAGGGCTAAAGCCTACAGCCTAAAGCCTACAGCCTACTATAGCCTACAGCCTACAGCCTGAATTAATTCTTTGAATCTCCTATATCGAAGTTTATTGTATAAAGTATAGCCTCGACCTGCCTGAGCAATTCTCTCTTATCATCGTTAGGAGCATAAACATATCCATCTACCATTACGAACCTGTTATTAACCTCATCCTTTGTTACAAGACTTACAAAGGGGCCTCCCATAAAACCATTCTCAAGGGTCCATAATCCCCTGAGCATAGCATAGTTTCTATCTCTGAATCTGAAGGTAGTATATTCAATCGGGGCACGGTCTTCGATGGTCATCCAGGTTCCTTCAACGGGGCCCTTTATTTTCTCTTTCGTCATATTATTTCTAATGCTGATTATACTATCCCTGTTAAAATAGTTTTCGCCATTATAATCGAAGTAATGAACCAAAATAGATTGAGTAGTAGTTGGCGTTTCGTAAGACATCCAGACAAAACCTTTCTCACTTACATCCAGGGCATAATTTGCCGGAACATGTAATATGATCTTATGATCATTCATAAGTTTATTAAAGCTTATGCTGTTTAAGGACCTTTTATAATAGGATATCCACCTGTCTCTTTCAGCAATATTGATCTTATCGATTATTAGCTTCCTGTTTTCCCGTAGAACTTCCATAACTTCAGTATCATCCTTACCCTGAAGATTAATAATTAACTGCGTTGAAGCATATTTATTTATCTGGAAACTGGCCTTTTTCTCCTTATCAGGTCCTGTTTGGATAAATACAATATTACGGTGAGTTATATAATATTCGCCAAAGCTACCGGCGGGAACACTTACCAGATCAAACGCAGGTTCGGCCTGAGGAAGGCCATCGACCGAATTGGCCAGCAGTTCTCTTATTTCATCTCCCATCTCACCTTCCCACTTGGCTTTATCAATAACTATTACCACTTCTCCTGTAGATCCGGAGACATTGGGCTGAAGGCTTCCACCGCCTTTTGAATCTGAGTTATTACATGATTGTGAAATTACAAGAACAAGGGCAAACACAAAGAGGCTAAATATTCTTCTCATAACTGGAAAATTGATTGTTTTTTCAAATTTATAAAATTTACGGCAAAAAAAATCCCGATCTTAATGATCGGGACAAATATCGTGCTAAACTTTTCTATTCTTCATCAACTTTATCCTTATCTACCGCCTCATCCTTGGTAGCCTTCTTAAATTCCTTCATTCCCTGGCCAACACCCTTCATTAATTCAGGTATTTTCCTTCCTCCGAACAGGATAACTACCACAAGAACAATAAGAATAATTTCCGTCGGGCCAAACATTCCAGCTATAATATTCATAACACTTGGTTTTATTAATTACTTCGTCAAAGTTAGAAAAAAAATCTATTTTCTCAACGCTCTCACTATATCATTACCATTTGCAAATAGAAGCAGGGCAATAAGAAGAATCATACCCACCAGCTGAGCATATTCCAGGAACTTATCACTTGGTTTTCTGCCGGTTATCACCTCAACCAGTAAGAAAAGAACATGTCCCCCATCCAGTGCAGGTATGGGTAATATGTTCATTATCCCCAGCACTATCGATAGAAACGCTGTCAGGCTCCAAAAGGAATGCCAGTCCCATGCACTCGGGAAGATCTTTCCAATAGTAATAAATCCACCCAATGATTCATATGCTTTGGTATCCTTTGAGAAGATAATCTTAAACTGTTTAAGATAATTCCCAAGGGTCTCAAAGCCCTGGCTAATTCCGGCAGGGATTGATTGAACCAGACTATATTTAACTGTTTTTAGCTCTATATAATCTGGAGGTGTATCCCTTACTACGCCAATCATACCCTCTGCAGTAGTTTTCAGATTCACATTCAGGGTGTCTCCATCGCGAAGCAGGTTAACTGTAATTTCGCTTCCTTTCTTATCTCTTATAAACTCCTGAAATTCATCATAAAAATTAAACAGCACGCCATCAAAGCCCAGAATTTGATCTCCCTTTAATATTCCTGCTTCAAGCGCGGGAGATTCTTCCTGGTAGTCTGCTACAAGAAAGGGACCATAGGGTATTCTGGCATCTATTCTACCCTCTCCTTTAATTAGCAGAGGTATAAATTCCCTTTTAACAGGTATATCAATCAATTCGCCGTCTCTTCTTACAGTAATAATCTCACGCTCATTAAGAACCAGGTCAACCATTATAGACCTGAAGTTGTCGATATGCTCACCGTCGAGAGAAACAATCATATCACCATTCCTCAAACCCATCTCATATGCAACAGAGTCTGTAACGATACCGTATTTAACATTCTCTGTGGGCAGATAAGTCTCGCCCCAGGTAAACAGAACAGTAACGTAAAGGAAAAGTGCCAGGATAAAGTTAAACACAACACCCCCCACCATTATTATCAGCCTCTGCCAGGCCGGTTTTGACCTGAATTCGTGTGGCTGAGGGGGCTTCTTCATCTGCTCCTTATCCATCGACTCATCTATCATCCCGGAGATCTTCACATAGCCTCCCAGTGGGAGCCAGCCTATGCCGTACTCTGTATCACCCTTTCTGAACTTAAAGATCGAGAACCATGGATCAAAAAAGAGGTAAAATTTTTCCACCCTGGTCTTAAATAATTTTGCGAATAAATAATGTCCGAATTCATGGACTATAACAATTATTGAAAGACTAACTATAAATTGTGCTATCCTGATAAGTACTATCATTTCTTAACTAATTTTTTTACTATTTCCCTTGCTTCTCTCCTTGCCCTGCGGTCCATCACCTCCAGAACATCAAGATCAGGCTTTTGTATTAACTCAATTTTTTGAATAACCTCCTCAATTACGCATGTCATATCTGCAAAACCAATTTTATGATTAAGGAAACTATCTACAGCAATCTCATTTGCAGCATTCATAACACAGGGGGCAGTGCCACCGGCATCCAGGACTTCAAAAGCGATTGCAAGGTTACGAAATTTTTTTAAATCAACCTGTTCGAACGTGAGTGAATTATAATCTTTCAGGTCAAATCGTGGTAAATCGGATTTTATCCTATCAGGATATTCCAATGCATAAACAATAGGCAGTCTCATATCCGGCAATCCCAGTTGTGCCTTAACAGAACCATCTGAAAAGTGTACAAAGGAGTGAATTATGGATTGTGGGTGTATTATAATTTCAATCTGATCGGGTTTCAGGTCAAACAGCCATTTAGCCTCAATTACTTCGAGACCCTTATTCATCATAGAGGCCGAGTCTATAGTAATCTTATTGCCCATATCCCAGTTTGGGTGAGCAAGAGCGCTTTCGGGAGTAACAAGCTTTAGCTCTTCTATTGAACTATTTCTGAATGGTCCACCCGAAGCTGTAAGAGTAATTTTCTCGATTTCATTAGCAGATTCTCCAACGAGGCACTGTAATATGGCCGAGTGCTCGGAGTCCACAGGAATAATCTTCGAATTATTCTCATGGATAAGCCGGGTAATAATCTCACCGGCCACTACCAGTGTTTCCTTATTGGCAAGGGCAATTGTCTTTCCCGACTTGATTGCCTCAATGGTAGGTTTCAGTCCTGAATAACCAACCATTGCAGTAAGCACAATATCTATGTTGTCAGAAGAAACAATCTGATCTATGGCATCTGATCCTGAATAAACCTTAATGGGAAGATCCTGCAGGGCCTTTTTGAGCTTCAGGTAATGATTATCGTTGACCACTATAACTGAATCGGGCATAAACTCTTTTGCCTGCTTTATAAGTAAATCAACATTATTATTCGCTGTAAGAACTTCAGCTGTAAACCTGTCGGGGTGCTTTGAGATTATTTCCAGGGTTTGTGTCCCAATCGATCCTGTAGAACCAAGTATAGCTATGCGCTTCAAATTAACCTCCCTGTATTAGAATAAAATATAGTTTTCAGGATTAAGCACTTCCCCCTTATACCATATCTCAAAATGCAGATGGGGCCCAGATGTATATAGTTCACCAGAATCACCCACTATTCCAATTCCTTCGCCTGCCCTTACAATATCGCCGTGTTGCTTAAGGAGTGTGGCATTGTGTTTATAAACTGTTATCAGGTTATTGGCATGCTGTATCTGAATAACATAACCTGTTTCCATTGTCCATCCTGTAAACATAACAGTACCATCAAGTGCGGCCGACACTACAGCCTTTGGTGTGGTTACAATATCGGTTCCAAAATGTTTGGTTCGAGGATCAATGCTACCTGACACTATGCCCTTAACGGGGGGAAAGAAATGGACATTGGCAAGACTGAAATTCTCTTCAGCTGTTGAAGTAGAAAGGGTAAGATTATACTGTTCCTCTCTCTCGACCTGTAATCTGAGGAGGGAATCTTCTTCAGAAGTATTAAAGGTAATATTCTCATAATTAGACAGTGTGTCCTGCCCTGCTACCCTGTCTATTGGTTCTTCTCCGGATATTATTGCGTTAAGATTTCTAAAATACAGATCCCTCTTATCAAGCTCCATTTCGAGCGAATCGAGCCTGATTGAATTCATTCTCATATTACGGAGGGTATTCCCGTCGGGATATCCCGGAATAAATTCCCTGAGGTTGGTAAAAGTAATAAGAGAAGCCGTTATACCTATTATCATAAGTACTATAAATACCAGTAGTAAGAAACCATTATACCTGGTCATTCTTACATGCCAGACCTGTTCAAATGTTTTATCGTTATAAACTGAAAACCGATACTTATCTCTCCAGCTTCGTTTATTATTATCGCTATTTTTTGCCATTATTTGTATTTTCCCGGAAATGCAAAGATAACAAATAGACTCTCTAATCTATACTACCTTTACTGCTTTATCTTCACTTTGCCATAATCCATGCTTTGTACATACTGCCATAGCCGACAGGTTCATTGAGACAGGCGGAGCTACAATATAAAAATCCACTTCTACATTAGCAGGTTTATTGCCATATGCCCCTGATGAATATTTTGCCTCTGCCAGGAGGGTTTCCCTGTTCCATAATTGAATGGTACTAATAAAATGATCATACTCATCCGGATGAGTATATTGATCTCCCATTGTAACCTTCACTTTAAATGTATCGCCTTTCTTTACCTGGTCGGGGCAGATTACATGAGGCATGTGCCTGTCGAGATAATCACGTTTAACTTCCTTATCTTCTTTTTCAATATCTGTAGCTTTAAATACCCTTGGCATATTCTGAAAGATTAGTTATACAATATATTAACTGTAAACACTTTGAATTCGTATGGAACAAACTTACAAAATTTTACTATTTTCTCTTTCAACTCTTGTATAGACTGCTAAACTGTATTATATTTGCAGCCACATTGCGGGGTGGAGCAGTGGCAGCTCGTTGGGCTCATAACCCAAAGGTCATAGGTTCGAATCCTATCCCCGCTACAAAGATAAAGCCTGGTACGAAAGTACCGGGCTTTGTTTTTTGGTACCCGACCGTCAAAAGCTCGCTTTTGTAAGGAAGGGTGCCGAAAACAAAGCCTAGAGCTATGCGCAGCATAGCAGGCTTTTTCTTTGTAAAGCACTCCCTTAAGGAAAAAGCCGATCCCGAGCACTCGGGAGAGGCTTAATCCTGAAGGGAAAGGTTGATAAGCCTGCCTGAAGGCAGTCAGGGTTGATAGGGTTTATAGGGTTTAAAAAGAAGGCTATTCTCAGCATAGCAGGCTAAGCTTTGTAAAGCACCCCACTAACGGATCACCGAAGGTAATCCTTGATTCCAGATTGAAGATTTAAGATTGCCTTCGGCGAGCTCGAATCACTCGTTTGAGACAAACTCGCAATTCTCGGTTTTTGAAGTTAGATATTGTTGTTTTTCACTATATATTTTGGATAATTGAAAAAGTAATTAGATATTTGTCTAAATATGTAATTAGATATAATGAATCGCGTTTTTAAAGCATTAAATGATCCAACAAGAAGAGAAATCCTTGAACTGTTAAGAGAAAAGGATATGAATGCCGGAGAGATTGCCGATCATTTTAACATAACAAAACCCAGTATATCACACCATCTTGATTTATTAAAACAAGCGGATTTAGTTTTAAGCGAAAAAAATGGACAGTTTATAACATACTCATTGAATAGTACTGTAGTAGAAGATATTATCCAATGGCTCATGAGTTTTAATCAAAAGAAATAGGATCATGAAATACAAGGAATTTCTTAAAAGAGAAGCGATTAATTGGGTAATTATACTGATGCCGTTCATCTACATTCTTTTGGTTTATAATAAATTGCCGCGATTTGCGCCATTGCAAATGAATAGCGAACAAACGATATATCATAAAGTAATATTCATTATGGGACTCTCATTTATTACGTACTTTATTTTCCTGGTGAGACCTGCAATTGTACCTAAAACAGCATTTCATGAAAATCTTAAAAGCTATCACAAAATAAAAACTCTATTTCTTGGTTTTTTATCTCTCTCATCAATGATTTTTATCTCTGAAAAGATTGGAATCCCATTTAATTGGCCAAAAATTGCTTTTATTTTATCAATGGTCTTTATCATGGTCATTGGGAATCTATATCCTACACTAAAGAATAAATATCTCTATGGGATAAAGAATTCATGGACCCGGAGTAGTGAACTTATCTGGAAGAAAACGCAAAGTTTTGCCGGCAAAGTTTTTTTCTGGGGAGGTTTGACAGGTGTGTTATATGGAGTGCTGTTTGATGTCAGAGTTTTGTTTGATGTCAGTCTGATAAAGGATTCCAATATGACTTCAATGTATATTGTATATGTTCTTATTCTGCAACTTACACCGACAGTTTATTCCTACTTGCTATTTCGCAAGAGTCAGTCGGACGCTCATCAGTAAAACGAATCACTTCCCCCAAATCCTTTACCAAATCTAGGTTAGATATTTCAATCGTATAGTCTACAAAGAAAAGCCGGATGCACGTGAAACGTGCCAGGCTTTTTCGTTGTAAAGCATCCCCCTAACAGAAAAAGCCGAACGGAGGGAGGCTTAATCCTTCTTGATTGACGATTTAGGTTCTTTTGAAGTCTTTTTACAAATAAATCTGGGGTTTTCTCCCAACCTGGTTCATCATTATCATCGATGTTTAGCTATTTTTAAATGTGAGAACTATCTCTTAACTTTAGATGACTTTGTGTACAGTAGTATTAGATTTTATACCCTGTACGTGCAAACCCGAATAATAATGGAATAAGGTTTGAAACTCAAAATTTCTTTTGCTTTTGTGTTTCTTCCTAACAAATAAGATGGGATTCATTTATCGTCTGATCTGTTTTCAGATATTAAATATGTTGTCTTCGTATTCATATAAATGGTATTTTTACGCTGAATAAACTAATAGCAGTATGGAAAAAGATCAAGAATTCAGGGAACACATTATAAATGGGTATAAATGTAAAGGCGACTATATTATTTTGGGTGGCGCAATGCTCGACGGGATCTGTATCCCTGAAACATATGTGAAAATACCACTTAAAACCATAAATCGCCATGGTCTGATTGCCGGGGCGACCGGTACTGGAAAAACTAAATCTCTCCAAATCATTGCCGAACAGCTTTCAGAGAAAGGAGTTCCGGTTATACTGATGGACCTGAAAGGAGATCTCAGTGGTCTGGCGCAACCTGGTGAAGAAAAAGAGTTTATCACCGAGAGGCATCAGAAAATCGGATTCCCTTACGAGGCAAAAGCCATGCCCGTAGAACTCATGACTATTTCGGATGGGGATGGGGTGAAATTAAGGGCAACGGTTACTGAATTTGGCCCGGTATTAATGTCTAAATTAATGGATCTCAACGATGTACAGTCAGGGGTGGTCTCCATTTTATTTAAATATTGTGATGATAATAAGCTCCCGCTTCTTGACCTGAAGGATTTTAAGAAAATTCTTCAATATTCTATTAAAGAAGGGAAAGAACTGATCAACGAGGAGTATGGGGCGATTTCAGCAAGTTCGGTAAATGCCATTATGCGCAACATCGTGGAACTGGAACAACAAGGAGCGGAAAAATTCTTTGGAGAACCTTCCTTTAATGTGAATGACCTCTTATTACAGGATTCAAAAGGCAGAGGAACTATTTCGATCATTCGACTTGTGGACATTCAAAACAGGCCTAAATTATTTTCCACATTCATGTTGAGTCTCTTAGCAGAAATATATTCCTCTTTCCCTGAGCAGGGCGATAGTTCTGTTCCTAAGCTGGCCATATTTATTGATGAGGCCCATCTTGTGTTTAGTGAAGCTTCTAAAACACTGGTTGAGCAAATCGAAAGCATCGTAAAGCTGATACGATCCAAAGGTGTGGGTGTTTATTTCTGTACACAAAATCCTTCGGATATTCCCGAAGATGTACTTGGGCAGCTTGGCTTGAAGGTTCAGCATGCGCTTCGTGCCTTTACGGCAAAGGATAGAAAGAACATCAAGCGAACCTCAGAAAACTATCCGATTTCAGAATATTATAATACAGATGAGGTTCTTACCTCTCTTGGGATAGGTGAAGCGTTGGTTACTGCGCTGAATGAAAAAAGGGATCCCAACACCACTGGCAGCAACGTATATGCGAGCACCGATGACCAGAATGGATGTGCTTTCTGATAAGGAGATAAATACTCTGGTGAGTTCTTCTAAGCTGGTACGCTTGTACGATAAAACCATTGACTCTGAATCGGCCTATGAAATTCTTAAGGAGAAAATAGAAGAGTCCCAGAAAGAGGGGCATCAAGACAAACTGAAGGATGAACTAAAAAAGGCCAAACGAGGCAAGTCGCGAGATAGTTTGGTTGAACAGATGAGCAAAAACACAATGGTCAGACAGGTAGGACGTACCCTGGTACGAGAGATTACGCGTGGTTTATTAGGAGCACTTGGAGTAAGTTCGACCCGTCGTCGCTAGCAGAGCTATATTCAGATATACCGACACAGCTACCCCTACTGTCGATGATTGATGGGCATACTCTTACTTAAACAGTTCGGATTCAAGTTCTGGCCATTGAGAATTCAGGCTTTTCAGTACCCTAAGTACTTCTTTGGCAACAAAGTAGAGTTTTTGCCAATTTTTATCTGCCGGAACCACATGCCATGGGATATCATTACATTCACTTAATATCCTTTCATATACATCAGAATATTCTTTGAACTTCTTTCTTGTTTCCCAATCCCCATCTTTATGTTTCCAGTGTTTCTCCTCCAATTCGATCCTTTCCTTTAATCTCTCTTCCTGCGTATCCATTGAAACATTCAGGAAAAATTTCAGAATCCTGGTATCATTATGTTCCAGAAGTTTCTCAAAATCGTTGATCAAAGAATAGCGCTTATCAATCAATTCTTTTGTGAAGTAACCTTCAACGGAAGGGACAAGGATGTCCTCATAATGTGACCTTATAAAGATCTGAATATCCCCTTTGGCCGGAACTTCCTGATGTACACGCCAGAGAAAGTCATGGGCAAATTCGACCGGGGTAGGCTTTTTGAAGCTTTTTATTTTAATCCCGATGGGGTTGCAATACCTCAGAAGACCACGCGTAAGGCCATCCTTTCCTGAAGCATCCAAACCTTGAAACACAATCAAAAGACTATGTTTTTGCTCGGCATACATCTTGTATTGCAATGCACCAATTTCTTTTATAATGGATTTAGTTTCCTTTTGGATCTCTTTTTTGTTCCATTCAGCATTAAAAGTGCTGTATTTATCTTCTTTCATTGTGTAGAGTTTTTAATCTAAATTCATATAAACATATACGGGCAAGTGGTCGGAAAAACCTCCGTGATATTTCTTCCCAGTATAAGTCCGGTTAGGACGGTAAATTGATCTTACCTTATCGTAAAATAGTAACTTTTTGTCAAAATGTATTGATAGCCTGGGCGACTTGATTTTTATTCCCTCTCCATTTATCATCCCTGAACTTGCCAGGATCTGATCAAACATAAGCCATCGCCCCCTTGCATAAAGGGATCCCAGTTTTTTTTTGTATGGGATATAGGCCAGATTATAAAACTCATTGTATTTTATATTCTGGTGATTTCTTGACTCCAGGTGCACGGTGATTGATTTGCTGACTGGAAGATCATTGAAATCTCCCATAATTAAAATTTTGGCCGAGGCATCGGCTTCCAGTATCTCCCTGGCTTTTTTATAGAGTTGATCAGCTGCAGCAATGCGCCTGGGCATACTAATTAATGTTCCTTCCCCACGAGAAGACCAGTGATTGACAAAGAAGTGAACTGGCTCACCCCTGCCAAAGGTTCCCTTTACATAAAGAATATCACGTGTTCTGAAACGCTCCTCTGCTTCAATCCGAACAGAGATTCTTTCCCTGGATTGAACCTGGAAAAGGCGCGTGTCATAAAGCAATCCAACGTCAATACCCCTTTTATCAGGACTATCAAAATGTATAATGTCATAGCTCCCCTGAAATGGTTTTTGAGAGATGAGATCTCTCAAAACATTTCTGTTTTCTATCTCAGCCATGCCAATAATTGCAGGCTGCTGTCCTGGGTGGATAGACGAAATTGATCTTGCAATATTCTCAATTTTTTCCTCGTACCTGTTTTCGGACCATCTTAATTTTCCACCGGGCAGAAAATCATCATCATTCTTAAGGGGATTATTGATAGTGTCGAACAGGTTTTCAACGTTGTAAAAAGCTACAATAATTTGGTTTGCCTGAAGCTTTGATCGAGGTGCTTGTGGGTGCATAATCTAGATTTTCTCTGAAAAAGGGATGCTTTAAGTTGTGCCTATTCAGGATAAGTATTTTATTGAATCCCTTAATGAAACACAATATAACCAAAATGTAGCATACCTGGCCAAATCATAGATTCAACCAGGAGTGAAAAAATATATAGCTTGATTTATGGTGTCAGGAGGTAACATAGTCAAGCCTCCAGTTTTTGAATACAAAAGCTTAAAATCAAAGTAATAAAAAAGGCGTATCCCTTCTAGGAATACACCTTATTAAGATGGTTTGCCTGTTAGTAGGTAACTACAGGATCTATTTTCTTTGCCTGGGCAATAAAATCTTCAACCATACCTAATGAAGGAACCCTTCTGGTAAGTTTCTTCTTGGCATTGACTTCCAATAATGCCTCATGCAGGTTTTTTGCATTTCTGTTTCTCATTTCCTTAAGGGTGTCAACACCTGCTGCTTCGAGTAATTCTGAAAACTCAGCTCCAACTCCTTTAACACGCATTAAATCTGCCATGTTAACAAAATCAAGAATTTTGTCTTCTGATACGCCTGAAACATCTGCAAGTTGTTTCCTTCCGGATTTCGATGCTCCTTTTTTCAGTAATGCTTCAATTGTGGAAATACCCGCTTTTTCAATTTTGCTAGCAAGTGCTGGTCCAATACCTTCAATTTCTTTAATGTTCGCCATTGTTTCTTAAAATTAGATAATAAAAATTTAATTAGTGGGTTAGTCCCCATGTCTTTTAACAATGTTTCCAATCAGTTTTGATTAAACTCACATTGTATAGTAAAATAATACCTACCCTTATATTAACAAGCAAATCTGTTAATTGTTTATTTTACAAGTTAAATTGTTTAAACTTTTTTGTCCAATTTAAATCTCAGGTTGTCAATTTTGTTTCCTTCAGTCAAGTTAAAAATCTGGAAAAACTAAAAATTGTTTCAATAATTTACTCTGCTGCTATTTTCTTAAATGACACTTTCGTGTATTGAAATAATTACTTGAATATTTTTTATAAGTCATCATTTAAAAACATTTCGTGAATTATGATGTTATCTTAATAGTTAAACTTATCAAATAAAACCATAAGCTATGAGTGTATTAAAAGTAATTGAATTACTGGCTTCTTCAGAGAAAAGCTGGGAGGACGCATTAAAGAATGCAGTAAAAACTGCATCAAAAACTGTAAAAGGAATACGATCTGTATACGTGCAGGAGCAGAGTGCCGTTGTAAACGACAATCAAGTTGTTGAATTCAGGTTGAATGTAAAGATTACATTCGAGATCGTATAAAAATAATCAGGCCAGGGAATTCTTTTAGCGCAATTTGAGTGTAAGTCATTTATGCCATTGCTGAAATCAAGATCATGCACTGTAATCCATTATTTTAAAGTTGTATTTACAGGTTTAAAAATTAAGGATGTGAAGTGATTCTGGTAGAATTATATTATAAAATTGCATTTATCAATACATGGGTTTAATTGATTTTGAACCCTTAATAACTAAACATATAAAGATGAATATTTCAGATTTATTAAACAGTGAAATAGGAGAGAATTTAATTAATGGCACGAGTAAACAACTAGGGCAAGATAAAAAGAAGACAGCATCTGCTTTGAGTGCAGCACTTCCATTACTCCTGGGGGCCATGCAAAATAATGCAAAAAAACCTGAAGGAGCGGCTGGATTAATGAGTGCATTAGGAAACGAAAAACATGGTGGTGGTATATTGGACAATTTAAACAATGTACTGGGTGGTGAAAGTATTGATGATGATGTATTAAAGGACGGTGAAGGAATTCTGGGACACGTATTCAATGGAAAAGAGAAAAATGTTGCCATGGCAGTCAGTAAATCAAGTGGTTTAGATATTGGATCTGCGATGAATACCTTAAAAGTAGCGGCACCTGTGCTTATGGGCTTCCTGGGAAAAGAATCGCGGAAGCAAAGTGTTTCTGATCAGAATGGCATAGGAAACTTGCTGGGAGGAATATTGGGAAGCGAAAGCAAAAAACAGCAAAGTATGGTGGAGAAACTACTTGATGCTGACAATGACGGCAGCATTATTGATGATCTTGGCGGAATGCTCCTGGGCGGAAATAGTAGTAAGAAAGGCGTCCTTGGAGGTTTGTTCAGGAAAAAATAGCTGTGTCTTAGGATCTAAATGACCTTAGTTTCTGCGGTCTGTTTTTTCGATTCATTTTCTGTACATTCAATGGTAAGCACTCCCCTTCAGGATCACGAGGAGCGACCCGCCTTCGCTGAAAGCTATGGCGGCCGGAGCGAGTAATCCTCCCTGATTTACGAACCGAGAATTGCGATTTTGCCGAAGGCCAATGAGTGATTCGAGTTCGACGAACTAAGCCAACAGGCGCCGCAGGAGCATGCAAGGCCTTTAATACAAAAAGGTTTTAATGTTTTTCCCTTTTGAATATTTTTTGGAAGAAGCCGGGTCTTTTTATTTCCCTGTGCCAGAAACGATCCCAGGAGGATTCCAGGTAGTCATCACAGTCCACTTCTTCTATTACCTCTTCCGGTATTTGAAAGGAGAGATTTTTCGAATATTTATAAAGAGGATTCCTGTATATCTTTTGCATATACCTGGCCCAGATGGGTAATGCCGATGAAGCACCCTGTCCATATCCACCATATCTGAATCGTACATTTGGATAATCTCCTCCAACCCATACACCAGTGATTAATACCGGTGTATATCCAATAAACCATCCGTCAGTATTATTTTGTGTCGTTCCTGTTTTTCCGGCAAGCTCATTCTCAAAGCCATAAACACTGCGTAATGATGAAGCGGTACCATTATCCACCACACCTTTCATCATTTCTATAATTAGCAAGGCATCATGAGGATCAATATGGGGATCAGAAATAATTGGTTCACCCACATATAAAACATTTCCAGACTTGTCTTCAATACGCTTTAGAAAAACAGGTTCAACAACCCTACCTTCATTAAGAAAAATACTGTATGCCTGCACCATTTCCTTCAACGATACCTCTCCAGTTCCAAGAGCCAGGGAAAGAACTTCAGGCAAGTCCCCCGTGATTCCCAATTGTTTTGAAAACCCGATAAGCTCCTTGATCCCGGTTTCTTCCAATAACTTAACGCTTATAGTATTCACAGAATGAGTTAATGCACCTTTCATGGAGTAATAACCCCCATAAGTTCCATTAGAGTTTTTTGGTGTCCAATTATTATACTCTTCATATACCACCGAATCATTAGCAATATAAGAACAAGGATTATGTCCGTTTTTTAGTGCTGCTGAATATACGATTGGTTTAAAGGTTGATCCCGCTTGTCTTTTTGAAGTTACATGGTCATATTTAAAATATTCTGAATTGATACCTCCTACCCAGGCCCTGACATACCCGGTTTTAGCCTCCATTGATAATAAACCTGAGTGTAAAAACCTTTGATAATAGGCTACTGAATCATAGGTGGACATTTCTACTTCTTTCATTCCCTGCCAGGTAAATATTTCCATCTTTTTAGGGACATTCAGAGCCTGAATAATTTCGTCCCGGGAGTGGCCTTTCTTCTTCAGACTTTTATATTGTTGTGTTTTTTCGAGATTCTGAATAATCAAGGAGGAGTTTTTCCCAAAGGGAGTTTTATTTTTCCATTGCTGATCGAAAATATTTTGAAGATGAGTCATATGTGTTCTCATGGCCTCTTCGGCATATTTTTGCAGATCGGCATTTATGGTTGTATAGATTTTTAATCCGTCAGTGTAAATATTATATTGACTGCCATCTGGCTTTTGGATTATTTTTTGCCCATTCGAGCAATGTCATTCGCAGGTGTTCCCTGAAATAGGGAGCTAAACCTTCATTATGTGAAAGATTGACATAATCCAGTTCAAGGGGTAATGCACATAAGGAATCCGCGGTATCCTCATTCAGATAATCATATTTGTGCATTTGTGACAAAACCAGGTTTCTACGGGACCTTGATCTCTCAGGATACAACCTGGGATTGTAAGTATTGGTCCCCTTCAACATACCCACCAATAGTGCTGACTCTTCGATTTTCAATTCTTCAGGCAACTTATTGAAGAACCGGTGTGAAGCTGTTTCAATTCCATAGGTATTTTCTCCAAATGAAACTGTATTCAGATAGAGTTCCAGTATCTCTTTTTTTGTAAGTGCTTTGTCAAGTCGCACAGCCAGGATCATCTCCCTGAATTTGTACACAGGCATGGTGAATACTGAGTGTCGTTTTCGGGGGAAAAGATTTTTTGCCAGTTGCTGATGAATAGTGCTTCCTCCACCAGAATTCTTATTCCGAAGAAGTACAGATTTGAAAACTACTCTTAATGCACTTCTTTTGTCAATGCCTTTATGCTCATAAAACCTCACATCTTCAGTGGCTACCAGGGCCTCTATTAGATGGGATGGCAAGTCATTATATTGAACGTTGGTGCGGTCCTGAAGATAATACTTTCCTAAGAGGACATTGTCACTTGAATAGATCTCGGAGGAAAGGTAATTCTGGCTGTTTTGCAGCTCGTCAACCGAAGAAAGGCGGCCAAAAACACCAATATATACCATAAAGAAAAGAACAGCTGATAGCAGAATACAAGCAGCTATTACCATTCCTGAAAACCGAATGATCTTATTATATTTTATTTTTATGGAGTTCAGTCTTTTTAACAATACCTGTTCTTTTTCATTTGTTGAACGTAATGGAACAGATAATATTGAGAAAGAATAATATCAATCTTTACCTTATTAGTCCCTTCTTCTTCGAATTTGACCTTCCCAGAACTGGTCCTCATTGTTTTTCTTTAGAGAATCTCTTTCTGCTTCAAGTTTATTTCTTAATTCTGAAATGAAAATTGAATTTGGATAAGGATTGCTCTCAAGCAGTTCTTCAAGATTTTTGACCCTTTCTTCAGAGTCTTGTTCTTCCAGTTTGCGTTTAGCCAATAATGCCAGGGCAATATCAATCGTATTATATGTAACAACATCTTTTTTTATCCAGCCTGTTTGTTCACTTTTCTCATTCACAACTTTAATCCAGTCATCCCACTCTTCAACAACTGCTACAATTTCCATGGCATTATGCTTTTTTCAGTAATGGTTAGCAGGTCGGGTCGCATATATAGTGGAACATCATTGGTCATTACAGCCGGTTTTGCATTTAGCACACTCGCAAAATCATAAACCCAGACTTCTGAAGAATCCGATAACCGTACTTTAAGAAATTTGGTGTTGTTATAGGCCGAATCAATGGCAGATGAATCCAGATATAAAAAACTTTCTCCCAAACTTAAAAGAGTAGTGGAGCTTGATGATCTTCTGGGTTCGCTTCGCGTGGAAATTCTATCCCAAATGCTTACACCAATGACATGATGGTTTTCAAGCACCGGATCATCTGATTCTTTTTGTATGTTATCAGAGCAGGCAAGGAAATTAAGGAAGATTATTAGTCCCAGGAAAAAAGTGATCTTTCTTTGCATTATAAAAAAAGAGATACGTTACAATATTGCTTAAAAGTAGTAAAATTCAGGTAATTGACAATCTTATCCCCTCCCTGGTGACAGGGATGATCCTTCCTGATTGCCTTCGGATTTCGGCCGACATAGGCGGCTACATCTGACGAAGTCGTAGAGCTCATAGCCCTCGCTTGCTCCAAGGAAACTTAGGATTCTCGGTTTTTGATTTGAAAATTCAAAGCGTCAGCGCTGCAAGGCTTTTTCATTGTAAAGCACCCCTTAACGGATCACCGAAGGTAATCCTCGGGAAGAAGGTTGATAAAGTTGATTCTGAATATGCTTATTGCCTGCTACAGTTTTTTCGTTGGGATAATGAGCAGTGGTATGATGGATTGACTTAAAACCTCTTCCGTTGCGCTACCTATCAATATCTTTTCTAACCACTTCCTGCTATGAGAGCCCATAACAATAGCATCTGCATCTAGGTTTGCTGCAGTCTCTAGAATTGTTGCAGCAGTATCACCTTCTTCTACACGGACCTTAATGGATTCATCATTAAGGTAGTGCTTTGTATTATTCAGATAATCCAGAGATGCCTTTCTCAGGCCGTCAACATTATCCAATTGAATGGGATCCACATCAATGTAACCGGAGAATCCCATGATCGGAGAGTATTCCTTCGCAGAATAATACAAAGGATCTGATATAACATGCAGCAATGTAACTTCTGCACCCATAGCCTCAGCAAATAAATACCCGGTTTCTACCACTTTCTGCGCAGTTGGATCATAATCTATTGCGATCAATATTTTTTCTATCTTCTTTTTCTTCATGCCTTTAGTCTATTTTATATTAAGTCTATATTATTATCTGATATCTTAAAATGCCAGTTAAAAATAATATAAGAGTACCTGAAAGGTATTACATAATTTCTTAATAAAATTGCGTAATTCACACATTTCATATACTTTCTTCAGGCTGGAGCAACTTCGTTTGCTCAGAAATTATGGTATATAACTGGCGCCAACTGTCATAGATTGCCTCCGGCGAGCTCGAATCACTGGTCACGAGTATTCAGGACTCGCAATTCTCGGTTTCTTATTTTTATATGCTTAGAAAATAGTCCGTGCCTTTAACTCTCAATTCTGAATAATTCATTTCCAATGTAATATTGCCGTTTTTCAGGATAAGTTTCTTTTCAGCCCGGATCTCTTCAGGGGCTTCATGCAATCCATAGATAATAAGTTTAACCAATCTGTATGATTCGTCGAAAAAGGTAATACAGGGATGATTCAATATTCTAATATTCCCCCTTTCACTTGCAGCTGAAAATATCACCCGGTGGAAAACAGCTCCATCAGGGAGTATTTCTATTTCAAGAGGCTCAAATATTCGAATATTCAAGGGATCTGACAATGCATTGATCTCAATATAGTATCCCGGCAGGTTTCTATATCTCTCAATCTCTTCTGAAGTTTTAAGCTGCCATTGCTTAAAATCCTTCTCAGCATCAGATTTTATAAGGCTGATATCCCTTGTGCCGAAAGTTTTCTTTTTATAAGAGAAATCTCTTATAAGAGATTCCAGTATCTGTTCCAGGAACAGAGTGTCATTGTTTTCAAGATTCATTTTCCAGCCACGATTCAACTTGTCGCATATCATGGCTATCCATCGTCCTTCCCAATAACCGAGATCCCTGACACCGGCAGGAGCGATACCATTTGTAATATTGGAAGCATTAAGAGGATCCTGTCCACGTGCAACCCGTTCAATATAGTCTGATAATCCCTCGGTAAGTTGCAACTCCTTTTCATAATTTCCGTACTGTTCCGGGATCTTCCCCAACCTCTCCTTTCTGTAATCCATTGCTGCAATTTGCCCACCCGACCATTTCTTTCTGGTCGTTGGCTATAACAGCCCGTTTAAATGCTTCCTTTTCAATTCTTCTGAGAAATAATGCATCTTTAGTTTCCTCCTCGGATAGAAAAAAAAAACCACCCCGTAAAAGGAGAAGAAGAGACGGAAAAAGGGAAGAAAGAAAGAAGGAAAAGAAAGAAGAAAGGGAAGGAGAAAGAGAAGAGAAAGAGAAAAAGAGAAAGGGAGAAAGAGAAAAAGGAAGAGGAAAAAGGGAAAGAAAAGAGGAAGAAGAAAGAAGAGAGAAAGGAAGAAAGAGAAAAGGAAAAAGAAAGGGGGAGAGGAAGGGAGAAAAAAAAGGAAAAAAAAAAGGAAAAAAAGAAGAAAAAAAGAGGGGAAAAAGGAGAGGGAGAGAGAAGAAAAAAAGAAAAAAGAGAGAAGAAGGGGGGAAAGAAAAGAAAGAGAAAAGAAAGGACGTTCTGTCTCCAATCCGGGTGCCGTGTTCTCTGAAAAATATGGAATTGTTCATGGACAATGATCCCTGCCATATCTTTTGGTGTATATTTACCCCAGTCATCACTGGTTCCTGCGCGGTATTGCTCAGAATACGGTCAGGCTGTCTGTCTCTCCAATACGAAAAAGAATGGCTATCGAACAGCCCCCGCAGGGGGAACCCTCCCACGCATAGGGTCGGAAACCCCAGCGGGGGTGAAACACGCGGCGCCAACCGAGCAGAAACGCCCGGAAAAAAAACAACCGCAACCGGGGCCAGGTAACACATCATATGCGCCCAGGCCACCAGCCTTCTGCACATCCGGCCGGGACAGACAGGCGCCAGAAAGCAGCGCCGGGTTACAGCGAACCCGCCGGGGAGGAAGGGGGGGGGGGGGGGGGAAGGAGAGAGGGAAGGGGGGGGGGGGGGAGGGGGGGGAGAGGGGGGGGGTGGGAGGGGGGGGGAGGAGGGGGGGGGGGGGGGGGGAAGGGGGGGGGGGGGGGGGGGAGGGGGGGGGGGGGAGAGGGGGGGGGGGGGGGAAGGGGGGGGGGGGGGGGAGGGGGGAAGAGAAACGGGGAGGGGGCCGAGGGGGGGGGGAGGAAGAGGGGGGGGGAGGGGGGGAGGGGGGGGGGGGGGGGGGGGGGGGAATAAAGGGGGGGGGGGAGGGGGAGGGAGAAGGAAGGGGGAGGGGGGGAGGGGGGGAGGGGGGGCGAAGGGGGGAGGGGGGGGGGGGGGGGGGGGGGGGGGGGGGGGGGGGGGGGGGGGGGGGGGGGGGGGGGGGGGGGGGGGGGGGGGGCGGGCCCTTCGGGGGTTTGGGCTTGGCCTTTACAAGTATAGCTTTTCTCACTCGGAAAATTAGTTAAGGGGACTAAAGAAAACCCCCGGACCCAAAAAAACAATTAATTGGGATCGGGCGAGGGGGGTTACAGGAGGGACGGGAATTACTCAATGGATACCCACGGGCGGGGCATTCTGGGGGAATTACCCTAAAAATCCTGGAGGTGGGGTAGAGAACCCGGACTAACAGAGATATAAATTGGGTCGGCGGAACTTCAGAATTACCTCGAGGGGGGGGGGGGCCGGTTTATAAGAAACCCCGAGGATATCTGGGAAAAGCCAGTATAAATATCAACGGAGGATTTAAATACGGGTTTGTGGGACAACCAGATGGAGGTCGGGGGAAGGAAAAATAGATAGGGGTATAGATAGAAATAGGTGGCGGTGGGCGGTTTATAAAAAGGCGCTCGGCAGGGGACAATTCTGTTTTTCGTTCGAAAATTACTATGGATGAAAAAAGAAAACACCGACAATCTCTCATTTTTACTTTTATTTAACATGTATTATTGCTAATAAAAAATCTAAATTTGATAGTCCTAAACTATGATTTGTAGATGTCAACCTACTATGTTCTAATTGTTGGCTTTTTATTTATACTGGCCATTTCCCTTCTTATAATCGGGGTAAGTAACGACGCAGTTAATTTTCTCAATTCTGCAATTGGTTCTAAAGCCGCACCCTTTAAGATAGTACTTCTTATTGCAGCAATTGGCGTTGTGATGGGTGCAGTGTTTTCAAATGGAATGATGGAAGTTGCAAGGAAAGGAATCTTTAATCCCGAGGTTTTTTCCTTCAGCGAAATTATGATCATTTTTCTGGCTGTGATGCTAACAAACATCCTGCTTCTGGACTTTTTTAACACGGTTGGCTTGCCAACTTCAACGACTATCTCCATTGTCTTTGGGATTCTTGGCGCTGCTGTTGCCGTTGCAATGATGAAAGTTACAGGAGCAGACTCCGGTACCGATTCTATTGGAAATTATATAAATATTGAAAGTTCGGTACTTATTATAATCGGTATATTTCTATCCATTGTTATTGCATTTAATGTAGGCCTGATCGTTCAGTGGTTTGTGAGGCTGGCATTTTCTTTCAATCAGGAAACTACCTTAAAATACTGGGGAGGAATATGGGGTGGTTTTGCTATTACAGCTATTCTCTATTTTCTTCTTATAAAAGGTGCCAAGGGATCCACATTGATATCACCTGAAACACTGGAATATATTAAAAGCAATACAACATTTATACTCTTAGCCAGTTTCGCAGCCTGGACAATCACATTCCAGTTGTTAATAATCTTTACCAGAATTAACGTTCTGAAAATAACAGTATTGGTTGGAACGTTTGCCCTGGCAATGGCATTTGCAGGAAACGATCTGGTTAACTTTATAGGTGTACCACTGGCCGGATTTGAATCATTTAAGGACTTTACGGCTTCAGGATCATCAGATGCCGGAACTTATATGATGGAATCATTACGTGAGCCGGTAAATACTCCAATCTTTTTTCTGGTCACAGCCGGAATGATTATGGTACTGACCTTACGCCTGTCGAAGAAGGCAAAGTCTGTGACCGCAACAACAATTGATCTAAGTCGGCAGGATGAAGGTAGTGAGCGCTTTGATTCTTCATCCCTGGCAAGATTTATTGTCAGAAAATCCATTGAACTAAGCAAAGGATTACGAACATAAGTCCTGATGGCCTGATCAAATTTGTAGAGAGCAGGTTTCAGGCAGATATTGATTTTGGAAACAAGGATTATAAACTGGCCTTTGATCTTGTAAGGGCATCGGTAAATCTGGTTGTAGCAAGTATACTTGATTGCCATTGGAACATCACTGAAACTTCCTCTTTCCACAACCTACGTAACTTTTATGGTAGCTATGGGAACATCTCTTGCTGATGGAGCCTGGGGAAGAGACAGTGCTGTATATCGAATAAGTGGAGTATTAACTGTTGTAGGTGGATGGTTCTTCACTGCATTTATTGCTTTTCTTGCCTCATTCATTATTGGAATACTTATCTTTTTTGGAAAGATGCCGGTTATCATTGCTCTGGTCGGACTCTCTGGATACCTATTGTACAGAACCCATGCCTTACACAAGAAAAAATCAGAAAAAGAAAGTAAGTCAAGCGGTGAAATTATTACAGCATCCTTCCAGGTACTTAAATCCTGTGATGATGAAGTGAAAAATACTATCATCGATGTATCACGAATATTGAATCAGACCTACACCTATTTCTTAAAAGAAAAACACAAGAAATTAAAGATACTCAGGAAGGAATCCAAAAAGCTCACAAAGGATATAAAACATATACGGGAGGAAATTCCGAATACTTTAAAGAAATTTGAAGAGAGCGATCTGGAAAGCGGTCACCACTATGTTCAGGTTGTAACCTACATGGTTGAGATGTGCAATTCACTTACACATATTGTCCAACCTGCTTTTAACCACCTTGATAATAATCATGCTTTTGACAAAGAGCAAAATGGTAGCCTGATAGAATTTAACAAACAGGTTAAAACCTTTTTAGAATTTCTGATTGACCTTCTAAAGCAAAGAAAATACGATCAACTTGATGAGCTTGTCGTTCGTCGGGATAAATTGATAAATCTTATTAATGATATTCTTTACAACAGGGTTAAAATTATCAAGAAGACACAGAAGGGAGTAAAAGTAAGTGTAACCTATATTGAAATGCTTTCCGAAACGAAAAACCTATTGTTAAATGTTGTTCAATTAGTAAAAGCTGATATCAAGCTCCTGGATTATTTAACTTTCGAAGAAATTACAACTCAATAGAACCTCAGCCATTCCCAACAATTCCATACCAGATAATTGGTTTCGCCGAACTAAAGGTTAGAAGCTAGTACCTGATGCACCAACGTAGGTGTCCTGTTAGATCATCAGGAATATATACGTTGTATAAGCAGCGAAAAGCACAAATGCCTCCCACCTGTCTATTTGCATTTTTCTTCCGGTATACATTGCAATAAAAAGTACAAGAGTACCGGCTGAGAGAAGACCAAGATCGATATTGAACCCGGTATCAAAAGATAAAGGACTTATAAATGAACTTATTGGGAGTATAAATAAAATATTGAAGATATTCGAACCAATTATATTGCCTACTGCAATATCATGATTTCTTTTTACTGCTGCTACAATGGATGTGGCTAACTCCGGCAGGGAAGTTCCTGCTGCTACAATAGTCAGGCCGATAAGTCTTTCACTCATACCCAATTCCATGGCCAGTGTTACGGCATTATCAAGCACCAGTTTACCTCCCACAACAAGTCCGGCCAAACCGAAAATAATTAATACAACAATTTTCCGATTCTTATAATAAACTAATTCTGTCTGTTCAGGAGAAGTATCATGTCTGAGTTGCATATACACATATACTAAAAAAAGCACGAAAGAGCTTATCAATATTATTCCATCAAACCTGCTTAAACGTGATATCTCCCTTTGAAAAATAAGCTGGTCGTTTAGCAGTAGGAATAAAAGAAGAATAGCAAGAAAGGAAAAAGGTATTTCTTTCCAGGCAGTACTCGATTGTACTCTCATTGGGGCAATAAGACCTACTATACCAAGAATAATAAACAGGTTGAAGTTATTACTCCCGATAATATTACCGAATACAATCTCATCCTTACCCTGAAAAGCAGCAAATGAGTTTACAACAAGTTCAGGTGATGAGGTTCCAAAAGCAACTATAGTAAGTCCGATAGCAAGTTCAGAGATATGATATTTCCTTGCAAGACCAGAGCTACCCTTCACAAAAAGTGAGGCTCCTTGCTGAAGAAGCACTAGTCCTGATATAATAAGAAATATATTTTGCCACATTACTCACTCGATAATATTTGTCTTAATCCCAGTCGGCGACACCAGCTGATACAATAAACTTCATTACTTCAGCAGGAGGAATGTCTATCTTTCTCACCAGTTCGCGAGGAACAAGGGATAATTCGCCTGACCAGTTATACGAATGTGGAAAGTATACTGCAACCTTCCCCTCGATATCAATGGAGGATAAGTCTTCCTTCGTAAGGAACCCCAGCTTCTCAATACCTAAAGACTTATTTACCAATACTACTACAGGTTGATTAAATTTTCTTTCTTCCCCAACAAAGGCAGTGAACAGGTCCTTAAATGCTGAAAAAATAACTTTCAGAATCGGAATTCGTTTTAAGAGTTTATTAAATAAGTAAGTGAAGGGTCTGGCAATAAAAGTCTGACCCAGGAAACCAATGATTATCAGAAGTATAATGATTATAATTATTCCCAATCCGGGAATTTTTATATCAAATAATTCCTGTATCCATTTCTGCAGAACACCATCAATACTATTGAAAATCAGATACAGTATATATATAGTAATTGCAAGAGGGGCTGTATATAGGATGCCCTGTAAAAAGAACCTGCCCAGTTTTTTCATGATTTTATTTTTTAGGTTTATGCAATGCAAGTTACTGCTAAATTAGTAATTACCTTCTTATGGAATTATAAATATTAGAAAACCAGGGGCTTCCGAAAAGCCCCTTATCAAATCAAAGTTAGAAATTTGGCTTTGCCGAGTTAAAGATTCAAACTTCTCGCCTACAAAATACAGCCTTCCAAAATCAGCAATAGTAAGTCTATATTTGATATCCGGAATAGTTTCTTAACTTGTATATTGTGCTCCAATACCAATTATAAGCAATGGGCTACAAAACCATTCAAATAAAAGTACCGACAGACTATTCTAAAGAACAGCTCAGAAATCTTATTGAAAAAGAACTCGGGATTAAGGATTTTTCGTATCAGATAGAGAAGCAAAGCCTTGATGCCAGGAAGAAGAATGATATACACTGCATAGTGGGACTGCTTGTCTCTTCAGAAGAGATAGCGGGTGACGATTTTGCGGCTCCCCAGGCACTGGAAATTCCATTTAAGAAGCGAAGCGAAAAGGTAGTTGTGGTTGGGAGCGGTCCGGCCGGTTTTTTTGCTGCACATGTATTGCAATTAGCTGGTTTCAAAGTAACTATTCTTGAAAGAGGGTCAGAAGTGGAGCGCCGTACTGGTGCCATTGAGCTCTTAGAAAGTAAGGGGGAATTTGACGATCAGAATAATTACGCATTTGGCGAAGGAGGTGCCGGGACCTTTTCGGATGGAAAACTCACCTCAAGATCAAAGCATATCTCCAGGGAACGCGGCTTTATTCTTTCGGAATATGTTAAAGCTGGTGCACCCGCAGAAATAGAATATATGGCCTATCCTCACGTGGGAACCGACAATCTCAAAGTAATTGTGGCCCATCTTCGTCGGCAATTTCTTAATAATGGAGGAACATTCTTATTTGATACTCAACTTAAGGACATTATTTTCAAAGGGAAAAGGGCCATAGGAGTAGTCTCTGATAAAGGTGAATTGGAAGCCGATCATATAATACTTGCTACCGGACATTCTGCCTACGACACTTACCGCATGCTGATTAAAAAAGGAGTTGAGTTTGGCACCAAGAATTTCGCCATTGGTCACCGAATCGAACATCCGCAAAAGCTCATTAACAAGGCTCAGTGGGGCAGGGAATCATTGCCCGGAGTCAAGGCTGCAGAATACCGCTTAAGTACGAAGGCAACATCAGGATTGGGAGTTTATAGTTTTTGTATGTGTCCCGGTGGTATGGTGGTTCCGGCTGCAGCCTATAAAGAGAAAAGTGTTGTAAATGGAATGAGCCAGTATAAGCGCGACGGCCAGTTTGCAAATGCAGGTTGTGTGGTAGGAGTCCATCCCGATTTGCTGATGGGAAAGGTCTGCTCTCCAATTGAAATACTTGACTGGATGGATAAGCTGGAAGAAAGTTTTTATGCATTTTCTGACAGCTATATAATTCCGGCAAATATGGCAGCTGATTATATGCAGGGAAAAGAATCTAAACTTCTGTCAGATAGCAGCTACCCACTGGGATTAAAATCCGCGCCTCTTTTTGATCTGATTCCCGGAGTGGTAAATCAGGCTTTAAGGGATGGATTAAGGGATTTTAGCAGGAAACTACATGGTTTCGACCAGGGTATTCTGATGGGCCTGGAAAGCAAGACCTCCTCTCCCATTCAGGTTTCTCGCGATAAAAACGGGAAGTGTACAGGCTTTGAGAATCTCTATTTTGTAGGTGAAGGCAGCGGCTTTGCCGGAGGGATTATCTCGAGTGCTGCTGATGGAGTTAAATGCGCGATAAACATATCCAATAATGTTGAATTTTTTTAGTCTGAGCAGTGGCAGCAGCGGTAACTGCTATTATGTTGGTAATGAAAGCAGTGGAATATTAATAGATGCAGGGATCTCTGCAAGCAATATTCGCAAATTTCTAAGTGATAAAGGCATTTCGATAAAGACCGTTATGGGTGTGCTTATTACACACAATCATAGCGATCATGTAAGAGGGATAGAAGTCCTTGCAAGAAGAAATTCCATCCCTGTTTTCACAACTTCCATGGTATGGAAAAGCATTCTTAAACCGAAAAGCAAGCTTTCAAAAGATCTTTTCAGAGAGATCTATTTACAGGAAAAGTTTCGACTTGCCAGCTTTGAAATAGAAGCATTCCCTGTAAGCCATGATGCCCCTGAGACCATCGGATTTCATATTTGTTCAGGAGAACAAAAGATCACTATTGTTACTGATCTGGGTCATATATGCAATATTGCAGCTCCATATATTAAAGCAGCCAGGCTCCTTGTTATTGAATCAAATTACGACGAGCAGATGCTTTTAAATGGCAATTATCCATATTTCTTAAAAAACAGGATAATGTCGGATAAGGGTCACCTGGGAAATCATCAAACATCTGCTTTTCTGGCAGATAATATTAGTGGCAATCTTCAGTATGTCTGCCTGGCTCACCTGAGCAAAAACAATAATACTCCAGAGCTGGCTCTTCGGAGCCTGTCTGAAGCATTATTGAAAAAAGATTTTAAACTTAATGGTTCATTACGCGTATCAGTACTGAATCGTAATTTGCCATCTGATATATTAAAACTGGAAGGATAAGGTATTCCAATTCTTCACTGATCTCCGGATATTCTGAGTATTAGTCCAGCTTATTTTCAGGAATAAGTGCGAGGCAGTGGTATAGTTCTGAATTCGAACCAGAAACCATAAGTTTAACCTCAGTAATAGCTCCTGTAGAAGTATTTACCTTTACCAGGTACTGGTCCTCGTCATTATCCTCATAAACAAGAGCAAATACACTGCTTCCCACCTTTTCCATATCCATTACATAGATTTCGTCGTCGTCAATATTTGCAGTATTCCCAATTGGAATAATGGCTGATACTTCTCCATCCAGGTTTGATACATAGACACTGTTATAACCACCAATTATCAGTTGGCTCTGGCTGGATCCATAGATCAAAGCTCCAGGCGACCACAATTCTTCATCTTCTGCCACATCATAAATTGCTTTATGTGTACCAGATACTCCGGTAGATTTATTAAAAATTGATAGTGCGCTATTGCCCTCAGTATTTGAATAAATAATAGCAAGAATATTGTCGTCAGGTGCAATAACCATATCAGCAATTGCATCCCAGTTTTCATCTTCATTATCATTTAGCAAAGTAGCTTCTCCTGTAGACAGATTAATGGAATAAAAGTTACCATTGCCCTGGTTTGTAGCACCTGCATAACATTTTTTTGTATCAGGATCATAAACCAGCCCCCTTAGTCCGGTAAGAGGTTCATTATTGTAGGTTAAATTCATTACCTGGGTCAGCTCGCCCGAAGTCTTATTTACAGTATACATAACTCCGCTGGAGCGTTTAACAACCACGAGTTTATCAGCAACTGTTTCTTCATCTTTCTTACATCCTGATAAAACCAGCACTGCCATTAAAAAAGCAAGGCCAAAAAAATAAATAGGTTTCTTCATAATTGTTTCTTTTAATAAGTGATTTGCTGAATTATACAGTGGCAATCTTAAGCAATTATAAATTTACCATTATTAATCTACAAACCCGTTCAGAGCCTGGATTAATAGCAAATTTTGTTGAAGTAATCTATCCGGTAATACTGATCTTAAGCAGACGGTCGTGATCAAGTATGGTAAAAGATTTTCCTTCCATACTTATTAATCCTTCGTCGTTGAATTTCTTAAGCATCCTGATAAGGGTCTCCGAGCTCATACCTGAGAGCTCTGCCAGGTCCTTTCTGGACAGAGGTAAATCAAATTCGCATTTCTTGAAGATCCTGTCGCCAAGGCATAGAATAATATCAGCCAGCCTGCCATATGCCTGCTTATAGGTAAGGCAGAAAAACCGGCCGTATAACTGCACACTGTTGGAACTCAGGATATCAATCATCTCTCTTGCAAATGCAGAGTTACTGGCAATCAACTGCCTGAAAATATTTATGTCGATCTGTCTTACTTCACAATCAACATAGCTGATAGCTGAATATGGGAAAGTACGATGATGCTCAGCAACCGCAGCAAGTCCAAGGAAATTACCATCAGGGACTATCCTGAGTAATAATGAATTGCTTCCATCCTCGACAAAGACCTTGGCGAGTCCTTTTTCCATATACATTACTGTATCAACAAGACTCCCCTGCTTACATAGAATTTCTCTTTTATTGTACTTTACTATTACCGAGTTATCATCAACAAGCTTTTTCTCGTCATCGGTAAGCACATCAAAACAGCGACACGAATGTGAACTGATTGTACAACCTGTAAACTTTAAACTGTTCTCCATCTTTCAATTATGCAGTGAGCAGCAAATATACAAAGAATATATCATAAAAAGAACTGACTCACATCAGTTATTTTACCAATCTACAGCACTTGATTTCGGGTGCTATAACATCACATCTGTTTTTGGCAAATTGCTAAAAATCAGCAAACTTTACCCCGGTTAACGCATAGATGTTTTTTTTTATTAATTAGTGTTAAATAATTAACGACTAATGACCAGAGTTGAAACTAATTAATTAAAAATAAGTATAACAAAGACAATGTGGTGCGTTGATAGTAGATGATGTCCAAAACAAAACTATTTAATTATCATGACTAAATTATTAATATCTCTTTTTAAACCTTTGTTATTTGCGGGGATGATAGCAATGATCGCCTCAAGTTGTACAATGGTTGACAATAAAGACCAGAAGGCTCTGTCCTATGGTACCTGCGAAGGTTGTCATACAGATTACGAGCACCTTAAGTTGGTTCACTCTCCCGACACAGCTGCTCCGGCAGGAGGTTGTGGAGGAACTGTCACACCCAGGGAGCCATACGACAGGGTGTATATGGATCCTGAATCAAGCGGATATGATTCATACAAATCATCAACTCATGCCGGACTTGGATGTATTGGTTGTCATAACGGCAATGATTACGAATCCGACAAGGACGTAGCTCACTCCGGCGATTTCCTGCGACATCCTTCAGAGGACTACGCAGATAAGTGCGGCAAGTGTCATACAGCTCAAGTCTCCGGTTTTGCAACAAATCTGCATCATGGGATAGGCCAGAAAGATAAGGTAACCAAGAGAAGCGGATTGTCGGGCCATGCACAATTTGATGATCTGCCTGCCCACCAGATTGAAGGTTACAATGCCAATTGCGCAATTTGTCATGGTACATGTGGCAACTGTCATGTTGTACGTCCTAATGCTGATGCAGGCGGCCTGATGAACTCCCACGACTTTAACCCGGAGCCTGATATGCTGGCGACCTGTATTAAATGTCATTCTTCCCGAGGAGGACATGCCTACCTCGGACTTGGAACGGGAACTGTCCCTGATGTCCACCTTACGGAGGCAGGATTTGATTGCCTGGATTGTCATACAGGGGCTGAACTTCACGGAAACGGAGAGGTAGTAGACCATAGGTATGCCTATGCTGAACTGCCAACCTGCGAACAATGTCATCCTGATCTCACCAGCAATGCAAATGATGGTAAAATTTACCATAGTACGCATGGTGAAGACTTCAACTGCCAGGTTTGCCACTCACAAGACTACAATAGCTGCGGCAGCTGCCATGTACACGATGAAGGAGCAAGGATGCCTGCTTACCTGGATTTCAAGATCGCTCTAAATCCGCTTCAGGATGCTGATGCAAATCATGATTTCCCAATGGCACTGGTAAGGCGTACGCTGGGAGCACCGGATAATTTTGACGTATATACAGGAGAAGATTACTCCAATTTCGATGCATTCCCGATGTTTAATTATACCACCCCCCATAATATTATTAAGGTTACAAGCAGGACTGTTGCTGACGCATCATATGCAAATTGCATGGTAAACTGTCATATTCGTAACGAAGGGGGCAATTTAATAAACAAGGACCTCTTCCTCTTTATGGATGATCTTACTGAGAGCTGGCAGGTTTCCTCAACAGGCTATATTACTGTTGACGGCGAATTACCGTCAGGGTGGTTTATTGATTCAACAAAATAAGAAATCTAATATCTCTAAATATCTAATTATTAAAACAATAAAACAATTAACTATGAACAAGACAAAAATTTTATTATTCAGCGTACTTAGTATGCTTATCATCGTTTCTTCATGTAAGAAAGATGACCCGGTTGTTATTGATGAGTTTGAAGAGTTAATCGCTGAGGTTGAATCAGGCGTTAGCGTTGCCAGCCTTCCCAACTACATTACAGCCGAACAGCTTAAAACAAATAATACTGTATCTCAGACTTCTTATATAATAGATATAAGAGCATCAGGAGATTATAACACAGGCCATGTGCCCAATGCAATAAACGTTGCCTGGGGAGATTTATTAACTCACCTCGAAGATAATGCAGCGGCAGTAGATGCAATGGACGACATTGTAATTGTATGTTATTCAGGCCAGTCAGCAGCATTCGCAACAGCACTGCTAAGACTTGCAGGTTATGATAATGCAAAATCATTGAAGTTTGGAATGACCTCATGGCATTCTGATTTTGATAGCTGGACTAACAGTGTAAGTACCTATTATGCACAGTTCCTTGAAACCACCGCGAATGCAATTGGAGCTGCTGGTGATTACCCGGTAATTAATACAGATGAAGATAATGGTGAAGATATTCTTATGGCACGTATACAGGCTATCTTTGACGAAGGTTTTTCACTTAATGCTATCGCTGCATCTGATGTTACAGGAAGCCCTGATAATTACTATGTAATTAATTACTGGCCAAATGCACAGTACCTTAGCCCAGGTCATATACCTGGAGCATTTTGCTACGAGCCGGGATCTTCATTTACAACTGCTACAAACCTGGCAACCCTTCCTACAGATGAAACTATTGTAGTTTACTGTTATACAGGTCAGACAAGTGCCTATATGGCTGCTTTCCTGAATGTATTGGGTTATGATGCAAAAACTCTTAAGTTTGGAGCAAACTCTATGTTTACAGGAGACCTTCCATCTTCAAACTGGAGTATTTCAAATATCATGGATTATGATTATGAATAATCCTATAAAATAAATATTTTATTATAAAAAGGCTATCCTTCCGGGTAGCCTTTTTTTTTGTCACGAATGTTAGTGAGGGAATCTTATGCTGGTGGTGCGGAACAACAATACAGAGATCGCTGCTTATTCAGGAATGGAAGTTAAAAGTACTTCTTCCTGAACCAGAGCGCCAGGCTTACAAGTGAGATCAGAACCGGTACTTCAACCAGCGGCCCTATAACTGCCGCAAATGCTTCTCCTGAATTTATTCCAAAAACAGCCACGGCAACAGCTATTGCAAGTTCAAAATTATTACTGGCAGCAGTAAAGGATATGGTAACAGTCCTTGGATAACCTGCCCCTATCTTCTTGCCCATTAAGAAAGAAACAAGGAACATAATTACAAAATAGATTATAAGAGGAATAGCTATTCGTATTACATCGAGAGGTATCTTAACAATATACTCTCCCTTAAGTGAAAACATCACCAGTATAGTAAATAGTAGCGCTATCAGTGTTAAAGGGCTGATCTTTGGAACAAAAATAGTATGATACCACTCTTTATCCTTTACCCTTATAAGAATATATCTTGTAAGGAAACCGGCGATAAATGGCACTCCCAGGTAGATAAATACACTTTTTGCTATCTGTCCAATTGTAATATCCACGACGAAAGAATCAAATCCAAATAAGCCTGGAAGTACAGTAATAAACACCCACGCATAAAGAGAAAAGAACAGAACCTGGAATATCGAATTAAAAGCCACCAGTCCGGCGGCATATTCATTATCACCCCCGGCCAGATCATTCCATACCAGGACCATTGCAATGCATCTCGCCAGTCCAATTAATATAAGACCAGCCATATAATGAGGATGGTTAGGAAGAAAAATAATAGCCAGCAGGAACATTAATATCGGTCCGATTACCCAGTTCTGAACAAGAGAAAGGCCAAGTACCCTGAGATTCTTAAATACATCCCCCAGCTCTTCGTATCTAACTTTTGCCAGAGGTGGATACATCATTACAATAAGGCCAATGGCAATAGGGATATTTGTCGTTCCGCTCTGAAATTTATTCCAGAAAGAGCTGATCCCGGGAAGAAGGTATCCCGAAAAAACACCAACGAACATAGCCAGGAATATCCACAGTGTAAGGTATCTGTCAAGGAACGAAAGTTTCTTTTTGCTCACGTTTATTATTTTAGTAAATTTTCTATCCTGCTGATATCTCCATCATTTTCTGAGGGATCGATATCAAAGATTCTGCAGATAAGATTATATATATCAACATTCTCAAAAGATTCGGAAAGGAACCCATCTTTAAATGATGGCCCATCAGCGTAGAATATTCCCTGCATATCGGTATTGTATGGATCATATCCATGTGTACCCCTGCTTCTCATCGAGTAATCAGGTCTGCTGCTGGCAATAATACTCCACCCGCTGTCGGCCTCTGCAACCAGCCCGGGGAAACGTTTGTTTGTTCCGTAATGATAATGTTCGGGCATTGTTTCCTTCGACCAGACTTTTATATGAGGGACATTACTTAATATTGTATAAACCGAATCGATATATTCATCTACAGGATCTATAAGAATAACAGGGTTCCCCCCGGTAAAAAACTCAACCAGGTCTTCAGGCACCTCATCTATTAAATTTACAAGCCTCTCCGATGATACCTCTCCCATACCGTGATCAGATACCAGGATAATATTTACCCTCTTCCCGATTGGCAGATCTGATATTCTGCTATATAAACTACCAATTATTCTATCAAGGTTTACCACAACAGAGTCGGTCTCCCCTGAGACCGGTCCGTAGCTATGAGATATTCCATCCGGCTCATCAAAATAGAGAGTAATAAACCTGGGCCTCACCTTTTTAGGCAGGCTCAACCAGTTTATTACAGAATCAACTCTTGATTCGTAGGGTATCGAACCATCATATGAACTCCAGAAAGTTGGCTGGTGACCATTTATCGGAGCTTCTGAACCAACCCAGAACATAGAAGCTGCTATCATGCCATTATTTTCAACTGTGGTCCATATAGGTTCTCCCCCGTAGAATGCTCCATTTTCAACCATCTTCCTGTCACCTATTCTATATAACATCTTAAGGTCCGGATCCCAGAATGTATTATTAATAAGTCCGTGATGATCAGGGTACAGTCCGGTTGCAATACTGTAATGATTTGGAAAGGTCTTGGTGGGGAAGGATGAGATAAGGCTTTTCGCCTTAACCCCCTCTTCTGTAAACCGATCTATATTTGGTGTTTCATAGAGCTGATCATAGTCCCATCTGAAAGCATCCATAGAGACCAGAACAACATATTGTTCCTTTTTAGAAAGGATAACTATCATAACAACCAGTGCCAAAATAATAAATAAACCTGCAATCAATCTTTTCATTATAGTAATCTTTAATTTTTTAATCTTAAATCTCAAATCTTGTCCCTGTTAATTCTTCCGAAAGTTCCCATAATTTTAACCAGGTCTCCCTGTCATATGAGTGTCTCCCTGACTTTACAATAGCCGGGAACCCATAAATCTGTCCCCTTCCTTCAGGTCCTATAAATTCGCCCCCTTTCAGAGACTTGTCCGTAGCAGCCATCATAGTAGGCATAGCTCCTTTAATGGGGCTCATCAATACCAGGTCCTTTAACTTATCAATAATATTCGGAAGCTTAACTATTTTTGTCGAGCTTATGCCTGGATGAACCGCAATTGATAATGTGTTGCTACCCTTTTCTTTTAATCTTCTGTCTAGCTCATAAGCGAAAAGAAGATTGGCGAGTTTGCTTTGCCTGTATGCCTCTTTTCTTATATATAAGCTTATAGAATTAATATCATCGAAACAGATAATCCCTTTAAAATGAGCAATACTTGAGACTGTGACTATTCTCGAACCAATAGTGTTTAAGAGGATATCAATTAAACCTGCGGTAAGGGTGAAATGGCCAAGATGATTAGTCGCGAATATCATCTCGAACCCATCCTCGGTAAGCCTGTGCGGCCCGGTCATTATTCCACCATTATTTACAAGCAGGTCAAGCCTCTTATACCTTTCAAGGAACATGGATGTAAAGTCTTTTACAGAGCTCTGGCTCGAAAGGTCGAGATGCATATATTCAACCAGAGCCCCGGGATATGAATTTAATATTTCTTTACATGCAGCCTTTGCTTTCACCTCATTCCGGCTGGCCATAATAATTCTCATTCCCCCTGACGCCAGCATCTTAGCAGCTTCAAAGCCTATACCACTGTTTGACCCGGTAACGATTCCAATCTTACCTGAATGATCAGCCATGGAGTATCTCCTCACTACTTCTTTCTGTCTTTTTGATTCCATATAATCTATAATAAGCTCTTAAGTCCTTTCGAAAATAGAATATAAATATAACGTTTGCCTAAATATTAATGTTGAATCTGTGCGGCTTTTATATTAACTTGATGAACTTATGGAAAAAGTTCCGGCAGCTAGGATAATGTTCACCCCGAATAATCGGAATGAGTGGAGGGAATGGCTTCAGGCAAATCACGATACTCACAATGAAATATGGCTGGTATATTATAAGAAGCATACCGGAAAACCAACTATCTCATATAACGATTCTGTAGAAGAAGCCCTGTGTTTTGGATGGATTGATGGTATTAAAAAGAGAATTGATGATGAAGCCTACTGTCACAGGTTTACGCCAAGACGATCAAATAGTAATTGGTCTGAAACAAATGTAAAGCGTGCAGTCTTAATGATTGAAAAAGGCCTGATGACTCCTTCGGGTCTGAAGATATTTGAAAAGGCGAAGCTAAGGGCTAAGGGCTAAGGGCTAAGGGCTAAGGGTAAAAAAAATAAAACGATAGAAAAAATGACAAGAATTTTTGCATTTCTCTTACTGCTGTTTAATTCACTGGCAGGCTTTTCACAGGTCGATAAAGAAACAACAGCATTACTGGTAATTGATATTCAGGATTTTTATTTTCCGGAAGGAGATGTGCCATTGTCTAATCCTCAGGAGGCTGCCCAAAATGCTTTATTATTACTGAATCATTTCAGGGAAACAAATATGCCTGTCATTTTTGTCAGACATAATTACGAGCCCGGGGGATCAATCAATGATATTGTAAAACCACTAAGCGGAGAAAAAATAATTTCAAAAAGTAATGTCAACTCCTTCCTGGAGACCGACCTTGATAGTTATTTAAGGAAACTTGGAGTAAAAAACATTATTATTTGCGGAATGCAGACACATATGTGTGTTGAAGCAGCAACAAGAGCTGCCTCTGATCTGGGGTATGAATGTACCGTAATTGAAGACGCATGCACTACAAGGGACCTGAAATATGGAGTTAATACCGTCCTGGCTAAAGATGTACATTACTCAACCCTCAGCACCCTCAGGAGCTACGCAAAAGTAATGACGACAGAAGAATTTTTAGCTAAATCTAAATAATAAGCACCCCGTCACTGACACTAATTTTCAGCGCCACCCCTCCTTTGGAAAGGAGGGAAAATTATCCTTCTTCACTTTTGCCTTTTGTCTATTACTCTTAGCTCTTAGCCCTTAGCTCTTCGCCCTTAGCTATTAGCCATTATATTCGTCAAAGAAATCGTTTCCCTTGTCGTCGGTAAGGATAAAGGCTGCAAAGTTTTCTACCCTTATCTTTCTGACAGCTTCCATTCCGAGTTCTTCGAAATCAACAACTTCGACTGACTTAATATTGTCATTGGCCAGGACTGCTGCGGGGCCACCTATTGATCCTAGGTAAAATCCACCATGTTTCTTGCACGAATCAATAACCTGCCTCGACCTGTTACCCTTAGCCAGCATAATCATAGACCCTCCCATACTCTGGAAAAGATCCACATATGGATCCATCCTTCCGGCAGTTGTAGGGCCAAAGCTTCCCGAGGCCATTCCTTTGGGTGTTTTGGCGGGACCGGCATAATATACAGGATGATTCTTAAAATAATCTGGCATTTCCTTGCCTTCATCAAGCATCTGCTTAATACGGGCATGAGCCATATCACGTGCAACAATCAGTGTTCCTGTAAGATTTACCCTGGTCTTAACCCTGTATTTAGATAATTCTGCAAGAACCTCATCCATTGGCCTGTCGAGGTTTATATTTACAGGCTCCTCAAGTTTAGGTGCTTTGGCAGGCATATATTTTGCCGGGTTTCTTTCGAGCTCTTCTACAAATATGCCTTCGCTGGTAATTTTTGCTTTTATATTCCTGTCGGCGCTGCAGCTAACTCCTATTCCTACCGGGCAGGATGCTGCATGACGAGGCATTCTAATAACCCTCACATCGTGAACAAAATACTTACCCCCGAACTGTGCTCCAACTCCATATTCCTGGCATATTTTCTCAATCTTCTTTTCCCACTCAATATCTCTGAAAGCACGTCCGCTGGCATTACCTGTTGTAGGCAGACTATCAAGATAGCCGGCTGAAGCTTCTTTTACTACTTTCAGGTTGGCTTCGGCCGATGTTCCTCCAATAACCAGGGCAAGGTGGTAAGGAGGGCAGGCAGAAGTACCAAGGTCCTTAATTTTTTCTTTGACAAATTTTGTAAGGTTCTCTTCGTTCAGCAATGATTTAGTTTGCTGGTATAAAAAAGTCTTATTGGCTGAGCCGCCACCCTTTGTTATAAATAGAAATTCATATTTATCGCCTGGTTTTGAATAAATGTCAACCTGGGCGGGAAGATTGCTCCCTGAATTTTTCTCCTCAAACATTGAAAAAGGAATTATCTGAGAATACCTGAGATTTTTCTCCTTATATATTTCAAATACGCCCCTTGATAGAAATTCTGCATCGTTAACACCAGTATATACGTCTTCTCCTTTCTTTCCTATTACTATGGCAGTACCTGTATCCTGACATGTAGGAAGCTCTCCTGCGGCAGAAATAACCTGGTTCTTAAGCATTATCCATGCTACAAATTTATCGTTGTCGGTAGCCCCCGGATCCTCAAGTATTTTTTTAAGTTTCTGTAGATGTGCAGGTCGCATCAGGAAGGAAACATCCTTAATTGCTTCAGCAGCCATAATCTCAAGGCCCTTCGGATCTATCTTTAGAATCTTCCTCCCATTAGATTCGACAACACTCACATATTCAGTGCTTATAAGACGGTAATTAGTATCGTCTCTACCTAACTGGAACGGGTTTTCATATATAAAATCAGCCATAATTGATAATTGAATTAGGTTAGTTATAAGGTCTAATCAAATTTAGAAATAAGGATGATCAAATGAAAGGAATTTGCTGTTAAACACATCTGTGATCAGCAAGGTTTATAAAATATTTGAAAAAATAATTCTTTTGACTATTTTGAGGATTCTAAAACTGAAACCAACATCTTGAACTATGTATAATAATATTCCTGCCCCTGATGCCATTCCTGTAAACTGGCTCTGGTTCCAGGGTCTCCTGATGTTAACCTTTGTACTGCATCTGATAATGATGAACCTGGTACTGGGTGGAAGTCTGATTGCAATCTGGGACAATGTCATAAAAAAGAGAAAATTTCCTGGCATCAGCAATCTTCCGATTGTTCTTGCACTAACAATTAACCTGGGTGTTCCTCCGCTTTTATTTGTGCAGGTTCTATATGGCCACATGTTTTATACATCATCAATAATAATGGCGCTGCCGTGGTTACTTGTAGTTCCCATCCTGATACTGGCCTATTACGGGTCATATATTTATGTGAAGAATATCGACAGGGCACCAATATGGGCGAGAACAGGTCTTATTATTTCTGCACTTTTCCTTCTTTATGTTGGCTTTATGTATGTAAACAATTCGACGCTTGCAATAAATCCGGCCAACTGGGATAAATACTTCGAAAACTCTGGTGGCACAAGGCTTAACCTGGGTGAACCCTCCATCTGGCCAAGATATCTGCATTTTATCGTTGCTGCACTGTCAGTTGCTTCACTGGCCATAGCTTTTTATGCTAAAATCAGCCTGAAAGACTCTCCCGAGGAGCGGGATAAGATAATTGGACTTAACATGAAGAGATTTGCATGGCTAAGCCTTATTCAGTTTGCAATGGGAACATGGTTCTGGCTGAGTAATCCAAAGGATGTTTGGATGGTCTTTATGGGGGGTAATATAGTTGCTACGGCTTTTATGATTATTTCCTGGTTAATGGCAATCAGCATGGTAGTGTCGGCTTTCAGGAAAAAGATTAATGCCACACTGATTCATGTACTTGTAATTATCGTCTTTATGGTATTTATAAGAGAGTTTTTGAGAGCTGCCTGGCTGAAAGATATTTTTACCCCTCGTTCGCTTGAAGTGGCAAATAAGATATCGCCATTTATTGCCTTCCTTGTGGTATTTGTAGCCGGCATATTTATCATATATTATATGTATCGTTTAGCAACCGAAAAACCTGAAAAATCATGAATTATCCCATCTGGTATATCCCGAATAGCGGAGGCTCATTGCTAATTGCAATAATAGCCATACTGCACGTTGTTATTTCTCACCTGGCTGTTGGAGGTGGATTGTTCCTGGTTTTAACAGAACGAAAGGCTCATAAGAATAATGATAGTAAATTGCTTGCATATGTAAGATCGCATACCTGGTTCTTTCTCTTACTAACTATGGTTTTTGGAGGGGTCTCAGGAGTAGGCATATGGTTTATTATTGGCCTGGTAAATCCCCCCGGAACATCTTTCCTTATTCATGAATTTGTCTTTGGATGGGCTATTGAATGGGTCTTCTTTATTGGTGAAATAGTTGCCCTGCTTATCTATCATTACAGGTGGGATAAGATGAGTCCAAAAAATCATATGATAGTGGGATGGCTATATTTTATTTTTGCCTGGCTCAGCATGGTTGTTATTAATGGCATCCTGTCGTTTATGCTTAATCCCGGAAAATGGGCAGAAACAGGTAACTTCTGGCATGGATTCTTTAATCCAAACTATTTTCCATCACTAATTTTCAGAACATCAATTGCTGTAATTATTGCCGGCATATTTGGCCTGGTTACCGCTGCATACAACAAGGATAAGGATCTTCGCCGGACAATTTTTGCATACTGCGCCAAGTGGATGTATTTCCCTCTGTTAATACTTGCAGTATCTGGCTTCTTCTACTACTCAACAATAAGCCCTGAATCATATAATAACGTATTTTTCTTTAATCCCGAAAGCCGGTTCTTTCAACAGGTGATAATTGATGCCAGCATACTGCTCTTTGGTCTGGGTCTTTTTACATTAATCAAATTTAACTGCAGATTACAGAAACCCATCATCTTCATTATGGTTGGGATAACCTTTGCATGGATGGGAGGATATGAATATATGAGGGAAATTGCTCGCAAACCCTATGTTATTTACAATACCATGTACTCAAATGGAATACGCCCCTCTGATATTAGTTCGATAAATGAGGCAGGGTTTCTTACTTCAGCAAAATGGACCAGTGTAAACGAAATTAACTCAGAGAACAGGATTACTGCAGGCAAAGAATTATTTAAATTCCAATGTCTTAGCTGCCATACAGAAGATGGATATAATGGTGTAGCCAACAAGATTGACAAACTAACTCTGCGTGGGATTGAAGCTCAAATTACAGGAATGGGAAAGGTAAATACTTATATGCCGCCATTTGCGGGTACTTCAGATGAACGAAGTGCTCTTTCCGAATACCTTTATTTTGAACTCCTGGGGAAAACTTTTACTCCCGATAAACCCTACCAGGCAGAGGGAATAACACATGAAATACCTCCTTTTGATGCTGTTAATGATGAGTATGTATTGCTGGTATGGAACGACCTGGGCATGCACTGTATATCAGATGATGAAGCCTACTTCTCATTCCTGCCTCCTGCAAACACCTTCAATGCCCAGCTGTTAAAAAGAGGCTCTAAACCACAAATTATTACCGAGGGCGTAAAAATTGAATACGAAGTTGAAGCTCAACATCAAAATAATGGAGATCACTCCAGGTTCTGGGATTATTCCAAGGTTACTTATGGAGCAGATATTGAAATGGGTATGGGCCTGGCGGGCTTTGGCTTACAGGGAGAAATGCAAGCCGAATCAGACAGGTTTTTTGCTAAGTGGATTCCCGTTCTGCCCTACAGGGATGACAATAAATATAGTCCCTACCCTATCTTCACTTTTACTGCTACCAACGAGGAAGGCGAAAAGATTGCAATGACAAAAGCGGTTGCACCTACATCCACAGAGATGGGATGCAGAAACTGCCATGGAGGAGGATGGGCCTGGAATGATGTATCCGGAGTAGCCCGTGAGACATCAATAAATATACTGTCGGCACACGACAGGTATAATGGGACAACGCTCCTGGAAGATGCCGAGAACGGGACACCCCACTTATGCCAGTCATGTCATGCAGATCCCGCAGTGGGAGCACCCGGAAAACCGGATGTATTGAATTTTTCTTCTGCTATTCACGGTTTCCATGCAAATTATCTCAGCGATCAGTATGTTGAGGCCTGTAATATGTGCCACCCATCAAGTGAAGAGGGTAATACTAAATGCATTAGAGGAAGACATTCAGATTTCCTCGACTGCACCAGCTGTCATGGAACTATTGAAGATCATGCTCTTTCTCTTCTTGCGGGCGAATCGGGGAAAAAAGCAGCCTCTCGCCTGTCCAGTAGTTTAATACCTTATTCTGTTGCAACAAAGGAAGAGATAATGGGAAGGACGCCATGGCTTATGGAACCCGACTGTAGAGGATGCCATACAAATTTTGATATTAAGAACGATGGTTTTTTTGGATCATTTAATAAGTGGGCCCCTGAATTCTCTTCTTTATATCGTAACAGAACAGATAATATGGGAATGATGTGCATTTCTTGTCATGGATCAACTCATGCTATCTACGGAGCTGTTAACATATACGACAGGCAACGTGATAATATTCAGCCAATACAGTACCAGGGTCTGGCCGGGACTATTGGAACGGCTAATAATTGTATGGTTTGTCATAAAAAGAAAATGGATTATAGCGGTCACCACCGTAACCAGGTAAACAGGCCTGTACCTGCTGCTGTTGTAGAATGATAATTATTTATTAACCTGTTTAAATTGAATAAAGAATGAAGCGGATAATACTATTGCTTCTTTTGACTTTTATTCTTGAACTTACGTATTCACATCCATGGAAGCCTGGACATTTTGTTATTATAGATACAGATGCAGGGATCGATGATATGAGAGCTATTTCAATGCTTATAGCTTCGAAGGATGTGAAAGTACTAGGGATAATAGTATCTGGAGGAGCATTATCTCCTTACGATGGATATAAGAAAGTTAAGAGTATGCTTAACTCCTATCATCACGAAGGGATACCTGTAGCAATGAATTATAATATCAGGGGCCATGATATGCCTGTACCGCTTAATCTTAGCTGGGGGATCGAGGAGGGATTGAGTGTTCCCGAAACGAATGGATTTAACAAGTTGTTCAGATCGCTCTGCGAATCTGGAACTGAAAAGATTAGCTTTATATCTCTTGGCTCGTTAAACTCAATCTCAGAGCTGGTAAATGGAGGTATTCCCGGGACAGAAAGAATCAAGGAAATTATTTGGAGTAATAATAGCCTCAGTAAACTAAATGATTTTAATGCCTCAATTGATACAAGATCAGTAAATCGTATTCTTAAAGGAAGTATTCCCCTTATAACAGTAGGATACCCGGCGGGAGATTTTTATGACGCCGGCTTCTTTGAAGAACTGAATAATACAGACGGCAGGTATTCAGATAAAATAGCTGAAATAATCAGTGCCAACCCTGATCTGAAAGATCACAGTTTTGCCGGCTCTGCTGCAGACGAGATGGTTGCTGTTTATCTTCATCGACCCGACCTTTTTTCCAGCATACCTGCAAGGAACCATACTTTCATGAAACCAGGAGACCTGGATGAACTAAAGAATTCTGCAATTAATATTTTAAGAGGAGGTGTTAAACAGGGCCACCAGGTAATGAAAGCAATACCACGTGACACATCCTTCTACCAACCCGACATACAGCCCTTTATTTCTGAAATTATAAAGAATCATGGGCTGGAGGAATGGGAATGCAGTGTGCTGGCAAATGAAATGCATCGTCACCTGGGAATATATTCAATAATAGGTGTAAAGATGGGAATTCGTGCCCTCGAATATTTTGGTGCCGGAGTAGACGAATTGGAAATAATCACATATGCCGGGTCTTCCCCTCCTCTCAGTTGTATGAATGACGGTTTACAGGTAAGCACAGGAGCAACTACAGGACACGGACTATTAACCGTTGACAGTTCGTTGCTTGAAGCATCAGCTGTCTTTAAGCACTATGGGGAAAGGATCAGGATAAGTCTTAGAAAGGATATTGCCCGGGAAATTTCCGAAGAACTTAAAGAGCTAAGTATTGTAAACGGTTTGGATAGTGATATATACTGGGAGCTGGTAAGACAGAGAGCGATACTCCACTGGAAGAACCTTAATAAATATGAAATATTTGAAATAGAGGCACTAAACTGACATCATCTATATCTCTGTTAGCTTAAGCAATCTATCTTCCCTTATTCCCCTGGGTGTATCCTTAAGAGTACAACATTCTACATTTAAGTCATGCTCAAAGAAGAGAATATATCCCTTATCAAGACTTTCTTTTAAAATTGATTCCTTCTCTTCGATTGTTGCAAGCTGGTCAATATCATAACTCATATTCCACAATAATGGGATATGTGCAACTGTAGGTATAAGATCAGCCGCAAAAATCACTTTCGTGTCTTTGTAATCAATTAAGGGTAATATCTGTCCCGGTGTATGCCCATTAACAATCCTGATAGAGATTCCTTTGAATAGTTCACCCTCATCATCTGCAAATCTTAAATGACCACTGTCCATCATGGGCAATAAATTATCTTCAGGATATGCGCTTGCTTCCCTTATATTAGGATTAATAGCCCACTCCCATTGCCTTCTGCTAACCCAGTAATCAGCATTTGGGAAGGTAAGCTCAAAACCCGATCCTGTTTTACTTCTTTTTACTCCCCCGCCACAATGATCTGCATGGAGGTGGGTAAGTATTACGTCAGTTACATCCTCAGGATTATAGCCAGCCTTTTTTATCCCGTCAAAAAGTCCGTCGCCTCCGTATTGATATGTATGCCTGAAATACTTCTCGCTCTGTTTATCCCCGTAGCCATTGTCAACCAGAACTATTTTTTCGCCATTATCGATTAATACAGATCGCAAAGCCATACTTATCAGGTTATTATCGTCTGCCGGGTATTTATGAATCCATAATGACTTTGGGATAACTCCAAACATGGCGCCTCCATCAACTTTGAAATTGGAAATATGTACAGGTAATATTTTCATATTAATTATCTTTAGACACAAATATATTAAAAGGTTGAGAAAGTTTTGAAAATTGAGTTTAAAAGGTTTAATAGCTGTTTAACAGCTCAACGATTTAACAGTTCAACAATTTAACAAAAATAATGAGAATCCACTTTATTGCAATTGGAGGTGCGGTGATGCATAACCTGGCTCTTGCGCTTCATAATAAGGGAAATATTGTTAGCGGATCTGATGATGAAATATTTGAGCCCTCCAGGTCTCGGCTCGAGAAAGCAGGTTTGCTACCTGATAAACCTGGATGGAACCCTGATTTAATTAACGATGAAATAGATGTGCTTATTCTGGGCATGCACGCCAGGGAAGATAACCCGGAGTTAAAAAAAGCCCGCGAATTAAACCTGGATATCAAATCTTTTCCGGAATTCCTATACCAGGAAACTAAAAATAAACTGAGGATAGTTATTGGTGGCAGTCATGGTAAAACAACCATAACCTCTATGATTATGCATGTACTGAAATCATCAGGTATAAGGTTTGATTATATGGTTGGGTCTATGATTGAGGGATTTGATACCATGGTAGGATTTGATGATAAGTCTGAGATAGCGGTTTTTGAAGGCGACGAATATCTTACTTCGACTCTTGACAGGCGACCCAAGTTCCACCTCTACAAACCCGATATTGCTGTGATATCAGGAATTGCCTGGGATCATATAAATGTATTCCCTGAATTTGAAACCTACGTGGAACAATTCAGGATATTTACAGATATGATTAGCCAGGGGGGTACACTGATTTACTTTGAAAATGATGAAAATATAAGCTCGATCGTCGAGCATTCACGTAACGACATAATAAAGATTCCCTATTCAACGCATAAGTACATTAATGGTGATGATGGCTGTACCATCTTACATAATAACAAAAAGCACCATTTAAATATTTTTGGCAAGCACAATATGCAAAACCTTAATGCAGCAAGAAGGGTCTGCGAATGCATTGGCATACAGATGGATGATTTTCTGGATGCGATCTCTGATTTCAGGGGATCGGCCAGGAGATTACAACTAATTAGAAAAAATGAAAAGGCTGCCTTTTATCTGGATTTTGCACACGCGCCATCCAAGGTCAAAGCAAGTGTTTCTGCCATTGCTGAAAGATATCCTGATCATAAAAAGATATGTTGCTTTGAGCTTCATACCTTTAGCAGCCTGAATCATGATTTCCTTAAAGAATACAGAGATTGTCTTAAAGATTCAGATATAGGATATATCTATTATAATCCTGAGGTCCTGAAACACAAAAATCTCGACCCCTTATCCACAGACTACGTAACAGAAATGTTCGGTTGCGGTGCAACTAAAGTTTTTGACGACTCCCGTAAGCTAATTTCATTGCTGGAAGAAGAAAAACCGGATAGAGTAGTATATTTGTTTATGAGTTCAGGCAATTTCAACGGAACTGATTTAAGTGCACTTTCGGAAAGCCTGGTCTTAGATAATTAATAAATACATTTTTGGTTTATGGAACTTTCACCGGTTGTATATGCTTTTTTGCTGACCTTATTTGCGGGCTTATCTACTGGTATTGGAAGTGCTCTGGCGTTCTTTACTAAAAAAACCAACACAAAATTTTTATCTGTCAGTCTTGGTTTCTCGGCAGGAGTAATGATATATGTATCCTTTGTTGAGATCCTGGCAAAAGCTAATAGTTCGCTATCTGAGTTTATGGGCGATGTTAAAGGGGGATGGGTAACAATTGCCTCATTCTTTGGAGGAATACTGTTTATTGCCCTGATAGATAAACTAATACCCTCGGTCGAAAACCCACATGAGATAAAGAAGGTTGAAGACATGGGAAAGAAGAACTCCGATAGCAAACTGATGAGAATGGGCTTATTTACAGCCCTGGCTATTGGGATCCACAACTTCCCCGAAGGTCTGGCTACGTTTATTGCAGCCCTGGATGATCTCGAACTGGGTATAGCCATTGCTGTTGCAATAGCAATCCACAATATCCCTGAAGGTATTGCCGTATCAGTACCGGTCTACTTTGCCACAGGAAGCCGCAAGAAAGCCTTTGCACTCTCTTTCCTCAGCGGGCTGGCCGAACCCATAGGAGCCATTGTTGGATATTTGCTGCTTATGCCATTTATGAACGATATGGTATTTGGAATTCTTTTTGCTTCTGTAGCAGGGATTATGGTATTTATTTCGCTGGATGAGCTTCTTCCGGCCGCAAGAGAATACGGAGAACATCATTTATCAATATACGGACTTCTTGCAGGTATGGCAGTTATGGCACTCAGCCTTCAACTACTTTAAAATGGTGTTTTTTTCTTTTGAAAAAGCAACTTTTTATATTTAGTTTTGTCACTCCAAATAAACAGATAAAACAAAAATGTTATGAAAAGAATATTATTAGCAATCATATTGATCTCAGGATTAGGATTAGCTGTTAACGCACAGGATTACAGGACTGGCGCCGGCTTAAGATTTGGCTATCCATACGGAATAACAGTTAAGCATTTTCTGAATGAAACAAATGCAGTTGAAGGTATCCTTGCAGGAAGCTACGGAGGATTTGTTATTACAGGCTTATATGAGAATGAACACTGGACAGGATGGTATCCGGGCATTAACTGGTACTGGGGTTTTGGAGCCCACCTGGGCTTCTGGGACAGCAATCCATGGGTATCGGGTGATGGAGGCGGAGTACTGGGTGCTGATTTTGTTATTGGCCTGGAATATACTTTTGATGAAGTTCCTATTGGCTTAGCACTGGATATTATCCCAACCATAAATCTAATTGGTGGTAATGGATGGGCGCCCCAATCAGCGCTTTCGATAAGATATGTATTCTAGATCAGGTTCAGATCAATCGGTCAGGTATTTATGATGTTCTTAATTTTTCAATAAAGATTTGGACGTTTAAAAAAATAATATTTTCTTTGCATGCGCAAATTTAGACAATAATGGTCCGTTCGTCTAGGGGTTAGGACGCCAGGTTTTCATCCTGGTAACAGGGGTTCGATTCCCCTACGGACTACAAAATATTTAGATCGGATTAACAGAGAGAAAAAATAATGGCAAATCATCTATCGTCAAAGAAAAGAATCAGGCAGACTGAAGAGCGTAAAGTTCACAACAGGTATTTCGCCAGAACTATGCGTAATGCAGTCAGGGATCTTCGCAACACAACCAATAAAGAAGAAGCCACTACTCTCTTCCCAAAGGTTAGCTCTATGATTGACAAGCTTGCAAAAACAAACATTATTCATAAGAATAAAGCTGCAAACCTTAAATCATCTCTGGCAAAGCACGTAGAGAGTCTTTAATTTAAACGCATTATATAATGATCCCGGTCGTTTTCGATCGGGATTTTTTTTATCCCTTCCCAGATTTTAACTATCTTGTAGTTGGAATAAATATAATGCTGCATGTCCTTAACCATTAAAGAGTGGGCCGTTGAAGACAGGCCCAGAGAAAAAATTCTATATAAGGGAATCTTTGCATTAAGTGATGCAGAACTTATAGCAATCCTGATTGGATCAGGAAATAGTAATCAATCTGCTGTTGACCTTGCAAGAGACGTACTTAAACTGGCCGATAATAATCTTAATAAGCTGGGAAAGCTAGGCATTGATGATCTTCAAAAGCTAAAAGGAATAGGCAAGGCCAAGGCAATAAATATACTGGCTGCACTGGAATTGGGCAGAAGACGAAAAGCATCAGAAATAAATGATGAAAATATAATAAGGTCGAGTAATGATGTTTATACAATCTTCAACCCCCTGCTCGCGGATCTTAAATATGAAGAATTCTGGTTAATATACCTGAACAGATCAAACAGGGTAATAAGCAGGTTAAAAATCAGCCAGGGTGGAATAAGCGGCACCATAACAGATGTACGCCTTATTATGAAGAAGGCACTTGAGCTTCTTGCATCATCGATCATTATATGCCATAATCATCCATCTGGAAACAAGGAGCCAAGCGAGGCAGATAAGAGAATTACTGCAAAGATAAAAGAAGCCTCATCCTATTTTGATATCTCCCTCCTCGATCACCTTATCATTACCGATAATGGCTACTACAGCTTTGCCGATAATGGGATTCTCTAAAATAAAGTTCCTCCTTGAAAGGGGGAACAAAGAACATCCCCCTAGCCCCCTTGAAAGGGGGAACAAAAAACATCCCCCTAGCCCCCTTGAAAGGGGGAACAAAGAACATCCCCAATGAAGGGGGCTGAAACTAAAAGCTCCCCCTTTGAAGGGGGCTGGGGGGATGTAAAATTTTAATATATGAATAAAATTATCCCATATAACCCAAAACTTAAAAACTTCGCCCGAATCCTTCGTAGAAACAGTACTCTAGGTGAAGTACTTCTATGGCTTGAAATAAAGAATAAATCATTAGGATACGAATTTCATCGACAGGTACCTATAGATAGATATATCGTTGATTTTTATTGCCATGAGCTTTTGCTCGCAATTGAGGTCGATGGATCGAGTCATGATTTCAAATATGAAGCAGACATAAAGCGGGAAGAAAAATTAGAAAAATGGGGAATCACTGTGATCAGATTTGAGGAGTATGAAGTAAGAAAAAATATGAATAATGTATTGAGAGTTATAGATAGAAGTATTTGTGATGTGGAAAGAAGACTGGGAAAACATCCCCCTGACCCCCTTCAAAGGGGGAACAAGAAATATCCCCCTAACCCCCTTCAAAGGGGGAACACCCTCCATAAGCCAGCTTATTTAACAGGCTTTGAACAGATTCCTTGAGAACGGGGTGAATAAAATCAGGGGCGATCTGATTGAGTGGTTCCAGGACAAATTCTCGTTTTTCCATCAGAGGGTGAGGTATTATAAGTTCACTTGTGGAAATCACCAGATCATCGTAAAAAATAATATCTATGTCTATTGGGCGGTCGCTATATCCACCTTTGGACTCCTGCCTTCCCATTGCGCGTTCAATTTTCTTCAGTCCTTTAAGAAGATCCCCGGGCAAAAGAAATGTATTGGAGCAAATTGCCATATTCAGGAATTTATTTTTGCTCCCAAAGCCCCATGCATCTGTTTCGCAAATCTCTGATCTTTGTAATACTTCCCCTATATCAGCTTCAATCAGCGAGATAGCTTTTTCAAGAGATTTCTTTCGATCGCCCAGATTACTACCAAGTGAGAGAAATACCCTGGCCATAATTACTATTGCTTTGATAATGAATTGTAAATATATTAAATACGACTCAACCATTATCCGTTGAATATGTTTTTTATATATTTATGGTCCTTTACAATCACCAATTTTTATAAATAAGAATAAATTAATTATGAAAAGTTTTCTAAAATATACTCTAGCAACAGTTACAGGTTTATTTATTGCCAGCATTCTCTTCTTTATAATATTTTTTGTTAGCATGGGCGTTTTTGTAGCATCTGCTGACAAAGCTGCTACAATAGATGAAAACTCAATTCTGGTATTGAACACAGCAATACAAATTCCTGAACGTGGGAATAACGACCCGTTTGGAAGTTTTGACCCTATGACTTTCACATTAAAAGCTGCTCCGGGCTTGAACAACATTATTTCGAACCTTCAAAAAGCTGCAAGGGATGAAAATATTAAAGGTGTTCTGATTGAAAATGGGCCAATGGTTCATGGCTGGGGCACAGCAAGGGAAATACGTGAGGCTCTTTTGAAGTTCAAGGAATCCGGAAAATTTGTTATTTCCTATACAGACTATTACCTGACGCAGGAATCGTATTATATCTCATCAGTTGCCGATAAAGTATATCTGAACCCTGTAGCCATGATGGAGTTTAAGGGAATCGGAAGCGAAGTAATGTTCTACAAGGAAGCACTCGAAAAAATTGGTATAGAGGTACAGATTATAAGGCATGGCAGATTTAAAGGAGCAGTAGAACCATTTATGGGGACAAGCCTGAGCAAAGAAAACCGTATGCAGATAGATAAATATATTAATGGCATATGGTCAAATGTTCTGTCTGAGATATCAGAATCAAGAGATATTTCGGTAGCAACATTAAATACCTTTGCTGATCAGTTATCTGCATCAGAGACAAAAAATGCAGAAAGCCAAAACTTAATAGATGGCTTTCTTTATCGTGATGAACTCACTACCCGCCTGAAAAATCTTACACACGAGCAGGCCGATAAAGATCCCTTATTGGTTTCTATGTCTAAATACAGTAAAGTTGTAGTGCCCGGATTCTCAAAATCAGAGAATAAAATTGCGGTTATATATGCCGAAGGAAATATAGTTATGGGAGAGGGAAGCCCTACCAATATTGGAGGGAATCATTACGCATCGGTAATCAGGAAAATAAGAGAATCAGATAAATACTCTGCCCTGGTTTTCAGGATTAATTCGCCCGGGGGAAATGCAATGGCATCAGATCTTATCTGGAGAGAAATTGAACTAACATCTGAAAAAATTCCTGTTGTGGTATCTATGGGTAACTACGCAGCTTCGGGAGGATATTATATTGCTGCTCCTGCTGATGCAATTTTTGCTCACCCTACAACACTTACAGGATCTATTGGAGTCTTTGGCATGATTCCTCAGGGAGGCAAACTGTTACGTGAAAAGATAGGGATATCTACCGAATCGGTAATGACAAATAAATATGCCGATGCCCCTTCTCTTTTCAGACCCATGGATGCATACGAAATGGAGGTAATGCAAAGAAATATAGACAATACCTATGCTGAATTTGTAAGTAAGGTGGCTGCTGGAAGAAGCATGACTGATGAGCAAGTTGATTTGCTGGGAGAAGGACATGTGTATGTTGGAAATGACGCCCTTGATTTAAGCCTGGTTGATAAGATAGGAGGACTGCCGGAAGCAATTGATTATGCTGCCGAGCTGGCTTCAATTGATGACTACAGGCTTGTAGAATTACCGGCGATTGAAGACCCCTATACAAAATTTATGAAAAGCCTTGGTGGTGAGATCCGCAGCCGCATTATTGAAAAAGAACTGGGAATGGCTGCAGAATATTATAAGGACCTGAATGATATTATGTCTATGGAAGGAGTACAGGCAAGAATTCCCTATATACTTAATCTGAAATAATGCTTAAGGGACCGATTAATATATTACTATTTCCATTTGCCTTATTATTCGGGCTTTTAGTCCGTATCAGGAATTATCTGTACAATAGTAAGATATTAAGGTCCGAAAGCTTTGATATACCTATAATAAGTGTTGGTAATCTTGCTGTTGGAGGAACCGGAAAGACGCCTCACGTTGAATACCTTGTAAGCCTGCTGAATAAAAAATTCAATGTGGCGGTCTTAAGCAGGGGTTACAAGAGGAGAACAAGCGGTTTTATACTGGCTACAAAAGAATCATCTGCCAGCGAAATTGGTGACGAGCCTGCTCAGATAAAAAATAAATTTCCCGATCTGCTTGTTGCTGTAGATGAAAACAGGGTGTCGGGGGTAAAAAAGATTATGGATAAGCACCCCGATACCGATGTTATTATCCTTGATGATGCATACCAGCACAGGAAAATTTCACCGGGAATCAATATCCTCTTAAGCGATTATAATAACAGGTTCTCCTCAGATTTCCTTCTGCCTTATGGAAAACTCAGGGAGCACAGGAAAAACAGCCGAAGGGCAAACTATATTATTATTACCAGATCGCCTCTCGACCTGGCTCCAATAGACAGAAGGATTATTGTTGGTGAAATAGGACCTCTATCACATCAACACCTGTATTTTACATCGATAGTATATAAAGAACCGGTTCCGTTTTTTGATGATACACCGGAGCCACTTTGCCTGAGCAAAATTGCGGAGACCAATCGTAATATCTTGTTAGTTACAGGTATTGCTGCGCCCGAATATATTTATAACTACCTCTCAGTATTTTCGAAAAGGATTATTCACATTAAATACCCCGATCATCACGCTTTTACCCAGAATGATCTGACTAAAATAAGTAGAGAATATGCTACTCTTGATTCTGAAAACAGGTGTTTAATAACTACGGAGAAAGATGCTGCAAGATTAAAAGAAATAACTAATATTGCTGACTTTATTGATAAAGGGACATACTACATCCCTATTGGAGTATCATTCTTAAACGATGATGCAGAGGAATTCAATAACTTTATTACCGACTATGTTAAAACAAATAAATCAAACAGTATCATTTCTTAAGAAGAAAGGAATTAATAATCCCGATGCCGGAATTATCCTGGGAACAGGTCTGGGAGGACTTGTTGCTGAGATAAAAAATAAAATAGAAATTGAATATTCAAAGATTCCCAATTTCCCTGTTTCAACAGTTGAAGGGCATGCAGGGAAACTTATCTTTGGTGACTTCGGCAACAAAAAAGTTGTTGCTATGCAGGGAAGATTTCACTTCTATGAAGGCTACTCAATGGAGGAAGTAATATTTCCTGTCAGGGTAATGAACTTCCTCGGGGTAAAAATCTTGTTTTTGTCAAACGCAGCCGGGGGTCTTAGCCCCGACCACGAAATTGGCGACATTATGCTTATCACCGATCATATAAACCTTTTACCAAATCCCCTCATGGGCCCTAACGATATTGAAATAGGAGAAAGGTTCCCGGATATGAGTGAAGCTTATAATCTGGATCTGGTTAAAAAAGCGGAAGAAATCGCGAAAAAAAATAATATCAGAACACACAGGGGAGTATATCTTGCAACCTCGGGGCCAACCTTCGAAACTCCTGCAGAATATAAGCACTTCCGAATTATTGGAGCAGATGCTGTTGGAATGTCAACCGTTCCTGAAGTAATTGCTGCAAGACATATGGGACTATCATGCTTCGCAGTTAGTATAATAAGTGACCTTGGTGTTGAGGGTAGAATTGAATATGTAACCCACGAGATAGTACAGAAAGCCGCCGCAGAAAGTGAATCAAAAATGACTCAGATAATGACCGAGCTAATCAGGGAGATTTAGTTCTATGACTACTGAGAAAAAGGGTGAAGTAAAAAGATTCCAGACTTCCAATGTAATAATAATCTCTATAGCTCACCTCCTTCACGACGTCTATACTTCATTCCTTGCTCCGGTTCTGCCCCTGCTAATCACTAAGCTTGATATCAATCTTTTTATGTCGGGTTCGCTTAGTGTAATTCAGAGGATACCTTCACTTTTTAATCCTTTTATAGGTATCCTGGCCGAGAAGGTCAGGGTAAGGTACTTTGTCATTTTTGCTCCGGCTGTTACTACAATTGCCATGGGGCTAATTGGAGTAGCCCCGTCTTATACTGCACTTGCCGTACTACTCTTTGTAAGCGGAATAAGTTCAACTCTCTTCCATGTACCTTCACCCGTAATGATCAAGAAGCTGTCGGGTCCCAGAATTGGGATGGGAATGAGCTTTTTTATGCTCGGAGGCGAACTGGCCAGAACACTTGGACCTCTGATAATTGTTGCAGCAGTAGAGATCTGGGGTCTGGAAGGAACCTTCAGGCTAATTCCCTTTGGCCTTATTGCTTCTGCGATTCTATGGTTTAAATTTCGGAAAATTGCTATTAGCGAAGATGTAAAATCTGAAATAGGACCCAATTATATATCTGTTTTTAAACAATTTGTTCCTGTCTTCACGACCCTTGCAGGCATAACATTCTTCAGGGGAGCCATGAAGTCGGCCCTTACTCTGTATCTGCCAGTCTACCTTACTGCAAATGGTTCTGAACTCTGGCTGGCAGGAATATCCCTTGCAGTATTACAACTTGCAGGAGCAGGAGGCACATTCTATGCAGGAACTATTTCCGACAAAATTGGGAGACGAACCACACTGGTTATAGTATCAATTATATCTCCTGTTCTCTTGCTTCTTTTTCTGCATAGCAGTGGTGTGTTAAGCTTTGTCTTACTTATTCTAATGGGCTTTTTTCTGGTTGCGCCTCAGTCGGTTAACCTGGCAATTATTCATGAACTAAAAACCAAGCATCTCCCTTTTGTAAACGGAGTATATATGATGATAAACTTCTTTATAAGCTCTGTTATGACGATGGCAGTTGGAGCGCTTTCTGATAAGATTGGACTGGATAAAACATATACCATTGCTGCATTAATGGCATTCCCTGCAATAATATTCTCATTTATGGTTCCGAAAAAAGAGAAAGCCTAACGTCTTAAAATTGAACATACCTTCTTCCATTTCGAAACCATGCCGCTGGATGAAACGGCCTTAACAAAAACTATATAGATACCTTCGGGCAATATATTATTATATTTATCTATCCCCTGCCAGATGATTTTTTCTTCTCCAAATGCACTCATATTTTCGCAGAGATGATTTACCCTGTAACCCGAATCATCATATATTATTATATCGACTATCCATTCTTCCTCCGGCAGTTTTAAGCTAATCGTAAGATAATCCTGGAACCCATCATTATCAGGAGTAATCCTGGTAGATGATAATATCAGGGTCGATTCAATATCAGATAAGAGGGGGTCGTATACAGAATTTGACAGCCCGGGACTTCCCCAGCCTGAAAGACCCGTTGCAGAATGCCAGTTTGATGAGTTGTTTGTACTTATGTCTGCGCTTATTCTCTCAAGCGACACCCCTGTGGTTCCCGACAATAAATCTATATGGTAATCATCGTAATAACTGAAATCATCAATAATTGTTAAATCCCTGTGCATTAGCAAAAGCCTGCCCTTGCTGTCGGGCAGTGTTGTAAGATTGCTCACCTCATGGATAGCTGCAGGATCTGAGTTTGAAAAGGATTCCACAATACCGGCTTTATTCTCTGTAATAACGAAATAATCTCCAGGCAATATGCACCTGGGACAATCGGATAGTAATGTGATAATGCCTGTATCCATCGACTGCAAATTGATACATGTAAGCTGCAAAGAACCGGCATCAATTATCTTTTCTGACCTGTTATAAAATTCGACATATTCAGATCCAGATGTTAGTGGCTCAAACATTACTTCGTTTATTATCACATCGGTTGAAGCAGGCTTCTGAGTCAATCCAAACTGACAAAATCCCGGATTAAGTATATTGGCTCCATAATCGTAAATATCGTAGAAATCAATTGTATAAATTACTCCCATCGCAAGATCCTCACCTAGTTCCATCATGTAAGATCTACGAAGCGAATCTAATCTTACTATATTATTAACTTCTAATCCCGCAATCTGAGTATTATGAGATAATAGGCTCAGATCAGTAACAGGCTCTGAAAAATCAACCCTTACAGAAGAGGTTGAAAGAGCATAACAATTTTCAATCAGGGGCTCTGCAAGATCGGGCCATGTCTTGAATACTGAGTTCCGGGAGCCCGGTGTTCCTCCATTACTATCGACACTGTAGGTCCAGTTACCACGACCGGCAAAGGGAAAGTCAGGATCTATCATCTCAAGCGACCAGCCTCCATCTATCTTCAGTTGATTGTTGAACCATGACTTATCATATTCAAGTCCATGAATTGTTCCTGACAGAGTATCACAGAGAAAAATATAGTCTGATAAATTATTTAATGCAGGCATAGATCTGAGTCCCAGTAAAGAAATGTTTCGATTAAATTCGGATGTGTCGCCCTCGTCACAAATCATAAGATAAGAACCCGGGGCAATAAGGCGATCAGGGAATTGAGATTGAGAACTTCCATTATAAAATCTAAGTGATCTCAGGTTAATCGGGAATAGAGATCTGTTAAATATCTCTATATACTCAAAGCCGGGAAGAGCAACTCCCGGATCGGGGTCAGTCATAATTTCAGTAATTACCAGATCGCCCCATTCAGGATAAGCCAGAAGAATACATATTTTTATACTATCCGCACAGTTGCCATTATTATCGCATATTTCAGTGACTGCAAGATTATATAAGCTTTTATTCTTAAAAGGAAAAGCAAACTTAAGGCTGATAGTTTCCTGGTTCAGAAAAACAAAACTTTCCGGTCTGCCTGCCTCAGGATAAACGATAAAACTGTTTGTCGAAAGCTGGTTCTCAGACAATGCTTCACTAAAGGAGATCCTGATGGTTTTATTACTTGTAAATTCTGCAGATACTATTTCAGGCGGCACATTATCCTCTTCAAAGTAACCGCTTATTTCAATATCATCGATCCAGAGCAGCTGATCACATGAGGATGTGTAATTATATAAAATACCAAAGTATTCTGATGTAAAACAGAATGCTTCATTCCCGCTACCGATCAGGCAGGGGTCTTCAGCTTCCTGTTCAAGATAGATGTTCCATGTGCCATCTGTCTCTCTTTCAACACATATTAAGGGAGCCTGGTATGGTCCTATATCATTCTGCCAGTTTAGGTTGGCAGACAGGATCAGACTTAATGATCCATTACTCTGCTTCCATAATTTCAGAGTATCATCATAGCCTGAAATGTTGACACCGAGTACTATTCCATTTGAAGTTCCTCCGGCTATTTCCTGATCGGGCTTACTTTCGGAAGCCAGGATTACAGACCAGTTATTAGATGAGGATGGGTTATATGCATGTCTTATCCTGAACTGCCATTCCACCTTATCCCCTTCCATCACCAGACCCCTTACCGGGAAATAGGCTATATCACTTCCCGACTCGTGATTATCATAGATATGCTTTAATGAATAAGCCCCTGATATTGGATTTATATCATCCAGTCCCCACTTTCCATTTTCAGGAAAGATCCAGTCATCAGAAATACCCGATTCAAAGTCGATATATACCTGGCCAGCTAATACACAGGGTATTAAGGAAAATAATAATACCATAATTCTCATGCAGCGATAAATTAATATTCCCTTAAACAGCTATCTTTGATGGGAAATATTTAACATAAATTTCGGAAATTTTACTGGTAAATCAAAAAATGATAAAATGAAAGTTGCGGTAATAGGCGTTACAGGCGTGGTTGGCAGAAAAATTATTGAAGTACTTGAAGAGAGGAACTTTCCTGTTTCGGAACTTATACCTGTTGCCTCTCCAAGGTCGTTTGGAAATAAAATAAAATTTAATGGCATAGAGTACCCTGTTATCGGATTAAAGGAGGCTGTCGAAAGGTCTCCTGATATTGCTCTCTTTTCGGCAGGCAGTGAAATATCGAGGAAGTGGGCTCCCGTTTTTTCTGGTGCCTCCTGCACTGTAATTGATAATTCTTCGGTCTGGCGAATGGAACCGGGAATTCCATTAATAATACCCGAGATAAATGCCGATAAGTTAAGTTTATCTGATAAGATAATAGCCAATCCTAATTGCTCAACTATCCAGATGCTAATGGCCCTGGCTCCTCTCCACCGGGCTTATGGAATAAAAAGAATTGTTGTATCCACTTATCAAAGCGTTAGCGGATCAGGCAAAAAAGCTCTTGATCAGCTTGAGCAGGAGCAAAAAGGTATCCAGAAAGACAGGGCTTATCCTCACCCCATATATAATAATTGTATTCCCCATTGTGCAGATTTCGAGACAAACGGCTACACAACAGAAGAGATGAAGCTTGTAAACGAGACTCGTAAGATACTCGACGATTCGTCAATAAATGTGTCGGCGACTGCCGTCAGGATACCTGTTACCGGAGGTCATTCCGAGTCGATTAATGTTGAATTTTATAAAGATTTTGATCTCGCCGTGATAAGGAATCTAATTGGCAAATTCCCGGGAGTATGCCTCCAGGACGATCCTTCCAGGGATTTATACCCGATGCCAATAAGTGCTCACGACAGTGATAATGTTTTCGTGGGCAGGCTAAGAAGAGACATTTCCACAGAAAAAGCACTTAATCTATGGGTTGTTTCGGATAACATCAGGAAGGGAGCGGCAACAAATGCGGTACAAATTGCAGAGTTAATTATACGCAGATAGATAAACAAATATTTCTTACGCCCTAAGCCTTAAAGCCCTTAATAAAGATAACTATTGTAAGGATACCTTATTTTGTGCAGATCCTTAACTTCTGAATATAGAAGTTCCCTGAATTCGGTAAGGTGAATCTTTTTCTTTGCAGAAATAAAAATTGTTTTTACATCATTATTACTAGCCATCCAGCTCTTCTTCATCTGTGCAAGAGTAAGGTTTTCTTTTAATACCGGACTAAGATCGTCTGCATCTTTTGGCTGATGCATATAGGCATCAATTTTATTAAAAACAACGATTACTTTTTTATCGGAGGCATTTAGCTCTATCAAAGTACTGGTAACAACCTCCATCTGGTCTTCAAACCCGGGGTGTGATATATCAACAACATGGCAAAGGATATCAGCTTCTCTTACTTCATCCAATGTTGATTTAAACGACTCTATCAGGCTGTGGGGCAACTTCCTTATAAAACCTACGGTATCGGTGAGCAAAAAGGGAAGATTATCTACGACTACTTTCCTTACCGTAGTATCCAGTGTGGCGAAGAGCTTATTTTCTGCAAAAACATCCGATTTGGAAAGCAGATTCATAATGGTCGATTTACCCACATTTGTATAACCCACCAGAGCTACCTGTATCATCTTTCCCCTGTTCTGCCTCTGCGTACTCATCTGTTTATCTATCTTTCCCAGCTGAGTTTTCAGGCGTGCAATCTTATCTCGTATTATCCTGCGGTCTGTTTCAATCTCTGTTTCTCCGGGTCCGCGCAAGCCAATTCCTCCTCTCTGTCGTTCCAGGTGGGTCCACATTCGTGTTAGTCGCGGTAAGAGGTACTGGTATTGAGCAAGTTCAACCTGTACCTTTGCATGAGCTGTTCGTGCCCTGCCGGCAAAAATATCCAGGATCAGGTTTGTACGATCGAGCACACGGCAATCGAGCAATTTTTCAATATTCCTTAACTGACTGGGAGATAGTTCATCATCAAATATTGCAAGATCTACCTCATTTGCTTTAACATATTCTTCCACTTCGGCAATCTTCCCTGACCCAAGAAACGTTTTTGGGTTTGGGGCCTCAAGTTTCTGGACAAATCTTTTCAGGGGTATAGCTCCCGCCGTTTCTGCCAGGAAGGAAAGCTCGTCAAGATACTCAGATATAAGGTTCTCGGTCTGCCCCTGGGATATTACACCTATAAGGACAGCCCTTTCGATTCTTATTTCTGTTTTATCAATAAACCCCATCAATCTGATATTCCTGCGGCGCAAAAATATCAAATCGTGGGGTTGTAAACTAATATTGTAGTATAAATTTCCTCTACTGGATAAATCTTCTGTTTTGTGTCATTGCAGTACGTATACCCATCTTCAAAGCTTCACTGCACCTTACAACCATTTCAATATCTGATGGAAATGGAGCTGCTTGTGTTTTTGTTCTAGCCATTTCTTCGGATGAAAGAGCCTCCAGATCACCTATGGCCCGGGCTGAGATATGATCAAAAAATGAATCTGCCCCCAGAGGATCTTTTTTCAGGATCTGTGCCGGATTAACGGAAACTATTTCAACCTCACCATCAATATGGCATGATTTTTCCTGGATACTTTCAATCATAGCACACTGAACTGCCTTATACTTCTTCACTTTTAAATCATTGCCGAGGGTATCCTTCATTACATTTCCATTAGCATCAAGGACATACTGAAATCCATCTTCTATCTCCCTTTTGATAAGTGTGTCTCTCTGAAAGGTATTATCAGGAGATACTGAGATCATTTTTATAGTTACGTTAACAAAATAGTCGTACTGTGTATCTTCTGTAAGTTGTTCTGTATGATATTCCACCCACTCACTATTAAGTCTTGGTAAATCCAGTGCCAGGAGGTCTGACTGGAATTCAGGCGGAAAATTAATATGAGACTGATTCTGAATCTGCACCATTACGCGACTCATACCCATCATCTTAGTCTCAAAAATCAGCTCATCAATACCCTCATAATCACCGGCATACTCCTTTGCCCTCACAAATTCATAATAGGCCTGCCTGTATCCGTCCTTTGTTCTTGACTCCAGTAATGTCTGACCATGAGAATAGTAAAAATCAGCGGCTTTCTTTTTGGCGGCAATCATCTCTTCCATATAATCTACATATGGGAAATTGACAGTTCCTCTGCTGCCCTGTAAAGGCAGGACTGTGCGTACAAGTGTTTGCCTGTCGTTCATCTTCTTATTAACCAGGTATATTTCATCCCAGTTATCAGGTTTACCTTCCATCTTCAGAAATCTCAACCTCTCGTTATCCTGCTCTAGAGCAATCCTGTATGACTGGTCAAGAATATCAATATTCTTTTCATCAGTTTTATCCTTCCGAAGTTTCTCGACAGACTTAAAAATCGCTGCTTCATAGTTTCCGGATTCCATCTGCTTTTTGGGTGAACCACATCCGAAAAGGATAATAGTTATAAGCAGAGAAAAGAGTAGAGTATTTTTCATATCGATATTATTAATAGGTTTATGCTTTAAAGATAATAATTTATAGATGTTAAAAAAAAGCCGCTCAGTATGTACTGAACGGCCTTGTATCATTATCAAGATTTTGTCTACTGTAGCTGGAAATTAACTGTAATAGAGAAACGTACACGAACAGGTGCACCTCGTTGCTTACCGGCCACCCATTTAGGAGAACTCTTTACGACTCTTATGGCTTCATCATCCAGAGCCGGGTCAACGCCCCTCATTATCTGAGTATTACTTACTGAGCCGTCGGGTTCAACAACAAACATAATAAACACTTTACCCTGTATACCGTTTTCAGCAGCTATCTGAGGATATTTTACTCTATTCTGTACCCACTCACGAAACTTATTAACATCACCTCCTCTGAAGGAAGGCATATCCTCAACAACAACAAATATTTCCTCTTCTACTTCTTCCTGCTCTTCATCAACAACGAAATCGTACATCTGGACGTCTTCATCAAGATCCATATCATCATCTTCAAAGAGAATTTCATTATCTATCTGAACATCATCTTCAACGATTTCAAATATTTCAGTCACTTTCGGAATCTCAGGTGGAGTTTCGGGCTGAATTTCTTCCATTTCAGTTATTGGAATCATCTCCTCTTCAATAATCGCATCGTTCCCGGTATCAAACTCATTCGCTCCTTTTTCACCTGATGTCCACTCAAATGCGATCAAGCAAAGAGACAGTGAAATTACTATTCCCAGTTGCAGGAATATTCCTTTCCGCTTCTCCAGATTTACGTTGTCATTCTTTTTAATTTCCATAATTCATGATTTTAAGGAGCTAAAAATAAGTATTTAATGAATTAATGTCAAATAAATATTGTACCAGCACCTAAAATTAACAATTTTTATCTTCTTATATCCTATAGTCCCATAAATGTAAGCCCTACCCTATCATTACTAAAGCCATTTTTCACTATTCTTTTGAAGAAAGTAAAAATTAATTACTTTTGCACAGCTATGGGGATATAGCTCAGTTGGCTAGAGCGCGTGACTGGCAGTCACGAGGTCAGGGGTTCGACTCCCCTTATCTCCACCTTCGCCCTCCAAAGCTTTATGCGACGGAGGGTTTCCCTTTTATAGCGGGCTATGGCGGACACAGTCCACGATCCGTTTTATTTGCAGGACTGGAGATTTGGGGACGGTGATCCCGAGTAATCGGGAGAACACCCCCTCAACCCTCACTCATGCCAAAATCCTTTATTCAAAGAACTCCTTTTCACCATATAACACTACAAAAAACATGCCGCTAATTGCCATAAAAAGGCATATAGCGAGCTAATCAAGAATTCTCGCACCAGATTTGGGCAGTCAATCATAATTACTATATTTGAGTACCTTCATATCTAACTTGATAGATATTACTAATTATCCGTAGGCATAATAGTATTCGGTTTACGAAGAATTTAGCTGAAAAATTAATGGCCAAACTCAAAAGGAAGGAAGTAATCAGAAGAATAAGACCTCAAAACATTGTTTTGCCGGTTATTATTGGATTGTTGCTTGTAGCCTATCTGATAAAGAAGGAGTTTGCCGGAGAATCATTTACGGAACTATCTTTTAGTACGAAATCATTTTTTTTCCTGGGGCTTGCAATTTGTTGTATGATATTCAGGGATCTGGGTTATATGATCAGGATCAGGATACTGACAGAGAACGACCTTACCTGGAAGAAGGCCTTCAGGGTAATTATGCTATGGGAATTCACCTCTGCCATTTCTCCTTCAACAATAGGAGGAACTGCAGTTGCAGTAGTTTTTATCCATAAGGAGGGATTAAAAGTTGGTCGCTCCTCATCTGTTGTGCTATTAACCTCCTTTCTTGATGAATTATACTTTGTGTTGATGTTCCCGCTTCTTTTGCTTCTGATAAGCAAGGAGAGATTATTTATGCAACACAGTATATTGTCTGATAAACCCTGGTATATAAATGAATTATTTTTGTTTGCTATTATTGGCTATACTATAAAACTAACCTGGGTAATTCTTGTTGGCTACGGTTTATTTTTCAATCCCAGGGGTCTTAAAAAGCTAATTGTGAAAATTTTCAGCCTGCCTCTTCTGAGGAAATGGCACGAACAGGCAATTAATGCGGGAGAGGACATAATAAAGAGTTCAATGCATTTTAAAGAAAAAAATGCCCTGTTCTGGACAAAGGCCGGTTTAGCAACTTTTCTATCCTGGACATCAAGGTACCTGGTGGCCAATGCAATACTGATTGCATTTTTTGAAGTAAGGGAACATCTTTTGATTTTTGCCCGTCAACTTGTAATGTTTATAATGATGATTATTAGTCCGACCCCGGGAGGGAGCGGCATAGCTGAATTTTTATTTTCGAGATATCTATCTGACTTTGTTCATGTAAGCCCTGAGAATATTGGTGCTACAGCACTGACTATTGCACTTATGTGGAGGGCTATTACATATTATCCCTACCTGATTGCAGGTGCTGTTATAGCGCCCGGGTGGATAAATAGGAACTTCTTTAAAAACAGAGGTAATAAAAAAGTTAAGGACAAGGAATCTTAGTATTTTAAATTAAGTATATTTATCTTGTTGGCTTTATCAAAAAGAACTAAGTCTGATATATGAGTGAGGAGATATTAAAGGCTCTGATGCAACTGTTTGCACTGATCGTAAAGCAGGATGGCGGAATGTTGTCAAACGAGCGGGAATATGTCCACAACTTCCTTAAAAAACAATTAAGTCCGGGTTCTGTACCTGAATATCTTGAACTATTTGACAGTAACGCCGGTCCGCTTACTGAGTTAGCCGGAGAGGCTGATAATGAGCCTCCCTCTGTAAAGGATTCAGTAAAGATTTTTAGCATATGCAAGAAAATAAATCGCACCCTTAACCAGTCTCAGAAGGTAGTTGTTCTGATGAGACTTTATGAACTTATCGACTCGGACAAAAGATATACACTTCAGCGAATGAACATCGTTAATACTGTTGCTGAAGTATTTAAAATCGTAAAAGAAGAATTTAGCAGCATTGACATTTTTGTGAAGCTGGATACAGATTCTGAGATAGATCACCCTTCAATGATGAAGCTTGACCACGCTTCAACCTGTTTTGACTGTTCGCAGGAAGATATTAAAATAAGCAGTGATAATAATATTTTTATTCTCTGGATTGGGAGTGTTGATCTGTATTTTATTAAACATTTTTCAGCCAACCAGCTTTTCCTGAACGGGCTGCTTTTACTACCTGGTAAGGTATATACAATAGCTAAGGGAAGTTCATTAAGGTACCAGCAGGGAAAACCCATTTATTACAGTGATATTGCGTCTCATTTTCTTGCAACAAAAGACTTTAATAAAATATCCCTTGTAGCACAAAATCTGAAATATGTCTTCCCGGGTAACAACATAGGTCTCAATGATATTAACCTGAATGAATCAGAAGGTACCCTGCTGGGAATTATGGGAGCCAGCGGCTCAGGAAAGACCACTCTTCTTAACCTTTTAAGCGGAATCTCTCCACCCTCGTCCGGCTCAGTCAGAATTAATGGTATTGATATTAACAATACATCTTCATCAATAGAAGGAGTAATTGGTTATGTCCCTCAAGACGATCTCTTAATTGAAGATCTAACAGTATTTCAGAATTTGTACTTTGCTGCAGGTTTATGTTTTAAGGAGAAAAGTAAATCTGAATTGACAAGGCTGGTGGATAACTCCCTGCTTAGCCTGGGGCTATATGAAAAAAGAGACCTTAAGGTAGGCTCACCGCTTACCAAGATTATTAGTGGAGGCCAGAGAAAAAGATTGAACATAGCACTTGAATTAATTCGCGAACCTTCTATAATGTTTCTCGACGAGCCAACTTCAGGCTTATCTTCAAGAGACTCAGAAAACGTAATTGACCTGCTAAGAGAATTGACATTCAAGGGCAAATTAATTGTAACGGTCATACATCAACCTTCTTCCGAGGTATTTAAAATGTTCGATAGAATGTTAATACTCGACCAGGGAGGCGAGATGGTTTATTATGGTAATCCTATTGAGGCACTGGTACACTTTAAAACTCTCGATGCACAGATAGAAAGTAGCGTTGGAGAATGTCCTACCTGTGGTAATATTAACCCCGAAACCATCTTCAATATTATCGAAACCGAAGTAGTTGATGAGTTTGGGAAATATACAGGAAAAAGAAAAATGTCGCCCGAGAACTGGGCCAGGGAATACAAAAAGCTTTATCCACCTGTAGAGCCTGTTGAGATAACTGATCCTCCGCCTTCAAACCTGAATGTTCCTTCTCGGCTTAAACAGCTCAGATTGTTTGCCCAGAGAGACATCCTGAGCAAGATTTCAAACAGGCAATATGTTATTCTTACCTTGCTCGAAGCACCTGTATTGGGTTTTATGCTGTCATACATAATTAAATATATTGCCGATCCCTCATCCAGAACATATATTTTCAGGGAGAATGAGAATATTCCGATTTATATTTTCATGAGCCTTATTGTTGCACTCTTTCTCGGACTTATAACCAGTGCAGAAGAAATATTTAAAGACAGGAGGATACTGAAAAGAGAACGTTTTCTTCACCTTAACAGAAGCAGCTACCTCCTTGCCAAGATCGCTGTATTGCTTACTATATCAGCCCTCCAGGCATTCCTGTTTGTTGTTATTGCCAACCAGGTGCTGGAAATAAAATCGTTGTTCTTCCAGTATTGGCTCGCATTTTTTACCACAGCCGCATGCGCAAACCTTATCGGGCTTAATATTTCTGCAGCATTTAATTCTGCAATTACTATCTACATAGTAGTTCCGATGATTATGATACCCATGATGGTTCTGAGTGGAGCAATGTTTCCTTTTGATAAACTGAACAGAACTATTGGAAGTGTTGGTAAAGTGCCTGTTATAGCCGAGATAATGCCAACTAAATGGACTTATGAAGCACTGATGGTTACACAGGCTAAAGATAATGACTACGACAAGCTTGTTTACCAGTATGACAAGCAGAGCAGCCAGGCCGATTTCTATTCATCGAGGCGCTTAATGTCGCTTGAAGATGCACTGGAAGTAACTGTAAGAGCATACAGAAATAAGGAGCTGTCTGAAGAATACCCTGCTAAAACCAGGCTGTTACGAAATGAAATTGAGCACCTGATTTCTCTGAATATTTTTGAACCCTTTGAGTCGCTTGATAAAATAAATGTTATCGACTTTAATCATGTTCTGGCCGAAGAAATAGAAGCTTATATTCAGAATGCAATGGCAAGCTTCAATATCATGGCCACCTCGGCTGAGATCAGGAAAGATATTTTTATTAATTCCAACCGCGAATCTCTGGATATAGTTTATAACAATAGCCACAACCAGAAACTTGAAGAAATAGTCAAGAAAGTATACGAGCAAAACAAGATACTGGAATACAAAGACAGGTTTGTTCAGAACGTTTTCCCAATTTATCTCGATCCGGAGATATCAGGACCTCTGAGCTTCAGGACACATTTCCTTGCTCCCAGGAAACAAATATTCGGGAGACTGGTTGATACCTTTACATTTAACATAAGTATTGTATGGCTGATGACCATAGGCCTATATATCTTACTATATTTTGACGGCCTGGCTATTATTGTTAACCGGCTCAGTCGGAAATAAATAAAAATTAATAGGAATAACACTGTTCCTCTTTCATTTTTTGTATATTTTTATATTTTTGTATATCAGAGCTAATTGTCTCAACATGAAAAGCATTTCCAAAATAGTATTATACCTGGCTGTCGTGTTACTCGTAGCATGCGGCAACTCCGGGAAAAAGGGGTCTAACTACGTATTCCCTGAGTCAGATTCCCTTCCAGTAAATGAAGTGGAAAAACTTAGCCAGGAAGCTATAGAAGATATTGTCCAAAACATAAGCTCGCCAGTTGAGTTGGCTGCCCTGCTACAGTCATTGGATGTTCCTTTTATTGCAGAGTACCTGGCATCGACAAGAGGATCTGAAGGACTTACTACCAGCTTTGAGCAGGCACTCCAGCTAGGTATTTACGGTGCGGATCTTGGCTACCTTAATATTTATGAAAAAACAGGTACTGCCATAGAAAATCTTACTACCATAAACAGGCTGGCTGAAGGAATTCGTGTCGGTCAGTTTTTTGATTTTGAGACTCTGAAAAGATTAGCCCTTAACAAGAATAATCTTGACTCCCTCATGTTTATGTCGGTTCATTCATTTAACCAGATAGATGACTATCTCAGGGACAATAACAGAGGATATCTTTCTGCACTAATGATTACAGGCGTGTGGCTGGAAGCCCAGTACCTGGTTTGTAAAGTTGTAGGCGAATACCCTCATCCTGATATTAAGAACAGGATAGGCGAACAAAAGATTGTACTGAACGATCTGATGCTCCTGCTTAATCCCTACAAGGAATCGAGTGCTGAATATGCTAATCTTTATGAAAGTTTCGAGAAAATAAAAGCGGCTTATCTGCCTGTTGACATTTCATATACTCCCGGTGAACCCGAAACAGTTGAGAAAGATGGCAGGCTGGTTGTGATTCAGAAAGAAGAAAGTGTAATAACTATGACTGATAAACAACTATCACAGATCGTGAATATAATTGAAGAAATCAGAAATAATTTAATCTCCTTATAAACAGAGATGAAGAAAATATTATCTATACTTTTTTTAGTTTTTACATACTTTGGGCTCCAGGGTCAGGATCCTCAGGAACTAATAAGTCAATGTGCGCTTGATATAGGTGAAAACACTACCTACCTAAAGGATTTTGTTATTAAGCTGCCTTCTGCAACAGATCCTTCTGATGCCCCGGTTTATAAAGCTAACTTCTATTTTATGAAAAATCAGAATTACCGTTTTACAATGTGTGACTCTGATGATTCTGAAGGAGAATTGATACTTGCACTTTACGACAAGCAAAAACTAATTACCAGCTCCTTTCTTAAAAGTTCAGGCAAAGTGTACAGCTCGGTTGATTTTGCATGTAACAAGACAGGTCTGTACCAGCTATGGTATACTTTTAAGGATGGACAAAAAGGATTTGGCGTAGGGATAGTATCTCTTGTAAAATAGATATTCCTGCTAGTTGTATATTCCAAGAATCTGGATAGTCAGAATGGACAGAAATATTATAGCAAACACAATGTTTGCTATTTTTTTATTTCTTACAAATACAATAAAATGAGAAATGATATATACAAACGGAATCAGTACTACATAGATAAGTTCTACAGATGCTGAAGGGATAATAAAATAAACTGCCAAAGCAAAAATTACTATCCAGATCAACAATGAAAATGTTTTTCTTGTTTTAATCTTTTTCGTTGCAAAAATACTAATCAGGTGAAACAGGGAAATAATAAATAGTGCTATACCCGTTAATAGCACAGTAATCAATAATGGCGACCAATAATACCCGGGGGCTGATTCAATAATATTATCGATTATCATCTCTGAAAATAATGACAGGTCCTTTCCGGAAACATAATAAATTGCAAACACGATCAGATAAGGTGTAATAAGTCCGAAAAAAGAAAGGACCAGCTCCCTTAAACTAAAAGTCCTTATCAGGATAATGCCAACTATAATAACCGGGTAAAACCAGATAATATTAAAGTAAAATAGCGAGCCCACGCTCAAGATCAGGGAAGCATCGAAAAAATTATAGGCAATCCCTGTCTTCCTGTAAGATCCCATCACCCTGTCCAGGGCAATAATTAGCATCAATGTAGCAGGAAATACAGGGCTAAATGTCTGTGTGCTTACAAGGAAGCCACTTGCCAGAACATACAATGATGCCGGAAGTAAAGTTCTTTCTGTAATAAAAAATAGCCTGGTATTGAAATTAGCAAGGTAAAATGCTATGGTAAGCATCACCATAAAAGAAAGGAAAGTGCCAAGCAGGAGGTTATGCCCAACAAAACCAAGAAAGAGTGAATGAAGAGGCATGGCAGCAGAGCCGGATATGCTATCAACACTTATAGGGTCAATAAACTTCTGGAGCCAGATAAGCACCGCGCTTAAAATGGTAATCAGTATTGACCCCGGCCCAATTCCCCTGTATAATCTAATAAACATTGTTTATTTTATATCAAAACCTATATCTGTCCTGAAATATTTTCCGTCAAAATTAATTTTCCCGGCATTCCGGTAAGAAGACTCAAGTGCTTTCCCTATGTCTGGTGCAACTGAGCTTATCGCAATTACTCTTCCCCCCGAAGTAAACACCCGATTATCACGATACTCTGTGCCTGCGTGAAACAGAATGCTATTATTATCAACATTATCAATTCCGCTAATCAGCTTTCCCTTCTCATAACTTTCAGGATATCCACCAGAGACCATCATTACGGTAGCTGCCGTATATTCACTAATTACAAGCTCTTTCTCATCAAGATTTCCATATGCCACCCCTTCAAATAAATCTACCAGGTCACTTTTAATCCTGGGTATTACAACCTCAGCTTCAGGATCACCCATCCTGACATTATATTCGATCACCTTTGGATCGCCATCACAATTCATAAGGCCTATAAAAATAAAGCCCTTATAATCTATCCTGTCTTTCTTTATTCCCTCGAGTGTTGGTTTTACGATCCTGTCTTCTACTTTCTTAAGAAATTCTTCAGATGCAAAAGGAACGGGAGATATTGCTCCCATGCCACCTGTATTAAGGCCCTTATCTCCTTCACCAATTCTTTTATAGTCTTTTGCCTCGGGTAAAATCTTATAATTTATTCCATCAGTCAAAACAAAGACCGAAAGTTCTATCCCTGACAGATATTCTTCAATAACCACTTTATTACCGGCTGATCCGAATTTACCATCGAACATTGCTTTCAACTCCACAAGTGTTTTATCATAATCATCAATTATTAAAACACCTTTCCCTGCAGCCAGTCCATCAGCCTTCAGCACATACGGGGCTTGCATTCCTTTTAAAAAGTCAGAGGCCTCGACAAATTCTTCAGAAGTAAAGCTCTTATACCTGGCCGTTGGAACACCATGTCTTATCATGAAATCTTTTGCAAAGTCCTTGCTCCCCTCTAACATTGCACCTCTTTTATCAGGTCCTATAAGAGGAATACCTGCCAATTTCTCGTCGGCCAGGAATCTGTCTCTTATACCATCAACAAGGGGTGCTTCAGGACCGACAATTACCATTGAAATGCTATTATCAAGGATAAAGTTCTTCACCTCCTGAAGATTATCAATATCAATGTTCACGTTTTCACCATGAAGCCTTGTCCCTGCATTCCCGGGAGCAATAAAAATCTTATCAACTTTCTTGCTTTGCCTTATTTTCCATACCAGAGCATGCTCTCTTCCTCCGGACCCCAATACTAATATTCTCATCGGCTTTTTTTTCAAAAGTAATATATCAACTTCATAAATAAAACTACCTCACCAAATTAAGTCGCTCGAGAGAATCAAAACTATATCCTTCCTCTAAACTAAACCTGATAAATTCATCGAGAATGGAAGGCGCACTGCTTTTAACATTATCATGCAGAGCAATTATTGAGCCCGGGCTGATGCCATTTCTCAGGATTTTTAACACATCAGCCCCTGAGAGCCTGTTATCAAAGTCGTAAGGCATAATACTCCAAAAAACAACATTGTATTTTTCCCGGACAGACCTGTATTGATCGGGCCTTATTTTACCATAGGGAGGTCTAAAGAAGTCAGACCCGCTGATTTCTGCTCCCCTCTCTGCATTTCGCATATACTCATCCCTTGACAGCTTGAACCCATTTAAATGATGGTAGCCGTGATTTCCAATAGAATAACCCTGATTAACAAGAATATCAAAAAGCTCAGGATAAGCGGAGACCTGACTTCCGCTAACAAAAAAAGTAGCCGGGACACCCCATTTTTCCAATATCTCAATAATCGGCTGAGTTACTCCTTCCGTAGGTCCATCATCAAATGTAAGATAAACAGTTCTTCCCCGATCCGATAGTCTGAAATATGCTCCCGGGTAAATATACTGAAGAATTTTCGGCAGACGATAAATCCTCATTTTTGACAATGATCAATTATAAAACTCACTGAAATATTTATCAAGTAAGGGCTCCAGCCTTTTTGTGAGATCAGGGATACCATAATCTAATGCTATCGAATACGTGCTTCTTAGCGACTCGAGATTCATAGCTATTAATATATCCAGTCCGTAGCGATGAAGATAATCCAATCCTGATATATAATCCAGGTATTCAACACTGTTATTAATCAGATTATCTGCCAGAAGCATTGCCTCGTCCAACATTCCGGTCGCCAGGTATCCCTCAAGCAGGCTTATTGCATAATAGTTATAGGGAACCTTTCCGAGTGGGATTACTTCTTCACTCCTGTGCAGAACCTCCACTGCCCTTGCAGTATCTCCTTCCATAGCTAAGGCAGTAGCAAGTGTTCCGAACATTCTCCTGAAATTATTAAACATCCTTCTATTTACCTCATCAAGGTAAACGTCAGGGTCGGAAGCATTTCCCCATTTGAAACGATTCAATAAATTATTGTACATCTTTTCAGTATTCAGTTCTCCGTAATCCAACCTTACTTCAGGCAGGGTATCAACCGGGACAATCCGGTAAGCCAATCCCTCCATCTTAAAAAATTTATCAAGACCCTTGTAATTTTGCGGAGGAACAGTGCTTGCATAGTAAATTGGCCTGACCCATTTATTCGTTCCTATTATATCCATAATTACAAGATCGCTCTTATACATCTCCCGGCCCGGGTATTCCCAGATAACCTGGTCGCTTAACCTTGGCCAATATCTTTTGTCAACGGTTCCATTTTCTTTTACCTTAATTGTATCCACCGGTATCAGGAATTTCTTAACCGGTATATAATTGTAATAATCGCCCATGCCGGTGAAATCAATCTTGGCCTGTTTATCATCGAGTTCAACAAAATCAAGGATGTCATTAATATCTATTGGTCTTTCTATTTGCTCTATCACAGGTAATTGTTCTCTCTCTCCGGGCCTGTATTTCTGCCTGGCCAGGGAAATCGGAAGAGGATCTGAGTCGTAGGCCTTATGTTTCATCATGTCTATATACCAGCCTGCAGAAAGGTAACTAAGATTGGCAACCCTTACATCTGTACGTATGCCTTCTACATCCTGGGCATACCAGAGGGGAAAGGAATCATTATCCCCATAAGTAAACAGGATTGCATTTAAATCGCATGAGTTAAGGTAATTAGCACCTATATCTCTTGCTGTATATCTTCCAGACCTGTCGTGGTCGTCCCAGTTTTGTGTAATCAATATTGCAGGAACCAGTACAATAGACAGGGGAAAAACTGCAATTAATGCGATCTTTTTACCAAATATTCTGGAGACAAGATCGATGAGCATCAATGCCCCAAATCCTATCCATATACTAAAGGCATAGAACGAACCCGCATATGCATAATCCCTTTCCCGGGGCTGAAGCGGGTACTGATTAAGATAAACCACGATTGCAATACCGGTCATAATAAATAGTGTTCCAACTACCCACAGGCCTTCCTTACTTCTTTTGAACTGCCAGAACAAACCCGCCAACCCGAATAATAATGGGAGGAAATAATACCTGTTCTGTCCCGGATTATTTTTTAAGTCATCGGGCAGAGAATCCTGATCGCCAAGTCTTTGATTATCAATAAATGGTATGCCGCTTATCCAGTTACCATGGAGAATATTCCCATTCCCCTGGATATCATTCTGCCGCCCTGCAAAATTCCACATAAAATAGCGCCAGTACATAAATCCTGTCTGATACCTGAGAAAGAACCTTATATTTTCCGAGAATGTCGGAACGGTAAAATCCTTTGTTCCGTTTCCTGTACTTACAGTAACCTTTTTCCCACTTATATCAGCCCAGTATTCATACTCCCTGATATGGTTCTGATCGTTACTGTACATTCGGGGGAAAATTGTAGTAAACCTGCTATCGTATTTATAGCTTGCCCTGTTGTAGGGCTCATACTTATCACCGGCTTTCACGTATCCGCCAACTTTTCTCTTTACATCGATAACCGGGGCAGAATAATATTGTCCCCTAATTAGAGGTGCGCTTCCATATTGCTCACGATTAACATAGTAAATCATAGAAAACAGATCAGATGGATCATTCTGATTCATAGGCGGCTTTGCGTTAGCCCTTATCATTATCATTGCAATCGAAGAATAACCTATCATTACCGCAGCAAGTAATGTCAGACCCAGGTTAAGTATTTGCTTCTTTCGTTTAATGGAATAATTTATTCCCCAGGAAAGTAGTACAATAAGACTCAGAAGATATATATACAGCCCTGAATTATAGGGCAGGCTGATAAGGTTTACAAATAACAACTCAAACCACCCGGCCATCTTTACAGTATAAGGAAGTAGACCGAATACCAAAAGGAAAAGCAGTATTGCAGAAAATCCAAGTGCTTTTAGTATTCCCCTTATTGAGGCCTCGTTATTCTTGAAATAATATACCAGGACAATAGCCGGGAGAGCAAGCAAATTAAGTAGATGCACCCCTATCGATAAGCCCATTAGGTAAGCAATCAATATCAGCCATCTACCAGAATAAGGCTTATCCGCTTCATTCTCCCACTTTAATATGGCCCAGAACACTACAGCAGTAAAAAGTGATGAAGTTGCATATACTTCAGCTTCAACAGCTGAAAACCAAAATGTATCGGAAAAAGCATATGCCAGGGCTCCAATTACTCCAGCAGCCATTACCGATATTTGAGTAATTGAATCACTATTATTGTCTGTCTTCCTGTATATTTTGCCTGCCAGGTGAACAATGGTCCAATACAGAAACATTATGGTAAATGCAGATGCCAGGGCCGACATTATATTAATCATCAGAGCTGCATTAGACTGGTTGCCAAAACTAAACAGGGAGAAAACACGGCCCAGCATAATGAATAAAGGAGCACCCGGAGGGTGCCCAACCTGCAGCTTCCATGACGAAAGGATAAATTCGCCACAATCCCAGAAACTTACCGTTGGTTCGACTGTAGATATGTATACAAATCCGGAAACCAGGAAAATAATCCATCCAATAATATTATTAATCCTGCCAAGTCTGGGCTCGCTCATTTTTCAATTAAATTAAATACCACATATTTAATTCCATAAAGATATAATATTATCCGGCAGTGAGATACAACTATTACCAGACTAAAATATTGTAAATTTTAAAATGGGTATGTTATTTACATCATGTCAATTAATTAAGCGCTAATATTCGTTTTTTAGAAATATTATTGTACTTTTGCAGTCCGAAATTACAGGACATTATACCTGTATATTAGATTAATTATTAAACATTGAACTAACGTGGACACACTAAGCTACAAAACTGTATCTGCAAACAAGGCAACTGTAGATAAGGAATGGCTTCTGGTAGATGCTGAAGGCGAAACACTGGGTCGCATGGCGTCGAAGGTAGCACTGATGCTGAGGGGAAAACACAAAGCTGATTTTACTCCTCATGTTGACTGTGGCGATAATGTTATTGTTATCAACGCAGAGAAAGTCCGTTTAACAGGTAATAAATGGAGCCTTAAAGAGTACATACGACACACCGGTTACCCCGGAGGTCAACGTAAAATTACTGCAGAAAAATTGCTCAAGAAAAAGCCGGCAGACCTGGTAGAAAATGCCATAAGAGGCATGTTGCCTAAGAGCCGTCTGGGAAGAGAGTTATTTCGTAATCTGTATGTTTATGTGGGTGATGCTCATAATCATGAAGCACAGCAACCCAGGAAAGTTGAATTAGATAAAATTAAGTAAAAAGCATGGAAGTTATTAACACAATCGGAAGAAGGAAAGCTGCCATAGCAAGGGTTTATCTGTCAGAAGGAAAAGGGAAAATTACTGTTAACAACAAAGATTTTAAAGAGTACTTTACTACAGGTACACTTCAGTACATTGTCCAGCAACCTCTGAATCTTCTTAATGTAACCGACAAGTATGATATCAAAGCTAATCTTGATGGTGGTGGTGTAAAAGGCCAGGCAGAAGCATTGCGCCTTGGAATTGCCAGAGCACTTGTTGTAATTAATGAAGAAGACAAATCAGCCCTGCGTACAGCCGGTTTCATGACAAGGGATCCACGTCAGGTTGAAAGGAAGAAGCCTGGACAGCCAAAAGCACGTAAGAGATTCCAGTTCAGTAAACGTTAGAAGTCCAATAATATAGATACAAGTTTAGTATCTAAATTGCATCGACTTCCTCACAGGAACTACTTTGCAATTGGCAAACAGAATGTAAACTTAAAAACAACGTAATGTCACAAACAAATTTTAAAGAATTACTCGATGCGGGTGTTCATTTCGGACACCTAAAAAGAAAATGGAACCCAGCCATGGCTCCTTATATTTTCATGGAGCGAAACGGTATTCACATTATCGACCTTGAAAAAACAGTTGCCAAAATCGACGAGGCATCCAATGCTATTAAGCAAATTGCCAAGTCAGGAAAAAAGATATTATTTGTAGCCACCAAAAAGCAGGCTAAGGATATTGTTTCCGAAAGAGTAAGCACAGTCAATATGCCTTACGTTACAGAACGTTGGCCAGGAGGGATGCTTACTAATTTCCCAACTATCAGGAAAGCAGTTAAGAAAATGTCATCGATAGACAAAATGGCCACCGATGGTACATTCAATAATCTCTCAAAAAGAGAGAAGCTGCAAATTACACGTCAAAGAGCCAAGCTTGAGAAGAACCTCGGAAGTATATCAGATCTGACACGTCTTCCCGCAGCACTTTTTGTAGTTGATATTACAAAAGAGTATATCGCTGTTAGAGAAGCAAAGAAATTAGGTATCCCCGTCTTCGCCATGGTAGATACCAACTCAGACCCGACCACCGTTGATTTTCCAATACCGGCAAATGATGACGCATCAAAGTCAATCTCCTTAATCGTAGATATTCTATGTAAATCGATTGAAGAAGGACTTGGTGAAAGGAAAATCGAAAGAGAAAAAGAAGACGATCAGAAAAAAACTGCTCAAAAAGAACCTAAAAGCACGGCCAAAAGAGTAAGGACTGTTAAAGTTGAAGAGAGCAAACCTAAAGAAGAGCTTACTTCTAATAAAGAAAAAGAAACTGTTAAAGCAGTTACTGAAGAGAAAAAAGAAGATGCCAAATAGGAATTAAGAACACAATAATAAAAGACATAATACAATGAGTAATATAACAGCAGCAGATGTTGCTAAACTGAGAAAGAGCACCGGAGCAGGTATGATGGACTGCAAGAAAGCGCTTCAGGAAGCTGACGGTATTTTCGAAAAAGCAGTTGAAATAATAAGAAAAAAAGGACAGGCTATTGCCAATAAGAGAGCAGACAGAGAAGCAGGTGAAGGCGCTGTACTGGCAAAATCATCTAAGGATAATAAGTATGGAGCCATTATGGCACTTAATTGTGAAACTGACTTCGTTGCAAAAAATGAAGATTTTGTAAAACTTGCTTATCAATTCCTGGACTTAGCAATCGAGAAAAGGCCTGCTACACTTGAAGATTTAAAGAATCTTTCTTTTGAAGGAACAACAGTTGGTGAAAAAATAGTTGAGCAGATTGGTATTATTGGAGAGAAACTTGAACTTACATATTTTGACTCACTTAACGATAAGCATGTTCAGGCTTATATACATCCAGGTAATATGCTCGCCACACTTGTGTCCTTTACAAAAGACGGGTTTGACGAACAGGTATATAAAGATGTTGCCATGCAAATAGCAGCTATGAGTCCGGTTGCTATTGATAAAGACAATGTTAGTAAGGATGTTATTGCCAGGGAATTAGAAATTGGTATGGAGCAGGCACGCCGTGAAGGAAAAGCCGAAAATCTTCTTGAAAAAATAGCCCAGGGGAAACTGGCTAAATTCTTTAAGGAAAATACCCTGCTAAACCAGGAGTTTGTTAAAGACAATAAACAAACTATTAAGCAGTACCTGCAATCAAAAGATAAGGAACTTACGGTTTCAGGATTTCAACGTTTTACACTGAATGCTTAAAACACACTGAAACAAGAACTTTAGATCCCGGTTAATCCCGGGATTTTTTTTTGATTTTTTCTTATGGTATCATTTTCGTAAGAGATATTATAATTTTATTACTTTTAATCCTCAAATATAAATTATGATGTATAAGCGTATCCTGCTAAAACTAAGTGGCGAATCATTGCAGGGGGAAAGTGAATCAGGCATTTCTCCTGAGATTCTTAATGATTATGTTAACCAGATACTCGACCTGCAAAAGATGGGCTGTGAAATTGGGATAGTCATTGGTGGAGGAAATATCTTCAGAGGTATAAGTGGCATAAATGATGGTATTGACAGGGTAAAAGGAGACCAGATGGGTATGCTGGCCACCGTAATTAACAGTCTTGCCCTCGAGAGTGAGATAATAAGACAGGGGGCACAGGCAAAAGTTTATACCTCAATAAGGATGGAGCCCGTAGGTGAATTGTACAGCAGAGACAGGGTTATTAAGGATATGCAAAATGGAATTATTACAATACTCGCCGGAGGTACAGGAAATCCATTTTTTACCACTGATACTGCAGCTGCTCTAAGAGCTATTGAAACAGGAGCTACCGTACTGCTTAAAGGAACCAGAGTCGACGGTGTATTCGATGCCGATCCCGAGAAAAACCCAGGAGCAATAAAATACGACACACTTAGCTTTGAGAAAGCAATTGATCAGGATCTTAAAATAATGGATCAAACAGCATTTACAATGTGTCGCGAAAATAATATGCCAGTTATAGTATTTAATATGAATAAAAAAGGCAACCTGGTAAGGGTCGCTACTGGTGAAAAATGTGGTACTCTGGTAAAGAATAGCTAAAAGAAGAGGATTATTATATTTTTTTTAAATTTGTTTTTCATTTTAGAGTAAATTATTGATCAATCCCGCGTTATTTATTAGAAATTAAACTTTAGCCGGTATGAATGAAGAGATTGAAATTATAATGGAAGAAACCCAGGAAAAAATGGCTGACGCTCTTTCTCACCTGGAGACAGAACTTTCTAAGCTCAGGGCTGGAAAAGCCACGCCTGCCTTACTGGATGGTATTACTGTCGATTATTATGGTGTTACAACTCCACTCTCCCAGGTTTCCAATATAAATACACCTGATGCAAAATCAATCGTTGTACAACCATGGGAAAAGAATATGCTCGACCCAATAGAAAAGGCAATTATGGCTTCTAATATTGGTCTTACACCAATGAATAACGGTGAATTAATCAGAATTAATGTCCCCCCACTCACAGAAGAAAGAAGAATTCAACTTGTTAAAATGGTGAAAAATGAAGGGGAAAACGCCAAAATCAGTATCAGAAATTCCAGAAAATGGGCTAACGATGAGCTTAAAAGGCTACTGAAAGATGGTCTGTCTGAAGATTTGGAAAAAGATTCTGAAGTTATTGTCCAGGAGCACACAGACGAATATTCAAAGAAAGTTGACACGGTAATAGAATCAAAGGAGAAGGACATTATGACTGTATAGGAATCTCTTCATTCCTAAATCAGGTTTTCACCTTCCTGTTGAGACCTTCGCTGCAATTATTACAGATATCTATACCGGCTCTATCGTGTAATAATCTGTTTCTGAATGCATTATACTCAGGACCCTTCCATATCTCTTCAAATGTCTGTCTATTCAGATCACCCATTACATAATCAGCATCCTTGTCAAAACAGCAGGGTAGCACTTTCCCATCCCAGCTTATTACCGGATTTGTCCATAATCTGTAGCAATAATTTGGCTTTCTGCTTCTTATAAGTAAGCTGTCATCCACAATACTATACCTTCTAAATTGCTGATCGTCGGGCATAAAATGGCCGTCTGATTCATCCAGATTCAATTGCATTGACTTATACCTTATTCGTGCACCCACACTTTTCGAGTAGTCCAGAAGCTCTCCCAGTTCATTCTCATTGTACTTATTTACCAGTACCTGTAACTCTAGCTTCTTTCCTTTACCCCTCTTATTTAGTTCCGAACTAAGAAACTCAATTCCACTGAGAACCTTTTCAAGATTTCCATTTCTTCGATATCTTAAGTAAGATGCTTCGCTTATCCCATCCAGAGACACAATAATCTTATCGGTTTTTGATTCTGCCAGGCACCTGCTGCTCTCTTCATCCAGAAAATGCCCATTGGTTGAAATAACGGGCCCCATACTTTTAACTTCTTCAAGCATTTCAAAGAATTTCGGATGCATCATCGACTCACCCTGGAAATAGAACATGGTTTTAATTACATAAGCCGACAACTCACTGCTTATCTTCTTAAGTAGTCCGGTCGACATATAGCCTTTTTCCCTCTTACTCTCTCCTGAACCAGAGGCACAAAACGGGCAATTCAGGTTGCAATGGTTAGTAAGCTCTATGCCCACTGAGTAAGGCATCCCCCACACGGCATTACTCCCTGTATATTTAGATATAGTATACGAAGTAGCCAGAGAGACCAGATTGCCATATTTTACAAAGCCCAACATTTTGTATTATTCAGAAGCCAAAGATAGTATCAAAAATATATTTAATCAGATAGGGTATATATAATCTGAAAGGTCATTATTATGAATTCATATTTATGAATCTATAAATTTTAAACAATAAATTTAATGCCATGAAAAATCTATTAAGAATAAGCACTGCACTGGTAATATTGTTGGCCTTTTCGCTTCAAACATATTCCAGTGATAGTATTTTCAGAAAGAAACAGGATCCGCAGAAGTATATCACCGTAAGTGGTAAGGTTCTCGACGAGTCAAGTAACACGCCATTGATTTTTGCTACCATTGCTGTGAAAAACAGTAATGTCGCTACAGTTACAAATATTGATGGTGAATTTACTCTTAAGATTGCAGAGACACTTCAGAACCCTGTGCTGGAAGTAATGTATATCGGATACAATAACAAGGAAGTTGCTGTATCTGAATTACGCACCGATGGAAGGAGTAATTCAATAAGTCTCACCCAGGCTACAATACCAATTGCAGAAGTAGTAATAAAACCTATCTCTGCTGAGAATATAATACTTAACGCAATTGACAACCTTGGAGACAACTATGAAAAAGTCCCTAACCAGATGACATCATTCTACAGGGAGACAATAAAAAAGAACAGGTCTTATGTCTCTATTGCTGAAGCAGTAGTAGAAATATTTAAGGCACCCTATAATAACGAATTTCGTATTGATCTGGCAAAGGTATATAAGGGCAGAAAAAATGTTGAGGCAAGCAGAGAGGACACAATTTTGTTTAAACTACAGGGGGGGCCCATTTCGACTCTTCAACTGGATATCGCCAAAAACCGCATGTCTATCTTTACAAAAGAAGACATGAAATACTACGATTATACTCTTGAGACCATTATTGTAATTGACGAGAAACCACATTATGTAGTTGAGTTTCATCAAAACAATACTGCAGATTCCCCCTTATTCCTGGGAAGATTCTATATTGAAATGGGGTCATTTGCACTTAGTGAAGCCGAATTTAGCATTAATCTTGAAGACGAAGATGAGGCAGCATCAATATTTATCAGGAAGAAGCCGCTGGGCATGAAGATTACACCGGAAATGGCAAGCTACAGGGTCAAATTTCGCGAACAGGAAGGTAGATGGTATTTCGGATATGCCAGGGCAGAAGTTAAATTCAAGGTTAACTGGAATAAGAAATTATTTAACAGCCATTACACAACCATGTCTGAAATTGCGATAACAGATCGTACTCAGGAAGAAGCGATTAAATTTACGCCCAGGGAAAGATTAAGGAAAGGTGATATCTTTACAGAAGAATTGGCCGCATTTGCAGATCCTGATTTCTGGGGCGATTATAATGTGATAGAGCCTGATCAGAGTATTGAATCTGCCATAAGAAGACTGAATCGAAAGCTGAGGTTCAGTGATAGAAATGGTGAGTAAATAGAAAGTAACTAATATAACATGGTAAGCGACAGAGAAATAATAAGCGGAATAAGGAACGGGGATATAGGGCAGTTTGAATCTCTGTTCCGTTCCACTTATTCTTCTCTGGTCAATTATGCAAGAACACTATTAAAAGATAATGACACAGCCGAGGAGATAGTTCAGGACCTGTTCTATATTATGTGGAGAGACAGGAAAAAAATTAAGATTATATCTTCATTAAATGGATATCTATTCAGATCAGTATATAATAAGAGTATGCACTACCTTGAGCACCAAAAAGTTGTTAAAAGACATGCCGGTAAGGCCGTCGCCGGAATAAGCATAGACACTGAAGACCCGGCAGAGGTATTGAAATACAAGGAATTGCATGAGAAAATTGCAAAAATTATCGAGAAACTTCCTGAAAGATGTGCCAGGATATTTTGTATGAGCCGGTTTGAAGGTCTTAAATATTCTGAAATTGCAGAAGAACTTTCAATATCGGTAAAAACAGTAGAAGCAAACATGGGCAAAGCCCTGAAGGAATTTAGAAACGAGTTACTTTAAGTTATGAATAAGACAAATAAATATACGGAGAGAGACTGGGAAGAGATTGCATCTTACCTGTCGGGCGAGAATAAAACGAAAAGTGAACTTGTTAAGAGTTTTCTCGACAACAGGGGCAGCGAAATTGAAAATTATTGGACAATGATTAATAATAACAGAGCGAATGATAATATAAACACTGACAGGGCCTGGGACAAACTATTTACCAGGTTAAATAATGATAATCTGGTGGGGGAGAAAACAGTGCATACACCGCTCTGGACTCAGGTATTAAGGATTGCTGCAGTTGTAATAATACTGGCAGCAACTACCTTCACTATAAGATTTTTTGTTAAAAACGATGGAAGCCCGGATCTGACAGTAGTAGCAACATCAATATCTGAAAAAAACAGAATTATTAATCTTCCCGACGGTAGTGTAATTACACTCAACCGTAACAGTGAACTTAATTTCCCCGACAACTTTGATGATGATATCAGAAAAGTTGAGCTAAGAGGGGAAGCTTTCTTTGAGATTAAAGCTGATCCTTTAAAACCATTTATTGTCGATGCAGGGAATGCCCGGGTTAAAGTACTGGGAACATCCTTTAATGTAATAACAGATAATGAGAATAGTGAAACTGAAGTTTTTGTTGAATCAGGGAGGGTTATGCTTTATAATTCTGATGGTGACTGTAATATAACACTTGAGCCAGGCTATATAGGAACAATTAATAAATCTGAACCTACCAGCAGGGTAAATAATAATCCCAACTATATGTCATGGAATACCAATATTCTTACATACAACGGAGTAAGGCTGGAGCAGGTATTCTATGATCTTAAAAGGACTCATAATATAAGTATTGAAGTCACATCCGATTCAATTCTTGACCATTTAATCACAACCGAGTTCAGGGATAATACAGCCGAAGTTATAATTCAGTCAATATGCACCAGTTTTAATCTGGGTTTTGAGAAAAAGGAAGGAATTTACTACCTTTCAAATTAGCAATTATTTATACCCCCGATGACTGAGGGTGAAACAATAAGATCGATTCAAGCCACAAGATACCTGGCCGCCATTATATTTTTAATGGTGGCTTTTAGCATATCTGTAATTGCACAAAACAATGTACTTCTCCGGGAAGTGTCTGTAAATATGACTAATGTTAAAAAACAAGCCATATTTCAATCACTAACAAAGCAGAGCGGTTTTACCTTCACCTACGACACGGAGTTAATAAAACCATATGAAATAACGTCTGTTAACCTGCGCGGAGCAAGCCTGAAATCAGTTCTGGATAGCATCTTTGCAGGCAAAAATTTTGGCTATTCTGTTATAGAAAATCACATTATTATCTATAAAAAAATTGATAACACCACCCCTATGATCAAAGAGAAAGGGGAATCTTCTGTTTACCTTATATCCGGGACGATAGTTGAATCGTCAACTTCCAAGCCACTTCCATATGCAACAATAGGAATTTATAAAAGAGGCATGGGAACAATATCAAATGAAGAAGGTGATTTTAACTTAAAAGTAACTGAAAACACTTTAAACGACTCATTAATAATATCATACCTGGGTTTTATTGATCGAACAATCCCGGTAAGCCAGGCCATAGAAAATCACTATATTATAGAGCTGGAGAGAGATTATATACCTATACCTGAAATAATCATCCGCTCCCGCGAACCCCTCGACCTGATAGACAAGATCCATAGAAATATTGAGAAGAATTACGGCTCATCTCCTGCCCTGCTAAAAGCATTTTACAGGGAATCTGTTTCAAAAAGAAATAAAATCCAGCTCTATTCGGAAGCTGTAATAAATATTTACAAAAGTCCTTACACGAAATCATTTAAGACAGACCAGATAAGTATCCATAAAAGCAGGAAAATAGAAAATGTCGACAAAACCGATACCCTTTTAATAAAACTTCAGGCCGGCCTGGATGCATGTCTTGAACTGGATGGGATAAAAAACACCTTCGACTTTTTTAATCCTCTAAATTACACTGATTATACTTTCAGGATGACAGATATTGTCAATATCGGTACAGAGGCAGCCTATGTTGTTGAATTTTCACAAAAGGATAATATTTCCAATAATGCCCTCTACCAGGGATCTATCTATATTAATACCGTCAACTATGGAGTACATTCTTTTGATTTTGAAATAAACCCGGATTATATTAATATTCTGAGCAACAATTACATAAAAGAATCATCAAGAGGCTTTAGTGTAAAGCTAAGAAAGGTCAGATACAGAGTAGATTACAGGTATGTAAATAACAGATATTTTCTGAATCATGTTAGGGGGGATATGGAATTTTACGCCAGAAAAAAGAAAAAAGTCTTTGGCAATAATTATAATATTATTTTCGAAATGGCTGTTACGGGTATAGACACAGTCAATGTGGAAAGATTTACAAAAGACCAAATAGTACCAAGACAGACTGTCCTATGGGAAACCATTAACGGATACGACAGAGAATTCTGGGGAATAGATAACTACGTTCAACCCGAACTCGACATTCAGGAAGCCCTTAAACAGATTAATGCCCGACTGGGTGAATTCAAAAAAGAAGATTAATAGCTATCCAGTATCCTGTATAACTCAACCAGATCAGGGGTGAGTATTATTTCGGTTCTTCTGTTTTTCTGTCGCGCTGTACTATTTTTACCCGGATCAACAGGCAGATATTCTCCTCTCCCCGAAGCAGTAAGTCTCCTGGGATCAATTCCTGAGCCCTCCAATAAGACCCTCACCACTGTGGTTGCACGCTTAACACTTAAATCCCAGTTATCCTGGATAGGCCCTCCGGAAGAAATATAGGGAACATCATCTGTATGACCCTCTATTGTAATCTGGATATCTTTATTTCGGGCAAGTACTGCTGCCAGTTTTTGCAATGCATCCTTCCCATTTGCATCAATATTATATGAACCGGTTCTGAACAGCAGTTCTTCGTCAAGTGAAACATATACCTTACCATTTTTCATCGACACAGTCAGCCCGTTATTCTCAAACCCAAATAAGGCAGCAGAAACCTTTTCTTTTAAATCTTTTACTGCCTTCTGCTGGGCATCAAGTATTTGTTCGAGCTCAAGAAGCCTTGCATTACGTCTGTCAAGTTCATAAGTTAACTGGTCGAGATCAGTCTTTTTTGCTTCCATGTTTAATTCAAGCTGTTTTAGCAAATCCTCCTTGTCCTGTAAATTTTTCTGGGCTGTCTGCAACTCTCTGAGCAACTTTCTTGTTTCTTCAACATTACCCCTGATAAGATCCTCCTGGGCCTTCTGCAGGTCTGCATAGCTCTTGCTCAGGTTATTATACTCATCCTTTGCCTCTTCAACTTCTGTCTCCAGTTTCTCCTTATCTCCTTCCATGCCTCCCAGTTGCTCTTCTAGTTCTGCGATCCTGGCCTCCATTTCACGATTACTCATGGCCAGATCAAGATTTTTTATCTTGAAGTCGTCTCTTTCGTTCATATATCCAACACTCCTGTCGTGCAGGGTATTATATTTTCCTCCGGGCACACATGCTCCTGATAGCAGGATTAACACAAAAAACACTATTAAACCAGAATTTTTCTTCATGAATAAAATATTTTGATCGATTATTTTAAATATATAACAATTATCCCCCGTGCTTATTTCACAAAAATAAGAAATTCCCTCATGTAGTTACTCAAAGAGATGGCAATAATATTTTATATATTTGCATCGCTATAGATATAATCACCACAAATGCAAGATCTCCTAAATAGTATCTCCTCTCCCGAGGACCTTAGAAAATTAAAAAAGGAAGATCTGATTGAGGTAAGTAAACAGCTCCGGCAATTTATTATCGACATTGTCAGTACTAACCCCGGTCATTTCGGTGCCAGCCTGGGCGTTGTTGAGCTCACAGTTGCATTGCATTATGTGTATAATACCCCCTTTGATAAGATTATCTGGGATGTTGGACACCAGGCTTATGGACATAAGATTCTGACAGGCAGAAAGGATATTTTCCATACAAACAGGAAATACAAGGGCATAAGTGGTTTTCCGAAAATGTCTGAAAGCGAGTACGACGCGTTTGGTGTAGGCCATTCATCTACCTCTATTTCGGCAGCTCTTGGAATGGCCACTGCAGCAAAACAGGCAGGCGACGACAGAAAGATTGTTGCGATAATCGGTGATGGGGCAATGACAGCCGGACTGGCCTTTGAAGGCTTAAATAATGCAGGTATTGAGAATTCCGATTTGCTTGTAATACTCAACGATAATAATATGGCCATAGATCCCAATGTGGGGGCCCTGAAAGAATATCTCCTCGATATCACTACCAGCAAGACTTACAACAAGTTTAAGGATGATATGTGGAATATTCTTGGCAAAATAAGCAAACTCGGACCTAATGCACAGGAACTGGCCTCAAAGCTTGAGGGGGGACTAAAAAGCACTCTGCTTAAACAATCCAATTTGTTTGAGGCTATGAACTTCAGGTACTTCGGCCCTATTGACGGACACGATGTATTATACCTTACAAGGGTTCTGAATGATATGAAAAGAATCCCTGGCCCGAAGATTCTGCACTGCGTAACTCAGAAAGGTAAGGGATTTAAACAGGCCGAGCTTAACCAGACTGCTTTCCACGCACCTGGTAAATTTGATAAAAACACGGGGCAGCTGGTAAAATCGCCCTCAAATGGTCCCCAGCCTCTTAAGTACCAGGATATTTTCGGTCATACCATTCTTGAACTTGCAAGACAGAATGAGAAAATTGTTGGCATAACTCCTGCCATGCCATCGGGCTGTTCGCTCAATATTATGATGAAGGAGATGCCGGAAAGGGCCTTTGATGTAGGTATCGCAGAACAACATGCCGTAACATTTTCTGCCGGATTGGCTACCCTGGGCAAGATCCCCTTCTGTAATATTTATTCATCATTTATGCAGAGGGCATACGACCAGGTTATTCATGATGTGGCACTACAAAATCTGCATGTGGTTTTTTGTCTCGACCGGGGTGGCCTTGTGGGCTCAGATGGAGCTACTCATCATGGATTTTTCGACATTTCCTACCTTCGGACTGTACCTAATATTGTTGTTTCAGCCCCAATGAATGAAATTGAGCTAAGAGACCTTATGTATACAGCGCAGCTCGAAAAAAACAAAAGCCCTTTCAGCATAAGATACCCCAGGGGTTCAGGTTTATTCAGCAAATGGAGAGAACCATTCTGCGAAATACAGGTAGGTAAATCAAGAATTATTAAAGATGGTAAAGATGTCGCCATTCTAAGTTTTGGACATCCGGGTAATTTCGTTGTTGAAGCAAATAAAAAACTCGAAAAAGAGGGAATTTCTGCAGCACACTATGATATGAGATTTGCACAGCCACTTGATGAAGAAGCTCTCCATTCAATATTTAAGAGATTCAAAAAAGTTATTACTGTTGAAGACGGAATGTTAAAAGGCGGTTTCGGGAGTGCCATTATAGAGTTTATGAGCGATAATGGATATAGTGCCCATGTTAAAAGACTGGGAATACCTGATTTTTTTATTGAACAGGGAACACAGGAAGAACTGATTGCTGAATGCGGATTCGACAGGGATGGAATAATTAAGACAGTGAGGGAATTAGTAAAATAGTAAAAAGCCATGGCACAGGGAGCAAATACCTGGAAATTTTCACGTCCATTCTGGACAGCCAACATAGTTGAACTACTTGAGAGAGCTGCCTACTACGGTATGTTTATAGTTGTAACCCTTTACCTGTCGAGGGAAGTGGGTTATAATGATATCTGGGCAGCATGGATAGCCGGAGGCTTCTCAGCAGGGCTATATTTCCTTCCCCCTTTCAGTGGTGCCTATGCAGATAAGATAGGTTTCCGTAAAGCACTTCTCCTGGCTTTCGGATTGCTTACTATTGGTTATTTCGGACTGGGAGCACTCCCATATAAATCGACAGTTATTCCCTCTATGCTTGTTGTAATGGTTGGTGGATCCTTTATTAAATCAGTTATTACAGGTACCGTCGCAAAAGAAACATCAGAAGCAAACCGGGCAAGGGGATTCTCAATATTTTATGCTATGGTAAATATCGGGTCCTTCTCGGGTAAAACGCTCGTATACCCTATAAGGCTAGAGCTGGGACTGGTATATGTAAACTTCCTTTCTGCGGCATTTACACTGCTTGCATTAATTGTTGTCTTTTTCTTTTACAAAAGTAACAAAACTGAAGGTGAAGGAAAATCAATAAGGGAGATATGGCAGGGATTTGGCCGATTGTTCAAACAACCTCGTCTGATCGCTCTGATATTAATTATCAGTGGCTTCTGGATGGTACAGCATCAATTGTATGCTACCATGCCAAAATACGTTATCCGACTCGTGGGAGAGTCGGCCGCACCATCATGGTACGCCAATGTTAATCCACTCGTTGTAGTTCTTACGGTTGTGTTTATAACACAGTTAATGAGAAAAAAATCGGCGCTAACCTCAATGACAATAGGCATGCTTATAATGCCGGTATCTGCTCTTGCCATGGCTTCGGGAAAGTTATTTGAAGCTAATGGTTCAGAGCTTGGTTTTCTTGGCATGCACCCTGTCGCATTTATGATGATAGTTGGAATAATTCTCCAGGGCCTGGCCGAGACTTTTATCTCTCCCCGATTCCTGGAATACTTTAGTTTCCAGGCTCCGAAAGGAGAAGAAGGTCTATACCTGGGCTTCAGTCATACTCATTCGTTTATTTCGGCCCTTCTGGGCTTTGGTATATCGGGTTATCTTCTCGATAGGTTTTGTCCCGACCCGAATACCCTGACCGAAATCGAAAAATTAACTGCCTACGATCATGCTCACTATATCTGGTATGTTTTTGCAGGAATAGTTTCAGTTGCAGCTTTAGCATTAATTATCTATGGTATTGTGACAAGGCATATCGACAGTAAAAAGCAAACTATAAAAGAATAAGTTCAATTTCTTTTCAAGCTATAGAGCTGTACTTAAATGCTTGGAGCAAACAGCTTTAACTGTTCCTTCAGATCTCCGGGTTACATTTCTTCTTCCTGCATAAATAAGCTATTTAAACACTTCAGTTAAAAATGGCCATATAATTGTTATTGTGCTTACTTTAAATCCAAATATTATGTTACTTTGAAATTCGAAATTTTTAAGTAGTCTGTTAAATGAGTAAGAAAAAAAGAATCTTATACAGTATTGTTACGGGAGTCCTCCTGGCACCCGCCTGGTTTACATGGGGTAGTGGTTTAATATTATTAATAGCCCTTGTCCCTTTATTATTAGTAGAGGACGATCTGCATAAGGTAAATGGGAAGGCAAGGGGACGGTACTGGCTCCCTGCATTGAGCTTTTTGATATTTAATATCCTCACTACATGGTGGGTTAAAAACGCCTCATTCGCTGGTCTCCTGGTAGCTCTGGCTGTAAACACTTTTATGATGACTACGCCATTCTGGCTCTTTACCTTTACCAGGAGGAAAATGGGCGACAGAATAGGATATTTCTCTTTACTCGCATACTGGCTTGCAATGGAATACTTCTACCTGCATGCTGAGATATCATGGACATGGCTTAATCTCGGTAATGGATTCGCTAACGATATCCGGCTTATTCAGTGGTATGAATATACAGGCACACTTGGTGGAACATTATGGATATTACTCTCAAATCTCGGGATCTTCTTTATTATCAAGAAACTTAGATCGGGTAAGAGCTATAAGAGTATACTTAAACTTAGAATATCTGTAGCAGCCTTAATTCTTGTCCCGGTACTTTTCTCAATAATCAGGTTTTATCAATACAAAGAAGAGGATAATCCTTATGAGATCGTGGTGGTGCAGCCCAATATTGACCCCTACCAGAAATTCAATGATATACCTGTTGAGGAACAATTGGAGATCTATTTCAGGATAGCTGATTCTCTTGCAGATGATAACACCGATTATATTGTTGCACCCGAGACCTTTATTAATAACCAGATATGGCTTCACACGATTGAATTAAATCCAAGTATCAAGTCATTACGCAGGTTCTCCGAGAAATATCCAAAGGCCAAGCAGATAGTGGGTATAACATGTTATGGGATGTATACCAAAGAAGATAAGAGCGAGACAGCCCAGGAGCTGCGCGAGAACCTTTTTTACGACAGTTTCAATACAGGTATACAGATCGATACAACCGACTTTATTCCCTATTACCATAAATCGCAGCTTGTTGTTGGCGTTGAAAAAATGCCATACACAAAATACCTGGGCTTTCTACGCAAAATAATGCTGAATCTGGGAGGAACATTCAGATCACACGGCTCGCAGGATTACCGCGATACCTTTATTAGTCCACAGGATAGTATCAGGATAGCTCCGGTAATCTGTTATGAATCAATCTTTGGTGAGTATGTTACAGAATATATAAGGGAAAAAGAGGGCGATTTTATTTTTGTAATAACAAACGACGGTTGGTGGGGCGACACCCCTGGATATAAACAGCACAATTCATTTAGTGCATTACGTGCCATCGAGAACAGGCGTTCTGTAGCCAGGAGTGCAAATACCGGGATATCGGCCTTCTTTAACCAGAAAGGAGAGATCCTGCAATCACTTGGATGGTGGGAAAGAGATGGAATAAAGGCAACATTAAATGCCAACGATAAACTTACCTTTTATACCAGGAATGGAGATTATATTGGGCGAATGGCATCAGTCCTGGCAATTATTATTATTGCATACACTATTACCCGGGTATTTTTCCCCGGGAAAAGTATTTTCAGGGAAAAAATCTAAGCCAAATTTATGCAGCCTTTGGGAGTTATTCTGTGCCCTTACCCTGGCTGGCATATTTTATTAAGTATTAATAAACAAAGTCATCAGCCTATCCAGATCGATAACAGGAGTTTATTTATAACAAAGGAATTCGACCTGTGGATATATTATATCATTCATGCATTCAACAAAAAAAGTCCCGCCAAAACTGGCGGGACCAAAATTATAAATGATTTATAATGGATAAACTATGCTAGTTTAACATTTACTGCATTTAGTCCTTTTTTGCCCTCTTGCAAATCGAAGGTTACTTCGTCATCTTCATTGATTGTGTCTGTTAATCCTGAAGAATGTACAAAATACTCTTCTGTTGAGTTTGCGTCTTTAATGAAACCGAATCCTTTAGCCTCATTATAAAATTTTACTGTTCCGTTGTTCATAATATTGATTTAAATTAATGTTAGCAAAAAATATTCTTGCTATTGATATAATAATGTAATTTCCATGTTGCTTATAAATTGGCTTATGAAATTACATTACAAAGATGGTTACTTTTTTCCGTATAGTGTTACATAACTTCCGATAAAACTTACATTATTCACATATTTATCATCAGCAAGGTCCGTTTATTAGGACAAAGAGAGAAAATTTGAATAATATCAGAAGACTTTTTTCCCCCTTGATAACTCTCAAAAGAACGGCAATAACTGCAATAACGAGAAGAATATGAATTATTCCGCCAAGATTATAGCCGACAAATCCGATTGCCCATGCTATGATTAAAATAACTGCGATAACATAAAGTAAGTTTCCCATGATTATATTTTTTGTGACCTGTTATTGTCAATGATTATAGATCATTCTATTCATATCCGCTTTTTATGATGGTGGATATCATCTTAAACCGCTCATTTGCCTTTATTATATTTGCGCTGTGTGCGGGTATTATAATTGATTGCCCTGTATTAAGATAAGTTGATTTTCCTTCGATTACGATTTCTGCCCTTCCGTCGATGATCTGTAAAAATATATCGAAGGGAGAGATCTTTTCGGATAATTCTTCACCTGAATCAAAAGCCTCGGCTGTTACATTTCCTGTTGTCTTCTTAATTATCGTTTTTCTAACAACAGCATTAGCTGCATATTCAATTAATTCAACAATTATAAATGCCTGTGATTTAATCTGTCCTGCGGTTTCCATCAATTTCTCTTTTTATCACATATTGATTAAAGACATGCAATATCAATTTAGAATCTGTATGTTATTCCGAACTTACCACCAGCATTCCAGGCGTTATTTCCTCCAAATTCAAGGTGTAATCCGAATGTATTGTTGAAAAAGTATCTTCCACCAATCTGGGCTCCCAAGCCAAGGCCTGACAAGTTGGTTCCAGTGTATTCTTGTGGTGACGACCAGTAATAGAAGCCTATGCTTAATCCTGCATAAAAATCCCAATTATTGGGTATATCAAGTATCCTGTTGAAGTGGTAGTTGCCATTACCTGAGAAACCAATTATCGAATGGTTATAATCATACTCATTATAAGCTCTGAAAGATGCCTGCAGCCCCAGGGTTATATCATGATCAACACCAAAATCTAAGCCAACATATATCGGAATACCCCAGCCTGAAAATCCGACTCCTGCATTAAGCTGAGTATTACCACGACCGGTTGAGTTTTGGGCTCCAACTGTAAAAACAGTGATTACTGCTAATAGAATTATTAGACTAAGTTTTTTCATTATTATTTATTGATTAGTAAAATTTACACTGCAAAGGTTGGTCTCTTTATCTATGAAAGCCTTACATAACTTTAGAAATAAGTTATATCATTCACACATTATTATGCGAAAGGCAGGAGATAGGCGACAGTCAAAAGCTTAATAAAGCGAGATGGGCAGACGTAACAAATGGGCATCAATCAAAGATAATCCAGCCCGGTACGGCGTTTATCCTTTAATTTCTTGAAATGAGATGGAGTTAAGCCTGTTATCTTTTTGAATTGGCTGGAGAGATGTGAAACACTGCTGTAGTGTAACTTAAATGCAATTTGTTTAAGATTGAGTTCATCATATACAAGCAATTCTTTTACTCTTTCAATCTTGTGTGACAGGAAAAAATTTTCGATTGTGGTACCCGTTACTTCAGAAAACAGGTTGGCAAGATATGTATAATCGTAATTGAGCTTGTCGCTTAGATAATCTGAGAGATTTGTTTTTGGTAGTTCCTCGGAATAGTGAACCAGCTCGATAATGATATTTTTTATTTTTTCAATAAGCATACTCCTTTTATCATCCATCAGTTCAAGTCCTGATTTTCTTAACCCGGCATCCAGATATTCCTTCTGTTCCGGCGAAAGCTCTTCTATAATAGTTACTTCACCGAATTCCACACTGGTGTAATGCAAGCCAAGTTTTTCAAGCTCCGACCTGACCACCATTTTGCAGCGGATGCACACCATATTTTTGATGTATAGCTTCAATTCATTTCTATTATTCAGAACCCCGATCCAGGAATTTATTAATCAACTTATTCTAAAGTAAAATATAATATTACAGTTTGTTATAACTTAAGTTTTCTTTACAGCCCTGGCCGAAGAAATTATCTATGTAGCGGTTTTCAGAAAAACAGATAACATTATCGCATTGTACTGACCTATACAAAATTATCCAAATTATTTCATACTTCAAATAAAATCAACGTATCCAAACACCGGCTGAGGGCTCATAATGAGTGAACTATATAACTTGGGCATGGCGTTTTGAAGCACTATTTCTTGACGGCAGAGCTTTAGCCTATACTGGCAGAATCGCTTGGGATTGCAATACAGTTTTAGAAAGAGATTTCCTATCAATACAGCCTCATTTTTACCAGAATATTATAAAATATGGGAATAGTATAACTTTTTTACAAAATTATGTAAGGCATTATTAAGCAATCTGACGGAACTTTAATGAAAAATATTTACCCATTTTGAGAATCAATACTATGGCAAATCCAAAAGCACAAAAAAAACCAGCTTTAAGCTGGGATAGTCAGTCAAGAAAACTCATGCATAAGTACGCGAACCTGACCGACCAGGATCTCTACTTTGAACAGGGCCAGTTTGAGGAGATGTTAACAAGGTTACAGGCTAAGATTGGCAAAACCAGGCATGAAATTTTCCACATGATTACAAATCTTTAATATGTCCTGCGAAAACTGCTGTTTGAGCTAATATGTGAATTATATAACTATTTCACAGAATTATATAACGCCCACCTAAAACTATTAGAGTATTTTTATTTTGGGTTAATTTCCCTTTGTGCAGATCAACCTTAATATTACTCAATTATCAGGTATGAGGCTTCAGATCAGAAATATGGTAAGTGACCGTTGTAAATCAATAGTTAAGGAAGAATTAAGAAATATGGCTCTGAGCTATGAAACTGTTGATCTGGGAGAAGTAAGGTTTGAAGAAAGTTTATCAAGCGAACAATTGCAACAATTTAACACTGCTCTTAAAAAGTCGGGCCTCGAATTAATAGTTGATAATAAAAGTCTGCTTATCAAAAAGATCAAGATAGCCATTAATCATCTTGTTTACTCCACAAATGCTCTTTACAAGCCGGTTTCTTCTGAATATATAAGCCATAAAGTCAACTTTGATTATAATTATCTCAGCAAGATATTCTCTGAAGCTGAAGGTATAACAATTGAAAAATACATTATCCTGCAGAGAATCGAACTGATAAAAAGTTTATTGATTTCAGGAAAGTACAGCCTCAGTGAAATTGCATACAAGTTACTTTACAGCAGTGTATCACATCTATCAAATCAATTTAAAAAAGTTACAGGGTCAAGCCCCTCTGCTTTCAGGCAATTAATGAAAGCAGATATCACTAAATAGCCTTCTCTTCACATAGTATTATAATCAATTCATATTAATACAGAACACAAATTCTCCATTGTAGCGAAATGGTCAAAATCATATAACTCAGCAGCCTGCAACCTATATTTTCACAAGGACCAAACTGAATTTCATGTATTTAATAGCTGGTTAACTATCCTTGATGTATCAGATCAGGGATTGCTCTTTCGATCCAGGGAATGGCTATCCACTACTATTACTAAAAGCATTTATCAAGGATTATTGGCATATTAATTGTGGATATTTCAGTACAAAACCGACAGCTTAAGAATTCCTAAGCTTCTATTACCGGATTTTATTGATTGCCTGACTTTTGTATCACTAAAATCTTGAAATCATGGAAGTAAAAAAGAATGACAGAGTCAACATCGAGAAAACCAAAGGAACTTATTTTCAACTGGGTCTGGTAATTGTGTTATCCCTTTCACTTATAGCATTTGAATGGTCATCCGGCCCAAGGGGCCCGAACGAATTTGATACTGATAAGTGGCAAACTCTTGACACGGATGTTGTTCCAAATACTGAGTGGCCAGATGAACAACCAAAAGTTCAACCCGAAACGCCGAAAATCACAGAAGTCTTTGAAATTATTGATAATGGTATTATACCTGAAAATCCATTAGATATATTCAGCGATATATTTAGACCTGATGAAGAGATCCCTGAATACAAATATGTCCCTGTAGAAGAACAAGTGATAGAAGAAGATATCCCATTTATAATAGTCGAGGATATGCCAACATTCCGTGGTGGAGACAAAAATAAATTTGCTAAATGGGTTCAAAGCAAGGTTCACTATCCTCAGATTCCTGCCGAGAATGGAGTCCAGGGTAAGGTATACGTTGAATTCGTGGTCGAACCTGATGGTTCAGTTAGTAATGTACTGGTAGTTAGAAGTGTTGATCCTGCTCTGGATAATGAAGCTGTTAGAGTTATCGGCAATTCACCTAAATGGGTTGCCGGAAAGCAATTGGGTGTTCCGGTAAGAGTCAGATTCACAATTACAGTTAACTTTCAATTGCAGTAATAGTTATCTGCTCATTTAATTTGCATAATAAAGAAATGAGGAATAAAACGTTCCTCATTTTTATGTTCCAATATATTCGCTTGCAACAACCGTGATCAAAGGCTATTGAACATGCTACGTGTCAGGCCCAATAGTAAAGACAAGCTGTACTAATTGTAGAATAAGCTTTCAGAAAAAGTTTCGCTCAGGATTTCACCTGGAGACAGATCAACAGCCGTACTGCTGATGTGACTGCCCCCTACATCGACGTTTATCGGTTATGTATCTCTGCTAGAAAATAAAGAGACATTTTATTTGATCTTTTATGTTTTTAAAATATATTCTGATTGTATAAGTCATCAAATAAACTGATTACCTTGACCGATGTATTGACAATACACGCCTTTGATACTATTTTACACTACCATAAACGGATTTATATTATGAAAAACAGACTAATCCTTTCAGGTGTCATTATCCTGTCAATGATTACAATGTCACTATCTGCTCAGCAGGTACCCACCCCGAAGGAGCATTTCGGGTTCAATATCGGTGATGACTATTGCCTGGCGACCTACACTCAGACCGAGGCCTATTTTAAAAAGCTTGATGCGGCTTCTGACCGTGTAAAGATTTTCGATATCGGTCCGACCGAGGAGGGCCGCCGTCAGTATATGCTGGTGATCTCATCATCTGCAAATATCAGTAATCTCGACCGCTACAAGAATATTTCCCAGTCTTTGGGCCGTGCACAAGGGATAACTGACCAGGAGGCCAGAGCCATGGCAGAAGAGGGCAAGGCTGTTGTGTGGATAGACGGAGGTCTTCATGCCACAGAGACTGTAGGTACCCATCAGTTAATAGAGACAGCCTACCAGTTGGCATCAAGGACCGACAAAGAAACCCTTGAAATTCTTGACAATGTAGTAGTTCTGCTTACCCATGCAAACCCTGACGGTCAGGAACTGGTATCAACTTCGTATATGAGAGAAGAGGATCCCACAAAGCGCTCGACAAGAATTCCGAGATTATACGAGAAGTATGCAGGGCATGATAATAACAGAGATTTCTTCATGAACAACCTGAAGGAGAGCCAGAATATCAGCCAACAGCTCTATATTGAATGGATTCCGCAGATTCTTTACAACCATCATCAATCAGGACCGGCAGGAACTGTCGTCGCCGGACCTCCGTTCCGCGATCCCTTTAATTATGTTTATGACCCTCTGGTAATTATTGGTCTTGACGGAGTAGCCGCATCGATGGCCAACCGACTTATTGCAGAAAATAAGCCTGGTTACACCCAAAAGGGAGGATCGCGATACTCTACCTGGTATAATGGTGGATTGAGAACTACAGGATACTATCACAATATTATCGGGATTCTTACGGAAATTATCGGAAGTCCTACACCAAGTTCCATTCGTTTGGTTCCTAGCCGCCTGGTACCCAGTAGTGCTAATCCATTCCCCATAGAGCCTCAGAGCTGGAACTTCCAGAAATCGATTGATTACTCACTTTCGCTAAATTATGCCGTTCTGGATTATGCCAGCAGAAACCGTTACCATATGCTATACAATATCTACAGGATGGGGATAAACTCTGTCGAGAGGGGTAGTAAAGACTTCTGGACAAAATATCCCAGGGCTATTGAGGCACTTACAGAGGCTCAGGATAGAGAACGGGCATCAGCCGAAGCGGGTTCCTCAAACCCCTTTGAAGAGATATTCAAGGATCCTGAAAGAAGAGATCCCAGGTTATTCATAGTACCTTCTGATCAGGATGATTTTCCGACAGCCGTTCGTTTTATCAATGCACTGATAAGTTCAGGTTTACAGGTGCAAATTGCAACATCAGATTTCACAGCTGCAGGAAAAAATTATCCGGCAGGGTCTTATATTGTCAAAACGGCACAGTCATACAGACCTCACGTACTGGATATGTTTGAACCCCAGGATCATCCAAATGACTTTCAATATCCGGGAGGGCCTCCGATAGCTCCATATGATGCAGCAGGATGGACACCGGCATTCCAGATGGGAATTAGTTTTGACAGATTGCTTGACGATGTCACCGGTCCTTTCAAAACTATACCTTACGGTGAGCTGCAATCACCGCCTACTCCTGAGATGCCTGCTGCTGCGAAGACAGGATATACATTCAGTGCAAAGGTCAATAACTCTTTTAAAGTAGTCAACGATCTGCTCAGCGAAGGGATAAAAGTATTCAGATTACCCGAGGGGGACATAAATAACCCGCTATCAAATCCCGGAGACTTCTATGTACAGTCTACAGCAAAGGCGCGCACCGTACTATTCAGATCGGCTGCTGATAACGGAGTGAAGGTAGACGTAATGACTGCTTCACCCGCTACTACAGAAAGGTTACAGCCTGCCAGAATTGCTTTATGGGACAGGTACGGAGGATCAATGCAATCAGGCTGGACCAGATTTGTTCTGGAACAGTTCAATTTCCCTTTCACTCTTATCTATCCACAAAGAATTGATGCCGGAAACCTGCATAAAGATTTTGATATTATCATCTTTGTATCAGGAGCTATCCCTTCTCTGCCAAGTGAAGAATCAGGATCGCAGGAACCGCGCAGAGGAGGAAGAGAAGACCAGAATATTAATAGTATTCCGGCTGAATATCACCACACGGTTGGAAGGATATCTGCTGAAGAATCTATTCCACAATTAAAGAAATTCCTCGAAGAAGGAGGCGTTGTAATTACGATGGAATCCAGCACTAACTTAGCTTATCACCTGGGCCTACCAATAGAAAATGCCATGGTAAAAACAGACGAAAACGGCAGTGAAAGAGGTCTTTCCAGAACCGAGTATTATGTGCCGGGAAGCGTTCTGCAGGCTAACATAAATACTGATGAAAAGGCGGCATGGGGCATGCCTTCTGATGCTGACTTCTATTTTAGTAACAGTAACGTATTCAGGCTTGGAGAAAACGCTGAACAGATGGGAGTAAAGAGATTGGCATGGTTCTCAACTGACGAACCGCTTAGAAGCGGGTGGGCACTTGGCCAGGAATATCTTGAGGACGGCATCTTAGCGGTTGAAGCTCCGGTGGGACAGGGAAAACTATATCTCTTCGGACCAAATATTACGTTCCGTAGTCAACCCCACGGCTTATTCAAATTACTATTCAATCAACTCTATAAATAAAAATAATATACCAATCGCATATTTAAGGCTCTTTCCCCATAAGGGGAGGAGCCTTTTTTCTTTTATGATCTTATTATATCCCTTTGTTTACCTTGCATATTCTAATCTTAGAATAACTCTATATGGAACATATAATAGGCCTTGGAGAATGGGCAATTTTAGGTACAGGGTGGCTCCAAAGAAGAAGGATCATGTTTGCTGGTGAATCAAGCCCTGGTATATACTCTATTGTCTTGGAATGGTCAAAAAGCCATAACTCAGCTGCATACAATTTATATTTTCATAAGAACCAAAATGAGTTTCCTGTCTTTAATGGTCGATTAACTATTCTTGATGTTTCAGGTCAGGAACTGCGATTCAGATTCAAGAACTAGTTATTCACTATTATAATAAATAGCATCAATCAAATTCATCATGGGGAGACAGGAAGTTGAATTCTTCTCTCGTTTCAATGATTCATAGAGTGATGACATGAATCACATACTGAGATTAAGACCAGGTTTGAACTTAATCAGATACAAAGACACTTAGGTTTCATACCACAGCAAGAGATCATGATATGTGGTTTAGCAGAACCTATGTTTAGGGCTGCAGAAGCTATAATGAAATACTTCAATGGGTATTATCAGATGGCTCATGATGATGATATATCAAAAGCAAAGGGTAAGCATTATGTAATTAAGAAACGTAACAGGTTTGGATTACCTGTGTACAACTATCACTTATGTGATTGGGAGTATATTGCTAATTACTTCAATGTTCTGGATAGTGATCAGGTAAGGAATATATATGATATTGATAGGTTTAAGAATAATGAGTTTGAGAGATTATGGAAGGTTAAGTCTAACTATGATGTTGGGGTTAATTGATATTTATTTGACTTTATTTTATAATGTACATATCTTGAAATGTAATATATTGAATATCAATCCAATCTAATTTAAAACTTAATGAAACAGCTTAAAAACTTAACATACGGAATTAATATTATCCTAGCAGCAATGATTGCTGGTATTATGACGTATTATTGCTTTTATCTTGGTGGGTATTTTAATTTTCTTTTGGAAAATGATCTTAGTGAAGGATTATCTGTATACCATGCCCAATACCTGGACTCTTATGAAGGAGTTATAATCATCTTGCTGCTAGTCTTACAGTTAATATTTGCCCTATTTGCCTTGGTCCTTAACTTTAAGAAGAAGCTTTTACCCGGACTGATTATTGCTCTCTTAGCACCAGTAGTATTATTAATACTACATTATGGCACTGGGTTTTCATATGCCGAATCAACAATAACGGATGGTTCAGATTTAAGTGCTGAGAATATTGAATTCTTCCTTAAAGTGAATATACCCTATCACATAGTCTATTCGTTATTCTATGGCACGAGTGCTATATGGTTGTACTTCCAAAGGAAATAACTCTGGGTTTAGATCATATTGTATTAACATAGATAAGCTTGATAACTCCTAAAATCAATCGAAGGGGTACGCATTACTATGCTAGCTGGAACTCAGGTATCACTTTATCATTTTGTTCTACCCCTTCAGGTGTTTTTAGTACCCCCTTCGGTAGATTTCGATCCTCCCTTAACTTAGCAGTTAACTCATCGTAGTAAACTAGTGCTCTATCCTTATTATTATAGCACCTGGAACCCTCAAGACCAAAATCACAATTAGCTGCAACATGTTCCCTTATTCCATGATCATCATTGCGTATTTTAATCCTAGCAACTTCATAGTTAAGAATCTTGTCAGTATATGTCCCACCTATACCGTATAATGCTACTACTTCATTCCTCTTAATCAATGTATATTGTAAGCCATTAAGCTTAAAGCTTTCTTCTAATTGTTTCATAAAATGTTGTGGTGTTTAGTCCCCAAATTCCCAGGTTGGGATATTGGCTAATTGTTAGAAAGGTATATGATTTATACCTGTATCTGATTGTATGATAGCTATAGAAGGTTACATATATAGCAGTAAAACAGGCATTTATTATAGCAGGGAAGTTGGGAATGGAGATTCATTAAAGTTTTTGCGAATTGCATTATCATATGTTGCTAAGCTGTAATTTTCAATTTCCAGCAAACCATTTTAAAGCCATTTGAATTTGGTATAATTGTTGTGTGACCGGTAATAAAACCAACAACATACAAATTGATAATCATGAAACTTAGATTTATATTTTGTGTTATAATAGGAACATTGTTATCGCTCCAATCCTGTGAGAAAGATATAAAAATACCAGCTTGCGGATATGAGAATCCATTAAATGAGATTGCCTGGCTTAAAGATATGAAGGATAGTCTGGAGGCCGATGCAGGTGTGGGCAAAGCAGAGATTAAACTCTATTCGAAAGAGAATTCAGACTATTTCGTTGTTTTGAATAGCTCTCTTGGCCAGGATTTTCCATATTCAAAGATTTATAACTGTGATGGTGTAATTGAATACATATGCGGGGGCAATCAACCACAACCAGATAGTTGTTCAATTTTCTTCAATGTTGCTACAATGATTGAAACTATATGGGAAAAATAACGCTTGGTAATAGGTGTTCGAATTGCACATTACAATCCTATATAGATATATATTGCAATTGACAAATTGCAATTGTTGTGATTATAGTAAAGCGCATGAATAGGTATGACTAATACTAAGAGTCAACTAATCCTTTACTACTTTCAATAGGATTAATACTTCTGGAATATAACCAGGCATAGGCTGTAATGTAGGATAAGGTTCGACATTGAGAATCTCAATTGAATACTCTTTGATGAAGAATGGATTATTATCGCGATTGTTTAGATTTAATATCTCCTCTTTAGATCCAAAGTCAAAGTACAAATCAACATCTCCAGGCCAAATGCATACTACATCAATGGGACATCTATAATCATTGATACTATCGACTTCGAATGAAAGATTCCAACTGATCTTATATGTTTCTCCTAGCTTCACTTCAATCTCTTCACCCAGTTCAATCTTTTCGCATGAAGTAGCAAGAATGGTTGCTAATAGGATCGCAATCAATGTAATATTCTTGACCATAACTTACAGTTTATTAATCAGATTGATTATGAAGAATTTGCACAACAACTATGCCAATCAATACCTCAAACTGTGTATTATATATTCTATTCCCACTTGACGATTAGGGGTCAGGGTTGTTCGCCTGCGACAGCCAATTTTATTCGCCAACTGTGAACTGTGCTAAAAACTGACCCCGTTCCCATTCTATGAGCCTGAAAAGATCGAGTTTGATAGTAAAAAGTGTCGAACCAATTACTCAGGCTGTGCCTTCGTGAGCTCGTCGGCTATTGCCTCCTCGGTTCCTATAACAAAGTTCTTGAGTGGATAATTCAGGATACCAGTGAATTAACATTATTTATCCAGGTTTTTAATCATAGCAAAGATAATTTTCGAGAGCTCTTCTGCCTGTTGGTAGAATTCATTATATTTTGTGATTACAAGAGTATTTTCATCTTTAAGGACATCTAAAATTGCCACACATTCAAAAATGGAGCTTCTTGCTATTATGAAGAAATTTCTTCTATCTGGTTTGCTGAATCTTCCTGAGCCTTCGGCTAAATTAAGAACAATGCTGAATGATGCTCTTCTTAGTTGATCATTGGTAGTAGGATCAAGCTTGGCTTCCTTTAGAAACAGACGAATGTCTGCATTAAAGCCTTTAGCCTTTTTATAAACTACAAGTTTTTCGAAATCAAACATAAGCTCTTTTTATAAATAAGGTAAACAGAGTGAGTGTCAGTGTGAGAGTGAGGTAAAAATCAGGACCGGAGCCGGTTCCGATAACTATCGGAACGAACCGGCACTTCCGAAGAAACTGGTGTTTGTACCGATAGCTATCGGTACCAGCGCGTCTACCATCCCGATAATTATCGGGACCGCCATCTTGTTAAAATTTCTGTTTCAGCTTCTTTATGATATCTGGATATTTGACAAGATTGTTTATGTACACCCTGCTTTTCATTTTCTTAATATGTGCTTCTATCTTCCTGGCCTGCTGATATTCCAGGTCATCAATTTCCAAAAAGATTTCCCAGTCGTCAGCCCGTGAGGTAAAGCCTGGACCAAATACCTTGTCCCTATGTTGACTAAGTCTTTCTTCCATATCCAGACAACTTCCAATATAGTAAGTGTCAATTGATTGTGAATATAATATATAGACTGTAGCCACTGAAAAGTTAAAAAAGAGTGAAAGTTCTCGCTCTCGCTCACACTCTCACTCTGATTTTTGTACCCGGAGCCGGGGTCGAACCGGCACTTCCGAAGAAACTGGTGTTGTACCGATCGCTATCGCTACCAGCGCGTCTACCATCCCGATAATTTCGGGACCGCCATCTTGTTAAATTTCTGTTTCAGCTTCTTTATCTGATATTTGACAAGATTGTTTTTACTTTCATTTTCTATCTCAGCCCGTGAGGTAAAGCCTGGACTTTTCCCTTTTGACTAGTCTTTCTTCCATATCCAGACAACTTCCATATAGTAAGTGTCACTCTGATTTTTGTACCCAGAGTCGGGATCGAACCGACACGGTATTGCTACCACTGGTGTTTGAGACCAGCGCGTCTACCAATTCCGCCATCTGGGCTGGTAGATTTGCAAATATTCGCTTACGAAAATAGGCAAACAATTTGCCTGCGAAAATAGGCAAAAACTGTTATCCTGCAAAAGAATTAAACACTTAACACTACTTGCCAATCAACTCCAGAATCCTCTTTTCATCCTTCTCATCTGCCTCGAGGGCTCCCCAGCCATGCTGCCCCTGGAACAGGCCATCATAGGCAGCGTCATGATAACTCCTGATAATATGAGGTATGCCCTCACTATCAAGAATATCCTTTATCCGTAATGCCTCAATCTCATTATCAAGCGTAATTATCCTTTTATGCATAATTCATATTTTAGTAATAAAACAAACTATCCCGGCCCGTGGTTCGCTTATATCTACTTATTCGTGAAATTAACTTTCCTTTGTTGGATTCTTAATAATCGCTTCTTCTGAAACAAATAAATTGGGAAGGTGATCATTGGTGTTATAATTACCATAATAATCCATGCCGCTTTGTTAAAAATATCAGATCTTGCAATGTCTATTATAAACACAATCCAGCATAACAATTGACATACTAACGGGATAATAGAACTAAAAGTCCGGTCATTATTACCAATCCCGTCAAGATACCAGATAATAAACAGTATCCATAAGAGAATCGTAAGAGACCACAGCAGGCCTGTCGGAAATTGTGCGGGCGTTTTCTTTTTTTCCATAATACAGCGATTTAAATTAATTTATTCCATTTTATTCTCTGATTCTATAGGGTTTAAGTTCTTCAAAAAAGATATCTCCATTGGGCACACTGAAGTCCATTCCAATAACCCCAAGGTTATTATCGAGATCAAACTTAAGTGTTCCGAAATCGAACCAGGCATGAATATTATCCCAGTCTATCTCCCATACGTCATAATGCCAGTGAATAAGACTGGCCGACAACTCCGGTGCATGCTCAAAAAATAAGCGCAGCATATTTCCTTCCAGCCTGACTTCTATCTCTCCATATATGTCGGATTGATATTTACCGGCGTATTTTTCGAGAGCCAGCGATGGCTTTGTGCCCGATACCCTCGCTTCAATAGCCCTTGTTACACGTGGGTCGACAGCAGGTCTGCTCTTCGATCTTTCCAGGTACTCAGCCGACCAGTCCTTGCCATCAACTCCAAGAAGTTTATCTATTGTATAATAGCTTAGTGCCATATATGGGGTTTCCAGGCCGTTAGTCAGAACCACCACACCAAGATTCTCATCAGGGATCATTGATACTGCGGTTATCATCCCATCATATCCCCCTGTATGTCCGACAAATAGCCTTCCCTGGTAATCACTTAACGACCAGCCCAGTCCGTAGCCCCTGAAATGCCTGTTAAAATCATCCTCTCTGGTATGGTTGACCGTGAAATTATTATGAGGGGTCCAGATAATATTCCTTGAGGATGGTGTCAGCAGTGTATCATCACCTATTATCCCATGATTCATATTAAATATCATCCATTTTGAAACATCATTCACACTCGAAATAATTCCTCCCAGGGCTCCAATCTCTTCCCAGTCGACCCATTCAATTGGAACATTTTCTCCATCAACAAGTGCATGGGGAGTAGCATAATTACCCACATCATCCAGGTCGTCAGGAGATGTAACTGTTCTGTCCATCCCCAGAGGATCAAGTATCCTCTCTTTCACATTATCGCTCCAGCTCTTCCCTGTTACTTCCTTAATAATCTCACCCATGGTTATATACATAACATTCGAATAACCATAGCCTGCCCGGAAATCATATGCTTTTGGAAGGTATTTAATTCTCTCAATAATCTCCTTACTTGTAAGATCTGATTTGTACCAGATCACATCACCGCTGAAGGTTCCCAGCCCACAGCGATGGCTCAGCAAATCACGGATTGTCATTTCTTTTGATACCCAGGAGTCGTACAACTCAAAATACGGCAGGTAATCAACTACCTTATCGTTCCAGTCGAGTTTTCCTTCCTGGACAAGCATGGCAACGAGTGCCGAAGTAAATGCTTTGGAATTTGATGCTATCGCATAGAGAGTGTTCCCGTCAGGGATATCATTTTTGCCTTCTTCCTTCAGTCCATAGCCTTTGCTAAAGACTATCTCTCCATCTTTAACTATTGCAACAGTAAAGCCCGGCACATTCCAGTCTGCAGCAACCTTTTTATAGTATTTATCAAGATCATTTAGATCGCTTTTTAAAACAGATATAGTAGCTGAGCGAAGAGAGTGGCTTATTATCCGAGCAAATACCTGAATACATTATATTTTTATAGTGCCAGTCCCAGTTAAGAGTTCATCATCTTTTCTCTTTCATATTCTACGATAATCCAACACTCCCGAGATGAAAACGCACCCCAAGAAGGCCTATAATACCCCCAGCGCAAAAGCCCCAAAGTCGGCTAGAGCAGAAGAGTAAATTATTTTCATATTTCTTAAGAATTATTATCAGAGAATAGTAAAGATAGAAAAATAGGATGAAATTTTCCTAATCTTTTAGTTCACCATCTCCAAAAAAAATATACAGGACTATCCCGGGTTCAATATTTAAGAAATTATTATGCAATAATTGATTTAGTTATCTTTAATAAAAAAATCAAATGAGTAATATAGCACTTGTGGGGATTCCCTACGATCGTAAGTCTTCATTTATGAGAGGTCCATCGGCAGCACCCTCTGAAATAAGAAAATGTCTTTATTCTCACTCTACAAACCTCTTTGCTGAAAACGGGATATCGATAGAAGATGAAAGGATTATTGACCATGGTGATATAATAATTGATGGATACCTGGATATAAGTAATGATATAAAACAGATACTTGCCGGCAACAATAGAATATTATCACTCGGTGGAGACCATTCAATTACCTATCCAATTCTCAAAGCCTATTCAGATTATTATGACAACATTGAGATACTCCATATTGATGCACATGCTGACCTGTATGATATACTTGATGGAGATAAGTATTCACATGCCTGTCCCTTTGCCAGGATAATGGAAGATAAGCTGGCAGCACGCCTGGTACAGGTGGGGATCAGAACACTAAATGATCACCAGAGAGAGCAATCAAGGAAGTTTCGAACCGAAATTTTAGAAATGAAGAACTACTCCATCAAGAAAGTGCCGGCAATGAAGAATCCTGTCTATCTGTCAATTGATCTTGATGGAATCGATCCTGCCTTTGCCCCTGGAGTATCACATCATGAACCGGGAGGGCTGTCATCACGCGATGTAATTAACATTGTACACAGTATAGAAGGGCCTGTTATCGGGGCCGACATCGTAGAGCTTAACCCGATCCGGGATAGTAATAATATAACTGCTGCTCTCGCAGCAAAGTTATGCAAGGAGATTATGGCCAAAATGCTAAAAGGAGATTAAGCCTGTCTTTACCGAACAGAAGGACTCGTATTGCGTTTGCTAACAACATCACTTATCAAAACAATTTCTCTAAGTTGATTTTCGAAATTGAATTGTGTAAGTTTGATGGCCTCAAAAACAAGCTAATTTGTATTTTTAAATACTGGTATGAGCAAACAGGAAAATAACGGAGAAAAACAATTGAATCTGGACAAAAGGTACCTTAAGATGGCTACAATATGGTCATCAAACTCATATTGCAAGAGACGACAGGTAGGTGCACTTATTGTAAAAGAAAAAATGATAATATCCGACGGCTATAATGGGACCCCGGCCGGATTTGAAAATATCTGCGAGGATGAAAACGGCCTGACAAAACCTTACGTACTCCATGCCGAAGCCAATGCAATCACAAAAGTTGCAAAATCAAATAACTCCAGCCAGGATGCCACTCTATATGTAACCTCTTCACCATGTATTGAATGCGCCAAGCTGATTATTCAATCAGGTATTAGCAGGGTGGTTTACAGTAATAAATACAGTAAAACCGAAGGTCTCGACCTGCTCAAAAGAGCCGGGGTTGAGATTAATTATATTGAACTTGATATTAAAGAAAATGAAATATAAAAACAGTTTACGAAGTATAGTATTGCCTATTATTATAGCTCTTTCGCTTGCTGCAGGTGCTCTCTTTGGCAGGCTAATGCCAGGAAGCAGTTCGTCGCATCCTCCTATGACCGTTAAACCACGCAATAATAAGATAGGTAATATCCTTAATATTGTTGAAGCTAAATATGTAGATTCTGTCGATCGGGAGATGCTTGTTGAAGATGCAATTCCATATATATTGAATAAACTGGATCCTCACTCGGTATATATTCCTGCCAGGGATCTCCAGAGAATGAACGAACCTCTACAGGGCAATTTTGAAGGGATAGGCGTTTCATTTAATATGCTTACAGATACTGTTCTTATTATCAGCACCATACCTGGCGGACCATCAGAAAAAGTCGGTATTATGGCAGGAGATAAGATAATATATGTTGGAGATTCTCTGGTGGCGGGACAGGGAGTCCCAGACCAGGGAGTAATATCATTGCTTAAAGGACCCAGGGGTACCGAAGTTACAATTCGTGTTTTACGCAAGGGAGAAGATGACCTGCTGCCCTTTACAATAAAAAGAGATAAAATACCTATTTATTCTGTTGACGTTTCCTACATGGTAAATCCCTCAACAGGATATATCAAAATTAGCCGATTCTCTATGACTACCTACCAGGAGTTCCTGGAAGGTCTTTATAAATTAAAAGACCTTGGAATGAAAAATTTAGTTCTGGATTTAAGAGGTAATGTCGGAGGAGTAATGGATCCATCAACTCAAATTGCAGATGAATTTCTGGATGAAGGCAAACTAATTGTTTACACCGAAGGAAGGGCAAGTCCGCGACAGGATATATATGCCACATCAAAAGGGAACTTCCTGGACGGAGAATTAATTATTCTGCTTGACGAATGGAGTGCTTCGGCCAGTGAGATCCTGGCAGGAGCTATTCAGGACAACGACAGGGGCATGATTGTTGGCAGGAGATCTTTTGGGAAGGGGCTGGTGCAGGAACCAATGGCTTTTAACGACGGGTCGGCAATGAGGTTAACAATAGCAAGGTATTACACACCAACAGGAAGATCAATACAAAAACCATATTCGAACGGGACAGATGCCTATTACGAAGATCTGCACGATCGTTTTGCGCGGGGTGAAGCACTTGAGGCAGACAGCATTCACTTTGCAGATTCTCTAAAATATACAACACCGGGAGGAAGAACTGTATTCGGAGGAGGAGGAATTATGCCCGACTATTTTATCCCTGCAGACACAACGGGAGGATCTCTTTATTTCAACAGGCTCATACAATTGGGATTGATATACAGGTTTGCATTAAGTTACAGTGATGAAAACAGGGAGGAATTATCGGGCCTTGAAACTGCCGGTCAGTTTGATGATTATCTTAGCAGGGAATCAATAATGAAAAAATTTGTAAGCTTCGCTTCGGGTAGGGGAATAAATGCCTCGTCTGCTGATATGCTAAGGTCGGGAGATATAATTGAAATACAGATAAAAGCATATATTGCCAGGAATTTTCTTGATAACGAAGGCTTCTATCCGTTATGGGAGGGTCTGGATACTACACTGCGTGAAGCTATTAAGTACTTAGACACCCTGTAATAAAATCTGAAATAGCACTCACTATTTTGTCTGTCTCCTCAAGGAATCCCATATGTCCTGAATTTTCGAGAGAGAGCAAAGTAGCTTCGCCGGGCATCTTTAGATTTTCCAGCATCAGACTATAGGGTATATAATTGTCCAATACTCCCAGGATATATAGCAAGGGCACCTTGCTTTCATACATAATATTCTCACGAGATTTGCGGTTGATCATCCCCTTTAATACAGATACTATGCCTTCGGCCCGGTGGTCTGATGCTATTTTAATCAATTCTTTAACATCATCAACATGCTTCTCAAGGTTAATATCTGCAAACATTTTAGCTATGTTAACCGGGTAAAGGGCATCCTGCTTCCCGGCCTCCACAATATTTATTTCCCTAAGCCTGTTATTAACTATATCAGGGGTGTCGGCGAAGGGATGAGAATGAATAAGAACATAGGCCTTTAGTCTCTCCGGGTTGTTCTCAACCATTGAAAGAGCAACATAACCACCCAGTGAGTGACCGGCCAGGAAAAACCTGTCAATCCCTTCATTATCCACAACAGCCATCACCGCTCCTGCATGAAAACACATTGTTAGATCCCTTGAATAAATCGAAGATCTCCCATTGCCGGGCAGATCAACGCATATTACCCTGTATTTTTTTAATAGCTTATCTCTGAATCTGCCCCATACTTCAGAAGATTCGAGGTAGCCATGCACCAGGACAATAACTTCTCCTTTGCCACTGTCAGAATAAAATATATTGCCACCTTCATATTTAGCTAACCTGGTTTGCATTCTTTAGAACATATGGTTTTTATTAGTACTCTAAAAATAAATAAAATATATTTGTATACATTGATATTCTTTTAACCTAAATCAAGCTCAGAAATGAATAAAGTGATCTTCTCATCCATTTCAAAGAAATTTGTTATGGCACTGGCAGGTCTTTTTCTCTTATTTTTCCTGCCGGTACACCTAATCATCAACCTGATGCTACTAAAGAGTGATCCCGGACCATTTAACGAAGCAGCACACTTTATGGCAACATTTCCCGTAATTAAGATTGTTGAGATTGTACTTATTGTTACAATCCTGATCCATATTTTTTACGGGCTGACTCTTCAAATCCAAAACTGGATGGCTCGACCCACAGGCTATAAGTCGGGTCAAAAAGCCGAAACCTCTTTCTTTTCACGCTTTATGATCTGGACTGGCGGAAGTATTTTTATTTTCCTCCTTATTCATTTCTTTAACTTCTACTTTGTAAAACTTGGCATTGTTGAGGGTGATCCTGAAAACTTCTACGCCCTGGCATACCAGCTTTTTCAGATCCCCGCGTATAATATCCTTTACTGGATTTGCTTTATTCTGCTGGGCTTTCATCTATTTCATGCATTTAGCTCAGCCTTCCAGACACTGGGATTGAATCATAGGATCTGGACACCTGTAGTTAAAGCAGTAGCACTATTCTACGCTATCTTTTTACCCCTGGGATTTAGTATTATTCCACTGGTTATCTGGTTATTCAAATAATTAATCCCGGAAAAGAAAACAGTTATGGCAAAGTTAGATTCAAAAATACCAAAAGGACCACTTGCTCAGAAATGGTCGACATATAAGGATACGGCAAAGCTCGTAAACCCTGCAAATAAAAAGAAGCTGGATGTGATTGTTGTGGGTACCGGACTGGCCGGTGCAGGAGCAGCATCTGCTCTTGGTGAGCTGGGCTACAATGTTAAGAATTTCTGCTACCAGGATTCCCCCAGAAGAGCTCACTCTGTTGCAGCACAGGGAGGTATCAATGCAGCAAAAAACTATCGGAACGACGGTGATAGTGTATATAGATTATTCTATGATATGATAAAGGGCGGAGACTTCAGAGCACGCGAAGCAAATGTATACCGCGCCGCAGAAGTAAGTAATGATGTTATAGACCATTATACAGCAATGGGGGTTCCCTTTGCGCGTGATTATGGTGGAAATCTCGACAATCGTTCATTTGGAGGCGTACAGGTATCACGTACTTTCTATGCGAAGGGGCAGACAGGACAACAATGTCTGCTTGGAACCTATTCATCACTTAACAGGCAGATAAGTAAGGGATCTGTGAAAATGTTTCCGCGCCGTGAAATGCTCGACCTTGTTATTGTTGAAGGCAAGGCAAGAGGAATTATCGTAAGAAATCTTATAAGCGGAGAGATAGAACGTCACTCAGCACATGCGGTTGTGCTTGCTACCGGAGGATATGGAACAATATATTATCTCTCAACACTGGCAGTAAACTCAAATGCCTCAGCAGCATGGAAAGCACATAAGAGGGGTGCATTATTTGCCAACCCCAGTTTTGTACAGATCCACCCAACAAGTATTCCTCAATTAAATGATTACCAGTCGAAACTTACCCTTATGTCTGAATCATTGAGAAATGATGGCAGAATATGGGTCCCGAAAAAGAAGGGCGATAAAAGGCACGCAAACGACATCCCCGACGAAGAAAGAGATTATTATCTTGAGAGGCGATATCCTGCATTCGGAAACCTGGTACCCAGGGATGTGGCCTCCAGGGCAGCAAAAGAAAGATGTGATGCAGGTTATGGCGTGGGAGAAACCGGACTGGCTGTTAACCTTGATTTCAGGGATGCTATCAATAATCAGGGGCAAAAAGCTATAGAATCAAAATATGGAAATCTCTTCGAGATGTACGAAACCATCACAGGACTTAATCCCTATAAAGAACCTATGAGGATTTATCCTGCCGGTCATTATACAATGGGAGGATTATGGGTCGATTATGAACTTATGACTACAATCCCCGGGCTTTTTGCGATTGGTGAGGCTAATTTCTCCGACCATGGAGCAAACCGACTGGGAGCAAGCTCACTGATGCAGGCGTCGGGGGATGGTTATTTCATCCTTCCATATACTATTGGAAATTACCTGGCAGACGAAATAAGGACGCCAAGGATTGCTACCGATATTCCGGAATTTGATAATATCGAAAAAGAAGTCAGGGAAAGAATCGAAAAACTACTTGCCATAAAAGGAAAACAAACCGCAACCTCTTTCCATAAACGACTTGGAAGGATTATGTGGGATTATAGCGGAATGAGCAGGAATGAGGAAGGATTGAAAAAAGCTCTCGAGATGGTAAATGATCTTGAGAAAGAGTTCTGGAGCGATCTTTCAATACCCGGTAAAAGTGAAGACGTAAATATGGAACTTGAAAAGGCCGGTCGTGTTGCCGACTATTTCGAGCTGGCTAAATTAATGATAACCGACGGACTCAACCGTAAAGAATCATGTGGAGCTCACTTCAGGGAAGAAAGTCAGACGCCCGAAGGAGAAGCTATGAGAGACGATAAGAACTATATGTATGTTGCTGCATGGGAAAATATGGGTAGCGACAAGTCTCCCAAACTACACAAGGAAGAACTGATTTTTGAAGAAGTTGAGGTGAAAGTCAGGAGTTACAAGTAGTATTTAATTTCAATGTATTAATCAGAAAGTTAATTCGTTATGAAAGTAAAACTTAAAATATGGCGCCAGGAGAATTTCCACTCGAAAGGTTCATTCCAGATATTCGACTTTGATAAAGTTTCTCCCGAAATGTCCTTCCTGGAGATGCTTGACGCACTCAATACCGACCTGATAATTGAAGGTAAAGACCCGATTGCATTCGATCATGATTGCAGGGAAGGGATTTGTGGTTCCTGTGGTATGTATATAAATGGTCACCCTCACGGACCGGTACCGGGTATTACCACCTGTCATTTATCGATGAGATTCTTTAAAGAGGGCGAGACGATTACTGTAGAGCCCTGGAGGGCAAAGGCATTTCCGGTAATAAAAGACCTGATGGTTGATCGCACACCATTTGATAAGATTCAGATTGCTGGTGGGTTTATATCTACCACTATCGGTTCTGCTCCCGATTCGCATGCTATGCCGGTAAAGAAGAAGAATGCAGATGATGCATTTGATGCAGCAATTTGTATTGGATGCGGAGCCTGTGTTGCAGCCTGTAAAAATGCATCAGCCATGCTGTTTGTCTCAGCTAAAGTATCACAATTTGCACTCCTCCCCCAGGGAAGGCCTGAAGCAAAAGCCAGGGCCAGGGCAATGGTCGCTAAAATGGATGAGCTGGGTTTTGGAAACTGTTCTAACACCGGCGCCTGCGAAGCTGAATGTCCTAAGAGCATTAAGCTTGTGAATATTGCAAGGTTAAACAGGGAATTTTACAAGGCATATTAAGGAAAGGATATAAACTGAATTTCAGAAGACCGAAATTCAGTTTTTCTTTTTTAATCGCCTGTAGTATTTTGCTATTGCAAGGATAATAATGGCAATGCCCGAAAAGTAAATAAAGTAGTTAAACTTCCGGGGTACATATTTTACTGCAAGTTCAAAAAATGATTCACTGTCGGGAAGATTCCATAATTCTGAAAACGAATAATTACCCAGTATAAAGCCTGAATAATCCCAGGCAAATGAAAGAATCAGTACAAAAGCTCCTGTTACCAGCATTATCCACTCCGTCCTGCTGATTCTTGTATCTGTGCCAGAGCTTGAAAAGTATATGATTACCATGGCCAGTATTATCATTAGCCCTGCCACAATTAGCGGACTTATTACCGGCCCCGTCCATGTAACGGGAATAAGGAACAACACATCCCATTCAAAAAGCGATGATGGCCAGCCGATTATAATTTTAAGAAAGATATAGTAGAAGATATCCCATACAGCAAAACAGAATAGAAACCACGCAAATCTTTGAGAGAATGTTTTGCCGGAAATAACTGCTGCTCCTGCAAGCATTATTATTGTGGCAGCTTCACGTATTATCTCTGTAAGGGCCAGCGATGAATCCATTGTTGCAAGTGGAAATTTAAACCCATCCGGGTAGAGTAACTCCCGGATATATACTACCACTGCACTTTCGAGAAAAGCCATCGCAACACTGAAGAGCATTAGCCACAATATTAATCTCGATATTCTCATATTAACAAATTACAGTTTTCCTGTTTCAAATCAAAACTCAATTAATCTTGCGGTGGTCATCAGGCATGCTTTCAATAGAATAAAGAGTCAATAACTATTCTAGAACATTTATAACCACCCCTATAATTAAATAATAATTGATAAGTTTGACTCCTGATAACTAAATCATAAACTTATGAAAAAATCAATATTATTATCAATAAGCCTGCTTGCTGCAATAATTATTAATGCTCAGACTATTTACATACAGGACCCTGATATAAAAAGTATGGTTGATGAAATTTCAGGTGATAATATTGAAAAATATATCAATAAGCTTGTTTCCTTTCATTCAAGGAATAATTTCTCTGCACAGAATAATCCGGACATAGGCATTGGTGCTTCCTGGAACTGGGTAAAAAAGGAAATGGAACAGTATATACCCCAATCTGAAGGAAGGTTATCTGTAGATTTCGTTGAATATAAGGCCGGAGGCGAGGGCACCAGGTATGAAAAAGAAGTAGAACTAAAAAATGTAGTTGCCACCTTGAAAGGTGTAGATCCCGGCGACGACAGGGTTCTGCTTATCAGTGCTCACCTCGATAGTCGTGCTTCAAACGGTAACGATGGGGAAACATTTGCACCGGGAGCAAACGACGATGGCTCAGGTATAGCAGCAATACTGGAGCTTGTCAGGATAATGTCGAAGCATAAATTTTCTGCAACAATTAAGTTTATGGCCGTCAGTGGTGAAGAACATGGCTTATGGGGTTCTGCCCATATGGCAAAAATTGCAAAAGAAGAAGGATGGAATATGATAGCCATGCTTAATAACGATATGATTGGCAATAGCGGATCGAGCGGAACTCTTTTAAATGATAATATGAGGGTAAGGGTGTTTAGTGAAGGAGTACCTGCCTACGAAACTGAGGCCATGGCAAAAACGAGGGCATACACTGCCGGAGAAAATGATGGTAAAGCAAGGCAGCTTGCCAGGTACACTAAGGAAGTAGGAGAAAGGTATGTTGAACAACTTGATGTTACGCTGATATTTCGAAACGACAGGTTCGGAAGAGGAGGAGACCATACTCCATTCTGCCGGGAGGGTTTTACTGCGGTACGTATTTGCGAGTATAACGAAAACTACAACAGGACCCATGCCGACACAGTAAGCAAAGACGGTATTGACTATGGAGACATGCCTTCGGGAGTGGATTTTGAATATGTAAGAAAGAATGCTGGCATTAACCTTGCTGTTCTTGCCAACCTGGCATCGGCTCCAATGCAACCTGCAAACGTCGGCATTAAACTATCAGGGATGAGCAACTCTTCAACACTTACCTGGGAGGCACCTGAAAAGGGGAAAGAACCTGCCGGATATTATCTGTTGATGCGTGAAACCTACAAGCCCCTATGGGAAAAGAAACTATATGTAAAGGGAACCGAAATTACGGTCCCCTATTCAAAAGATAACTATTTCTTTGCTATCCAGGCTGTAGATAAAGATGGCCATGAGAGTCTGCCTGTCTTCCCTGAACCGGCTAGGAGGAGCAGGTAGCTTCTACATCCTTAACAGTCTTTGGTATCGGCTTACCCAGTAGCTTATGTCCGGTTTCTGTAATCAGGAGATCGTCTTCGATCCGTATCCCGCCAAAGTCACGGTACTCATTTACGCGATCGAAGTTAATAAAGTCCTTATTCGTACCCTCAGATTGCCACTTATCAATTAATTCGGGAATAAAATAACATCCCGGCTCAATAGTAAATACATGACCAGGCTTGTAGGGAAGTGCGAATCTCAGGTAGGCAAGGCCAAACTGCTCGCTCCTTTTTACCTCATCATTATAACCAACATAATTCTCCCCCAGTCCTTCCATGTCATGAACATCCATTCCCATCATATGTCCCAGTCCGTGAGGCATAAAAAGAGCATGTGCTCCTGCCTTAACAGCGTCATCTATATTACCTTTCATAAGTCCCAGGTCCTTCATCCCTGATGCAATTATCCTGCATGCCATAAGGTGAAGATCGCGGTTAGACATGCCCGGTCCTGCAACATTAATTGTATCAACATTCGCCTTTAAGACGATCTCATATATTTCTTTTTGACGCTGATTAAATTTCCCTCCAACAGGAGTTGTCCGTGTAATATCCGATGAGTAATTCATGTTTGTCTCGGCCCCACAATCAGTGACCATCATCCTACCTTCCTTTAGAATATTACTATGATCATGATTATGAAGAGTCTGACCATTAATACTTAAGATTATCGGAAAAGAGGGACCCCTGCCCTGTGCCTGGGCTATCCCTTCGAGTGTCCCGAAGATCTCCTGCTCGCCAGTGCCCGGTTTGCACATTCTCATTGCTGTTGTATGCATGTCGTATGCAATAGCAACAGCCCTTTCTATTTCCTCAATCTCAATATCTTCCTTAACAGACCTCAGCGACACCACTGCCTTAATAAGTTCTTCAGAGGCTATCGATTTCATCTGGCAGGGATTCTCTTTCAATAATGATCCCAGTGTCATCTTAGTTTCACCCCTGTATGGAGGCAGAAAATGAATCTTCCTCCCCTTCGATCTGGCTTCTCCCAGAAAATCTACCAGGGCAGTCATTGGAGCAGTCTTTTTAATTCCGCACTTAAGTGCCAGTTCCCTGATAGTTGGCTGCGGGCCCATCCAGATAATATCATCAACATCCACATCATTACCAAAAATAATGTCCTCTCCCGAATCAATATCTATTACGCCAGCCAGTCCCTGAAGATCAAGTCCAAAAAAGTAAAGGAAATCACTATCCTGCCTGAAATGATATGGATTTGCAGGATAATTCATCGGCGAGTCAACATTACCGATAAATAGTGCTATCCCACCATCAACTAACTGTCTGAGCTTTCCTCTCCTGTTAATATATGCTTCTGATTTAAACATAGCTTATTGTATTTATTGCTTAATATTATGATCATTAAAAATACACCATAATTAATCGAAAGCAAAATGATCGGGGACAGTATTACATGCCCTGAAATAATGATTTGTATGTAAATCACAATAATTTTTCAAACTTCTTGAATATCAAAGGCGAATAGTATTGCATATTAATTTGAATTTACTATATTCGCACTTGTTGCTAACAAGTTATTAACATTTCTGCCTTCCATTATGCCCTACCGCCGATTGCCAAACACAGATGCCGCACGTATAAGAGCAATGAGAGAAGCCCTGAAGAAGGGGAAAGAATTGCCACCATTCAAATTAGCCTATTCCTCCTCATCATATGTAAGGTTACAGGCTTTCCTTCCCTCATTTGAAAATATTTACCAGCTACAGAGGCAGTCAATGGCCAACCAGGTAAACAGCAGCAAAGCCTACCAGGATATTGTAAAGAAGGCAAGGACTTATGTCAATCACTTTCTTAAGGTAATGAACCTTGCTGTACAGAGAGGAGATATAAGAAAGGACACGCCTGAGTTTTTTGGTATGACAAACGGGAATTCTTCTCTTCCTACGCTAACGTCTGAAAAGGATGTAATTAAATGGGGTAAGACTATAATCGAAGGAGAGGCAAACAGATTAAGATCGGGAAGAACACCTGTTACAAATCCAACAATTGCAGTGGTTAAGGTTCATTTTGAAAAGTTTATGGATGCATGGCATTTTCAAAAAACTCTTCACAAAAGAACTTCAGATTATTCTCTCCAGATAGCCGAGATGCGCAAAGAGGCTGATAAGATCATTGTTTCTATATGGAATGAAGTTGAGGAGTCCTTCTCATCGATGAGCGAGGAGACTAAACGCCTTGAAGCTGAAAAATACGGACTGATTTATGTGTTCAGGAAAAGCGAGCTCAAAAAGAACGGTGAAGAGTTAAGCCTGCAGCGCAGTGTTATTTCACAGAATTAGACTCTTTCGACTGGTACCTGATTACAAGCATCAACAATACGGAAAGAATCAGTGGTATAAGGAAACTATATCCCTCACCACGAATAAAATCCTGAATTTCATTATTCATCTGCTCCCACCCAAACAGGTGGGCAACAATTACCGGCACAAGGTTATTTAAGAAATGAGCAAAAACAGGCAACCAGAGAGTCCCGCTCCAGTAAAATAAATATCCATATACCAGGCCAAGCACCATACGTGGAACAAGCCCATAAAACTGAAGATGAAAAACACTGAACAGAAGGGCTGTAAATAATATCGCGATATGTGGCGACTTAAAAATCCCTGTAAAGATATCCTGAAAAAGGCCTCTGAACAGAAATTCCTCGCCAAGTGCAGGTAGAATAGCGATTATAATAATATTAATAATCAAAGATCCAATAGTTCCGGAATATATCAACCAGCCTGTAAGTTTAGCAGCTTCAGCCTCTTTCTGGCTCATCCAGGTCTCCAGTGGGCTCAGCCATGGAGGAAGGGTGAGTCTTGAATTCCAGATTCCCAGATCGCCGATAAAGGGTATCAGAACCATTGCAAGAAATAACACCAGCATTGCCTGAGCAGGGTCGGGAAATGATTTTAATTTAAGGTAACCAGACATACTTCCTGTCATAAGGTAGGCTACACAAAGGCTGGGGATAAGGAAAATTGATATATGCTGGAATGCCTGTATAAACTTAATATATGCTCTTTGCGAGGAGCTTATTTCGAGCACTTCGGCATTTATATCAACTATCCCCATCCCGAATATTAGGCGGCCAGATAACATTGTCAAACTAAGCAATACAAGCGATACGAGCAGTATAATCATCAGAGCTACCAGTAGCTGAATAAATGGTTTCTGAGATTTCAGAGGTAATATTCCACCTGAATACTTCATTTTGACTAATTTTGTCGAAGTTAATTATTAGATGCTTATTAAAAAAGTGAGTTTGTGAAGATTGGTTCTACAATACTGAGGGATAAACCTGTATTCCTTGCTCCTATGGAAGATATAACAGATCCATCATTCAGGAGTATCTGCAAGGAATATGGAGTTGATTTTATGTATACCGAATTTATTTCTTCTGACGGATTAATAAGAGACGGAGCAAAAAGTCTAAAAAAGCTGGAGATTAATGATAGTGACAGGCCGATAGGAATCCAGCTATACGGCCATATTATTGATTCGATGGTTGACGCGGCACGTCTTGCAGAAAAAGCACGGCCCGAGGTTATAGACATTAATTTTGGATGTCCGGTTAAAAAGATTGCCAAGCGGGGAGCCGGCTCAGGAATGATGCGAAATGTGCCACTGATGGTAGAAATGACACGGGCCATTGTTGATGCAGTAAAAATTCCGGTAACGGTAAAGACCCGGCTGGGCTGGGATGAAGAGAGCAAAAATATTGTTGATATAGCAGAGAGGCTTCAGGATACAGGAATTGCGGCTCTGGCTATTCATGGACGTACCAGGTCGCAAATGTATAAAGGAAAAGCCGATTGGACACTGATAGGGGAAGTCAAGAATAATCCAAGAATAAATATTCCTATTATTGGCAATGGGGATATTGACTCTCCACATGTAGCAGCCGAGATGTTTAAGAGGTATGGTGTTGATGCAATTATGGTAGGAAGAGCATCTGTAGGCCGCCCTTGGTTATTTAAGGAGATTCGACACTACCTTGATACGGGCGATATTCTCCCTGAGCCTACCCTGGGCGAAAAAGTTGCTCTCGCCAGGAAGCACCTGCTCAAATCAATTGAATATAAAGAGGGAGACAGGGGAATATATGAAATGAGGCGTCACCTCTCAAATTATTTTAAAGGCCTGCCTTTTTTCAAGGAGACAAGACTAAAATTGCTTACTACCACCGATCCGGAGGAAATTAGTCACCTGCTGGATTATATTGAAGAAAAATGGGGTGATTATAATGAGAGCGACAAAACAAAAGGGGTTTATGGTATTTAACCATTAACCCCTTCCTGAAAAGTAGTATATTTGAATGTATTTAATACTGAGTGAAACCGGGATTGTCGACCCACAGGGTTGTAAATATCCCGGTTTTTTTCAGTTTAATACCTCCATCCATAGCCGGCTCCACCACGTCCACGACCCGGGCGATCGACCCTGTTTCTTCCACGACCACCTCCCCAGTTAGCATATCCGCGTCCACCCCTTGGTGCACGATTATAAGCTCTTCCACCTCCACCTGCAGGTCCGGCAACAATATTTTCATTAAAATAAACTCTCTGCTCCTCTGTCAATATCTTTGATATTTTTTCAAGATGATTGTTTTGCTCAAGAGTCATTTTGGCTTTTATCTCATTTGCAGCTACAAGGTCAGGTGCGGCATAAAATTCTTCCCTCATCTGATCAATAACTTTTTGATGAGCTGCGTTATATTCGTTTATCTGTGTCTTCTGCACCTCGGTCAGACCAGGAATATCAAGGCACTGTCCGGCATAGGTCATCCTGTTATTGGTCCTCCTGAAATATTGAGCATTTGACACGCTGGTGGCGGCAAAAAATAGCAAGGCCACCATTGCTGTTATTTTCAAACTGTTTTTCATAATTGTATATTTAATGTATTAATAATGAGTCTGTTTAATTACTTTTTAATATTTTATTATAATCCTGTTCTTCCTCTTCCTCTTCCACTTCCGGGTCCATTCTCCAGATATTGACGGCCTCTTCCCTGTCCGCCTCTTCCTCTTCCATAAATAACCCCCTCCGGGTCGAGCATATCTCTGAACATAAATTCCAGTCTTAAGCGTTGATTACTATCACATATTGAATAGAGCTGGTAATAAAAATCTACTGTTTCCCTCTTTAGTTCACTGTGACGATCTCCGAATTCCTCTATAATGCTGTCAAGTTTATCTTTATCAGGATTAACTGCCGACATCTCCTCAACAATCTGGTGTCTTAAGTCAGTCAGATCATTGGTAATTTTACCTGCCCTGGCATTATAATCTGAATTATACTCTTCTGCATCTGATTTCTGTTTCTCATCCAGACCAAGCTCACCCCAGAAGAAACTCATCCTGCTTTCCCTTGATTGAAGACCGACAGCTGTTTCTTCTGCTACTCCATTATCCTTCTTAACACTAATCGAAATAATAGTGGCTATGTTAGTGCTGGCCAGAAAAAGGATAAGTATAAGATATATTGTTTTGCTTCTCATATCAGTCCTTGTTTGTTAAGAAGAAACCTTCAATTGTTTCCAGATGAATTTCATTTGTATAATAATATTCATTGGGTAAGTCGGCATATACCTCGGTATTATTTCCCGAAGAAAGTCCTGAAATAAATATGCCGGTAAAGATTCCAAATACAATAACTGCAGCAGCGACTAAGGGAATAAAAACAGACCTGTAGTTAAATACAGATTTATTACTCTTCTTGACCCTGGCTAATATCTTATCGCTAAATCCCTGTGAAACATTAATGTTCCTCTCGGTTTCAAGCTGATCAAAGGCACCCTCAATAAAAGAAAACTGCGCTTTACATAACTCACAGGTGTCAATATGTGCTCTTAGCTGACTTTCTGTCTCCCTGTCGAGAGAACCTTCAGCCAGTTCGAACATATTAATATTTACATCTTCGCAATTCATAATTTATCTTTCTTCATTAGTTTGACACAATATTTTCATTAATCACTCGCTACTGGGTGAAATTTTTTTTAAAATATTCCATAAGATTATCCTGAAGGTTCTTCTTCATCCTGAAAATAAGGGACTGAACGGATGAAAGTGACAGATCCATAACCCTTGAAATCTCTTCATACGAAAGTTCTTCATATTTCTGAAGAATAAATGCCGTTCTTTGATTATCAGGAAGTAAATTAATTGCCTGGCGCAATGCTTTTCTATGGTCTGAGGCAGTTATACCATCATCTGCGCCTTCACCAGAGCTTGCACTTATCCCATCATTTATTTCCATATATTCAAGATGACTTCTTGACTTCAGCGATCTGATATGATTTAAGGATTTATTAACAGCAACCCTGTAGAGCCAGGTCGAGAGACGTGCTTCTCCTCTTAAGGAAGAAGAAGATCTGAATAGTTGAATAAAAACATCCTGGGCAATATCCTCGGCATCCTCCTGGCTCCCGACAAAGCCCTTACAAACCCTGATAATGCTTTTTTGATACAACTCAATAATTTGCCTAAAAGCATCCTGGTCGCCCCTCTTCAAAGCAGCAATAAGTATATCTTCTTCCGATTTAAAATGCTCTTTTGTCACAAATAGTATTGTTCACCTAACTATAGCGTTAGACAACATGAAACAAAAATAATTGCGCTTACATATTAATCTTTATAAGCAAAAGATTCTCTGACCTTCCATTTATATATGATAAACAGAGTGCCTATAAATATGGCAGATAAAATAATCAGGTATAAATATTCTGACCATGGATGAACTGCCTGTTGTTCAAACATAGCTACTGTCTGGAGTGCTGAAGCCTTCTGGGTTACAAAAACCGACAGGAAAATATTATTTGCAGCATGCGCTCCAATTGCAAGTTCAATACCGTTATCCAGCACCGAAATAATGCCAAACATTAGACCAAAGCTTATATATTGTGGCATCATGGTAAGGAAGCCGAACTCCTTAATTTCAGGATTCATCACATGCATTAAACCGAATAAGATTGATGTAATCAAAAGAGGCAACCACTTATTTCGTGCAGAAACACCAATACCCTGCATTAGATAACCCCTGAACAGGACTTCCTCAAAAGTAGTCTGAAAGGGCATTAGCAAAAGCGAAATTACAGCAAGTACAAATAAACTTTTCCCTGTATTATGAAGTGTAAAGTTTGACGGATCAAGCTTCAGGCTAAGTACAAGGTAAACGGCCATAAGAAAAGCCCATAATAAAAAACTTATAATAACCCTAGACCAGCGGCATGAAGAACCCCCATTTATCAACGACATAAAGGTTCTTCCATGCAATGGCTTCATCAATAAAAAAACCGTTAGCAAGCCAACTATAAAAGGAATTACGATAAGTACAAGTGCCAGGTTCGGCTCAATCCCAAAAACCGACATGTCGGCAATGTTGTCAGATGCGGCTCCAATTAAAGACGGATCGGCTGTTGCCTTTGCTACTATAGCCACTATCAATGGTATGGCACCTATAGTATTTGCAACTCCAAATGCTGCTATAAACATTACCAGGTACCTCCACCAGCTATTTTTACCTATTAGTGCTGATTCAAAAAACATATTAAATAATTTTAAAACTCACCTCCTGCGCTTCGGGGGTGATCTATTGAATAATGCAAACCGAGGCTTTCCTTTCTGCTGCTTGCCATTTTTATAACCAGATAGCCAACATTAATAAGATTTCTCAGTTCAATAATTTTTCTGCTTATCAAAGATTTCTTGTATAACTCTTCTGTCTCAATATATATTAGTTCAAGGCGTTTTAGCGCTCTCTCCAATCTAAGGTCAGATCTTACAATGCCAACATAGTTCGACATAATCATCTGCATCTCACGGTAGTTCTGGGTAACAAGCACCATTTCCTCGGGATGGTTTGCCCCTTTGAAATCCCAATCGGGAATATTTTCCTTATAACTAAGCTTACTTATCCTGGACAATGAATCCTCAGCAGCCCGGTGTGCAAAGACCACAGCTTCGAGGAGAGAATTTGATGCAAGCCTGTTAGCCCCGTGTAAGCCGGTTGATGCTACTTCTCCAATTGCATATAACCTGCTAACAGAACTTTCCCCGTTCTTATCAACCTTTATCCCACCACACAGATAATGTGCAGCCGGAACGACAGGAATCATTTCCCTTGTAATATCTATTCCGAGGCTAAGACACTTACTTGTAATGTTAGGGAAACTATTCTTAAGGTCTTCAGGTTCAAGGTGTGTGCAGTCGAGATATACAAAGTCCTCTCCCCTTACTTTCATTTCATTATCGATAGCCCTTGCAACAATATCCCTGGGGGCTAGTGATCCCCGTGAATCGTATCTGTTCATAAATTTCTCTCCAGAGCTATTGCGTAGCAGGGCACCATGACCCCTGAGGGCTTCAGTTATCAGAAATGACGGTCTCTGATCGGGATTATACAGTGAAGTAGGATGAAATTGAATAAATTCCATATTCTCGATAATACTCTTTGCCCTGTAAGCCATTGCAATTCCATCGCCTGTTGCAATTTCGGGGTTGGTGGTTGTCTGGTAAAGATTGCCTATCCCCCCCGTGGCAACAACGGTAACTTTCGATAATATTGTTTCAACCTTTCCGGAAGTTGTGTCGAATATATAGGCGCCATAGCACTCTATTCCACCTATGTGACGCTTTACTATTTCTCCCATATGGTGTTGAGTAAGCAGGTCTATAGCAAAACAATGTTCGCGTACGCTAATATTGGAATGAGATTGCACCTTCTTGGCCAGAACATTTTGAATCTCTTCACCGGTTTTATCCTTATTATGCAATATACGGTGTTCAGAATGGCCACCTTCCCTGGCAAGGTCATATTTGCCGTCATCTCTTGTATCAAAACCAACCCCTAGATCTATCAACTCCTGTATTCTATCGGGTGCTTCGTTTACCACCATTCTTACAACTTCATGGTTACAAAACCCCGAACCGGCAACTATGGTATCTTCTATATGCTTCCCGAAAGAATCAGGTTTATACATCACTGATGCTATACCTCCCTGTGCATACCTTGTATTGCTCTCTGTTATTTCTGCCTTTGAAAGGATTATTACTTTGCCATGAGCTGCGGCTTTTAGGGCAAAAACCATTCCTGCAATACCCGATCCTATAACTAAAAATTCTGCTTTTAAAGCCATCAATAAAAATTACTGGATTAACAAACAAATATACAAAGATTAGAGTTCCCTTGCGCCTATTTCTAAATTGTAAAACCAAAGATTTTGGCTTACTTTTGCCTGACGCAATAAATATTACTAAATATGGCACAGGAAGATCTGTTTAAAAACCTTGTAGCACACTGCAAAGAGTACGGATATGTATTTCAATCCAGCGAAATATATGATGGCCTTGGAGCAGTATATGATTATGGCCAGTATGGTGTTGAACTAAAGAATAACATCAAGAAATACTGGTGGGACAGCATGGTTTTGCTTCATGAAAATGTTGTAGGCCTCGACTCAGCCATATTTATGCACCCAACTATCTGGAAGGCCTCAGGACATGTTGACGCATTTAACGATCCGCTGATAGATAATAAGGATTCAAAAAAAAGATACAGGGCCGATATTTTAATAGAAGATCAGGTAGCCAAATTTGAAGCAAAAATAGACAAGGAAATTGCCAAGGCAAAGAAACGCTTTGGTGAAAGTTTTGATGAGAAGCAATTCAGGGAAACCAATCCCAGGGTTCTGGCTAACAAGGAGAAAATTGATCTTATCAATGGTAGATTTGTAAAAGCACTTAACGACAATAACCTTGATGAGATTAAACAAATTATTCTTGATTACGAAATAGTATGCCCTGTTTCCGGAACCAGAAACTGGACTGACGTAAGACAATTTAACCTTATGTTTGGTACCGAAATGGGATCCACAGCCGAAGGAGCCATGAAATTGTTTCTCAGGCCGGAAACTGCCCAGGGGATTTTTGTAAACTTCCTGAATGTTCAGAAATCAGGCCGGATGAAAATTCCATTCGGTATTGCACAGATTGGTAAGGCTTTCAGAAATGAGATCGTTGCCAGACAGTTTATATTCAGGATGCGAGAGTTTGAGCAGATGGAAATGCAATACTTTGTGAAGCCAGGAACAGAGCTGGAATGGTTCGAAAAATGGAAAGAAATCAGAATGAAATGGCATCAGAATCTGGGTTTCGGAGCAGAAAATTACCGTTTTCACGATCACGATAAGCTGGCTCATTACGCCAACGCTGCCAGCGACATAGAATTTAAGTTTCCATTTGGTTTCAAGGAAGTTGAAGGAATCCATTCTCGCACTGACTTCGACCTGAGTCAGCACCAGAAATACAGCGGCAAAAAGTTACAATTTTTTGACCCTGAGCAAAACGAATCATATGTGCCCTTTGTTGTAGAAACATCAATCGGGGTAGACAGGATGTTTCTGCAAATAATTTCAGCTTCTTACAAGCAGGAAGAAATTGTAAAAGAAGATGGTACATCTGACACCAGGGTTGTTTTGAAACTACCTGCAGTGCTTGCTCCTGTTAAACTGGCAGTAATGCCTCTTGTAAAGAAGGACGGTCTTCCTGAGATATCAAGAAAGATTATCGATAATCTTAAATTTGATTTTAACTGTCAGTACGACGAAAAAGATTCTATTGGAAAGAGGTACCGCAGACAGGATGCTATAGGAACACCATTCTGTATAACTGTTGACCATCAAACCAAAGAAGACAATACTGTTACACTGAGATATAGAGACACAATGGAACAGGAGAGACTTTCAATTGATGCTCTAAAAGATATTATCAAGGAAAAAGTTGATATAAGTATTTTGTTGAAGAGACTTTAGAGAGGCGGTAGAAGCTGGAGAGGCGGTAGAGGCGGTAGAGCTGGAGAGGCGATAGGCTGTAGAGGCGGGAGAGGCGGTAGAGGCTTTAGAAGCTGGAGAGGCTGGTAAAAGCTGGAGAGGCGGTAGAAGCTTGAGAAGGCGGTAGAAGCTGGAGAGGCGGTAGAGGCGGGAGAGGCGGTAGAGGCTGGAGAGGCGGTAGAGGCTGGAGAGGCGGTAGAGGCTTTAGAAGCTGGAGAGGCGGTAGAGGCTGGAGAGGCGGTAGAGGCTGGAGAGGCGGTAGAGGCGGTAGAGGCGGTAGAGGCTGGAGAGGCTTTAGAGGCAGGAGAGGCTCGTTAATATTATGGTATAAAAACAAAAATTTATATGGGCACCTGGGAAAACTTGTTAGTATGGCAAAAGGCTCATAAACTCGTACTGGAAGTATTTAAACTTACTTCTAGTTTTCCTGAATCTGAAAAATGGGGATTAACTAATCAACTTAGAAGATCTATAGTATCAGTCCCAGCAAATATAGTAGAAGGCAAATCTAGAAATACAGATAAAGAAATGCTTCATTTTCTACATATAGCAAGGGGGTCTCTGGAAGAATCTAGATATTATATTTTGCTTGCATCAGACCTGTTATATATTAGTTCAGAAGAAAGAATAATCTTTCTGGATTATTGCTCTGAGGTCAGTTTTTTATTGAACAAACTAATTAAAGCTGTCCGCAAATGAATATAGCATCTAACGCCTTTAAAGCGTCTAAAGCCTTCCCCAAAAAAATCTTGATTATTACCTACTACTGGCCGCCTTCCGGTGGAGCAGGTGTACAGAGGTGGCTGAAGTTTTCAAAATATCTCCCGTTATTTGACCGCCAGCCATTTATTCTTACTGTCGACCCCGGGTTTGCCGAATATCCAGCATACGACCACTCCCTTATTTCTGAAATAAATCCTGATGTAAGGGTCTATACCACAAGGGCTACAAATTACTTTAATATATTCCCGGGTAAGAAAACCGGAAACAGAGAAAAGCTCAGGATAAGTACAAACAATAAAAGTTTAAAAAACAGGGTTGCCAGGTTTATCAGAGGTAACCTGTTTATCCCCGATCCGAGAAAAGGGTGGAACCGTTTTGCCCTTAAAAAAGCTGTTAAACTAATAGAAGAAGAAGGTATTAACCTCATTATTACAAGTGGGCCCCCTCATTCAAGTCACCTGATAGGCCTTAGCTTAAAAAGAAAATTCAGCAACATTAAGTGGATTGCAGATTTCAGGGATCCATGGACAGATATCTACTATTATAATGACTTCTATGCATCATCCCTGGCAAAAAAGAAGGATAAGAAATACGAATATTCCGTATTGGATAAAGCAGACAAAATTCTCACGGTTGGATATGGGATGAAAGAGCTGCTCGAATTAAAGCTGAAATCAGAAACAGATAAAATATTTGTTTTACCAAATGGTTTTGATGAAGAAGATTTCAGTATCAGCGATGATAGCAAGAGATTTGATACTTTTACAATATGTTATACCGGAAGTATAAGCGATAGATATCCTTTTGAATCATTTCTGAAAGCTGTTTCCGAAATTACAAGTAGTAATTCCAGGCAAAAATTCACTCTCAGATTTGTCGGGCAACTATCTGAAGGCGCGAAAAATCAGATCAGGAATTATAAGCTGCTTAGCATTAGCGAATTTGTGGAATATTCGTCACATAAGGAGACAATCGGTCACATTATCTCGAGCGACATGCTACTTCTTCTGATACCAGACCATAAATACAATGACGTTATTGTAACCGGTAAAATATTTGAATACCTGAGATCCGGTAACACCATTCTTGGAATTGGCCCGGTAACAGGAGATGCAGCAAAAGTTCTGAATGAAACAGGGGCCGGAAAGATGTTTGAGCCGGAAAATACTGACGGGATTACAGATTATTTAAGAAACAAGCTGGGTAAAGCCAGTTATAAGATTGACGATCTTACATATAACTACGAAAGAAAGCATCTTACCTCAAAGCTGGTTAAACTCTTAGACCTGTAGAAAATTGAAAGAAACATTACATATTATTGCCAGGAATCTTTCGAGAGAAGAGTTATTAGCCATAGGTAGTTCTGCTGGCCCTGTTTTCTGGCATTTCAATATCAAACAGCTTAATCTGCCCAACAAGGTCTACACCCCTATAACTGGCCCGGAAGATAAGAAGGGTATCAATTACAGGATAATGGACCAGATTCTTCGTTTCAGCAATGAAAAGGCTGCAGGATCGACCGTTTCAGATTTTCTGGAATATCAAAAAATGAATTTCTGGTTCTACCAGCGATTAAGCGTTTATATGGCTGCAAGAAACCTTGAGTATCTTATAGAAGAAATCAAACTGGCTTCTAAAAAGTATTCTATTATTCTCTATACATATATCCCGGAGATAGTTCTTTCCCACCATCTTCCTGATAATATTGAGTACAGGCACAGGGATGAAAAACAAGCAGGCAGAATATCAAACACAATTTCTATCGGCTTTAACATGCTATTTGCCCTGGTCAGAGTTTGTTTCCGTTCTGCCGGCAAGATCAAAGACAGGCATATTATTCTGGATAATGCAAAACCGGTAAGGATATACCAGGGCGAAGGAAAGAAATATTACAAGGGGAATTTTGTATTTCACAATCTCTTCAAAATACTTGATAACAGGTTTTGCCTTATTACCGAAGCCGGTATTCCCGGGAAAAGGACGGCAAACATTTCGGACTACAAGAAGTCAATACAATACAGGGTCCTTAAACTAAGAAGTATTTCTTCCGACCAGATTCTTGCTAAAGCAATACTTGGCAGTGCTGAAAGGAAGGAGATCAGGAAAATCAGAAAAGACCTTTCTTATAAGCTCAATTCACTGGTTCATCAATTCAGGGATACAGAGTATTCTATATTTACATATCTTCTCTCAGGTCAGAAACCATCATTCAGAATATATATAATGAGATATATTGGTTTCAGGGAGATATGTAAGAAATATAAGCCACTATCTGTTACGGCATCTGATGAAAACAGTCCCTATAATAAAAGCTTGCTTGATGCTGCTAAGTATCTGGCAATAAAAACAATCGGCATCCAGCATGGTGCCATTCATGAACTACACCCGGCCTATAGGTTTACACCGGAAGAAGCTAAAAAAGATATTACCCCGAGACTCACCCTTACCTGGGGCGAATATTGGAAAGATCTTCTTATAAATAAGGGAAACTACAGTAAGCAGGGATTAATGGTAACAGGTCAGATCAGAACCGATATGATCGAGGAGCTTAAAAAAGCAAGGTATGATAATAATGCAGGAAAGAAAGTAATATTATTTGCTTCCCAGCCTCAGAGGGATCCCTCCTTAAGAAGACTTGCAGCTTCTGATCTGTTCGGCGCTGCAGCAAAATCAGATGGTATATTAATACAGCTTAAACCTCATCCCCTCGAAAAAGATTACTTTGAATATTACAGCTCCATCGCTGATGAAAATAATCTGACAAATATTGAATTCATGCCTGAGCATGATCTTTATGAACTAATTCACAAATCGGATGCAGTCTACACCTGTTTCTCTACAGTAGGAACGGAGGCAGTTTACTTTTCAAAGCCTCTGATTATTCATGACCCACTTGAACAGGACATACAGGGTTACATTGCCGCCGGGGTGGGACATAAAGTAAAAAATACTGAAAATTGCTATAATGCTCTTGAGAAATTAGTATCAGGATCACTGGTCCAGGAAAAAGAATCTGTATCGGAATTCATAAATAAATATGCCTACCTTATAGATGGTGAAGTTTCGGAAAGGGTATTATCGGCTATTACTGACGGCTCTTAAGGTACTTATCCATAGTCTCATCAAAAAGATCATGCTTTTCAAGCAGGTGGATAATAAACTCTTTAAACACTGCCTTACCACCTGCGGAGCTTAGCCTGATGTCGGCGTACTGATCCATATAAGCTGAAGCATCAGCGGGAATAGCAACATAACCACATTCCTTCATTAATTGAATATCATTTATTTCGTCGCCAATAAATGCTACCTCTGAAAGATTAATCCCAAGCTGATCAACTATATCCTGAGCTACTTTAAGCTTATTACGAACTCCCTGGTACACTATATCTATTTTCAACTTAGCGGCCCGGTTTTCAACGATACTTGTCTCTTCTCCTGTAATTATTCCAAGAGGTATATTATTCAATCTTAAAAACAGTACTCCCACGCTGTCAGAAGTTGAAAATTTTTTCATCTCCTCCCCATTTTCCGAATAATACATTCCTCCATCAGTCCAAACGCCATCTATATCGGTAAGCACAAGTTTAGGTATCATCTTATTCAATGTTTTGAGGGTAAATAATTTCATCCTTGGGCAATGCCCTTATTACTTTTTTTCCAATAACCTGATCTCTTTCAGCATAGCTAAATCCATCGCCCGGACTAAGAAGATGAAGATCTTCCCCTGCCAGAATATGTCCGGCCTGCAGGTCTCTAACTGTTGCCAGGCTCCTTTCCAGCTTTTGTCTGGATTCGGCAACAGAAGGAGAAATAAATATTTTTTCTTCACCCATGGCTGCTTCCAGGTTACGGATATCCCTTACCATCCTTTCAATACCGTCAACTCCAAGCGATCCGCTATGGTCAGACCCTTTCATCGTTCTGTCGAGCGTAATATGTTTTTCTATTACCTCTGCTCCGAGAGCCACAGCAGCCAGCGGGATTGCTATTCCAACTGTATGATCAGAATATCCTATTATATAATCTGAATAATTAGCCTTAAGGTATGAGATAGTATTGAGATTTACATTTTCATACCTTGTTGGATATTCAGACACACAGTGCAGGATACTTATCCCGGAATGATATCTGCTTATAATTTCAAGAGCATTATCAATCTCTTCCTTCCCTCCCATTCCCGTAGAAAGGATTATTGGGATACGCGTTTCGGCCAGGGCATTTACCAGTGGTAAATTTGTCAGATCGCGGGAAGCCACCTTTAGCCGGTCGGGGGTAAATAACTTTAACAGGCTCATCGCTCCCGTGGCACATATCGTCTCAACAAAATCCAGTTTCTTTGACTTAGCATACAAATAAACCTCAAGATGCTCTTCATCGCTCAGCTCAAGAAAGGCCCTGTGCTCACCATAAGTCTTACCGAATGAATGTGGAGAATCGTATGGCTTATTCATCATAGAAGTTGACAATTCCTGCCCGAGGTCCCTCTTGGTAAGCTTTACCGCATTCATTCCTCTGAGTTCCTTATTAAACAGCATATCAACCACAGGATTAGCAACAACATCTACAAGTTGTTTGGCGATATCTGTCGACCCATTATGATTCTGACCTATCTCACCGATCAGATATATTTCATTTTTCATTTTGAATAATGCTTTTTTTCATTTCTTCCTTCCACTCCGGGGTGTTATCAATTAACTTAACCAGGGCATGCAGGTTGTCGCTTACTTGTCCCTCCTTGTATTGACTGTATATTGTTTTTGTCAGCTCAAAATCCGACTCAGAATCTACCGTTAACCTAATATCATCCCTTGAATAAACAATCCCGGGCACATCAATAAATGATAACTCAAACTTATCCGGATTACTATAAAGATAATTGCTTACATGCTCAAGATAAATTTTCTCATCTGTACTATCCATTACTTTTTCTATGGCTCTACGGGTTAATAGTTCTGCCCATAATCCAAAATGAGTCCTTATACCAATCCTGTTACCGGAAAGTTTATAGCCAATGTAGTCGCTTCCATTACTCCTGAATGAACTCAATAGCTCCTGGGGAGACGATTCGATAAGGAAGGGATTATCTGAACATACCCTGATTAAAGGGTCGATGTTAAACTTTTTGCTGGCACCATAAAACCTGTCAAGTACATTACTAACTGAACCCCTGTAGAAGTTAACTCCCCGCCTGGTACAGATCTCACAAATCAAATCATCTGCAGGTTCGACAGTAGTAGCAACAACAAGGCCATAGTCCGGGTTACTCTTAAAACGCTCTATTAATAATTCCAGGATGGACATACCATTATAGAAGGGCAACACTACCTTATCAGGGAATCGGCTGCTTCCCCGTCGTGCCTGAATAATAATACCCGGGTTTAACTTCATTTTTTAAAAAATCTTTTTGATTACCAGATGATAAATTTTCACCAACTCATCTGAGGTTTTAAAAACCAGGCTCATAAACATATATAATATCGAGATAGCTATTGATCTTACAAAAATGTCAATAATCCAGTTCGATAAATGAGGTATGCATATACCCAGCAGTATCAATAGAACCAAAATACCCAATACCTTTAGGTGATTGATTCTGAATGGCTGAAATGAATATCTTCTAAACAGGAATATCAGCCTTACCAGGGTATAAATAACTGAAGAAATAAGAGTAGCAATGGCCGCCCCGTTAATACCCATTATCGGTATTAATATCATATTGGTAATTACAATACTCACCAATAACAATATCATAAAATAGGTCTGGTATTTATAGTACTCTGATGTAATGATAATCTGAATATTTACCCCGGCCATTACCTCAATCAGGTTTGCAAGCGCAATAAAAAGTATTACATATTTACCCTGCGAATATATATCGGGCAGATAGCTTAACATGCTGTCAACATTGAGCCAGACAATCAAAAAAACAAAAGCCCCAACCACAAACTGGTTTATACTGCTCTGGAAATAGGTCCTTGAAATAAGGTCCCTGTCGCCATCCTTCCATGCTTCGGATATGACAGTCGAGGAGATCTTAGACATTGCCCTCTGGGGAATAAGAATCAACGTGCCGAAATAAAATGCTATTGAATAAACCCCGGCTGAGCTTAAATCCAGAAACCTGTTTATCATTAATTTATCGAAGCTAAGCTTAGCCACTCCACTTAAGCCGGCTATAAGCCCGAACAATGCTACAGTAATCATTTCTGTTCTCAGTTCCCTGAGCAGGGAAAAATCAATTTTAAATGATACCTGTCCTGTCCATATAAGGTAGGCACCGAGAATTATAATTGTGATGCTATATGATAATATATACAAGATTACATAGGTTCTGAAATCGATCCACCCAATATAAACTGCAACTATCAGACCCAGATTAATTATCCTTATAAGCACTTCTCTGAGGAATGAGCCCAGGGCAGCCTTATACATTACCCTGGCGTATGTGTCGAGAAGATTATAATATAGAAACAGGAAAACAAGTGGAATAATCCAGTCGATATAATCGGTAAGTAATGCCGACTTGTCGGCATTTTGTTGAATCATAAGAGGCTTCCCCAGCAATATGAGCAGGCTGAAAATAGCAAAGCCGATAAGTGATATAATAAATCCCAGCCCGAGATATCCATGATGCTTCTTCTCATTATCCCTGAAAAAAGGAAACATCTTAATGCTCACATTATTAAATCCAAGTGACGCAAACTGTGCCAGAATAACTGCCATGGCAACCAGCACCTGTATTAAGCCAATCTGATCTGACGAAAATATTTTTGGGGACAGGATTACAAGGTTAATAAAACCAAGACCTACACCAAGGTAAGAATATAAAGTTCCTTTAATCGTCTGTCTTTGAATTACGCCCAAGTCATCTATTTAATTAAAAAGACTATTTTTGTAACACTACAAATATACATTAATATCGATTAATTAAGATGTCTGATAACTCTTTTGTAAAGAAGCTCCTACCCCATCTGGTTGCAGTTTTAACCTTTGTAATTATAACTTTAGTTTACTTTGCTCCTGCTCTTGATAAGCAGGTATTAAAGACTCACGATACAACAGTCTTTGCAGGCAGTTCAAAAGAGATTGCAGATCATCGTGAGGAGTTTAACGAGGAACCACTGTGGACAAACTCAATGTTTGGAGGCATGCCTGCTTATTTAATCTCAACTCAATATTACGGTAACCTTCTTAAGCCATTACACTATTTATTAATATCTCCGGGAATACCAATCGCACCCATTCTGCTGCTAATGATTGGTTTTTACATACTTCTCTTATCACTCAGAGTAAATCCATGGCTTGCTATTGTTGGATCTATCGCTTACGGATTTTCATCATACTTTTTTATAATACTGGCTGCAGGACATAACACAAAAGCTATGGCTCTGGCCTATATGGCTCCCCTTATTGGTTCGGTGATCTTTGCATACAGGAGGAATCGATTAATCGGAACTGCATTCCTGGCACTCTTTCTTTCATTACAAATCATTGCCAATCATCTGCAGATTACATATTATACCCTTCTTATTATTCTCGCCTTCGGCATCTTTGAATTAATTTATGTTATCAGGAAGAAAGATTTTCAGCCATTCTTAAAAACTACATTAATGCTTATTGGGGGTGTAGTTATTTCTGTTACTGTAAATTTTGCAAGTCTCTACACAACTTATGAGTATACAAAATACTCTATGAGGGGCAAGTCTGAATTAGCATCAGATAAACAGGACGATACAGGTGGCCTTGGCATACAGTATGCAACACAGTGGAGTTACGGAATAGACGAAACGCTTACATTACTTATTCCGAACCTGAAAGGTGGAGCCTCTGTCCCATTTGAGAACGATAGCGAAACTGTTAAGGAATTAAGGAGAAATAATGCTGCCCAGTATATTCCCCAGTTCAGACAATACTGGGGCACACAGAATCTTGGAACCAGCGGACCCGTATATGTTGGTTCGGTAGCCCTGTTCCTGTTTATTATGGGACTTGTGCTGATTAAGGGGCGAGACAAATGGTGGATACTTCTTATTACAGTTATTTCTATAATGCTTGCATGGGGGAAGAATTTCATGCCAATGACATCCCTTTTCTTTAATTATTTCCCAGGATATAACAGGTTCAGGGCAATAACCATGATCCTTGTTATCGCCGAATTTTGTATACCCCTCCTGGGCATTCTTGCCCTGGATAAAATATTTAAAAAGGAAGTTCGCAAGCAGGAGCTTTACAGGGCTATTAAGATTGCGGGTGGAATAACAATCGGGATCCTCTTACTTTATTTTCTGTTCCCGGGTCTTGCCGGATCATTTGTGTCCGGAAATGAGGGAGGCCAGTTACCTGACTGGCTGCAAAATGCACTTATTGCCGACAGGAGGAATATGCTTAAGACAGATGTGCTACGATCACTCGTATTTATAATAGGTGCAATAGCAGTTATTTTCTTTACCTATAAGGAAAAATTGAGCTTACTAAGTGGCATTATCTTTCTTGGGCTTCTTATTTCATTCGATATGTGGCCTGTTAATAAAAGATACCTGAATAACGATAATTTTGTCACTCAGAAAAAAGCTGAGGCAAGTTTCACCCCGACCACAGCTGACAATATAATACTTGCCGATACCAATGAAGTAAGAGTACTGAATATTGCAGTGCCAGATCCGTTCTCCGAAGGTATTACTTCGTACTACCATCATTCCATAGGCGGTTACCATGGGGCTAAGATCAGGAGGTACCAGGACCTTATATCAAACTCTATAAGCAGAGACATAAGCATACTGGGGAATAAATTGAGTTCAGCCACTACTATTGAAGATCTTAAAGGAGCATTTGTGGGATTAAATTCTCTTAATATGCTTAATACAAAATATGTAATCTTCAACCCTGATGCACCACCACTGGTTAATCCTGAGAGTCTTGGTAATGCATGGTTTGTCGATTCATTCAGGATAGTAGATACTCCCGACGAGGAACTATCAGCAATAAATAACTTTGATCCTTCAACCGAGGCAATCGTAAATAAGAATTTTGAAGATTTATTAAACGACTATTCCCTTAAACGTGATACCCTTTCCTCAATAAACCTTATCGATTACCGTGCCAACAGGTTAATATATAACTCATCATCATCCACTACTCAGCTGGCTGTATTCTCAGAAATCTATTATCCAAAGGGATGGAAGGCTACAATCAATGGCGAAGAACTCGACCTTATGAGAGTCGATTATATTTTACGGGCTGCCGTAATTCCTTCCGGAGATAATGAAATCATTTTCCGTTTCGAACCTCAATCCTATACAAGCGGGAATATGGTTTCAATGACCGGTTCAATACTGCTGATTTTACTTATAATACTTGCCATCTTCATTGAAATTAAAAAGAGAAAAACGAGTAATGCAGAATAAGTGTCCTGTTTGCAATAGTGAATCTACATCCTCACTCTACACGGTCAGAGACCATTTTCTGTCTCGTGAAGATTTTAATATACGGAAATGCGATGATTGTACATTCTGTTTTACAATAGATCCCCCTGGCGAAAGTGAGATATCAAAATACTATAAATCCGAAGATTACGTTTCTCACAGCAACACAAATAAGGGTATTACAAATCGCCTGTACCACATAGCAAGGAGATGGATGCTTCGAAGCAAGTTCAAAACTGCCAGCAAGGCCTCTGGAAGGAAACAGGGTAACTTGCTGGATATAGGCTGCGGAACCGGATATTTTGCTGCCTACATGAAAAACAGGAACTGGACAAGCATAGGAATAGAAGCTGATCCGGATGCAAAAAAATACGCTGAGGAAAAATTCGGACTTAAGGTGTTTAGCCTCGATGAGCTACCATCTTTCAGAGCATCAGAGTTTAATGTTGTTACACTCTGGCATGTACTCGAACACCTGTCGTCTCCAAAGGATGTTATAAATGAGGTAAGTCGTATCCTGGAAAAAACCGGGGTTTGTATAATCGCCCTGCCTAATAACGATTCATTTGACGCACATTATTATAAAAAATACTGGGCTGCATGGGATGTTCCACGACATTTATGGCACTTTAATTTATCTTCATTTCAGAGTTTGATTAAGGATACCGGACTACAACTCAGAAGCTATAAACGAATGCCCCTTGATTCGTTTTATATCTCGATCCTTAGTGAAAGATATCGTGGTTCAGGAATAGGCTTTCTCAAAGGAATAGTTATAGGTAAAATTGCCTGGATAAGCTCCTGGTTTAATAAGTCAAAATCAAGTTCTCTTATTTATATACTGGAGAAAAAATCTTAGTACCTGTCTAGCCACCTGTACCTTCTGGAATTACTTCCAAATTTCATTGCAACCATAATCTCATGTGAACCGTAGGTTACACTCTGAATCTCACTTAAAGAAAAATCAAATGAATATCCGAAATAGAAACTCTCAAACCTGGCTCCTACGCTGGCAATAAATACGTTCCCGGTTCGGTAAGATAATCCAGCCCAGAAATCCTGTCTTAATAAATAGTTCACCCCAATATCGAGCTGTGGTTTCCATTGCTCAGACATGCGAAACATAAAATTAGGCTGAATTTCACTTTCGACACTTATTGGGTATGTGTATGACCCAAACAGGTAATAATGTCTCATCAGGGTAAGGTTATCGTAAGAAGGGTTCCCAATCTTTCCATAAGACTGAAATAATTGTTCGATTGAAAAACCAACATTATACCTGTAATTAAGAAGATATACTCCGAAATTAGCATCAGGCACAAACACTCCCTTCCTTAGGTCGCTTAACAGTATGGGATCATCCGGATCCTCAAACATAATCTCATCTTCATTAATCCTGAAGTGAAATGCTGTAGCAGATATTCCAAACGAAAGTTGTGTTTCTCCATATAACCATAAATGGTAGGCATATGTAAACTGAGCTCCCGTTCTCTCAACTAATCCGTTCTTGTCGTTAAAAACATAACCACCCAATCCAACTTTACCTTCAGACTTGGGCCTATATATTCTTCGTTTCGCGCTTGTATTTCTAAGAATATAACTCCTCTTAAGCATCCTTGTCTGGTAGCTAAATGAAAAAGTCCTTGGTGCTCCGGAGTATCCGAGCCATTGTTCGCGGGCGGTAAGGTTAAAACTTGTATAACCATCAGATCCTGCAACGGCAGGGTTTATAAGGTATTTATTGAAGAGATACTGGCTATACAGAGGGAGTTGCTGAGCACTCAATTTGAATGTCAGAAGCAGGATTGCTGTCAATATATATACTCCCTTTTTCACTATTTACATATACGTTAAATCTATCTAACTATTGTTACATGTCCCAGGATTACCTTTCTTCCATTATTTAAATTAATAATATAATGATACGAATCAACCGGCAACTCCCTTCCTTTACTTCTGCCATCCCATGGTTGCGGGTAGCCTTTTTCTGATGCCCAGACGAGCTCACCCCACCTGTTGTATATCTTTATTTCTACATCGGGATACAGATCAATAAGGTCAACATTCCAGACATCATTAATACCATCACCATTGGGTGATATAGCATTTGGAATTGTAAGACAGTTGTCTCTTTCGCTTGATACAACTACAGTATCTGTCATTGAACATCCATTATCATCTGTAACTGTATAAATATATGTTCCGGCAGCTATTCCCGACAGTACATTTCCTGTAGTATTATCCGACCATTCATAGAAATAATCTGCCATAACGAAGCCTCCCCCTGCAATAAGTGTAATCGTACCATCTGGCATATCAATGCAATAGGGCTGATCAATAGTCTCTGTTGCAAATATTGGATCTGGCTGGGTAATAGTAATAACAGTATCATTAGTACACTGGTTGGCATCATTGATGATAACTCCATATTGTCCGGCCCCAAGTCCTTCCCTGTAAGAACCGATAAAACCGTCCGTCCAGTAGAATGAAAGACTTCCCACACCATTAATACCATCAAGGTCGATTGTGGCAGTACTATCATTAAAGCAATTAACATTATAAATGCCAAAATCACTCTCAGAAATATTTGCATCAAATCCTATCTGGCCCGGCTCAATCATGTCTGTTGTATCTCTTATCTCGCAGAGATTGGAATCAACTATATGTACCCTGTACTGACCTGCTGGCAGGTTGTTTATTGAACCCTGGTCAGATGTATATCCATCAGGCCCTTCCCATGCAAAAGTATATGGTCCGTCACCGCTCGTAACGCTGATGTCTATCGAACCATTAGTATCTTCAAAGCAGCGGATATTCATTCCATTATAATCGGAAACTATTTTATCTATTTCTAATGGTGGAGGCAGATATATATCGGCCGAATCAATCAATATACATCCATCGTATGCATCTTCAATAGTAACTATATATCTTCCCTCTGTCAATCCGTAAATATCTTCAGTAGTACTACCATTGCTCCAATTAAATATATACGGGTGGGTATCTGCGCCACCTGTTACAGTAATGTCGATAGACCCATTATCCATTGTAACCGACTCGCAGGTAATATTGGTTTTGTTAATTTCAACATGGAGAGGTTCGGGTTCTGTAATTACAATACTGTCCTCATATACACAGGCATTAGCATCAATAAGCTGGACGTAGTATGTTGCAGCACTTAGACCTGTCTGATTCTGATCGATGGTTTCAACTCCTGATCCATTTACTGTTGTCCATATATATTCATATCCATTCAGGCTACCTCCCTCTGGCACAATATTAACATCTGCCAGTCCACCATTACATTCTATATTATATAATAAGTCGAACGTTTCTGTGGGCGAGAATAAAATATTCAGAGTATCGGGTTCTGTAAGAGTATAACTAAATAACATTGTACAGCCATTCTCATCGGTAACCAGTAGACTGTCTGTACCTGCATAGAGTGAGCTAATATTTTGTTCCGTACTTGTAAAACCATCTGGTCCTGTCCATGCATATTCATAAATACCCGAACCTCCCTCAAACTCAAGACTTATACTTCCATTGTTTAAACCATGGCAACTGATATTATTACCATCCGGGTATGTACTAACAGTATCACTTAGAAGAGTAATACCATCAGGGTCAATTAGTGTTATACTATCGGTAAATGAGCAACCAAAAAGATCAAAGACTGTAACTGTGTAAGTCCCCTGGTTTAGTCCTGCAATTGAATCGAGTGTATTGTCTCCCGGAATAAAGCCGCCATTGCTGGCTGTCCAAAAATAAGTATAGTCATCAAGACTCAGAATTGAGCCACCAGTAATATTAGTCACATGAATCACTCCATCGCTATATCCCTTGCAAGTATTATTAAACCCTCCGGGGTAAACCTTAGGCTCAAGGTCTGCACTAATTTCCTGCGGCGATCTTACAAAAGCATCCTTTGTTGTCAGGCAGCCATTTACATCTTCATAAACTATAGAATAAGTAGTTACCAACTGGCCTCCGCCAACATTAGGAACTATATCATAAGTCAAGGGATCTGAGCTATTATAATTAGTGAAAAGAGTATCCGTTTGTATTGTATCGCCCAGCTCATCTGTAACCCAGTAAACAAATGGGAATGCATCAGGAGAAGTTACTCCAACAACGATCTCTCCGTCATTCGAATCAAAGCATGAAGTATTTATATTAAATGGCAACTTCCTGATTGGCCTGAACTCAGTCAGAGGTGGGTCTTTAGACCTGCTTATTGTAGAATCCGCAATACAACCAAGATTATCCACAACATGCAAAAAGAATGTACCGGGACCCAGGTTCTCAACCAGGGAGGTATCAGTATCGATCCCTGTTTCCAGTTGGTCCCAGGTAAACGGTCCATCCCAGTAAATTGTATCAAATGGATGTGTTCCCTCGATAATATTGCCCTGAGTGCCAGGTCAGATCCACTATGACAGGTCAGCGGACTTGCAACTTCCAGCTTCCTTATTGGTGTTGGGTGTAGTTTTACTTCAACTGTTTCAATAGTGCCGTTAGCACATCCGGTAATAACATTCTTAGGTGTAACATAATAGAAGACTGATTGAATTGTGTCATCGTCATTTGTATAATCAAATATAATATGCTCACCTACCTGGCGATCAAAATCAGCTGTTGTATTACCTGTAACATACACTGCGCTGCTTAATGCAACTGTATAATCAAATTCAATTATGCCATGTGTCATAACAGTTGGCGTGGTAAGCTCAATATCGGTAAAGTCTTCGTAACAAATTCTGTCTGCTATATTTATAGGTATTACTCTTGGCGTTGGATTAACCCAGACACTTATAGTATCTCTAATTCCTCCACACTTTTGCGATCCAAGAGGATCGATTGTAAATGGTCTTATAACATATTGTATCATCCTGGCTGTATCGCCTGAATTAAAGACATTTTCAAAAATAGGACTGCTAAGATCATCCAATCCAATCTGATTATTGAAGCCTGTTATCTCAGGGTAAAAGTTGAGAACAGTAACATTATATTCAACACCAAATACAGCTGTTGAAGGCGTGGTCAAAGAATAATTTACTTCGCCTCCATCACATATTGTATCATTTATAATAGTGTAGTTTACTTTTGGAGTTGGTTCAAGGTATATTACTATAGTCGTATCAACGCCATGATCACAATAACCAAAATTTTGTCCGGGTCGATCATCCCTAATCTTATACCTGAAGTTATAGCGTATAACCTGGTACTCATCTGTGAGGTTAATAAGATTATCGATAATATCATGGTCTATGTCATATTCATCATCGGGTGATACCCCAAGTACTGATCCGCCATTATAAGTTACTGTAAGATCATATACTTTAGCACCTTCAACATTATTCAATAAGTCCGTAACATCAATAATAATTGTTGTAGAATCGCATGGTACGGTGTCAGCAGTAGTAACTAAGAAGCGTGGGGTCGGGTTAACATAGATAGTTATTGTTGTATCGGTGCCATTATCACAGAACGGGGCATCGCCATTACGTGGATCATTAAACCTGTAACGGAAGTTATATGTTACTGTCTGTACCTGGTTGGTACGGTTAACAAGCTGGTTAACTATCGGTGTGCCAATAGCTATATCTGTGGTCGTTGGCTCAACGCCCTCTACCGTGCCTGTGTAGCTGGTGGTAAGATCATATACCTTGGTGCCCTCCACCGGTCCAAGCAGATCAAGTACATTAAGTGTCACTGTGGATGAGTCACATACTATAGTATCTGCCACACTGACCTCGAAGCGTGGGGTCGGGTTAACATAGATCGTTATGGTAGTATCCATGCCATGATCACAGAACGGGGCATCGCCGTTGCGTGGATCATTTAACCTGTAACGGAAGTTATATGTTACTGTCTGTACCTGGTTGGTACGGTTAACCAGTGTATTGACTATCGGGGTACCGATTGCTATATCAGTTGTTGTTGGCTCAACTCCCTGTACCACTCCGGTAAAGCTCGTTGTAAGATCATATACCTTGGTGCCCTCCACAGGTCCCAGCAGATCAAGTACATTAAGAGTGATCTCCGTGGAGTCACATACTATTGTATCGGCTACACTGACCTCAAAGCGTGGGGTCGGGTTAACATAGATCGTTATCGTTGTATCAATGCCATGATCACAGAACGGGGCATCGCCGTTGCGTGGATCATTTAACCTGTAACGGAAGTTATATGTTACTGTCTGTACCTGGTTGGTACGGTTAATAAGCTGATTAACTATCGGGGTGCCGATGGCTATATCCGTGGTTGTTGGCTCTACTCCCTGTACAACTCCTGTAAAGCTGGTGGTAAGATCATATACCTTGGTGCCCTCCACCGGTCCCAACAGATCAAGTACATTAAGGGTAACTGTAGATGAGTCACATACTATCGTATCGGCCACACTGACCTCAAAGCGTGGGGTCGGGTTAACATAGATCGTGATGGTTGTATCGGTGCCATTATCACAGAACGGTATATCACCGTTTCTTGGATCATTAAACCTGTAGCGGAAGTTATATGTTACTGTCTGTACCTGGTTGGTACGGTTAACAAGCTGGTTAACTATATCGGTGTGCCTATGGCTATATCAGTGGTCGTTGGCTCAACTCCCTCTACTCTCCTGTGTAGCTGGTGGTAAGATCATATACCTTGGTGCCCCTCTACTGGTCCAAGCAGATCAGGTACATTAAGGGTGACAGTGGTTGAGTCACATACTATAGTGTCGGCTACACTGACCTCAAAGCGTGGTGTCGGGTTAACATAGATTGTAATGGTTGTGTCGGTGCCATTATCACAGAACGGGGCATCGCCGTTGCGTGGATCATTATACCTGTAGCGGAAGTTATATGTTACTGTCTGTACCTGGTTGGTACGGTTTACAAGCTGGTTAACTATCGGGGTGCCAATGGCTATATCCGTGGTTGTTGGCTCAACGCCCTCAACCGTGCCTGTGTTACTGGTGGTAAGATCATATACCTTGGTGCCCTCCACCGGTCCAAGCAGATCAAGTACATTAAGGGTAACGGTGCTTGAGTCACATACTATCGTGTCTGCTACACTGACCTCAAAGCGTGGGGTCGGGTTAACATAAATAGTTATTGTTGTATCGGTGCCATTATCACAGAACGGAGCATCGCCATTTCTGGGATCATTTAACCTGTAACGGAAGTTATATGTTACTGTCTGTACCTGGTTGGTACGGTTTACCAGCTGGTTAACTATCGGTGTGCCTATGGCTATATCTGTGGTCGTGGGCTCTACACCCTCTACTGTGCCTGTGTAGCTGGTGGTAAGATCATATACCTTGGTGCCCTCTACAGGACCCAGAAGATCAAGTACATTAAGGGTGACAGTGCTTGAGTCACATACTATAGTGTCGACTACACTGACCTCGAAGCGTGGGGTCGGGTTAACATAGATCGTGATTGTCGTATCGGTGCCATTATCACAGAACGGTGCATCTCCGTTTCTTGGATCATTAAACCTGTAGCGGAAGTTATATGTTACTGTCTGTACCTGGTTAGTACGGTTAATAAGAGTATTGACAATCGGGGTGCCAATGGCTATATCTGTTGTTGTTGGCTCAACTCCCTGTACCACTCCGGTAAAGCTCGTTGTTACATCATATACCTTGGTGCCCTCCACAGGTCCCAGCAGATCAAGTACATTAAGGGTAACGGTACTTGAGTCACATACTATTGTGTCTGCTACACTGACCTCAAAGCGTGGGGTCGGGTTAACATAGATAGTTATTGTTGTATCGGTGCCATTATCACAGAACGGGGCATCGCCATTTCGTGGATCATTTAACCTGTAACGGAAGTTATATGTTACTGTCTGTACCTGGTTGGTACGGTTAACCAGAGTGTTAACTATATCCGTTCCCATGGCTATATCTGTGGCATTTGGCTCCACTCCCTCTACCACACCGGTAAAGCTGGTGGTAAGATCATATACCTTGGTGCCCTCCACCGGTCCCAGCAGATCAAGTACATTAAGAGTGATCTCCGTGGAGTCACATACTATTGTATCGGCTACACTGACCTCAAAGCGTGGTGTCGGGTTAACATAGATTGTTATGGTAGTATCAATGCCATGATCACAGAACGGAGCATCGCCGTTGCGTGGATCATTTAACCTGTAACGGAAGTTATAGGTTACTGTCTGTACCTGGTTAGTGCGGTTAACAAGGGTGTTAACTATATCCGTACCCATGGCTATATCAGTGGCACCAGGTTCTACTCCCTGTACCACACCGGTAAAGCTGGTGGTAAGGTCATATACCTTGGTGCCCTCTACAGGACCCAGCAGATCAAGTACATTAAGGGTAACGGTACTTGAGTCACATACTATCGTGTCTGCTACACTGACCTCAAAGCGTGGGGTCGGGTTTACATAGATAGTTATTGTTGTATCGGTGCCATTATCACAGAACGGTGCATTGCCATTTCGTGGATCATTAAACCTGTAGCGGAAGTTATATGTTACTGTCTGTACCTGGTTGGTACGGTTAATAAGCTGATTGACTATCGGGGTGCCGATGGCTATATCCGTTGTTGTTGGCTCTACTCCCTGTACCACTCCGGTAAAGCTGGTGGTAAGATCATATACCTTGGTGCCCTCTACAGGACCCAGCAGATCAAGTACATTAAGAGTGATCTCCGTGGAGTCACATACTATTGTATCGGCTACACTGACCTCAAAGCGTGGTGTCGGGTTAACATAGATAGTGATTGTCGTATCGGTGCCATTATCACAGAACGGTGCATTGCCATTTCGTGGATCATTAAACCTGTAACGGAAGTTATATCTTACTGTCTGTACCTGGTTGGTACGGTTAATAAGCTGGTTGACTATCGGTGTGCCTATGGCTATATCCGTGGTCGTTGGCTCAACTCCCTCTACTACACCAGTGTAGCTGGTGGTAAGATCATATACCTTGGTGCCCTCCACAGGTCCCAGCAGATCAGGTACATTAAGGGTGACAGTGCTTGAGTCACATACTATAGTGTCGGCTACACTGACCTCGAAGCGTGGGGTCGGGTTAACATAGATAGTGATTGTGGTGTCGGTGCCATTATCACAGAACGGTGCATTGCCATTTCGTGGATCATTAAACCTGTAACGGAAGTTATA
>CALOBV010000025.1:0-282113 GCA_942491535.1 uncultured Marinilabiliaceae bacterium
ATCTGGAGAGGTTGTCCATTCATAAATTACCAACCTATTATAAATCTGGGATTCAATAAAATTGAGTTTACTTAAAGCTAGACTCTGAGATTCTTTTTGGTACCAGCTAATTGACAATGAGTCGCGATAATCATGAAGAGCGAGACTCACTTCATTAAGTACTTCATGCAGGTATTTACAAGAGTCTCGAACATATGATATTTCAAAGTACCCTTTTGACAATGGCTTTTCTTTACCATTCGAATCCACTACAAAAAGCTTCTCAGGGCTGCCTTCAAGTTTAGAATTGCCTAATAAAAATTTTAAGCTTTCGGACCGTAATTGGTCTATTGGTAATGGATAACCACCGAACAAAACTGTGTCAGAATTTGGAGCATCAATCAATGCACAGTTTGTAAAACATTCAGATCCTGTCCATTCACCAATACTAAACATAGAATCTATTGATGCATGATACTTATTCAATGCCATGTCTATCTTAGCTGAGCCGGGGTGTCTAACTATAAATTCAATATAAGCGCTAGGGCTGTTCAATTTTATGCTATTGTCCCAATTCTTTAGCTCGTCATTATTAGCATCACCATTACTTAAGCTATTACAGCAAACAATTATTAATGTTGTAACCAAAAAAACTAATATGCTTTGCAGATGTTTCATAGTTAAAATTAACCCCAACGGTCGGCGGTATGGATGTAGCCGGTAACGGTTTTCAAACCGTTATGGCGCGTGTTTTTGCTTGAACTTGTCATACTATGATCTTCCAACCGTTATATTATGTCTTTTATTTATTGCAGTAATAGGTACTTAATTATTACTAAGATATTCATTCTTTGGTGATCTTCCAATCGTTATAGTAGTTATGCAAAATACCGTGCCACAAATAAATTAATTATACCGCATGTTAGGCAAAGTACGTTTTATTTGTCAATGCAAATATACGTCTTCTTTTCCATTGGCTCCCGAAAGATGTATGGATTACTAATTATTTCAGGGTTTTGAATAAAGAAGGAGTGAAACATTTTTGCAAAATCGTTGGTTAGATGCATGAAATATTATAATTATCAGCATTTATTTTCAATCTTTCAGTTTTGTTAAGAAGATTAATACTTCCGAGAACTATTATGCAAAATAGCAATGTCAATATTACAGTTTGCTATATACCCCTTTATTCCATCAAAATCAACCAAAGTAGCATCACCTGAGTGAAAAATACATCTGTCTTTATATTTTAATATATATCCAATATTCTCTGTATCGTTATTTTCTTTTTTCCCATGCCATAATTCTGCAAGCAGTTACTGCTACATCTTTATAACTGGAAGTTTCATAGGAATTAGTATCAGAAGTCATCCTTATTATTCGATCTTTTATTAGCTTGTATCTTAGAGTATCCTTTTGCAGGATGTGATTGAACTTGTTCTGGGCAAAACAATCTCAGTGTTTTTAGATTATTAGTTAAATAGTCAATTAATAATGATGAGTTAATAATGATCACCACCCTGATAGTGTGAAACAAATATTGGATGTCGATAAATTGATCAAAAGGGGATTTGAAGACTGTTTTCCATTTGAGAAATCAAATTTGGATGTCAGGGAATTCATATTTCCCAAAACCGTCTTTGAAGAAGCCATTTATCAAATACAATTTTTTTATCGATTATATCAACTAAAAAACCTGAGTTTGCTATGTAAGTTATAGAAATTGAATCTTGAGAATGAGAATTGTCATTTTGACTGAAAACATCATTTCCAATTTCCAATAGAATTGAGAAAATAATTATTGTATAGTATTTTCATAGCTAGTTTATGATTTGCCCTGTTTTTTCGTATTTTGCCTAACGTGTTGGCGGTATGATTCAGTTGCCGGTTCAACGCCTTCCGGCCGTTGTAACAGGTTCTTTTGCCAAAATAATCTGGATGGCATCTTACTTTTCATATCGTTGACAGTCTTTGATTGGTTTTGGTTTAACAGACTTTTCTTATTGCTAAGATACTAATTAATTAATTATTTTCCTTTCATTATACACTGTAAAAAACTGTGCCACAGGCAATTGTTTATACCGCGTTTTGCCTGCTGGTTTTTTTAATCAAACATATTTTGTAATAATTTAATATTTTCAAAACTATAAATATTATATTCATTTCCTGTTGAAATAATTATAGTTCTGTTTTTTTTGTCTAAAGAAAATATAATCTCAAGAATCGGCGAAAAATTTAATTTATCTATTAAGGAATTACCATTAAATGAAGGATAATAAGCAATGCTTACAATATCAAAGTTATCTGAAAAATTCATCAAATCATTTGCTATTTTAAAATCATTCTGATTTGAAATTGAATCAAGTAGATAATCAATTTTCTCACGATTAGTTAATATTGTTTGATTCACCCTTAAAAGTGAAATACAAACTGATATTGAATCCTTAGAGTTAATTATTTGTTTAATATATTTATCTGGCAAGAAATCCTTTTCCAATAAAGGGTTTATATTTTTTAATTTAAAATAATATCCCCTATCAACCATGTAAAGAATTGTAATACTAAATCCTGGAGTAATTCTATAATTGTCATTACTTAAATTACCAAACCAATTTTTGGGAAAAGAATAGTAATGATTTTCTGATATGTGTGATTTACTCTCTTGCTGTTCCTTGGTATTAAGACTGAACAATAAATTGTTGTGTATCTTTGGATTTGAATTATATAACATTTTAGATGTTGATATCCTATAATGTATCTGAATAGAATCAAGCAATTTATTAATACTATTTAATGCTGAATCCACGAGAATCTTTTCGATATTATTAAAGTCTATAAATTTAATTATCTGTTTATTCTCTAAGAAGTTAAATATAGAATCATTTCGGGTTATTTTAAAAAATCCAATCTTTAACAAATCTTTATTTGTCATAGCAAAATACTCGCTTATAATACTATCCTTTCGTGATTGCTCTTTTTTCAGAGATTCAAAAGATATACTTACATTCTGTGCATTAACATCAATTGTTACAAAAGTGAATATTATGAGTATCGAAAAAAATCAGTCTATTTATCATATGCTTGTCATTTTGTTCGTTTTAAACTTGTCAGGCAACGGACAGCGGTATGTTTAGTGCCGCTTTCCAGGTCTTTGGTTAAATATTGGTTGTTTTCTTTTCAAATCGTTATTGTCTTACTTGCAGTACAAGCGGCATTAAATATGACCGCATGTTAGGCATTGTGCTTTTTTCTAATCTTTACTTCGATGAGCATCCTCCATTTTTCTTGAGTATTTTCTCACTATCTGCAAGAATATAATTTTCACTAAAGAGAATTAATAATCTTATTGAGTAGAAGTGCTTGGTGGAAGAGTAAAAGCACTGTTGCACCAGTATTTTTCCATTTCAAAGCATCTGTCGTCAGTTAGGAACACCACTAACCAAATGAGCAAAGACGATATTGGAAATATCCTAATCCATAAACTTTTCAAATCCTTCTTTAAATGTTTTGTTAGTGACTCAACAGAATATCTCAGATAAATATTGAATCATTTTTCTTCTATAGAGAAGTCAATTTCTACAGGAGGTGAATTTAAATGGTAATTAGCTTGAAGGAATTCCTTTATAGTGTCCTTCTAAGAATGAGGGGAAGATTCCCCTTTGGGGGTTTTTTTTTTTTTTTTTTTTTTAATGAAAGTGGTTTTGGTTTTTCTTTAATTGTAATCTTACTCAGAATTATCTATTATTGATTCAACTGACTTATCTGATTCGATTGGATTGCATTTTCCTTTTATTCATAATTATTTTCTTCAAGCATTAACAGCTAACGGTCAGCGGTATGTTTAGTGCCGCTTTCCAGGTATTAAATTAGGTCATTGGTTCTTTTCTTTTCAAATCGTTATTGTCTTGCTTGCAGTTTAGCGGCATTAAATATGACCGCATGTTAGGGCCTGGTTCTATTCAATCTTTATCTCGTCCAGTGCTATTCTGAGTTTGATAGTCTTCCTGTTATGTGCAGGTCCATACTCTGCTTTGGCTGTTATTGAATTTTTCGTTGCATTAGACCAATCAGCAAATTTTAGAGCATAGAATTCCGAAACAACAAATAGATTCTGCAACGGATATTCATCATACTCCGACACAGCAATTATCATATTATGAGTTACTTCACCATTTTCGTAGCCCGCTGAGCCTGGGCCGTTATCTAGCTTGAATATCTTAATTATTAAATTTTGTGCAGCATCAGTCTCTGCTATAAGTTCAGAATTGTTTGCGAACTTAATTAGATCAGCATTATCGATCTTAGCGATTTTAATGTCCTGAGCCAAAGCAGAGCTTGTAAAGACGAAAATGCTAATATCCAGGTGTATTTTCAATATTTAGTCTTTTTCTTTAAATTCCCCCTAACGGTCAGCGGTATGATTCAGTGCTCGGTAACGGTTTTCAAACCGTTATGGCACGGGTATTTGCAAGGTACTTGTCTTAACGACAGGGTTCCTGTCATACCGTTGAAGGTTTTTATTAGGTTTTGGTTTTACAGACTTTTATTAGGTCTAAGATATTAATTATTTTATTGATTTCCTTTCATTTGACACGGTGCAAATACCGTGACAAAGAGCATTGATTATACCGCATGTTATAGGGCGTTATATTTTTTAGATTCCTTTTAAATTTTCTATAGCAATGGTCTGTTCTGTGTGCTAATTCTAAAACATATTAATTATGATAATGAGCAATTTTCCATTTTCCTTCTCTTTTCACAAGTAGCATGGTTAGAGCATAAGGCATTGATATTTCGCCACCTGACTTAAAGGTTATTGTTGCAATTTTTGAGGTTGAAATAACAGCGGCATCCTTGGTAATGACATATATTTTGTCCATTACAGGTTTATTTATCTGCTTTTCCATGAAAGCCATATGAACTTTCATAGTATCAAGAACTGCGGATGGATTAACAATCAATTGCCCTTGAGTGGCCACTACGAAATCTTCCGTTTGTAAAAAATACTTAAAAAAATCATCTGCCGACACTGAATTCATGACATCAACGAGTGTGTCCATAAATTGTACGATTTCGGTTTCAACTGCTTGTTTTTCTTCTTCCGATAGAACTGTTTTTTGCGTACATGATACACTAATAAATATCATGACAACAATTATAAAATTTACTGTTTTCATCTGATTGGTTTTTTATGAAAATAAATTACTTTAATAACTATTAATCAACAGTTTGACACAAGTTATTAAATAAATAAACTATTTTCAAAAAAATCTAATGTTGTAGTAATGTTTAGCATCATAGGGGTCATGTTTTAAATCCTTAATTTTAGGGGGTGACCACTTCTTAATGCCCTATAACGGTCGGCGGTATGATTTAGTTTGTGCCAACGGGTTCAGACCGTTGTGGCGCGCGTATTTGCCTGGCCTTTTCATACCATGATCTTCCAACCGTTACATTATGTCTTTTATTTATTGCATTTATAAGTACTTAATGATTACTAAGATATTTATTCTTTGGCGATCTTCCAATCGTTATAGCAGGTGTGCAAATACCGTGACAAACAAATTAATTAATTATACCGCACTTGTTATAAGCATGGATTATTTAGTCTAGCAATTCACTAAGCTTCATTTCCAGATTATCTCCTCTTAAATCTTTGGCTATAATTTGCCCTTCATTATTAAGGAGTAAATTGTTAGATATCTGCCTTAAAGCATAAATATTGACTATTTCATTTTCATTCCACTTTTTCATGTTGCAAACATTAGTCCATGTCAATCCATCCTTTTGAATTGCCATTAGCCACATATCCTTTTCTGTATCTGTTGAAACACTAATTACGTCAAACCCATAATCATGAAATTTACTGTAAGCAGCTTTGATATATTTATTTTCTTCGCGACATGGCCCACAATGCGATGCCCAAAAATCAAGTAGTAAGAGGTACTTTGAGTTTGAGTATAATTCAGATAGTCTTACTAATTCTCCTTCTACATCATTTGCTTCAAAATCGGGGGCAATGTTCCCTAATTCAACGTTTTCCATTCGTTCAACTAAGTTTTTCAAGTCAATAAGTTGCTTATATTTATATAGGTTTGAATCAAGTATACTTAAATACTCATTAAATTCGTGAGCTGAATTGAAACTCCAATCAATTTCCTGTAAAATTTTTATACACAAATATGAGGAAGGATTATCTTTTATAAATTGCTTTTGTGCCTCAGCTTGTTCTAGTTCTGTTTGCTCATTTAGCTTTATGAGTTCATTTTTCCTTTTCATGTCTGCGGATTCATATTCTCTTCCGATAGCCAAATATTTTTTATCAAATTTGGATAACAATATGTTGTATGAAACCCATTCCTCTTCTGTTTTTGAACCAGATATCCTTGCACTATCAATAGAATCAATATTTGCAACGAAATCAATTTCCGAGTTTTCAAGATAGAAACCTTTATAAGTATCTAATCCTTCAATTTTTATTTGGCATAAGGCTGGCTCTAGGGTACTGCCTTTAAATTTAAATGTCCCATTCTTGATAATCACAGTGTCCTTCAAATCTTGATATTGCAAGAAAGCTTTTCCAGAACTTAATCCTTCAATTGATCCATTTATCGTAAACGATGGAGTCTTTTGTTCGTTACAAGAGATTGTTAAGGCGATTAGAAGTAAGAATATAATATGTTTCATTTTATTGTCATTGGTGTTATTTCCAGGAATTATAATTTGCTTATAACGGTTAGCGGTATATACAGTGCCGCTGTCCAGGTATTCTAAATTAGGTTATTTGGTTTTACTTTTCAAATATTTACGGTCTTAGGTGCAGTCGTAGCGGCATTGTATATGACCGCATGTTAGGCGGCGTAATTGTTTATTATGGTCAGCGGTATGATTCAGTAGGTGGCAGCGGGCTTCAGACCGCAGTGGCGCGTTTTTTGCCTAAACCAGGCGGCGTTCACGCCGGCAAGTTCACCAGTCATACTACTACATACTCGTCTGAACGTTAAATTACTAATTTTTAGTTCACGGAAACTGCCCGTGATTATGTTTAATTACTTCTATTCTTTATACTCTTCACCCCGATAAATGAGGTTGCAAAAATACGTGCCAAACCTATTGATTATACCGCATGTTAGCGGTTGGGCTTTTTTTTATTTTTAAAATGCATACCCAAGTTTTATATCAATTGCAATAACACCTTCCCAATCATAGTCCTGAACAACATATGCACCGAAGCCAGCGGCAATTTCAAAGATGAAGTGTCTGCCCATTGTTCTTTTCAAGCCGTACTTTGGAACGATTTGGAGATACTGGCTGGCTTCAGCGTTCTGCCCGATACTAAACCCAGGTTGATAATCAAAAGCTAGTGCCCAATAATTTGCTGAATTGTTTATTGTTTTTTTATCATTCTCATTTCTTTTGATGAGATTGTAATAGTATCTTGGTTCTACTCTTAATACAGGAGCTATCACCCAATAGCTGTCATAAAAAACACTTGAACCAAATCCTCCATTGAGTATTAGCTCAAAATTCAATGTTGATTGTTGCGCAATCGGGTGCTCATAGGAATAAGATAGACCAATCAATGGTCCTTTGATACTGTGACTGCTATAGGTTTTATTATTTTGAGCAAATAGGGTAGAGGAGCAGAATATCAATATTGCTAGGAACCATATTTTCTTCATAATCTTCATTTTGAGCAGTTCTTTTTTTAGCCTTACCGCTAACGGTCAGCGGTATATACAGTGCCGCTGTCCAGGTATTCTAAATTAGGTTATTTGGTTTTACTTTTCAAATCTTCTCTGTCTTAAGTGCAGTCGTAGCGGCATTGGATATGACCGCATGTTAGCTACTGGCGGTTTGTTCGAATGTTTTCATAAAGGTCTCCGGAGTCATTACTGGCAGGGAAGATTTTTTGTAGTCTTTAATGTTCCTTGTTATAATTACATCAATCCTTTTATATTCCTGGGCTGTATAATACTGGATAGCGTCCTCGAAATCTTTAAAGTCAGAAGCGAGAGAAGCCTTTATGATATCATCGTCTACTTTCAGAATTCCTGCTAAATCTGAAAGCTCATTTAACATTGTGATGACTTTCTTGTGAGAAGCATAGTTTCTAAGCACATAATATATGTTGCTATAAGAGAGGGCAGAGGCGTATCCTTTCACCTTTTTCTGATCGATAAGAGTAAATACCTGGGCTGCTTCTCTTGAAAATGGTTGACGGTCGATTATAAAATCAATAATTACGTCAGTGTCAATGAAAAGATCAGTCATTTAAAAACTTTTTAGATAATTGATCTGCTAACTCTTCTTTATAGTTAAAGTCTTCATGAACCTTGATTGATCCAAGCAATGACTTAACTTTTGTGGTTAAATCAAGTTCGGAGTCTTCTGACTTGTTTGTAAGTATCTTAAAATAGCTTTCTACAAGGTCAGAAAGGCTTCTTCCGCGGCTTCTGGCATATTTTTTTGCTTTTCTGGCCAGATCCTTGTCAACATTTAATGTTAATTTTGAATCCATTGTTACGTATGTAATTTGAAGTAAATATACGTAAAAATATTTAAATACACGTAATATTATTATTAAATAGTTACGTATTACTTCTTGTTTAGCAGTATTTCCCTACCGCTGGTAGCTAACGGTCAGCGGTATGTTTAGTAGGTGGTAACGGTTTTCAAACCGCTATGGCACAGGTATTTGCCTGAACTTCTCAAACTACGATCTTCCAACTGTCATATTATGTCTTTTATTTATTGCAGTATTGGTTAGTTAATTATTTCTAAGATATTTATTCTTTGGCGATCTTCCTATCGTTAGTAGCAGTTATGCAAAAAACCATGACACAGGCCATTAATTATACCGCATGTTAGAGCGTAAGTCCATTATTTCGTTGGAATTTTTTTTTTTTTTTTTTTTTTTTTTTTTTTTTTTTTTTTTTTTTTTTTTTTTTTTTTTTTTTTTTTTTTTTTTTTTTTTTTTTTTTTTTTTTTTTTTTTTTTTTTTTTTTTTTTTTTTTTTTTTTTTTTTTTTTTTTTTTTTTTTTTTTTTTTTTTTTTTTTTTTTTTTTTTTTTTTTTTTTTTTTTTTTTTTTTTTTTTTTTTTTTTTTTTTTTTTTTTTTTTTTTTTTTTTTTTTTTTTTTTTTTTTTAACGTTGAGTGTTTTTACACTATTTTTAGTAGGTTCTTTAAGTATCTCTGTGCAATATTTATGGTTATAAGTGCCTTCAGTGGCAGTGAAGTTCAACCATATACTTTAATAACTTTTTCCTTTTTACTTCAAGAGTAGAATAGAAGCAATGATAAGGGTATCCGTGGTTAACAATTAGTTTTGAGAGAAATGTCCTTATCTACAGTCTTCCATCTTCAATTTTGAGTTGCCTTTCTTCAATTGGCATTCGGTTCCCTAGGATATTCCCCTTGATTGAACTCATTTTTTTTTTTTTTTTTTTTTTTTTTTTTTTTTTTTTTTTTTTTTTTTTTTTTTTTTTTTTTTTTTTTTTTTTTTTTTTTTTTTTTTTTTTTTTTTTTTTTTTTTTTTTTTTTTTTTTTTTTTTTTTTTTTTTTTTTTTTTTTTTTTTTTTTTTTTTTTTTTTTTTTTCAATGCTTGAATGTTAGTTTAATTTACTTTAGGGACAAAGAGTACACCTATGGCATTCTTTTTTTAATATTACATTATCAATTAAATTTTTTTAATCCCAGTAGTTTTCTTTTAGATCCGGTTTTTTTTTTTTTTTTTTTTTTTTTTTTTTTTTTTTTTTTTTTTTTTTCACATCTGTTATTAGCCTTTTATATTCGGGTAGAAGAGAGATCATAAAGCCTTTATAATCAAATATGTCCTTAAATACAATATATGGTTTACTTTCAACTATTCAGTTTATTTATCAATTTTATTATAAATCCCCTCTACTGCCTTTATTGGTGAACCACTTATATTTTTTTTTCTTACACTATCTTTTATATCTTTTTACCAACTGCTCCATTTTTAGCAGTTGCCTTCATACTCTTTTTTTTTTGTTCATTCCCCTTTTTGGCTTTTTTTACCCAAATTTTTTCTTAATCATAGCCAATTTGATTAATTATTCTTACAAATGTCAAATAGGTCAAATGTGATCTTTCCGATTTATTATTCCGATTTTTTCATACTTCAAGCACCTTGTTTTTTTTAAAGGTCACATAAGTAAGATGCCATAGAGTGAAAATTTCTTTCTACCTATGTTTGTTTTTTTTGAAGAACTTGTAAAATTCACTTCTTTTTTAATTTTTATCTACTTTTTGGTCCTTGCAACTATCCTTTTTCCAGTTTTTTCCAAAATTTCACATTCTTTCTCATAATTCATTATAGATTTTTTTTTTTGAAGACGCTTCACAGTTCAGCTTCCTCATCTCCATTACCGAATATTTGCTTCATATGAATTAATTTCCCTGAATGGGATATCTCGCCTTGAATTTAAATTGGGAACCAGTTTTCCTCATTATTAATTTTAGAAAGAGCATCCTCCCATTTTTCCCCCCCCTAGCAAGCTTCCCTACAGAGTCACCTTCAAACCAATGGCAGAAGCCCAGGATCTTTGATTATTATTCAATGTTTTTTTTCTAACGGTCAGCGGTATATGCAAGTAAGCGGCAACGGCGTCGGTCCGTTGTGGCACAGGTTTTTGCCATAGCTTACTTTTGATGGCATTTTTCCTCTCATACCGATGACAGTAATTGATTGGTTTTGGTTTAACAGACTTTTATTGATACTAAGTTATATATTGTTTTAATCTTTTCCAATCTGAATTACGGATGCAAAAACCGTGACAAAGCTTATTGTATATGACCGCATGTTAGGTGAAGGGCGCGTTCTTGATCTAGAGGAGACTATCCCAGGCGAAAGGCTGGAGGACTTGGAAGAGGGTAGGGGATGTCTTACATGCCCTAGATCTACTCCAGAGACTGTATATTCTCGTCATAAGTTCTTGGGGTAATCGACATTTGAAAGGCTTAAACACTTCAAGAAATAAAGGGCAGATCTTCGCCGGATGATTTAGTAAAGCTATATTTAAGATACGAATGGACGAACACCATTTTGCTATGAAAAAACAGGCTTATGAACTTAAGGTAGAGGTGTTTTTAAAGAATTAATCGCCTTGCACCTAACGGTCAGCGGTATGTTAAATTCCAGTATTGGCCTTTAGCCCGCTATGGCGCAAGTCTTTTAAAGCACTTGGCATGGCATCTCACTTTTCCTGTGGTTGCCGTCTCTGAGTATCGTTTTGGTTTACAGAACTTTTCCTAGGACTAATTTATTAGGTCTATCGTTTGCTGATTTCCTTTCATTTAAGTACGTGCAAACACTGAGAGCACATTGTTCTCTTAATAATATCTGCATGTTAGGCATCTTACCCCTAGATCCACCAGCAAAATTTCCTAGTACAGGCGCGACAATTACCATTGTGCAGCAAAATCTACATTGTGAATCATTAACCCAGATATTAATATCCTCCAAACTTAGAATGTCCAGCGATTCTTGATAGTAATATCCAGAATTGAGGCGAGAATTAGCAATCATTAGATATCAATGAATAGGTTTAGTAGTGGGGCTTGGCCGTCAGTTTTACACCGTATCTTCCCCGTACTATCACATATTCTAACTTGCATTACCCACATAATGCTGATTGCCGTCAATCGACCTCAATTGCTCGAGCGAGTCCTGAGTAAATGATATCCTCCAAAACAATGACTTTCCGCTCAACCTCATTGGCAGTGAATTCGAAAATTCTGTATTGTAAGCGTTAAAGCGCCGAGGCCAACTATGTTGACTTTATAGTTATGATTCTTATTACGATGATCTATGGTTCTACATTGTCTTGTAATATGATTCTTAGGTAGCTTTCTTGATATACCTAGGATGTTGGGGGCACGAATTATTTGCCATAACGGTCAGCGGTATATACAGTAAGCGGCAACGGCGTCAGTCCGTTGTGGCACAGGTTTTTGCCAAAAGTATCTTGATGGCATTTTTCCTCTCATACCGATGACAGTAATTGATTGGTTTTGGTTTAACAGACTTTTATTGATACTAAGTTATATATTGTTTTAATCTTTTCCAATCTGAATTACGGATGCAAAAACCGTGACAAAGCTTATTGTATATGACCGCATGTTAGGTGAAGGGCGCGTTCTTGATCTTAGAGAAACTATCCCAGGCGAAAGGCTGGAGGACTTGGAAGAGGGTAGAGGATGTCTTACATGCCACTAGATCTACTCAGAGACGTGTATATTCTCGTCATAAGTTCTTGGGGTCAATCGACATTTGAAAGGCTTAAACACTTCAAGAAATGAAAGGGCAGATCTTCGCCGGACTGATTTAGTAAAGACTATATTTAAGATACGAATGGACGGAACACCATTTGCTATGAAAAACAGGCTTATAAACTTTAAGGTAGAGGTGTTTTTAAAGAATTAATCGCCTTGCACCTAACGGTCAGCGGTATGATTCAGTAGGCGGTAACGGCCTTCAAGCCGTTGTGGCGCGTGTTTTTGCATTGCTACTTGTCATACTATGACTTCCTTCACACCGTTACATTGTGACTTTTATTATGGTTGAGTATTGTTGATTTAATTATTACTAAGATATTTCTTCTTTTGCGATCTTCCTATCTTTAGTGGCAGGTATGCAAAAACCGTGACAAGCCTATTGATTATACCGCATGTTATCCAGTTGCAGAGAATATTCATATGAGTGATTAAACTTATCGACCGGAGGTATCTCAGGCGAGATTCCGAACCGCTATGGAAGACCATTGGAAGAGCATTTGTAAGATTCTTCAGCTACTATACCGCTGACACCGAATTCCACCGTGACGTCCTGCCAGAAGTAAAAGGAATTTCCAGATTTTTATATGTGACATATTCTCGTCATAGATAGTTCGCCTCATTGGGGTCAGCCGTATAGTACACCATCGAAATCCGCTAGAGGCCCTGAGTAAATCATAGAACAGATATCGCCTCTTCCTTACTTTCCTTTGGAGATCCCAGTCATAAACTACTCCCTCATATCAAGCAGTAATCGAGTATGCATAAAACAGTTGACCAGGACAGTGACCACAAACACTAGTATCTAGTAGAATTAATTAGCAATGGCCAAGGCGAACCTTTTTTATGGCGTGCACCCCCCGGTAGGCACCCAACGGACGGTACCGCCTAGAAACCTATGCAAGGAATATTTTTCTTTTTAGATTTATTGGGCCGAGCGGTTATAGGGGGGATCCCGCGCGCCGAACGCCGAATGAGGGGCGAAGACGGAGGACAAAGCACACAGAATTTTTTCTTCGACACTTTTTTGTCGAGACACCAACACAAAAACACCAGGGTTCTTTCATATATTTTTATCTATTTCATGTCTTGACTGCCTAACGGTCAGCGGTATGATTTAGTAGCCGTTAACGGGCTTCAGACCGTTATGGCGCGTGTTTTTGCCTGTGCTTCTCACGTTATGATCTTCCAACCGTTACGTTGAGCTTTATATTAATTGCAGTATTAGTTAGTTTCTTGTTACTAAGTTATTTATTCTTTTGAGATCTTCCAACCGTTAGGGCAGATATGCAAAAACCGTGATCAAGGCTATTAATTATACCGCATGTTAGCATTTTGTTGGCTTTTTTCATCAAATTGCATTAATAACTTTTTCTAAATTTTTCTTGATTATTAAGATGTCATAATTAATCCGTACAACAAGGTATAAGCTCACAACGAGAACTAATGGAGGGAATTTTCCCCAATAAGGATTTAAATCAAAAAATTGCAACAAAGCAGATATAAAAATGAAGAGCGAAGGAATTCCTAATAAATAGATATATCTTTTCCTTTTGTTGAATCGTTTTATAATGCTGTCAAATTCTGTATTTAATTTTTGGTCAAACTTAGTTTCAATATTTTTTATCTGATTGATATGCTTATGAAGTATTAATTCGATATATGAGAATGGAGCTCTAAATGAAAGTCCCATTGTCAATAAAGCCAATAATCCAGTATTTGTCCACTTGCGCGAAAAAGGTTCAATATGAAAAGTTGACATTGCAGATATAATAATAAGAAAAGAGAGCAAAACCATTACAATTCCATAATCTAAGAACGCACCTCTTTTTAGCATCTTTTCTTTATCTTCTGGAGTTTTTCCTGTCCAATTATAAAAAGATTTGAAATTCTTAGCGATTATGATTCTCTCGTTTATTTGACTATTCATTGTCTAATTATTTTGTTGTTTACGGTTGTCTTCTTCCAATAAATGCTAACGGTCAGCGGTATGATTCAGTAGGTAGCAGCGGTCTTCAAACCGCAGTGGTAACGGTCAGCGGTATGATTAGTAGGTGGCAGCGGTTTTCAAACCGCTGTGGCGCGCTTTTTGCCAAAACTTCCTGGATGGCGACTTTCTTATCATATCGTTGACGGTCTTTTATTAGTATTGGTTTTACAGACTTTAATTGAGACTAATTTATCAATTATGTTACTGATTTCCATTCATTTGGCACTTGCAAAAAGCGTGACAAAACCTATTAATTATACCGCATGTTATAGGGCGTTTTTATTTAATTTCAGTAACTTCTGGGTATTCATTTTCGTTGGCTAAAGACTCAATCTTTGTTTTTAGTTCATCTGGAAGTTTTCTTCCTAAAATCGTAAGCGATAATGTCCACTTTAATGCTGATTCTTTACTCATAGTCAAATATTCATTTAAGAAGTCTGGCTTTGGCTCATTATTTAAATAATACGGGAGAAGAAGTTGTTCAATTTCGAATGAAGCCAAGTTGACTTTAGTGATGTCTTGAAATTTACTGTTTACAAAAAATTCAACAGTTATATCATTTTTAAAAAACTCAACATTTAGATTACAAATCAACTTTGTCATATCGTAAGAAAAGAGATTTCCTATGGTATTTCCTCTTTTTCCAACTATTCTCTTGTTTTCTAATTGGCATTTAAAACGCCTAGATTCAAAATATTTAATAGTTTTTTCTACAACTTCGTCATTTATCTTATCAATGGAGAACTTGTATTTGATTTTATAAATCTTACTCATATTTTCTTCTTTTAATTATGAATACAAATTTTCTTAAATACCCTAACGGTTAGCGGTATGTTACAGGCTGCAGGCAACGGTTTTCCAACCGTTGTGGCACGGGTTTTTGCTGAACCCTACAAACTGTGACGTTCCTTTCATACCGTTAATGTTTATTATTATTTAGTAGTACTGCTGACTTGTTTGATACTAAGGTATAAATTTATTTTAAGATCTTCCAACTTAAAGGCAGAGAGCAAAAACCGTGACAATGCAGCTTGAACATGACCGCATGTTAGGAGAAGTTGCCGTCCTGGTCTTAGGAGTAATTTCCCAGGCGACAGCGTAGGGGCTTGCCCGCGTTTCGGTATAGGGTAGGATAGGGCAAGCGGCAGTTAAACTCGCCGGTCTTTTCATATCGTAAGCTTTCTAGATTTGCAGAGTAGGTGTTGGGCAACTTCATACGCTGGTGGGCGGATTTACTTATTTTAAGGACCTTTAAGCCTATATGCTACACGATTTGGACAGAATACTGGGAGAACAACGGAGCGTGAAGTCTAGAGACTTAAAATAGGAGCTAGGATGATCATTTATTGTTGACCAACACCTACAGCAATTACTCCTAACGGTCAGCGGTATATACAGTAAGCGGCAACGGCTACAGTCCGTTGTGGCACAGGTTTTTGCCAAAAGTATCTGGATGGCATCTTTCCTTCATATCGATGACAGTTATTGATTGGTTTTGGTTTTACAGACTTATATTGGTCTAAGTTTTAATTATTTTACAGCTTTTCCTTTCAGTGAGCAGGTTGCAAAAACTGTGACAAAGCTCATTGTTTATGACCGCATGTTAGGTGAAGGTACTATTTTGCTTTTTCGCGTTCTTGAGTATTCTTAGAGAAACGATCCCAGGGCTTGAGATTTCAAGTATTCCGTTTTCATAGGATATGAATATTCTCCACCCTAAAAATTAGACTCCAATCAAATTCCATTATCCAGAGCACATTCATTCACAAAAGTTATTTTGCTACCTTCTATGATATGTTCCATGACAAAGTGCTGGATATCTTTCAGTATCTGATATTCAACTCCAACTTTCTGTTGTAAATGTTAGAGTTACATTTGATATGGGACCATCTGACCAAACAGGATCTCTTTGAAGAAGGTCGCCAGTGAAAGTCCTTCCATCAGCTATAGATGTAACTTGACCTTCTTTCACATGATGTTAAGAGACCTAGAAAAATGAAGATTGGAATCAAGTACCTGTTCATGTTTTATAAGGTTGGTTTGATATTGAATCTACAAATTTTATGCCTTTTCATTTGGGTAGTTGTTCGAAATGTTCTCTAACGGTCAGCAGTATGATTCAGTAGTGAGGGGGGGGAGGGGGGGGGTTTGGGGGGGGGGGAAGCGACTCAGAGATACTACGTGTATATTCTCGTTATTAGTTCTTGGGGTCAAATCATTTGAATAGTGGGGGGGGGAGGGGGGGGGGGGCTTAAACCACGTTACAGTAAATGAAAGGGCAGATATATTTCGCCGGACTTATTTAGTAACAGTATATTTCATATGACGAAGTAAGACTCATTGGAGGAAACACCAATAGGTTGCATATGAAAAACAAGCTTAAATTGAGTTTTGTGGGGGGGGGGGGGGTGGGTGGGGGGGGGAAGGTAGATGTGTTTTTAGAAATATTTAGCGCCTTGCACCTAACGGTCAGCGGTATGATTCAGTAGGTGGCAACGGGCTTCAGACCGTTGATAGAGAAGAAAGAAGGAAAAGAAAAAAGAAGCCGAGGAGGGAAGGAAGAAAGGAAGGACCAAAAGGAAAGCCGGGGGGCAAAAAAAAAACCGAAAGAAAGAGAAACACGCGGCGGCGGAAAAAAGGATAAAAGGAGCAGAAAAAATCAAACAAAAAAAGGGAAAGGACGAAAGAAAGAGGGACGGGGAGACCCGGGCAAAAAAGACCGGAGAGAGAAATAAGGGGGGGAGGCAAGAAAATAAGGAGGGGGGCAAAGGGAGGGGAGCGGCGGAGGCCCTGGCACGCGTTTTTGCAATGACCACCCGTCATAGCAGACTGTTTCCCGTCATACCGATGGTCTTTTTGATTAGGTTGTGGTTATACGGCTTTTATTAGGTCTAAGATATTGATTGTTTGAGCTCTTAACCTGTATGTAAGTATGCAAATACCGTGACAAAACCTATTGATTATACCGCATGTTAGCAGACTGGTCAATAGTGTCATTATTGGGGCCATTTTCTAGACTATCCCATTCACGAATATAAGATCACCGAGTCAAACATAGGCTTGGGAGCTATCAGATCTAGTCTTATGGGGTATCAGATAGTACTTAGTGGGGGGGGGGGCCCGGGTAGTCGACTTTACTAGAGTATCGTCTTGTCATGCCACGAAAAATTCTACTCGACGTGCATACTCTCAATTATAAGTATAGACTAGCATCCCCTCCTCAATTCGTAGTAGTAATTAGAAAGTGATTGAAAGCGGGGGGGGGGGGGGCGAATCTTTGGCCGTTTAACGACTTCTCAAACCCTCTCGTACATACTATTGTTTTTGGGGGGGGGGGGGGGCCGGTCACCGGGGGTTAATACCTTATCCATTCCCCTTTCTCTACAGTTGTACCATTCGGGAAACCTTATCAAGTAGACATCAATTCCCCTCCGAATAACTCCATAATCGACCCTGTCTTCATGCTAATGAGCTAAGGGAATCCTCGCCAAAGGGGGGGGGGGGGGGGGGGGGCGAGCCCAGATTTTGAGACTTTCAAGATTAACTATATTAGATCAATGGCGGAACAGGATTCTATGATAAACAGGTGAAACACACCTCTATATCCAGGTTTTCGCTCTTTGAGATGCAAAGGGCAATGAACGGTGGGGCTTTGGACTGTCTTGGATGCGTAGTGGTGTCCTAGGGGATGTTCAGTTATTAGATCCGGATTCCAAGTTTTAATTTGATATAGTAGTCAGGTATTAGGACTGTTGTTTATATTTTGGGTGTTGATTGCAGGCTAACGGTTAGCGGTATGTTACAGTGAAAGGAGGCAACGGTTTCCCAACCGTTGTGGAGTGGTATTTGCTGAACCCTCACAAACTGTGACGTTCCTTTCATACCGTTGATGTTTATTATTATTTAGTAGTACTGCTGACTTGTTTGATACTAAGGTATAAATGGGGGGGGGGGGGGGGGGGGGGGGGGGGGGGGGGGGGGGGGGGGAGGGGGGGGGGGGGGGTTCTTTATTTTAAGATCTTCCATTTAAAGGCAGAGAGCAAACCGTGACAATGCAGCTTGATTAAATATGACCGCATGTTAGGAGAAGTTGCCGTCCTGGTCTAAGAAGTAATATACCAGGCGACAGCGTAGGGGCTTGCCCGCGTTTCGGTATAGGGTAGGATAGGGCAAGCGGCAGTTAAACTCGCCGGTCTTTTCATATCGTAAGCTTTCTAGATTTGCAGAGTAGGTGTTGGGCAACTTCATACGCCGGTGGGAGGGTTTTACTTATTTTAAGGACCTTTAAGCCTATACGCTACACGATTTGGACAGAATACTGGGAGAACAACGGAGCGTGAATTCTAGAGACTTAAAATAGGAGCTATGGATAATTCTTTATTGTTGACCAACACCTACAGCAATTACTCCTAACGGTCAGCGGTATGATTTAGTAGCCGGTAATGGCTTTCAAGCCATTATGGCACGGGTTTTTGCGTTCCTATCATGCTGCTGGTCGTTTTTATTATATAAATATAGTTTTTCTTTGGTTAAGTGGGAGGGCCTTCGGGCCAATAAACCACTGTCCGGTTTAGCAAAGTTGTCCTCAGCGAGGGCACTGCAAAAACCGTGACACAGGCTATTACATATGACCGCATGTTAGTTTGTTTAGGCCTTTTTTAACATGGTGTCCAATATTCAAGTTCAATAAGGTACCCATTCTTAAACCAAAGATAAACTTTGTCATCAGCCACATATTGGTATATGGTAATAGTCTGCAACAACCATTAGTATATCTTTGTCATTCTTCTGCTATATATCTGTCTTTGTATGATTTAGGGAATAAAGTCTTTATTTCTTCGATTCTTGTTTTTATGATTTCAGGACTATTCCCTTATATGAAATTAACAAGTGTATGGCCATTCTTCTAAAATGGATGTGTTCAATTTGGTACTGATCATTAGTGCCAATGAAATTGAAACATCCGTAGAAGTATTGAAGAAATACTTTTCCCTGCCATTCTTCTGAAAAACCACCACACTCAATTGAGTTTGGATTCACTAAATGACTATCAGGTTCCCAAGCTTGTCTACTAACATTTTTATGTTTCACGATGTATATAGATTTACCCCCTAATTTTGGATTTGATCTAACTGTATAGTATCCTCTTTAAGGTTTTTAATATAATTCGAAGAGCGCCCCGTGTCTTGAGCAGTTATGATGATAGAATAGGCTTGTCAATATTATGATTAGGGGAAAGAAATCTTCATTATTAGCAGTTTTTGTCAAGGCTTAAACCTAACGGTCAGCGGTATGATTCAGTTTGCGGTAACGGTTTTCAAACCGTTATGGCACGTGTTTTTGCAAAGTAATTGTCTTAACGACAGGGTTCTTTTTATACCGTTGGCAGCCTTAGTTGGTTTTACTGATTACCAGACTTTTGTTATTACTAAAAGATATTAATTTTTTGTGCTCTTTTCCTATCATTAGAACGCATGCAAAAACCATGATCACAGCAAATTGATTATACCGCATGTTAGCGCACGTAATTTTTTTCTTTGCCTTTTTGAAAAAAACAGGGTAAAAAATCCATTCTTCAACACTACGCCCTTTCTTCTCTTATAAGTAATTCCAGCAGTGAATTTTCTTATGAGCTACTCCTATTGTTTCTTATCATGTATGGATTATTCAAACATGTATCGATCTCTTTCTCCATCAATGAGAGAATTTATGAGTTAGGTTGGATTAATCCAATAATGATTTCAGGGTGTACTTTGAAGTAAAGAAAAGTTTGTGCATTATTGTTATGTTTCTCAATTGGCACAGTCAAGCGTGTTCAATTTTTCTATAAATGCTTCCTATTTAGCTCATCGGGATTTTTTTCCCAAAAGTCTGATTTCTTTACAATATTCTCATAGATTTTTGAATTCATATAGATGGCCTTATCTCAGAATGCAATTTCTTCATTAGAACTCATAAATAATGATTCGAATCCCATATGGACATATTCTAGTGGAGTTGACCTAATGGTTTGTCTAAATTTTCAGAAGTACCAATATGCAAACACTCTTTGATTATTCACTTCTCCAGGAAAATACTTTTCTAAGTCAGCAATCAAGCTGTTATCATGACAACTCATAATTCTTAATTAAAAAAAGGCTGTCAATTTTCATTGCCAGTAATTTGCAATATACCTCCTCCAGCAGCTAGTATCAAAGGTTTCTATTGTTCCTCTATGATCAAACAAATCATATCTAATGCTATCAACTATTCGAATGGCTTCAAGATTCTAATGGTGTGGAGTGAATTACTAGGTATCCCCTTATGTATTAGGATATCACCAGCCTGTCCAGTTGACAAAGCATTTAATGTTATAGATAGGAATTAATATAGATTAAAGTAGTTCTCATATAGCGGTAACGGTCAGCGGTATGTTTTAGTGCCGCTTTCGGAATATTACTATGGGTTATTGGTTCGATTCTATTCAAATCGGTATTGTCTTATGATTGCAGTACTAGCGGCATTAAATATGACCGCATGTTATGCAACGCTTTTTTCATTTCTTTCCTTGTCTTATTATTCTATTAAAGTCTTGAATAACTAAAATTGAGGAAAATCGACCATGGTAATAATGACAACATAGCCATTGTCATGCCTATCATCCCAGCAGTAGCCGGTACGGTCATTAAAATTCCTGATGTTAAACCTATATATGATGTTGATTTTCTGAATTTATTATCCTTAATCATAGCAAGAAAAAACAAAATTAGAGCAATCCCATTTAGTACATAGTAAACTGAATATGATGTACCTTTCCAAATCGCACTTAAAGTCTGACCTGATGCTATAAATATTCCTTTTTCGTATTCTGTGGATGCATTTAGGAATTGTTTACTTTTATTGATAACATTTCAATTGAAGTGTTTGAAGGAAAATAGATTATGATTGCAAGCCAATTAATCCAATTAATATTTTGTTCAAACAAACTCAAAACTGGTTTCTTTTCATAGCAAGAAAAATAAAGTGACAATAAAGAAAAATAGCCGCAATCATACCCAACATATATAAAAGTCCAGCTTATAAGACCAATAATCCAATTGTTATAATAAAAAAGCATGTAAACCAATCCACAATGTTTGTTGGATGTGGCCAAATTAAGTAAAATGCTATCTGCACAGGAATCATGGTAAGCATAAATATTGCAGCGATAATGCCCACACGATATAGTGTAATTTTATAATCTGTTTGCTGATTTATTTCCATGAGTTTTATTATTTGCTTATAGCATTTCTTAGTCCTGCAAGAGGTCTTTTTTTAAGTAGTGTTGCATAACGGTCAGATTGGGCGGTATGTGCAGTGCAGCATCGCTATAGGGTTTCACAGCCCGTTATGGCACGAAGTTTTCGCAAAAATGCTAGTCTAAACGAGACTTTCCGATCATACCGTTGACAGTTCTTGATTAGGTTTAGTTTAACAGACTTTGATTGACACTAAGTTATATATTGTTTTAATCTTTTCCTATCTGAAGTGCAGTTTGCAAAAACCGTGACACAGTGCATTGTCACATGACCGCATGTTAGGGTGCGTTAGTTCTTTTTCTTTATAGCAGTAATTACCAACCATGGTAACGTTGGTCCAAAGAGTGAACCAGTTGATACTTTTCACCTGGGTCAGGAACTCGGCAGTTGAATGAATACCTCAAATATTCACTTCTCTAAAAAATCTTCTGGTAGTTGAGCTTTGCAATGTAAGTCCCGGCCACAGGACTGACCCCGATAATGGATTCTATTTTTTCAGGGTCATTACTAATAAATATTTCATATTCACCACAATCTATATTGGTACCAAGTATCTTACCCTCATAAGGTAGGTTTTCAGTATCTTCTTTTGTACATGACTGCATAAATGTTACAAGAACAAACAAAAACAAATTGCTACAGAATCTTTCCATGGTTGGTTAGTTTTTTTCCAATGGAGCCACAAAAATATGTGCTACTTCATCTTTAAATTTTAATGCTAACGGTCAGCGGTATGGTTTAGTTGCCGGTAACGGTTTTCAAACCGTTATGGCGCGTGTTTTTGCTTGAACTTGTCATACTATGATCTTCCAACCGTTATATTATGTCTTTTATTTATTGCAGTAATAGGTACTTAATTCTTACTAAGATATTGATTCTTTGGCGATCTTCCAATCGTTATAGCAGTTATGCAAAATACCGTGCCACAGGCAATTAACTATACCGCATGTTATAAGTACGTTATTACCTCATTTTTATTGTTTGTTTTAGCATCCAATGATCTGGGTGCTTTTTTTAACGATTCTTTGAAGTTTCATTTCTTTGATTTATTGCTTTATCTGCCTCAAGTCTATAACTATAGAATAAAGCTGGGATAAATTCAGGATCTATGTTTAATAAGTTTTCGAATTCTATACCTGCATTTTCAGTATCGCCTAAGTTTAAATTAGTTTCACCTGAATAGAGAAATAATAATGGGTGAATTTTTCCAAACCTTTCTGAATACAAATTCATTTTTAGTGAGGTTATAGCATAATTCGCGAGTTCAGGATTTATCAGCAGACTTAATATAGAATCTAAAAAGGCTAACAAGCAATATCTCTATTAATAATGGTTGAGTCTTTGTAAATGGACATTATTTCTACATTCAGGGATGTCTGTCTTCAAAGAATCCAATATTGGGGCCTAAATTTGGAGTTAAAAAGGCATACATTTTATCTGGGAATTTTTGATCTCCATATTTATTATCCGTTCCTTTTTTGAGAATTCTATAGCAATTACCCAAGGTGGCAAGAGTAGTTCCTCTGACTTATCCAAAAGGTTTTCTCCATCTAGATCAAGATAGTACGCACTATCTTTCTGTGCCTTGTAGAATCACCAAAAAGAAACTTGCCTCCACATGTATGTATAATATATGGCATTACCAGTACTTGATTCCCTAGAATATGCGTAAAATCCAACTGTTCCTTCTAACCATTGGTTCACTTTTATACCCGGTTTATTATACTTAACAGGCCGTTTCTCTATGAAAATAGTTATATATATCTTCTCCAACTTTCATCTGATTTTTTCCAAATCTAAATAAATATGGGCATACTGATGTACAAAAAATGGATAACTGTAGTAGAAACTTTTCTCATGCAGGTAGGTTTTTGGGTTACTTATAACGGTCAGCGGTATGTGCAGTGTACGGTAACGGCTTTCAAGCCGTTATGGCACAGGTTTTTGCAAATGCTAGTCTAAATGAGACTTTCCGATCATACCGTTGACAGTTCTTGATTAGGTTTGGTTTAACAGACTTTGATTGATACTAAGTTATATATTGTTTTAATCTTTTCCTATCTGAGGAGCAGTTTGCAAAAACTGTGACACAGTACATTGTCACATGACCGCATGTTAGAGCCAGTTTTTTTTATGCAAAACATATTTTAGTCCAATATTAATATTTATTCCATAATGTTTTATCGACTCTTCTCGAAAATACTCTTCATTTGTAACAGAGATGAAACTTGATTCTAATTCAACCGAAGAAAAAAGGAAACACCTGTTGGAAAGTTTATATTTCCCTCCAAGTTCTACTAAACCACCAATATCAAATTTCGAAACATTTTCTGTAGTTGAGCCTGAAACTTCTTCCATAATACCTTCAATTGCTTCAGTTGTATGATTTGAATTTAATAGCAGGGAAGGGGCAAGACCAATATTAATAAATCCTGATATTTTATTACCATAATTAAAGCCTATCTCTCAAAGTGGTAGGCTTAAGTAGTTGTAATTGAGATGCGTTATGGAAATAAGCCCTGTTGGTTGACCTGTCAAATCTGTGAATGGTCCTTCAATTACAAAACCTTTCCTGAGAATAAAAGTAAACCGACTTCTGAAAATATCTTTTTACCGAGACTTTTTTCGAGGGACAAACCTAACTCAATGCCTTTGCGACTTACTTTGTTTGTATTTCCAAAATTTTCACTTTTTTACATTTGAGTTTTTATAACCTGCAATTAGTCCTATAGAGTAGTTTTGACCATAGGTGTTACAAGTTGTGATAATGAATACTAATATTAATAAATGCTTATACATAATTTCTTAAAAATTTTTTGGCTCTAACTGTTTAGCTTGGGTATGTTTAGTGCTTTTTTTTCGCTTCAGGTATTAAGTTAGTATTGGTTCTTTCTTTTTTCAAATCGTAATTCTTCTTAAATGCCAGTATAAGCAGGCATTAAATATGGACCGCATGTTAGCCTGTCGAGTGCTATTCTTAGATTTTATTTATTTTTGGTTGTATATACCAAAACTCCAATTAGTGGAAGAAAAGTAAAGCTAAACTAAGCTTGTAATTTCGCTTTTTTGATGAGTACGATATTTGATATTCCGTCTGTAGCATATAGCATTAGCATTATGTAAATGAGTATGTCATTATAACAATCAGCGGAATAAGAATAAATAACTTATTGATTTCCATCAGAAAACTGCATTTTTCCTCCCAATACAGAGCCTGATAGGATTGTTGTTACTGTTTTATACATAAGACAGCCCATATGAAAGGATGCATTTTTTTTGGCCCTTTCTTTAATTCAGTTTCTGCAATTCTACCAACAAGATATATCCAACCCAAAATAGAGATTGTAGATATCAAGTAAATTAATTGAGTTATTTGTGGAAACCAGATATCTATAAATGAAAGGCACATCCAGAATGAGAATATATGACAATGTTTTATTTTCTTAAACCATTCTATATTCATTTTTTATAATCTTAGGTAGAAAGCATTACAGCTAACGGTCAGCGGTATGATTTAGTGGCCGTTAACGGGCTTCAGACCGTTATGGCGCAGTTTTTGCCAAAAGCATCTGGATGGCAGGGTTCCTGTCATACCGTTGAAGGTTTTTATTAGGTTTTGGTTTAACAGACTTTTATTAGGTCTAAGATATTAATTATTTAATTGATTTTCCTTCATATTACACAGTGCAAAGAACTGTGATCACAGGCCATTAATTATACCGCATGTTAGCAACAGATTTTGTTTCTATTTCTCCATTACTTTACTAATAATTTCTTCTCTAATATTGCTATAATATGTATTAAATGACTCATCTGGATTCCAGTACCTAATATTTAGAGACATAGTTTTTTGTATTAGAAATTGAACCTTCATAATAATGAATTTCATCATTTAACTCTATTATACAGATCATACAGCCACTTATTACGATCGTAAAATATCAAAATGCGATGCAAGAAATCTACTATATAAATACGCAACCTCTATTGTACGTACTTTAGTTGTATCCCAATCGTAAAATTCTGCATTATCACAAGACAAAGTTAATGCAATATTCAATGTTTTACATGATTAATATCCACAAGGATTGATAATAGACTTTACCCTAGCGTCTAGAGTGCAATCAGGTACTGTCAGCACACACCTATATCCAAGAAAATTTTCTCAAGTAGTGCCCACCTCATTCCCCGATTGCATTCGGAGAATTCAACAATAGTAGCGAGAGTCGTCACTTATATGTTACAACCCCAAGGAGACCAAAACACACAATCCCTTTCATTTGACAAGTATGAATCGAACTACAATATAATTAATGGATGTAATACCATAATAATTCTATCTTGACATCTAATGATTTTTTGTAGTGTAGTTTCTTAAATTTATTGATAACTTATTTATATGGTAAGGAAAGTTAAATAAAAAATACCTTTTTGGGGTGATATGTTTATGTTTTCTTGTCAATATGCTGTTCTAATATAGATCGAGGTCTTCGATGGGACTCCTGATCTCAAGAAGCTTTCGACGACTGACATGTGTGTAAATCTCTGTCGTCTTACTGCTTTTGTGTCCCAGTAGCTCCTGTATGTACCTTATATCTAACCCGTTTTCATGTAAATGGGTAGCGTAACTATGCCTTAAACTGTGTACGCCTACTTCTTTATTGATCCCTGTCCTGGATAAGGCCGCCTTGAATATGCCATGTACACTGCTCGCAGTATACTTGCCTCCCTTCTGTCCTTCGAAAAGATATGTATTGGGCCTGTAGGCAGTAAGATATTCTTCAACCTTGATCTTTAATATCCCCGATAATGGGACAACCCTGTCTGAATCTCCCTTGCCCGACCTTATATGAAGCATTCCCCTCTCAGTGTTTATGTCGTTTAACCTGATGTTTATAACCTCACTTCTTCTTAATCCACATGAATATATTATCCATAAAATAAGCTTGTGCTTTATGTTCCTGGGCGAGCTGAGAATTCGTGTTACCTCATCCTTCGAAAATACCTGGGGCAGTGGGCGACTTCGCTTTGGTCTGCTTAGTTCCTCCGGGTTAATGACAATATTGCCACTTACTGTGGAGTACGCTTTTAGTACAGATATCATCTGGTTCTGAAATGATGTGGAATACCCTAATTTAATGACGTATTCATCCATAAATTCTGATATATCATCACTATCAATTTCCTCGGGCTTCTTTTTGTAAAAATACTTGAAGAAAAATTCAATCTGACTGGCATAGGCATTAATAGTCCTTTCACTAAATCGCTTTTCCCGTAAATACCTTTCTACCCTGGTAATTGCTTCTAAGGATTCCCGTTTTAGTGCCCTGCTCCGGACTTCACTTCCTGTTCTTTCCCTATTGATGGCGATCTCCTTTTTTGGCTTATCTTTTCTGACTCGTAGCTCTATGCCTCGTTCAGTGAAATAATCACTCAAAGAATCAATCGCTATTCTTGATGCCTTCAGACTCCACTCCCTGTTTGCCTTATCGTAAAAGGCTGCACCATATTGCCTTAACTCATCTATCCATAAATTATCATACCTGCCAAGAAATTTAATGATAATCTTACCTTCATGTTGCAGGAATCTCATTTCAACAGGACCATAACCTGCATCTTTCGTAATTATTGTCCGAGGCTTGTTCCAGGGTTCGGATTCAGGAACTCTATCATCACTCTTAATAATCTTGAAATTGCCCCGGAAGTACCTCGTCAGATCATCGTAGCCATCTTCGCTATATTTTATGTACCAGCTCCTGTTACTCTTACTCCAGACTCGCCCGGGGTAAGATCTTATCATTCTGTCAAACCTGGGATCCGGTTCGCACCTGATAAATATGCACCATGACCCATTATACTCCTTTTTGGATAACTTTATTGTTTTCATATAGTCGATAAATAATGCAGCAACTTATTCCAACTATAAAATTAAGAAATAATTGACAATTGAAAAAGTCAGAAGATTCAGGAGGCTTAATCCCTAATATAGCTTACGGATTCACAGCCAAAATGATTAAATCTTTGCCTTTTATTCAATTCTATCTGAACATACAATAAACTGTAGTGTCACAGAGTATTTACTTCTGCTTATTTCCAGAAAGGCATTGTGTCAAGCATAACTGGCGGCCAGCTAAGCTCAATGGCACTATTAATTATCTTGTCTGCATCTTCCCTTAACAACAGCCTGTCTTTTACCAGCTTATTTGTTTCCGCGGTAAGTATTTGCAGATATTTTTCTTTGCTGCCATATCTTTCTTCAAGACTCAGTCGGGTATCTCCTTTTATTATCCGTTCATCACTGGTAACAGCAAAAGGCCAGAAAGAACCGTTAAATCTTGTGAGATAATCAATGGCATTGGCTTCTTTAATCCTTGGATTAAAACCCTGGTAGGTTCCCAGAGGTACTGTAACTTCAGGTAGCCTTATTCCTCCCAATCCGTTACCATCCTGATCAACTGCCGGAACAAGGGTAGGGTAGTGGCCTGTAACTTCCGGAGGGACTATTGTCATTATTCCTGTGGTGAAGAAACCGGGTCCGTAATTACATACAGGTGGCTGCAGGTTCCTCCCGGGATGACGCATTCCCTCAATCTCAGGCATTGCTTTTTTGTGTTCTGAAGCACTGATCAATTGATCCTTATCAAGACGTGGATAACGACTGTCAGCCGGGCTTATATCTTTAGATACCCACTCGTCGAGCATTACCTGTGTAGCTCTTAAGACTGGCGATATATTTACCGTGCTCAAGCTGTGTTCTGAGACACTGTTGTACCTGCTGTAGGGAGTTCCGTGAGGAGCCCCGTTAGTCATGAAGATCCTTACATTTTTGTGAACCGAAGCATCCTCCTTACCATCTATGCTGGTGTGAATAAGTGATGCTGACCGGGTCCAGTACTCAAGGGCATGATTTGTAATAATAATCTTAGGTATTTTACCCAGCTCCTTTGCAAGAGCCAGAAGGTCGTTCTCTCCCATTGAACCTTTATCCTCATCAGAGAGATAATTAAATGGAGGATGGTCTGAAGGCATATAATTTCCTTCCAGATCGCTTGGATGATGTGTCGTTTGAGCAAAACGGTAGTTAAATCCTCCCTTACCACCTCCTGCCACATGAATACGGGCTCCATCAAATGCCATCCTGTCTTTCTCGTCGACATGAAATCCCTGGTAGATCATATGTGCTATTACTCTTCCGGATTGTGAAACACCAAATATATAATTGTATTCAATAAGTGGCTTCTTACCTTTCTTTGAAAACAGAGGGTTAGGATTTCCTTTTTGATCCTTCGCTTCATATTTAAAGAATGAGAGAGCGTCCCTGATAGCAGCAAGTCCCAGACCCACTACCTTAGGATCTTCAACTTCATAAACCAATTCATAAATCTTTCCGGGCTGAATACCTGTTTCTAAATATAAACTGGTCGGGTCTGGTGTTATTACACCTTCATTTTCAGAGGCATAGCTCCATTTATTATTTGGAATAACTACTCTTTCTCCTTCAGGACTATTGCGAACAGTCAGAATATCATTGCTGTTATCGGGGTAGTTAGCTGATGGGTAACAACGACTGTTTCCCCATGCCAGAGGCATACTGGATTGAGCTTCAAGGCTATGACTGTTTACGATTTCAGCTACGCTTAGCTGCCTTATCGTTTTCCCATCCATCGAAGCAACAGGGGCATCAAATTGTAGTAACATCGTGCTCTCAACAACATCCCAGTTCCAGCCTGTCCACAGCAGCGAATAACCTTCTCTCATCAGGAAACCATTGCCAAAATGATCTGTCGATACAGGATTATTACTGCCAACTGCATCATTCAGATTACGAAGCATATACAAATTACCCCGATTATTTACATCGTAAACTAATCGACCGTTAGCCTTTGTCATGTCGAGTGGCTTGATAAGGATAAAATCACCGGAGCATTCGACCATTCCACGACTATTTCTTGGTGCCAGCTGAAGATCAATAATCCTCTTGTTGGCAGGATTGGAAGGATCTATCTCATAATAAATTACCCCGCTTATTTTTTCGTACTGACCAACTTCTCCAAAATTATATCCATCGGCAATTACTACTCTCTCTTCAATAACAATCTTATATACTTCGGCATTCAGTGATCCTATAGTTAAAAAGGATAACAGTAGAATTAATAATGTTGATCTGGAATTATACAGTTTCATAGTCCTCTAGTTTAATTTCTTCTATAATGATTACTTATATTATTTATCGCACTTAACAGATGTATAAAACACATTCAGCTTCTTTATCTCCCCGTAAATTACCACCTGGTATACCTGGTTGTAAACATTGTCTGGTATTGCATAACCCTGTTCTCCTGCAAGCAGCCCTGCCAGGATAGGTACTGTGTTGCTGTGGCCTACTACAAGTACGCTTTCTCCTCTCTCCAATAACATCTCTGCTATGGCTTTCATATCACCGGTATTATATAATTCGATGTCTAACTGTTTTGAAGTGGCTGTTGGCCGTGCAGTTTCCCTGGTTCTTATATAGTCGGTGCTGTATACCCTGTCGAGATCTATATCTGTTAGGAAATATTTAATGCTTTCGGCTCTCTCTATTCCGCACTCTGTTAATGGAGGATCTTTCAGGTTATCTTTGTCTATCACCTTCTCTGCATGCCTCACAAGATAAATGGTAAAACTATTTTCTTCCTGTGCAATACCAGGTCCGTAGACGAACATTGCCAGTATTAAAACTACCAGTAATCTCTTCATAGTATATAATTTTTAGCAAGATAATTTTATTAAGCCAACTACAAAAAATAACGGCATTAATAAAATAATTAATGCCGCCATTGTAGTTATTTTAGCTTATTTAGAATCGCCTTCCCTGCTGATTTTCAGCTCCGGGTGTCTTTGGCTTCCTGGGTAACATCTCATCGCGCATGGCAGCCTGGTAGACCATTGCTGCAACCACTACTGCATTATGCCTCAGATCGGCCAATACGAGTCTCTCGTAAGTGTCCATATTGGTATGATAGCCTCTTCCATATTCGATATCATCCTGTATAAACTGGAAGGCCGGCAGTCCGAGAGCATCGAATGACAGGTGATCGGTGCCACTTGTTGTTCTTTTGGTTACTGTTGAGCAGCCCATATCTGCAAATGGCTTCAGCCATTCCTCGAAAATAGGTGCTACCATCTCGTTCTCCTGTGTATATATTCCTCTGAATTTACCCGATCCATTATCCATATTCAGGTAAAGGGCAAAGTTTTCATACCCTTCTTTAAATTTCTTTGTTTCAGGATCCTGAAGATATTTCTCAGCATAACCTCTCGACCCGTGCAGACCCTGCTCTTCGCCTCCCCAGAGTGCAATTCGGATAGTTCTTCTTGGTTTAATATCGAGTGTCTTGAGTATCCTCATTGCCTCCATCATAACCATACAGCCTGATGCATTATCCGCTGCACCGGTACCTGCGTGCCATGAGTCAAGGTGACCTCCAATTAATACAATCTCATCCTTAAGTTTTGGATCGATACCTTTTATCTCACCTATTACATTGTTAACACTATTGCTTGCATAGAACTTATTCTCTATCTCTATCTCCATCTCAACATCAACATCGTGCTGCATCAGACGTACAATTCTGCCGTGTGCTTCAGTAGGCAGGTTGATCTCGGCTGTTGGCTCAGGATCGCCTGCGGTGTAATTGGCTCCACTGGATCGTGGAACGTTAAAGAAACCTGATCCATTAACCAGAACCGCTACATCTTCTTCCTGCAGGAAGGTAGATACCTGTCTCTGTAGCATCCTCAGCCTGCGATATTCATCCATATTCATATTTCCAAACCTGTTCCTTCCACCTCCTGTCCTTACCATGGTAAGTTCCTCAAGTTCCTCATCGGTATACCTCGATGCGAGTGGCTCAAAACTTATCTCATAAGTTGAAGAAGAAGGCAGTATAGCTATCTTACCCTTTAGCTGTCCTTTATATTTCTCAAAATCTGCTTCATTCTGAACATCAACAAGTACTGGTTTTCCTTTTATCAGACCATTGGTGCTTCCGGTCCATGCCTTTGGTGTTACGGCAAAGTTAGCGTAGTAGGGTGCTGTAAGAGCTGCGTAAGACTTATTATTATCCCAGCCTCCTCTATCAAAAGATCTGGCTACTTCTACTCTGACATTATCCAGCCCAATATCTTCCATCCATTTTTTAGTCCATTCATTGGCGCCTTTCTTAGCGTTTGATGCAGTAAGTCTTGGACCCAGGTAGTCTGTCATCCAGAATGCCAGATCGTCCATCTTCGAATATTTGAGGCCTTCCTGCTTGATCTTATAAACCATTTCGAGGTCAACCTTTTCTTTCTGTGCAAATAAGCTTAAAGGTGAAAGTATGGCAATCATCATTAAACTTAGGAGAAGTTTTTTCATAGTATTTTGGAATTAAATAATTTAGTTAACGGATCTAAAAACTAAAATTATAGAATAATAGTTAACTGAGCAGTGTGCAGACTATTATTTAACATTAATTAACTTTACATTTGTTGCCTGCAAGAATGGTATTATGGTACATCCCGAGGATTTTGAAAAGAAAATAGGTTTTGACCGGATAAGAGAAATGGTGAGAAAAAACTGTCTCAGTCCTCTCGGACAGAATTTGCTCGATAAATCAGGTTTTATGACCGACTTCAATTCGGTGGTAAACGAGGTAAACAAAGTTAAGGAATTTCAGCTGCTGATATCAGAAGGAGAGAACTTTCCCCTCGACCATTACTACGATCTTACAGGCTGTCTTAATAAGATAAGGGTTGTGGGTGCATACCCGGAGGTTTATGAATTGTATAACCTGAAAAGATCGCTTGTAACAATAAAGAGCATATTCAATTTTATTAAGTCTAAAAATAGTGATAAGAAAGTATACCCTTATCTGGAGACAGTTACTGCCAGCATTAAGATCTTTCCGTATGTGCTGGATGCTATCGATCGTATTCTTACAAAAGAGGGTATAATAAAAGACAATGCATCACCTGAACTTTCATCCATACGTAGTGAGATGAAGAAACTGTCGGTTTCTGTATCGAGGCGATTGCAGACAGTTCTTAAGCAATCACAGGCAGATGGACTGGTTGAAAAAGGTACCGCTGTAGCTATTCGTAACGGCAGGGGAGTAATACCTGTAAATGTTTACGATAAGAACAAGATCAAGGGCTTAATTCACGATCAGTCGGCTACAGGCAAGACTGTATATATTGAGCCTGAGGATGTTGTAGCAATGAATAACAGGCTTATTGAACTCGAATACGAGGAAAAACGTGAGCTGATAAAAATACTTGTAGTGTTCGCCGATGGTATAAGACCTTATATTGATGAACTTCTTGATAATTATAAGGTGCTTGGTGAGATTGATTTTATTCGGGCAAAGGCAGTATTGGGTAACAGGCTATCATCAACCTGTCCGCATATAACTGATAATAATGAGATGGAGTGGGTAAAAGCTATTCATCCCTTATTGTTTATTACATTCCAGGCAACCGGAGACCGCACAGTTGTGCCGCTTGATATAATGATGGATGATAAGCAGAGGATAGTATTAATCTCTGGCCCAAATGCAGGAGGTAAGTCAGTTTGCCTTAAGACTGTGGGTATGCTGCAGTATATGTTTCAATGTGGTTTTACAGTTCCTGTGAAGGAGGAGTCGCGTTTCAGACTCTTTGATAAGATTTTTATCGATATCGGCGATGAGCAGGATATTGATAACGACCTGAGTACCTACAGTTCACACCTGCTTAATATGAAGCACTTTACTAAATTCTCGGATAAGAATACCCTGATCCTTATTGATGAGTTCGGTACAGGTACTGAACCAACCCTGGGGGCTGCTATAGCAGAAGCAATCCTTACCAGGTTTAACGAGATAGGAGTGTATGGCGTACTAACAACTCATTATTCAAACCTGAAGCATTTTGCATCATCGGCCGAAGGAATTGTAAATGGTGCAATGATGTTCGATAATCATCATATGCAGCCTCTTTTCAGACTCGATATAGGTAAACCCGGAAGTTCTTTTGCATTTGAGATAGCACGCAAGATTGGTTTACCTGAGGATATTCTTGCTAACGCATCAGACAAGGTAGGCGAAGACCATATCAATTTCGACAGGCACCTCAAGGATATACTAAGGGATAAGAGGTACTGGGATAAGAAGCGTCAGAATATAAGGGTAAACAGTAACAGGTTGGATGAGCTCATTGAGCAGTACGAGAAGGAGATGTCTGAACTGAAAAGCGAGCGTAAAGAGCTAATCTCAAAGGCTAAGACCGAAGCTAAAAAATTGATTGATGATGCTAATAAAAAGATTGAAAGGACCATCAAGGAGATAAGGGAAGCACAGGCCGAGAAAGAAAAAACAAAGAAGATCAGGGCTGGACTGGAAGAAGTAATTACTGATTCCAATGTGGGGAATGATACAGATGAGAAAATTGAGCGAAAAATAGAAAAACTCAGAGAGAAGGAAAAGAATCTGAAAAAGACCAGGGAAATGAGGGAGTTAGCCGGACTTAAGACCGAGGCTAAGGCTAAGACTAAGGATGAGGTACTGGAAGACAGGCCGTTGAGGGTTGGCGACAAGGTTATGATTGAAGGTGCTTCAGCTGCAGGCGAGGTAAGTGAGATAAAAGGAAAACGGGTAAGCGTTGAGTTTGGCAATATTAAAACTACCGTTGATGAGAAGAAGCTAAGAAGGATATCTGGTAATGAATATAGCAGGATATCCAGGCAGAATAGACGAATACCATCTCTCGACTGGGAGGTAACCCAGAGAAAATCACGGTTTAAGCCTGAGATTGATCTGCGTGGCGAAAGGGCAGAGGCTGCACTGGAAAAAGTGCGCGACCTCGTAGATGAGGCAATCATGGTTCAATATGCCGATCTCAGGATACTTCATGGTAAAGGCGACGGGATACTAAGGCACCTTATTAGAGAATACCTGTCGACAGTAGACCTGGTTATCGACTTTCGCGACGAACACATTGAAGCAGGAGGGTCGGGAGTGACAATTGTCAGGCTTGATGTATAAGTGAGGTGTAAGACTTAGCCCTTTGCCCTTAGCCCTTTGCAAAAAAAAAAGCACCCCGGGGGATGCTCATTTTTTTCAATTTTTCCAATTCTTGTGTTAATACACTCTTACTGAACCATAAGATGATTTTATATTAACCTTAGACTCACTCTTACCACTTCCCATATTTGCTTCTATGGTTTTTCGGTTATTATCGTAGATTCTTTGAATGATCTCTGCATTATCTTCGTCGAATGACAGGTTTCCATATTGCTGGCTCAGATTCATCAGATATGATGCATCATCGTCGATATCAAGAGAAACACTGCAATACTTTGATTCGATATTTACCATGTCAAATCCGCTTGTAATTCTTTTTACCTTGATTGAGCCATACCCGGTATCTATATCGAGCTTGCCACTAAGTGTTCCAAACTCAAAACCTGTGTATCCTCCTTCTGCAACTATGTTTGTAATTTCTATTGCCTCGATATGATCATACTTAGACTCGGCCACAATAGTATTTACTTTATCAACATAGAGCTTAGAGTACTTGCTGTCCACAAGTAATGCATTTGCTATTCCTATGTTAACACTGGTCGCATAACGGAGAGTGAGTTCTGTCCACCCAGATTTAGATATTTCAGCTTTCCCGTATGAAAGCGAAATAGAGTTGAGTGGCTTCTCTTTGCCCCTGGAGAGTTCTCCAATAAAGAGAGATCCGTACTTTACAGCTATTTGAACATGTCCTGACAGCTCGCCGATCTCAACGTTACCATACTTATTGGCAAGTTTAATATCGAAATCAGCTGGCATCTTAACAAGGTAGTCGATAGAAAAACTTCTATCAGGACCTCCTTTAAAAGAAAAGTTTTTGTCAAGATTGGTCGTGGCTCCAATGGTGTTATCATTGTTGCTGAATTCGATATCTATCATCGACAGATACTTTTCAGCTTTGTCGAGCGAGGGATATTTTACAGTAACAAGAACTTCAACAACTACTTTGTTTTCGTCCCAGTTTTCTATAACTACCTCACCATAGCGATTGTTAATTTCCAGTAGATTCTTACCATTGACACTAAATTCCTGTGAGAATTTCTTGTCTACTTCTTCAGCAAAGGCTGAAAAAGATAATAAAAATACAACCTGAACAACCAACAAGCTAATTACTGTTTTACAACCTGACCGTTTCATAATTTTCGCTGTTTATTTGGTTTTCACTAGTTACTTCCTTCAATTGTGAGAGAATATAGTTCATCACTTCTATTTTTCTCTGGTAATGTTCGATCATTGCGTTAATAACCCGTTCATCATTCGGGTTTGTATTCAGATCTTTTTGCAGATCGACATACATGTCATCCATTTCAGCAAGCTCATCAATCAACATCTTGTTCTGATCTTCATTACTTATGATGTCGAGAGTTGTGAGTTCATTTTCCATCATGCTTACCTGGTGAACATAATATTGCTCGACCTGCTGGTACTCCGGTGACACCTCGCCAAGAGTCATCCTGTTGGCATCGGGTGATACAACGTTTTCCCAGACCCACAATGAGGAGATAGTGACGAGTATCGCCACTGCAGCTGCCTTAAGGAGGTAGGGAGTTAGATTAACCCTTGCAGGGGCCACATAAGTGTGTGCCTCCAATTTGGCAGTGAATCTTTCAAAGTGACCATCTGATGGCTCATAGCCGTCGAATGTTCCTCTGTTTTCTCTGATTAATTTTTCAATATCTTTCATACCTGACTGTTTTACTTACCTGTTATCCTGCCGTGCCTAATAATTATCTGTTATTTTCATCTCATTAAGCAGTTTTGCTTTAGCCCTTGAAAGCTGCGATCTGGATGTGCTGCTTGATATATTAAGTATCTCGCTAATCTCATCGTGGTCGTATCCTTCCAGAAGGTACAGTGACAGGATGATCCTGTACCCGTCGGGCAATTCTTTTATTGCTTCCCGTACTTCTTCCACCCTCAGTTCTGCGTCGCCTCCGCCATTACTGTCTGCGGGTAGCGATTTGAGTTCGTGGTGAGTATCAATATCTTCAAAGATCGCTTTCTTCTTGTTCAGCATATCGAGGGATCTGTTAATCACAATTTTCTTGAGCCATGCTCCGAAACTAACTTTACCCGAATATGTTTCAATCTTTTCGAAAGCCGACAAAAATGCTTCCTGCATAATGTCTTCGGCTTCCATGGTGTCGCTCACAATTCTCAGGCTGGTGTTATACATTGCTTTATAGTATAACTTATATATCTGGAACTGTGCTTTTTGATCACCGGCTTTACATCCGTCGATCAGGTTCTGGTGTATGTTGCGAAATGCCGCCTCAGGTTCTCCCATATTAAATAGGCTTGTTGCTAATATGTGTAATGCTGCACCCACTCTGTTTTATATTCACTCTAATGACGGAGTAAAACAGGTGGTGCTGCATTAAGGTAGAAAAAAATGATATATTTTCTATAAGGTAAAGCTAAGAATTATTCCCTGAATTACTTCGCCACTTGAATAATCCAGTTCAGAGCCAAACATACTATGTGGTATGGAGTACATAAGTAGCAGCATAAAGGCAGCCAGTATTGTTAGTATTGGTCTGTCTTTTTTCCTGTTGGCAACTACCGCCCATATCCAGAACAGAACAGCTATAAGTGTCTTGTTATCAGTCAGATCCCAGCCAAAGGGAATACCTGTCCATGCTGCTCCAAAAGCATAGTACTGGACAGTGGGGCCAAGAATCATTCCGCCCAGAAGGAGGAAGATAAGGGTAAGATTGCTATATTTTTTATAAGATTTATGCTTGCCGAGTGCCATTAAACCAGCCAGTGTGGAAAGGAGCATGGCAATAAACATCAGGAGTATGTGTGGGGTAAGAACAGATGAAGGAACAGCTCCTTTAAACCTTATTACAATTGGTTCATTCTTTTTCGAAATAGGTCATTTTTCCGGACCCTTATCGTGTAACTTCAAAGTAATATTGAAGCTTTCCTGCTGCATGGTTGCTCAGGTACTTCGGCAAAAAACCCGGTCTCCTCTGTCATTTTGAAGATCTTGTTCATTATGTATGAATCGATCGGGTAAGATTTATAAACAAAATCAACACTCTGGTAATCTTCATCTACTTTAAATCTCTTAAAAAACAGCTTTGCACTACTGGTAGTGTCTTCAACAGCAAGCTTTACCTCGCTTCTTCCACCTATCTCAATACTTCTTACCAGCCTTAGATCCATATTCTGTCACCATTAACACTAATATCTTACTTGCTTGGGGTAGGTAGGACCTGTTTTTCTCTGGTAATAGGCAGCTGATAGCGTAATAATTATTGCAAGAATCCAGTAAATTGATGTTTTCATGTTTTTTATTTAATGTTAAAGTTCTGTGTTCAGCGATAAAATAATCTTCAATCTTATAATCTTATAATCTTCCAATCTAAAGCTTTATCAATAATAATTCCTTATTGTCGTCTCTAAGTATTTCAACATTTATTGTCTCTCCGTGGTTCAGCTTTGATAACCTGAACATATAATCCTGTATATTGTTTACAGCCATTCCATTTATAGCAGTAATAATATCACCTTTCTGCATTCCTCCCAGCTGTGCAGGTTTTCCTGGAGTAACAAAGTCGGCTCTCAGACCATTCTGTACATTACCGGCAAAATCTGGCATAATTCCCAGTGTAACACCCTTTTTTCTCATTCCTCTCGAAACCTGCGTCTTTGGTCCGGCTTCAGTAAAGACCAGTTTTTCTGTTTCTGAGTCGATTTCTTCCATATAATCGTAAGCCAGCAGCGAGATTGCCTCCAGTCCCCGGTAATTTATTTTAGCAGGAGTATCGTAAGGTGTATGATAATCAAGATGTGCACCTGTTGATATAAATAATACCGGAATATCTTTCCCATAGAATGATGAGTGATCCGAAGGACCATATCCTTCATCAGATAGTGATAGTTCAAAAATTGTAGTGTCTGTTTCCTTATTTATCAGTTCTTTTAATCCAGGGGCTGTGCCAACACCGCCAATCTGTACAAGACTATTCTCTTTTAATCTTCCAATCATATCCAGGTTAATCATAGCATCTACACTGTCGGCTTCGAAAGGCAAATTAGCAGCAAGGTGCTTTGACCCAAGCAGACCCATTTCTTCGGCTGCAAAGGCTGCAAATACAAGGGTACGCCTGTTGGTTTTAGATGAAGCTGCCTTTTCTGCTATTTCCATCATTCCGGCAACACCTGATGCATTGTCATCTGCTCCATAATGAACGGCGATTGTATCAACGGCGCGACTGGATGTACCCGGTCCTCCTGTACCAAGGTGATCGAAGTGCCCTCCAATAATTATATACTGATTTTTAAGCTGTGGGTCAGTGCCCGGGAGTTGCATTACAATGTTCTGGGTATTAACCATTTCTTGTATAAGCTCCGATTCTGCTTCAACAATACTCTTTGTGTTAAATGATACTGCCTGCCTGTTTTCATTCAGCTCATTTTCAAGGCTGGTAATTGTATTCTCCGAATATGAAAGGATAAGATCAGCCAGCGGCCGAGATATTCTTAGTACCGGGATACCAACCGAGAATTCACCTTTTACAAGTCCTTCAAACTCGTCTTCAGAATCAAAATTTTGACCCGATACAAGCAGTACTCCTCCTGCTCCCTTATCCTTTGCCAGCATTGCCTTATCCCTGTCTGCAGAAAAAGAAGCGAAGCCGCTCATGGCATTATCAACTTCAGGATCGGCCCTGAGCATCATCGCCCATTTGTCCGTCGACATCAATATCATTATAATCATCCCATTTAATCTCGTCGTCATCTATTGAGAAACCATAACCTGCAAAAACCACCTCCGCTTCGAGTTTGCCATTTTCACTGAATGAGAAAGGGTGAAAATCCTTATCATTAACAAATTCTCTGCCACCGACAGAAAAGGAGCACTTCTCACCGGATTTTACATCTGCAACTATATCAAATTTCTGCAAACCATTGTCGAACAAAGGCTCCAGTCCCCACATAAGCATTTTATCCCTTATATATTCTGCAGCAGCCAGGTCGCCGGGAGTACCGGGTAGTCTTCCCTGAAGTTCTTCTGAAGCCAGGTATTCAATATGTTCTTTAAGTTCAGCTTCTGTAATATCAGGAATATCTATTTTGACTTTATTACATGCAGCCATCAGTATGATGGTCAGGGTTATCAGCAGGATGAAATAGTTTTCTCATCTGTGTTATACTTTTTTTGTTTTAGCGGCGCTAAAATAGTAATTCTTTCTGGATAAATTTTGTAGAAAAGAGCGAAGAGGTGAGAGCTGAAAGGTACGGGGTGTAAGGGTGGGGTAAGAAAAAAGGGAACCCTATTAAGATTCCCTTGACTTTAGCTCTTTAGTCCTTAGCAATCTATTCAAATTCTTTGAATGTTTCTTTGATGATATTCATCGCATCACGTAGTTGTTCTTCTGTTATAATCAGAGGAGGAGCAAACCTGATAATATGACCGTGTGTTGGCTTGGCAATCAGACCATTACCCATCATTGCAACACATACATCCCAGGCCGTTTTATTGCCTTTGGGTCTTATCACAACCGCGTTAAGCAGTCCTTTACCTCTTACCAGTTCAATCATATCTGACTTAATACTACTAAACTCGTTTCTGAATATCTTACCAAGGTATTCTGCTTTCTCGGCCAGTTTCTCTTCCTTGATAACTTCAAGTGCGGCCATGGCTACCTTACCGGCAATAGGGTTGCCTCCGAAAGTTGATCCGTGTTCGCCGGGTTTAATTGTAAGCATTATTTCATCATCGGCCAGTACGGCAGATACCGGGTATACTCCACCAGAAACTGCTTTGCCAAGGATCAGTATATCCGGGCGAACACCTTCATGGTCGCATGCAAGCAACTTACCAGTACGCCCTATTCCTGTTTGTACTTCGTCGGCTATAAACAGGACGTTCTTCGACTTACACATATCGTAAGCTTTCTTGATATAACCTTCATCCGGAACAAAAACACCTGCTTCTCCCTGTATTGGTTCAACCAGGAAGCCGGCAACATCAGGATCCTGAAGTTCTTTTTCGAGGGCAGCAAGGTCGTTATAGGGTATTGTAATAAATCCTGGAGTAAACGGACCATAATCTTTCCTTGCATCAGGGTCGGTCGACATAGATACAATGGTAATTGTCCTTCCATGGAAGTTATTTTCGCAAACTATTATTTTGGCCTTATTTTCTGCTACACCTTTTTTTAGATATGCCCACTTACGGCAGAGTTTTATTGCAGTTTCATCTGCTTCGGCGCCTGTGTTCATGGGCAGCACCTTATCGTATCCAAAGTATTTTGTTATATATTCTTCATATTCTCCAAGTACATTATTATAAAAGGCTCTTGATGTTAGTGTAAGCTTAGAAGCCTGTTCTATCATTGCCCCAATGATTTTAGGATGACAATGACCCTGGTTTACAGCTGAATATGCCGATAGAAAATCATAATACTTCTTACCTTCAACGTCCCATACAAAAGGACCTTCACCCTTTTCGAGTACGACAGGCAGCGGGTGATAGTTATGAGCACCGTATTTATCTTCTTTATTTATATAGTCTTGAGATCTCATGTAATTGATATTTAAGGATTTATATTATTGATTAGATCGTCTACAATCTTACAAAAAGGCTTTTACTTTTCAAAAGATAAAAATCACTTTCTTATTTTAATCTTCAAGCAAATCTGGTCTGAGCTTTTTAGTTCTTTCAATTGATTGTTCGTGCCTCCAATTTTCTATTTCAGGTGTATTTCCTGAAAGCAAAATATCCGGAACACTCCAGTCGTTAAAGACGGCAGGCCGGGTGTAAACAGGCGGAGCAAGGAGGTTATCCTGAAATGAATCAGATAATGCCGACTGTTCGTCGGAAATAGCTCCGGGGATTAATCTTACTAAAGCATCGGTAATAATAGCTGCCGGCATTTCACCACCTGATAATACATAATCCCCGATCGATATTTCACGGGTAATTAGATTATCTCTTATTCGCTGATCAATACCCTTATAATGTCCGGCAAGGATTATAATATTTTCTTTCAGTGAGAGTTCATTGGCCATCTTTTGATCAAAAAGTTTACCATCTGGCGAAGCATAAATGATCTCGTCATAATCCCTTTTCTTTTTCAATGCCTCAATTGCCCTGTAAATAGGTCCGATTGTCATTACCATGCCTGCACCTCCGCCAAAGGCATAGTCGTCTACACTCTTGTGCTTATCTGTAGCAAAATCCCTGAGATTAATAATATTAATTTCAACCAGTTTCTTTTCCACTGCTCTCTTAACTATTGAGTGCTCAAGTGGACCTCTCATTATCTCGGGTAAAACAGTAATAATGTCTATCTGCATTGTAGGTAGTTTATGCAAAAGTAATTAATTAAGGCTAAAGACGAATGATAAACGTCAAAAGACCCGGTGATATTCTCACCCCGTACCTCGCACCCCGCTCCTTGCATATTGCAACTTCTTTTAATACTTTAGTACCTTAAATTATAAATTGACCCAATATGAAATCAGGAATCTTTTTATCACTGGCAGTATCTTTATTACTGATTGCATCATGCACTGTAACAGAAAAGGCTGATGTTGTAATTAAAAATGGTAAGGTAGTAACAATAGATAAGGACAATCCAAGAGCTGAAGCTGTGGCTATAGTAGGCGACAGGATAATAGCTGTAGGCTCAAACTCGAAGATTGAAAAATATATCGATGCCGAAAACACTAAGGTGATCGATGCTGAGGGACAGCTTGTTATTCCAGGGTTTAATGATGCACATGCTCATTATGGTCCGGTGAATCCTGATTATATTGAACTCAGGTACATTACTGACCCCTCGATTATTACACAGAAGGTTAAGGAGCAGGTTGCAAAAGTACAGCCTGGTGAGCTTATTTTTGGTGGACACTGGGAGCATGAAATGTTTACAGACAAACAATGGCCCACCAGGGAACTTCTTGATGAGGTGGCTCCTGATAACCCTGTTGCTCTGAGGCGAACAGATGGTCATAGTGTGCTGGTTAACAGTTATGTAATTAAGAATTCGGGTATAACAAAAGATACTCCTGATCCTTTTGGGGGAGAGATTCAAAAGGACCCGCTTACCGGCGAGCCAACAGGCATCTTTAAGGAGGCAGCTCAGAGGATGCTCGATTATGGAGCAGTGCAGGTTGAGTTAACTGATGAGGAAAAGGCTCAGAAGGATGAGCTTGGCTATAGCCTGGCCCTTCAGAATGCAAGGGAGCTAGGGATTACAAGTATACAGATTCCGGGATCATCTGACTGGGATAAATGGATAGCCTTTCTCGAAGAAGGTAAACTGACATGCAGGCTGGATATTGGTGGAGTATTGACTAAAGACGAGGAGAGACTGATTGATTATAAAGCAAAGCAGGATGAGTATCCGCCTGAGGGGAACCTGTTGAGATTTGGATACCTGAAAGGTTTTATAGACGGAACACTGGGATCTGGAACTGCTCTGATGTTTGAGCCCTTCAGCGATGAACCTGATAAATCCGGTCTTCCCCAGATGACCTATGAAGAGCTTGAAGGCCAGGGTTGTAGCTTCTGATGCTGCCGGTTTCCAGATTGGGATCCATGCAATTGGAACAAAGGCGAATAACTGGATATTAAATGCATATGAAAAGGCAGCAGAGGTAAATGGTAAGCGTGATAGCAGGCACCGCAGCGAACATGCTCAGATCCTTATAGAAGAGGACATTCCACGATTTGCCGAGCTGGGTGTTATTCCCTCAATGCAGCCAACTCATTGTATAACCGATAAGAGATTTGCAGAAAAAAGGATAGGACTTGAGAGAAGCCGCTTTGCCTATACATGGAACACACTGGCCAAAACCGGAGCCAGGCTGGCATTTGGTACCGACTATTCGGTTGAACCACTTAACCCTATGGAGGGTCTCTATGCATCAGTAACCAGAAAAGACAGGCTTGGCGAAGAAGGAGACGGATGGTTTCCTGAAGAAAAGATTACTATGGAAGAGGCTATAGAGTATTATACTCTGGGATCGGCTTATGCACAGTTTATGGAAGACCGAAAAGGTATGTTAAAAGAAGGATACCTTGCCGATATAATTATTACCGATAAAGATTTATTGTCTGTGCCCGAAGAGGAGATAATGAAAACAAAAGTCGTAATGACGATGCTGGGCGGAAATATTGTGTACGAGAAGGAATAGACAGGGTACAGGCAGGCATCAGGGAAGGGGCTTAAGGGTTTTATTGATTCTTTCAATTAGTTCGGCTACTTTTTGCCTGTGATCGTACAGAAGAGCAGGGTTTTTTGTATAGGTTTTCCCATCTGTGAATATTTTTCCTGGTATCGAAAGCAGTTCAATTGCCTTTTTCACAAGTGTTTTATTTAAATCAGGATTTTCTTTAATCAATGATTCAAGCATAACAAGGTATTCATAATCTTCTATCCCCTGGCGTAAAAACTCAAGCCTGATCGAAGGTACAGGCCCTTCAATATATGTGCTTTTATCAGTATTAGGACTCCTGTTTGGAGGATACCAGAACCTCCCGTCGCCATTTCCCCAGTTTGTTTGCTTGCCAAGAGGCCAGCCATATCCCTGCACATAAGATGCTGCCTCTGTCCATGGATTCTGTAAATAACCTGGTTCAGTAGCCGACCTTGATGTCCAGTAATTTGTCGACCATATTAAGATGCCATTAAGACGGTAGGCATACGACATCCATAGCCACATCCTGAGATTAATCGCATCATGATCAATAAATTCTGATATCCAGGGTGACTTGGGTCCGGTGCAAATATACGACCAGTATTGACCTCCATTTTCGGTAACTTCTCTGACCTTTCCTGGATCAACCCTGTGTAAAATAGTACAGGTAATATCGGTTACATCCATTATATCAGGGCCAGGCTCATTTTCTGTCAGGAAGGTTGTAAGACCGGGGGCAGATCTTTTTATTAGCTCCATACCATCTCTTACAAAAGGATAGTCTTTTTCTCCCGGCTCATCGAACCAGTAAATATATTCTTTCCCCAGCCATCCATTTTCAGCTAAATGATCCTGTACCTGGGCCAGGTACTGGGCCATAAGCTTTTCATACTCAGGTGTCCCGCTTCTAAATCCTTCGAAGACCCCATCAGTTCGACTGAAATATGTACCACTTCCCATTCCTTCCAGGTTTAACCTGAAAGCATTAAAGCCGAATTCATCCAGGTATCGTTTAGCAGCCCTGTCAAATAATGTAAAATCTAGTTGTATATTAATACTGTCGCTGTTAATCTCAAAATCACCTCCTTCCAGTAGATTAATAACATTCGAAGAGGCGTTTATCTGAATATTATCAAACCACATTATACCTGTATTCTCTCCTGTTCCGGTTCTGAAGACAGGGTAGAGGGATAAGCTGATTTTTGCTACGTCGTTACCAAACTTCCCAAATGTGTATTTTCCTGATTTCCATGTAGTATCGCTGTTAAATGCATCTGCTCTTGTTTCAAATAAAAGGAGACTGTCGCTTGAGTTATAAGCTTCTATTACAGCGGTAAATTGTTGATTTACAGAAGACGACATGGATACCCACTTCAGGGTATAATTATCTGTACTGTTTACCTCGATAAGTCTCTTATAAACCAGCCCCGGATCTTCAGTGAAGGAATTATCTTCTGTTCGCATTGAATATGTGCCATTATACTTAACTTCAGAATCATAAATACCACCCTTCCAGTTAACACCTTCTGTACGTTTTTTTATCTGACTGAGATAGTAGAAACTATAGGGAGATATTTTGTAATCCCTGAAAGCCTGCATGTACAGGTCGAATGTTTTATTCAGGTCTGCGCTATCTGATATATTATGGTAGGCAGCAATTTTATCGACGCTCAGTCCGAAGCCGGATCTTATGGAGGAAGTATCCGGGAGGTCAAAATCCCATATATCTATTGTTAAAGGGACTTCAGCTGACCAGGCCCTGGATCTCAGCTTAATTATTGTATTATAGGTACCGGGCCTACTTGATGGAGGGATGTAGAGATTAAACCATATTGTTTTGTTTTCGCCTGGATATAGAGTAATACTGTCGCCCAGCAGAGGCAGGGGATCGGGCCAGAATCCAGTGTAGGCATAGCTATCAGTAGGCTTACTCACCCTTACATAATCAACTAATCTAAGTGTAAAGTTGTCTGATGATATTTCGCTGTCTGAGCTAATCAGATTTTCAATGCTAATCTTAAGATTTGAGATTGTGTCGGTGGTATTTATTACAAGCTGAAATGGTTCATATTCATTCCCGGCGGCCTTTAGTTTAATGGTATTTGATTTTTTTTGAGGCAGAGGGGTATCCTTCATTATCTTATAGGCACCCTCACACCACCATAAAGTAATTAAATCATTATTTATAAGTATTCTGCCAAATCCCCCGAGGTCTTTAAAATACGGATCTGTCTTCTGTGAGAATACCACAAATGAATTCAAAATCAGTACAAGCAGTAAGCTTAATTTTATTCTCATTCTTATTTATGAATCTACTAAAACGACTCTAAAAGTAGCCAATTCGCAAATGATTTAACATATCTTTAAAACATCTTTTAAACTAAATAGCATAATTTTATTAAAATTTTAATATGAATATAGCTCTGATTGGTTACGGACGCCTGGGCAAGGAAATTGAGAAAATTGCCATCTCCAGGGGACATTCTATAGGTCTTATTATCGACATGGATAATTCAGATGATTTAAATTCCCTTAAGCTTAAGAATATTGATGTGGCAATAGAATTTTCTGTCCCCTCAAGTGCCTTATCAAATATTAAAGCATGCCTGAAGGAAAATGTTCCGGTAGTATCAGGTACAACAGGATGGCTTGATGATTTTGACAAAGCCGTTTCTGCCGCACAGAGCAGTAAGGCTGCTTTTCTTTATGCATCAAATTTCAGCATCGGTGTTAATATAATGTTCTACCTAAATGGTAAATTGAGTGAGCTGATGACAGATCGTCCTGATTATAGTCCTGTAATCGAGGAGATTCATCACACTAAGAAGCTTGATTCACCAAGTGGTACTGCACTTAGCTTAGCCAGGGCGATAATTGAGAAGCACGCTGGTATTAATAATTGGGTAGGATATGATTCGGATGTAGAGCCTGACAGGTCGGGCAAGGCAGATACCATACCAATAAGATCTAAAAGAATAGGGGAGGTTCCCGGCACACACCAGGTGAGCTGGATATCAGAGCATGATACAATAAGTCTCAGACATGAAGCAAGGGGCAGAGAAGGATTTGCGATTGGCGCAGTTCTTGCGGCTGAATTTGTTCAGGGCAAAAGTGGCGTCTTAACAATGAAGGATATGCTGGGATTTTAACTTAAAAGATTACATTTGCACCTACAAAAAAAATAATTAACAATGCTGGACATTTTAAAGAATAAGATAGTACGATTTGCATTTGCGGCAATCATATATATACTATGGGTTATCTGGGTCGGTAATTTCTGGTTGCTTATAGGGCTTGCTGTTATTTTCGATATTTATGTTTCAAAGATTGTAAACTGGTCATTCTGGAAGAAGAGGGAAGGACCGAATAACAGTTTTATTGAGTGGCTTGATGCACTTATTTTTGCAGTAATTGCCGTTACTCTTATTAATATTTTCCTGTTTCAGAATTACAAGATTCCAACAGGATCGATGGAACAATCACTACGTATTGGCGACCACCTCTTTGTAAGTAAGGTAGCCTTTGGCCCCAGGGTGCCTAATACGCCTGTTGCATTCCCTTTCACTCAACATACGATACCAATAATAAAAACCAAATCATGGTCGAATATTATTACCAGGCCTTACAAGAGACTAAAGGGTTTTGGTGATGTAGAAAGATTTGATGTTGTAGTATTCAATTTTCCTGCCGGAGATACGGTGGTTATAGGTAATCCAACTGCCTATGAGGAAATTGTAAGGATGAAGGCCTACCAGCTTGAAAGTGAGGATCAATACAGGTTTGGTGAGGTAAAAACCAAAGAAGAATATTCCAATCTGGCGAGGGAGGCTGTATGGGAGGAAAGCGATATAGTGGTAAGACCTGTTGACAGGAGGGAAAACTATGTTAAAAGGTGTGTTGGATTGCCTGGTGATGTATTAGAGATTAAAGCCGGGCAGTTATATGTAAATGGTATTGCAATAAAAGATAATGGCAATCAGCAGACAGCATACTGGGTTCAAACCAATGGAACAAAGATTAACCCTAAAGCATTTGAGAGACTTGATGTTCCACGTTCTGGTCAGAGGATGGTTTCGTCAAATATTTATAACCTGATGCTAACCAGAGAGTCTGCCAGTAAGCTGGAAGGTTTTACTAATGTTACGGAAGTGCGCCCTGATATCAGGAGAAATGGCGAGTATGGGTCGCATATATTCCCTCATAACCAGGCATATCCGTGGAACGAGGACTTTTTCGGACCACTGGAGATTCCTGCAGAGGGAGTGACAGTAAGTCTTGATTCAAACAATATTCACCTGTACCAAAGGATTATTGATGTGTACGAAGAGAATGATTTTCAGGAAAGCGATGAGGGCTTCATAATAAATGGTGTACTTACAGACACTTACACATTTAAGATGGATTATTACTGGATGATGGGAGATAACCGCCACGATTCGGCTGATTCGCGTTATTGGGGATTTGTGCCGGTTGATCATATAGTAGGAGAGCCCAAGTTTATCTGGCTCTCAATAGACGAAGAGGCCAGGGGACTTAAGAAGATAAGACTTAAAAGAATGTTCAGGCCCCTTAAGTGGGATGTTTATAAGGATATGAAGTAGTATAAGGTATAGTGTAAATAAAAAAGGGCACCGTAAAACGGCGCCCTTTTTTTTAAGGTTCTTTATCCTGATTAAATTTATTTCACTTTTTCTACTATCGCTTTAAAAGCTTCAGGATGATTCATGGCAAGGTCTGCCAGTGTTTTCCTGTTTAGTGCGATACCCTTCTTATTTATTTTACCCATGAATTCAGAGTAGCTCATGTCGTACTGACGTACTCCTGCATTTATTCTCTGGATCCACAGTGCTCTGAAATTACCTTTCTTCTTTTTTCTGTCGCGATATGCGTACTGCATACCTTTTTCAAGAGCATTGACGGCAACTGTGTAGACATTTTTTCTACGGCCGAAGTACCCTTTTGTTTGCTTAAGAACCTTTTTCCTGCGGTTTCTTGAAGCAACTGCATTAGTTGATCTTGGCATAATTTAATAATTTTTGAATGTCAGCGGAAAGCAATTTCTTTCTCTTTAATGCTGCTCACTCTGTTAATACTAATGTAACTCTCTCACTTTAAACGTTTGCACTACCTCTTAGCCAGCAAAAGCTTGATGTTTTTCTCATCAGCTTTATCAACCTCTCCAAAGTATCCAAGGTTTCTTTTCCTTTTCTTGGATTTCTTGGTAAGGATGTGACTTTTGTACGCATGCTTACGCTTAATCTTGCCTGATCCGGTTAGAGAAAATCTCTTTTTAGCACCGGGATTCGTTTTCATTTTTGGCATTTCGTACAGATTTATTATAATGTTAAAGAACCTACTATTTTCTCTTTTTCTTGGGAGCAAAATGCATAATCATTCTTTTCCCTTCCAGTTTTGGTAACTGTTCTACTGTTCCATACTCCTCAAGGTCTGTAGCAAGACGTAGTAACAGTATTTCACCTTTTTCCTTAAACAGTATTGTACGTCCCTTAAAAAAGACGTAAGCTTTCACTTTTGCACCTTCTTCCAGGAACTTCATAGCATGCTTAAGCTTGAAGTTATAATCATGTTCATCAGTATTGGGGCCAAAGCGAATCTCTTTTAAAGTCACCTTTGATGTCTTGGCTTTTGCCTCCTTCTGTTTCTTCTTTTGCTGGTAAAGAAACTTCTGATAATCTGTTATTCTGCAAACCGGTGGATCGGCATTGGGAGATATCTCAACCAGGTCCAGTTCCAACTGATCGGCTAATCTAATGGCCTCATCAATTGATAATATCTGTGGTTCAATATCGTCACCGACAACACGAACTACCTTTGCAGCAATCCGGTTGTTGATCTTATGGAGTTCCTCTTTTACTGGTCCTCTATAGGGTCGACCTCCCCTTCGGAATCCGGGTCTTCCACCGGGCTTCTTTCTTCTTGGTGCAGCTATGGCTTTATCCTCCTGTTTTTGTTATTATTATATAAAAATATTATGAGATCTCTTTTTTGATCTCACTCTCTATAAACTCTTTAAATTCATTAAGGTTCATTGAACCTTTATCACCCTCTCCCTGCCGACGAACCGAAACTGACTCAGAATTTACTTCTTTTTCGCCTACTATTAGAAGGTAGGGTATCCTCTTTAACTCATTATCCCTGATCTTCTTACCTATCTTTTCGCTGCGCTCGTCAATCAGAGTGCGAATATCGCAATTATTTAAGAATTTTGAAACTTTTTTAGAATAATCGTGGAATTTTTCACTTATTGGCAGTATTACCACCTGATCTGGAGCCAGCCAGAGTGGAAATTTGCCTGCTGTACTTTCAATAAGAACAGCCACAAATCTTTCAAGGCTGCCAAAGATAGCTCTATGGAGCATTACCGGCTGGTGCTTCTGGTTATCTTTTCCTGTGTAACTCAGTTCGAAACGTTCAGGCAGGTTATAATCAACCTGGATAGTACCCAGTTGCCACTTCCTTCCAATGGCATCGCGTACCATGAAATCAAGTTTTGGCCCGTAAAAGGCAGCTTCTCCTTCAACAATAGTAGTTTCGAGACCTTTTTCATCTGCCGCCTCTATAATTGCTTTTTCGGCCTTTTCCCAGTTCTCATCCGAGCCAATATATTTTTCTTTATTGTTATTATCCCTTAGCGAGATCTGGGCAGTATACTCCTTGAAATTAAGTGAGTTGAATACCCACTGAACAAGGTCTATAATACTCTTAAACTCCTCCTTCATCTGATCGGGTTCGCAGAAATGATGAGCGTCGTCCTGTGTAAAGCTTCTTACCCTTGTCAGACCATGTAGTTCTCCATGTTGCTCGTAACGATATACAGTACCAAACTCTGCCATTCTTACCGGTAGATCCTTATAAGAATGTGGCGTGGCATTATATATTTCACAATGATGCGGACAATTCATGGGTTTAAGCATAAACTCTTCGCCTTCCTGTGGTGTGCTTATTGGCTTGAACGAATCTGCCCCATATTTTTCGTAATGCCCCGAAGTCTTGTAAAGATTAACATTACCTATGTGAGGAGTGGATACCATTGAATATCCTCTTCTCTTAAGTTCGGCAGTCAAAAAATCAATCAGACGCTGGCGTAGCTCGCTTCCCCTGGGCAGCCATAGAGGCAATCCCATTCCAACTTTCTGAGAAAAAGCAAATAACTCCAGTTCCTTACCAATCTTCCTGTGATCTCGTTTCTTTGCTTCCTCCAGGATTGTTAAGTAATCATCAAGCATGCCCTGCTTAGGGAAGGTAATACCATATATACGGGTCATCATCTTCCTCTTTTCGTCACCCCTCCAGTAAGCACCGGCCAGGCTTAATAGCTTTATTGCTTTAATCTTTGATGTATCGTAGAGATGCGGTCCGCGACACAGATCAGTAAACTTACCGAGCTTATAAAGACTTATTGTTCCATCCTCAAGCTCGTTTATTAATTCTGTTTTATATTCATCACCCTTATCGGTGAATAATTTGAGAGCATCTTTTTTCGATATTTCCTCTCTTATTATCGGGTTATTTTCCCTGGCAAGTTCAATCATCTTCTTCTCAATTACCTGAAGATCTGCCTCACTGATAACAACACCATCACCAGGATCAACATCATAGTAAAAACCATTCTCGATATCCGGACCAATACCGAACTTCATTCCAGGGTATAGTATCTCAAGAGCCTGGGCCATTAGGTGAGCAGATGAATGCCAGAAGGTCATTTTCGCCTCAGCATCGTCCCATTTGTGAAGCTTGATGCTTGAATCAGATTCAATTGGTCTCGCCAGGTCCCATACATTATCATTAATTGATGCAGATATTACCTCCTTTGCCAGGCGCGGGCTAATATCAGAAGCAATCTCGTAAGCTGTAATACCGGACTTGTACTCTCTAACTGATTTATCCGGAAATATTATTTTAATCATAACTAACTCTGCCATATTTTAAGAGTGCAAAGATAATCAAATTTTAAGGTTCGAAGATTATAAGATTATAAGATTGTAAGATTGTAAGATGGTACAGGCCTTATCTTTTTTAACCTGACCTTCGTCCTTCGCCCTTCTCCCTTGGTCTTTTGTCTTTTGTCTTTTGTCTTCGCCCTTTGCCCTTTGCCCTTTGCCTTCGCAAAAAACTTGGCATGTAATTTGAAATGTTTAAATTAGAACTATAAAATATCAGAATCATGAAAAAATTACTTTACACCTTATTAATACTTATCCCATTTGGATTTACAGCATGCACACTGACCCCTGTAGCAGACTTTTATGTAGATGACACAGAGGTTTATATAGGCGAAGAAGTATGGTTTACCAACGATTCTTACAACGCCGTCGATTATGAATGGGACTTTGGCGATGGAACATGGACAGATGCAGAGAATCCTATTCATACCTTCAATGCATCGGGCACTTACGAGGTTGTGCTTACTGCATTTAGCAGGAAAGGACGTTCTGACGAGGCCGCTATAACAATTTCTGTTCTAACGCCAACTATTCTTGAAATAGAAGTACTTGAGTGGGAAGATGAGTATCCTGTTCCAAATGCAAATGTAAGATTATATCCAACTCTTAATGATTGGGATCATGAATCAAATATGGTACCGTTGAGGCTAATACAAATAGTAACGGTAAGGTCGTGTTTTATAGCCTTGGAGAATTCATCTACTATGCTGATGTCTGGGAGACCAACCATAATAACTGGGATTTGAGGAATTTTCAGAATGCAGATTACCTGAGAACTCAGCAGCTGGTGCCTAATGAGATAAATTATTTTATCGCCTGGGTTGATTATGTCCCGGCTACCAAGGGTACAAATAATGAGCGCGACAGGTCAATGGTTATAAAGAAGCTTGAGCGTGTTCCCAAGAAGTGATCAGTTTATCAAACTAATAAATAATGCCTTATCATTATGATAGGGCATTATTTATTATAGCCTGGTAAGGGCATCAATTTCATTCAGTTCTTTTTCTGTGAATTTTATATTACTAAGCGATTGATAATTAATATCAAGTTGCTTAACACTGCTTACTCCAATAAGAACAGATGTTACTATATTATTCTTTAGCAACCAGCTTATTGCCATCTGGCTTAGTGTCTGGTCTCTGCTGGCAGCTATCTTATTAAGTTGTTTTATCTTTTCTATCTCCGAATTAACCTCATGCTCGTTAAGATAGGTAAAATTCTTTGCTGCCCGTGAGTCTTCGGGTATTCCATCTAAGTACCTTTCTGTTAAGAGTCCCTGAGCCAGGGGAGAGAAAGCTATTAAGCCAACACCTTCCTTGTCAAGAACCTTATCCAGTCCATTTTCGATCCACCTGTCCAGTATTGAATACCTGGCCTGGTGAATAATAAACGGCGTATTAAGTTCTTTCAAAATCTTCGAGGCTTTGGCTGTCTGCGTGGCATCATAATTACTGATACCAACATATAGTGCCTTACCACTTCTAACAATCTGGTCGAGGGCCAGCATCGTCTCTTCCAGCGGGGTTTGTTCATCCGGCCTGTGATGGTAGAAAATATCAACATAATCAAGGCCCATTCTTTTCAGGCTCTGATCAATGCTTGCAATCAGATATTTTCTTGATCCAAAGTTACCATAAGGACCGTTCCACATATCATAACCTGCTTTGGTTGAGATAATTAGTTCGTCGCGAAAACCATGAAAATCTTTCTTAAGAAAGATACTGAGGCTTTCTTCAGCTGCTCCAAATGGGGGACCGTAATTATTTGCCAGGTCGAAATGGGTTATTCCCAGATCAAAGGCTCTTCTAAGTATTTTTCTGGATTCCAGAAGGTTATCATTGTATCCGAAATTATGCCATAAACCAAGTGATATTTCAGGTAACAATAATCCCGATCTGCCACATCTTCTGTAGTTCATTTTATCATACCTGTCTGGATCGGGAATATAGTCGCTCGGCTTGGTGAAATCGTGAATTTTCATAGAGTAGATTAATGATTATATAATTAGTCAACCAGTATAGTAACACAATAAAGGTACATAGGGTTTAATAATAAAAAAAGCCTCACTATGGGAGTGAAGCTTTTTGTGCCCAGGACTGGAATCGAACCAGCACGTCCAAAAACGGACACCAGGCCCTCAACCTGGCGCGTCTACCAATTCCGCCACCTGGGCAAATCTTCGATTTTCCCTGGTGGCGGAAGCCAACGCTTCAGTCTGGCCACTCGCTAAATTGATCCACCGGATCAATTCTTTTCGCTCGTGCCTGCCACCTGGGCAAAGCAAATTTTCTTTGGCAAATCTTAGATTTATTCTAAGAATTGGGACTGCAAATTTAAACAAATATTAGGAAAACAAAAACGCTCAATAATAAATTTGATTTCAAACCAGATTCTGCAGCTTATCAGTTTTAGAAAATGTGAATATTCAATATTTATTTCTTTATATTGCGTTCTTATGTTTCAAATAATTCCATTCAAAATAAACTTAAACAAATGAAATTCAGAGTAATTATTATAGCAGTTATAGCCGCAACCGGTGGTCTGCTATTTGGCTTCGACACTGGTGTTATTTCAGGTGCTTTTCCTTTTTTGCGTGAGAGCTGGGATCTTTCAACCGGCCAGCAGGAATGGATTACAACTGCTGTATTAATCGGAGCATTTGCCGGTGCTTTCTTTGGCGGAAGATTTACGGACTTATTGGGTAGAAAGAAGATTATCATAATTGCTTCCGTAATTTTTGCAGTCGGGTCAATTCTATGCGGTGCAGCGGCAAATTCGACTATCCTGGTTATAAGCAGGATAATTATCGGTGTTGCCATAGGTATATCATCTATAGCTGTACCACTCTATATTTCTGAAATATCACCGGCTCAATACAGGGGTGCTCTTGTTTCTTCATTCCAGTTGATGATTACAATAGGTATAGTAGCGTCCTACTTCAGTGATCTTGCATTTGCAGATGAAGCAAATTCATTCTCATGGCGCTGGATGTTTTATGTTGGAGTGTTCCCGGCCCTGATACTTTTTATAGGTATGATATTTATGCCTGAAACACCACGCTGGCTATTGAGTAAGGGCAGAACCAAAGAAGGAGAATCGGTGCTTGCAAAGGTTGAGAAACCAGATGAGTTAGAGACTTCGCTCAGTAATATCAGGAAAGAAATAGAAAGGGATAAAACGGCAGCCAAACTAAAGGATATATTTTCTAAGACCTGGCGAGTACCGGTCTTTATCGCTATTGGGATAATGTTTGTACAGCAGTTTGTAGGTATTAATACAGTTATCTATTATGCACCCACAATATTCCTTTTTGCAGGTTTTACCGGTGCTAAAGCAGCGATTGCAGCAACCGTTAGTGTAGGTATTGTTAATGTTCTTGCTACGGTGGTCTCCATGTTTCTGATCGACAGGATTGGTCGGAGAAAGCTATATTTTATCGGACTTGTTGGTATGTGTATTTCATTGATAGCCCTCGGCGCTTTCTTTATCTTTAAGGATGCCCTCGGAGACGCTTTAAGCTGGGCAACTGTTGCATCAGTCCTGGTATATATAATATTCTTTGCTATAAGTCTCGGACCTCTCGGATGGCTTATTATATCGGAAATATTCCCGACAAAGTATCGGGGAGTAGGTGTTAGTATAGGTGCATTCTCAAACTGGTTCTTTAATGCTATTGTGGCATTTACCTTCCTTAAACTGGCCTGGTTGTTTACCGGTGATGGTATGGAGATTACCAAGGAAGTAGTTGTTGATGGCATAAGTAAGACCCAGACAGATCCTAACCCGGGAGGCGCATTCCTGGTATATGCTGCTGTTGCTATAGTTGGGATAATATGGGGCATAAAATATATACCCGAAACCAAGGGAAAATCTCTTGAACATATCGAGGATCACTGGCGTGAAGGTAAGTCAGCCAGGGAACTGTAGATTTAGCAGGCTTATTTAGACTAAAGGTATCTGCTGCAGATATTTGGCATTTTATTGAGAATATTGTTCCGGAAAGTATTGTATCTTTGATTTTAGTAATTAATAACAATATTGATATGAGAAATAATGTAAGACTCTTAGTTATATTTCTGACACTTGTTGCTATACCTTTATCTGCTATCTGCCAGGAGGATATTTCAGTTAAGGGTAAGGTTATAACTAACAATAAGTTTCCCCTTGTTAATGCTATGGTAAAGGTAAAAAGCTCCGGAAAAGTATTTATGACTGACTCAATTGGTAATTTCGAGCTTAAGTGTGCTCCCAATGATAAACTGGTTTTTAATGCAAATGGATTCACGAAGAAAACAGAAAAGGTTTCTGGTGCTATTGAAGGTATGCTTGTTGATATGAAATTAAAAGCAGGAGATGCGAATCTTGATCTTGCTATAGGAAGCGAGGGGCCCATAAGAGAACAGGACAGGGATGTAATGTTCAAAATGAATAATACAGAAGAGGATTTTCGAACCTTCACATACTTATGATGCGTATAAGGGCTCGTCCCTGATAACTGGCGACGCGCGTCAGGGAAATACATCAATACCGCCAACTGGGCAAAATCTGTCGATGGCGTATTTCGCCAGTTGTTTTTGGAAGTACTCCAACAAGTGATATTAAAAGCATCAAAGTCTTGAAAGGATCTGAAGCATCTATTTATGGATCAAGAGGGGGGAATGGTGTTATAGAAGTTTATACCAAGCGGGGATTGAGAAAATAAAAAACTGTAGATATACAAAAGCCGGTTGAAAATCAACCGGCTTTTTTGTGCCCAGTAAAGGACTCGAACCTTCACATACTTGCGTATACTAGTCCCTGAAACTAGCGCGTCTACCAATTCCGCCAACTGGGCAAAGATTCTATAATATTTTTACTCAAAAAGAACGTAAGCCAACGCTGCAGTCTGGCTCCTCGCGGTAAATGTCCACCGGACATCTACTATTCGCTCGGGCTCTACACTACCTGGCCCTTCCTTAAAATGATCCACCGGATCATTTCTTAACAGTCAGGCCTCAACTGGGCAAAGATTCTATAATATTTTTACCTCAAAAGAACGTAATCCAACTCTGCAGTCTGGCTCCTCGCGATTAAAAACTATCAATAAATTAAAAGAACGTAATCATCATCTCTCCAGCTCTCAGCTCTCAGCTCTCAGCTCTCAGCTCTCAGCTCTTAGCTCTCAGCTCTTAGCTCTTAGCTCTTAGCTCTTAGCTCTTAGCTCTCCGCTCTGGCGCTTGCAAAAGTAAATATTTTTTTGATTCTGGTAAACGAATTAGAATAAATTTATCTCCTTTTAACCAGTGTGATTTTATATTTTTCCTCAAAGAATTGGAAATAAGAGTAAAGTTTGTAGTTAAGCTCTATTCCATAATCAATTTCAGGCCTATAATCAACATAGCTTTCTATATATTCCGGATACCTTCCCGTATTATACAGGTAATTCCATTCACTTACATACCTGAGATTCCAGGACCTGCAGTATTCGTTGGTGTAAAAACTAATTGGTTTTTGAGTAGCCAGCCATGAATCAAATCCTATGTCGATAATAATTAGCTGGTATTCTGTTGAGTCGTTCTTTAGATCAAACACTAAGGTATCTGAAGTCTCCTGGGCTGATAAAGTGGAGAAAACAAATATCGAAATCATAAATAACAATAAGTACCTGGATTTCATAGTTACCTCCTTTTTATTATTAATGCACAAATAGCATACCAGATAAGCATACAACTAAAAAAGCATGTTGTAATACCGTTCAATTTTTTCTTCCAGGTGAGAAACCGAAATGTAACGACTTTCTCTAAGGGTTTCTTTTCCCTCGAAGTAAACTACAATGGTGGGCGCAGAATAGACTGAGGCACTGGCCGGAATTTCAGGGTATTCCTCTACATTGATTTCCTGAAATTCAATCCCTGGAAAGGATTTATTTATCATATCTCTGACCTTAGGTCTTAATACCCTGCACGAAGCACATGCATTATTATAGAAATATATTACAACACCCTTTTTATTAATTATATCTTTTAGTTCTTTTTCCTCTTGCATCTTATAGTCTTTAATCAAATCTTATAATCTTCAATCTTAACATCTTCAATCAATTATCGAATCATATATAGTCTGCAATATCTCGGTTCTGATATTCATACTTGAAATCTTGTTGTTATTCCGTGTTGGATAAACGCGGTTCGACAGGAAGACGTAGGATATCTCTTCTTCGGGGTCGGCCCATGCAAAAGTACCCGTATATCCTGAATGACCAAAGCTTGATGCGGAGGCCGATGGGCAGGGGTAAACCTGCGATCTGCTTAAACTTGAATCGGGCAGTGAGGGTTTATCAAAACCCAGGCCCCTGCGATTATCATTTTCGATAAACTGGTAGCTGGTATATTCCCTTACAATATCCTCTCTAATTATTTGTTTCCCTCCATAACTCCCATACCTCCTGTACATTTCGTATAGCTTTAGTAAATCGTTGGCACTTGCAAAGAGTCCTGCATTACCGGAAAGGCCGCCCATCATCGCAGCTCCTTCATCGTGCACATAACCATGAATCTGTGTTTTTCTGAAAAAATCATCGTTCTCGGTTGGCACTATCTGAACGAGGGGGTATCTAAGATATGCATTAAATGTAATGTTCTCAGCTCCAATGGGATGGTATATCTTCTCTTTTAAAAAATCTTCGTATTCCATCCCTGATAGCTCTCTGATAATATCAGGGAAGAGATAAAATGATAAGCCCGAGTAGAGGTATGAAGCTTCTCCAAGTGGCGATTTTTTTATTTGCCGGTAGATCTTTTTTTTATAATTCACATTAAGGAAGAGACCTGGTGATAATTGAACATTGTATTTAGGCGATTCCTTTGTTTTGACTGTCCAGCACCTGAACTCTCCGTTATTCTTAATCATATTCTGCCAGTAAGGGATCCATGCTGCGAGTCCTGCCTGGTGTGCAAGTATATCCCTTAGAACGAGGTCTGATTTGTCAGAACCCTTGAAGGCCGGGAAATACCTGGAAAGATTTTCGTCAGGATCGAACAGATTCATATCATCGAGAACCATCAGTCCTGCTGTTGCAGCTGAGGCCTTGGTTAATGAAGCCAGGTCATAAATATCATTTTTCTCAACCTTATTTCTTTTATAGAAGGTATGATAACCATAGGTCTTGTGAAAGAATACTATTCCCCTTCGGGCTGCAATAACCTCGCAGCCGGGAAAAGCTTCTGCTTCAAGTCCGGCCAACGCAATTGAATCAATACCTCTTTCCAGTTTTTCTGAGGATATACCCGCATTTTCGGGGTATCCATACTGGAGCCTTATATTACCCGGTGTTATTATCCCATATCCTTCAGGATATCGGTCATTTATCGTTACAGGAAGCTTTCCGTGCCCGCCTATACCTCCGAAAATCAATTGTGCAGCAAGTTCCTGGGTCATATAATTATCCTGGTAGGTCAGGATGAGTCCGGCTGACTCCTGGAGTGACTCAAGTTTATCAATAGCATAGGGATTACCAGTATAAACCGCGATAATATTAATTTTTTCTACAAGATCTGAGAGAAATGAAAGTTGTTCACTGCTTATTCCAAAATCCCTGTAGGGCCTTTGGTCTGTGCCTGTGATGTTTACCAGTACAATATCATAAAACCGGAGAGTGTCAATCAGTGTGAGCTCATCTAATCCCTTCTCCCACATAAACCTTGAAACATGAGTGTAGTTTGAAGCCATTTCTGCGAAAGGAGAATCTTTTGACCCCTTAATCGTTAATACAGCTATCTTCGATTTGTCAAGGTTCTTAACCGGGATGATGTTATTCTCGTTATTCAGAACGGTGAGTGACTCTGCATATAAATCTCTTACCAGGGCCATGGTCGAGGGGAGGTTAATTCTTTCTTCGAGATTCTCTTTTTCTATTATCTGATACTCATCTAAGCCACACCAGTACTTCATTGCCAGTATCTTGCGGCATTTAGATTCAATTTCTTCATCGCTGATTTTACCCTGGCTGCGATAGGCCAATATTGCTTCTATCGCCTTCTCAGCATCCTGAACGTATTCAAGTATGTCGTTACCAGCCATATAGGCCATTGCATCTGCTGTGCCACTCTCGAATCCATCTGTGAGACCCTTCATATTCATAGCATCAGTTACTACCAGACCTTCAAATCCCAGCTGCTCCTTAAGAAGGCCTTTGATAATATTTTCTGATAGGGTAGAGGGCATATTTTCCCTGTCGTCGTATGCAGGTATATGTAAGTGTGCAGACATAATACTTCCAACTCCGGATTCGATCGCTCTTTTAAACGGAATAAGCTCCAGGCTGTCAAATCTTTCTCTGTTATGTTTTATTACCGGCAACATTAGGTGTGAATCGCTGTCTGTATCACCATGTCCGGGAAAATGCTTCACTGTTGCAATTATACCTCCATCCTGTAATCCTGATGCATACATTATTACTTTACGGCTAACAATATCCCTGTTCTCGCCGAAAGATCTATAGTTAATAACCGGGTTGTTCGGGTTGTTGTTTATATCAGCCACGGGTGCCAGGTTCTGATTTAGACCGAGTAATCTCATCTGTCTTGCTACCTCTCTGCCCATTATGTAAATCAACGAGTCATTTTTAATGGCGCCCAGGGTCATTTGATATGGAAAATCAATTAATTTATCCAATCTCATACCCGGTCCCCACTCAGCATCCATAGCCATAATTAAAGGGACATCGGCAAGTGACTGATAATAATTAATCAGTTCGGCTTCTTTCTCTGCTGTGCCCTGGAAAAATATCAATCCGCCTATTTTCTGATCCTGTATTAATTTGCTTATTTCAAAAGCATGAGAAATATCTCGGTTCGACCATGTTGCCATCCATATGCTCTGAGCAACGCGCTCTTCGGTATCAAGCGTTGCCAGCACAGAATCAACCCAGGGATGGTCAATATACTTAAGATAAGGTGCTTGCTGGCCGTAACAAAAGATGGGAAGAAATAATATTACAATGAAAAATAAGAGCCTTGATAATAATCGATCTGACATATTAATGGTGTCGTTTAATTTCTTACCAAATGTAGTAAAAAGGAGTAATATATCTGCTCTCTGCTCTCTGCTCTCTGCTCTCTGCTCTCTGCTCTCTGCTCTCTGCTCTCTGCTCTCTGCTCTCTGCTCTCTGCTCTCTGCTCTCTGCTCTCTGCTCTCTGCTCTCTGCTCTCTGCTCTCTGCTCTCATGCTGCTCTCATGCTCTCATGCTCCATGCTCATGCTCTCTCCCATGCCCCATGCCCCATGCCCCATGCCCCATGCCCCATGCCCCATGCCCTATGCCCTTTGCCCTTCGCCTTATATTGATTACTTTTGATATATTGCAGGACTGATGAGCTTTTTTAAGAAATATGAGTCAATAAGATGAAGCTGAAGAAAAAGATAGAGAAATATTATAGTCGCTTTTTTAATACTATTCCTAATAGACATAATTGCATTGCCCGGATCGGGATCAGACAGGAAGTATTTTCGCATATTATCAGAGAACAGTAGCACAATAGCTGTATATAATAATAACCTTGAGGAAAATAATGCTTTTGTAAGCCTGAGCAAAGTCTTTATTAAGAAAGAATTGCCGGTGCCTGAAGTACTGGCTTACTTTCCTGAGAAGAATATTTATTTCCTTACCGATCTGGGAGATGTCAACCTTTTTAGCTGGCTGGAGAATAAAAGATTATCAGGCGATACAGAAAGCGATATATTATCAATGTATAAGCTTGTGCTAGAGAAACTCGTTCATTTCCAGGTAAATACAATTGATGATATTGACCTGGAGATTTGCTATCCACATAAGTCTTTCGACAGGCAGAGCATGATGTGGGATATGAATTATTTCAAGTACATGTTCCTTAAACTTCTTGCAATACCTTTTAACGAAAAGGAACTTGAGAAGGACTTTCTTGCACTGGCAGATATATTGATCTCGGGTGGACAGGATTATTTCCTGTACAGGGATTTTCAGTCGGCAAACATTATGGTGATTGATTCTAAGCCCTGGTTTATTGATTTTCAGGGAGGCAGGGGAGGTGCACCACAGTATGATGTTGCATCACTATTGTACGATTCAAAAGCCTGCCTGGGAGAAGATATGAGGTCTGTTCTGTTAAACCACTACCTTGAAAAGTTTTGTCCGCTTACCGGCTACAGCAGGGAGCTGTTTATGGATCTGTACCCTGCCTTTGTTGTGGTAAGGATTATGCAGGCTATGGGGGCGTATGGATTTCGGGGAGTTTACGAAAAGAAAGAGGGCTTTGCCCGGAGTATAAGCCCTGCAGTTAAAGACCTCTTTTCAATCTTTGAATCATCTTCACTGGCCAAAGATTTTCCGGAGCTTGGTCGTGTGTCGGAGCGCTTATACAACAAGCAGAAAGTATTTAATAAAATAAAGTAAAACTTTTTATCTCGCCTGTAAAAAGGACTAATTATAAAATGAAATGAAAGCAATGATCCTGGCAGCAGGTTTTGGAACACGATTGGGAGAAATTACATCCGCAATTCCTAAAGTCCTGGTGGATATTAATGGTAAGACCCTTCTTGAAATATTACTTTGCAAGCTACGGGACGAAGGGTTTAATGAAATAATAATAAATGTGCATCACCATGCCGATATGATAGAGGAGCAATCTTTACTCCTGGCTCAGAAACTTGGGATTAGAGTAGAAATATCAGATGAGAGGGATGAGCTGCTTGAAACAGGGGGTGGACTGTATCATGCAAGGCACTTTTTTGATGATGAGCCCTTTTTACTTTATAACGGAGATATCCTGACAGATCTTAATCTAAGGAAGTTATACGATTTTCATGTAAGAAAGGGTGCCGCTGCAACTGTTGCAACGCGCGAAAGAGAAGGTAGCAGGTGTTTCCTGGTAGATAGTAAGGGGCAGGTAAGAGGGTGGACCAACAGGCAGTCGGGTATTGATATTGTAACGATTGATGAGCCAATGGAGCTAAGCGAAATAGCATCAATGGCTATTACCGTTATTGATCCGAAAGTTTTTAAATATATGGATAAGGGGAAATATACTATGACCTCAATCTTGATTGAACTGTCGGGCAAGGATAAAGTAATGAGTTTCAGGTACGACGCCGGTTACTGGATAGATATTGGCTCTCCTGAGATGCTCGATAAAGCAAGAAGCCTGCCTGAATTTAATACTTGATTATCCCTTACGCGCAATATCTTCCAGGACTTCCCTCTTATTGATAAGAATGGATTTTCCATCAAGAGTAATAATCCCATCACCCGAGAAATCTTTTAAAAGCTTAACAGTACTTTCAATTGATATATTTGCAAACTCAGCAATCTCTTTCCTGCTCAGGTTTTCGAAAAGATTATCGTACCCAAAATCTTCAAGATAGATCAGGGTGCTGGCTAATTTGCCGGCCATCTGCTTAAAAGACAGATTATTAATGATATTAAATAAGCGATTTCCAATCTGCCAGTTCCTTGAAATGATCCTGTATGCAAATTCACTATTCGATTTTAGCAGCGATATTATCGCGTCTTTCTCAATCATGCATACATCAGAATCAATTAGTGCCGCTGCTGAGGTATTGTATTCATCATGGTTAAAAATAGAGGAAAACGATATAAAATCACCCGATTTTGCCAGGTGAGTACTTATTTGTTTATCGCGGGTTACCTCAATATATATTTTGGCCAGACCATCTGATAGAAAAATCACATAGGGGGCAAACGATCCCTGCTTGCTGATAGTTTCGCCCTTTTTAAAGAACAAGGACCTGGTGCTTTTCTGAATAAATGAAAGCTCGTCCCCTGTCAGACTATTAAAACATGAGAGGTGACCAAAACACAATAAATCTTTATCAACAGAGGATGTCATATCTGTAGAGTCTTTTATTAATAGAGTTCAAAATTAGTAATAAGAGACAAAATTGAGCTATTTCAACTTTTTAATTGTCCATATTCAATCGAGCTTGTTAAAAACAGAACAAAAGGGAGTGTATTTTTGTGCGAAAATTAAATTATAAATAAAAGTTAATAGAAATGTTACAAACTAATCTGAAAGAATTTCAAAGTGCAGCTGAACTGGAAAGTTATATAAATGAGAATGACAATGTAATGGTTTGCTGTGGCAGAATGGGACCCATGTGTATTCCTGTATATGACGTGATGGAGGAATTGGAAGACGAAAGTGAGTATAATAATGTAAAATTTGCCGTTATGGCTTTTGATCATCCCGAAGCAAATATCATTAGGAATGCTCCTGAATGTTCAACTTTTATGGGACTGCCCTTTACCATGTATTATAAGAATGGTGCTGTTGCTGAAGCTACTTCAAGTATCCAGAGCAGGGAGCAGATAACATCTGTTATCGACAGGGTATACGAAAAGGAATCAATTAAAGCCTAATCGTTACATGGTTACGATGGAGCATGATAAGTTATATGATCTGATTATACTGGGAGCCGGTCCGGCAGGACTGTCTGCAGGCATATATGCATCAAGGGGCAAGCTTGATACCCTTATTCTTAATGAAGGGGCTATAGGCGGACAGGTTACCCTTACCAATGAGATAGCAAATTATCCCGGGGTTGAGACAAGTCCCGGTTACTCCCTTGTCGGTGTAATGAAGAAGCAGGCAAAGAGCTTTGGTTGCAGGATAAAGTCAAATATCAATGTTACCGGCCTTGATCTGAAGGGTAAGATAAAGACAATTACAGTTAATGGCAGCGATATGTACAGGGCTAAGTCTGTAATTCTTTCTCCGGGAGGAAAGCCCCGGATGCTTAATATACCCGGCGAAAAAGAGTATAAAGGGAGCGGTGTCTCTTATTGTGCAACATGTGATGGTGATTTTTTTACAGGAAAGCATGTTATTGTTGTTGGTGGAGGAAATTCTGCGCTCGAAGAAGCTGTTTCACTTACTAAATATGCCAGCAAGGTAACTATAGTGCATCAGTTTGATCATTTCCAGGCATTTAACAATGCTGTTGAAGAGGTCAGGAGCAATGATAAGATTGATATTATCTTAGAATCTGAGCTGCGCGAGATTGTTGGTGATACAAATGTCAGGGGAGTCGTTGCAGAGCACCTGCCATCTGGTGAAAGAACAAAAATTGAGGCAGATGGAGTATTTATCTTTATTGGATATATTCCAAATACTGAATTTTTTGGAGATTGTGTTGAAACAAGTTCATATGGTGAGATAATAACATCACCTGAAATGGAAACAAGCATAAGCGGAGTATTTGCTGCCGGTGATTCGATAAAGAAGAAGTACCGCCAGGTTACAACAGCTGTATCGGATGGCACTATTGCTGCTCTGGCGGCATCAGGTTATATACGTTCGTTCGATAATTAGGCTTTAGGCCTTATCTATTATATATAAGATGCCCCTATCGTTTGCAAACGATAGGGGCATCTGCTTTTATGTTAAGATTATTTACCTCTATATGGTAAAGTCAAGTCCAAGCTTTCTGAGGGTCTCGTCTGTTGGTCTGGATGTTTCTTTGTCCCAGCCACGACTCTCATAGTAATTATCCATATTGCTTTTGAATTCATCGCGGTCGACTATTGCTCCGGCATGCTCTCCATAGGTAAATTTATTTTTAAAGAACTTCTCAGGAATTACATCATCCTCACGCCTGAATCCATCCCGGAAATTAAACATCTTTTCCATATTGAAAATCCTGCTTCCCGCCTTATTGAATTCTTCTTCAGTCCAATCCAGTCCGGTGATTGCTTTCATAAAGTGCCGGTAATGTGTTTCATTCCTGTACCAGGAGGACGCAAAGCTACATGCTCCAATAGAATCCCTCAGGCAGGCTCCGTCCTGTCCACTTGCATTACCTCCATTCATATGGCAGGCTCCCCTGTTAGCTGTAGCATATGTTACCGACCAGTAAGTGTTTCCAACCGGCACATTCCATGCAGCAAGCTCGTGTCCCTTAACGTGTATGGCGTAATCAGATGATCCATTACCTATCTTTTCAGAAAGAGCTTTAACTCCCCTTGATGCCAGTTCCCCAATACCTTCCCTTTTACAAATCTTATGTAACATAGCCAGCGCTGCATCAACATTTCCCCACTCAAGTTCAATACCGTCAAGGAATTCACTATCAATGTCACCTCTTTCATAAGCTTCCATAAGGAAACCTATTGTGTTTCCCGATGATATTATATCAACACCATAATCATCTGCTACAAAGATTAATTTCTGAAGGCCTGATATATCAGAGATCATCAGGTTAGCCCCAAGCATTGTTCCGGTCTCATATTCCGGTCCGTCGTGTACAAGTGTTCCATAGGCACCCTTTGCATAGCCACTCTTCTTACAGGCCAGCTGGCAGGCGTAGCATGCAAAGTCTCTTTTCCATATCTCTTTCCGGTTTGCCTCTGTGCCTATTTTCTCAATCTCAGAGTAAGTACCTTCACTATAATTCTTTACAGCCTGGGTTCCTCCTTTGGATGATGATGACAGGGCATCTGCAGTACCACCGTAGCGCCAGTTCATTACTCTCTCATCCTTCTTCATAAACGATTTTCTGACCGTCTTCAGAAGCTCGTTATATCTCTCAAGGTTTGCTATATTGGGCATCTTAGATCCTTTAACAGCAATGGCCTTAAGGTTCTTGGATCCCATAACACATCCTGTTCCTCCTCTTCCCGCCGCACGTGCTGCCGTGTTAATAATACAGGCCATTGGAACCTGGATCTCACCGGCAGGGCCAATGTAGCAAGATTCCCACCTTCCTTCTCCAAGGTCGTCGGGGAACTCCCTATCAAACCTATCTGTTCCCATACCCCAGTATTTTCCCGCATCTTCTATTGTAACTTTGTCCTCATCAATTTTAATATAGACTGGTTTTTTTGCCTTACCGCTAACCAGCATCGCATCATATCCAGCAAATCTCAATCCCGGACCAAAGAAACCACCCATGTTTGAATAGCTTAAGGTGCTGCCGTGTTTATACATCTTACCAACAGCAGATGTACGGGTCGATTTTGTAACAACACAGGTTCTTGATGATGAGGGTATAGGCAGACCGGAAAACGGACCGGGCATAAACATCAGTATATTTTCAGGTGAGAGCGGATCTGTTCCTGGTTTTAACCTGTCCCACAATATCTTTGCTCCCAGGCCTCGTCCGCCAATAAAATTTTTAATATCGCTGTCGGGTATCTTGCTTACCTTTACGCTTCCTTCAGAGAGGTCTACTTCCAGCATTCTTCCATAATATCCTTTTGTGCTCATAATTAAACCTCCTCCATCTTAAGATTATACAATTTCAATATCAGGCGTTGAGCTATTTTTTCTGGAGACATTCCATTAAATTCGATGGAATTGTCTATTTCAATGTAAGAAAGTGCATCATAAGGACAGTTTTTTACACACTGGGGATCTCCTCCGCAAAGAGTGCACATTCTTTCAGGACTTCCAGTTTCAGGGTTTGGCCTGATAACTCCGCCGCGTTTTTCCTTGCATGCCATAGCACAACTGCTGCAACCAATACATCTTTCCAGATCGTTTAAAATTATTCCTGATTCCGGATCTTTATAAAGGGCTTTCCTACCGGTTTCAGGATGCGGTTCAACAGGGCAAGCCTCTATACATGGTGCATCTTCGCATAGAGCACATGTGGAGGGTATATCAATATCAGGATTGAAATGATGTACCCTGATATTTGAGAGAGCCGGGTTTCCGAGCCCTTCCATTTCTATGCCTTCAATATTGACTTTGTGGTTAAATGCCGAACAAACAGCTTCACATGTTCTGCAGCCCGCACATTTTTCAAAGTCTACAACAATGGCTTTAATCTTGATTGACCCATAGTCACGTCTAAAAGAAAAGCCGTATGATCCTACCAGTATCAGTCCTGCTCCTCCCAATCCCAGGGTATTGAGGAAGTGCCTCCTTGATACAGATTTGAAATCTTTTTTTCCTGACATATTTTAGTTTTTTTTGGATTTTCTGAGACCTACAATATAAGATATCTGCATTTATGTAGCAATTAAAGAGATTTGAAAAAAAATGCATATCGGCATAATTTAATGGTCGATTGCCTATAAATTGATAAGGTGCTATCTTTGCACATTATGAAAACACGCGTTGTAATAGGATTGTCGGGTGGGGTTGATTCCAGTGTAGCGGCTTATAAGCTTATAGAACAGGGCTATGAGGTTATAGGACTGTTTATGAAGAACTGGCATGATACAACAGGTTTGCTGGAGGCAGATTGCCCCTATGATGATGATGTGATGTTTGCTGAGATGGTTGCCAAAAAACTTGGAATACCATTTCACAGGGTTGATCTGAGCAAACCATACAGGACGAGGGTTGTAGATTATATGTTTTCGGAATATGAAAAGGGCAGAACACCTAATCCTGATGTGCTATGTAACAGGGAGATCAAGTTTGAATCGTTTGTAGAAGAAGCTAAAAAGCTGGGAGCAGAATTTGTTGCAACAGGACATTATTGCCAAAAAGATGTACTGAATCTGGCCGATGGTGAAATATACAGGTTACTTGCAGGAGCTGATAAGAATAAGGATCAGAGCTATTTTCTTTGCCAGGTTACCCAGCAACAGCTTAAGGGAGCTCTGTTTCCAATTGGGGATATTGATAAGCCTGAGGTAAGGAAAATTGCTAAAAAACTTGGTCTTGCAACAGCCGAAAGAAAGGATTCGCAGGGAATATGTTTTGTCGGTAAGGTTGATCTGCCAACTTTCCTCCAGCAGCAATTAAAGGCAAAGACAGGCAGGACAATAGAGGTGCCGGCATCATGGGATGATTACTTCCAGATCAGTAACGAATTACCGGATGCAGGAATTGATGATATGGAACTTGAACGATTAACTTCTCCATTCGATTATAACCCGTCCTCTGGTAAAACAGTAGGGAAACACCAGGGAGCACATTTTTTTACAATTGGTCAGCGCAAGGGAATAAATATCGGGGGATATAAGAATCCACTCTTCGTAATTGCAACTGATGTTGAGAAAAATATCCTGTATGTGGGGGAGGGGCAGGATCATCCGGGATTATATCGTAAGGGCTTGTATGTCAGGGAAGATGAGCTACACTGGATACGACCTGATATGGAGATGTCGGATGGTGAAACAAGGGATTATATGGTAAGGATAAGATACCGCCAGGCTCTCGAACAGGCCAGGCTGTATAAGAGGGATAAGGGACTATATATATTGTTTGAAAATGCTCAGAGGGGAGTAGCTCCGGGCCAGTTTGCAGCCTGGTATAATGGCGATGAGCTGATTGGCTCAGGTGTAATAAATTGCTAGTTTTCGTCGGCTGCTGCAGCCAGGTTTTTAAGCTCTTTCCCTGCAAGCCTGTAGACAGTCCATTCATCCATAGATTTAGCCCCAAGTGCTTCATAGAACTTACGGGCTGGATTCCAGTCTAATACCCACCATTCAACCCTTCCACAGTCTCTTTCAATTGCCAGACCCGATATATGCTCCAGTAATTTCCGGCCTATCCCCATTCCCCTGTATTCTGGTTTTACATATAGATCTTCTATATAGATACCTGCCTTACCCAGGAAGGTAGAGAAGTTGTGGAAAAAGAGTACAAAGCCTGCTTCGCTTTCTCCTGACATAGCGAAAATAACCTCAGCAGCAGGTTTATCGCCAAATAGACTGAGAGCAAGGCTTTCTTTTGTTGCTACAACTTCATCCTCCATCTGTTCATACCTGGCAAGTTCAGTGATAAACTGAAGAATAAGGCCAATGTCTGCTATACCGGCTTTTTTGAATTTTACCTCCATTATAACTTTATTTATTGATAATAAATGTAAATAAAAATTTGGTATATCTGTTAATATCTTCCCTCCGGGGCAGTTCTCCCTTATTATTATAACATGTATATTTATAGACTATGATAAACCAGGGGAAATTAACCAGATATAGTGCTTCAGCAGGTTCAGGAAAAACCTTTAAACTGGCCGGAATATACCTGGATTTCCTCTTCCTTGAACCGAATAATTACAGGAATATCCTGGCAGTGACATTTACCAATAAGGCTGCCTCGGAAATGAAGGAACGAATACTTAACACCCTCTTCCAGCTTGCAACAGGATCTGACTCTTATTATCTCGAAAACCTTATGAGTTTAACAGGTAAAGACGATGAGTGGATAAGTAGAAGGGCACTTATCATCCTTAAAAATATTCTTCATGATTATTCTCGATTTTCAGTTGGAACAATTGATAGTTTTTTCCAGAAAGTACTCAGGGCTTTCGTCAAGGAGAGTGGTCTCCATTCGGGTTTCAACCTGGTACTTGACCATTCGGTAATACTTTCAGAGGCTGTTGATGACATGCTTATGTCTGTAGATGAAGATGAGGGGCTTAAAAAATGGCTGATAGATTATTCTCAGTATGAAATAAGCGAAGGCAAGCACTGGAACCTGAAAGGAAGGATTATGGAACTTGGTGAAGAGATTTTTAAAGAAGAGTTCCGGCTTCTTTTTCATGATAATAAGATTGTTTCAGACAAGCAGACCCTGAAAGATGGAATGGCTTCTCTTATTGCCCTGGAGAAAACTTTTTCAAACAGACTGTCAGACCTGTCCCAATCGGCACTTGATATACTCGAAACAGCCGGTGTGCAGATGGAAGATTTAAGAGACAAGAAGAGAAGCCTTATGAAATTCCTGATCGAAGCAAAAACAGGAGTTCCGGATAAGCTGAGTGCATCTATCAAAAAAGCATGGGAAGAGGAATTATACTATACCGGAGCTACTGCTCCTGAGTCGGTCGCTAAAGCACTCTCAAAAGGATTACACAGAGCAATTTCAGAAATATGCGCTTATTATGAATCAGGAATAATAAACTTTAAATCTTCAAGGCTTGTTACAGGAAACCTGTTTAACCTGGGGATTTTAACTGATATATCTGGTAAAGTAAGAGCTATTCTGAATAATTCAAATAAATTCCTCCTCTCTGATGCAGGTGATCTTCTTCGTCAGATTATAGAACGTGACCAGGCTCCCTTTATATATGAAAAAGTCGGAACCAGGTATACCAATTATATGATAGATGAATTCCAGGACACATCTTTAATTCAATGGAGAAACTTTGAACCCCTGATCCGGAATAGTATATCTGAGGGCGATTCAAACCTGGTAGTCGGAGATATCAAGCAGGCTATTTACAGATGGAGAAACAGTGATTGGCGTATTCTTGATCGTATAGACTCTCAATTTGATCCTGAGACTTTCTTTAGCGATACCTTATCGAGTAACTGGCGTTCATGCCCCAATATTATAGATTTTAATAATCGCCTTTTTTCTGATTTGCCCGGTCTGATTGAGAAAAAACTGGAATTAACAGATGGTGATATTTCAAGATTGTACAACGAAGTGAAACAGGAAGACCCGGGCAAGAATAAAGATGGATTTATCAGGATGAAAGAGATTGCTCAGACTGATGAGAAGCATCAAAAGCAGCTTGTGCTTGATGAATTGCCCGGATTAATAGAAGAGATCCAGGATAATGGATACAGTGCAGGAGATATAGGTATACTGGTTAGAAAGAATTCCGAGGGACAGGAGATTATTAGTGCACTGATGGAATATTCGGCAGGCGTTGATAAGGCCAAAAGTCTGAAGTACACATACCAGGTAATTTCGCAGGATTCATTATTTCTGGTTAATTCTCCACTTGTACAGTTTATTCTCTCAGCCCTGGAGTATATAGTCGACAGGTCGAATCGTCTAGCCTATATATCAATGCTGCACTTCTTAAAACTTATCAGGGGAGACTATGAAAAAGATAGCAGGCCTGAGCTGCTTTCAGGCGATCTAATTGGTGAAGAGTTCGACAGATACATAGATAGCATCAGGTATATGCCTGTTTTTGATATCGTCGACAGGCTGGTTAATTACTTCAACCTTGGGGTCTTCGAGGCAGGTATTCCATTCCTGAATACCTTGCAGGACCTTATTCTTGATCTTTCCTCAACCGAGACCAATGATATTCCTTACTTTATTGAATGGTGGAATAATGAGGGGTATAAGAAGTCTGTTGCATCTCCCGAACAGGACGACTCAATTCAACTGATGACAATACACAAGTCGAAGGGCCTGCAATTTAAGGTTGTGATTGTTCCCTTCCTCTCGTGGAGCCTGGGCCACGGTATGAGCCCTGTAGTATGGGTATATTCTGATAATGAGCCCTTCAGGAGCCTGGGAGCTGTACCCGTGAGATATAAGAAGGATATTGCGGAGACGCATTTTAAGAAATACTACGATAAGGAAAAACTTAATGTAGCAATAGATAAGTTGAATCTCCTCTATGTTGCTCTTACTCGCAGTGAAGAGTGTTTATATGGTTTTATCCCGACAGGAGCACGACGGGATACATCGATAGGCACTCTTATAATTGATGCCCTCTTTCAGGAGAAGAGTGAATATACCCTGGGGACAGTGCCTGATAAAGAGAGCGTTAAGGGCTTGAAGGGAAGTAATGAAGCTGTTATTATTCCTTATAATGTTACAATTTCTGAGGACAGGCTAAAACTAAAGATGAATTCTCATGGATACCTGTCAGAAGATACCTCGGATGAAACACAGCTTAGTTATGGATTATTAATGCATGATGTATTATCACGTATCGAAAGCTCAGAAGATATTGAAGCGGCGCTTCAGTATTCTCTGAATAATGGTGAAATAAATAAAAGCCAGAAAGATCGGCTCTTATTGAATTTACAGAAAAAATTTACTGACCCGGTAGTAAAGGAGTGGTTCAGTAACAGTTATGAGAGCTGGAGAGAAAGAGATATAATATTGCCGGGAGGTGAAATAAAACGACCCGACAGGGTTGTATTATATGATGACCATGTGCTTGTAATTGATTTCAAATTTGGAAGGGAGAGTAGTATGCATATATCACAGGTAAAAGAGTATATGGACCTTGTCGGGAAGATGACAGGTAAAAAAATTGAAGGAGCCCTGTGGTATGTAGATAGCGATAAAATAGTGGAGGTAGAACAGTAACCATGGATAATATTATGTCTGGCGAATTAAATAGAAAATATGCATGGGATCATGAGCGCAGGTTCAATGCCTACTCCAACTATTTTAAAAAGTTGTTCGGAGGAAGGGTTCAGAAGGTAAGCATTGATGCTGGTTTTACCTGTCCTAACAGAGACGGCACAAAGGGAACAGGCGGATGCACCTTCTGTAATAATGATGCATTTAACCCTTCTTATTGCATACCTGAAAAATCTGTTACACGTCAGATAGAAGAGGGAATAAGGTTTCATAAGAAACGATATAAGAAGTCGGTTGGCTATCTTGCATATTTTCAGGCATATACAAATACATACGATACGGTTGAACGGCTTGAAAAACTATATAATGAAGCACTGAGTGTTCCGGAAGTTATCGGTTTAATCATAGGAACCCGTCCTGATTCAGTTAATAATCAGGTGCTTGATCTTATTGAGGAATTGTCGCGATCATATTATGTGGCCCTTGAATACGGTCTTGAATCGGTCTATAATAAAACATTGAAGAGGGTAAACAGGGGACATAATTTTGAGGATTCTGAGAAAGCCATCCGTGATACTGCGGCCAGGAATATTCATTGCGGCGCCCATTTTATTTTTGGTCTTCCGGGTGAGAGCAGGGATGAAATGATGAAGATGACTGATATTATATCAGCCCTGCCTCTTACAACTGTAAAGTTTCACCAGCTACAGATAATTAAAGGCACAAAAATGGAAGAAGAGTATAAAACCAATCCGGAAGAGTTTAATCTGTTCAGCTGGAACGAGTATAAAGAATTTTTTGTAAGGTTTCTTGAACGACTTAATCCGGAGATAGTAGTTGAGCGATTTACAAGTGAGGCCCCCCCCGCACTTATTTCCAGTCCGAGGTGGGGAATAAAGAGGGCAGAAGGCCTGATGGTTGAATTTGAGAATTTGCTAGAAGAATTGGATACCTGGCAGGGGAGACTTTATGAGAAGAGAGTTATTGAGTAAATGAGTGTTGGAGTATTGGAGTAAAAAAGGATAAGATAGAGATATGCAGATATTTTTAAATGAAGTGGCTAAACAGATTTTCGATGAGTCAGGTGGAGACATGTCGAAACACAAATTAGTTTTTCCTAACAGAAGATCATCACTATATTTTAAAAAATACCTGTCATCTTATGTAAATGAACCCTGCCTGGCTCCTGATATTATTACAATAAATGAACTCTTCCAGGAATGGTCGTCTTATAGATTGGCCGACCCCCTGTACCTGATGTTCAGACTGTATGATAGTTATACAAAATTAAACAATACAGCTGAGCCCTTTGATGAGTTTTATTACTGGGGAGATATGATCATCAACGACTTTGATGATATTGATAAATACCTGGTTGATAGTAGTTTAATCTTTCAGAATCTGAAAGACCTTCGCGACATAGATGCAAAATTTGGAGGATTTGAACCTGAGGTGATAGAAATTATTCGTCAGTTCTGGTCTAGCTTCGACCCTTCGAACCTTACTCCTGAAAAGGACGATTTTCTTGCTGTATGGGATATGCTTTTTCAGCTCTACTCAGAATTTAAGCAGATATTAACTCAATCAGGACTGGTATATGAGGGTATGCTTATGAGGGAAGTTGTCGGAGCAATTTTATCGGGCAACCTGGTGTTGAGGGATACTAAAATGACCTATCATTTTATTGGATTCAATGCCCTGAACAAGTGTGAGAAAGTGCTGATGAAGGAGCTTAAAAAAGCAGGAAAGGCATTTTTTTATTGGGACTATGATAATCTGTATGTGAACGACGAGTATCATGAAGCGGGCTTCTTCCTGAGAGATAATATTTCGGTTTACGGACAGGATTTAAAGGGTGCCATGCGATACGACAGGCTTATTTCACCCGACCAGCCTGCAGATAAATATAAGGTTTATAAGGCACCCTCTGATGTAGCCCAGGCCAAGTTGATACCGGCAATAATCAACGACTTTAAAGACATTGGCAGTGAGCCTGATAATACCGCCATTGTACTTGCTGATGAGAATATGCTGATGCCTGTAATCAATTCTGTTCCCGAATCTATCCGGGATATAAATATTACAATGGGCTATCCGCTGTATCAGACTCCTGTTTATAGCCTTATTCATCAACTTCTTTCTCTGCGAAGAAACATAAGGAAGGAAAAGGATAAAGGATTTTCCTTTTACCATGCAGATGTAATTAAGATTCTTAGTCACCAGTACATTACATTTTCCAGTAGTGATATATGTGATGAACTGAAAACCATGATAAAGAATAATAACCTGATAAGGATAGCTGCTGATAGATTGCAGCTAAACGAATTATTTACTCTATTGTTTGCTCCTGCAGAAGATCATCTGAGCTATAATAAGCACCTGGTTAATATACTGGGCATTATTCTGAATGGATTTTCAGTTAATAAAGAGGGCAAATCGGATAAAAACGACTATATCTTACAGCAGGAATACATCTACAGGGTAATTACTTCACTGCAGAGGCTTGAAACTGTACTGGATGATTCAAATGTTTCAATAGGGATGGAAATCTATATCCGGATCGTAGATAAGATTCTGCATAAGCTTATAGTACCATTTACCGGCGAGCCACTATCTGGACTACAGGTTATGGGAATACTCGAGACCCGGGCACTTGATTTTGAGAATATAATCTTTTTATCTGTCAACGAGGGAGTCTTGCCAAAAGGATCTGCTGGGAATTCTTATGTTCCATATAACCTCAGAATGGCATTTGGCTTGCCAACTGTAAAACACCAGGACTCAATTTATGCCTATTATTTTTATAGGCTTATTCAAAGAGCACGACGGGTGAGATTTATATATAATAGCAGTTCGTCTGGGATGCGCACGGGTGAAATGTCCAGGTTCCTCTTACAGCTTAAATACAATCTGAATTTTAATACAATATTTAAGGATAGCAGGTTTAATATTGTACCACCTCCTGTTACAGGTGAATGGATGAAGCGTGACTCCCTTTTACATCGAAAACTCGGACAGCTTTATTTCAGTGAAGACAAAGGAAGAAAGGCATTATCTCCAAGCGCACTCAATACCTGGATTACATGCAGAATGAAGTTTTATTACAGATATATTATTGGAATCGAGGAGGTAGATAATGTAAAGGAGGAGGTTGATTCACCTATGTTTGGGACCATCCTGCATGATGCAATGAATAATCTCTATTCTGCCTTTGTGGGTATGGAAGTCGGAACAGGGGAGATTGAGAAACTGGCAGCCAGTAGCAATACTATAGAACAGGTTGTGGTAGCATCTTTCAGGAAGAATTACTTACGGGGAGGATCTGGAGAGTTATCAGGAAAGAACCTTATTATTACTTCCGTAATGAAGAATATGATTTTAAGGATCCTTGATATAGACATGAAATGTGCGCCATTTAAAATAATTGAGCTGGAGAAGAAGCATAAAAGCGAAATAGAAATTAGTATGGATGGAGGTAAAACTAATGTTTTTCTCGGAGGAACTATAGACAGGGTAGATAAGGTGGGGTCAGTAATTCGTATTCTCGATTATAAATCAGGTAAAGACAGCCTGGATATTGATTCGCTTGAAGGTCTTACTTCATATAATAACAGGAGCAGAAATAGTGCTGCCTTCCAGACTTTTGTTTACTCTCTTATTTACTCCGACAAATACCCCGATATTGCTATCCGACCTTCTCTCTACCCGGTTAGATCAATCTATAGCCAGGGATTCTCAGATGTTTTCAATATTAAGAAAGGAGAATATAAAGGCGAAGTACATGATTTTGGCTTACTGAGGAATGAATTTATAAATATGCTGAACTTAGTTATTTCGGATATTTTTGATCCTGAAAGAGACTTTGATATGACTACTGTAAAAGAAAATTGCACTTACTGCCCGTACAGGAGGCTATGCGGCAGATATGACCTAACATAATAATTTTTGTATCTTCGGATTATGGAACATAGTTTTAATACCTATAGAGTTGAGATAAAGAATCTTAAGTATATTACAGATGGTGGTCGTAAGTTCCCCAGGACTGCTATTATTACACTCTTCGATGAGAATGGAATAGAATCAGGGACTGAGCTACTTGGGAGTATGGATACAGGAGATATCTATAAACTTATAAATGAAGGTGGGGACTTAAATTTTGATAATTGTTATATCGAGGATTTTTCTCTTTCCTATTACCGGCAGCATTATAATCTTGATAAGAAGGAGTCCCTTCAGTTAAAAGGATTTTCAGCTGCCAACTCGTTTTTTGAAGCCAATCCAATTACCGATTTTACCCACTGTGATTTTGGCGAAGGAGATGTGAATTTTGAAGGATCGGTTTTCGCAAAAGGTAATCTGTCTTTTCATGCAAGCAGGTTCGGTAATGGTAATATTATATTTTCCGGAGTGGCAATTCTTCAAGGGAATGTCGATTTTTCAGGTGTTGAGGCCGGATCAGGAGACTTTATTTTCAAAAATGCCTTTTTTGGTGACGGATTAAAAGATTTCCAGGATATGAGCTTCGGAGATGGTGAGATAACTTTCGCAAATACAGAGTTTAGCTCAGGCGAACTGCTCTTTATAAACACACATTTTGGAAATGGAAAATTCTCATTCAAAATATCAAGGGTGGTTTCTGGCAAGGTTGATTTTCATTATGCCTCATTCGGCTCAGGAGATGTAGTATTTGAGAGATCAGAATTTGGAGCAAGCAGGGTGGATTTCCGTGCTGTTGACTTTGGTACAGGAAGGGTGAATTTTAACCGGTCTGTGTTCGGACAGGGCGAGCTGGCGCTTGAAGGCGCTTCATTCTCAGGTTCAAAATTCTATTTCAAAAGAGTATCAATGCAGGGAGGCAGAAAAGATTTTAGCCTTATGGAAATGTCGGGTGCAGATCTTAGTTTTGAGAAAACTGATTTTGGGGCCGGTGCAATAGATTTCAATACAAGCAGATGTAATATCCTTAGTTTGAAATCATGTCATCTCGATCATTATGTAGACCTCAGGATAGCAGGCGCTAAAGAGCTCGATCTTTCTGACTCTATTGTGCGTGACATAATAGACCTTGAACCTTATAATGTGGACGTATCTATAGATGTAATTAATATGTCAGGCATGCGCCTTTTGGGCAAACTTTATATAGACTGGACGAAGAATAACTGTAAGAGATCCATACTGTTGCAGAAGAATACTTCTCTAAGGCAAAAGGCTGAGCAGTTCAGGATACTGAAAGAAAATTTTAATGGAACAGGTAAATATGACGATGAGGACCTGGCCTATGTAATGTTTAAGAGGCTTGAATCAAAAGCCGGACTGGAAGAAGCAAAATTAAGCAAAAAAGGCCTGAAAAGAACCGGCCCCTATCTTTCCTATATATCACGCTGGTTAATCTTTGATGCTGCAGGTCAATATGCTACTAACCCGGTACGTGTACTTGTTTCAATGGTAGTCTCCTACGTTTTTTTCAGCGTAATTTTTATGCTCCAGATGATTTTTACCAGGGCTGATATTGTTGCATCTGTCGACGATCAGCTGTCAATGGTGGCCAAGGCCTTTTATCATAGTGCCATTACTTTTCTTACAATAGGGTATGGCGATCATTATCCATATGGCTCAATCAGGTGGATGTCGGGCCTGGAAGGATTTGTCGGATTATTCCTGATGTCGTACTTTACAGTTGCATTTGTAAGGAAGATCTTGAGATAGGCGAAGGGCGTAGGGCTAAGAGCTAAGAGCGAAGGGCTAAGGGCTAAGGGCTAAGAGTAATGACTATTAACCAGTAACCAGTAACGCGAACGAAGTGAGCAAATAACCAATAACCAATAACCAATAACCAGTAACTATTAACCTTACTCCATCTCTGCCTGCAGGGCGGCCATTTTGATGGCTGTTACAGCTGCTTCGTCGCCTTTATTACCAAGTTTGCCACCTGATCTGTCGATTGCCTGCTGCAATGTACTGGTTGTGAGAACACCAAAAATAAACGGTATATTGTATTCAAGGTTAAGGGATGCGATCCCCTGTGTTACACCCTGGCATACATAGGTGAAGTGGGGCGTTTCCCCCTGTATAACGCAGCCCAGGCAAATAACCCCGTCTACATCATCATATTCTGCAATAAATTGTCCGGCAAGGGGTAGCTCAAAACTGCCCGGGACATGCTTCACCAGAATATTATCGTTTAATACTCCGTGTTTCTTAAGTGTGCTTACTGCACCATCAAGAAGAGACCATGTAATATCCTTATTCCAGTCAGATACAACTATTCCGAATCGCATCTCATGGGCAGGCGGTACATTTTCCTGTTCGTATGATGATAGGTTCGTGGTAGACATGGTAATTACTTAACCCTGGCAATATATTTCTGAATATTATTTCCCTCGTTGCTATCAGGATATTCATCCTGAATTCTCTTATACATCTCAAGAGCTTTCTCCATATTTCCTTCGAGCTCATATATCTGACCTGTCTTAAGGAGGTAGATGGGATTATAAAAGTCATTCTTACTAAAATTTACAGCCTTTAAATAGAACTCTATCCCCTTAGTAATATTTCCAAGCTCAACATATGCATCTCCTGTACACCCAAGAGCCAGTGGTGAAATAGCTTCATCATCCTTGTCGAACTTACCAAGGTAGTCTATTGCTGACTCATACTCCCCCGCTCTCAGAAGACATACTCCAGCATAATAATTAGCCAGATTGCCCGGCTTTGTTGCCTTGTATTCTTTTGCTATATCAATAAATCCCAGGTAATTGCCATCACCATAGAGTGCCAGGTTTACAGAATCTTTACTAAAATATTCTTCTGCAACAAACATCTGTGAAAGGGCATCATTTGACTTATTGTTTATCCTCATTTTTATAAGCCAGAATGCACCGACAACAACAACAACAATAGCCAGGCCATATAGAAGTTGCCTGTAGTTATCCTCAATAAATTGTTCGGTTTTTGACAATGTTTGTTCTACATTGTCAAATCCTTTTGCTTCTGACTGCTTTTTTTTCTTTGCCATTTTATTACTCTTATATATTAAGCCCTTACGGTCTCTTTTTTAACTTCGCAAAAGTAAGCTTTTTCGGCATTTATTGAAACATTTAATTCAAAAAATCAATGCAGTGACTTTTCTGATAAAAGATACTGTCAGACAATACTTTAAAAAATAAAGTTTTCAGGGTAGATAGTTTTGCTAATTTTGTAAAAACAGAACGCATATTTTATAATGTACCTAAGTAAGCTCAAATTATCGAATTTTAAGAACTACGGCGAATCAGATATCGATTTCTCTTCGAAGATAAATTGTTTTGTAGGAGATAATGGAGTTGGTAAAACAAATATTCTGGATGCCATACACTTCCTCTCCCTTACCAAGAGTTATTTTACAAATATCGACAGTAACTGTATTAAGCATGGAGAGGATTATTTCCTGATAAAGGGAATTATTAACACTGATACTGGAGATGAGGACGTTTATTGTGGTTTTCAAAAGGGTAAGAGAAAGGTGTTTAAGCATAATAATAAGGAATACTCACGTATGTCTGAGCATATAGGTAAGTATCCTGTTGTAATGATTTCTCCTTCAGATAGTTCTATAATTGAAGGAGGGAGTGAGGAAAGACGTAAGTTTATGAATGGGGTCATTTCGCAATACGACAGGAGCTACCTGGAAGCACTTATGCGTTATAATAGGGCAGTGAAGAACAGAAATATCCTTTTAAAACAATACGCTCAAAGGAAGAAATATGACAGGGAAATGCTTGGTTTGTGGGAACAGCAGATGATTCCTTTGGCCGAACAGATACATAAGGCAAGGACAGAATTTGTTCAGGAACTTATTCCTGTTTTCCAGGAATACTACACCCATATCTCTGGAGGCAGGGAGAAAGTGAGACTTACTTACAGATCTCAATTAAACAAGATGTCTCTTAAAGAAAATCTGGAAATGTCCTTCGACAAGGATTGTATACTGTCGTATACTACCACCGGTATACATCGTGATGATATGACTCTTGAAATGGACCATTACCCTATCAGGGATCTGGGTTCTCAGGGTCAGCAAAAGTCATATTTGGTAGCACTTAAACTTGCCAAGTTCGATTATATCAGTAATAAGGGCAAAGTAATTCCGGTACTTTTAATGGATGATGTATTTGATAAATTTGATGCAAGGAGGGTGGAGAAAATTATAGAGCTTGTTGCAGATAATAAGTTCGGTCAAATATTTATTACAGACACTCACCGCGACAGGCTGAACCTGATACTTTCAGGTTCAGATGTTGATTATAAGCTGTTCAGGATTGATGCAGGCGTAGAGGAGATAATAACTAACGGAATAAGTTGAGATTATTATGAGGCGAAAGAAAACCATGTTGATGGCAGATGTTCTAAAAGAATATAAGAAGGAGATGAATATCGAGAGCAAGCTAAAAGAAGTTGAGTTAATTAATTCATGGGAAAAGATTGCCGGCAAGGCTATTGCCAGGCATACAAAAAAAGTTTTTGTCAGGGATAGTACCCTGGTTATTGTTCTCAATTCGTCTGTGGTTAGAAATGAACTCTTTATGATTCGTGAGACACTTATCCAAAGAGTTAATGAACTGGCAGGAGAACAAATTATTAAGTCTGTTGAATTAAGATAGAGAAGGAATTATCAGCTCAGGCATAAAATCTCTCAAAACCTGAAAAGAAGAATGCTGCCTCAATCTTTGCATTTTCAGGACTATCTGATCCATGAATAGCATTCATCTGTAGTGATTCTGCAAATAATTTTCTGATCGTTCCTTCGTCTGCTTTTTCCGGATCAGTGCTGCCGATAAGCTTCCTGAACTCCTCAACTGCATTCTCATGTTTCAGGATTAGCGTCACAATCGGTCCCGATATCATAAATTCACAGAGGTCATTATAAAATGGTCTGTCTTTGTGAACTCCGTAAAAAGACTGTGCCTGGGCCATGGTCATCCTAACCATCTTCATTGCTGATATCCTGAATCCGGCCTCGTTTATTCTGGCCAGTATAGGTCCGATTTTTTTATTTTTTACTGCATTGGGTTTGATAATAGCGAAAGTGAAATCGTTGTTCATATTAGACTGGTTTTATACAAATACGATATTTTCATATCTTTGTTCATCATTTTTTTGCATATGAGACAAAGTACAGGTAAATATATAAAAGAATTATCGGAATCTTTTGAGTCATCGGAAAATATATCTCTGGTGTGCCACACAAATCCCGATGGTGATGCAATAGGTTCTATGCTTGGTTTATATCACTATCTGGCACAAAAAGGAAAGCACTGCCATATGGTATCTCCTTCACCCTTGCCTGAATACCTTTTATGGTTGAGCGGGGCAGAGGAAATAATTGTTTATACCAATAATGCGGAGGAAGCCGAAAAACAATTTAAAAACTCTGATTTGCTGGTGATGCTCGATTTTAATCACCCGGCAAGACTTGGGAAGCTCAAGTTTATAGATGATTATATTATTGAACGAAAAATTTTGATTGATCATCATCCTGGGCCTGAAGTTAAAGCCGATCTGGTAATCTCAGAGCCAAAATTCAGCTCGACAGCTGAACTGGTATATGATCTTATAACTCATATTGAAGGTAAAGATTTCGTGTATAAACCATTCTCAGATGCTATATATGTAGGGATGATGACTGATACAGGTAATTTCAGTTTCGGAACTTATGATGGTGAAACTTTACGTATCGTATCAACTCTGCTTGATAATGGACTGGATAAGGGAGAAATTACCAACCTTGTATATGATAATTTTTCTGCCGACAGGATGCGACTGAAAGGATTTGCATTGATTGAAAGGATGGTCGTTATACCTGAATACAAGGCAGCCTATATTTATTTGTCAAGAGAAGATCTTGCCAGGTTTAATCATAAAGTAGGCGATACCGAGGGCTTTGTAAATATGCCACTGTCTATTAGAGATATATGTTTTTCGGTTCTGTTTATTGAGAAATATGACCATATTAAACTTTCGCTCAGATCAAAGGGTGATTTTTCTGTTAATGATTTCTCTCGAAAGTATTTTAAGGGTGGGGGACATAAAAACGCTGCAGGGGGAAAATCGCAGCTTGGCTTAAACGAATGTATTAAATACTTCGAGTCGCTTCTTCCCCTTATGGAGAAATAGCTGAGCACTTATGAAAAAGAACAGGTCTGTAATAATATTTTCAATACTTATTTTTTTTGCCCTTGCTAACTCCGGATGCAGGGTAAGTGATTCGCCTGACTCTAATATTAGAATTTCCGACGAACAAATGGTTAATATTAATCGTGAGCTTGTAATCAAGGAAAGGGAAAGGATTGAGAACTATATAAAGAGAAAAGAGCTTGATATGAATATGAGTGATGCAGGAATCTGGTATCTGATCTCTAATAATGGGTCCGGTGAAAATCTCCGTTCTGGAGACAGAGTAAGACTGCAATATACATGTAGCTTACTTGATGGTACCCTGTGTTATTCTTCAGATATTAATGGTGATCTGAATGTAACTATCGGTAGATCTGATATCCCCTCCGGGCTGGATGAAGCTCTCAGGATATTGAAAACAGGAAGTGAGGCAATTATTATTTTACCCAGTAATATGGCATTCGGATTGGTGGGTGACGGTGACAGAATCCCGGCAAGAGCTGCCTTAATCTATGAACTAAAGGTCTTTGCCCGATAAGTGTTAACTTAGCACGATTTTTGATATAACAAAAACAAAGCTGTGATTATGAAGAAACATTTGCATATAAGTTTAATGATCTTACTTTTCTTATCCCTGACATTTACTTACTCCTGTAAGGAAGATGTCGATTATGAGGCCATTGAGATTGAACAAATTGATGATTTTTTGAGTAAACATGATTTAGACATAACACCTAAACCCAGCGGTCTGTACTTTAAAGATGTTACAGTTGGAATAGGTGAGGTAGCCCAGGCTCTTGATACTGTGGAAGTATATTATACAGGATTTTACCTGAGTGGCATAAAGTTCGATAGCAATGTTACCAGCGATGAACCACTCAGGTTTGTTGTATGGGACAGTAGCTATAACTCACTTATAGATGGTTTCTATGAAGCTATGACATATATGAAGGCGAGCGGAGAAGCATTTGTAATATTTCCAAGCTGGTTGGCCTATGGAACAAGTGGCAGTGGAAGTATACCTGGATATACTCCAATAATATTTGAACTGGAGCTGGTAAAAATTGACAGGGGTCCTGGTACAGAATAGTTAGTTAAAACATAAAAAAAAGGGTGCCTCTGAATAGAGCACCCTTTTTTGTTGTTGTATGTGTATTTACTTGATTATTTTGTCGAGGGTAATATTCTTCTCTGCGAAGAAGTCAACATACTTTTGCCAGTCATTCTCTATGAAATTATTGATAAGCTCTTCTGCCTCTTCTATAGCTTTTAATCCATCCTCAACCGACTTGTTTTCGACATCGGTTAATATGTCTCTTGCACTATAGAGAACATTGATCCCAAACATCCTTTGGCCGAAGCCTTCCCTGCGGTTGGAGAACATCCTGAACAACCTGTTATATTCCTTATTTACAGCGTCGTAAGCTGCTTTATGATCGTCTGCGAAGTCCATGTCGTCTGTAATCAGGTCGTTCATCTTCGTAAGCCTGCTTCTGAACTTTGTGAACATGCTGTAGGTCTCATTATAGGCTTTAACCTTTATCTGTATTTCAGCAGCTCTATTCAGGTTGGCCATAATTGCATCAATATTTGGCTCAGGTAGTCTTGGGTCGTTTATTACTTCAGACGAAACTGTAGCACTGTTATTGTTAAGGGATGCAATCAGCTTATATTGTCCTGGAAGTACCTGTGCGCCTCTTCTGAATCGGAAGGAATTACCTCTTTCCTGTGTCTGGCTCTGGATCATCCCTGGTATTTCCGGGGGGTCCATATCAAAATTCCAGTATACCCTGTTGATACCTTTTTCAACATCAAACTCCAGGGTGCGAACGAGGTTGTCGTTTGCATTGAAAACTTCAATTTTCAGTTTATCTTCTGAACCATCTTTTGAATAGAAAGTAATTGGAACAGCCACGCGTCGATTGGCACCCATAAAGAAAGCATCGGCTCGATAATAATAACCGGGAAGGTTCTTTGTCTGGGCCATTACTGATGCCGGGGGATCGAATAGAATAAGGTCATTATCAAGGATTCCTTTTCCCTCGCTTGCAATCTTTCTTAAAGGTCTGATATCATCCAGAATCCATATTGACCTTCCAAATGTTCCGATTACCAGGTCGTGTTCTCTTGGATGAATTACCATATCATATGTAGAAACGGTAGGATAGCCTTCAGTCCACTTATTCCATGAGTTAGCACCATCGAAGCTAACATACAGGCCATATTCAGTACCGGCAAACATCAGGTTCTTTTCGATAGGATCCTGGACAAATGATAGCATATAGCCCCATACATCGTTATCGTCTATTATTCTTGACCATGTTTTTCCATAATTGCTGGTTTTGAACAGGTAAGCTGAATAATCTCCCTGGCGGTAATTGTTAACAACCACAAAGGCTTCACCTTCGGTAAAGGGTGAAAGTTTTACCTGCGATACCCATGCACCGGCAGGCATTTCCTTTATTGCCGAACCCACTTCCGTCCAGTTCTGGCCTCCGTCCCTGGTAAGATGAATTTTTCCGTCATCAGTGCCTGCCCAGATAACTCCTTTTTGAAGATTACTCGGACTTATTGCGAGGATAGTACAATGGTTCTCTGCTCCAGTGGCATCTATTGTAAGACCTCCACTCTGGTTCTGTTTTAATTTATCGGGGTTATTTGTTGTAAGATCCGGCGATATCTTCTCCCAGCTGTCACCCCTGCTTGTACTTTTGTGAACAAACTGGCTTCCAAAGTAAATGGTATTATCGTCGAATGGATCCTGAGCTATAGCTGCATTCCAGTTAAATCTCAGTCTTTCCCTGTTTTCTCCCTGTGGTCTGATACTTTTACCCTCTCCTGTGAACAGGTCAATCCTTCTTACCGATCCTCCCTGTGATTGGGCATAACAATACCTGGGATCGTTTGGTATAGGTACGGCATCAAAGCCATCACCACCAATCAGGAAGTCCCAGAACTCGTTTATAATACCTCCGTTGTACCATGTATACGCCGGTCCTCGCCATGATCCGTTATCCTGCATACCACCATATATATTGTATGGAGTTTCCATATCAACATCAATATGATAAAACTGTCCGACCGGCAGATTTGTAATATGTCTCCATGTTTTTCCCCTGTCGTAAGTAATTGCCATGCCTCCGTCATTCCCTTCTATCATATGCTTTGAATTATTGGGATTGATCCACCATGCATGATGATCGAGATGTACCGACTCGCCAATCCTTGTTGGGAACGTTAGTGCACCATCTTCACTCATATTGATACTTGAGTAGAGAGTAAATACCCTGTTCTCATTTTCAGGATCGACATGTATCTCTGCATAATAAAAAGGTCTTGAGCCAATATCCTTTTCTCCTCTTTTGCTCCATGTTACGCCTCCGTCTTCAGACCTGTAGATAGCATTCATCTTCGACTCAACGTAGGCATATATAATGTCGGGGTTACTCTTTGCTATTGATAAACCTACCCGTCCAATTTCATCGGGTAAACCCTTGCTAAGACGGGTAAAACTCTCGCCTCCATCGTTTGTGAGATATATGCCTGAACCTTCTCCGCCCGAGTTAAAAAACCATGGCCATCTCTGATGATTCCACATTCCTACAAGAAGTTTATCAGGATTGTTTGGATCCATTACCATATCCCCAACTCCTGTTGTCTCATTCTTGTATAATATCTGCTTCCATGTCTTACCGCCATCAGTTGTCTTGTATACACCTCTTTCTTTGTTTGGGGCCCATGGACTGCCTATCGCGCCAACATAAACAATATCGCTGTTATTGGGATTAACAATAATTCTATGTATATGCCTAGTTGCTTCAAGTCCCATTAATTTCCAGGTCTTGCCACCGTCGAGACTCTTATATATACCATAACCTCCTGTAAGGCTGTTACGAGGGTTTCCTTCACCTGTCCCGGCCCATATTATATCAGGCCGCTTAGGGTCTATTGCAAGAGCTCCAATGGATGCAACCTCTTGATTATCAAAAATTGGATTAAACTGTATTCCTCCACTGGTTGTTTCCCATAAACCACCAGATGCCGTTCCGATATAGAAATGCTCTGTATTAATCGGGTGGACTGCAATTGCTGTAACCCTGCCACTCATCCCTGCAGGTCCAATATTTCTTGGAGTCATTCCATGAAATATCGTCATATCAACTGGTTGTGCAGTTACCGCAACGACCAATGCCAGAAGCATAAGTGAAATTGATAGTTTTTTAGTATTCATTATTAATGAGTTTTAGATTCAATAGCAAGATATTAAAAAGAAATAAGTAAAGTTTGAAGAAGGACCTGTTTAAAAATATATCAGATATATATTAGTTTCCCAGTATGAATATTGCAGGCCGCTTATTGATTGAAGGGACTTTATTTCTCCAGCTTTTTATACTGTCGGTCTTAATATATTCACTTTCCATTGATATATCAACCGCAATACAGAGTATGGTTTCAGGATTACAGCTTGCAAGTATATCTTCAAGGAGCTTTTGATTTCTATAGGGTGCCTCGATAATAATCTGCGATACTCCTTTACCGGCTTCCTTTTCAAGTTCTTTAATTGCTCTTATCCTTTCGTCCTTCTTAATCGGAATATATCCCCTGAATGAAAAGTTCTGCCCGTTCATACCGGATGCTATCAGAGCAAGTAATATCGATGATGGACCTGAGAGAGGAACCACCCGGATAGATTTTTCATGAGCAAGCCTGACAAGAGGTGATCCGGGGTCGGCTATGCAGGGTAGTCCGGCCTCGCTCATTAGTCCGATATCAGCACCTGATTCCAGATGTGTGAGGTAGGTACCAAGTATTGCATTATCAGTGTGCTCGTTTAGTATGTAAAATTCGCTGTCGTCGATAGGAAAATTTTTATCGATTAGTCTCAGAAACCTTCTGGCACTCCTGATATCTTCAACGATAAAGTGTCTTAATCGAGAAATTATATGTATAACCTCTTCAGGTATTACATGTTGGTATTTTTCAGTTCCAAGGGTTACAGGTACGAGGTAAAGGCTTCCTTTCACGATGATCTTTTAGGTAAAAATAATAATTTATTTATCCGGAGGCTATATAATAACATTACTTAAGTATATTTTTTGTTAATTTAGTGATAAAACAAAAAGGTTTGAAAGTAACATTTTTAGGAACAGGGACCTCCCAGGGAATACCGGTAATTGCCTGTAATTGCAAAACCTGTAAATCTGCAGATCCGAAGGATAGAAGACTAAGGTCTTCTGTAATGATTGAAGAAGAGGGAAGGATTTATGTAATTGATGCCGGTCCGGATTTCAGGCAGCAGATGCTGAGAGAGGATGTTCAGAACCTTGATGCAATATTAATTACTCATGAACATAAGGATCATATAGGAGGCATGGATGATGTCCGGGCTTTCAACTTCAAGAACAGGAAGTCTATGGATGTTTACTGTGATTACAGAGTTGAGTTGGCATTAAAGCTGGCCTACCCGTATGTTTTTGATTCTAAGGGATATCCGGGAGCCCCCAGGATGGATATTCATACTATAGCTGATCATCCTTTTGATCTTAATGGAATGGAAATTATACCCATTAAGGTATTACATAAGGACCTTCCGGTATATGGATTCAGGCTGGGTGGATTTACATACATTACCGATGCAAATGCAATTTCTTCAAATAGTATGGCCCTTATCGAAGGGACTGATTACCTTGTAATCAATGCCCTGAGGAAAAAAAGCACCCATCACATTATAATCTTGATGAAGCTCTTGAATTTATCGCTTATATAAAGCCCCGGAAAGCATATATTACTCATATAGGACACGAAATGGGACTCTGTTCTGAAGTTTCTGCAGAATTGCCTGAAAATGTGGAGCTCGCCTATGATGGCCTGTCTTTTAAAGCCTGAGAAAAATATCTGTTTTAGTACCTCTTTTTGTTGTAGCTCTTCTTCAATTTCTTCTGGTAAGAGTTTGAAAAGAAGTATTTATTTCTTCCCAGATTTGATTGGCTTACATGAGATTTCTGTTTTCTCTTTTTTGCATAGGGGTTTTGCCTGGAAGTTGCACAGCCAGTCATCAGAATCGCAAACAATACTATTGATAAGTACTTTAGAAACTTCATAATTAAACTGTAGTTTTGTTAAGTTTGCTAAGAGACTTAAAAGTAATATTTTTTTAAGAATATTAAAACTATAGAATGTTTACGTTGTTTATTCCAAAATGTTTCTCTCTTTGTATATTTATTTGCAGCTGAGAGCAAATAAGAGTAAATTGCATCATCAATTTATAGCATCTTTAAAAATGATTAACAGACTGGTTTACAATGTATTTATATTGATATTTTTTAGCCTGCCCTGTAAGCTTAGCGCCCAGGAACTTGATAACATCGGATTGTCGACATCTGATGGCTTAACTCTTCAGCGACTTCTATTATCAGATTCTGGTCAAATCGATCTTGCGAATCCGCAACCCCTCTTTAGTTTTGTATTAAATGGTAAATACAGACAATCTGATGATGTAAATGCCATCCTGAATAGCACACGCTTTATCCTTAATTATGATGAGTCGCTGAAGGTCACTTTTACATCATTTGGAGGAAATCATCCTGGATGGAGGGGAGAGATAGTTTTTGAGAATGAGGGTTATGATACACTGGAAATATCTAATGTACTTCCATTTGGTGAGAACCCTGAAAACGTTTATATAACAGGCAGTGGAGAGCCCGGTCTTGCCAGGGCCTGGTTGCATCGACCCGGTTATAGCCCTGTAAGGGTTATATTACCTGATAATGCATGGGAAGCCGGATATTCATCTTTTAATATAGATGGAAACAGGTCGGGCTGTGCTTTGATCAGAAGGGATTCAGGAGAAGACGCTATAAAGTCACGATATTCTACAAAATTACCTCCCAGAACCAGTATTTCATTTTCTTTTCATGGCGAGATATTCAGAGGGCCATGGCAGGAAGGCCTTAGAAAGGTTTTCAGAAAGAGGTACTTATATGATCTTTACGAGTTTGATAATAGCCTTTATAAGAGGGAGGATCTGGCCTGGATCAGGTCAAGTTATCTGATAGCATTGCAATTTGCATGGGATAATACTTTTTATGACCGATTTGAAGGGAAATACAAGTATGGAGCTTTCCTGGCCGAGGCAAACCGGCAATTTGGTCACCTCGATGTATTTGGCATCTGGCCAACCTGGCCCAGACTGGGTGTTGACACAAGAAATCAATGGGACCTTTACAAAGATTTGCCTGGAGGTACAGAACAATTAAGGAGTTTTGCAAGATTATCACGCAAGTATGATACGCGCTTTTTTATTGCCTATAATCCCTGGGATAAAAGCACACGTATTGAGAATCAACTTAGTGGCATGGCTCGATTAATAGGTGATATCGAAGCCGATGGCGTAGTACTCGATACCAGGGGTAGCTCCAGTTACGAACTGCAGGAAAGTGCCGATAGTGTTCGCAAGGGCGTTGTTATGTATAGTGAAGGTATGGCTGTGGTTGAAGATATGCCAGGCATAGTGTCAGGTCGGGTTCACAATGCAATCTTTCTGTCACCGGAGTTAAATCTTAACAGACTGATAAAACCAGAGTTTGCAATATTCAGGGTTTGTGATGTTGGCGAAGCACCATTGCACAGGGAAATTGCTATTTCTTTTTTTAATGGAGTTGGTACCGAACTGAACCTTTTCAGGCCTGGTCGTGATTTTCAACTGGATAAAGATTATGACTTCCTGGCATCCACAACTATGATACTGAGGGAAAATACAGATGTTTTTAGGGATACAACATGGACTCCTCTTATTGATACCAGACGGGATAATGTACTTGTAAATCGTTGGGGTAGTGGCAGTAAGATATTATATACAGTTCTTACAATGGATCCCTCTGGTATAGATGATCCTGTTTTTGAGGTTGATAACAGTATCCAGCATCATTATGTTAGTCTGTGGAATTCATCAGAACTCAAACCAATAAAAAGAGGCAATAAGCTTATTATTAAAACAAGTACCTTACCATATAATAAGTCATACAGCGGAACCCGGCTTGAAGGCTCGGTCGACTGTATTGCAAGGTTTGCAAAGATTCTGGACACGAGAATTTCAAACGATACTCTACTCGTGAAATCACAAAAAGAAGGAGTAATAAGGATTTACAAGGGAGTGCCTTCTTACCAGGCCGAAAAGATTGAGTTCAGGCTTAAGAGTGATACTGCTATTTATCTGCCCGGTATTTTCGGCGATTATCAAGGCAAGATTGTAGTGAATTTGCTTAATGATGGCCTGCTGAATGATGTTAATATTTTAAGGCGCAGTGGCGGAATGCCCTGGTTAATATCAAGACTTGAAAGGACTGAACTTGCAGATAAGATCCCACGAGAGATGGTTCTGGTGCCGGGAACAAAGTTAAACTATACGGTAGAGGCAAATGATAATTTTATACCTCATCCTGAAAAGGAGAGGAGGGAGGTGATGATTGATTCGTTCCTAATTGATAAATATCCCGTAACAAACCTCGAATATTACAAATTTGTAATGGCAACAGATTATTATCCGAACGACACAATAAATTACCTGCGTCACTGGGATAATAATATTTACAGGCAGGGCCAGGAAAAATACCCTGTTGTGTATATCAGTTATGAAGATGCAATGGCTTTCGCAGAATGGTCGGGAAAGAGGCTGCCAACCGAGCATGAATGGCAACTGGCTGCACAGGGAACAGACGGAAGACTATGGCCATGGGGAAATGAATTTCATGGTACCAAATGCAATAATTCTTTCGATAGGGCTACCCCTGTTGATGCCTTTTCAAAGGGCGAAAGCCCCTATGGAGTTTTCGACCTTGTCGGAAATGTATGGCAGATTACCGGAGATATTTACTCAAATGGCAGTCATTATTTTAATATAATACGGGGTGGAAGTTTTTATAAACCCGATTCTAGCTGGTGGTATGTTGAAGGAGGTCCTCAGCCTCTTACCAAAACACAGATGCTATTGCTTGTATCCCCGGGTTTTGACAGAAACTCAACGATAGGATTCAGATGTGTAAAAGATATAGTAAAATAGCTTTATTTAAGGATTAACCAGCCCTGCTCCATTTCCTATTACTGGCTTATAAAAATCGGCTTTTAGCCCGGTGATTTCAGTGTATTTCTTATCGAGTTGTTTGATGAACTCATCTGTTTTGCTGCTTTCAACTAGGTTTACCGTACATCCTCCAAACCCTGCCCCGGTCATCCTGCTTCCAATTACTCCATCTATTTTTCTGGCCTGGTATACAAGCGTATCCAGTTCAATGCCTGTAACATCATAATCGTTTTTAAGAGAATCATGAGACTGATTCATTAATTCTCCAAACCACTTGATGTCTTCGTTGTGAAGAGCATTAACTGCTTCAAGAACGCGGTTGTTTTCAGTGATTACATGCCTTGCTCTTTTAAAAACTATCTCATCATTTATGCTTTCTTCAAGCAGATTCAGGTCCTTAACAGAGAGTTGACTGAGATGATCAATTTTTATGATTGAAGAAACTAAGTTAACTGCAGTCTCACATTCTGCCCTTCGTTCGTTGTATTTTGAATCTGTTAATCCTCTTCTTTTATTCGTATTCACGATTATTAAACTGTAGTCCTTAAGCACTATTGGAACATTCCTGTACTCAAGAGTATCGCAATTAAGGAAGATAGCACTGTCTTTCTTTCCGAAGCCCACCGCAAACTGGTCCATAATGCCACAGTTCATTCCAACAAAGTTGTTTTCGGCGCTCTGCGACAATTTTGCCATTTCCAGCATATTAATATTTGCATTAAACAGAGTATTAAGAGCAACAGATGTTACCATTTCTATCGATGCTGATGATGAAAGTCCGGCACCGTTTGGAATATTACCTGCAAAAAGCAAATCTATACCACTGATTTTTACTCCCCGGTTAATAAACTCTTTTATTACTCCTAAAGGATAGTTAACCCATTCACCGTCAGTGTTTCTTTTGATCCCTTCATTACTTATATCAAGAGTATAATCAAAGTTCAGGCTACGTAGACTTATTATTCCTGAATCATTAGCAGAGGCAGCCAGGTAAATTCCATAGTCGAGTGCACATGGTAGCACAAAACCCATATTATAATCGGTATGCTCCCCGATCAGGTTAACTCTGCCTGGCGAAAAAAAGAAAACAGGATTATTAGTCCTGTTTCTGAATAATTTAAAATATTCTTTCTTTAAAATATTGATCATCTAAACCTTAATTTTCTTCTCAATTTCGGCTATCTGGTGGCGGAAATGCTTATCAGTATCAATCAGGTTATTTACTGTCTTGCATGCATGCAGAACTGTTGCATGGTCTTTGCCGCCTATCTGTGCACCAATGCTTGCCAGCGATGATTTTGTCATGTTCTTACTGAAGAACATAGACACCTGCCTGGCCTGAACAATTTCTCTTTTCCTGGTTTTGCTTTGCATCAGGTCGATAGGAATCCTGTAATAATCACAAACTATTTTCTGGATATAATCGATGGTAATTTCTCTGGAGGTGTGCTTAACCAGTTTATCAATCATCTGCCTGGCAAGTTCGAGAGTGATCTCCTTCCTGTTTAGCGTAGATTGTGCATAAAGAGAAATCAAGACTGCCTCAAGTTCACGGATATTGTTTGTAATATTTGTAGCCAGGTACTCAAAGATATCATCGTGAAGTTCTATACCGTCGTTATATGCTTTTTTCTTAAGAATAGCCAGCCTGGTCTCAAAATCAGGTTTCTGGAGATCTGCCAGCAGCCCCCACTTAAATCTTGATAGAAGCCTTACCTCCATACCCTGTAATTCTATCGGAGGCCTGTCGCAGGTAAGTATAAGCTGCTTACCACTTTGATGAAGGTGATTAAAGATGTGGAAGAAGGTGTCCTGGGTCTTTTCCTTACCTGCAAATTCCTGGACATCATCAAGTATTAACACATCTATCATCTGGTAGAAGTGGAGGAAGTCATTTTTGTTATTGTTTCTGATAGACTCTACAAATTGAGTCTGAAACTTATTTGCATTAACATAGAGTACTATCTTGTCGGGATACTGTTCTTTTACCTGGATTCCGATTGCCTGTGCCAGGTGAGTTTTCCCCAGGCCTGAGTCGCCATAGATCATTAGCGGATTAAAAGCGGTACCACCCGGGTTATTCCCAACAGCCATGCCTGCAGACCTTGCAAGCCTGTTGCAATCGCCCTCTATATAATTCTGAAATGAATAATCAGGGTTAAGTTTTGGATCAAAGTGAACTTTCTTGATGCCGGGAATTACGAAGGGGTTTTTTATCGAGGTATTAGCCGATTCGATAGGTACAGATACAGGCCTGTTGGTAAGTTCAGATTTATTCCTGGAGGGATATTTAACAGTATAGGGTTTGCCATTTGAGAACTGTGTGTTCTCCATAACCACATTATATTCAAGTTTTGCATCATTACCCAGTTCTCTTCTTATCGTTTTTCTCAGTACATCAATATATTGCTCTTCGAGATATTCATAAAAGAAAGGACTGGGTACCTGTATTGTCAGAATATTGTTGTTAAGCTTAAGTGGAACAATTGGTTCAAACCAGGTTTTAAAACTAATTGATGGAATAATATCCTTAATAATTTGCAGACAATTATCCCATACGTCAAGATGCGTTTTGTTCATTTAGATTAGTGGTTAATACGTTCTACAAGTCGATTTGAGCCAGATCCCAAATCTCACACAATATTTGTAAAAAAAAATGTTAAAAAAAAAATTTTTTTTACTTGATTTTCTGAAATAAATTATATGAACTTAGTCCTCAGTATATTATGTAATGTATTTTTTTAATATTTTGTAATATATTGAATGTCAGGCGTATACATATTAGTCATTGATCCACAGCTAATTGGAACTACTGTAAATTGCTATACTGATACAAATCTACTCCTTCTTATTTCCAAATATAGAAAAATGAACATATTTACCAGGGTTCATCTCTATATCTTTCAACAATATTTCGAGTGATTTTAATGAATTTGTCAGATTAATATAAAGAGTGTCATCATTAAATATTTTACCTGCGCTTCCATAACCTTTATTCATCTTATCAAGGATATCCGATGACCTTGAAAGTGAAACTTGAAGTGAGGCAAGTGATGAATCAATTTCAGCCTCAGAGATTGAAGCGCTTATCCTGTTAACCGAATATATTGTGCTATCAAACTTCTCTGTATTTTCACCAAGCATCTGGCTAAACTTATTGAGATTGCTAACCAGTTCAGACAGGTCATCTGAATTGCTGGCCAGGAGCTTTCTGAAATCGCCACTTGCTTTTTCAAGGTTTTCTGCACTCTGATCTATATTATTCGAAAAGTCTGCTGTAAACAGATTATTTAATTTTATTAATAGGGTATCCAGGTTTCCAATCATACCCTTGGTGCGGTCAATAACCGGATCCAGGCTATTGTCCAGTTTATCCAGTATTGAGACTGCAACCCTGCCCTGGATCTCGTCGCCTGTGCGTAGCATATTCTCGCTGTCTCCCAGTATAAGGTCTATTTTCATACCTGCAATTAAGGTTGCAGTTGTGATCTCGGCTATACTGTTTTCCGGAATACTATAATTTTTTTCAATACTTACCATTACTTCTATTAATCCGCTGCCATCGTTTACCAGTTTTACACTGCTAACCAGTCCGGATTTTAGTCCGCTGATCTCAACAGGACTGGATGGTACAAGTCCGGCTACATTTTCATATTTAATATGGTAATGATCGTAGCTACTTAGAAGGTTTCGGCCTTTCAGAAAGCTGAAAAGCCAGATAAACAGGATTATTATTACAATCGCTATTATCCCAACTCTGAATTCCGGGCTAAGTTTTTTCATATTATTACTTTTTTGAAAGTTCAATCGCTTCCTGCAAAGGAATAATCTTATTGTTCCTTACAGCAATCACAAAGGCATCCGGGTATTTCTCCTTAACATTCTTTCTGTGAACTGCTGCTTCCTTATAGCTTGCAAAATGACCTGAAGCATATTTATAATACTTACCTGCCGCAATTTCGCTAATTTCAGGCAGGTTTTTGAAGTTTTCTGAACTTATTCCCCTTTTTGTGGTAGAAGTTGAAAGTTGAACCCTGAAGTCAATAATATTATTTAATTGATTTTCTTGAACGTTTCGCTTGACGGTTGAAAAATCACTTTTCTTATCTATTGATAGTTTGTAGTCCCTGAAAGCTCTGAAGATTGCTGATGCGATATAGTCCTGCCCCTTTTCTGACATTAAAAATTTCTCTTCCTCGCTATTGGAGATAAATCCTGCCTCAACAAGCACACTCGGCATGGTTGTTTGCCATAGAACAAGTAGTCCTGCCTGTTTAACACCTCTATCTCTCAATCCAACTCTCTCCCTGAATTGATTCTGAACATATGAAGCAAAGTTGAGGCTTTGTTCGAGGTAAATATTCTGCATTAAGGAGAAGGTAATAAAAGATTCAGAAGAGTTGGGATCATATCCCTGGTATCTTGTAGAATAATCGTCTTCCAGGGTAATTACCGAGTTTTCTGACATAGCCACTTCCAGATTTCCCGCATCCTTGTGTATACCCATTGCAAATGTTTCTGAGCCTTTTATTCTTCTGTCGCTAAAGCCGTTGCAGTGGATCGAGATAAACAGGTCGGCTTTAGCCTTATTGGCTATCTCGGCTCTCTTATATAATTCAATAAATTCATCATTATCCCTGGTGTAAATTACCTTAACTCCACCAATATTTTCCTTAATATATTCCCCGGTTTTAAGAGCTATAGATAGTGCAAGATCTTTTTCCTTACTCAGTCTCCCGAGCGAGCCTGGATCTTTTCCTCCATGCCCCGCATCTATTACAACTATCCAGCTCTTTTCGATGGGATTATCAGGTTGCAGGTCTGGATTAATCCATGCACACAGGCTCAACAATACAATTGAGAGCGACAATACTTTAAGAGTGGTATAATATTTGCGATTTTTAGCTTGTCTATTCATTCGTAGAATGCGATTTTTGATTAGTTTTACGCTGTCATAAATAAAGGACGCAAACAATACAAAAATAGTATTAAGTTGCATTATAAATCGGCAAAAAAGATATATAATATAATTATCCTTCTTTTTTTTTCAACATTGGCTTTTCCTCAGGTTGAAAAAGAAATAAGGCAGGTTGATACTCTTACTGTCGACACACTGCTTGCCGTTCCAGGCTACAAAATATCCAAAGACGCTGTCGAATTTCCAATAGTATACAATGCATTTGATACTATGACAATGGACATGAAGGGTCAGAAAGTCTACCTGGTGAATAATGCTTCGGCAGTCTACGGCACAGTAGATTTAAAAGCGTATTATATTGAGCTTGACCTTGTAACCAGCGATGTATATGCCTATGGCAGGCGCGATTCATCAGGCAAGCTGGTTGATACACCAATATTTAAAGATGGTGGTGAGGAGTTTAATTGCGAGGAATTGCGATATAATTTCAAAAGTAAAAAAGCCAGGATATTAAATATTATAACCGAGCAGGAGGGAGGTTTTCTTCATAGTGATGTTACAAAGATGCATGAAGGTGGTGAACTTCATATCCAGGGAAGTAAATATACTACCTGCGACGCTGAACATCCGCACTTCTATGTAAGGTTGCCCAAAGCAAAAGTCTACCCTGGAGAGAAAATAATATCCGGCCCGGCCTACCTTGTCCTGGAAGATATTCCATTGCCTATTGCACTCCCTTTTGGATATTTCCCGGTGCAACAGGAGGTTTCCTCCGGAATAATCATACCCAGGTATGGTGAGGAGAGAGCGAGAGGCTACTTCCTGAAAGAGGGAGGTTATTATTTCAATTTTAACGATTATTTCGATTTGAAATTAACAGGCGATCTTTACACTAACGGAACATGGAGGCTGGCATCGGCTTCTAAATACAGGATGAGGTATAAGTTCACCGGTAATTTCTCTTTTAGTTATGCCAATAACGTTACAGGGCATAAAAACCTGGAGGATTATTCGAAAAGCACTAACTATTCTATTAGATGGACACATACACAGGATCCTAAAGCAAGACCTGGCTCACGCTTCTCTGCATCTGTGAATATGAGTTCTTCAGGTTACGACAGGGAAAATAGTTACACGGTTGCCGAACATGTTACCACAACAAAGCAGTCGAGTATCAGTTATTCAAAAAGCTGGGCCGGTACGCCATTTAATTTCTCAACCAGTCTAAACCATAGTCAGAACAGTTCAACTAAAAATGTTTCTGTCAACCTGCCCAAAGCAAGCTTTTCTATGGGCAGAATATATCCTCTTAAATCAAAAAACAGTACCAAATCAAGATTCTGGCATGACCTCCAGATACAATATTCGGCCAGCCTTGATAACAGGATAAATGTGGCTGATAGTCTGTTATTTACAGACCAGGTATGGCAGAATATGAAAAATGGGTTTAAGCATGATATCCCTGTTACAATTCCGATCAGGCCAATAAAAAACCTGACAATTTCACCCCAGTTAAGGTATTCAGGTGTACTATATACCAGTAAGGTGGAAAAAAGATGGGAAGACAACTACTATGATCCGGTAAGCAATGATACGATTAGCGGGGTTATCACCGAAGAAATACCCGGCTTCTTTTACGGTCAGTCATTTAGTCCTTCAATATCTGCGAGTTACAGTCCTCAGATATTCGGTACGTACACCTTTAATAAGCCTGATTCAAAGATTATTGCAGTAAGACATGTATTGAGGCCCACGGTATCTTTTTCATATGTTCCCTCTATGGACGGATGGTCGAGCAATATGTACAGGGAATATGTAAAGGATACTCTTGGCAATATGGGAGAATACTCAATTTTTGAAGGCTCTCTTTATGGAACACCATCACTGCCAAGTAAAAGCGGTTCGGTATCTTTCTCACTGACTAATATTATTGAAGCAAAGGTGAGAACCAGGAACGATACCAGCGGACTGGGGGAGAAAGTGAAGATAATTGACAATATTTCACTTAATACCTCGTATAATCCATTTCTGGATTCTCTAAAATGGGCTCCGGTTAGTCTTTCCTTCAGAACACGCCTTCTGAAGGAAGTAGATATTACAGCGAGAGGTGCATTCGATATGTATGCCAGGAGCGAAACAGGCGGTAGAATTAATAAATTTCTTTGGGAGACAGACAGAAAGCCTGCACGCCTGACGAATTTCAATGTGAGCGTAGGCTTCGATTTAAAGAAATTATTCGATAATTACTTTGGCGCTGACGATGGCGGAGACGGACAGAATATAGAATCTGATGTTAACAAAGGCATGTCGAGTGATGGTGAAGAATCCTCGGGTTTTGATGATAGACGAGGTATCCAATCGCCGGCTCCAGGGATCCAAAATTCTGATGCTGGCGGACTTGTATTTAATCAATATGGTTATGCTGATTTTTCAATGCCATGGTCTTTACGCCTGGCATATAACCTGTATTACAGAACAAGCGGACTTACATCTGATCTTACCCAGAATATGACCCTGAACGGATCGGTTACCCTCACGAATAATTGGGCAATCTCATATACAACAGGGTATGACTTTAAGGCGAAGGAAATTACTATGACCAGGATTGGAATAGAAAGAGATCTTCATTGCTGGCAAATGAGTTTTAACTGGGTTCCGGCTGGTTATCTTAAAAGCTGGGATTTTACCATTCGCGTCAAGTCGTCTGTCTTGCAGGACCTGAAATATGAAAGAAGAAAGGATTTCCATGATAACTAGCACAGAGCTGAAAGCTGAAAGCTGAAAGCTGAAAGCTGAAAGCACATAGCACATAGCACAGAGCACAAACCATAAAAAATATAAACTATGAAAAAAATAATTCACACTGAAAAGGCTCCTGCCGCTGTTGGTCCCTATAGCCAGGCAGTAGAAGTTAATGGCACCTTGTATATCTCAGGTCAGATTCCGGTTGACCCTGCTGCAGGTAAGATAGTAGATGGTGGAATAAAGGAGCAGACCCATCAGGTTATGCTGAATATTGGAGCAGTACTCAAGGAAGCAGGTTATAGCTATGCTAACGTTGTCAAATCAACCTGCTTATTAACAGATATGGCTAATTTCAAAGAAATGAATGCTGTTTATGCTGAGTTCTACCCTGAAAATCAGCCTGCAAGAGCTGCTTTTTCTGTAGTAGGCCTTCCTCTTGGAGCTATGATAGAGATTGAAACAATAGCAGTTAAAATATGACCGTTATGAGAAGATCAGTTATTTTAAGCCTTATTGCTGCGCTAGGTATTATTATTGCCTCATGCAGCGGAAACAGTACGCCTCTTAAGAAGGAGATTATAAGCATGGATGGTGTAGTAAGTGGTCGGCCTTACAGCCCGGCAGTAAGCATAGGAAACATGCTCTTTGTCTCGGGTCAGATTGCAATAGATCCCAATACCGGTACTCTGGTTGATGGCGGCATTCAAGAGCAAACCCGACAGTCGCTCGAAAATATTAAAGCCCTGGTTGAAAAGGCCGGGTTTACCATGAGTGATGTTGTTAAGTGTAATGTCCTGATGGATACAATATCATTCTATGGCCCGATGAATGAGGTATACATAGAGTACTTTTCCGTAAACCCACCAGCCAGGAAAGCATATTCTGTTGAATCACTGCCAAGGGGTGCTCTGGTAGAAATTGATGCGATTGCCATTAAATAGCAAACCTGGTATCATGCATAGGAATCATAAAAAAAGGTGCTCCGAATGGAACACCTTTTTATATATAACTATCTGCTTAATTATTCAGCAACAATTTCGAAGTTAATTTCTACTTTAACTTCCTTATGTAGTTTAACTATAGCTACATAGCTTCCTACTTCCTTCACCTGGTCGCCTTCAATAGTGATATTCCTTCTATCAATATCAAAGCCCTTTTCCTTAAGAGCTTCGGCAATCTGGATTGTATTAACCGATCCAAATATTTTACCGGATGTGCTTGTTTTAGCTCCCAGTGATAGCTTAAGATCAGCAAGTTGTTTTCCGATTTCAGCAGCCTGCTCTTTGATCTTCTCTTCTTTATGAGATCTTTGCCTCAGGTTCTCAGAATGTACCTTTCTCGCAGATTCTGTAGCCAGTATAGCATAACCCTGGGGAATCAGGAAGTTTCTTCCGTATCCGTTCTTAACCTTAATGATATCATCCTTATCACCAAGTCCGGGCATATCCTGTTTAAGTATAATTTCCATATTTAATCCTCCTCTATTTTAGTAGGTCAACAACATATGGCAGAAGAGCAAGATGACGACCTCTCTTTACTGCTTTGGCAACTTTTCTCTGGTACTTAAGTGATGTACCTGTTAGTCTTCTTGGAAGAATCTTACCCTGCTCGTTTAAGAATTTCTTCAGGAATTCAGGATCTTTGTAATCAACATACCTGATCTTGTTCTTCTTAAAACGGCAATACTTCTTCTTTTTTATCTCTACCGTTGGGGGAGTTAAATATCTGATTTCTGATTCGTTCTGTGCCATAATTAATCCTCCTTAACTTTTGCAGTTTCCTTCAATTTCCTTTTCTTTTCAGCATATGCAACAGCAAATTTGTCCATCTTAAAAGTGAGGAACCTGATGATTCTCTCATCTCTTCTGTATTGGAGTTCGAGTTGCTCAATTAAATCTCCTTCTCCTCTGAATTCGATAAGGTAATAGAATCCGGTGGATTTCTTCTGGATAGGATAGGCCAGTTTTTTCAGGCCCCAGTTCTCCTCATGAACGATCTCACCCTTGCTGTCGGTGATCACCTTCTTGAATTTTTGTACCGCTTCCTTCATCTGAATCTCAGACAAAACGGGAGTTGCAATGAAAACGGTTTCATACTGATTTAACATAATTATTATCTGTTTATTGTTTAATAAAATCGGCTCGCAAAATTAGATTATTTTTCTGTAATTACAAACATTTAACTCTCTTTTGTTGAATATATTTTGACCTATATGCTGGTGGCATCATGGCATTATTTTCTATATTTGTGACAATATATAAGGAAGCCGAATTTGTAGCAAAGATGGAGAATTTTATAGTATCAGCAAGAAAGTACCGACCAACTACCTTCGACACCGTAGTAGGGCAGGAATCGATAACAAGCACTCTTAAAAATGCGATTAGAACAAATCACCTCTCGCAGTCCTACCTTTTTTGTGGTCCGAGGGGAGTAGGTAAAACAACCTGTGCAAGGATTCTTGCAAAGACTATTAACTGCCAGAATATTACAGATAAAGTCGAAGCCTGCGATGAATGTGAATCGTGTAAGTCGTTTAATTCTTCAAGATCTTTTAATATTCACGAACTGGATGCTGCATCAAATAATAAGGTTGATGATATCCGTACATTAACCGACCAGGTAAGAATCCCTCCCCAGGTAGGTAAATACAGCATATATATAATTGATGAGGTACATATGCTAAGTACCTCTGCATTTAATGCCTTTCTTAAAACCCTCGAGGAACCCCCTCCTCATGCAATATTCATTCTTGCCACCACAGAGAAGCAGAAGATAATACCAACAATATTATCGAGGTGCCAGATCTTCGATTTTCACCGGATTACTATCGATGATATTGCTGACCGGCTCAGCTTCGTAGCCGAAAAGGAGGGAATAGAAACAGAGAGAGAGGGATTGCATATTATTGCCCAGAAGGCTGATGGAGCTATGCGTGACGCCCTGTCAATATTTGATCAGATTGTAAGCTTCTCCGGCGACAGGATTACCTATTCCAATGTAATTGAGAATCTTAATGTACTTGATTACGAATACTATCTTAAAATTACCGATGCTTTCCTTGCTGCTGATATATCCTCGGCTCTTATTTTATTTAATGAAATACTTGATAAGGGATTTGATGGACATAACTTTATAAGCGGACTGGCAAGTCATATTCGCAGCCTCCTGGTTTGTAAGGATGAAGTAACGGTTAAGTTACTGGAAGTCGGATCGTCTATAAAGGGTAAGTACAGCGAACAGACTCAGAAATGTTCTCCAATCTTTCTTTATAAAGCTCTTGATATACTGGGTACCAGCGATATAAATTACAAGAATTCAAGGAATAAACGACTTCATGTCGAACTTACACTGATAAGGCTCTGTAATCTTAATCTGAGGCAGGAAGAAGAAAAAAAAAACAATAAGAACGACGCGATAGAGGATAGTGAAGATACAAAGAAGCCGCTTGAAGATGTACAGGTCGAGAAGGATACTGATGAGAAAGTTGAAAAAATGCCCCGTCCTGCATCAAATGGTTCGACCAGGTCATTCTCAATAAAACAGAAGCTGCTGGTTGAGAGTGAAAAAGAAAAGACCATTGAAAAGGAGAAAAATGATGAACTGGCTGAGAATGGACATGCATATGATAACAGGGCTATTAATAGTGAGGACCTGATCTCTGCATGGCAGAAGTTTGGCGAAAGTCTAAAGGGAACTACTGCCAGGTTGAAGAGCATCCTGAAGGCAATGAAGCCGGAGTTGAAAGGTGAAAATCAGATTGATCTTTTTCTCTCAACCGATGCGCAAAAGGAGTATATTGATACAAAATACAAGCAGCAGATAATCGATTTCCTGAAAAAAGAACTACATAACTCTGAACTGGCATTTAATACTATTGTTGTGGAGGAAAGTAACAATACAAAACCCTACACCCTCGACGATAAATACAAGCATATGAGAGAGAAAAATCCGGACATTGATAAGTTGAAAAAGGATTTTTTGCTTGATTATGATTGATTATCTTTGATGTACACCTAAGCACTAAGATATCTTGATTAATAAATTCAAAACAGCTTTAGTTTTAGACGATCAACTCTATAAACAGGTTACGGGTGTTATTGAAGAGGGTGGATTAAAGGGTGATATGATAAGATTTAATGATTTTGAATCTTTGAAATCATCTGATTTATCTTCCATTTCACTTATTATTCTCGCATTTGAAAATATAAATATCCCGCGTAAACTACTCTCCTTTCTGAAGGGTATGGCAAATAACCCGCCTCTTGTACTTATCTATCCGGAAGGGGAATTGTCACTAAGTGATTATAAGGATCTGATTATCAATGGAGCAGCCGGGCTGGTCCCCGATACAAACCTTAAATCACTGTTTCAGCATATTATTCGACTTCAGGAGGCTTTTGTTTCTAAAGATGATGTAAGTCCTCTTTTTGACGAACTCCTCGAGAATTACTTCGATCGAGGTGAATCACTTGTTTCACTTATCAATAGTGACCTGAAATACGAGTCTGCAAGCGAATCATTTAGCAAGTTTCATAATCTGAAAAGGGAAGAGCTTAAGGGGATGTGTCCTTCATTATTGTGGGGAGAGGATGCCTTTAAGTCAGAGATAGAAACAAGGCTGAAGAAATCACTTAAAGGTGAGGTAATTAGGTATAAAGCTTATTTCGGGAAAGAGGAAAATGGAGCAAAATGTTATGATGTTATTTACAGGCCGTTTAAAGCAAGAGGATCTGATAAAGTATTTGCCCTGGTTGAAACCCGCGATATTACAGATATCGAGAAATCTCTAAAACAGGCAGGTGAGTCAATAAGCAGAAATTATTACTATGAAAAGTACCTCCCATTCGGAATCTTCGAATGCAGAGACAATGGTGATATTCTTTCGGCTAATGAAACATTTTATAATATACTTGAAATACCTGATGATAAAAGAGATAATTTAAATCTGCTGAAATACTCAGGTAATGATAACCGTTTCTCTGCTTACCTGAAATCGGCTATTAAGGGAGAGTCGTCTACTTTTAGCCAGATACCGATGTTTACAAGTAAAAGAAATGATATTTATACAAGGATAAGCAGCCATGCACGATTATCTCCTGATGGCGAAATAGTAATTAATGCTACTCTCGAGGATAATACGCGTGAAGTACTACTCGAAAAGAAACTCAATCAGACCCATCGTATTGAAACACTTGGCACACTGGCAGGGGGCATAGCCCACGATTTCAATACTATTCTTACCACTATAACAGGCTATGCTGAACTTTCAATGGATGAAATGCCTGGTGAATCAAGTGTATATAATTACATGAATAAGATACTTCACTCTGTAAACAGGGCAGAAGATATTGTTAACCAGATGTTAACCTTTAGCCGACAAATTGAAGTCGAGAATGTTCCTGTTAAGATTGAAGAAGTGGCAGAGGAAGTCTGTAACTTTATGCACTCGGCTCTGCCATATAATATTATACTTGATTGTGAAATAAATTCTATTGAAGGGTATGCAAATGCTGATCCGACACAATTATTCAGAGTATTTCTGAATATTATGACTAACTCAATGCAGTCTATGGAACCTGACGGTGGAAAAATGAAGCTCAGGACTTCTCAAACAACAGATGGGAAGATTGACTATGCAAATATTATTATAGACGATACGGGTACAGGTATTGATAAAGCAATAATTGACAGGATTTACGAGCCCTTCTTTACCACAAAAAATCCGGGAGAGGGGACAGGCATGGGCCTGGCTGTGGTACATGGAATAATATCCGGCATGGGTGGCGAAATTGCGGTTGAAAGCACACCTGGAAAGGGTACCCGGTTTATCTTGCGTATACCTGTATATGGCCAGAATGAATTTGATGATACACTCACTGTTGACAGACCGGAACATGGAACTGTTTTATATGCTGACAATAATCTGTATTTCTCAAGGACAGTATCGCTTGCTCTTGAAAGGTTAGGCTATAAAGTAAGGCTGGTTTCAGAGATGGCTGATATAGATGCATATCTTGACAGACCAGAACAGGGCAATGAGACAATGTTCTTTAGATGCTGCTTTGATGAAGATTTTAAGGATAATATAATTTACAGGCTGATAAATGAGAAAAAGAAGGCTCGCCTTGTCTTGATTACCAGGCCCGGATTAATAAATTTCCATAACATTGCAAAAGCAGACAGGCAGAGAATTAGTATTTTATATGAACCAGTAAATTTAAGAGATATCGTCAGTTCAATTCAAAACCGTTCCTAAATAAAATATTATAATGGCAGGAATACTATTAGTTGAAGATGATGATGATCTAAGATCAATGTTGAAAAGTTCTCTTCAGAAAGGGAATCACCTCATTATAGAAGCATCAAACGGCAAAGAGGCACTTCATAAGTTCAAATCTTTACTTGTCGATCTTGTTATAACCGATCTGGTAATGCCCGAACAGGATGGTATCGGACTTATTATGGAATTGAGAAAGATAAAGCCCGATATTAAGATAATTGCTATCTCAGGGGGTGGGAAGGCCGGGCCCTCAAATTATTTGAGCATTGCGGAAACACTTGGCGCAAATGCTATATTTGCAAAACCATTCAGTGTGACCCTATTCCAGGAAAAGGTTGATGAAATTCTTTCCGGGCATTAGAAGAAGTATTATTTTTGTATAAATATTGGCTATGGCTTTAGCTTGAACTAAAATAAAAAGCGTCAGAGAAGACCGGAGCCCTGATAAAGAATAAATTATATAACTAATAAATCTATAGAGATGTTAAAAAAATCAATTGAAGATATCTGTAACAGACAGGTAGAAAGAGAGTTTTATTCCTCTTTGCTTTATCTCTCCATGGCTTCATGGACAGAGACAAAGGGATATGCAGGTATTGCCGAGTGGCTATACGAGCAAGCTGAAGAAGAAAAGATGCATATGTTGAAATTTGTGAGATATATTAACGAGAGAGGTGGTCATGCAATAATGCCGGCACTGAAAAAACCTCCTGTCGAGTTTGGTGATATTAATAAGATGTTTGACGAAGTTCTTGAACATGAGAGGTATATATCTGCAAGCATCAATGATATAGTAGCACTTACGGTTAAGGAAAATGATTTTGCAACAAATAACTGGCTACAGTGGTTTGTATCAGAACAGGTTGAAGAAGAATCCTCGGTTCAGGATATAATAGATAAGCTGAACCTGGTAGGTAAGCATAACATGTATATGTTTGATAGGGATATTATGGGGATGAGGGCAGGAGAGTCAGCAGCCGAATAATATTTCTGAGCCAATAATAAAAAAAGCCTCCTTAAGGGGGCTTTTTGCTTATTTAATACTGGCTGTGCCATAATGTCATATAAAATTGATATTATCATTAAATAAGTTCATGTGTATCCGGGCAGCATTTTATTGTATTCTGCCTGCCTTATGATGCCGCCATGTACTTATTTGAATGTTATCTTCAAATCTGGTTCGGGCAGGTTTCGTAATCCGGAAAAACAAATTAATTTTGTGAGTTGGTTTAGCATGATTTTTGAAACCTTTCTGGAGTATTAAAAATTGACAAATAAGATATAATGAGCGTTATAAATAAAGTTCTCGGCGTATTCCTTGGTAATAAATATGAAAGGGATATAAAGGAGATAACACCACATGTTGAGAAGGTAAAAATTGAGTATGAAAAGCTGGGGTCTATTTCTAATGACGAGCTGAGGGCTATTACAGGCAAGCTCAGGGAAAAAATATCTGAAGGAATTAGAGAGGAGCAGGCCAGAATAGACAAAATCCGTGCAGAGGCCGAAAAGGAGCAGGATGTGTACCGCAAAGAAGAGCTGTTTGAAGAGGTTGATAAGATAGAGGAAGAAGTTAACGAAAAGCTCGAGATAGTACTGCTTGATGTGCTTCCCGAGGCTTTTGCAGTTGTTAAAGAGACAGCCAGGAGATTTAATGATAACGCCGAACTGGAAGTAACAGCTACCGAATACGATAAAGATCTTGCTGCCGGACGCGACAGCATTGAAATTAAGGGTTCGAAGGCATATTGGAAAAATAAATGGATTGCAGGGGGAAGCGAGGTTGAATGGAATATGGTACACTATGATGTACAGCTTATTGGAGGAGTAGCTCTGCACCGCGGTAAGATTGCCGAGATGGCAACGGGTGAGGGAAAAACACTTGTTGCAACCCTTCCTGTATTTCTTAACGCACTAGCAGGCAGGGGTGTGCATATTGTAACCGTAAATGATTATTTATCCAAACGTGACTCCGAGTGGATGGGTCCGCTTTACGAATTTCATGGATTAACTGTTGATTGTATTGATAAGCATGAGCCTAATTCGGCGGCTCGTCGTAAAGCATATCTTGCCGATATCACCTTTGGTACCAATAATGAATTTGGCTTTGATTATCTGAGAGATAATATGGCAGTAAACTTTGATGATCTTGTGCAACGCAAGCATCACTATGCTATTGTAGATGAAGTAGACTCTGTACTTGTAGATGATGCAAGAACCCCTCTTATAATATCAGGGCCAACAGCCAAGAGCGGTACTCAGCAATTTGATGACCTGATGCCAAAGGTTGAAGTCCTGGTTAATGCCCAGAGAAAGCTGGTTACACAGATACTTGCCGATGCAAAGAAGTTGCTTTCTGAAGATAAAACCGAAGAGGGCGGATTACTATTGTTGAGAGCTTATAAGGGGCTGCCAAAGAATAATGCCCTGATTAAATACCTGAGTGAAGAAGGTAATAAATCATTATTGCTTAAGACAGAGAACTTCTATATGCAGAATAACAGTAAAGAGATGCATAAGGCTACCGATGCTCTTTACTTTATTATTGATGAAAAATCCAATTCTATTGAACTTACCGAGAAGGGTATTGATCTAATATCTACATCAGTAGAAAATACCAGCTTCTTTGTCTTGCCCGATGTGGGTAACGAGATTGCTGAAATAGAAAAGTCGGATATTTCAGATGCTGAGAAACTTAAGGTAAAAGATGAACTGTTGCAGGATTTCTCGGTTAAGTCTGAACGTGTTCATACTATGAACCAGCTTCTAAAGGCCTATACTCTTTTTGAAAAAGACGTTGAGTATGTGCTGATGGATAATAAGGTGAAGATAGTCGACGAGCAGACCGGCCGTATAATGGAAGGAAGGCGCTATTCTGATGGACTGCACCAGGCTATAGAAGCAAAGGAAAGGGTTAAAGTGGAAGCATCCACTCAGACCTTTGCAACCATTACTCTTCAGAATTACTTCAGGATGTATCACAAGCTTGCCGGTATGACAGGTACGGCAGAAACTGAAGCAGGTGAATTCTGGGATATTTATAAGCTTGACGTTGTTGTTATACCAACCAACAGGCCCATTGTCAGAGACGACAGGGAAGATTATGTTCATAAAACAAAGAGAGAAAAGTATAATGCTGTTATTGCCGAGATAATGGACCTTAACAGGCAGGGTAGGCCCGTGCTTGTTGGTACTACTTCTGTTGAAATATCTGAGCTGCTCAGCAGGATGCTCAAGATGAAGGGAATTAAACACAATGTCCTTAATGCCAAATTGCACCAGAGAGAGGCTGATATAGTAGCAGAGGCAGGTATGGATGGTGCTGTTACAATTGCCACTAACATGGCTGGTAGGGGTACTGACATTAAACTCTCTGATAAAGTGAAGAAAGCCGGGGGATTGGCGATTATAGGTACAGAACGGCACGAATCCAGGAGGGTAGACCGCCAGCTGAGAGGTAGGTCCGGTCGTCAGGGTGACCCCGGATCATCATTATTCTATGTCTCTCTCGAAGATGATCTTATGAGGTTGTTCGGATCTGAACGTATAGCCGGTGTAATGGATAAACTCGGACTGGGAGAAGGGGAGATGATCCAGCATTCAATGATTACAAAATCAATCGAAAGAGCCCAGAAAAAAGTTGAGGAAAATAACTTTGGTATAAGAAAGAGATTGCTCGAATATGATGATGTAATGAACTCTCAAAGGGAGGTAATATATAAGAGAAGAAAACATGCCCTGGTGGGAGAACGACTTCTTGTTGATATTGCCAATATGATGTATGACGTATCTGAAAGCCTGGTTGATACTTACCATACCGATGGCGACTTTGAGAACTTTAAGCTGGAGCTGCTCAGGTCATTCTCTATCGACTCACCCATTGAAGAAAAAGAATTCCTTCAGATTGCTCCTAACGACCTTGTTGAAATGATTAATTCAAAGGTAATAGATACCTATCAGCGAAAAGTCGAAAAAATTGCAGCAGAGGCATACCCGGTTATTAAAAATGTATACGAGACCCAGTCTCATGTATATGAAAACGTGGTGGTTCCGGTTTCAGACGGGACAAAGGTATTCCAGGTTATAACAAATCTTAAAGCAACTGCAGAAAGTGAAGGACTGGAGCTTGCCAGATCTTATGAGAAGACTGTTGTCCTGGCAACTATTGATGAACTCTGGAAGGAGCACCTAAGAGAGATGGATGAACTCAAGCAATCTGTTCAGAATGCTACCTATGAGCAGAAAGATCCTCTCTTGATATACAAATTCGAGTCATTTGAACTTTTTAAGGTGATAATCGACAGGGTTAATAAGAGTGTTGTTTCAACTCTTATGAAAGGTCATATTCCTACTCCTGACCCCGACCATGTTACAAGGGCTGATAGGAGGAGAAAGACTGATATGAGCAAGTACCGTACATCTAAAAGCGATTATTCTTCCTATAGCGATACCGGTGGTGGCGGACAACGACCGAAAGATACACCTCAGAAATCAGAACCGGTAAGAGTGGATAAAAAGGTTGGCAGGAATGATCCCTGTCCCTGTGGCAGCGGAAAGAAGTACAAACAGTGTCATGGAAGAGTACAGCCCGGTCAGCCCGGCTCACCTCAACCAGGTGCTTAGCAGTGACTAAGATTTAAGCTTAAGATCATCCAGAATATTATTTATTCTGGTACTGGTATTCCTGCTTGCAGGTGTAAGTGGAAGCCTGACATTATTGTCGCAAATGCCCAGACCGTTGAGAACTGATTTAATCCCTGCGGGATTTCCATCCTCGAATATTAATCCTATCATCTCCAGGTATTTATAATGAAGTTCAGATGCATTCTTAAACTTGCTTTTGAGTGCAAGGCTCACCATTTCACTCCATTCCCTTGGAAATGCATTCCCGAGGACACTAATTACTCCTTCTGCCCCGAGTGATATCATTGGCAGGGTAAGCAGGTCGTCTCCAGATATAACATGGAAATCTGAAGGTGCCCCACTTATTATATTCATTATCTGGGGAAGGTTGCCCGATGCTTCTTTTACAGCTACTATATTCTCAAAGTCCCATGCAAGCTTTAAACAGGTCTCAGCATCTATATTACTGCAGGTTCTTCCCGGAACATTATATATAATTATCGGAACCGGACATGCATTTGATACAGCTTTAAAGTGCTGATAAATACCTTTCTGATTTGGTTTGTTATAATAGGGTGCTACAGAAAGAATCCCGTCAATTCCGTCAAAGTCTGTTTGCCTGATAGTATTTATAACCTGCTGTGTACAATTACCGCCAATACCCATAACGATAGGTAGTCTGCCACCATTAATCTCTTTAATATACGATATTACAGCTTCTTTTTCCTCACAATTCATTGTTGCTGCTTCGCTTGTTGTACCCAGTATAACCAGGTAGGAGATACCACCATCAATAATATGATTGATAACCCTTTCAAGGGCCTTAAAGTCTATACTCGAGTCACTTTTAAATGGCGTAATAACTGCAACACCTGTTCCTCTGAATTTTTTCATAGTATTCGGGTTATTAATTAAATATTGTGGTCAGACTCCTGTATTTATCATGTTAAGATAATGTTCAACCTGTTCCAGGTAAAACCCGATATTTTCCTTATCAGGTATTTCTATTGTCATATCAAGATTACTTTGATTTATTGTTTGTCCGGCCCCAATCTTAAATTCTGCTTTTGAAAGGGCTGTAATATATAAAAGGGGAAACTGGTTTCGGAAGTTAATATCTATCAGTATCTCGTAGGGAGTTGAAATAAAATCCTTGATATCGTCTTTGTCCGGAGCAAAGAAAAAACTTAGATCACTTTTCTTAAAACAGCTCAGGTAGCGGAGTGCAGTATATTCATCAGGCAATATTTTCCCGGGATAATAACATACTATATCAACCTGGATATTATTAGCAAGCATCTTCTGGTGAAGATTGGTAATGTATTTAAAGTCAGATACATAACTGCCATCCCATACTATGCCAATCTTATGAGCATTTCTGAGACTATTAAATTTTTTGTTCCTGAAGGTCCTTTTAATTCGCCTCCTGAGCAGTGCATTTGCCCAGATGAGTTTTGGTTTATTCAATAGATCCATATTACAAACCTAATCGTTTTTTAGAATATTATCTGCATAAGAATTACAGATTATCAATAATTTTAAGAAAATCCATCTCACTCATAATCCCTATGCCCAGTTCTTCTGCTTTTTTCAATTTGGATGGACCGATATTTTCGCCCCCCAGTATAAAAGAGGTGTTCTTCGATATCGATGTTACATTCTTGCCTCCGAACTCTTCAATCATGTTCCTGTATTGCTCCCTTGTGAATTTCTCAAAGCTTCCTGAAATTACTATCGATTTACCTTCCAGCTGATTTCCTTTTGATGATTTAGATTTTCTGCTCTCCATATTCAACCCTGACTTTCTTAGCCTTTCTATTAACTCAAGATTTTGCTCATTAGAGAAATAATTGAAAATGCTGTTTGCAATGCTGTTGCCAACCTCATGTATTTCCAGCAAATCTTCTATACTTGCATTTTTAAGGCTGTCAATAGAGTTATAATGAGATGCAATAGTCCTGGCAACAGTTTCTCCAACATATCGTATTCCAAGACCAAAAAGCAGTCTTTCGAATGGTTTGTCAAGCGACTTCTGAATACTTTCTATAATATTTGATGCGGATTTCTCACCTAATCCTTCAAGGACAGAAAGATCATTTTCCGATAGAGTGTAGAGGTCGGCGATATTATTAACAAGGTTTTTTTTGTAAAGCAGGTCGACAGTTTCTTCACCAAGTCCATCTATATCCATGGCTTTTCGGCTTATAAAGTGCTCTATCCTGCCTTTAATCTGCGGCGGACAACCCTCGTTGTTAGGACAATAATGATTTGCTTCAGCCTCTTCTCTTACAAGTGGCGTTCCACATTCGGGACAGTTATCGATAAATTTTATCCTTTGAGATCCTTCTTCACGTCTTTCAATATTAACTCCTACGATCTTGGGTATTATTTCTCCTCCCTTCTCCACGTAGAGGTAGTCGTTCGTATGCAGATCCAGTAGTTCCATCTGGTCGGCGTTGTGAAGCGATGCTCTTTTAACTGTTGTTCCTGCCAGTTGAACAGGAAAAAGGTTGGCAACCGGTGTTATTGATCCGGTACGACCTACCTGGAAGGAAACAGAATTAAGCCTGGTTTCTGCCTGTTCGGCTTTAAACTTATAGGCAATAGCCCACCGGGGCGATTTAGCCGTAAATCCTAATTCCTGTTGTTGGGCAAGTGAATTGACCTTTATTACCACTCCGTCTATATCGTAGGGTAGATTATGTCTTTCGGTATCCCATTTCTTTGTGAAAGCCAATACATCATCTATATTCTTACATAGAGTAATTTCCTGAGGAACCCTGAAGCCCCATGATCTTGCAATATGCATATTCTTAAAGTGGTTATCATAAGGCAGATTTTCTCCCAGGACATAGTAAATAAAACACTCCAGGGGCCTTTCTGCAACAATTTTTGAATCGAGTAGCTTAAGTGTACCTGCTGCTGCATTTCTAGGATTTGCAAAAGGCTGTTCTCCCTTTTCGGTCTTTTTCCGGTTCATCAACTCAAAGCCTTTGTGTGGAAGAAATATTTCTCCTCTTATAACAACATCTGCAGGTATGTCGACAGAATTAATTAATGACGGAATAGATTTTATAGTTCTGACATTATTTGTAACCACATCGCCGGTATTCCCATCTCCTCTGGTGACAGCCGATATCATCCTGCCATTTTTATAAATAATGCTTATCGATACACCGTCATATTTTAATTCACATACATATTCATAGTTTTCACCGAGCGTACGCTTAACCCTTGTGTCGAACTCTTTAAGCTCTTCTTCATTATATGTATTACCAAGTGAAAGCATGGGGTAGGTGTGTGCCTGCTGAGTGAATTCCCTGCTAATATCACTTCCTACCTTTATTGAGGGCGAATCTTTATGTCTGAATTCAGGGTATTTATCTTCAAGTGTAATAAGCTCGTTAAGCAGGATATCATATTCAAAATCTGATATTTCAGCCTTATGCAATACATAGTAATTGTTGTTATGTTTTTCAAGTTCTGTCCGAAGAGTTTGAATCCTCTTTCCTGCTTCCTCCTTATTCATTTTATTCCTGCTTTCTTTGGTTCGATATGTATTGTGGCTTCAATTTCCAGTTCTTCCCTGATCTTCATCTCTATTTCGCTTACCAGTATATGTGCTTCATCTATATTCATGGACGGATCCAGTTTTAAATGAAAAGTGAGTTCTTTGTGGGTAACGTAGTCGTGAATATGAAAATGATGAGGCATACCTCCGGGTCCACATATCTTATCTGCTATTTCAGAAATTCTGTCTATTATATCTTTATCCGGTATTTCTCCGAGCATCCGGCTTATAGTCTTAAGAGTAAGCCTGAGAGCTGTATAGCCGATTATGATGGCTACTATCATACCAAGAAGGCTGTCCATCCACCAGTATTTCTGTCCTATTAGAATACCTGCCAGGATAATTACAGAAGAGATCGCATCGCTGCGGTGATGCCATCCATCAGCCATAAGTGAATCAGAATCTGACATCCTTCCGCAATAGAAAGCATACTGTGCCAGGATCTCTTTGCCTACGATAGATACTATTGTTACGACAATGGCAATAATACCGTAACTCGCCTCCTGGTGATTGGTAAATTTCTCAATGGATTCCTTGATAAATGAGAATGCTACAATGAAGAGCATTATGGAGACCATGAATGTGGATATAAATTCGAAACGTCCATGACCAAAGGGGTGTTTATCATCGGCCGGTTTAACCGATAATTTAGCTCCTATTATAATAATAATCGAACTCAAAGAGTCGCTTGCAGTATGCCAGGCATCAGCTATAAGTGCTACCGAACCAGATACTACTCCTGCCCAATATTTAATTATTGCAAGAAGGATATTGGTTACAATTGAGACCCATCCTTCCTGCCTTGCATATTTTAATTTTTTCCCCGCTGCATCCATAAAATCCGCTTCTTTTAGTCTGTTTCCTGCTTATATATTTTCTTCAAAGACTATTGCCTCGTAAATATAAATATCGGCATCTTTCCAACCAAACCAGCCAAGTCCCGCTTTATTCTTTGCCAGGTTGCCCAGCAATTCATCCCTGTTCCAATTCTGTTCCTCTGCGACCTGGGGCAGAAAGGTTGCCGAGGTAATGCCTTTTTTTAAATAAACACCATGCCTGCCTGGTATAATCTCATCGATATCCTCTATTTTTTTCATCTCGCTTAAGACTGAAATTTCAATTTTTATCTTATTCAATTCTTCCTTTCCAAGAGGATCAAACCTTGAATCATTAAAAGCAGCTGCAACCGACATTTGGCGGATAGTCTCGAAGAGTGGTTCACTCGCTGTAATCTTCCCGATACATCCCCTCAGTTTGTTATCCTTCCTCAGTGTTACAAAAGCACCGAAATTATTGCTTAGCATTCCTTCAAACTCAGCCTTATCAGGAGTAATAAACTTGCCACTTATAAGCCTGCTAGAAATATTTTCTCTGGCCAGTCTTAATAATTTCATCTTATCATCTTCACTCAGTACAAGGTCTTCTGCTTCCTTATCTACCAGGGCAATAGCATGATAACCAACAACACCATTTTTGCTGCCAGCTTTTGAATCACCCGAATTTGCATAATCTATATGAATAAATTCAGACCTGCTATTTGTTTCAGCAAGGTATTTCAGAACCAGCCCGGATGTCCATCCGCACATAGGGGTAAGGGCTCCATAACTTTCATTCTTCTCGCACTTATTGATCCAATCAAGAAATTCGCCTGCAGAAGCATTCAGGATCTTATCGGCTGTAAGTGAATCCAGTTTTAGTGCATTGCTATACTCAGGATAATGACTGAAATCGCTTGAGAAGATGAAGATGTTCTCTGGAGTGAACCATGGCTCCAGGGCAGATGCTATCTCCCTGCATTCTTCAGAATTACTTGTGCCGAGTAAAACCGGGACAATACTCAGCTTATCCTTAAGCAGGTATTGGAGGAAGGGAAGCTGTACTTCAATGCTATGCTCTTCGAGGTGAGCAGCAGGATAATTTGTGAAGTATTTACTACTGCCAATAAGATCTGAGCATATCTTCCTGTCGACCACCACTTCTCCAAGAGGGGTGATGAAGTTGCCTTGCGTATAAAGAGCTGCTCCATTAAATCGCTGGCGATGACTGCTGCCTATTATAAAAACCCTTTCATATTTTTTGCCAGTCAGCAACATAAGCATAGGCTGACCCGGCAACTGATCCGGAAAAAATATACCCTGCGTGTGGTACAATAATAGCTCTTACAGGACTGTTTTTCTTTGTGGCAGTCTTTCCCTCAATATAATTTTTAACTGCGCCTTCAAGAGTATCTGTGTCTGCCGGATAGAAACTTCCGGCTACTGCAGCCTGCCTGTGTATTACTACTGAATGACCAGATGAAAGCATTGGGATATATCTTTTTTATGGTAATATAAAGATATCATACAGACAGTAAATATCCTTATGTAATACTAACTATTTTAAATGCTTGTTTGAAAAACCTAGAGGAGTATTAGTTTCTCTTTTCTTATAGAGCCTGAGTCGTCTTTCCCATAGACTTTAACTCCTATACTAACACTTGCAATTTTTAAGACATCGGTAATAGGGGAGATTGTTTCTGCCAGATCTTCTTCCTCCATCTCATCGAAATCTTCCAGTAGAAAATAAAGATGGATTATAAGCAATTTTTTTTGGTCTTCAATCATTGAAAGCTCCTTGAACATTCTTGCAAACCATATTGAAGATGCTGTATTAAAATATACCAGGTCTAGATGCAGATTTGTCTCTTCCTGTGGGGTTTTAACATATTTCTTAATCCAGTCTATTACAGGAGCATATACCAGAGTGGCATTTTCAGGAACAGATTTTCCCGTAAAAACAAGATCACCAGTTTCTGAGTTCAACATTACGTCAGGGGTATTATGCCCCGCTTCAATTTGAAGATTTTCGATTTGCATTACTGTAATAAAATATTTAACCGACAACTATCAAATATATTTTATTTTGTTGCTCAGAACAAACTATTCGTCAAAAAGATATCATCATATATCAACGATGTTGGCTTGTTTAGCAAAATAATCATTAAAAAGATTTATTTGGGCTCCTTTTATGCTTCTGCAACTTAGCTAATTTATTTTATCTTTGCACCCTGAAGAAATATACAGCGGATGGAGAAATTATTGGTAAATTATTGTATCGATGCAGTCAATTCCCTCTATGGAAAAAAGATAGATGCTGCTATGGTGCAGATCCAGGAAACTAAAAAGGAGTTCGAGGGAGAATATACCCTTGTTGTATTCCCTCTCCTAAAAGTTTCCGGAAAGTCTCCCGTGCAGACCTCAGAAGAAATTGGCCGCTACCTGGTAGATAATTTATCGGATATAGAATCTTTCAATGTTGTTAAAGGTTTTCTGAACTTATCATTGTCATCACAATCATACCTGAGGCAACTTAACAGGGTCTCAATAATTGAAAATTTTGGATTTTCAGATCCCTGCGACGAGCCCGAAAAAATACTTATTGAATACTCTTCGCCGAACACAAATAAGCCACTTCACCTTGGTCATATCAGGAATAACCTTCTTGGTTATTCACTGTCCAGAATACTGAAGGCTAATGGAAAAGAAGTTTATAAAACGAACATTGTCAACGACAGAGGTATTCATATTTGCAAGTCTATGCTGGCCTGGAAACTTTATGGTGATGGTGAGACACCAGAATCAACCGGAGAGAAGGGCGATCATCTTGTTGGTAAATACTATGTGAGGTTCGACCGTGAGTATAAAAAGCAGCAGGAAGAGCTTATTAGGGGAGGAATGACAGCAGATGAAGCTGCAATTAAGGCCGACCTGATTGTTTCAGCAAGAGAGATGCTCAGGATGTGGGAATCGGGCGATCACGAGACTGTTGATCTCTGGAAAAAAATGAACTCCTGGGTTTATAAGGGATTCGACCAGACTTACTCTGATCTGGGAGTAGACTTCGATAAGATATACTATGAGTCTGATACCTTCAAACATGGAAAGGAGATTATTTCTGATGCACTGACTAATAACAAGCTGATTGCCAGGGAAGACGGGTCGGTGTGGGCAGATCTCAGTGACGACGGTTTGGATGAGAAATTGCTATTGAGGTCAGATGGTACGGCCGTTTATATGACCCAGGATCTTGGAACAGCAGTAGAAAGATATAACGATTATAAATTCGACAGGCAACTCTATGTAGTTGGCAATGAACAGAACTACCATTTCCAGGTACTTACCTTAATACTTAAGAAGCTGGGATACTCCTGGGCAGAAGGTATTTTTCATTATTCCTACGGGATGGTTGAGCTCCCTGAAGGTAAGATGAAGTCAAGGGAAGGAACAATAGTTGATGCTGATGACCTTATTGCAGAGATGATAAGAACTGCAGGTGATACCTCAGACGAGCTTGGCAAACTGGATGATTATGCCGAGGAAGAAAGGCATGAAATATACAGGAAGGTTGGACTTGGAGCGCTTAAGTATTTTATCTTAAAGGTTGATCCAAAGAAGAATATGATGTTTAATCCAGCCGAATCAATCGATTTTAATGGTAATACCGGACCATTTATACAATATACATATGCACGCATTAACTCTATAATGAGAAAGTCTGATTCTATACCCGAGGCTGCAACAATGGAAGTTTTAATTAATAAAAAGGAAAAGGGTATTGTGATTGCATTATCAAAATTCCCGGCTATTGTAAGTGAAGCGGGAGAAAATCTCAGTCCGGCCCTGATAGCAAATTACTGCTATGAATTGTCAAGAGATTTTAACCAGTTTTACCACGACTATTCCATCCTGAATGAATCAGATAAAAAGGTAAGGGATTTAAGAATACTGATAACAGCGCTTACCGGTAAAATACTTGAGAAGGGAATGTGGCTGCTGGGCATTGAGATGCCTGAGAGGATGTAATTCAAATAATTGAGAATTGAATAACGAAGAAGATTATGTTTGATAATTTAAGCGAGAGACTCGAAAGATCATTTAAGATTCTGAAAGGTCAGGGTAGTATAACTGAGATTAATATCGCAGAATCATTGAAAGATGTCAGGAGGGCCCTGCTCGATGCTGACGTAAACTATAAGATAGCCAAGCAATTTACCGATTCTGTAAAACAGAAGGCCATTGGCCAGAATGTACTGAACTCCGTTAAACCATCGGAGATGATGGTTAAGATTGTACATGATGAGCTTGCAGAGCTGATGGGAGGTGAGAACCAGGGCATTAACCTTAAGGGGAGTCCCTGTGTAATACTTATTTCCGGTTTACAGGGTTCTGGTAAAACAACCTTTTGTGGTAAGCTGGCAAATTTTCTGAAAAGCAAAAATGGTAAGAACCCTATGCTTGTTGCATGCGATGTTTATCGGCCGGCAGCCATAGAACAACTTAAAATAATAGGTGAACAAATAAATGTCCCGGTATATACAGAAGAAGGCAATCTCGATCCTGTCAAGATTGCAAAGAGGGCAATTAAGGATGCAAAAAATACCGGACGCGACACGGTTATTATTGATACAGCCGGCCGACTGGCAATTGACGAAGAGATGATGAACGAGATCGCCTCTGTAAAAGAAGCTGTAAGTCCGCAGGAGACTTTATTCGTGGTCGACGCTATGACCGGTCAGGATGCCGTAAATACGGCTTATGAATTTAATGAAAGGCTTGATTTTGACGGTGTTGTGCTCACAAAGATGGATGGTGATACCAGGGGTGGTGCAGCGCTCTCGATAAAGGGTGTGGTAAATAAACCAATTAAGTTTATTGGATCGGGTGAAAAAATGGATGCTATTGAACTTTTTTACCCGGAGAGAATGGCAGACAGGATACTGGGAATGGGTGATATTGTATCGCTGGTTGAGAAGGCCCAGGAGCAGTATGATGAAGCAGAGGCGGCTAAATTACAGAAACGGATTGCCAGGAACCAGTTCGATTTTAACGATTTTATATCCCAGATTAAGCAGATAAAGAAGATGGGTAATGTGAAAGATCTGATGGGGATGATTCCCGGAGTTGGGAAAGCTGTAAAAAACCTTGATATTGATGATGATGCTTTTAAAGGCATTGAAGCGATAATACATAGCATGACCCCCGAAGAGAGAGCTAATCCCTCGGTTATGAATGGGAGCAGAAGAAAGAGAATTGCAAGCGGAAGTGGAACATCCATACAGGACGTAAACCGGCTTCTAAAGCAATTTGATGAGACCAAGAGAATGATGAAGATGATGACCAAGAGGGGGGGCGGTAATCTTGCAAATATGATGAAACCAAACTAAAATTGATATGTACAAAATTATTGATGGAAAACAGATTTCTTCTGACATCAAGCTGGAGATAGCAGAAGAAGTAAAAAAGATTAAAGAGAATGGTGGTAAAATACCTCACCTAGCAGCAGTACTGGTTGGTAACGATGGAGGCAGTGAAACATATGTTGCCCATAAAGTAAAAGCTTGTGAACAGGTTGGGTTTAATTCCACCCTTGTTAGATTCGATTCTGATGTGTCAGAAGATGTTCTGCTTGCAAAGGTTGATGATCTTAACAATGACCCGGATATTGATGGTTTTATTGTACAGCTTCCTCTTCCTGATCATATATCTGAGAATAAGGTTATCGAAGCTATTGATCCAACAAAAGATGTGGATGGCTTTCATCCTGTTAATGTTGGTAAAATGGTTGTTGGTTTGCCATCCTTCGTATCTGCTACCCCATTTGGCATAATGGAGCTGCTAAAGAGATATGATATTGAAACCTCTGGTAAAAAATGTGTTGTTATTGGCAGAAGTAATATTGTAGGACGACCAGTTAGTATCCTGATGTCGAAGAAGGGTGTTGATGCCACAGTAACAGTAGTTCACAGTCGCACAAAAGACCTTCCAAAGGTTGTTTCGGAAGCCGATATTATTATTGCTGCAATGGGAATTCCAGGATTCGTAACTGCAGATATGGTTAAGGATGGAGCAGTTGTAATTGATGTTGGTACTACCAGAGTTAAATCAGACCTTACCAAATCTGGCTGGAAATTAAGAGGGGATGTTGATTTTGACAATGTTGCTCCTAAGTGTTCATTTATAACCCCGGTGCCGGGAGGAGTTGGTCCCATGACAATAGTATCACTCCTGCAAAACACGCTTCTTGCAGGTAAGATGAGATAAAAAAATGTTCTAAAGATCTATACCTGAGAAGTAAAGGTCGTAACCTCCCTTTCCTCCGGGTCTGTCTGATGAGAACAATACAAACTTGTTGGTATACAGACTTGAAAACCCGATAAGGGGCCTGTATTCATTATACTCTGTATTAATACGTGGTCCCATATTTATCGGGCTACTCCATTTATCGTTAATCATCATAGAGTAATATAGGTCGTATCCACCCATGCCGCCCGGGCGATTCGATGTAAATATCAGAATATCATCCACTACATAGGGACACTTATCGTCAAAGTCACTGTTTATACTGTCTGTAACTGCAATAGTGCCAGGAGAGCCTTCAAGCCATACTGATAGGTCACTTCCCTGGGCAATAGCTGTTTCAAAGATATCGAATTCGCCATTTCTGTCAGATGTGAAATATGCCTTTTCAATATCCCAGTCTATAGTAATATAAGCATCATCAGACGAGGAATTTATTACAGATATCTCACCCTTATAATTCTCAAATGATCCTGCCAGTCCTCCTGATGGGAAATATTTAACAAACTTAAGGTCCTGGTTGTCGCTCTCATAGTCTGAAGAATAAAAGAAGTACTCATAACCATCCGATCCGTTAAAGAATCTCATCGGACCAAACTCGTCTCCCGTATCAGTATTTACAAGTCCCTGCAGATATGAATAAAATGTCGATACAAGCATTGTTGTTGATATAGTGAAGTAACCATCTACCTGGTTGAAAGTGAATGCCAGATAACCTGTAAGAATATCAAATTTACCTCCGTTTGTTTCCCTGTTTGAGGAAAACATAATCGGCATATCAAGATATATCTCCGGTAAGGCCATATTATAGTCATCATAGGCACTGTTCATACCCTCAAGATTATATACTGAATCAGGAAAGGTTCCGTATTCATAATTTATTTTAATATCATCTCCACCACAACTGCTGCTCTTTGTAATAATAAAGATTGAAATAAGAACCAGGTAAAAAGTTATGCTTCGACCTGAGAATATATTTATTTTCATGTTTATTAACTATTAGTTTGTAACCACTAAAACGTAAAGTTAGATAAAATGTTACTCCAAAAAAAAAACCGGGAAGGTGTCCCGGCTCTTCGAAGGTAGAATTTAGGTTAATTTAGGGTAATTAGGGTATTTGGGCATTTGTTCAGTTCCTTTAACTAATTACACACTTAAGATGTATATGCAATAGGAATGGTTGCGTTTGATAAGTATATATTTATTAAAAGTTGTTATTGTTTTGTATTTATGTCTGAAAAACAGGTGTTTATAAAAACATTAAATTGTGAAAAAATTGATTGGAACTTAATGGACTCACAGATATTTTATTCTATTTTTGCAACTTGTAGCCCTTTAAGAGTAAATAAACAATATGGAAGAAGACAGATTAGGATTTGCCGATGAGGATGTGAGTGGTGTTGTTGAACGCTATGAAAGTATGCGGAAGAATAACGAGAGTGCCTTCTTTGATGTCGTTGAATTTGAGGCTATTATAGATTACTACCTCGAAAATAACGATGTAACTTATGCATTTGAGGCATCGGAGGCAGCATACAGACAGCACCCTAATTCAGTGTCGCTTCAACTTAGAAGGGCGAAGGTTCTTATAGATAAAGGCAGGGCTGTTGAGGCATTGAAGACTATCAAGATTATTGAGAGTCTTGAACCTGATAATTTCGAAGTTTTTTTAATAAAAGGTGCTGCACTTGGAATGATGGGGGATATTCAGGGCACCAAAAAGAATTTTGATATAGCGCTAACGATTGATAAGAATGACGAATCGACCATCCTGCTGAGCATTACCTCAATACTATATAATCTTAATCACTATAAGCTACTGCTGCCCTACCTCGAAAGACTTATTGCACTTGAACCTGATTATCCTGCCCATATTTATGATATGGCTTATGCTTATGAAAGGTTGGAGGAATATGAGAAGGCAATTGACTATTATAATATCTATTTAAATAAAGCTCCATATTCGGATAATGCCTGGTATAATCTTGGTATTTTGTACAATAAGACTAACAGGCTAAAAGAATCAGTAGATGCATATGATTTTGCACTGGCTGTAAATCCGGATAATATTTTTGCTCTGTTTAATAAGGGTAATATTTTATATAATATTGGCGAATATGCTCAGGCTCTTGAGGTCTACCTTGAGTATCTTGACTTCGAAGGAGAGAGTTCGGAAGCACTTACCTATGCTGCAGAGTGTTTCGACAAAACCGGTGAGAGGGATATTGCTTTAAAGTACTACCAGGAGGCTATAGATCTCGATCCTGAGTTCTCTGAGCCCTGGTTTGGTCTTGGTGTAATCTATCTTTCTGAAAATAAGAAGGATGAAGCAATATATTACCTGAAAAAGGCTGTAAACCTCGATAATACTAACCCGGAGTACCTGTACTTTCAGGGGAAGGCACAGGTAAAATTCCTTGAAAGCAAAGCTGCCCTCAGATCATTTATGTCGGCACTGAAACTGGATCCCTTCTATGATAATGTATGGGTTGATATGGGTCATCTGATAATTACTGAAGGATTGTATTTCAAGGTTCTTCCCCTTCTTCTGAAGGCCTTGAAGGTAACAGGGGATGTTCACGGGCTAAGATATGTTATTGCATCATCTTACCTCTACTGTGGAGAAGTTGATAAGTGCTATTACCACCTTTCCAAAGCAATGCTTCTATCCGATAATTCACTAAAGGATTTCAGAAAATTATTCCCTGAGCATCTCTTAAATGAGAATCTTAAACAACTTTTAAATATTTAACTACTGAAAAATGAGTATAACACTACCATATTTGCCCACCAGGAGCAAGAAGCCCAGGAGCAATGGTCTCACAATGATCATGGATAAGGGTTTAAGTATTGCAGAAGCCGAAAACATGATGAGTGTCGGGAGCGAATTAATAGATTTTGTAAAGCTGGGATTTGGAACAGCCCTTGTTACACCAGGGGTGAAAGAGAAGATAGAGATCTATAAAAATGCAGGTACCATACCCTACCTGGGAGGAACGCTGTTTGAAGCATATGTTATTCGTGGAAAGTATAAGGAGTACCTTGAACTGATGGAGTATTTTAACCTGAATATGGCTGAAATATCGGACGGATCATTTGAAATGCCACAGGAAGATAAATTAATGTATATCAAGGATATGTCTAAGCATTATACTGTTATCTCTGAGGTTGGATCAAAAAAGAAGGATGTTGTATATTCTCCGGAAGAATGGGTAAGTATGATGTCATCTGAACTTGAAGCCGGTTCGTTAAAAGTGATAGCTGAAGCGCGTGAGAGTGGTACTACCGGGATTTATAACAGCGATGGTACAACGAATAATGCACTGATTGAATCAATAGCCGAGCATATATCCCTGGATAATATTCTCTGGGAAGCACCGGTGAAATCTCAGCAGGCATGGTTTATCAAGGAGTTCGGTCATAATGTTAATCTTGGTAATATTGCACCAAATGAGATAATTGCCCTTGAAGCATTAAGATGTGGTTTGAGAGGGGATACATTTTTCCAGTTCCTTCCTGATGAGATGAAATAAGACTGAATGACTAAAGCAAGAAAATACTTCCTGCTTCTTCTGAAGGGAATAAGTATGGGTGCAGCTGATGTGGTGCCTGGTGTGTCGGGAGGGACAATAGCACTGATTACAGGTATCTACAGGGAACTGGTTGATTCTCTTAAATCTGTTGATATTGAAGCTTTTAAGCATCTGTTAAGTTTCCGGTTCAAGAAATTCTGGGAAAGGGTTAATGGTACTTTCCTTGTCTTTGTCTTTGGTGGAATACTTATTAGCATCTTCTCGCTTGCCAGGCTGCTTAAGTTCTTATTAAGCAGTTATCCGGTATATATCTGGTCTTTCTTTTTCGGTCTTATTATTGCCTCTGCTTTTCTTGTTATCAGGTCGATAAAAGAATGGAGCATTTACGATTATATTGCCTTGCTTACAGGTGTTGTAATTATGTTTGTAATTACTCAATTTTCTCCTGCAGAAACAACAGAAGCTTACTGGTTTATATTTATAGCAGGTGCAATTGCAATCTGTGCTATGATACTTCCGGGTATTTCCGGAGCATTTATCCTTCTTATACTGGGTAAGTACCAGTTTATCCTGGGTGCGGTGAGCGACCTGAATATCCCGGTATTACTGGTTTTTGGGCTTGGTGTTGTAAGCGGTCTGCTAGGTTTTTCGAGGTTTCTTTCATTCCTTCTGAGTAAGTATTACAGGCTCACTATGGCAGTGCTTGCAGGTTTTATAATTGGGTCTTTGAATAAAATATGGCCATGGAAGGAAACCCTGAGCGAAAGAATGAATTCACATGGTGAGATAGTTCCTGTGATCCAGAAAAATATTCTACCTACCGCCTATTATGATATCACAGGATCAGATCCTCACATTTTTGCCGCTCTACTGCTTATGATAGCAGCTATCTTGTTTGTTGTCGTACTCGACCTTATTGGAAAAAAAATAAAATGAAGATTTTCGGCCTGATAGGATACCCTCTCGGACATTCTTTTTCTTCTGCATTCTTTAAGGAGAAATTCAGGAATGAAGGACATAATGCCCTGTATAAGAATTTTGAGATATCATCTCTTTCTGAGCTGACTGTGATACTTGAATCGAATAAAAAGCTTGTGGGACTGAATGTGACCATCCCTTATAAGAGCGACATTATCAAGTATATGGACGACCTTCATCCTCTTGCAGCTGAAATTGGGGCAGTTAATGTGGTCCGCATTATCAGGGATAAGAATTCGACTAAACTGGTGGGTTATAATACAGATATATTTGGTTTTACTGAGTCTCTTAAGTCTGTTTTACAGCCCTCAATATCGAAAGCTCTTGTACTGGGTACGGGGGGAGCATCACTGGCTGTAAGGAAGGGTTTGAAGGAGTTTGGAATTGTTTACAAGACTGTGTCAAGAGATTATCATAAAGGTGATTTTATATATGCCGATCTTAATGCCGATATTATCAGGTCATTTCCCCTGATTATTAATACTACACCACTGGGCATGTTCCCATATATATCATCATACCCCGATATTCCATACCAGTATCTTTCCGAAAAAAATATCCTTTTTGATCTCGTCTATAATCCTGAACTAACCGCCTTTATGTCTTTTGGAAAAGAAAAGGCTTGTGTTGTAATGGGAGGGATGGAGATGCTCAGGATCCAGGCAGAAGCGGCCTGGGATATATGGAATATCCAGTCCTGACTATCCTTTTAACCATACTTTATCAGGATATTCTATTGCAGTAAGAAATAACCCATCCGGCGATACTGATTTTCCGGCTTCCGATCTGTTCTTTGCTTCAATAATGGTCTTAATAGAGTCAGGCCTGATCTTACCTGTGCCAATATCAAGCATTGTGCCCACTATAGCTCTTACCATATTTCGAAGGAACCTGTCTGCCCTTATTTCGAAAATAATTTTGTCTTCCTCTTCAGACCAGGCAGAATAATATATTTTGCACTTATGTGTCTTTACATCAGTATGTACTTTGCTGAAGCTTGTAAAATCACTGTAATCTTTCAGGTACTCAGCTGCCATGTTCATTGCATCCAGGTCGAGTTTACCCCATATATAGGTGCTTTCATTGTTACTGAAAGGATCCTTTTTAATATTAATAATATACCTGTAGGTTCTTGAAACAGCGTCAAACCTGGCATGGGCATCATCCCTTACCCTTTTAATCGATTCTATTGCAATATCCGGTGGGAGATATGAATTGAGCTTGAAAACCAGGTCGTCTTCTGATAGGGAGCTGCCTGAAGTATTAAAATGTGCAACATAATTACTTGCATGAACTCCGGCATCAGTACGACCTGCTCCAATTACCTTTATTTCCTCCTGAAGCAATACTGAAAGAGCCTCTTCAAGTACTCCCTGTACTGTTTTTTCCCCGGGCTGGACCTGCCACCCTGAGTAGGCAGTTCCCTTATATGAAAGAAATAAGAAATATCGTCCCTTTTCCATTAGAGCAAATATAACAAAGTCAAAGTATTAAATAAAACCCCGGAAGAAGGTCCGGGGTTCTAAAATATAATATTTCTGTAATTACCAGAAATATACGTACAGGAATACAAGTATTAACATAATAGCATATGCAGCAATATTGAAATTCCTTCCGGTTTTGAACATTTCAGGTGTTAATGATATCCCCTTTGAATCATCGTCCTGGCCTTCTTTTCCTGATGTAAGACTAACCCCGGCAATAACAACCATGCTTATTAATGTGGTATAAAGCATCTGGTCCATAAATGGGAGTTCCATTATACTCAGTTTTAGTATCAGAGCTATTGGGATTGATGCCAGTGCGCCTGTAATTGCGCCTCTTGCATTTGCTTTCTTCCAGAATAATCCCATTAGAAATACAGCCAGGATACCCGGACTTACAATACCTGTCCATTCCTGAATGCCCTGGAAGACCTGGGGGAGACTCTTCAGAAGCGGAGCAATACAAATCGCTGTAAGCAGGGCAACAGCTGCAGATATTCTGCCCACTTTTACCGTTTGCCTGTCATCAGCATCCTTATTGAAATACTGCCTGTAGATATCCATGGTGAAGATGGTGGAAGTCGAATTTAGCATCGAGGCCAGCGAAGAAACAATCGCAGCTGCGAGTGCTGCTACAACAAGTCCTTTAAGTCCGGTGGGTACGAACGAAGAAATCAGCCATGGATATGCCTTGTCGTAGTTTACAGATCCATCTGCCTTTGTAAAGGCCTCCGTAATACCAGGGATGATATTTGTACCTTCGGGTTGGGAAAATAATATAAAGACGATAATCCCGGGTATCACGATAAACAGAGGTATTATAAGCTTGAGAAAGGCCGCGAAGGCAATACCACGCTGCGATTCCCTGAGTGACTTGGCAGCCAGTGTTCTCTGTATAATGTACTGGTTAAATCCCCAGTAATACAGGTTGGCAACCCACATTCCGCCAATAAGCATTCCTATACCGGGCATATTAAAATATTCAGGATTATCTCGCTTAAGTATCATATGGAATTTGTCGCCTGCTACATCGAACATATGAGACATACCATTTATTACACCTCCATCGGGTGTTACTTTGTCGAGAGCTATAAGGGTAGTTATTATACCTCCCAGAACAAGCAGAACTACCTGTATAATATCTGTCCATGCCACTGCAGATAAACCTCCATATAATGAGTATGCTGCAGCCACAAATGAGAGGCCTATAATTGCAGGGATAAGTAGGGTTCCATCACCAGTACCAAGAATTGTATCGATAGCCTTGGCTCCCAGGAAGAGTACTGTAGTAAGGTTTACAAAGATATAGAGAGCAATCCAGAAGACGGCCAGGATAGTTTTAAGTGTCTTATTATACCTCTGCTCAACAAACTGAGGTATGGTATATATGCCTTTCTTGATAAATACAGGCAGGAAATATTTTCCAACAATAAGAAGAGTAGCAGCACCCATCCATTCATATGTAGCTATAGCCAGACCGCCTGCAAAACCTGATCCCGACATTCCGATTATTTGTTCTGCAGAAATGTTTGCCGCAATCAGAGATGCCCCTATGGCCCACCATGGCAGAGCCTTTGAGGCAAGAAAGTAATCTTCTGCATTCTTTTGTTTGCCCTTTTTAGACCTGGATACCCATAATCCCAGACCGATAATTACTACAGCATATATGCCAAAGATCAGATAATCTATAAAATGAAAGTTCGTGTCCATAAGGTTCCAAGGTTATATTGAAAGAATAGGTTCAAAAATAATATTTGAAAGGTAAAAGAAATTCTACCTATATTATTTATAAGTATTCTAAATAAGTACCTGCAGTTATTGAAAAACAGGCAAGAGAGGTATATTTACACTTTGTCAAAAGAAATAAATAATAAAAGATAATGGCTGTAAAGAGAGGATTTGCAAGCGACAATAATGCAGGGGTTCACCCTGAAATACTTGCAGAAATAAACAGGGTTAACAAGGGTCATACTATTGGATATGGTGATGATAAGTTTACGCTGGAAGCTGAAGAGTTATTCAGAATAATATTCGGGCCTGAGACAGAGGCTTTCTTTGTTTTTACAGGTACTGCTGCTAATGTACTGGGACTTACCGCTCTGACCAGGACCTGGAACTCAATTATCACTGCCTTTACCGCACACATCGAACAGGACGAATGCGGTGCACCCGAAAAGTACTCGGGATGTAAGATTCTGACCTGCGATACGGAGGATGGTAAATTAACTGTCGACCATATAAGAAAGCACCTGCATGGCTTTGATTTTGAACATCATTCGCAACCCAAAGTAGTTTCTATTACCCAGGTAACAGAGATGGGAACTGTTTATACCCCTGATGAAGTGAGACTAATTGCAGATTTTGTGCATTCGTATGATATGCTATTGCATATGGATGGTGCGAGAATTGCAAATGCTGCCGCAGCCATGGATATTCCGTTTCGCGATTTTACAACTGATGCAGGTGTTGATGTTATTTCCTTTGGTGGCACAAAGAATGGAATGATGTATGGAGAGGCCGTTTGCTTTCTAAAACCCGGACTGTCTGATAATTTCAGGTATATCAGAAAGCAGGGTATGCAGCTAGCCTCAAAGATGAGGTATATCTCTGCCCAGTTTATAGCTTATTTCAGAAACGACCTGTGGCTTAAGAACGCACGGCATGCTAATGATATGGCCAGACTATTGGGGGATAGTATTAGAAATATTGACGGAATAAGAATTACACAGCCAGTACATGCTAACGGAGTCTTTGTTATATTACCTCCTGAGATAGCCGAGGAGCTCAGAAAGACATACTTCTTCTATCCCTGGAATGAAGAAACATCGGAATACAGACTAATGACATCATGGGATACTGAGGAAGCTGATATAGATGGGTTTACCAAACTGCTTAAATCCCTGATGTCAGACTAGGGCAGGAGTAAAGAACTGTCGCCATAACTCAGAAACCTGTAGTTATTATCTAAGGCATGCTGGTATACCTTTTTCCAGTTATCTCCTATTAAAGCAGCAACAAGTAATAGCAAAGTACTTGATGGCATATGATAGTTCGTTATAAGTCCTTTAACAATCTTAAATTGGTATCCGGGCACGATAATAATAGAGGTAGATGCAGAAATAGTATCAGATTCTATTCTGTCCAGATAACTCAGAAGAGCGTTCATCGACTCTTCCCTGCCAAAATTAACAGACTGGCCGTAAGCCTCCCATTGACCCAGCACTAGCTCTTTCCCGGAAGGAGAATAGGATCCAAGTAGTTTATTTCCCAGGTGGTAAAGAGTTTCTATTGTTCTTACGGAAGTAGTTCCAACAGCAATAATATTTCCGGTTTTCAGTAATTCAATCGTTTCCCGGGATACCATAAAATGTTCCCGGTGCATTGTATGACCTCCAATTGTTTCGCTCTTAACCGGAATAAAAGTGCCGGCACTGACATGCAATGTTATTTTCCCCGATTGTATTCTTTTTGATTCTATTTTCTGAAGTACCGACTCGGTAAAATGCAGTCCGGCCGTAGGTGCCGCTACCGAACCCTTGTGTGATGAATATACTGTCTGGTATCTTGAATTATCAATTGGTTCATCATCCCTTTTCAGATAGGGTGGTACCGGCATATGACCATGTGCTTCAAGTATCTCGCTAAAAATGATGCTATTATCGTCCCAGGTGAACCTGACCAGTACATGATTTTCTTCGCGGCCAATCTTAATTGCCCTGACTACGATTTCTTTTTGTTTAACAGCAAGGGCCAGTTCAAGAGGTCCTTCCTTCCATTTTTTCAGATTACCCACTATGCACTTCCAATCAACACTCGAAGCAGACGAAAGAGCCGTTTCATAATCAGAGGGATTGTCAGGTTCAAGACAGAATATCTCAATAATTGCCCCCGTAGGTTTTCTGAACATTAATCTTGATCTGATAACTTCTGTTTCGTTAAATATAAGAGTCTTATTACTTTCAATATAATCGCTTACATTTCTAAAACTGTCATCAATTATTTCTCCACTGCGGTAAACAAGTAGCTTTGAATCGTCTCTTTCTTCAAGCGGATACCTGGCTATTTTTTCATCCGGAAGGCTATAGCTGTAATCCTGAGTCCTTATTTCCTTGTAACTTTTCATTTATAGATGCTGTACAAATCAGACAAATTTAGATAAGGGTAGCAAAAATAAGTATTTTTGTACTACAGTCTTTAAAGCAAGTAAGAAATGAGAGAAATAAGGGAAGGCGACAGGGTTAAGTTTCTTAACGATACCGGCACAGGAGTCGTTGTGAGCATTATTGATAAGACAATGGTACTGGTAAGAACAGATGAGGACGATTTTGAGTATCCTGTACTTAAGAAGGAGCTTATTGTTAGAAAGGAGCCCGGGGAAGATGAAGAGGTAGAAGAGGTTGATAAGGTTGATAAGGTTGATAAGGTTGATAAGGTTGATAAGGTTGATAAGGTTGATAAGGTTGATAAGGTTGATAAGGTTGATAAGGTTGATAAGGTTGAAATGGTTGATAGGGTTGAAAAGGGTTGAAAGGGTAAGGGTTAAGACTAAGAGCAGTATTGAAGAAGTAGATTTGCATATAAATGAGATAGTGAACGATATATCCGGCATGACTTCAGGAGAGATTGTTGATATTCAAATTGCAAGATTCCGGACAGCCCTGGATGGGGCAGTAAGGGCAAAACAGAAAAAGATTATTTTTATTCATGGAAAGGGGGCAGGCAAGCTAAAGAGGGAGATATGCAAAATTATTGATAATGAATACCATAGATGCAGATGTCAGGATGCCTCATTCAGAGAATATGGCTATGGAGCTACTATGATACTGATAAAATGATAAGCTTAACCAAAAACTCAAATCACTATGGCATACCGGAGTTATAATCCTTATACACAGGAGCTAATCAATGAATACTCTTACCTGGGCGATGATGAACTTAAGTCATTTCTGGAAAAATCATATCAGGCATTTTCTGAATGGAAGAACAGCAGCCTGGAAACCAGGACAAAAGTACTGTTAAAATTGGCTGAAATCTTCGAAGATGAAGCAGAAGAACATGCTGAGATACTAACTATGGAGATGGGTAAGCCAATAAAGCAGGCTGTCGCTGAAGTCAGGAAATCCGCAACAGCCTGTCGCTACTATGTCAGGGAAGCTGAACGAATTCTCAGTCCGAAATATATTGAGACCCCATCCAGCATGAGCAGGGTTGTTTACCAGGCCCAGGGTACAGTCTTTGCAATTATGCCCTGGAACTATCCCTACTGGCAGGTAATCAGGTGTTTTGCCCCGGCATCTGTCTCCGGGAACAGTGTAATTCTTAAGCATGCTTCCAATGTACCGGGGAGTGCCTTAAAATTCGAAGATGCTGTTCTGAGAGCAGGTTTTCCTGAGGATTTGTTTCATAATCTCTTTCTAACTCACAAACAAACTGCAGATGTGATAGCCAGCAGGCATGTAAGATCAATCTCACTTACCGGAAGTAATTTAGCGGGTGAGATAATTGCTGCCAGGGCAGGAGCTGCCACAAAGAGCTGCGTAATGGAACTGGGAGGCAGCGACCCCTTTATTGTTTTTAGAGATGCCGATATTAATAAGGCAGCCGAAGCTGCCATTACAGGAAGGTTTCAAAATAATGGCCAGAGCTGTATAGCTACAAAGAGGTTATTCCTTCAGGATGAGATATATAATGATTTTATGACCATATTTAAGGGTTTGGTACAAAAACTTAAGGTAGGCGACCCTATGGACCCTGATACCGATATAGGGCCACTTGTAGATATTAATGCCGTTTCAGAAATCAGAAGGCAGCTTGTCGAAAGCATAAAGATGGGGGCAAGGCTTACTATCGGGAGTATTGACAGTAAACGGGGAGATGGATTCTTCGACCCGGCTGTAGTTGAAGATGTGCCTGATAATTGTCCCCTTGCTGTAGAGGAGGTATTCGGACCTGTTATACCCGTATTCAGGTTCAGCGATTATGATGATATGATTCAGAAAGTAAATTCGTCGATATTTGGACTGGGATCTTCGGTCTGGTCGGAGGATAAGGAACTTATCGAAAGGCTTGTTATGGATATAGACGCCGGTATGGTTGCTGTTAATGGCTTTACACGATCCGATCCCATGCTACCCTTCGGTGGAGTTAAATCATCGGGATACGGTCGCGAATTGTCTGATAATGGAATGCTGGAATTCCTTAATATTAAGACAATATCTGTTTTTGATTAGTTTCCGCTCATAATCTCTTATCTTTGCATTGCAGCAAACCGTTCTGTCGCTGCGCCTGTAAGGGCGTGGAGGAAAGTCCGGACAATATAGAGCACCATGCTTCCTAACGGGAAGATACCTGTGAGGGTATAGAAGTGTAACAGAAAATAACCGCCCCGAGCACTCGGGGTAAGGGTGAAAAGGTGGGGTAAGAGCCTACCGGTTCGGGTGGCAACATCCGGAGCCGTACACCTTATGGATTGAAAGACCATGTATACCGGCGAATAAGAATTGCTCGTTCGATGCCGGGGGGTAGGTCGATAAAGCTATATAGCAATATATAGTGCAGATAAATGACAGAAACCCCGTTCAAAGGTTTTTAACCAGTGAACGGGGTACAAAATCCGGCTTACAGGTTTGCTGCTTATTTTATTTCAAATTCTGAATCGTCGACAGGTGTGTTGAACTCCACTTTTGTGAATATCATACCATAGCCGTAAGTTCCTGCCAGATAGGCATCTATCTTCATAGCCATCATTACACCATCAATGCTTTCATAGTTAGACATAACACTTTCTACAAGCTGGCTTACACCACCCTGGCTTACTTCAACCTGCATGCCTTTAACCAGGTAAGTTTTTTTATCAACAAAGGTATATATATCACCTACTTCGCTTATCATTTTAATTTTGAAAACAGGAGTTCCCCTGAAGGTATCTTCACCTATAAATTCAAGTTTATCTTCTTTAAATAGCTGGGATATGCTTGAGCCAAGGTTCCTGTTGTTCTTTGCCTGTGCAATCTGGTCGGCAGCTAGCGGTGTGGGCTCACTCGATCCCATCATTGGATTTATCTGGTAACCCTTGTCTCCGTTAATAACAGTTACCATTTCCATACCACTCATTTCCATTACCGTCTTAATCTTATCCGGCTTTTTTTCTTTGATAACCATTTTCATCTGCATACCCATCACATCCATATTGCCCTCCATAACAATAGTTTTGAAGGAATTAAGCTTATCTGCACCGCTTGCTTTTTCGTACTTATTAACTATTGAGGCAAGATCCTGGGCACTGATTGATAATGTTATGATTGCCAGGGCAATCATTAAAATTGACTTTTTCATAGTAGTTTACTTCTAATTATTTAGATTATTAATTGTTTCTTTTAAAGATGATAACTTTCTTATTAGCCCTTCGATTCTTTTAAGATCAAGCATATTAGCTCCATCAGAAAGAGCTTTTGAAGGATTTGGGTGTGTTTCTATAAATATACCGTCGGCACCTGCTGCTATAGCTGCCATGCCTATTGTTTCTATCATTTCAGGCTGACCCCCGCTTATTCCTGAGGAGCTGTTTGGTTTCTGGAGAGAGTGAGTAATATCAACAATTACCGGCACTCCTGTTTTTTTCATTTCAGGGATATTTCTCATATCCACGACAAGATCTCCGTAACCAAACATATTACCACGTTCGGTCAGCAATATATTATTATTTCCGGTACTCCTTACTTTTTCAACTGCAAAGCTCATTGCCTCACCTGATAAGAACTGGCCCTTTTTGATATTTACCCATTTGCCGGTTTGCCCGGCAGCCAGTAGTAAATCTGTCTGCCTGCAAAGGAAGGCAGGAATCTGTAGTATGTCGACGTATCGGGCAGCCATGGAGGCTTCTTCCGCAGTATGAATATCGCTTACAAGAGGAAGATTGAATTCGGATCCTGCATCTGCAAGAATAGATAGGGCTTCTTCATCACCCAGTCCTGCAAAAGAATCAAGCCTCGACCTGTTTGCTTTCCTGTATGATGCCTTTAAAACAAGTGGTACATTGTAGATATCAGCCACTCGGTTGAGTTCAGCAGCGACTTCCCTTACCAATTCTCTGCTTTCAACAACACAGGGTCCGGCAAGCAGGAGGAAGTTCCCGTTTTCGCTATGTTTCAGTCCTGGAATATTCATTTATTTAACTTGTAAGAAAAGCAAATGTAGTAAAAAGCAATTTATTGCCTATTCAGTTTTATCATAATTATATAGCTCATCCCATAGTTTAGAAAGTCTTTCTCTAAACTCGTTTTCTCGCTTATTATTTCCCGGCTCATAGAAGATTCTGCCTTTTAGTTCTTCAGGCAGGAAATTGTCTTTTACAAAATTGCCCTTATACGAATGTGCATATTTATAATCTGCGCCATAATTGAGATCTTTCATTAGTCTTGTTGGTGCATTTCTAAGGTGTAGAGGAACAGGGGCATCACCTGTGTTTCTTACCTCAGAAATAGCATCGTTAATAGCCTGGTAGGCAGAATTGCTTTTTGGTGAGGTGGCAAGATAGATTGCAAGCTGAGATAAAATAATCCTGGATTCAGGCCATCCTATAACCGAAACAGCATCAAAGCAGGATTGGGCCATCAGCAGGGCATTAGGATTGGCTAGACCTATATCTTCAGCTGCCAGAATTACCAGTCTGCGTGCAACAAATTTCACATCCTCTCCGCCTTCAACCATGCGGGCCAGCCAGTATACTGCCGCATTTGGATCGCTGCCTCGTATCGATTTAATAAAGGCCGATACTATATCATAGTGTTGCTCTCCTCCTTTGTCATAAAGAGTAATATTACGTTGAACATGCTGAGTGATTATTTCGTCGGTAAGTGAAATTTCCTTGCTACCCGGTTTCAATGTGGCCGATTCTGCTGAAACAACAAGCTCAAGGGTATTATATAGTTTTCGTGCATCACCACCCGCCAGACGAAACAACGCTTCATATTCGAGGATCTTAATATTATACTCTTTAAGGTAAGAGTCGGTTTGTATCGCATTTTCAGCCAGGCTTTTTAAGTCATTGTCTTCCAGTGGTTTCAGTACATATATCTGGCACCTGGAGAGGAGGGGTGATATTATTTCAAAGCTCGGGTTTTCTGTTGTGGCACCAATTAGTGTAATGATTCCCTGTTCTACTGCTCCAAGAAGAGAATCCTGCTGGGATTTACTGAACCTGTGAATTTCATCGATGAAAAGGATTGGATTAGGAGAATCAAAAAATTGCTGCTTCTTTGCTTTTTCAATTGTTTCCCTCACGTCTTTAACACCTGAATTTACTGCACTCAGCTTATAGAAAGGTCTGTTATGCATCCCCGCGATAACACTTGCAAGAGTTGTTTTCCCTACTCCGGGAGGACCCCATAGTATAAATGAGGGAATAATTCCCGATTCTATGCTTTTTCTGAATGTTGAATTCTTACCTGCAAGGTGATCCTGTCCGACATATTTATCGAGGCTTCGAGGTCTCATCCGTTCAGCAAGAGGTTGATTTGCCAGCATATTCTTTTCTTTCATGCAAACTTACAAAAAGAGAAGGGAGCTACAATAGGATTGTATGGTAAAAAGGTGTCGCTTTACGCAACACCTCTTAGCCCTTACCCCTTAGCCCTTACCCCTTAGCCCTTCGCACTTACCTGTTATATGCAATATAGAAGTCCCTGTATGCTTTAACCGCGTTACCTGAGTGCAGGACCAACCCTTTTGATTCGTTGAGAATGTCTAAAAAGAGCAAACTGGCCTTTGTTCCGGATTCTCCCTTTTTAATTCGCTTGATCTGTTGTTTACGAAGATTCTCATTAGCATCAATAAGATCATGCAGCTTCTGCACGGACTCCCTGATATTTTCGAAATTATTGGATTTTAATAGATAAATAAGGAAGTTGAAATATTCGCTGGTTTGAAGATTAAGTTTCTTCAAATCAATCTGTTGTTGCTTATTTAAAGGTGAATGATTGTTGTTAATATGAGAATATGCCGGGTCTGCGATATAATTAATAGCATGGGCAGACTCCCTGAGATAGTCGAATATCTGTACGTAATAAGGTGCCGCATCAATTTTGATATCATCAAGCTTCTTGATTACTTTATGGACATTATCCTTTCGCAATTTTACATCAATATTTAACTTCTTTACTTCTTTTCGGATCTTCCTTAGACCCTTCAGGTCTTCTTTACAAAGACTGATAGTAATTTTGTCATACATAGATGATATCTGCAGAAGATTCGAGATTATTGTTTCCTGGCATGCAGGAATAATTTTTTTCGTACTACCGATTCCACCATCGTTTACAGATCTGTCTTTTTCTTCTTTTATCGACGATCTTTTCCCATGCAGCCTGTAGCTTCTAAAAAGCAAATAAGATACAAGTATTACCATTGTTCCAATTGCCCACATGCCTGCCCAGTTTATAAACAGGGCTATCAGGAAAGCTGATGTAAAAGCAGCCATTGCCGTAAAAAACCATCCTGTAATAACTACCATAACACCCGTAATCCTGTATACTGCAGATTCGCGTCCCCAGGCTCTGTCGGCCAGCGAGGTACCCATTGAAACCATAAATGTTACATAGGTTGTTGAGAGTGGTAGTTTTTGAGATGTACCATAGGCTATCAATACACCTGCAACAACCAGGTTAATTGATGCCCTGAGGATGTCAAACGACATATCTGTTTCTTTGTGCAGGAGATCAGATTCATTAGAATCGAATCTGCTGTCAAGCCACTTCAATAATCTGTTTGGGAATATGAATTTAACAGTATTGGATAGCTGTACGCCTGATCTAACCATTGCCCTGGCAAGCGCAGACGATGATTCGAACATTTCGCTTCCTTCATCCTGTTTACTTAAACTGAGCTCAGTTTTTGTTACTGTTCGTGCTTTCTTGGAAGTCCAGAGCGCAAGTGCCATTATTATACCTGCTCCCAGCAGGAATATGGTAGGAGTTTTTACTTTTGCTGCAAGCGAGGACATTAGTAATCCGTCCGGATCAGCTCCGCTGGCAACCCATTCTTTATATGATTCAAGACCTGCAAGGGGCACTCCTATGAAGTTTACCAGGTCATTACCGGCAAATGCCATTGCAAGGGAGAATGTGCCAACCAGAACAATTATTTTTGGGATATTAACCTTAAACAGCATTGTAAGAACCTGAAGAATAATTGTCCATCCTATAAAGCTGTAAACCAGTATTATGCTTGTATTACTATTTATCCATTCTACAGTCTCGGCATCCATAAATGATGCTCCTTTAGCGCCTTTGATAAGCATAAAATAAGTAATGGCAGTAATTGCCAGTCCCCCCCAAACAGATCCGAAGTATCTGAGGTTTGTCTTATAGTTAAAAGTAAACAGTACTCTTGTCAGATACATTACTATGGCTCCGACTGTAAAGGCCACAACCACAGATATCAATATTCCTGATATAATAGCAAGTGCTTTACTGGAATTAATATAGGTTCCCAGTGTATGTACTCCGTCAGGGTCTGCTGATAGTTTAATAACTGCTATAGCTACTGCGGCTCCAAGTAATTCGAATACAATTGATACCGTTGTTGATGTAGGCAGACCAAAAGTATTAAATAGGTCAAGCAGAAGTATATCCGTTAGCATAACTGCCAGGAATATTATCATCAGGTCGCTGAAGAAAAATTCTCCCGGATTAAATATACCCTTTCTGGCAACCTCCATCATTCCACTCGAAAAAGTGGCTCCGAAGAGAATTCCAAGGGTGGCAATTATAAGGATCACTCTTAGTGATGCAACCTTTAGAACCAATAGCAGAATTCAGAAAGTTTACCGCATCGTTACTTACGCCTACAACCAGGTCTGAAATTGCCAGTACAAATAAAATCCCGATTACAATTAAATAGAAAGTATCCATATTTGTTATAGTTGATTTAACAGCACAAAAGTATCTGCACTAAATTACTTTTGGATGAATTTAATGTTAAGTTAATGTTAAGAAAATTAAGATCGGATGAATTTTAGTGTAAGTATCACTATACTAATTAGATAGTATGTCCTTTGTCAGATCTATTATTTTATGGATATTGATTGGCTTCGTAATATAGTCCACAACTCCTTTTTCCTTACTTCGTTTTATTATATCTGCATCTGAGATAGCAGATAGTATTACAACGGGGATATCCTTCCATTCGTCATTTTTACGGAGAATATCCAGAAATTGCAGTCCGTCAATTTCAGGCATCAGGAAGTCCAGGTATATAAGGTCTGGCTTTTTTGTTTTAACGTTTTCGAGACCCTCCATCGCGCTGAGTGCCGAGCATACATCATATCCCTTTTTCTCGAGAAGAGATTCAAGCAGAACCAGGTTTGTATTTGAATCGTCAATTACAAGAATTCTATTGCCAGTCATATTACTTGTCTCATATTTTTTGTAAAGGTGCAAAATATTGGGCTATTGAGTTAAATTATGTTAAAGAAAATATCATCATTTTTAGGTGATTTAGATCATCGTTTCGTCAAAATTGATACATTTGCTGATAGTCAGCAAAACTGTTCCTGATATTCATGTCGACAAAAAACTATAAGGAAATACTGGGGAAGGGTATAGGAATTATACCTGATAAAGGTGTATTTAATTACCTCGATGAATCGGAAAAGGTAGAACTGGCAAGGAATGTAACCTATATGAATTTTTCACGGCATGATGTATTGTTCAATCAAAAAATGCCATCTGATCATGCTGTATATATTATTAATGGCCTGATAAAGGTCTACAAGGGAGGCAGAGGCGACAGGTTGATATGTCTTAGTCTGACCGGTCCTGGTCAATTTGCAGGTCTTTCAAGTGTTTTTGGTTCGAAAGAATACAGGTATTCTGCTTCAGCCATTGAAAATACAGAAGCTCTTATGATAAGGGGCGAGGCACTCGAATCTGCTATCAGGAAGAATGGAAGGTTTGCATCTGAGCTATTTAAAATAATCAGCACGGAGGCGCTTGATATTTCTGAGAAGCTGGTTAATTTTTCGATGAAACAACTTCCTGGAAGAGTTGCCGATCTTATCAGGTATTTTTCTGATGATGTATTTCACAGCGAGGATTTCACCGTTCCCCTTACCCGCCAGGAACTTGCTGAGCTTATAGGTACAACAAAAGAGAGCTTAATCAGGACACTTAACGAATTTAAAAACGATAAAATAATTGAACTTGACGGGAGAAGAATTAAGATTGTCTCACCTGAATTAATAACTATGCTCAGCAATCTGGGCTAATTACCGAATTAAATAATTATGACTAAAAGAAGCAAACTATTGAGCGTTTTATATATTGCGCTGATTGTATTACTATTTTCCTGTAAAACAGCAGTTAATGATGAAATTGTTACCGGATATGGAATTACCGCCGGCAATGGCATGGTCGTTTCTGCTCACCCTCAGGCTTCAGTAATAGGAGTTAAGATACTTAAACAGGGAGGAAATGCAGTAGATGCAGCTGTGGCAACCGGATTTGCACTTGCGGTTTGCTACCCCAATGCCGGGAATATAGGTGGAGGAGGATTAATGGTAATAAGGAATGCAGATGGCACAACAGATGCTCTTGATTACAGGGAAAGGGCTCCCTTAACAGCAAGCAGGGATATGTACCTCGATAAAGACGGTAAGGTAATAAATGGCTTAAGCACATCAACACACCTGGCATCAGGTGTTCCCGGCTCAGTCGACGGACTTTATAAAGCACATAAAAAATATGGTAGCCTAAGCTTTGAGGACCTTGTTCAACCGGCCATTGATATTGCTGCAAAGGGCTTTCCTTTAACCGAGAAGCAGGCAAAGTCACTTAATTCTATCAAGAAAACCCTGCTGGAAAGAAACAGTCATAAAACAGCCTTTATTAATGATGGTGAATGGGAGGCGGGAGATACTCTTAAACAGCCAGAGCTGGCACAAACGCTGGAAAGAATAAGGGATAATGGACCTGATGGATTTTATAAAGGACCCACTGCAGATATGATGGTTAATGAAATGACCAGGGGTAATGGACTGATTACACACAATGACCTGGAAGAATATGATGCTGTATGGCGTGATGCACTGGCAACTGACTATAAAGATTATAAGGTAATCTCAATGCCCCCTGTATCAAGTGGTGGGGTTGCAATTATCCAATTACTGGGCATGATAGAAGATTATCCTATCGGTGACTGGGGACTACATTCCACAGAAGCAATACACCTTATGGTAGAGGCCGAAAGACGGGTCTATGCCGATAGGGCAGAGTATCTGGGCGACCCCGATTTTGTTTATGTACCAGTTGAAAGAATGACAGAAAAAACATATCTGAAGGAAAGAATGAGTGATTTTAATAGTGAGCTTGCCTCACTGTCAAAAGATATTTCAGCCGGTCCTGGTCTTGCAAAGGAAAGCGAGGAAACCACTCATTACTCCATAACCGATGCCTACGGCAATGCAGTGTCTGTAACTACCACCCTGAATGGAAGCTATGGTAATCATATCGTTGTTGAAGGTGCCGGTTTCTTATTGAATAATGAGATGGATGATTTTTCGAGTAAGCCTGGCTATCCAAATATTTATGGATTGGTTGGAGGTGAGGCTAATTCGATTCAGCCTGGTAAAAGAATGCTTAGCTCAATGACACCTACAATAGTTGAAAAGAATGATGAGCTATATATGGTATTGGGTTCTCCGGGGGGGTCAACGATTATCACTTCCGTATTCCAGGTTCTGCTCAATGTTATAGAATTTGATATGGATATGCAATCTGCTGTCGATGCCGGGAGATTCCACCACCAGTGGATGCCGGATGAGATTGCATATGAAGAAGATAGGTTTGATACTATTATGCTTAAAAGTCTTGAGAAAATGGGTCATTCACTTAAAGTCAGAAACTCTATTGGAAGGGTGGATGCAATAAGGATTTTACCCGGCCGTTTATATCAGGGTGGGGCCGATAAAAGAGGCGATGATACTGCAGTCGGATACTGAGTATTACTAGAATTGCGTTCTTTTTATAATAGCTTTCAAAATACTGGGTTATTTATTTTCATTAAAAGAAATAAATTAATACTTTTATCAATTGAAACCGTCAAACCAGATAAATATTTGAGTAGTATCAAATAGCTGTTACTATGAAAAAACCTCTCTTAATTACAATCATTGTTCTTGTTGTACTTCTCATTTTACCCGCCCTAGGTTTTTTTGGTTGGTTCTTTAAAGAGAAGAAACCTATGAACGTTATTATCCTGGATAAAACTGTCCACTCACTTGACAGACTGAAGCACAGGTCTCTGACCTGGGTTTTGGCTAATGACAGGATAGTGAAAAAGGATAACAAAAGGAAGTATCTTCTGCGTAAGGATTATTATGGTTTTTACCCTATTAAGCCATTAAGATCCAAGCAGTTCAGGAGAAATGACATTCGACTTGTAAATGTTATAGATATTGCTGAAAACAGCGATGTTCTATATTATGCTGATACTTATGGAGTGTTCTTTAACGACTGGTATCAGGGGATAAACAGAAGCAGGAGATCGAGAAAACTATACGGGGGATTGAATAACACAGACTACCTGATGCTTGTTGAAATGCGAAAGAGGGATAAGCTGGTTATTCTGGAGTATAATTCAATAGACTATCCCACAAACGCCTTTGAAAAATACAGGGTAGAGACCGATCACTACAAAATGAAGACAAGTGGCTGGACCGGGCAATACTATGAGTCGCTCGATTCTATTGATGTAGAGCCCTGGCTGGTTAGTATGTACTCAAAGAAGTATAGAAGCGCATGGGATTTTAAAAATCCGGGCATAGTCTTTCTTAAAGGAGAGACTGATGTTGTAATACTTGAAGAAGGCAAACATTTAAACAGCGCACTACCCTATATTACTTCCGAAGCAAGCTTGGTTGAAAAATACGGACTGGCTGAGAAAGTACCATATACCGGTCCCTTCGATGTAATAGATGAGGGTGAAACAAATACTGTTCTCTCCAGTTTTAATTTTGATGTTACGGCAGAAGGAGAGGACTTGCTCGACAGGTTTCTGATGATAACGCCTCAGATACCTGCTGTTATAGCTGACTCAGCTACTATGCATACAATCTATTTCTGCGGTGATTTTGCAAGCGGAAAGATGGCCCCATGGACAGCCTCTTTCGGGTCACTTAATATAATTAAAGGATTACTTTACAGTAAAGACGACCTTAATGATCCCAGAAGATTCTTCTGGCTCTATTATAAGCCACTCCTTGGAGGAATTCTTGGAGATTATTATGAGTCGCTGGATAATTAGATATTGATGAGATTGCCCTTGTAACAGGCTGCTTTGCGGCCTGTTTTTTTTTACGTAAATGCTTTGCTTATGAAAGTGATTATAGTCCAGGCAGATTTAATCTGGGAAAAGGCTGAAGCAAACCGAACCAGGCTTGAAAAAATTATAAAGGATAGTGAACCGGCAAATGGCGACCTGGTAGTGCTGCCCGAGATGTTTTCTACCGGATTTTCAATGAATTCCAGGTCTATGGCTGAGACTATGGAGGGACAGACAGTGGCATGGATGAAAGCCATGGCCGGATCAGGGAATTATGCACTTGCGGGAAGTCTTATTATAAAAGATGAAGAAAGGTACTTCAATAGGTTAGTAATTGCTGCCGGCGGCGAAATCCTGGCTACTTACGATAAAGGACACCTGTTCAGGATGGAGAAGGAGAACAATTTCTTTACACCTGGTTCGGGCAATGTTATAACAAATTATAACAGATTTTCTATTAAGCTACAGATATGTTACGATCTAAGGTTTCCTGTTTGGAGCAGAAATGTTGAAAATGCCTACGATATACTCCTCTTTGTTGCTAACTGGCCCGAATCAAGACGCCATGTTTGGAATACATTGCTTAAAGCCAGAGCAATTGAGAATCAGTGCTATGTAATAGGTGTTAACCGGGTTGGTGAGGATGGAAATGGTCTCTCTTATTGCGGTGATTCACAGATAATTGACCCCCGAGGCAGAATAATAACAGATCTTAAACCCAATAAAGAAGGCACAGCCAGCGGAGTATTGTCATTGCAGGATGTTTTAGAATTCAGAAACAAATTTCCTGTATGGAAAGACGCCGACAGGTTTGAACTCTTATAAACTGATCAAAGCTTTTCTAAGAATCTGCAAGGGATGCAATGCTGTTCTTCCAGTGCCATCAGCTATCTGGTGCCTGCAACTCGTCCCTGGTGCAGCTAAAAGTGTATCCTTATCGGCCTGCCTTACTGCAGGGAAAAGCACCAGCTCACCAACCTTGAGAGACAGGTCATAGTGTTCCTTCTCGTAGCCAAATGATCCTGCCATACCACAGCATCCCGATGGTATCTCAGATACAGTATAATTCTGAGGAATTGTTAGAACTTTCTTTGTAGCTATGGTATCTGCAACAGCCTTTTGCTGACAATGACCGTGAAGGAGTACATTATTTTTATTATCTGTAAACCTTTTCGATGAAATATTGCCCAGGTCAAATTCAGCCGCAATAAACTCTTCAGCCATATAAACATTCCTTGCCAGCTTTAAGGCCTTTTCTTTCATTTCACCCTTAACAAGCTCAGGGTACTCGTCTCTGAAACCCAGGATAGCTGAGGGCTCTATCCCAATAAGAGGGCTTTCTTCGCTTACAATACCAGAAAGCATTTCAATATTCCTGATAGCATGCTTCTTAGCAGTCCTTAACAATCCCTTCGAAAAGAAAGTTCTTCCGCTAAGGGCGTGATCTGGTATTACAACGCGATAATTAAGAGCAGTAAGCAACTCAATTGTATCTATGCCTATTTGTGTGTCGTTATAGTTTGTAAACTCGTCAGCAAACAGGAAAACGCTTTTAACCGCTTGCTGAGGGTTTATTCTATCAAGGTTCTTTTTTGCCCATCTTCTAAGTGTAATCTTGTATAGAGTGGGGATGCTTCTTTCCTTTGCAAAACCAATTGCTCCCTTAAAAAGCGATGAAATGAATCTGTTTTTAAGAAAGAAGTTATAAATCGATGGCGCGATGCTGCCAAGTTTGTTAATCGAAGTTATATAGGCAATAAGCCTGCTCCTTAAAGGTATACCATGCTTATCGTACCAGTGCTGCATAAACTCTGATTTCAACCTGGCAATATCAACACTCGACGGACATTCACTTTTGCAACCCTTACAGGATAGACAAAGATCAAGAACCTCGTATATCTCCTTATGATCCCAGATATCACCATCCTCTTTGTTCAGAAACTCCCTCAGAACATTGGCCCGTGCCCTGGTTGTATTTTTTTCATCCCTGGTTGCCATAAAAGAGGGGCACATTGTACCACCAATTATTTCTGACTTTCTGCAATCGCCTGAGCCATTGCATTTTTCGGCTGCTCTTACAATACCGTTGGTGTTCTCAAAACTAAAAATTGTTTCGGGCATGGGTGTTTCATTTCCCGGTATATACCTCAGGAAAGTATCCATTGGAGGAGTGTCTATTATCTTTCCGGGATTCATTATGTTTTCAGGATCCCAGGTATTCTTTAATTCTTTCAGAAGACCATAGACGTGATCTCCCAGTATTATTGGTATAAATTCACCCCTGAGCCGGCCATCACCATGCTCGCCACTTAATGAACCCCTGTATTTTTTTACCAGCAGGGCAGTTTCCTTACCGAGAGTATGGAACAATTTAACATCGGCTTTATCCTTCATATTCAATAGAGGCCTCAGGTGCAGCTCTCCTGTTCCAATATGAGCGTGGTATACGCAGTCTTTATTATACTTTGCCAGTATTGCATTAAAATCCTTAATATAAGCGGGCAATTTATTAACATTAACCGCAGTATCCTCAAGTAAACTAACAGGTTTGGCATCACCTTTCAGGTTTGATAATATGCCTAATCCTGCCTTTCTCAGTGCCCACACCTTGCTTACATCACCACCATAGATAATGGGGTAGGCATAGCCATATCCCTGCTCCTTAAGATCATTGATCATTGTGTTGCATATATCATCGATCTCTTCTTTGCTGTTTCTTGAAAACTCAACAATCAGGATTGCCCCGGGTGAGCCCTCAATAAAGAAGCGGTTTTTATTTTGTTCAATATTGTCTTTTGTTAGCTCAAGTATCTTGTCATCAGTCATCTCCACAGCATCAGGATCATACTTAAGAGCTATCAGGTTTGCATTATATGCACTGTCTCTTTCCTTCAGGTGTACACAGCACAGGGCTTTTACGGGCGGCGGAACAGGTACAAGACTGAGTTTTATTTCTGTGGCTATAGCAAGAGTTCCCTCTGATCCTGCAATAAGGCGTGACAGGTTGAGTTCGTTTTTACATCCCTCGGAATAGGGAAGTGAATCGAGAAGCAGATCAAGTGCATATCCGGTATTACGTCTCGGGACCTGCGGATCGGGATATTCTTCTCTGATTATCCGGGCATTATCTTTATCCGACAGTAACTGGTTTAGATGTTTATATATCTTTCCCTCAAGGCTATTCTCATTTGTTTTTTTAATTATATTTTCCTTCGAGACAGGTCCGAACGTAGCTTCTGAACCATCGCTGAGAAGTGCTTTTACCTCCAGGGTATGGTCCCTGGTAGATCCGTACCTTAGCGAGTGGAGACCACATGCATTGTTTCCAAGCATACCACCAATTGTGCACCTGTTGGCAGTTGATGTCTCCGGCCCGAAAAACAGGCCGTGTTTCATCATCTCCCTGTTCATTTCCTCGAAAATTACTCCCGGTTGCACCCTTACCCACCTTTCTTCAACATTGAATTCCAGAATCCTGTTCATGTAGCGCGAGATATCCACAACAAGTCCGGATCCTACTACCTGACCGGCCAGGCTGGTTCCTGCACCCCTCACTATCAATCCGATCTTATTCTTTCGGGCAAAGTCTATTAACACTTTCAAATCATCCTCCCCGGCTGGCCAAACAACTCCCAGAGGTGTTTCTTTATACATTGATGCATCGGTCGAGTAAAGAGTCCTGGTAATAGTATCAACTCTTATCTCGCCCTTAATAGAATTTCCTAATTCTTCAATCCTTAATTCCGGGTTATTCATAGGTAATATATTTCTCTTGCTCAAAAATAGAAAATATGTGCCTACTACAAAAAAGTATTGTCTTTTCTATTCATTTTTATTAAAAGTCGAATCCCTGACAATAATCATGTTAATATATGTTGCCGGAGAAATCTTTTTTGACTATTTTTATAGATCATTTTAAAAATTACTAAATCATTGATACACAATGGAATTGATTAACAATATTAAGGAGAAAGCCCGAAGATTGAATAAGAAAATTGTGCTTCCTGAAGGAACAGAGGAGAGAACACTTAGAGCGGCAGATGAAGTTATTGCAGACGGGCTTGCCGAAATAGTTTTACTTGGCAATCCGGAGATTATAAAAGGTATGGCTCAAAAGCTTAATTTAAATAATATCTCTAAGGCAACGATAATCGATCCGCTAAGTCATGAAAAGAAGGACCAGTACATTGATTTGATGGTTGAATTAAGGAAAAAGAAAGGACTTACCAGGGAGGAGGCAGCTAAACTAATTGAGAATCCGCTTTATCTTTCTGTGTTAATGATTAAGAATGGTGACGCTGATGGTGAAGTAGCCGGAGCACAAAATGCTACGGGTGATGTGTTAAGGCCTGCTTTCCAGTTTGTTAAAACTGCCCCCGGAATTTCAGTTGTCTCCGGAGCCTTTATAATGATTCTTCCGGATAAATCATTTGGCTCAGATGGTGTAATCGTTTTTGCCGACGGAGCAGTACATCCGGATCCTACAGAAACCGAGCTGGCTGAGATAGCGGTTGCAACTGCCAGGACAACAAAGAATATCCTTGGCATTGAACCTAAGGTGGCGATGCTGAGCTTCAGTACAAAAGGTAGTGCATCACACCCAATGGTCGATAAGGTGGTTAACGCAACAAGACTGGCAAAAGAAATGGCCCCCGATATTCAGATTGACGGAGAATTACAGGCTGATGCTGCACTTATAGAGGCAATTGGAAAATCTAAAGCACCCGACAGCAAGATAGCAGGACATGCTAATGTTCTTATTTTCCCTTCACTCGAAACAGGTAATATAGCATATAAACTTGTTCAAAGGCTTGCAAAGGCTGAAGCTGTGGGGCCTATATTGCAGGGGATGGCAGCTCCGATCAATGATCTGTCGCGAGGATGTTCTGTTAGCGATATCGTGAGCCTCGTCGCAATTACAGCAAACCAGGCCGGAGGAAAGTAGAAGGTGTCATGGCTTAATTTATTGTGAATCAGAAAAATAAATATATATTGTTAAACAAAGCTTAGTTAGGAAAAATTAGTTATGATCGTATTAGTATTAAACTGCGGTAGCTCTTCAATAAAATACAAGGTATTTGAAATGGGAGACAATACTGAGGTTAAAGCAAAAGGATTGGTAGAGAGAATTGGTATTGTCGATTCAATATTAACACATAAACCAGCAGGAAAGGAGCCATATAAGACAGTTGTAGATATACCCGATCATACAATTGGTATTAACCTTGTTATTGATGCTCTTACCGACCCCGATCATGGGGTTGTAAAAGATATATCTGAAATAAAGGCAGTTGGACACAGGGTTGCACATGGTGGTGAAAACTTTACAGAGAGTGCCCTTATTGATGATAGAACAAAAAGGGATATTGAGGCCTGTATTGAACTTGCTCCTCTCCATAATCCTGCTAACCTCAAAGGAATCCTGTCGGTCGAAAAACTTATTCCCGGAATTCCACAGGTAGCAGTATTTGATACATCCTTTCATCAGACCATGCCCGACTATGCCTATATGTATGCAATTCCATATGAGTACTATGAAAAGTACAGGATAAGAAAATATGGTTTCCATGGAACCAGTCATAAGTTTGTAGCAAAAAAAGCTGCGGGGCTAATGGGAAAGGAAATGAAAGACCTTAAGATAATTACCTGTCATCTGGGCAACGGAGCATCGATTACTGCTATTGAAAATGGGAAATCAGTTGATACATCAATGGGCTTTACACCGGTTGACGGATTGATTATGGGAACACGTACAGGAGAAGTAGATCCGGGAGTGTTGATATATATTGCGGATAAGGAACACCTTAATGTACAGGGTGTTAGTAATATGATAAATAAGAAGAGTGGTGTAATGGGTATCACCAACATATCCTCTGATATGCGTGATCTTGAAATTGCTGCAGGGTCGGGCAACGAACGAGCTATATTAGCCCTTAATATGTATGCCTATAAGGTAAAGAAATTTATCGGAGCCTATATAGCTGCTTTAAATGGAGTAGATCTGCTTGTTTTTACAGGCGGTGTGGGAGAGAATGATTTTAATCTTAGAAAAATGATTTGCTCTGATATGGAATATCTTGGGATGGAATTTGATGAAGAAGCAAACCATGATCTAAAAGGATCAGACAAGGTTATTTCTAAAGAGGGCTCACGTGCGACTATTATGACTGTAACAACAGATGAAGAGTTCGTTATAGCCTCAGATACAAACAGAATTGTTAACACAAAAAGTTAATCTAAGTAATAAGCAGTATGGAACTAAAAAAGCTGTCAGACCTGAGGAAATTACTCGAGGGAAAACCAACCAAGAAACTTGTACTTGCAGCTGCCCATGATACTCAATCACTGGGAGCAGTAATGAGAGCCAGCAAAGAAAAGATAATCGAACCTATTCTGATTGGTGATAAGAGTTTGATTGAAGAGATTGCCGCAAAATATAATTATGACCTTGCAGGTATAAAAGTAATCAACGAGAAGGATAATATTAAAGCCATTAACCTGGCAGTGCAGATGGTTAGCCGTGGCGAAGCTGATGTGCTTATGAAAGGAAATGTTGGCTCATCAGATCTTCTTAAAAGTGTTCTTAATAAGGAGTGGGGACTTCGCACAGGTAATCTACTATCACATTTTGCCCTTTTCGAAGTGGATAATTACCATAAGCTCATTGCGTTAACTGATGTTGCAATGAATATTTCACCCGATCTTACTGATAAGATAGCTATTGTAAATAATTCTGTCAGGTGTCTTAATAATCTTGGAATTAAGGAACCTAAAATAGCTGTTCTTGGAGCAGTTGAGATGGTTAATGAAAGTATGAAGGCAACAATGGATGCAGCCTTGCTTTCGAAAATGAATCAGCGCGGACAGATTAAGAATTGTATAATTGATGGCCCGCTTGCATTTGATAATGCTGTTAGCCTTGAAAGTGCTAATCACAAGGGGATTAAGAGTGAAGTAGCAGGCGAAACAGATCTCTTGCTAATGCCGGATATAGAAGTTGGGAATGTTCTTTATAAGTCAATGGTATTTTTCGCTAAAGCTAAGGTAGCCTCAATAATACTTGGTGCTTTGGCTCCGATTATCCTGACTTCAAGATCTGATAGTGAACAGGCCAAGTTTGACAGTATATTACTGTCTGCTGCCGCAAGCCAGTAAGAAGTATGATTCGTACATTAGATCAGCTGGTCGAAAGTGTAAAATCCAGGAAGAGGAAATTCAGGATAGCCGTTACCTGGGCACAGGATGTAAATACCCTGGGCGCAGTATCGCTGGCTGTAGATGAGGGTTTTGCAGAAGCCATATTAATTGGAGAACCAGAGGAGATAAGAAGGGTTTGCAGTCAACTGGCAATCGATCATTCACGTTTTAAAATTATTGAAGTATCTGAACAGGCAGAGGCTGCTGCAATTGCTGTTGCAATGGTACGTTCAGGAGAAGCCGATATTTTGATGAAGGGACTGATTGGGACCGATCATTTTCTCAGGGCAGTAATGGACAAGGAAAAGGGACTTATGAAAGCAGGTGCTGTAATGAGTTACGTATGTGCAATACAGGTTCCTGACTACAATAAACTGCTGTTTATTACCGATACTGCGGTAATTCCCTTTCCTGATCTGGACCAGAAAGTGGCCATGGCAAACTATGCAATAGAAATGGCCTCAAAATTCGGTATTAATAAACCAAAACTTGCACTTATCGGAGCTTCAGAGAAGCTAAGTAAGCACTTTCCCAGCAGTACCGACTATCCCCTTATGTGTAAAATGGTTGAAAGCGGAGAAATCAGTGATTGCATAATCGATGGCCCACTTGATATATTCCTGGCCTGCGATAAAGAGGCAGTAGCCATTAAGGGAATAGATACACCCGTAGCAGGAGAGGCCGATATACTCCTTTTCCCATCCCTGGAGTCATGTAACCCCTTCTATAAAGGCCTGATGCAATTTGGCAGAGGTGAATTGGCAGGCATGCTTAGAGGCACAACCCACCCTGTTGTATTAATGTCGAGAAGCGAAAGTGAAAAATCTAAATTCTATTGTATAGCACTGTCGTGCCTGATGGCCGAATAAAATTGAGCTTATGGGAACATATATCTTAGCAATAAACCCCGGGTCAACATCCACCAAATTCGCTCTTTATAACGGAGAAAAACCCCTCTTTGAGCAATCTGTTTCTCATTCAAACGACGATCTGTCCCGATTTGAGAAAATAAGCGATCAGAAAAACTTCAGAAAGGAAATAGTACTGGATGAATTACTCAGAAAGGGTTATCTGACAGAAAAAATAGAAGCAGTGGTAGGGCGTGGTGGACTTCTAAAGCCCATAGAGTCGGGTATATACGAGGTTAATGAAAAAATGAAGAATGATCTTATTGCTTGTGTAAGAGGCACTCACGCAAGTAATCTGGGGGGCCTGATAGCAAGTGAAGTAGCCTCTGAGATAGAAGGAGCAAGAGCTTTTATAGTTGATCCTGTGGTAGTTGATGAGTTAGATGATGTTGCAAGGATTGCCGGTCATCCGTCTTTTGAAAGGAACTCGATCTTTCATGCACTCAACCAGAAAGCTGTCTCAAGACTATATGCCGCATCGATAAATAAAGAATATGAGGATTTAAACCTTGTGGTGGCACATATGGGGGGTGGTATCAGCGTTGGCGCTCACAGGCGGGGGAGAGTCGTGGATGTAAATAATGCACTGAACGGTGACGGACCTTTTACACCTGAAAGATCCGGGTCCCTGCCCACCGGACAGATGGTAGAACTTTGTTTTAGCGGCAAGAAAACAAAGGAAGAGATTCTTGGAATGCTTACCGGACAGGGAGGAATGGTGTCTTACCTTGGAACAAACGACTTCAGGGACGTTTGTAAGAGGGTTGCGGAGGGTGACGAAAAGGCGAAACTTATCCAGGAGGCAGCATCATACCAGGTTGCAAAGGAAATAGGAGCTATGTCTGCAGTTTTAAAGGGAGAAGTGGATGCCATTATTTTAACCGGGGGTATGGCGTACCAGAAACTAAATACAGACTATATAAGTAATATGGTAGCATCTATAGCACCTATAGTTATCTACCCGGGTGAGGATGAATTGAAGGCACTCGCTTTTAACGGACTCCTGGTTATAAGTAATAAGCTAAAACCAAAGATATATAGTTAGCAGCTAAATAGTTACACCCCAACACCCAACACCCAACACCCAACACCCAACACCCAACACCCAACACCCAACACCCAACACCCAACACCCAACACCTCCTAAGGATTACCCAGTGCTACCGGAAGATTCTGTCCGTTAAAGTACTTATTTCCGTTTAAGGCAAACCAGCATATAAACTCGGCCATCTCTTCAGCCTTAAGTGGTGCCTTGTACCCGGGGAATGCTTTTTCAAGCATTTCTGTCTGGGCGGCGCCGAGTGAAAGACTGTTGATTGATGGTCCTTCTTTTCCGAACTCAGCTGCAAGTGATTCTCCCAGGATTGAAAGGGCTCCCTTCGCTGCACCATAAACCGATAAACCTGCGTATTTTGATGATCCCTGGTATCCTGACATGCTTGAGATATTTACTATATGACCGTCTCCTGACATTATAGGCAGAAGTGACCTTATTATCCACATGGGGGAAAGGAAATTTGTTGACACCATCATTTCATCCTCCTCAGGCGTCAGGTCGGTAAAAGGCTTTGGAACAAGTACGCCAGCATTATTAATAAGTATATCAAGTCTGTTAAACTCATTTTTTACCAGTTTTAAGAGCTTTTCAGGCTCTTTCGCCAGTTTATTGATGTCTCCTGTCTTGAAAGAAATGTTTTTGTTTATAGCCTCATTTGAGAGTCTTTCCAGGGCTTCTTTAGATCTGGATATTGTAAAGACTTGATTTTCAGGATCCCTGGCAAGGATTAGTGCTACTTCACGACCAATTCCTTTGCTGGCGCCGGTAATTAGAATATTCATTTGCTATCTATTCAATATGTTTCTAAGTTTGTCGATCAAAGGTACAATTTTTGAGATATTGACTAAATTAAATATGATCTCTGTAGAATGAAAAGCAGACAGTCAGGCAGAATATTACTTCTATTATTTGTTTTTACTACATTGTTTGTTGCTCAGGTCTTCAGCCAGTATGAATCAGGCAGGGAATCTCCACCACCAATAAGGGAAAGGATGTTTTACGGAGGTAATTTCACTCTTCAATTTGGGACTTATACCTATATCGACCTTTCTCCCGTTATTGGAATATGGCTTCTTCCCCGGGTAGCCCTGGCAGCAGGTCCTTCGTATAAATATTTAAAAGATCCGCTGGGATCGACAGATGCCTTTGGAGGTAAAGGATTTATAAGACTCGTTATTATACAGGATATTAATGAGTTAATACCCTTTGGATACAGGATGTCATTATATGCACACGGCGAATATGAGAGCAATAGTTATAGATCGGATTACTTCTATAACAGTTATGATAGTGAGAGATTCTTTCAGGATTTTGTCCTTGCAGGTTTTGGAATAAGTCAGTATGTTGGTATGAAGAGCTCTATAAATATCTCGGTGCTCTGGGTGCTGAATGAATCTGAAATTCAAATATATGACAGCCCTCAAATAAGGATCGGTTTTACTTTCTGATTGAGTTGCAGAAAAGTAGTCAATTGTTTATGTTTGCAACTTGTTTTTAAATAATCATTAAAAATTTGGCCTATCATGGTAATAGAAAAGGATAAGATGGTGTCTCTCATATACACTCTCAGAGAGGCTGATAAGGAAGGTAAGATAATTGAGCAGGTTGAGGATAGCAATCCCCTGCAGTTCCTTTATGGAGCAGGACAAATGCTGCCTCATTTTGAGCAGAATCTTGAGGGTAAAAAAGGAGGCGATAGCTTTGAATTTGGTTTGACTTCCGGAAATGCCTATGGCGAAAAAAGGGAAGAGCTTGTTGTTGATATACCCAGATCAGTTTTTGAAGTAGATGGGAAATTTGACGACGAAACCTGCAGGATTGGTAACCAGGTTCCGATGGCTGATGCACAGGGCAGGAGGCTTATGGGGGTTGTAATAGATATAAAGGACGAAGCTGTTGCTATGGACTTTAATCACCCTATGGCCGGAGCTGATTTGTATTTTACTGGCGAAATAAAGGATGTGCGCGATGCTACTGCTGAAGAAATAGAGATGTACTACGGTGGAGGAAGTTGTTCAACATGCGGTAGCACCAATTCATGCGATGGACATTGCTAGAAATTAGTGCGATTTAACATAAATTATGTTTTATAATATTCCTCAGGGCTTTCCCTGAGGAATTTTATTTATATTTTTACGGGATTCTGGGTTCGGAAAATTACAGGAGGCAAATAACTTAAAAAACCAGGTATGGCAATAAAGAGAAAATATCCACTGTGGGCCAAAATTATATTGGGTATGGTCCTTGGTATATTATGGGGACTGATTGCAGTGAAACTTGGGATGGAGAAGTTTACCTCAGACTGGATTAAGCCATGGGGAACAATATTTATTAACCTTCTCAAACTGGTGGCAGTGCCATTGATTTTTGTGTCGCTTGTGAAGGGGATAACAAGTATTACTGATATAACCAAGCTATCAAGGATAGGAGCAAAAACACTGGCCCTTTATATAGCTTCAACAGTTATCTCTATTATTTTCGGGTTATTCCTGGTAAATCTTGTAAAACCAGGTAACTCATTCAGCCAGGAAAAGAGACAGGAGTTTCAGCTTAAATATGAGCAAACAATTCTAGACAAAGAGAAGGTTGCTGATACCGTGCAAGAAAAATCTCCACTCTCATTTTTTGAGGAGATGGTACCGGATAATATCTTTCTGGCAGCCGGCGATAATTCCAAAATGTTGCAGATAATCTTCTTTTCCCTTCTTTTTTCAATGGCAATGATAGTCCTTGAGGTTAAAAAGGTGACAGTGATTAAGGAGCTGATTGACGGCTTAAATCATATTATTCTGAAGATTGTAGATATAATAATGCTCTTTGCCCCATTTGGCGTATTCGCACTTCTTTCGGCATTGGTTTCGGATTTTTCAGGCGACTCTCAATTATTTGTTGCACTCGGTAAATACGTAACACTTACTATCTTAGGGCTTCTCCTTATGATCTTTGGTCTATACCCTGCATATGTAAAATTGTTTACTAAAATCAAGCTTAAAGATTTTTATAAGAATCTTCTGCCTGTTCAGATGGTCGCATTTTCTACCAGCTCAAGTGCTGCTACTTTGCCAGTTACAATTAAACAGTGTACCCAGAAACTTAAGATATCTAAAGGAGTTGCCAACTTCGTTCTGCCTGTTGGAGTAACAATAAATATGGATGGATCCTCATTCTATCAGGCAGTTTCTGCAGTATTTATTGCCCAGGTTTTTGGAATGGACCTATCATTAACTCAGCAGCTTACGATAATTCTTACCGCAACGCTGGCCTCTATTGGCGCACCTGGTATACCAGGGGGAGCTGTAATAATGCTGGTTATTGTATTAAGCTCTGTTGGAATTCCGGCTGAAGGACTGGCACTGATAATGGGTGTGGAACGACCACTTGATATGCTGCGCACTGTAGCCAATGTTACCGGCGATTCAGCTGTAGCCAGTATTGTTGCATCGTCTGAAAATGAGATAGGAGTAGAAGAAGATGATGATGAAATAGATGTTTAATTTTTTTTATAAAAAGAAACTTTATGTGGAAAAGATTGCCATTATGGGCTAAGATTATTATCGGAATGTTTGTTGGCCTGATCTGGGGTATGATAGCCGTGAGGATAGGACTTTCAGATTTCACAACTAACTGGATTAAACCCTGGGGTACTATTTTTCTTAAGTTATTGAAAATGATAGCTGTACCTCTTATCTTCGTTTCTCTTGTAAAAGGTATATCAAGCTTAACTGATATTTCCAAACTATCCAGAATCGGAGTTAAAACCATATCATACTATATAGTCTCAACCCTGATAGCTACGTTCTTTGGGCTGCTTATCGTTAACATTGTTAAACCCGGAGATACATTTCCCGAGGAGAAGCGGATTGAATATATGTCAAAATGGGAATCCACTATAAATGAAAAACAGGCAGTTGCAGAAAGTTCAGATAATTCCCCGCTCAGATTTGTAGAGGAGATGGTTCCCGATAATATATTCAAGGCACTGGGTGATAATTCCAAAATGCTCCAGATTATCTTCTTTGCAATCCTTTTTGCCGTGGCAATGGTATTGATACCGCTTAAACAGGTTAAAACAGTTCGCCTGGTCTTTGACGGGCTAAATGATATCGTAATTAAGATTATTGAGATAATAATGTTGTTTGCTCCCATTGGCGTATTCGCACTACTGGCAGGTGTCGTGGTAGATTTTGCAGGCGATGTGGATATTTTTGTGGCTCTGGGTAAATACTTCCTGACAGTCCTTTTCGGCCTCTTCATGTTGATCTTATTTCTTTATCCGACCTATCTTAAGATTTTTACAAAAGGTATCCCCTTAAAAAGATTCTTCAGGGCATTATTGCCGGCACAGATGGTAGCCTTTTCTACTTCTTCAAGCGCTGCGGCCCTGCCTGTAACAATGAAGCAGAATACACAGGAACTGGGGGTAGGAGAAGAGATTGCTAATTTTGTTCTTCCTGTTGGTGTTACAATAAATATGGATGCTACAGCTTTTTATCAGGCCGTGGCAGCTGTTTTTATCGCCCAGGTTTACGGAATAGATTTAACTATTGCTCAGCAGCTTACAATAGTGCTGACGGCCACCCTGTCATCGATAGGATCACCAGGTGTGCCAGGTGGATCAATAGTACTGGTGATAATGGTTCTTACATCTGTAGGTTTGCCCGTCGAAGGACTTGCTCTAATCCTTGGTGTAGACAGGCCACTGGATATGCTGAGATCTGCAGTAAATTTAACGGGCGATTCAACAATAGCATGTATTGTTGCTCAGAGCGAAGATGAAATGCACCTGCCCGAAAAATAGCAGACTATCTTATTAAACCAGCTGGAAACAGGCTTTAAAGCCATATTCCAGCCATATTTCCCCAGGTAACCAGGCAATCTGGTGCTGTAAAAACCCACTTAAGGTATTGGTAGATAAATTGTTATAGCCAATATTAAGCCTAATTACGTCCTCCAGGTTTGTAATATGCAGTAGAGTAGGAGAGATTTAGCAAATTATTCTCTCTATTACCATTAATAACACCGGTCGTGTAAAATCTAAATCAAGTATACCTCAGGCCTGGATGAGTTTTTTGCATAAATCTAATTCCTGGCAGAAATATATTCCGTTACAAATGTAAATAGTAACAGGCCATATGATACTTTACAAATGTAAATAGCGGATTGTAATCAGAAATTATACATATTTACAATTGTAATCTGTATTATTAATTACATATGTAAATAAATATAAGTGCGATCTATTTATACTACTTATATTGCTATAAACCAGCTTTTAATATCCTGTATTTGCACTGATAATTCAAGTAAAAACCTTTTTTGCATAAGAATACAGACATAAGTAAGTAAATAATCATTATAACAAGCTAATATCTAGTATTATAAGGACCTAAATTAAAGTTTTACATAAGATAGATGCATTCTATAACATATTAAATATCAAATATATATGTAATAATCAATTCTATAGAGTTTTAGACTACTTCCGGTTAGTTTACAAATGTATATTAATAAAGTTACAGATGTAAATAATAAATATTTTACATTTGTAAATGAAATTTATAAACTGATTCTATTATGAAAGACAGGATTCTGGAGTTTCTACGCAGAGAAAATAAAACATCTTCCCAGTTTGCAGACGAAATAGGTGTTCAGGCTTCAAGTGTATCCCATATTATTTCAGGAAGAAATAAGCCCAGCCTGGATTTTATTATTAAAATGCTTCAGCAATATGAAGATCTAAGTACTGATTGGCTGATTTTCGGCAAGGGCGAGATGTTTAGCAGGAATAGTGTTTCTGACATTTTTAGTTCATCAATTGATTCTTCGAATAAAGAGCTTAAAGACATTATAAGTGATAATCCAATACAGGCTGCAGATAATGAGCTTGTTAGGACTACAGATACCAGCGGTTCAGAGCTTAATGCTAAAGCAGGTTCCGGTATACAGAGAGTAATCCTGGTATACTCCGATAACACTTTCAGAGAGTTAAATCCTTCCTAGTATCATAATTACGGCATATTTACTGTTTTAAGACGATTTAAGCGATCCTTTAATTGTTAAGGTAAATATTTCCCGGACGGTCTATTTCGATTATATTTGCATTTAAAATGCTCTTAAATGGCGAAATATTCCAAAGACTTACTCATTATTTCCAACAGGCAGATAAGTGATGAGTATTTTGTTCTACGACTCCAGGCCGGGGAAGAAGTTAAAACTATTATGCCTGGTCAGTTTGTGCAGGTACGTGTAGACAATAGCAATTCAACCTTTCTGCGTCGTCCTATCTCTGTGTATAATACAGATAATGAAACCCTTACCTTAGACCTTCTGATAAAGGTTGTTGGGGAAGGTACAGATGTATTATCGCATTTGAAGAGCGGGGATAATCTCGGTCTTATCTACCCCCTGGGTAATAGTTTTTCAATTCCTGAGCCCGGGCAGAGGGTATTGCTTGTTGGTGGAGGGGTTGGGGTAGCCCCGCTTTTTATGGCTGCCAGGGTGTTGAAAGAGAGAGGAATTGATGTGGAACTTGTACTTGGGTACCGTAGTGCTGACCAGCTGATAGATATGGAATCCTTTTCATCTCTTGCCAGGGTACACATTACTACAGAAGATGGTTCATATGGCGAAAGAGGTATGGTTACCGATCATTCCAGATTTGAAGAAGATAATTTCGACAGAATTTACTGCTGCGGACCTGATCCGATGATGAAAGCAGTTGCACGCATGGCTTCCGCGAAGAATATACATTGCGAAGTATCTCTTGAAAACCTTATGGCATGCGGGATAGGAGTATGTCTCTGTTGCATCGAACCAACTGTCAGGGGAAACCTGTGTGCATGTACAGATGGTCCCGTTTTTAATATAAAAGATCTAAAATGGCAGATTTAAGGATAAAAATAGGTGATTTAAATTTAAAGAACCCGATTATGACTGCCTCCGGTACCTGTGGCTTCGGGCCTGAGCTGGAGGATTTTTTCGATCCTTCACTCCTTGGTGCCATGGTGATGAAGGGTACCACTCTTGAGAATCGTGAAGGTAATGATTATCCGAGGATGGCAGAAACCCCTTCCGGTATGCTTAATGCAGTGGGATTGCAGAATAAGGGAATAGAAAATTTTATAAAGAACATATATCCCGTTGTCAGAAAGTATAAAACCAATCTTATTGTAAATGTCAATGGAAGCACTCTCGAAGAGTATGTGCAGCTTTCCGAGATTGTTAATTCGCTTGAAGATATCCCTGCAATAGAGCTAAATATATCCTGTCCCAATGTGAAAATGGGGGGTATGGCCTTTGGAACCCATCTGCCAACTGCAGAAAAAGTGATAAGAGCTGTCAGAAAGGTATATAAGAAAACCCTGATTGTAAAATTGTCGCCCAATGTAACAGATATAACAGAATTTGCCAGGGTGTCTGAGCAGGAAGGTGCCGATTCTGTATCACTCATAAATACACTTCTTGGTATAGCAATTGACCCTCAGACCAGGAAGGCCTTATTATCAACTGTAACGGGTGGACTATCAGGTCCGGCAGTAAAACCTGTCGCACTACGCATGGTATGGCAGGTTGCAAATGCTGTTAAGATCCCGGTAATTGGTATTGGCGGTATTATGACATATGAGGATGCAGTTGAATTTATGCTTGCAGGAGCAAGTGCAGTACAGGTCGGCACGGCAATATTTATTGAACCGGATTCACCTCTGAAAATAATTAAGGGACTTAATGCCTATCTTGATCAAAACAGCTTTTTTTCTGCATCTGACCTTGTTGGTGCTATGGGAAAATGATTTATTAATCTTATTTTTGGCCCCCATATATTTTTCAATGAATTAAAGATAATTTACTATGACTCATCACCTGGAGATCGATAAGCTGGATCGTAAAATACTTGATATAATAAGCAAAAATGCAAAAACTCCCTACCTCGAAGTTGCCAGGGAATGTAATGTTTCCGGAGCTGCAATACACCAGCGCGTCCAGCGATTAATTAAAATAGGGGTTATTACCGGATCACAGTTTAATGTTGATCCCGACAGGGTTGGATTCAAGACATGTGCTTTTATAGGAATATTCCTTAATCATCCCGATATCCATAAGAAGGTTATTGAGGAATTTAAGGGTATTCCTGAAATAACCGAATGTCACTATACAACAGGCAACTACTCTCTCTTTATAAAGGTATACGCTCGTAATAATAAGCACCTTATGAAGGTTCTTACCGAAAGGATTCAGCATATTGAGGGTGTTGTAAGTACTGAAACCTTTTTATCTCTTGAAGAATCTATAAACAGGGAGTTATCGCTTTTGGAGGAATAATTTTAGTAGTATAAAATACAGAAAATCAAGAGGATAGTTTTTATCCTCTTTTTTTTTGTAATGTTTTTTGCCTCTATGCGTCATACTGTTGAAACCAAATTTAATTTAACTATTTATCATGAAAAAAATAATTTCAATTGCCGTTGCCCTGCTTTTTACTTTATCTCTAAGCGCGCAGAGCTCAATCGATAAACTATTTAATAAGTACCAGGGACAGGATGGTTTTACCACTATCACAGTAAATGGTAATATGTTAAAACTCCTGGCCGCTATTGACGAAGACGAAGATGATGAAGTTATGCAGTTTGCTGACAAATTCACCTCTGTCAGGATACTGGCTCAGGATAATGATGGTATGGAAGTGGAGAGCTTCTATGACATGGTTATTGATGAAGTAAATAAGGGAGGTTATGAAGAGGTGGTATCAATAAATTCAAGCGGAGACGACGTTAAGATTCTCGTAAAGGCAGATGGCAAGGTTTTTAAGGAGTTTCTGCTGATTGCCGGTGGATCTGACAATGCAATTATTCAGATTAAAGGTAATTTTACTTATGATGAAGTAAAGACCATGAGCGAATCTGTTAAAGTTGATGGCGGAGGAATATCGGGTATTTCAGGACTGGAAATTTTCTGATAAAGATTACCTTTGTTTATCCTGTACAGTACTGATTTCTTATGGAGCGAGCTGAATTTGAAAATAGCGTATTGCCTATATCGCGCAACCTGTACCGTTTTGCCTTCCGCATTCTCTCAAATGGAGAGGATGCGGAGGATGCGGTTCAGGAGGTCTGCATAAAACTGTGGAATATGCGTAGTAAGCTTAAAGAATACCGTAGCATTGAAGCTCTTGCCATGACAATGACCCGGAATCACTGCCTCGACAGGCTCAGAAAGAAAGGTCGTGAATTATACGAGGATACTCGTCCTATAGACACCAGGGCCGACGACATGGATCCTCACAGGGAGATAGAAAACAGGGAAAAATTTAGAAGCGTTATTAAGATTATCAGCGATCTGCCTGAAAAATACCGGACAATAATTGAACTAAGGGATTTAAATGGGCACAGCTACGAAGAAATAGAAAAAGAATTGGGTGAAAATTTAAATACCATAAGGGTTAATCTCTCAAGAGCCCGTAAAATGGTTAGGGAAAAATTAATAAAACTGGATTATGAACCTGCAAGAACTGGATAAATTAATTGAGAAGTATTATCAGGGCAGCACATCCGAGGATGAAGAAATAAAGCTGTTTGATATTATTTCGTCAGGTCAATTGCCCCCCGATTATACAGGCGATGCATCCCTGCTGGTGGGCCTGGCAAAGGGAAATAATATTCCTGAACCCGATTCCGGATTCGAGTCCAGGATTATGGAGGCTATAGATAAGGCCGATTCGGAAGCTAAAGTGATATCACTTAAGAGCAGAATATATTCAGCAGTGGCTGTTGCAGCTACCTTGCTGATTATTATTTCCTCTTATTTTCTAATACAAAACAACGGCGAACCTGAAGATACATTTGATGATCCTGTTCTGGCCTATAATGCAACTATTGAAGTCTTGAGCAGGGTTGGACAGACCCTGAATACAGGCTCAGATGTTATTTCCGAGCTCTCGGTGATTAGCAGTACTGAAGACAATCTAACTAAATTATCGAGGCCCGGACAGTTGATTTCAAAGGAAATGGAATCATTAAAATATATTAAAAAAAGTATAGATATCCTGGATCTCGGGTCCGGGCAGAATCAGTAAACACCAAAAATAATAGATAGAAATAAATAATTAATATGACAGATATGAAAAGGACATTACTTTTACTCTTACTGTTTACCCTGATCGGTCCTGTTTTCGGGCAAACAAATCCTATCGACAAGATGTTCGATAAGTATTCCGGTCAGGAAGGATTTACAAGCATTTATATCTCAAGCAGAATGTTCAGCCTGATAGCCCGGGCCGACATGGATGACGAGGAACTGCAGGAAATCATGAATAACCTTAAATCAATCAGGATACTTACTGTTGACAGTCTTATGGTCGGGAATGTAAACCTCTACAGGGAGCTTGAGAAAGATCTTGATTTCTCAAAATATGAAGAGTTGATGGTCGTAAAAGATGGATCGAAGGACCTGAAGTTCCTGATTAAGGAAAAAGGGCGCAGGATAGAGGAGCTGTTAATGATCGGAGGGGGCGAGGATGGCGGAAATATACTGCTCTCAATAAAAGGTGATCTGAGCCTTAAGAATATATCAGATATATCAAGGAAAGTAGGTATTGACGAACTTGATGGAATAGAAAACAGTAAGAAAAGTAAAAAGTATGATTAAATTTTATGGTAAGATGCTGCCTGCCCTCCTTGCAATAATGCTTGTGGCATGTAATTCTGAAAGGAACAGGGAAATATTTGAGGATTATGAAGGTGAAGATGGAGTATATATGGTTAAGCTTCCACCCTCACTCTTTCTGGGGATGATGGATTCGAATGCAGAATTTAAAAAGGAAGATCTTGGAAATGTAGATTTTGTGAAACTGCTTGTCTTTGACGAAGCTAAAGCCATAAGCAGGACTTCAGTTGAGATGATTAGAGAGATAAGACAAAAATTCGATAAATATGGCTACGAAATAGCTATTCAGTTTAGCAGCTCAGGTAATGATATATCTGTTTATGTTCTTGAAAATGAAGATTATGTTAGCGATCTGATGGTTCTGATAAATAGTGGTGATGGAGTTTTGGGACTGGGTATCTCAGGCAGACTCGACGGGAAAGCCCTGATGAATTTTGCCTCCGAAGTTGATTTTAACGACCTCTCAGAAATTATTGATATAGATAGCTTCCCTATTTAGAAACCATTTAATTCCATTTTTACCGTAGGTATAAGCAGTAGAAAGCCCACGATAATAAGAATAATCATTATCGGGGTAATCCATTTAAGCCATTTTTCGTAAGGTATCTTTGCTACTCCCAGTACGCCAATCAGGACACCCGAAGTTGGTGTAATCATATTTGTAAAGCCATCACCAAACTGAAAGGCCATAACTGTAGCCTGTCTGGATATCCCAATAAGATCAGAGAAGGGGGCCATTATAGGCATGGTTAATGCTGCCTTCGCTGAACCGCTTGGGATAAAAATATTTATAAAAGTCTGAATTACATACATTACTCCTACAGAGGCTATCTCGCCAAAATCCTGCATTCCGGTGGAGGCATAATATAAGAGAGTGTCTATTACCATTCCCTCCTCCAGTATTACTATTATTCCTCCTGCCAGTCCTACTATTAAGGCAGCTGAGAGAATGTCGGCAGCTCCTTCCAAAAATAGCTTTGTAATCTTATTCGGGCTGCAGTTCATAGCTATCCCGGCAAAGAGACCCATTACAAAGAACAGGGTTGCTATCTCCATAATATACCACCCGTAACCCATTACGCCTGTTATCAGGAATAATATGGTAAAGGCCAGTAAATTAAGGATATACTGCCATAAGTGCCTGCGAAGCGTTAGTATCCCGGTAATAATAAATAGAACTGTTAATACCGGCACCAGTGGTATTGTAGTGGACGACCCGGATCCGCTTGAGGGATCCCCTATGCTGATTGTGGTTGTGGAATATATAAACGAGAAGATTATCAGTCCGACAGATAAAATACCATAGCTTACCCACGATGCAGCTGAAACACTTATCCCGGTATCTTCAGCAGCAGACTCGCTTTTGTCTCTCCAGTACCTGTCTTCAGTGTATACAGGTGACTTTTCAGGATTTTTCCTGATCCTCTTTGCATACCTCAAAACAAAAACAATTCCTGTGAAATTAATAACTACCCAGCAAAACAGGCGATACTCCAGGCCACTGAACAGGGGAAGTTCTGCTATTCCCTGAGCAATTCCTATAGTGAAAGGATTCAGGATTGCTCCCGCAAAACCAAGCCCCGCTGCAACAAAGCACATTGATACTCCGGTAATCGAATCGTATCCCATCGAGATGGCTAAGGGAACCATTATAATGATAAAGGCAATAGTCTCCTCACTCATTCCAAATACCGCTCCAAATACCGAAAACAAAAGCATAACCAGGGTTATTATTATGTTTTCAACACCCATAAGGCGGAATAGCTTCCTTGTCTCAAGCTTCTTTGTGAATTTTAAAAATGATAATATCCCAAGGTCAATTGCCTTGCTGGCATTCATTATCCAGAAGGCACCACCAATAAGCAAGATAAAAATTATAATCCCGGCCTGTCTTTCAAATCCTTTGAAGAAAGCAGCAAACAATTGCCAGGTTTGTGGCTGATTATCAGTAAGGCTATAGCTCAGTACTTCTTGTTCAATACCATTTACCTGCCGTGTGGTCGTACTATATTCACCTCCCGGCACTATCCAGGTAAGTACAGCAGATATAATGATTACATAAAAGACTATCACGTAGGTGTGGGGAATCTTGCGTTTTTTCATTTTTTTACTGACTGGCTTATGAATGAAACCAAAAATAATAAAAACAGAAGTAGAATCACTACTTTTGTAGCATACATTTAGCTATGGCAGATATTAATAAGCTGATACAGAGCAGGTACAGGTCGCTTCTAAGAGCTTCGGATGGCAAGTTTAGCAGCTCCGACCAAAAGAAGATAAGAAAGGCTATATCTATTCTCAATGAGTGTTGTGCCGGTCAGACGAATATGACAGGCGAACCAGTAATCCTGCATTCCCTGGCAGTAGCCAGAGACCTGGTTGCTGAACTTGGATTGGGTACAACATCAGTTGTAGGTGCACTTTTGAGCGAATGTACGGGCGAAATTTCATACTCTGACAAAGAACTCAGGGAGATGTTTGGCTCCAGGATTATCGGAGTATTGGCAGGATTAAAAAAGATTGAGTACGCCGCTGATTCAAAAACAGATTCATATAAGGCTGAGAACTTCCTGAAACTTCTCCTGAGCCTGGCCGAAGATATTCGGGTTATTCTTATCAAGCTTGTCGACCGGCTGGAGTACCTCAGGAAAATGGATGGGGCTAAACAGACCGACAGGATGAGGCTTGCCTCAGAGTCATACTTTCTCTATGCCCCACTGGCTCACAGGCTTGGACTCTATAATATGAAATCCGAGATGGAGGATATTGCAATGAAATATCTGGATCCGGATGCCTACAACCTTGTTGCTGAAAAATTACGCCAGACAACTGCCTCGAGGAATAAACTTATAAGGGAATTTTCACGACCTGTAAGAGATGAACTGGATAAGCTTAATTTTAATTACGAGATTAAAAGCAGAACCAAGTCAATTAATTCCATCTGGCAAAAAATGAAAAAACAGGGCGTGGACTTTGCCGAAGTATACGACCTTTTTGCAATACGGATAATTATTGATTCTAAGGTAGACAGGGAAAAATCTGATTGCTGGCAGGTATATTCCCTTATTACCGACCTTTACCAACCAAACCCAAGCAGGTTAAGAGACTGGATATCTGTTCCCAAATCAAATGGCTATGAATCGCTTCATACAACTGTTATCGGACCAGGGGGGAAATGGGTGGAAGTGCAGATCAGGACAGGCAGGATGAACGATATTGCCGAAAAAGGCATGGCAGCTCATTCCAGGTACAAGGGACTGAAAGGAGAGGAGAGCGGCTTCGATCTGTGGCTGGCTGAAATGCGTGAACTGCTTGATAATCCATCTTCTGACGATAGAAATGTAATGGAGGAAGTTACATCTGGACTATATACTGATGAAGTCTTTGTATTTACTCCTGCGGGCGATTTAAAGCGTTTGAAGTTTGGGTCAACAGTCCTGGATTTTGCCTTTGCAATTCATACCGAGGTTGGGTCCAGCTGTATCGGTGGCCAGGTTAATGGCAGAAATGTAGGTATCAGGCATGTCCTGAATAATGGCGATAAGGTTGCAATACTTACTTCCAAAAATCAAAAACCAAAACAGGACTGGCTGGCATTCTGTGTAACAAGCAAGGCCAGGAATAAGATTAAAGTAGTACTGGACGATGAACTGGTTAAAGCAGCTGCAGAGGGTAGGGAGATTCTTCAGCGAAGATTAAAGAACTGGAAGATTGAATTCAGCGATAGCATTATTGCACTGCTTATCGACAGGTTTAAGGTGCCAAATGCACGTGAGCTCTATAACCAGATTAACAGCGGGAAAATAGATCTGCTTAATATTAAGGAAGTATTACTTGAGGATATTAAGTCTAAATCTAATGTTGCTGAGGTAGTTGAGGAGATTAAAGAAGCCTCTGCACAGCAGGTGTCTGAAGATGAAAGTCAGAAATTCAGTCAGTTCCTGGTGATCGAAGACAATATGGAAGGTCTTGATTATAAGTTATCTAAGTGCTGTAATCCTGTCCTGGGCGATAAGATATTTGGTTTTGTTACTATAACAGAAGGAATTAAAATACATCGCAGAAATTGTCCGAATGCCAACTTTATGACCCAGAACTACCCCTACAGGATAGTAATGGCAAAGTGGACCAAGGGTGAAGATAATGCTGCTTTCCAGACAGCTGTTAAGGTAATAGGAGTGGATGACCATGCCATGATTACAAAAATTCATGATGTAATCGCAAATACAAAGGTCACTCTCAGAAATTTCAGCTATGAAAATAAAGATGGAATGTTTGAAGGAGTGATTCAATTACTTGTACCTAACATAAATACACTTAAAGGTTTAGTTAAAAAGCTTCAGGCAATTGACGGAGTAATGAAAGCTAGCAGATTTACCAAGTAATCTTGCAGAATCAGATCAAAACAACTATTTTTAAACCATGCTAAAGAAGATGCTTATATCGCTATTTTTTGTCCTCCTGTCTCTGGGGGCAATAGCTCAGTATAATTACTTTCATCCGGAAATATTCTATATGCCTCCATTCGGGCCTGAAAAATATTATGCCGACAAGCTCGATAATGGGGTTTCTGATAATCCAGGACTGCAATACAGGTTACAAACAGGGATGCAGTTCAATTCACTAAATGGCTTTAATACAGTAAGCTCATGGTTCTCTCCTAAAGTATTACTTCCTGTAAATTCAAAATTTATGGTCGAGCTGGGAGCAAGCTTTATTTCAACATCCTTTCCTGGTGGAGGAGATACTGAAAATCAACGTATTAATGACCTTATTACTTATGCCAGGGGCATCTACTCTGTTAACGAAAGTTTTACTGTTTACGGTCAGGTGGCCAAGTCATTGTTGTCAAAGCCGGGCTTTGAAAATTATGATTATGAGAGCATTATGATGGGAATGGAGTATTTTGTTACTCCTAATTTCAGAATTGGTGCCAGCATCAGTTCCTATAAGGGCATAGATCCCTTCTATATGAGTAGCCCCTATAATTACGGCAGATCACCATGGGGACCTTTTTATTAGCAAAGGGCTAAGGGCTAAGAGCTAAGAGCTAAGAGCTGAGAGCTGAGAGCTAAGAGCTAAGAGACAGTCTCAAACCATTCAAACCACTCAAACCACTCAAACCACTCAAACCACTCAAACCACTTCAACCTTTTCAACCCAGTTTCAACTACCTTTACCCATCAGTACCTTGGATCCGGTTTCACCGGTAGTCTGGCCATCTTTTCAACCTCCATTGACGGAAAGCCGAACTCTTCAACAATTTTGCCAAGCAAGAGGTAGGTGCCGCTTCCCCTGAAGGGATGGGCCTTGAGTGAAGGAGGGAAGTGGACTGTATCGAAGAAACTGCCTTCTTCGTCGATAAAACAGCCAAAGCTCATCCATTCCTTCCTTATTGTCTTAATGTTTTTTGTTGTTACCAGGTGACCTATCATTCTGACTTTATGACCGATACAATTTTCCATATCGCTGCCACCTATCTCACCTCTGAACCTGGTTTTAAGTAGTTCAAACCAGCTCATGCTTACCGGGAAGCCCAGTAATTCGATCTCATCATATGCATCTTCAATCGTGCGCCTATCCAGTTTAGGCAGTTTATACTCCTTTGCTTCCGGATCGAACAGGGTACGGCTGAGCTCTGGCTTATGCTTGTTTACGAGCAGGTGTGCTTCCCATAATAACTCAGGTTTGTTCTTGCCCGTAAACCGGAAGGCTCCAACCCTTATAAGAAGCAGGAGCTGCTCCAGGCCGGGTCTGATCCTGGCAATAAAGTCGCTCAGGCCCATGAAGTCGTCCTCCTGCTTTCTTATCTTTTCAATTGATGTGGCAATTGATCTTTCCAGTCCCTCGATATGAATAAAGCCAAGGTAAATAGATTTATCACTTATCGAAGTAGTGTAATTACTGTGGTTAACAGATGGTTGCTGTATATCAGCTCCATATCTGCGCGCCTCGTGTACATAAACCCAGGTGCGATAAAAGCCACCAAAATTATTGATTACCGCAACAATAAATTCAAGCGGGTAGTGGGCTTTCAGGTAAAGGCTCTGGTAACTTTCAACCGCGTATGATGCAGAATGGGCTTTGGAGAAGGAGTAACCCGCAAAAGATTCAATCTGTCGCCATACTTCTTTAGTAAGACTCTCGGGGTAGCCTTTCCTATTGCAGTTATCGAAGAATCGGGCTGTGATCTTTCTTATTTCTGTTTTCGATCTGTACTTGCCACTCATGGCGCGTCTGAGTGTATCGGCATCAGAGAGGTCGAGACCAGCAAAGTGGTGACAGATCTTCAGTACATCTTCCTGGTACACCATTACACCGAATGTTTCACTTAACTGTTCTTTCATTACAGGGTGCAGGTACTCAAAGCTGTCGGGATTGTGAAATCGTTGTATATAGGCCTTCATCATGCCAGATCGTGCAACTCCGGGCCTGATGACAGAACTTGCTGCCACAAGGGTGGGGTAGTCGCTGCATTTCAGCTTCTTAAGCAGTCCGCGCATAGCCGGACTTTCAACATAAAAACATCCCTTTGTCTCGCCGCTGCTCAGAAATTCTTTAACCTTTTTGTCTGTTGTAAACTTCTGAACCTCATGTACATCGACAGTGATATTCCTGTTTTCTTTTATTATATCGGCGCTTTCCTTAATATGACCAATCCCTCTCTGGCTCAGTATATCAAGTTTCTCATAACCAATTTCTTCGGCCACATACATATCCCACTGGGTGGTTTGAAATCCTTTAGGGGGCATATCAAGGGCGGTATAGCATGTTATCGGATCTTCAGAAATAAGAACACCCCCGGCATGAATGCTTCTTAAATTGGGAAAATCAGCTATACGCATGCCTATGTCAAAGATCTTCCTGCTGATTGTATTCCTGTTTCCCGGGGCCGACGGATTATTGATTAAGGAATCTATCTCTTCCTTTGGTAGTCCGTGTACCTTACCCAGCTCACGCACAATTGATTTACCCCTGAAGGTACTCATTGTCCCAAGCAATGCAGTATGCCTGTCTCCATAGCGCTTAAAAATGTAATCCAGTACTTCATCTCTTTCTTTCCATGAATAGTCGATATCGAAATCGGGTGGAGTGCTTCTTTTTGGATTTAGAAATCTCTCAAAGTAAAGATTTAGGTTGATAGGGTCAACATTAGTGATTTTCAGACAGTAAGCAATAATTGAGTTTGCTCCACTACCTCGTCCGACATGGTAGAAGCCACGCGACATCGAGTACCTTATTATGTCCCAGGTAATCAGGAAGTAGGATGAAAATCCCAGGCTGTCAATAATATTAAGCTCATGTTCTATTCTCTTACGTGCTTCATTATTATTTTTTCCATACCTGTAATCCATGCCATCCCATGCCAGCTTCTGAAGTAGTAATTTGTCGTTGTACCTGCTGGATGAGAATACCTTTTTGTTCTTTAATCCTTTAAGATCCAGGGATATATTGCAGTCGTCGAGCAGATCGAAGGTATTCACCACTATTTCCGGATACTGACTGAAGGCCTCAATTATCCTGTCGTGAGAGATGAAATACTCATCGGGAGTAGCCTGCTGTGACTCTTCAAGGTGACTGAGCAGTATATTATTGTCGATTGATCTGAGGTTGCGGTGCACCTCGTAATCCTCGGCACTCTGGAACGTAACAGGTTGAAGAACAACCATTTTATCCCTGTTGAGTTGTGAAAGATTACTAACGAGCTTTCCGGTTTCCGAGGGTTTTATCCCTATATACTCATTTTCTTTAAGTCGTTTTGGTCTGTTTCCGATATGGTATATTGAATATGCATTTCTGAATTCCGGGGCTGGAAAGGGCAGGGGCTCACCACTTATATTGTGTTTTGAAAGAAACTCATTCAGTTCACGCAGTCCTTCACTGTTCCTGGCCAGTCCAATATAGAACAGTTTGTTTTTTTCTCTGAATTCTATGCCCACCACAGGTTTTATTCCTGCTTTAATGCAGTCGCTGACAAAATAAGGCACCCCGGTCGAATTATTTATATCCGTAAGTGCAATAATCTCCGCTTTTGCCCCTTTTGCTGCTGCTACCAGGCCTTCTATGGTATATGTTCCATATCTCAGGCTGTAATATGAATGACAGTTTATGTACATATGTTCGCTTCGCTCACGTTATTTGTTGCTGCGCAACGTTAATTGCTCGCTTTGCTCGCGTTATTTGTTGCTGCGCAACGTTAATTGCTCGCTTTGCTCGCGTTATTTGTTGCTGCGCAACGTTATTGGTTACTGGTTAATAGTCTTTACTCTTCGCCCTTCGCTCTTTGCCCTTCGCCCTTTGCTCGCGTTATTTGTTGCTGCGCAACGTTAATCTGGCTTCTGCGTTATTTGTTCTGCATTATCTTTGCTCGCGTTATTTGTTGCTGCGTTACGTTATTGTCGTTACTTCTGTTCGCTCTTTCCCTTCGCCCTGCTCGCGTTATTTGCCCTTCGCCCTTTGCTCGCGTTATTTGTTGCTACGTGCAACGTTATTGAATTATTTCGCTCATTACATGCGATAGCGAATTACTTGTTGCGCTGGTTACTGGTTAATAGTCTTTACTCTCTTGCCCTTTGCCCTTAGCCCTTAGCCCCATGCCCCATGCCCCATGCCCCATGCTCTTAGCCCTTAGCCCTTAGCCCCATGCCCCATGCTCTTGTCATTCGTTCTTCCATTTCATTTTGTTCTTCTTTGCTGTTTTCGAGCTTTTTAAGCTCTTTTTCTATTTTTTCCTCACCGGTCATTACCCCGCAGGCTCTTTTTACCGTATTCCCTCCGAAACGCCTCCTGAGCCTGTCCATCGACATATACAGGCTTACCATCTCGGGAGTGTCTTCGAACATGTTGAGTTGTTGTACTCCACGCACAAGGTGACTGAACCTTACCCCGATAAGTCTTATCAGCATACGTCTTTTATGTAATTTTTTAAAAAGTTCTTTTGCTGTATCTATCAGTATATGGTCGAATGATGTGTATTCTATCCTTTTCTGAAGGGTATGTGTATCGAAATTTGAATAGCGGATTTTTACGCTAACACATGATGTCAGTTTTTCCTGTTTGCGCATTTGCCAGGCAATCTTCTCTACCATTGATGCAAGTATCTGGTTGAGTCTTACAAGGTCGATTGTGTCGTTCTCGAAAGTACTTTCTGTACTGATTGATTTCTGTTCAGAATAATTAACAACGGGTGAGTGGTCGATCCCATTTGAGCGTCTCCATATTTCCATCCCGTTTTTACCCATCAGCCCGGTGATCATATCAGGTGGTATCTGTCTCAGGGTGTATATTGTGGATATGCCCATGGCTCTCAGTACATGGTATGTTTTCTGTCCTACCATGGGTATCTTTCTGATTGACAGCGGATCAAGAAAGGGCATTACATATTTGTCTGCTACTTCTTTCTCGCCGTTAGGCTTGGCCTCACCCGTGGCAATTTTTGAGACAGTTTTATTAACCGACAGTCCCAGTGATATGGGCAAACCGCTTTCTTTTATTATCCTTGTTCTCAATTCATGAGCCCATTTATAGCTGCCGAAAAACCTGTCCATACCGGTAAGATCAATATAGTGCTCATCAATCGATGCCTTTTCATATACCGGGGCACTTTCTGCTATAATATCTGTTACAATGGCTGAATACCTGGAGTATGATTCCATATCGCCTCGAATAAAAATTGCATCCGGGCACATATTACGGGCCATCTTCATAGGCATTGCCGAACTTACACCGTACTGCCTTGCTTCGTAACTGCATCCTGCCACAACACCCCTGTCTGATAAGCCACCGATTATAACCGGTACATTATCCAGCTTACTGTTCTTCAGTCTTTCTACCGACACGAAGAAAGTATCAAGGTCCATATGTAAAACTGTTCTATTCATTTTAAGAGCTAAGGGCAAAGGGCGAAGAGCTAAGGGCTAAGGGCTAAGGGCTAAGGGCAGAGAGCTAAGAGCTAAGAGAATTACTTTTTATAACCTTAAACCCTTTAAACCACTTCAACCACTCAAACCACTTCAACCACTCAAACCACTTCAACCACTCAAACCACTTCAACCACTCAAACCACTTCAACCTTTTCAACCCAGTTTCAGCCTTCCCAACCCCATTTTATTTGCTTATTTCATTATTAAACTCTATATTTGATTAGAAATTAATCAAAATTGTGATTATAATATAATCAATATTATGTTTTTTGCAAAGAATATTAAATTTTTACGAAATCGCAGAGGGCGCACTCAGGATGAGTTGGCCTCTGCACTCGGGTTGAAGCGCTCAACCTTAAGCGGTTATGAGAATAATGTTGCAGAACCGGGCATAGAAGTTCTTATTGCATTTTCAAAATATTTTGAGATTGCGGTTGATACCATGCTTAAAATGGATCTGTCAAAACTTAGAGAGAGTCAGCTGGGTGAGCTTGAAAGAGGTTTTGATGCTTACCTGAAGGGGAGTTCTTTGAGGGTACTGGCGACGACTGTAGATAATGATAACAATGAGAATATAGAGCTTGTTCCCGAAAAGGCCAAGGCAGGCTATATGACCGGTTATGCCGATCCGGAGTTTATTGGAGACCTGCCTGTATTTAACCTGCCCTTTCTTTCTCCTGACCGTAAATACAGAACATTTCAGCTAAAGGGCGATTCAATGCTCCCTATCCCGGATGGATCGTGGGTTACGGGTGAATATGTGCAGGACTGGTATGATATAGTTAGTGGTAAGGCCTATATAGTGTTTACCATGGATGATGGCATTATGTTCAAGATACTTGAGAACAGGATAAAGAAGGATGGAAAGCTGGTTCTTTATTCGCTAAATCCAATTTATGAGCCATATAGTGTAAAGATTGGTGAGGTAAAGGAGATATGGAGATTTGTAAACTTTATAAGTAAGGAACTGCCTGATCCTGTAATACCCGAGAAGGAACTTATAAATACTGTTGTAAATATGAAGCACGACCTGGACAGGTTAAAGCTGCAGATGACTGAGGAGGAGGCAGAAGATTTGGGTTAAGGTGAACAAAGGAATAATATATATGGTATTGATTTAATATATTTGTCCTTTCTTTTTTGATAATGAATAAGCTTGGAAACCTTCTAATAGTAGCCGGAACAGGTAGAAACAGCGGGAAGACGACCCTGGCCTGTAATATTATTAAGCAGTTCAGTGATATAAAACCGATTGCACTAAAGATCAGTCCTCATTTTCACGAACCCTCATCTGGATTGGAACTGCTAAAATCCGATGCTGATTTTAATATTTACAAGGAGAGATCAGAGACAGGCGACAAGGATTCATCAAAAATGTTAATATCAGGGGCATCTGCAGCCTACTATATACAGGTATACGATAATAATGCAGGAAGATCTTTCAGGTGGCTGGTTGATTATCTTCATACCGGTAATCCTATAGTGTGCGAGTCGCCGGCCTTAAGACGTTTCGTTGAACCGGGCGTATTTATAATTGCAGACAGCGATCATATAGTTAGTAAGAAAGATCTGAGTGATATACATGGCCTGGCAGACTTTATATTTAAAATGGGTAGTAGTTACGATCAACTGCATTTAAGTTATGACAAATGTTCCTGGATCTTTAATAAGTAACTACTTTTAGATATAGCTAAGCCTCATCCTTAGCCCTGATCCTGTCTTTTTCAACCTTTTTCAATCTTTTCAGCTTTTTCAGCCTAAAAAGAAGTACATTTGTCGGCTCAAAATCAAGGATATGCAATCGATTAGAAATATAGCGATAATTGCCCATGTTGATCATGGGAAAACGACTCTTGTAGACCGGATCATTTCTGAATGTAATATGCTCGACGACAGAGATGACAGGGTAGACCTGATCCTCGATAGTAACGACCTGGAAAAAGAGAGGGGAATAACTATACTTTCGAAGAATGTAGCTGCAAAATACAAGGGTGTAAAGATTAATATTATTGATACCCCCGGTCACGCCGATTTCGGCGGTGAGGTAGAAAGAGTATTGAAGATGGCAGACGGCGTTTTGCTCCTGGTGGATGCATTTGAAGGACCTATGCCTCAAACACGCTTTGTTTTAAGCAAGGCTGTTCAGCTGGGCTTAAAACCCATAGTGGTTATTAATAAGGTGGATAAGCCTAATTGTAAGCCGGACGATGTGTTGCAGGATATTTTTGACCTGATGTATAACCTCGATGCAAGTGAAGATCAGCTTGGGTTTGAGACTGTGTACGGATCTTCAAAAGAAGGTTGGATGAGCCTCGACTGGCGTAAACCCGAGAAGGATATAAGAATGCTTCTGGATGCTATACTAAGAGAAATACCGGAGGCTCCTGTTTTTGAAGGTACGCCTCAGATGCAGATTGCATCACTTGATTATTCCAGCTTTGTAGGAAGAATTGCTATTGGCCGGATCTTCAGGGGAGAGCTCGAGGTAGGTAAGGAATATACCCTTTGTAAGAGAAACGATGTTCGCAAGAAAGTAAAAATAAAGGAGTTATATCAGTTTGTAGGACTGGGAAAAGAAAAGGTAAGTAAACTTGGGAGTGGTGATATCGGGGCTATAGTAGGACTCGATGATTTTGAGATAGGAGATACCCTTGCCTCACTTGAGAACCCTGAGCCCCTGCCACGAATTTCTGTTGATGAGCCAACAATGAGCATGTTATTTACCATAAATAACTCTCCGTTTTTTGGCAAGGAAGGAAAGTTTGTTACCTCAAGGCATCTTCGGGACAGGTTATTTAAGGAGACTGAAAAAAACCTGGCTCTTAAGGTTGAGGAGACCGGCAGTGAGGATAAATTCAATGTCTTTGGAAGGGGACTGCTCCATCTTTCTATCCTGATCGAAACAATGAGGCGTGAAGGTTATGAATTTCAGGTTGGAAAACCAGAGGTTATTTTTAAAGATGTAAACGGTATCAGGAACGAACCATTTGAAACCCTCGTTATTGAAGTCCCTGAAGAAGAATCAGGTAGCGCCATTGAGCAGGTTACCAAGGTTAAAGGAGATCTGCTTGTTATGGAACCCAGGGGTGATTTGCTTCATCTCGAATTCGATATCCCTGCCAGGGGACTTATAGGATTAAGAAATAATATTCTTACCGCAACCTCAGGAGAGGCTACCATGAATCATCGGTTCAGAGGATATGCTCCATATAAGGGCGAGCTGGGAACAATCAGAAACGGTTCGCTCGTTTCATTGGAGGCAGGACAGGTTACCGCCTTTGCTCTCGACAGATTGCAGGACAGGGGTAGGTTTTTTATTGATCCCGGAATCCAGGTCTATAAGGGACAGGTTATTGGTGAGTATACCAGGCCAGGCGATCTTGAAATAAATGCTGTAAAAGGCAAAAAGCTAACCAATATGAGAGCTTCCGGCTCTGACGAAAATGTTAAGATTGCTCCCCGTATAAAGTTCTCTCTGGAGGAAGCCCTTGAACATATAAAGAGTGATGAATACCTGGAAATTACTCCAAAGGACTATAGAATGAGAAAAATTAAGATTTAGCCTAATTTACTTTATTAGTCGAATTACTATATATTTTCACCTCAAACAGGGAATAGGATGGAGAAGAAGATTGGCAGATTTACCCACCAGGAAGAAATAGCAAATTTTGTATCTCACTTTGCCGGTGCAATACTGGCAGGTGTAATGCTAACCTTAATGATTGTTGCTTCAGCACTAAAGGGAAATGCATGGCATATTGTTACAACATCCATTTTTGGATCAACAATGGTACTATTGTACTTTTCATCGGCTGTGGCTCATGGTTTGCCCGCAGGTAAGGGGAAGCAGGTGTTCTTTATAATCGACCAGGCTGCTATTTACCTGCTTATAGCCGGTACATATACTCCACTTGCTCTGGTAGCACTTCATGGTGCATTTGGCTGGGTGATATTCGGATTGCAGTGGGCTATGGCGATAAGCGGCATTATTTTAAAAATTGTAAAACCAAATAAGGTCGAAGCAGGGGTGGATATTTTTGGTATTATAATATATGCTCTTATGGGCTGGATGCTATTGATAGCCATTGTACCCCTTATCAGGTCACTTCCTTTTATGGGCCTGTTATGGATACTTATTGGAGGTGCATGTTATACCTTTGGAATAATCTTTTATCGAAAGGCAAAATTTAAATATGCTCACCTTGTCTGGCACCTTATGGTACTGGCCGGAAGTATTTCTCATTTCTTTGCTATTTACTTCTATGTTATACCCATTTCGGTATAATTTATTTGTTACATACAACCTTTCACCATATTTTTCAGTCATATAAACATGTTAAAGGATTTCAGCTTGATATTCATAATCAGATATATAATATCATCTTGACTGATTCGTTACTAAGAGTGAAACCTTCATCATAATTATTCGTTAAAGCATAAAAATTAAATCTATTGTTATGAATAAATTATTTCGAAACACCTTACAGCTTATACTGGTTCTGTCAGTTATTTTACTAAGTACCTCATGCAATAAAGAGGATAAGGGAGAGCAACCCGATCTTCCACCGGTTGAGAGTATGGTAATGGACTTTTCTGATTTTCAGGATCCAGCTGGGAATGATGTTAAAAGTGAGACATTTACATACTATAACTTTAATTATGCCTATCAGACTGTAAGCTTCTGGAATGCATTTACTACTATTTCACTTCTTGTACCTGTATCTTCATATGCTTATGCATTGCAACAGGATCCGGTTTACCTTGGTAATAATAAATGGGAGTGGTCGTATAATTTTACTGTGCAGGAGCAGGAGTTTATAGCCACATTAAGAGCAGAGAGGCTGGATAATGAAGAATTCTCTATGGTGATGAATATTGCCCTGGCAGATTTACCATTGTTGAAGCTAAAATATTTTGATGGTATTTGCAGGTACGACCATACCGCAGCCGAATGGAATCTGTACAAGTTTGATAATGCCACATCTATTAAGACCCTGGAGATTAGCTGGACTAAGAATTTTGAAACAGGTGAGGCGTCTCTTATGTACACCTACGTAGAACCAGGTCAGGTTGAGACAAACAGCTCAATTACATGGGTTTATGATCCCGATGATACTTATGATGCAGGTTATTATATCGACCTTTCAACAGGTATGGTAGATATAGAGTGGGATATTGCAACTAAGTCAGGTCATGTTAGAGCTCCCTATTTCTTTGAGAACTCTGACTGGCATTGCTGGAATGAACTGCTTCAGGATATTGAATGTCCGTAGCCAGTTGATTAATAAAATTTACCGCGACCTATTAGTCGCGGTTTTTATTTTTTATAAACTCAGGGAACTTATTTCTTGATTTACATTTAAATTATTCCGAAATTAGTACTATAATTGACCTATATTAAGGTCTATTTCAGAATATTATAAATAAAGAAAACATATTAAAATAACTTACATGAGAAATTTTCTAAAGATTCAGCATATCCTGGCTATAATTCTGGTAGCATCATTGGCACTTGCAGGAACTTCCTGTAAAAAGAAAAAGGATGAACCGTCAACACCTGCTATACCACCAACCTTACCACCAATCGAAAGCCTCAAAATGGATTTTTCTGACTTTAATAGTACACCTTCCAAGGGAACAGCCAAGATAATTGAAGACACCTATGTTAATTATACTGTAGCCCGTACTAATGTTGCATTCTGGAAGGACTTATTAGAAGAAGATTTACTGGCAATTCCTGTTGCCGGTTTAGTAAATGCTCTTACAAAGACAGGGCAGGAAGTAAGTTCTAATACTTTTGAATGGACTTTAAGTTTTTCGGCCCAGTCGACCAGTTACACCGGGAAGCTCGTTGCTGTTAAAGGAACCAGCAGTTTTACGATGGAATTAAATATTGCCCCATCATCATCTCCCACAAGTACATTTAAGTACTTTGATGCAACTGTAAGCAACGATCTGAGCAGTGCAGACTGGAATATATACAAGAATAGTTCGGGCTCGGTGAAAGTACTGGATGGCCTTTACAGCTATAATTCAGTCAGTGAATTTGAATCACTTGAGTTTACGTATGTAGAACCTTCTCAGACAGAAACAAATAGTTCAATTGAGTATAATTATGTGCTTGGTGCTGATTATGATGGTGCATTCTATATGTCTATGTCGGAAGGTGACGTCGATGTTGAGTGGGATATATCATCAAATGCTGGCAGGGTTATGTCTCCTGCTGCCTTTACTGATACCGACTGGCATTGCTGGAACGATGTTCTTGCAGATATCGGATGCACAAAATAAAAGGAAATAATCTTATATTATATTCTGAACCGCGGCTAGAGGCCGCGGTTTTTTATTATCCCTTCAGCAGCACACCAACCAGAGCTAAAAGCAATCTGAAGGTTATATCCTCCTGTCGGTCCATCAAGATCGAGTATCTCTCCGGCAAAGAATAAACCGTCAACCAAAGTCGACATAAATGTCTTCTGGCTGACCTGTGCTGTGTCTACACCTCCTGATGTTATGATGGCTTCACTATAGGGACGATATCCTGTTATATCAAGCCTGAAGTCCTTTAACCACTCAATTATCTTTTTTCTATCTCCGGCATTTAATTCTGAGGCAGGCTTATTCGGATTAAGACTTAATTTATTGGTACAAATCCTAACCATCTGACCGGGTAATAATTTTCTTAAAAGATTTTTGATATTTTCCTTACCATACTTTTCTATATCTCTCAGAATCCTTGCATCCAGTTTCTTTTCATCCAGGGCAGGCTTAAGATCGATAGATAAATATATTCTGTTGGAAGGTTTAATTTGCCTTACAAGCTTTCTGCTCAGGCTCAGTATTATAGGACCGGAGATATTATTATCTATAAAACTTATTTCTCCGAAGGCTTCATCCCATAGCTTGTTGTTGATAAATACCCTGGCTCTTACATTCCTTAGATTTAGTCCCTTAAGATTTGAGATATGCTTAAACCTGGTTTCAAGAGGAACCAGGGAAGGATAGGTATCTGTTATCCTGTGTCCGCATTCTCTTGCCAGTTTATACCCATCACCTGTGGAGCCGGTAGCAGGATATGATAATCCGCCTGTGGCAATAAGCACATTATCAGACATATATCTTGCCCTCTCTTTTCCCGGGCTCGTTTTAATTGTCTCTATACCTTTTACAGTATTATCAGACACAATCAGCCGGCTAACCATGGTTTCTGTGATAATCTTAACCCTGAGCTGGCTGAGCCATTGTTCGAGGCTCCTTACTATATCAGGTGCTTTGCCGCTGGCAGGAAATACTCTGCCTCCTCGTTCAATATCGGTTCTTACTCCGATACTGTTCATAAAGTCTACTAACTCAGCATTAAAAAACTCAGAAAATGATGAACGCAGGAATCTGCCATCAGGATAGATATTCTCTATAAACTGATCAATCGGAGCCATGTTGGTTATATTGCACCTGCCTTTTCCAGTAATGCCAAGCTTACGCCCGGGGTGTTTCATCTTTTCTATAAGCAGTACATTTAATCCTGCCTGTGCACATCTGCCGGCTGCAATAATTCCTGCCGGACCTCCACCAACTACTATCAGGTCATATTTTTTCATCCGGGTAAAGGTAGTTAAGAATAAGGTTGAAAAGGTTGAAACTGGGTTTTGAAACTGAGTTGAAAAGGTTGAAGTGGTTTGAGTGGTTTAAGTGGTTTAAGTAGTTTGAGTGGTTTAAAGGGTTTAAGGTTATAAAAAGTAATTCTCTTACCCCTTTGCTCTACGCTTTGCCCTACGCTCTTAGCCCTTTGCCCTACGCCCTTCGCTCTTTGCTCTTCGCATGCTCCATGCCCCATGCTCCATGCTCCATGCCTCTTTATTCTTCCCAGTTCAGAAAATCATTAAGTGGTTTCATGGCCCTGGCTACATCTACAAGGTGATGACCGAAGTTTTTATCAAGGACCTCCTCTTTTGATATTTCGTGTACAGCCATATAACTCTTGTACCTCAAGAGGTCAATATCAGGATGATCTTTTGCATATCCTCTGGGAGCCCCGGTCAGCTTATCACCCGATAGTACGCCAAAGTACCTTATAAACTCTTTCTTACTGAGAATATCCCTGAATGACTCACTATCCGATGTTATTTCTTTTCTTATGCGGTTTATCCAGCTGGCGGGTGGGAGATAGGCTCCTCCACCAATCATTGAGTTTCCTGGCTCCAGGTGAATGTAATAACCGGCCTTTTCGCTGAAATTCCTGCGACCTCCTTCAATAATAACTGCTGCAATACTTGTTTTATACGGACTTTTATCATTTGAGAATCTGACATCCCTGTTAATCCTGAAAACAGACTTTCTGATATCAATACCGGCCAGGTCAGGATCAAACTCACAGAGATGTGGATAAACACCCTCAAGAAAGGCTATAAAGGCTTCTCTTATTTCGATATAACGATTTTTGTTAGTGTTAAACCACTCCCTGTTATTGTTCCTGGAAAGGTCTTTCAGGAATAGAAAAGTATCTTTATGGATTGCAGACATATTCTGATTTTTCTTGTAATACGTTTAAGTTCAGAAATAGTTCATTTATATATATTAGGGAGCCTGGGCCATGATGTAAGAAAAAAAGCGCCAGTTGGCGCCTTTTTATTAGTTTGCTATTGTTTCTCAAGCATAGAGCCTACTGCAGCCTCTAGGGCTGCCAGACGAGCCTTGATCTCTGCGTTTTCGTTTTCTAATTCAGAAATTCTGGTTTCTTTTTCTTCAACGATCTGGCTGAGTTCCTGTATAGCTTTTACTGAATAGATATTTACGTTATGGATATCTATACTTTTATATCCATCATCGTTTGTAAGAACACTGTTTGGAAATACGTTTTCATACTCCTGGGCAATAAATGAATACTGCGTAGTAGTTTCGCCATCTGGAAATTTATTAAAGAACAGATCATTCCAGACATAACTCACTGGTCGCAGCATTTTTATCCTGTCAAGAGCATTCTCTATAGTTGCAACATCAGTTTTGTATCTTTCATCTGAGATAACTGCCCAGGTTGAGCCACCGACCGATTTTCCAGCACTGCCACCTACTTCAAAGTTATACGTATAAGCTAATGTGTTGATACCTACCCTGTTAGCTGATGTGATAGTAAAAATATCTGCATCACCCATATAGTTGGCCTGGAGTATTTTAAAGCATGCACCATCTGAATTATCAATACCCATTACAAATGCCCGGCCAGTGCTTCCAAGAAATTTCATTCCCAGGTCACCAGAAATACTCTTTAGAACCAGGTATGGACTACCGTTAGTTGTAGAACCATTAATCTCAAGAGGGAAGGCTGGTACATTTGTTCCTATACCTACATTTCCACCTGTAAAATATGATGAGCTGGCTGCTCTTATTCTTGTCTTAACAACATTGCCATCGTAAAGATCCAGTAAGCCTTCATCCCCACTATCAAATATCCTTGCAAGGACAGAGTTGGTAAGAGATCCGTCTCTTAAATAAATATCGTCAGTAAAACCGGATTCTCCAACTACGTTAAACTTATATACAGGGTCGCTAACACCAATTCCAACATTACCACCTGGTTCTATTGAAACTCTTTCAGTATATACTGTACCTGTAAGTTCAGTGAGATCCAGATATCCATTTTCCACATCGAAAATCCATCTTTTCAAAGAGCTGGGCTCATCAAGCGATAAACTGGGGCTATTTGATTGCAGGAAGATATCTCCTTTACTTATGCTTGAATATTCACTACCTTCTCCAACAACAAGTTCAGGCGAATCTGGAAAATAGACTTTTGCATTATTATCTATCCACATCCCGTTTTTTCTTCCACTTCCAATTGATCCAATTCCTATCATAAAGGCTGCATTTGAAACATTGTTGTCATTAAATCGTCCAACAACATGCTCTCCAGCTTTTGCAATTAGGTTGTTTCCAAAACCAAATGCCTCATCGCCTGTTGTAGTTGTACCATTTCCAATGGCAGTCGATGCCTGTCCGCCAGAAACACTTCTATAACCCATTGATGATGAAAATCTCCCGGTTGATTCTGAGAGAAATCCTATTGCTGTAGAATAATCTCCACTTGCATTACTTCCTGTTCCAAGTGCTGATGAAGAAATTCCATCCGCTATAGAATAAGTTCCAATGGCAACACTACTGGCGTTTAATGCCTCTGAGCTTCTGCCAAGTGATACAGACCAGGGACCGTTGCTTTTAGCATCCACTCCAATGGCTGTCGACAGATATCCCAGGGCATGGGTATTGTAGCCCAGTGCTACTGAATAATTACCTTCTGATTTTGCATTGACACCCATTGCAAGTCCTCCCTGGTTAATTGCATTTGCTCCCTGTCCGATTGCAAAGGAATAATCTCCACCAGCTGTTGTAGGCTCTGTTGCAACTCCAAGCGTGTCAACACCTGCCGAGCCAAACGAAAAACTCCTGTACCCACTCGCTACAGCATCACGACCAAAAGCGTAACTCTCATCATTAGAAGCCCTCGCACCCTGACCTAAGGCGAAAGAACCCGGCCCTGATGCAATAGCCTGATTACCTACCGCCATTGCATTTTCAGCTGTTGCCTGGCTTAAATAGCCCAGTGCCTGTGAATACCGTCCGGAGGCAAGGTTTTTATATCCTATTGATGCAGAATTCTGGCCTACATTAGCCGGTGCCAGTACTTCTATTGTTCCTGCCATAAAAGCATCCTTTCTTGGGTAAAACAAGATCTGGCTTGAAGCTGGTATAACATCCGGAACATCGCTACCGGAGATACTCATATATTGAGCACCGGGAGTAGCCTTATCCCTGTCAAATCCTGCAACAGCAAAACCACCACGCGATCCAGGAGCTTTTCCGGCCTGGGTATCATCTATATAAAATCTCACACTATCAGGGGTGAGCCATAAGAGGTCATTAAGTGGCGTTGCCTTATCCCTGTCGAAGCCCGCTACTGCAAATCCTCCTCGTGAACCTGGTGCCTTTACCTCAGGATCGCCTTTTGCCACGTACATTCTTACGGCTTCCGGGTAGACAGCAAAAACAGTCTGGCCATCGGCTCTCTTCACTTCAAAAAGAGCATCTTCGGAGTCATCATTATTACTAATCACAGCCAGCTTGCTGCCACCTGCCTGGGAAGAACCAAGAACAAGGCTTCCATCAAGCTTATAGAGAGTATCAGAGTTTGCGTCAAACTGGTTGACATATTCTCCCAGGCTGAATGATCCTCCTTCTTCGCTAAGCGTGACTGTATTCCCCGTTTTTAATATTGTCTGCTTTGGATTAAGATATCCTGAAAGATCTACAGAACTGCCGCTACCGCTTATTGAAAGTGTATTACCGCTAAGATCCAGGCTTTGATCTGGATCCAGGTATCCTGAAAGATCTACAGAACTGCCGCTACCGCTTATTGAAAGTGTATTACCGCTAAGATCCAGACTTTGATCTGGATCCAGGTATCCTGAAAGATCTACAGAACTGCCGCTACCGCTTATTGAAAGTGTATTGCCGGTAAGATCGAGGCTTTGATCTGGATTCAGAAATCCTGAAAGATCTACAGAACTGCCGCTACCGCTTTTGAGAGACTAGTTCCGTCCAGTTCTATTGTCTGATCGGCGTCTAAATAGCCAGACAGATCAACAGATCCTCCTTCTGTAAGGTAAATCATATCTCCCGACTTTGAAAGCTGTTGTTTATTATCAACATCCTTTGCCAGAATTGCGAATGGTACTGTAAATAACTTTGAAGGGGTCATTTGCTGCCAGCTTCCTTCACCTTCTTTTTTGAAGGCCTCAGGTAATAGATGCCGCCAGTCCAGTTAATAGCTGAAAAACTGCCAGCAGATCCTCCAATATTTGTGGCATCTGGATCTCCAACTTCCAGAGTAAAAGACCAAATTCATTCGTGTTAACGGAGTGCTCTTCTTCCCATAGAACAATATCAGGGTCAACAGAAGAAAGGATGGCAATTCGCACACTTAATGAGGCGTTTTGCATTGGCTCTCCTGTTGCTGTAGCTCTGGCCACAGCCTGGTAATTAAACATCTCCGGTACCTGCGATTTCAGACCGGAAGTAAATAGAGAATACCAGTAATCCATAGACTCCTAAAATTTATTGCTTCATGATTATTAAACATTGGTTAGTAGGGGTTTGGTATTATAAAATTACGAATTTTTTCTTTTATCATAAAAAAAGGGACTTAGAGCTCCCCTTATTAATATTTTCATTTCTCAAGCTAGTCCTCTGCAGCCTCAAGTGCTCCAGGCGAGCCTTGATCTCTGCGTTTTCTGTCTCCAGATCAATAATTCTATTTTCTCTGTCGCTTATTACTATTTCCTGCTCTTTAAAAGCTTCGACAAGTATTGGTATGATTTCGGTATAAGCAACAGATAGTTTTCCATCGCTGCCTTCTTTTACCATGTCTGGAAGTATTTCTTGAAGGTCCTGGGCTATAACGCCATAATGAGTGCCCTCAGGTAAACCCATATCGGGATATTCTTCAGTTCTGAAGTCAAAGCTGACCCCCTTAATTCTCATTATTTTTTCACTTGCGCTTAGAATCTGGCTAATATTGGTCTTAAGTGTTATATCCGATGGTGTAATAAACTCATTTGCACGTATATCACCTGCAACATATAACTTATAATCACCGGGCTCAGCACCAATGCCTACATTACCGTTCTTGAGTATCTCCATAGCATTGCTATAGGCTCCATTACCATTACCAATCACTAACAGATGATCAGTACCAAACCATCCTGAAGAGCTGCCATTAGCCTGTCCCCACGAACCAAGTACTATTGCTCTATTTGCATTTGCTTCGTTAAACTGTCCAATTGACACAGCACCCAGGCCATTGGATTTGGAACCAAGTCCTGCGGAAAATGAATAGTCACCACCTGATGACCCTCCTGCAAGTGCAGTAGACTGTATTCCACCCGCTGTAGACTGGTATCCAATTGCGCTGGCTCCGTTACCACTTGTTGATGATTGATAACCAATTGAGAGGCTGAAATCTGCATTGGTAACAGCATCATACCCGATGGCTGTTGACCTTTGGTTATGTGCCTCAGAATATGCACCCATTGCAAGTGAATTCATAGCTAAGGCACGTGAATCAAAGCCCAGGGCCATTGCTTCATTTCCACTTGCATAGGAGTTTTTACCAATAGCATAAGTTTGTGTGCCAATGGCAGAAGAGTAGAAACCAAGCGCATATGATTTGCCTCCGCTGGCTGTAGCTCCTTCTCCAAAGGCAAAGGAACTTTCTCCAGATGCCTCGGCACTATTCCCAACAGCCATAGCATAATCATCGATAGCCTTACTCTGGAAGCCAAATGCCTGCGAGAAATTTCCTGAAGCAATATTTAAATATCCTATTGATGTAGAGTTTTGTCCTACCATAACAGGATCTTCAACGGCAATATATCCGGCCATAAAAGCATCCTTTCTCGGGTAGAATAATATCTGGCTGGACGGCTGGATTACATCCGGAACATCGCTACCGGAGATACTCATATATTGTGCACCGGGAGTAGCCTTATCGATGTCAAATCCTGCTACTGCAAAGCCACCACGCGATCCTGGAGCTTTACCGGTCTGGGTATCATCTATATAGAACCTTACGCTATCAGGGGTGAGCCATAAGAGGTCATTAAGAGGTGTTGCCTTATCCCTGTCGAAGCCGGCAACTGCAAATCCTCCACGACTGCCGGGGGCCTTACCCTCGGGATCACCTTTTGAAACATACACCCTTACAGACTCGGGGTAGACAGCGAAGACAGTCTGCCCGTCGGCACGCTTCACCTCAAACAGAGCATCCTCAGATGCATCATCTTCACTTATGACAGCAAGCTTGCTGCCACCGGAGTCGTCAGATCCTATAGCCAGGCTTCCGCCGGTGGGGAGGTAGATAACATCTCCATTTACAGGAAACTGTCCTATCTCGGCCTTCTGTGCAACCAGGGCATAGGGCACTGTAACAAGTTGTGAGGCATCTAATTGATACCAGTTTCCCTGGTATTCAATGCTTGGCCTGATAAACATATTTCCAAGCTGCCATTCAATATCCGGGAATAAAGCAATAGTCCCAGCGGTTCTTGTCGCGTCGGGATCTCCGACTTTTATTGAAAAAATTCCCTCTTCGGAGGTAAGAACGCTATGCTGTTCCTCCCAGAGCACTGTTCCTGCAGGAGAACCAAAAAGTATAGCAATCTTTACATTCATGTTAGTTGATGCTATTGGATTGTGATCAATATCACGGGCCACAGCCTGGTAATTGAACATTTCAGGTACCTGGGACATAAGAGTTGTTGTAATACAGCAGATAGCCAGGAATACCAGTAGTTTTTTAAATCGTAGACCTTCCATAAGTAAAAATATTATAGTTTGCATGAGTACCTCTAAAATACCAAATATTTACTTAAAAACCTTACTATAAAAAAAGGCGCCTGTAAAGCGCCTTTAGTAATATGTTCTGAAATCCAGAATTATTCCTTTGTCAGTTCAATAATCAGCTTAACAATCTTATCAAATTCAGAAGCAGGAATTTCGCCTTCATATATGGCCCTGCAAACACGTTTTTTATCTACAATCACCACAGTATAGTTATCGGCAGGTACACCCCATAGTTTTTGCAGAGTAGCATCGTAGTCAAACAAAATAGTCGTACCATACTTCTTTTCCTTGTTCTTTGCTATCATGCGGATTACCCCGTTTGGCTTCCATGTGGATTTTGTATCGACTATTCCAAAACCTTTGAAATATTCCTTATCGATGGTTTTATCTACATCTGTTGCCTTGTCGATAATATCATTAAAAGGATCGTTAAGATCAGATACATCGGGATCAACGTAGTTTATCTGCAGTACTTTACCTTTCCATGTATCCATGGTATGATCAACCTTGGAAGCATTCTGAAAAACCCATTCAGGTACAGCTTTTCCTACTTCCAGTTTACCACCCTGCGCTTGAGAGAATGTGACCATAAAGGCCAGGACCAATAGTGTAATAATGCTCTTTTTCATATAGAGAAGTTTTATTATTTGATGTCGAATATACATTATTTAGTCCAATTCAGAAAAACTGTATTAAAATTTGATTCCCGGGTAAGTCAATTAATAAATATTATCTAATTTATTACTTCATCCTGTTTTTTTTGTAATTTTCAATTTCTAATTTTCAAACGACTCCAACAAAAAAATCAAAATCTTATAAATTATGAAAAGAATCTTTAACCAACCAAAGGTGATAATGCTGCAGTTGTTTACAGTGGCTTTGTTATCAGGTCTTTTATCGGGATGTGGCGGCCAAAAATATGAAGGATACACAGTCCTGGAATCAAAATTTGTTGATGAGGTAAATGCAGAATGTGTTTACCTGCTTCACGAAAAAAGTGGTGCGAAAATATTTAAGATCAAAGCCGATGATCCAAATAAGCTATTTGCTGTAGCTTTTAAAACTGTTCCTGACTCTGATTGTGGAACGCCTCATATAATGGAACACTCTGTTTTAAATGGCTCAAAGAATTTCCCTGTAAAAAGTCCTTTTGATGTTCTGGCCCAGGGATCCCTGAATACCTTCCTTAATGCTATGACAGGGGCAGATTTTACTATGTATCCGGTTGCAAGCATGAATGACAAGGATTATTTTAACCTTATGCATGTTTACCTTGATGCAGTATATAATCCTCTGATTTATGATGATGAAAGGATATTCAAGCAGGAAGGCTGGCATTATGAACTTACCGGTAATGACGAGCCCCTGATTTATAAGGGAGTAGTATATAATGAAATGAAGGGTGCTTTTTCAAGCCCTGAGACAGAACTGGATTACCAGGTAGCAAAGAATCTTTATCCTGATAATAGCTACGGGTTTTCTTCAGGTGGATATCCATCTGCTATCCCCGAGCTGACTTATGAGGACTTCCTTGATTTTCACGCAACTCATTATCATCCATCAAACAGTTATATCCTTCTTTACGGGGATGCCAACCTGGCAGAAGAACTGGAATTTATTGATGCTAATTACCTCTCTAATTACGATAGGTCTGATAAAGAAGTAAAGATAGCCGAACAGAAGCCCTTTGAGGAGATAAAGAGGGTAGTTAGCGCTTACCCGGTAATGGAGGGGTCTGACTTAGAGAATAACACCTACCTCCAGTTAAGTATTGTAACCGGCTGGAGTACAGAGTATGCCAAGAATATGGCACTGGATGTAATTTCAGATGTTGTTGTTAACCAGGAGACTGCTCCTTTGAGAGTGGCACTCAGGGATGCAGGCATAGGAAAGAATGTATCAGCATATATCGACGACAACAAGCAGAATGCATTCAATATTATAGTTATGAATGCTAATGAAGACCAGCTTGATGAATTTTATGATATCACTATGTCTACTCTTGCCAGTGTGGTTGAAGAGGGGATCGATAAGGAGGCAATAGAAGGAACACTCAACAGGATGGAGTTTAACCTTCGTGAGGGCAGCAGTCCGCAAAAAGGACTCACTTACGGAATGCAGTTACTGCATGGTTGGTTTTTCGACGATAACCCCTTTGTCGGACTGGAATATGAGAAACCTCTTGCTGAGGTAAAAAGATCACTTACTGAAGATTATATGGAGTCTGTAATAAAGGAAAACCTGATAGGCAATACACATGGCGTTTTATTGGCGCTAAAACCGGTACCCGGCATGCAGGCCGAAATAGATGCCATTGCAACTAAGAAACTAAGCGAGAAGAAGTCCTCTATGGATAAAGAAACAATGGCTGAACTTATTGAAGATACGAACGAACTCGTTGAATATCAAAAGAGAGCAGATACCCCTGAGGCACTTGCAACTATCCCATTGCTTTCGCTGGATGATATTACAAAAAAGGCAGTATTTTATGAGGCTGAGGAAAAGCAAATAGCTGGAATTAAGACTATTCACCTGGATGAATTTACCAGTAACATTGATTATACTAAACTGCTTTTTGACCTGAGAGTGCTTAACCAGGATCAGATTCAGTATGCTGCTTTGCTGTCAAATATCTTTGGTAAGTTCGATACAGAGAATTATACCTACGGCGAACTCGATAATCAGATGAATATACATACAGGCGGATTTAATTCTTCTATAGTGGTATTTACACCGGGAATGAGCGATTCAGACTATATTCCGAAGTTTGTTGTAAGTTCCAAGGTTGTTGAAGATAAGTCTGAAAAGATGTTTGAAATTACAAAGGAGGTGCTTACTTCAAGCAAGTTTGAGAAGGAGAGGCTTCATGAGTTGTTAACAAGGCACTTCGCAGGAGTTGAGGCAGGAGCAAAGAATAATGGAATGGGATATGCTGCAACAAGACTATTTTCCTATTACAGCAATACAGGAATCTTTAGTGAACAGGTTAATGGTTTCGAGTATTACTGGTTCCTTGCAGACCTGGTAAAAAATTTCGACGATAATTATGAAAGTATTGCCGCAAACCTGAATTCTGTTTCTGATCTCCTCTTCACCACCGCTAATATGGATGTTAGTATTACATGCAGCAATGATAACTATGATAATTTCAGTGAAACATTTTCAAAATTTGCAGCTGAAATACCTGAAGGAAATAATGAGTTCGCAGAGTGGAACCTGGTGCCTGAGAAGAAGAATGAAGGATTTATGACTACTTCCAAGGTGCAATATGTTCTTAAGGGAGCTAATTACAAAGATCTTGGTTATGAATGGTCTGGTAAAATATCTGTATTGGGACAGATACTCTCGACCGATTGGCTGCAGAACCAGATCAGGGTTATTGGTGGAGCATATGGAGGTTTCTCCAGTTTCGGTCCATCAGGTAATATGTTTTTTGGCTCATACCGGGATCCGAACCTCGTAGAATCTCTTGATAACTTCGATGCTACACCATCATACCTTGAGGGCTTTGAGGCAGACGAGAAGGCTATGACAAGATATATTATAGGTACTATTGCCACACTCGATAATCCTGAAACACCTGCCATTAAAGCTAATACAGCAATGACAAGGTTTTATAATGGTATAACCAGGGAATTTGTGCAGTCACAACGTGATGAGATACTTTCTACAAGCTCTGAAGATATAAGTGGAATGAAAGACATGGTTAAAGAATTGATGGACCAGAATATTTATTGCGTATATGGCAATATGGATAAGATTGAAGATGCCAGTGACAGATTTATAAGCATCCTGAATCCGTTAAAATAAACTTTTTGACTTATAATTAATAAAAGGGGCCCGGGTTTGCTTAAAGGGCCTCTTTTATATTTTATAACATCTCTATTTAAGCCCAAAATATTTTAGCTTTATAGCGTCTAATACAAAACACAAAAGTTATGCTTAATATCAAAGGTATTTACCCTCCCTTACCCACCTCATTTGATATAAATGAGGAGCTGGCAATTGATAAAATAAAGTCTAATATTCAATATCTTTTGAAATTTGACCTTGCAGGAATACTTGTGCTCGGGTCAAATGGTGAGCTTGTAATGCTTACTGAAGAAGAGAAGGAAAAGGTTTATACTGCTGCAAGGGAGGAAATTCCCGACAACAGGTTAATGATAGCAGGTACAGGGGCACAATCCACCCGGGAAACAATACGTATAACAGGTCTTGCTGCAGGCTGCGGTGCAGATGCTGCACTGGTTTTGAATCCTTCATACTACAGAGGACAGATGAACACTGAAGTCCTGGTGAGGCATTATCATGCAGTAGCTGATAGTTCAGAGATACCTATAATAATTTATAATATGCCTGCAAATTCGGGTATTGATATGGATGCAGATCAGATACTGGCAATAGCCGACCATCCTAATATTATCGGATTAAAAGACTCTGGTGGTAACATAGTTAAGATGGCTTCAATTATAAACAGGGCTCCGGATGATTTCCAGGTTCTGGCCGGATCTGCCAGCTTTTTGCTGCCCGCACTTACCATCGGAGCTGTTGGCGGAATTCTGGCCCTGGCAAATATTGCTCCCTCACTATGCACGGGGATAAGATCAGCATTTCTCGATGGTGATATGAAACTGGCAAAAGAACTCCAATTTAAGGCTGTCGGACCAAATACTGCAGTAACAGCGAAGTGGGGCATACCAGCACTTAAGGCTGCAATGGATTACCTCGGATTATATGGAGGACCGGTACGAAAACCACTACTCTCAATTAATGACGATATAAAACAAAAACTGTTTCCAATAATAGATACCCTAAACCCCTAAACCCCAAACCCTCATGCACAAACTACTGATGATTCCCGGACCCATTGAATTCGATAAAGATGTTATAAACGAACTTGGTCAGCCTACTGTGAGCCATGTAGCCCCGGGCTTTATCGAGAATTTCGGGGCTTCGATTGAAATGATGAGACAGGTATGGGAGTCGCCCGGGGGACAGCCATTTATTATTGCAGGGACCGGTACCCTGGCTATGGATGTGGCAGGATCCAACCTTGTGGAAAATGGCGATAATGCACTGGTTATTTCAACAGGTTATTTCGGTGAGAGATATGCTGAATTGCTTGGCCGCTATGGCGCAAATGTAGATATTCTGAGGGCTGAGATTGGTGATGTAGTGCCTGTAGAAAGGATTGAAGAACAGCTGAAACAGAAGGATTATAAGCTTATGACCTTTACCCATGTTGATACCTCAACGGCTGTCAGAGTTGATCCTATACCAATAGGAAGACTTGGGGAGAAATATGGTGTTCTGACAATTCTGGATGGTGTATGTTCTGTTGCAGGCGAGGAAATCAGGCAGGATAAGTGGGGTATAGACGTGGTTTTGACTGCATCACAAAAGGCAGTTGGTGTACCTCCCGGACTAGCCCTGCTTGTTGTTTCTCAGAAGGCAATGAGCGTTTGGAAGAATCGTACTACCCCGGTGGGTAATTACTATGCCGACTGGAAGAACTGGTTGCCGATAATGGAAGCATACGAAGCACGTAAGCCTTCTTACTTTGGAACTCCTGCAGTTAACCTTGTAAACGCACTAAGTGTAAGCCTTAAACAAATTATTGCTGATGGTAACGATAATCGTTTTGAGAGACACAGACTTGTTGGGAAGGCATTCAGAGCTGCTATGGAAGCACTTGGTATGGGTATGGTTCCGATAAGTTCTAAGATTGCAGCGAATACATTGTCGGCGCCCTATTATCCGGAGGGAGTAAACGGACAGGACCTTCTGACTGAAATTAATAAGGCTGGTGTGATTCTTGCCGGTGGCCTTCATCCGGAGATAAAAGCAAGATATTTCAGAGTTGGCCATATGGGTTCAGTATCCGGACAGGATCACCTTATTCAGACCATTAATGCGATTGAGACCGGTCTTACGAAATGCCAATACAAATTTAATAAAGGAATAGGAGTCGAATCTGCACTTATTGTTTTGAACAAATAGGGCTTATTGTTGCTTTTACTTTAATATGGCAAGAGTTGATGTAAGAAAAGGGAAGATAAACAGAGAGGGTATAGGGAATGCTTTCCGGCTCTATAGCTATATCAAACCCTATAAATGGGAGTATATTCTTGGAATGTTTTTTCTCCTGGGATCGAGCCTTGCAAATCTTGCATTTCCTAAATTGCTTGGAGACCTGGTTAATGCAGGAAACGAAGGTAATATAGCAGCAGAAATGACAAGAATAGGGATTTTATTGATAGTCCTCCTGTTAATACAATCTGTTTTTTCGTATTTCAGAACTGTACTTTTTTTCAATGTTACTGAAAAGTCACTTGCCGACCTCAGGCAGCATACTTATAACAACCTTATCAGATTACCTCTTGAGTACTTTGAAAAACACAGGGTTGGAGAGTTAAATAGTCGGATCTCGTCTGATATTTCAATGCTTCAGGAGACACTTACTACAACACTATCGCAGTTTATAAGACAGATAGTAATAATAAGCGGTGGTATTACATTGCTTATCCTGACATCCTTTAAGCTTACTCTCTTTATGCTGGCAGTTATGCCTGTTATAGTACTGCTGGCAGTACTCTTCGGAAGGTATATCAGGAAATTATCGAAGAAAGTCCAGAGGGAGATAGCAAAGTCTAACACAATAGTCGAAGAAACCCTGCAGGGAATTCAAAGCGTAAAGGCTTATACAAACGAATTCTTCGAGATGATTCGCTACAGGAAAAAGACTAATACGATTGCTGAGATAGGCATGAAAAGTGGTAAGTACAGAGGCGCATTCACAGCCTTTATTATTTTTGGGATATTCGGAGCAATGGTAGCTGTTATCTGGAAAGGAGCTATTCTTTTATCTGAGGGAGCGATTAATTCCGGCGAGCTGTTTTCTTTTGTTATTTATACGGGCTTTATTGCGGGAACTATTGGAGGCCTGGCAGGTGTTTTTACATCAATACAGAGGTTTATTGGTGCTACAGAAGATCTTTTCGAAGTGTTTGACGAGAACCAGGAAGACATTGTTGAGATAGATGGACTGTTGGATGAAAAAGATATTCTCAAGGGTCGTATTGATTTTAATGGACTCTCATTTTCCTATCCATCCAGACCGGATGAGATAGTACTGAAAGATCTCAATTTTAGTATTTTACCCAATCAGCTGGTAGCTCTTGTTGGAGTAAGCGGGTCGGGTAAGACAACGATTACCTCTCTTTTATTGAGACTCTATGATGTACCCGAAGGAACTATTCTTTTTGATGGCAGAGATAGTAATAATATCCAGATTAGTGCTCTCAGGAATCAGATATCACTTGTTCCCCAGGATATTTACCTTTTCGGAGGAACGATCAGGGAAAATATAGCGTATGGTAAGACTAATGCTTCAGAAGATCAAATTACAGATGCAGCTTTCCAGGCAAACGCTATGGAGTTTATTGAGAGGTTCCCCGATGGCCTGGATACAATTGTTGGAGAAAGAGGCACGCAATTGTCGGGGGGACAGCGTCAGCGGATTGCAATTGCAAGGGCTGTACTGAAAAACCCGCGAATATTAATTCTTGATGAAGCAACTTCATCCCTGGATTCAGAATCTGAACGACTTGTACAGGATGCACTGGAAAAACTAATGACAAACAGAACTTCTATTGTTATCGCGCACAGGCTGTCGACTATTCGGAAAGCAGACCAGATATTAGTGATAGATAAGGGGCAACTGGTTGAGTCGGGCACGCACAGTGAACTCCTGAAGCTGAGCAATGGAATATACAGATCGCTGAATGAATTGCAGTACGGGCGTGACTGATTATTTCCTTTTTTTATAGTCAATAATATTTAAGGTAATAGAGATAGCCAGTGCGGCGATCAGTCCCCATAATGTAAAAGCATCTACCATATCAGTATTAAAGTCACCACCCATTAATCTGTCTGCCAGGTATTTAATATAAGAAACAGGCAGGTCGTTAGCACCAAGTTTAATTAAGACATTAAAATGCCATTCGGTTAAAGGGCAGTAGCCCATTGTTCCAACTATTAGACCGAGAAAGAGCCATGATCCGGCTGTTGCCAGCAGCAATATCAGGTTGGCCTTTCTTGTCTTTTTAAATATCCAGCCAAAGCAGTTGAAGATGATCACCGAGGTATGAAGCACAACAAAAAATATGTCAAGGGCTTTGTACATTCTTTTACTTATAAGTTTCAGGTTTCAAGTTACAGGTTATTTTCTAATCAATCATTCACACCACATTCCATGCTCTTCGATTTCCCCTTTTTCCTTTTTACTTTTTCCTTTTTACTTCATCTGCTCTCAGCTCTCCGCTCTCTGCTCTCAGCTCCTCAGCTCTAAAGCTCTGCTCTCACCGGCTCAACCTTTTCAATTATTTACGCTCGGCCCTCTTCCGCTTTTCCTTTTTACTTTTGCAAAGCATTGCTACCCCTTCCCCATCCCTGCTCTCTGCTCCCCCCCTCCCACCCCATCCCCATACCCCATACCCATTCCTTGCACCTTGCACCTTATTATCGTAACTTGCAGTAATTGTCTGGTCTTAAACCTAAATACTAATAGTTATTATGTCGAAAATTAGAATCTTATCTATTGATGGTGGAGGTATAAGGGGTATAATACCCGGTCGGATACTGGTTTATCTTGAAGAAAAGCTTAAGGAGCTGGATAATAATCCCGATGGCCGCATATCTGACTATTTTGATATTATAGCCGGGACAAGCACGGGGGGCATTCTTACCTGCGCTTATCTCTGTCCGGATAAGGACAAGCCCGGCAGACCTAAATTCAGTGCCAGGGATGCTGTAAACCTATATATAGAAAAAGGCGAAGAAATCTTTACCCGATCACTCTGGCAAAAGATGGTTAGCCTTGGTGGTGTAATCGATGAAAAACACTCTGCAAGTAAGATAGAATATTATTTCAACGAGTACTTTGGCGACACAAAACTAAGTGAGCTGCTAAAGCCCTGTTTGATAACTGCCTACGATACAGAGAGGAGGTCAGCCTTTTTCTTTACAGGACATAATGCTGAAGCAGGGGGACATGATTTTTTAGTTAAGGATGTTGCCCGTGCTACTTCAGCAGCTCCGACATATTTTGAGGCAGCTGGCATCAGGAGTTTATCAGGAATATTTTATTCCCTTGTTGACGGAGGTGTTTTTGCAAGTAATCCAACAATGTGCGCATACGCAGAATCCAGAAAACATGACTTCGGCAAAATTAACAGGCCGGGAGCTAAGGACATGCTTATACTATCACTTGGGACAGGGAAAGTTGAGAAACAATATATGTATGACTCTGTAAAAGATTGGGGACTCCTGGAATGGATAAGACCGGTGATTGATATAATGATGACCGGAGTAGCTGAAACAGTTCATCATCAGCTAATACAGATTTTTAATTCGGTTGAGATGGAAGAGAATTATCTCAGGATATCGCCCGACCTGGGTGATGCCTCACCTGAAATGGATGAAGTATCTGAACTAAATATACGCAGGCTTGTTAAAGCCGGTGTATCCGCATGTGAGGCAAGCAAGGGGAGCCTGGATGAATTTGCCCGAGCACTTATTGATTCATAAATCAAAGATTTATTCTATGGGAGTCGCTAATGTGGCTCCCTTTTTTTTAACTTTGAGCAAACAGACAACTTAACTGAATGACTGCAAGCGAAAAGAAGAACCTGGATACCCTGCTTTTAAAACACAGGAGTGCTTTTAAAAACCTGTTTTCATTTGATATAAGGACAGAGACGACCTTTAATCTTGATCTGAGCTCTCAAAATGATGATTTCAGCGAAATAGATATTACCAATAATGAAATATTTCAATCATATCTGAGCAATAGAATAATTGTTGAAGGAGATAGAATCCCCATAGGAGGATATAATGAGCGTCGGATTCTATATAGCAGGAGCGACCATTTCGGTTCGGGTGATATGGCCAGGGATATTCACCTGGGTATGGATATATGGGTCGACGCCGGAACACAGGTAAATGCACCTCTCGACTCAATAGTACACAGCTTCGCCAATAATACTAATTATCGGGATTATGGTCCGACAATAATTTTACAGCATAAACTTGAGGATTTAACCTTCTTTACACTTTACGGTCATCTCTCAATTGAGTCGCTTAATAAGCTATATGAAGGCAAAATTATTAAGGCAGGCGACTCGTTTGCATCCATAGGCAGCAGTGAGGTTAACGGCACATGGCCACCTCACCTGCACTTTCAGATTATTAGTGATATGGGAAAACTGAGGGGTGATTTTCCCGGAGTAACTTCAGCTAAAGACAGGGCTTACTTCCTTGATATATGTCCCGATCCTGGTTTGATCCTGGGACTTTAAAATGCTGGAATATTATATTTATAAAATTAATTGATCAATATATGAAAAAAGCAATCTCCTATTTTGTCTTTATCATGCTGCTCTTTTTATTTGCAGGATGTGCTACGAAGAGCAACGCTGACTTTGAAGAAATGAATATTCGGCCCTTAAGGGATACGGTCGGATTTGCCCAGTATGACTGGCAGATGGACTCTCTTATGGCCCGCCTTGATCGCAGAGGCTGGACTGAAGCTGAAGGTGAACCCTGGCTTATGGCAATATGTCCGCATGATGATTATACCTATGTCGGAAAGTTATATCCTGAAACCCTGAGTAATATCAAAGCCGACAGGGTAATAATTATTGGTGTCGCCCACAGGGCAGCCCAGTTAGGTATTGAAGATTCACTGGTATTTGACACTCATACGCACTGGAAGGGACCATGGGGTGATGTGCCTGTTTCATCCTACAGGAAGGAGCTGCTGGATTATCTCGGCAACGAGTATGCGATGGTAAGCGATACCTTGCACCGTGTTGAACATTCACTTGAATCATTAATTCCTTTCCTCCAGTATTTTAATCGTAATGTTGAGATTGTTCCGATTCTTGTCCCTGCCATGCACCCCGACCGCATGCAGCAAGTAGGAGAAGCACTGGCTTTAGCCATTAAGAAGGTTGCCGATTCAAATAATTGGATCTGGGGCGAAGACTATGCTATTGTTGTTACAACTGATGCCGTACATTATGGTACCGAAGACTGGAATGGAAATAATAATGCGAGATTTGGATGCGACGATGAAGGTAACCAGAAGGCGCGAGACTATGAAAGTGAAATTATTTCCGAAACACTTTCGGGAGAAATAGAGGTGGACAGGGTAAGGAAATTCAGCGATTATACTCTTAGTGAAGAAGACTACCGCACTTATATATGGACATGGTGCGGAAGATACTGCATTCCTACGACGCTTTATACCACCTATTACCTGAATGATGAAGGTGATATATCTGGAGAGCTGATAGGGTATTATACCAGTATTACAACTGAACATATTCCTGTGGATGATATAAGACTGGGGAGGACCGCAATAGCAACACCATGCCATTGGGTAGGCTATGCTGCCCTTGGATACAGGTAATCAATCATCGTTTCCCAGGAACTTTATTGATTAATCAGCTTTAAATTATGAAAAAACTATTTTTTCCATTATTGCTTATCCTGGTATTTTCCTGCTCACCTGAAACAAGGACTAAAATTCCTGTTTATGCCTGGCTATCAGGTCCTGGAGAATCTTCAGATATTGAATTACTTGAATATTTTAATGAATTAAAAGATAATGGAATAGATGGTTTAATGTACTCGGCCGGACAAGACCCGGATGTTTATTCACGGGTAGGGGCAATAGCTAAAAGTGCTGAATTGGAGTTTCATGCCTGGATTCCTGCTATGGTTCAGGGCAGGGAAGGGCTGGTTGACTATAAATATTATGGAATAAATGGGCTGGGTGAATCTGCCTGGGATAAACCTGCATATGTTGATTACTATAAGTTTTTATGCCCCAATTATGATGAAGTCCACGAATTTCTCAGTGCTATGTATGGTGCTGTGGCAGATGTGCCTGAGGTTGATGGTATTCATCTCGATTATATTAGATTCCCTGATGTGATACTGGCAAGGGGTCTCTGGGAAAAATACGATCTTGTGATGGATCGTGAATATCCTCAATTTGATTATTGCTACTGTGATAAATGTGTATCTGACTTTCTGGATAAAACAGGTATTGATATATTATCGGTAGAAGATCCTTCATCTGTTGAGGAATGGAAGCAATTCAGGTACGATTTAATTACCGACCTGGTTAATGAGCTTGCAGCCATGGTACATTCAAAGAATAAAATTATTACAGCGGCTGTCTTTCCCGGCCCCGGTTCCGTTGCAAAAAAGATTGTAAGACAGGAATGGGATAAATGGAACCTGGATGCATTTTATCCGATGAATTATAACGATTTCTACCTGGAAGACACTGAATGGATAGGGGAAGTATGTAAGGAAGCCGTAGAAAGCATCAATAATCGTAAACCAGTCTATAGTGGATTATTTATCTGCCCTGACCCTGATAATAAGGAAAATGCGGCCGACCCGGAAAACCACGGCCTTATCCCTTCAGAGATTGATGATGCTATTCTTGAGTCTATAAATAATGGTGCTGCGGGAATATGTTTGTTTACACCTGGCAGAATGACTGATAAAGGATGGAAAGTATTTAAGAGTACCCTTAAAAAAATTAGTAAAAAATCTCCCTGACTTAATCTCCGGCTTAAGTAAATAATCCATATTTTATTATTAGGAATTTTGTTCGGAAATACTACTTTTGTTTCCGAAATGTAAAATTATGCATATCGTAAAATCAAATTACTTATAACATTATTATTACTATGAAGAATATCAGATTATTAACAATTCAATTACTCCTGGTAGCATTTCTTGTTTCATGTGAGAAGGAAGCCGGCATAGAGCAATTTTATTCAGACCTTAGTATGTTGGATGAATGGCAGGAATTTGAAATAGGGAATAATGAGGAGATTATATTTAAGATAACAATTACTACCGAGAATAAGATTGACCTTTCATGGAAGGAAGAGCCATGGATGAAAGACACAGATTCTTTTACTGCTGATATTATAGTTTCAGCCTATAGACCGGATGGAGTAACACCATATTTTGAAGACGAGGATAATGGTTATCAGGACGATTCCAGGCTATTTGATATTATTGAAGGCGATATGCAGGTAATATTGCGTGTAACAGCTAAGGATGGTATGTCGGGCTCATTTGCATTAAGAGTAAGAGGAATAAGTGAAACAGTTGTTACAAATCCAAAGGATCTTGCATTTGGGACGAGCTGGGCAGATAAGAATTGTGATGTTGGTGATATAAAATGGCTTAAGGTAGATTGTGGTTTAACTACAGATATTATTGTTGAATGGATGGAGTACGACAGGCCTGAAACGGAAAGTAATTACACAGCCGATATCAAGGTCTCTGTTTATAGTGAAGATCTGGAAGTAAATTATTTTCTGGATAAGAATCATAATTATGCTGATAGAGCGGATCAAATAAGCCTGGATCAAGCAACTTCATTTATTTACATAAGGGTAAGTCTAAATGATGATGCCTTACCGGGTTCCTATGCAATACGCGTTTATCCGACTCCATCGAAATAACTGTTGTGCGAAAGGGAATTATAATATTCGTCCTGCTATCTTTTCTGACTCCTCAGTTTCTTTCAGGCCAGGAAAAGAAGATTGACCTTGGTGAAGTTCTTATTGAAGGTGAGTCTGTTATTTCAAGTATTGAATTACGAAAAGAATCGATTACCGGTAAGTTAATTATTCCGAGAGCAGATCTTCTTAGCTTTGGATACTCAACAGCCGGCGATGTTATTAAGAACATGCCTCTTGTATATCTCGATAGCGAACCCGGAGTAAACAGCAATGTTAGTATCGGGGGCCTCGACAGGGAATACCAGGCAATCTTGATCAATGGCAGGAAACCAGCGGGGGGTGAAGATTCCAGGGACTTGAAATTAGACAGAATCCCTGTTAGTATGATCGAACGAATAGAGATAGACTTTAATTCTCCGGTTTCAAACGGAACTTCAGGGATAGCAGGGATGGTTAATATTATTTTGAGGGAAGAAGCATTTAACGAGGGATTAAATATTCACCTGGAAACTAACTTGAATACTACCGATCCTGAACCGGTATATAAGGCTGAGGCTGATGGGGCATTTAATATTGGTAAAACCAAATTCTTAAGCGGACTGACCTATAATAGCTACCAGAGAAAAAAGGAAACAGAACTAGTGGATAGCTCAACAGACATAATAGGTGGAATAGAAGAACTTATTGTTACTGATATCTTTGGAGCAAACATTGCTGCTCATAGGGATATGGGTAAGTATAGTAAATTAAAATTGAAAGGATTTTTCTCCTGGTTTGATGAAGATGAGTTTGAGGCAGCCAGTGTTAAGCGACGTAAGGATGGTACTCTTAATGTAAGGGAGTCGAATACAGAGAATGATAAACTTCGTTACTTAATTACTTCCGATATAGTGTATGAATATCATAAGGATAATGATATGCTAAGCTTTCAGGCAGGGTTCAGCAATAATTACGAGAAGAGACATAAAGATCAGCTCCAGGAAAAGTCAGAATATTTTGAGGAGGTGAGAGAGCTTGAAGACCAGGACAACAACAGTGCAGATATTGAGTTAGCCTATACCAGAAGTAATATTGCCTGGGGTAAAACATCGCATACCCTGAAAACAGGACTATTATATTCTGCGAATTACAGAAATACAGACAGGATTAATGCCGTAAGGCCAGAAGGCTACATGCTCTGGGATGTAATAGATGAATCATATACTATGAATGAGAATATATTATCCCTGTTTGGTGAGGTATCATCTATTTTATCACCCGGCCTTGAAATACTAACAGCTCTGAACTACGAGTATAGCTCCGGAAGATATGAAACCAATGATACAACCGGCAATCATAGCTTTTTACATCTGTCTCCATCACTTCATCTGAGGTATAAGCTTACCGATAAATTTATTCTCAATGCCGGTGCAGCGAGGCATATAGCACGGCCGGCATATATGAGTATGGTTCCTGTTGAGAAGGTTAAGATCAAGAAAGACCTTATTGAAGTTGGTAATCCGGATATAATTCCATCCAGGGCTATTGCTGTCGACCTGGGTGCTTCATATTACTTTAATAAGGGATCATATCTTTCTGTCAATGCATATTATAAGTGGGTAAGGGATATGATTGAGATGCAGTACACAGGCATTGATGAGACCACCGGTTATAATCTATATACATTCGTAAACGTGAATAATGCTTCACTTTACGGTTTTTATGTTGATTCGAGGATAGATCTGAATCCTGATAGTTATAATGGCTTTACCCTGTATGCTGCTTATTCATATATGGGTTCAAAGATAAAGGACAATTTTACCGGTGGAACAAAAAGACTTGACAATCAGCCTGCTCACCTGATTAGTGTAAAACTTGATTATCTTAATACCGCCAGAAAAATAAATGTATCAAGCAGTATAAATTATAATAGTGAAAGGATAATTGCAGCATTTACTTCAGATGATAACCTTGATATTGCTGCGACCAGGGAATCTGCTTATTTAACATTCACCTCACGAATAAAGTATTTCTTTGGTAGCAGGGGAAGCATTTACCTTGCCGGTGATAACCTGTTTATGCATCCTGTAAAAATTATCCAGGGAAGTGTTAGTGAAAAATATTACCCCGGAGCGATAATAAGGTTTGGTGTAACATATAATATTGCTGGTTTAAGCGGGTTCGGTGAAAATTGATTGGTAAAGCCTGTTGGAGATTATGCAGGGAAAAGCTAAATTGCATTATTCCAATAAGGCTTGCCCTGGGTGGAATTATTAACTTCTAAATCTAACTTCTAACTCAAAAAAACATGATAGTAGTACCTCCAGTAATAAAAAGACGAAGACGCAATGGGCCGAAAGCAATTCTATTTGCTATTATTATTATACTCCTTGCAGGTGCATATTACATCAATTCCTTACTTACGATAATTACGGGCTATGCAGCAAAAAACCTGGCTTCAGGTGTTTTTGTATCAGGCAGGACCCAGGAAGATATGGAATCCCATGATCTGAATTTCTCATTTATTGCCAAAGCCAATAATACTGTTGACTATGAGAACATGAAGGTTACCAGCAGGTTTTTGTGGGGAAAGTCTGAAGCGGTATATCGTGAAAGGTTCGGAGTTACGCTGTTAAGAGATATTGAAGAGGAAGAATTACTGTCAATTAGTTTTCCGGAAGGCATTGCACCCGGATACAGTGGTGATACAATTGCATGGCCTATGGGGAATATTATACCCGAAATAAACCCTGATATTCAAAATAATGATATCCAGGCACTTAGTGATAAAATTGTAAAAGAGGACCTTTATGGTGGCGATAACTACGCAGCCCTTGTTATACACAAAGGAATCCCTGTTGCTGAGAGTTATGACGACAGGTTCGACAGAAATACGAGGTTCCTGAGCTGGTCGATGGGGAAAAGTGTAATGAATGGGTTGATCGGAATAAAAATTAAGCTTGATCAGAGCATTGGAATTGATAACCTGGTGGAGTTTGATGATTGGGAGGAAGAAAAGGAAGCCAGTGGTCTTACACTGAATAATCTTTTGCAGATGCAAAGCGGACTCCAATGGAACGAAGACTATGGAAACAGATCAGATGTTACCGTTATGTTACATGAAGCTTATGATTTTGCGGCCTACACATATTCAAAAGACTTTGAGTATGTTCCGGGTACGCACTGGTACTATTCATCCGGTACCACAAATATTGTGAGTTACTTCTTGAGAAAGACTTTTGATTCGGATGATCAGTACTATTCTTTCCCCTACCAGGAATTATTTTATAAGATTGGCATAACCGATGCAGTCTTTGAAACAGATCCTTCGGGAACATATGTTGGATCATCTTACATTTATATGACAGCAAGAGACTATGCAAGGTTTGCCTTGCTTTACCTGCAGGATGGGATGTTCTGCGGTGAAAGGATCTTACCGGAAGGATGGGTTGATTACTCCACTTCAGAAGCTTCTGCAAGTGAGGGTGAATATGGAGCATTTTTCTGGTTAAACAGGGGAGGATCAATAGAGGGAGCACCTGAAGACATGTTTATGTGTGTTGGTCATGACGGACAAAGGATATTTATTATTCCATCAGAGGAACTGATAATTGTATTGCTGGGCTATTCTCCGTCTGGAACTATAGATTACTCCAGGCTTGTTGAAGGTGTATTAAGTACGATTGATTGAGACTTAGCTTAGAAATCAATATCCAATTATATTTCATTACAGGGATATTTGCTTATGTGTTCCTTCAGCATATAAACAATAGGAAAATTTGTATATATTCAGTTCCACAATTATATCATTAAATAGTAGCATCATGAGAACCAGGTCATTATTATCATTTACACTAATTTTTAGCATATTATTATCAGTTTTAATATCATGTAAGCCAGGACCTGAAAACGAAGTCGATCTCTGGCAGAAACAGGCCGATGGCATAACAATAATCAGGGACAATTATGGTGTGCCCCATATATATGGTAAGACTGATGCTGATGCAGTTTTCGGCATGATCTATGCCCAGTGCGAAGATGATTTCAACAGGGTAGAGGTGAACTATATAAATGCTCTTGGAAGAATGGCTGAAGTGGAAGGAGAGGAACTGATATATACCGACCTCAGGATGAAATTGTATATCGACCCTGAAGAGGTTAAGAAGGAATACGAAGCAAGTCCATTATGGCTGAAACATCTTATGAATGCCTGGGCAGATGGCATAAACTATTACCTGTATACAAACCCTGATGTAAAACCAAAACTGATTACCAGGTTTGAGCCCTGGATGCCTCTTGCCTTCAGCGAGGGTAGTATTGGTGGTGATATTGAGAAGATCTCGGTACGCGGATTAAAACAGTTTTACGGAACAGATGATAATGTTGCTATTGCTTCTACAGGCCTTCCTCCTGATGGTGAGCCCAGAGGTTCAAACGGGATTGCCATTGCTCCTGAACTAAACGCAAATGGCAATGCTATGCTGTTAATAAATCCACATACTTCTTTTTTCTTCAGATCTGAAGTACATATGAAAAGTGAAGAAGGAATGGATGCATATGGTGCAGTTACATGGGGACAGTTCTTTATCTACCAGGGATTTAATGAAAAATGTGGATGGATGCATACATCGACAAGAGCCGATTTTATGGACTTCTATGAAGAAACAATAACAGAGGAAGAGGGTAAGTACTTCTATAAGTATGGCGATGAAAAACGGCCCTTAATCGAAAAGGTGATTAAGGTTGCATATAAGGATGGCGAAACAATCTCTTCGAGAGAGTTTAAAGTCTATTATACCCATCGTGGTCCGGTTGTTATCGGAAATAAAAATAAATGGGTTTCAGTAGCTCTGATGGTTGAGCATGAAAAAGCTTTAACCCAGTCATATATGCGTACAAAGGCACAGGGTTATGACGATTTTATCAAGACAATGGAGCTGCGAACCAATTCTTCAAATAATACAGTTTATGCAGATGCCGACGGAAATATAGCTTACTGGCACGGTAACTTTATGCCGGTACGTAATACTGATTATGATTATTCGGGAATAGTAGATGGAAGTGATCCCGGTACCGACTGGCAGGGACTTCATTCCCTTGATGAGATGATACATATATTGAATCCGGGTAACGGGTGGATTCAGAATTGTAACCAGACACCTTTTACAGCCTGCCTGGAGTTCAGTCCCAGGAAAGAGGATTATCCTGTTTATATGGCCCCCGATGCTGAAAATCCAAGAGGCTACCATGCAGTTAGAGTACTTACCGGTGCTAAGGATCTGGATTTAGATAAGCTTATCGAACTGGCATACGATTCATATCTTCCCGCATTTGAGCATACAGTACCTGCACTTATAAAAGCATTTGATGATCTTAGAAAGAGTGATAACTCATTAAAGCTGCTCGAAGGTCCTGTTAATGCTTTACGCAACTGGGATACAAGGTTCTCTGCAGAATCTGTTCCAACAACTCTTGCTGTTTATTGGGGTCAGGCAATTCTGAATAAGACAAGGGGTTTAAAGGTTCCTTTCGGACTTACCAACTTTGATGTTATTGCAAGTGATGTAGATGGCAAATTATTGGTGGAGGCTCTTGCCGAAGCTGTAGCCACCCTTAACTTAGATTTTGGTACATGGGAGACTCCATGGGGAGATGTTAACCGTTACCAGAGGATTAACGGAGATATTGTACAGGCATTCAGTGATGATGAACCAAGTGAACCTGTATTCTTTGCATCATCAAGTTGGGGGTCGCTTGCCTCATTTGGGGCCCGCACATATCCGGGAACGAAGAAGATGTATGGTACCAGCGGTAATAGCTTTGTTGGTATCGTTGAGTTTGGCGATAAAGTAAGGGCAAAGAGCATTCTGGCAGGAGGGATAAGCGGAGATCCTGAATCTCCCCACTTCGACGACCAGGTTAAAATGTACATTAACGGTGAGTTTAAAGATGTGCTCTACTATCGTGAAGATGTTGAAGCTAAGGCAGAAAGAACATATAATCCAGGTAAGTAACTATTTTATTATACTTATTTTATTAGCTCTGGGAATCTTTCTTCCAGAGCTTCTTTTATTCTATCCAGACCCTTAAGTATATACTCTTTTTCAGCTCCTATACCAATCCTGAAATGCTTATCCATTCCAAAACAGTCGCCCGCTAGAATAAATACACTTTTTTCTTTTCTTAGCCAGTCTGTAAGCTCGGTTGAATTGATATCCATATTATATTTAATAAACAGCATTCCTCCTCCTGAGGGGTCGTGATATTCAAAAAGGTCTCCATATTGTGCCAACCACTCCTTTACAGCATTCAGGTTTTCTCTTAGCATAGTCCTGTTTCTGCCTAAAATACTCATTCTATTTTCAGGTTGAAGGGCAATTTCACTTATGTAATTGCTTATTATTCCGGCTGTTATAGATGTATAGTCGTGGTACGACCATGTATCATAGATAATGTCTGAAGGACCAATAAGCCAGCCTATTCTCAGGCCGGGCAGGGCATAGGCCTTGGATAAGCCACCATTAGCTATTACTTTGTCGTACATTCCGATAAAGCTCTTGCTTGTAACGGCATTCAGTTCTGCTCCCCTGTATACTTCATCACTCAAAATCCATAAATCCGCCTTTGAGGCTATATCTACAATTGCTGTCATCTCATCATCAGTAAGAATATAACCGGTTGGATTATTCGGGTTACAGACAACTATCATTTTTGTTCTGTGATTTACCAGCGATCTTAGCTCTTCAAGATCAGGAGCCCACGCATTTTCTTCCCTCAGGTGAAATTCTTTTGGTACACATCCCATTTCCTTAACCACACCCCATATCTGCATATAATTAGGCACCATCATAATTACTTCATCTCCTTTCTCCAGGATTGAGTGACACGCAACGTAATTAGCTTCGGATGAACCATTTGTTACAAGTACATTATCTATGCCGACCCCATCATACATTTTGCTGATTACTTCTCTCAGGCCCGGTGAACCATTTGTCTGTCCATAGCCAAGTACCATATTATGGAGATCGTCCAGCTGACTGTCTGTTAATAATTCTGATAGTTTATATGGGTGAAAGCCACTCTCGGTAAGATTGTAATCTACAAGGTTTTCGTAAATCGATTGCACTCGTTCCAGTTCAAAGATGGGAATATTCATAGCTTCTTATTTATTAATATATTTTTTATAAACCGCTGTAGCGATCATAATATCCTGTACTGCCACACCTGTAAGATCTACCACAGAAATCTGATTCTCATTACTACGCTGATACGATTTATTCTGCAGGGCCTTACCCAGCTCAGTAATTCTGTCGCGGTTTATAAAGCCATCCTTAGCAGCTCTGTATATTTCGCCACGACTCTTGCTTTGTTCAATGCTGTCAGAAATGATAATATCTGCCCGGGACAGGAGATCTCCTGCCAGCTCCTGTTTGGATGCAGTGTCGGAACCTACAGCTGTAATATGCGTTCCTCGCATTATATCATTTGCTCTAAGCAATGGGACTTCAGAAGGTGTAGTTGTTATAATAAGGTTAGATTTTGAGGCCAGATCGGCAGGACTTGTTGCAATTTCAATATCATATTCATTCTTTAACTCTTCTTTGAATCTTATGGCATTTTTTGGCTTAATATCCCATATTATCACACTCTTGCATGAAGTTATTTCTTTCAGGTGCAGAAGTTGCAGGCGGCCCTGAATACCTGTTCCGATTATTCCAATTCTTCTTACATCACCAGGTGCAAAGTATTTTGCTGCAAGTGCCCCGGCAGCAGCTGTTCTTAAATTTGTAAGCTCCCCGTCATCAAGCAGGACTGCTACAGGTTCACCTGTTTTTTGATTGAAAAGAAGCATCATTCCCTGGCTCGATGATAAGCCCAGGGAAGGATTTTCATAAAATCCCGAAGCTATTTTTATACAGTAATAATCATCTCCCTTTATATAACCATATTTGATGTGTGTGTCGCCCGGCGGTTTTTCAAATAACAGTTCACCAACAGGCGGTACAACTGTTTCTCCATTACTGTATTTAATGAATCCTTCCTCCATTGCCTTAACAACATCAACCTCTTTAACAATGGAAAGGATATCAGATCTGCTAATAATAGTCGCCATATTCATTCAGTATTTCTTTTAATAGTTTAATATCGATCTTTCTGCCTGTAAGAACAAGAACTACATTTTTGCCCCTGTACCTGTCTCCCTCCAATAAGGCCGCAACAGGCAGGGCAGAGGCTGGTTCTATTAACTAAAATACTCCGAATACCCGAAAACTCAAAAGTTAATAAGGTATACGGAGTACTCCATAAGAGAATCCCAATATTTCTCAATTTCTTCCTTATGATAGAAAATATGGGTGTAACGGAATGTTACCAGATCTCTTCTATAACAAATATATAAAGAATTTTAGAATCAAAAATTGTTAGTATCTAATACTTATCTTTGAGCAATAATACCGAAATATGAAATTCGAAGAATATAGAATCGACGAAGGCATCAAAAAAAGCATCGACGATCTGGGTTATAAAAAGCCAACCGATATACAATATCAGTCTATTCCTCCTATTCTGAAGGGCGAAGATGTACTGGCCATTGCTCAGACCGGTACCGGCAAGACAGCTGCCTTTGCAATTCCCATACTCGATATTTTAAACCAGAAGAAGATTAAGAGCCGGAGGCCGGATGGGATAAAATGTCTTGTTATGGTACCCACCCATGAACTTGCTCTTCAGACAGAAGCAGTCTTTCAATCTCTGGCAAAGAATATTAAAGTATCAGCCTTTGCGATCCACGGTGGTGTTGATCAGGATCCTCAAAAGGAAAAGCTTGAGAATGGTGTTGATATTCTGATAGCAACACCCGGCCGTATGTTTGATCTGGTTAGCCAGGGATCTTTGCGTCTTGAACGGGTGGAGATACTGGTGCTTGATGAAGCCGATCATATGCTTGACCTTGGCTTTATTAAGGATATCAGGGATCTTATCCATAATATTCCAAAGAGAAGACAGACACTATTCTTTTCAGCAACAATAGACTCGAAGATCAAGAAACTGGCTTATTCGTTGGTAAAGGATGCCATAAGAATTGAAATATCTCCTAAGGATCCTGTGGCAAAAAATATTGAGCATGGTGTGGCCTTTATAGAAATGGACGATAAGAGATTCTTCCTTGAATCAATGATAAAAGAAAATCCCGATTCCAAGATACTCGTTTTTGTACGTACAAAGATCAGGGCGGAAAGGGTGCATAAGGCACTCGAAAGGGTAGAAATTTCATCAAGCACCATCCACAGCGACAAGGTTCAGTCAGATCGTAAAAGAACCATGGATAATTTCAGAGGAGGATTTCTTAAAGTATTGATTGCAACTGATGTAAGTGCAAGGGGAATCGATATTCCTAATGTTGATTTTGTTATTAACTACGATTTGCCTGAGAGTAGCGAGAATTATGTGCACAGGGTAGGGAAGAACAGGAAGGGGAACAAATAAAGGACAGGCTATCTCATTCTGCAGCGAAGAAGAGAAAAAATTACTGGAGACCATAGAAGAAAAACTCGCAAAACCAATACACAGACTCGAAATATCAAAGGACGACTACGAATTCACTGTTGATATGTCAGAAGATAAGTCGCACGACTGGAAGGCTCTCTATCGCGAAGATGAAGAGAGAGAACTGGAATATAAAAAAAGGAAGAAAAAGAAAAAAAAGTATAAATAGTTTAATAGGTTTAAGTGGTTTAAGTGGTTTAAGTGGTTTAAAATCAAGCCTCTAAACTCACTCCAAACTCATTCAAACTCCCCAAAACTCACTCTCAACTCATTCTCAACTCATTCAAACCTTATTAATACTTCGCCGGCTTCCCGTCACTCAGGCTGTTCTTAATAAACTCCCTTAAGTCATCATTTGCACTTTTTAGATCGTCTCTTCTGAGGTACATCATATGGCCGCTTCGGTAGCCCTTAAAGCTTAGTCTGTCTTTCATCTTGCCACTTGGATCTATCTGCCACATTGTGTACTTGGAATTAAAGTAGTTACACGCACCGTCATAATATCCACCCTGGAACATTACCTTGAGGTAGGGGTTGGCTGCCATTGCCAGCCTGAGGTTTTCTCTGACATTGTTTTCTGTTCGGTCCCATGGTCTTACCGGCCCCGACATATTATATTTCATATCAGTTCTGAACCCCAGTACTTCCCTGGTATAATAGTTAATTGCAGGGGTGAAAGCATGGTTCCATGTAGCCATTTCCGTACTGAAATCCGGGCTTATGCCTGCCTCAGTTTTATCAAGGCCCTTATACCTTGAGTCGAGTCTTCCAATTGTTAAGCCTTCCCTCTCGCGCAGAAGCTCTTTCCAGAAGAATGATGTAGGAAGATCAAGATTATGTCTTATAATTTCTTTCTCCGATATGCCTGTGTAGTATGACATCTTTTCGGCAACTTCTGCTTTTTCTGATTCCGGAATAAAGCCACCCTTTGTAAGTGCCGGTATTAAGTGCATCAATGTAAATTCTTCAGATTCAGGCAGTATATCAAGAAGGTCCTTTTGCTGTAACTCATCAGGTAACATTTTATGATACCACGCTGTAGCAGTGTAATAGGGAAGGTTAATCCCTGATGCGATAGGTACATCTGAACTGAATACCTTGTAGTCGGCCGGTGAGACCATAATCACGCCGTTAAGATACATCCATTGAGTATTCTGTAATTCATATGCCAGTCCTGAGACCCGTGTGCCACCATAACTTTCTCCAATAATATATTTTGGAGAGAGCCATCTGTTATTTCTTGATACAAAGTCACTTATCCATGCCGCCAGGTATTTTATATCTGCATTGATTCCAAAAAATAGGCCGGGATCAGGCAGGTCACCATTTTCATCATGGATCATTCTTGAGTATCCTGTATTGACTGGATTGACAAAAACAATATCAGCTATATCAAGTATAGAGTAGGGGTTTTCTCTAACACCATAGGGTTGTACCGGATATCCCTCATCGTCGATTTTAACAATCATTGGACCCGTATAGGCCATATGCATCCATACAGATGCTGCCCCGGGCCCTCCGTTAAATGAAATAATCAATGGGCGCTCATCCCTGTTTCCTGTAATATCGCGTGTATAATAAGTATAGTATAGTGTTGCTACTGCCTTATCTTCAATCCAGACCGGCTGGGTACCAGTTGTAGCAGTGTACGATATTTTTGCTCCGTTAATAGTAGTCGAATGCCTGCTTACAACAGCTGTATCGGCAGGGACGCTCCTTGTCTGAGCGAATATTGAAGGCGAAGAGATGATAAATAACAGAAGCAGAATAGCAGAGTTTTTCATAACATAGGGTTTTTCTTAAGCATAGATATTCAAAAATATCTAATTTTCTTTTGTATTCCGGTTTCCGGAAGATGTTATTAATCACAAATGAAAGGATTAGCTATTATTCAATTTGCCTCAGTTATTAATAATTCGTAGTTTCAGCAGGCATCTATCATTTACATACTTCTAACTACAAAATCTAACTAATAACAATATTCCCATGAAACGCAGATCATTCTTACAATCATCGGCGCTTGGAGCTGCAGCAATATCAGCATTGCCGCTAGCATCTTGTGTGACCGATAATAAAGGGTCAGAATCAGGTAAGCATTTTACCGGTGAGTCTGATAATTTTGAACTTAATGAAATTACCGTTGATGAACTTCAGCAGAAGATGAGTGACGGTGTTTATACATCTGAAAAGATAGTGGAGCTTTACCTGGAGAGGATTCAGCAGATTGATGTAGATGGTCCCGGCCTCAACAGTGTATTGGAGATCAATCCTGATGCGCTTGAAATTGCCAGGCAACTGGATAAGGAAAGAGCTGAAGGTAAACTCAGAGGTCCCTTACATGGTATCCCTGTAATGATTAAAGATAACATTGATACCGGCGATAAGATGATGACAACAGCCGGAGCCCTGGCATTAGTGGGTCATATCGCAAAAGAAGATTCTCCATTAGCTGCTCAGCTACGCAAGGCAGGAGCAATAATACTTGCAAAAACGAATCTCAGCGAATGGGCTAACTTCAGGTCAAGCAGATCGTCGAGTGGATGGAGTGCCAGGGGCGGCCAGGTTAGTAATCCCTACTATCTGAATCACAGTCCCTGTGGCTCGAGTTCAGGATCAGGGGCAGGTGTTTCTGCCAACCTGTGTATGCTGGCAATTGGTACTGAAACTAACGGCTCAATTACATGTCCTTCTAATGCTAACGGGGTGGTGGGTATTAAACCAACTGTTGGAGTAATTAGTCGTACAGGTATTATACCTATATCTCATACACAGGATACAGCAGGACCAATGTGCAGAACTGTAAAGGATGCTGCTTACCTCCTGGGTGCATTGACAGCTGAGGACGGAAATGACCCGGCTACTCAGAAGGGCAGAGATAAGATTTTTACCGATTACTCCCAGTTCCTTGATGCTAACGGACTTCAGGGTGCAAGGATAGGAGTAGGAAGAGCATATATGGGATTCCACGAGGCTGTAGATCCGGTAATAGAGGCTGCTCTGGAAGTATTAAAAGAAAAAGGTGCAGAACTGATTGATATTGAAGAAAGTATTGGCAGATCGGCCAGTGGGGCCGGGATGAATGTTCTGCTTTATGAGTTTAAGTATGGCCTTAATAAATACCTCGAAGGCGCCGATGATATCGAGGTAAATACGCTTGAAGATATTATCAGGTTTAATAAGGAGAATGAAAAGGAATCTATGCCCTACTTTAAGCAGGAGATACTTGAGCAGGCTCAGGAAAAAGGGGGACTTGATTCTGAAGAATACCTTGAATCGCTCAAGAGTATTATGAAGGGATATCGCGACGAAGGAATCGATAAGGTTATGGATGAGCATAATCTTGATGCTATTGTGGCTCCGACCCGTGGTTTAAGCTGGACAATTGACCTTGTTAACGGTGATCACGGGAGGGGTAGCAGCTCTACACCTGCAGCCAGATCAGGGTATCCTAATATTACTGTGCCCGCAGGCTTCGCTTTTGGACTACCACTCGGATTATCGTTCTTTGGAAAGGCATATACAGAGCCTGTGCTACTGAAACTGGCATATGCCTTTGAGCAGGCAAGCAAGGCCAGGAAGAAACCAGGATTTTTGCCACACAGGGATTACTAGTAAAGGAAATTATTATCGAAATATGTAATGAGGGGTTTTCTGCAAAGCCCCTCATTTTTCATTATAACTGCAACATTTTTTTTAAGAAACCGTCATTTAGATGACTCTCTTCATAATTGAGATTTTTAACTGCATGGCCCAATTTAGTAGTTTATCATGCTAAAATTATTTAATTATGATAAGGCAACATATCAAATCAGCTTTCAGATCAATCTTCAGGAGGAAATTATACTCGGCCATAAATATTTTTGGCCTTGCAGTAGCTCTGTGTGCGTTTATCCTTATAGCCATGTACGTCCGTCATGAACTCAGCTATGATAAGTTCAATGATGGTTACGAGAATATTTACAGGGTTGTAAGGGATGAATATACATGTTCTCCACCGGCTATGGCTTCGTATCTGAAGGAGAATATAAGTGGCATAGATCATGCATCACACTTTATAAGGCTCAATAACCTTCTGGCTTCCGTTGAAGATAAATACTATACGGAAGATGAGTATTTCTATACAGATAATGAGTTCCTCCGTATCTTCTCAATTGACCTTATCCAGGGTGATAAGGATAATGTGCTGAAAAGTATCGATGATATAATAATTTCTGAATCCATTGCCAGGAAATATTTCGGGTCGGAAGATCCAATGGGGAAAATAATAACTGTTTCGCGAAGTGTTCAATACAGTGTTGCAGGCGTTTTCAAAGATTTTCCGGGTAACTCACATTATAAATTTGATGTGGTAATGCCGCTCGACAGGTATTACCAGCTTACTGGCAACAGCAGGGATAGCTGGAGTAGTAATTATACCTATACCTATATAAAACTTGGAGGGGGGGTAAATCTTGATCATCTTAATAAAAGAATGGTAGAGATAGAGAAGGAACTTACGGGATGGGATGATTCTTCGGGTGAAGAATATAAGCAGTATTTTTCATTTCAACCGATTTCAGAGATACACCTGCACTCACATCGTCAGCAGGAAGTTCAGGTTAATGGAGATATCAGGAATGTATATGTCTTCTCTTCAATTGCATTTCTAATACTGATTATTGCAGCAATTAATTATGTAAATATAGCAACTGCAATTGCTGGTGAGAGAACAAGGGAGATAGGTATAAGGAAAATTATGGGTATTAAGAAATCGCAGCTTTTTAACCAGTTTCTTACCGAGTCAATGCTTATTGCCATTATATCAATAGCAGGAGCACTTATTTTGACATGGCTCTTCCTTCCTGTGTTCGGCAATTTAATGGACCGTGATATGATCCTGGCCGCCCCGGATATCCCTTTATTTATATTGCTGGTGCTTGGCCTTTTACTAATAATTGGATTGGGAACCGGAATGCTACCTTCAAGAACACTTTCAGGCGTTAGTGCCCTTTCAGTACTGAAGGGTCCTGAACCTTCTGCAAAGACAAGGTGGCGAGCCCGGGATATACTTGTGATGGCTCAGTTTATGGTAGCCCTGGTTCTTATTATACTTACTCTTAATGTAAACAGGCAAATAAGATATATATCAAAAGTTGACCCCGGTTATGATAAAGAGCAAATAATAAATCTCAGGGTTTTTGACAGATCCATGCTATCGGGCATGCCTGCGATAAAAGAGGAACTATCTCAACTTAATAATGTGGAATTTGTCTCGGTTTCTAACCAGATCCCTAATAATATAGAATATTTTACCAGGCCGGATTGGTTCTGCGACGATGTAAGAACATGTACCCCAATTTTTTACAACCAGGTTGATTATGACTTTGTAGATGTCTATGGAATTGAGATTACAAGGGGGAGAAACTTTTCTGTAGCTTATCCTTCTGATGCCAGGGGAGCTTTCCTGGTAAATGAAAAAGCTGTAAAAATGGCTGGCTGGGATAATCCCGTTGGTATGGAAATTAACCATTGGAATGATGCTAAAGGTATTATTGTCGGCGTGGTAAGTGATTTTAATTTTCGCTCTCTTCATTCAGAAATTGCCCCCCTGTACCTTTATTTAAACGAAAATTATGAAGCATCCTTTCTGTCAATACGAATCATCGGCGGTGATTTGAAGGGTACCCTGACATCAATAGAAAATGTAATCGATAAATTTTCGCCTGGTTCTCCTTTTCAATATTCATTTTTTGATGAAGAATTTGAGAGGGCATATAACAGCGACAGGAGACTGGAATCTATATTCACCTTCTTTTCAATACTGGCTATTATACTGGCCTGTCTTGGTCTTTTTGGGATGTCATCATTTACAATATCCCGCAGGACAAAAGAAGTAGGAGTGAGGAAGGTCTTTGGAGCCCAGGCTTTTGAGAATCTTATAATGCTTATAAAAGGCTTTCTCAGACCTGTTGTCCTGGCAAACATTCTTGCATGGCCCGTTGCATTCTATGTAACTCACCGATGGCTTGAGAGTTTTGCTTACAGATCGACTGTTACAGTATGGACTTTTATTATTGCTGCCCTGTCTCTTATTATAATAACACTTCTTACCGTAGTGGCAAGAAGTGCATCATTATCAAGGCAAACGCCTGCAGTAAGTCTCAGGTATGAATAAAGCATAAAAGCCATACATATGGAATGATTGCAGGATTAATTAGTTAATCTTGTCCTCTTTCTTCTTCATCTTAATAAGGATAACGCCGTTTTCGGTCTTATACTTTTTCATTGATTTTTCATCCTTCAGCACTTCTATGCTTTCAATACTATCCGGAGATATATTGTCAAGTTCTTCTTTGCTTACTACTACACCATCTATTACAATCAAAGGTGAGTTTTCATCTGAACTTATATCGACTTTTACTCTATTTCTGGTCTTAATAGTTGAGTTTTCTTTTTTTGTATCGTCTGCCTCTTCAATAGTTATTTTTAAGGTTTTTTTCATACTTATTATGATTACTGATGTAGTATCATATAACTCCCTTGCTCTTTCACCTTTGTATACAGCTACTGATTCAATTTTATCCTTATCTATTATGTCCAGTATGCTGGTGTCATATTCTTTACCATCAATTATAATCAGGGGTTTGGAATCTTCTTTTATCTCAACGAAGGTCGATTTTCCCTTTTTTGTTTTATCTGCTTTATTTATGACTTCCTGCGCCATTCCAGATATTGTTGTGATTGCTATTAAGCAAATTATTATTCCAGTTTTTTTCATGTCTGCTGTGTTTATTTTATATAAATTATTATTGATTCGTCTTCGTATAATATTTCCTTTTCAGACTCGACAGTTTCCGACGGAGGAATGAGGCTATAGGCCTCAACCAGGGCAGCGAGCTTTTCTCCATATTCCATTTCCCTTGATTTACCTGGTATAAGTAATATCGTGCTCAACAGTATAATAACTACCGCTGCAGCTGAAGATATTCCTGTAATAATCCTTCTCCTTGCAGCTTCCTTTTGTTCAATTAATGACAACATTGAATCTTCCAGGCCTTCGGGAACTTTAATCCTTACAGAATCCAGTAAACGTTGATAAACTTTATCTGCCTTTTCCATATTCATAATCATATATTTCAGTCAATTTAATACCTATCTTCTTTCTTGCCCTTGACAGATTGACCCTGATGTTCTCGATTTTCTCACCGGTAAGGCTTTCTATTTCATTAAACTCCAGTCCGTCAATATCTCGCAGAACAACAATTCTCCTCTGGCTTTCCGGCAGTTCTTTAATTATATTCAGCACTAAGGCACCTGCTTCCTTACTTTCATAATTATCTTCGCTCGCCCTTAGCCCATACTCAAGTTCATAATCATTCTTAACATTTACCATGGCTTTGCTGCTTTTTATTATATCGAGGCAATGATTGCGGGCAGTTAAAAACACAAAGCCGGTAATATTTGGATGATTGTTAAGTTTTCTCCTGCTCTTCCAAAGTTTAAGCATTATGTCCTGGATTGCATCCCTGGCGTCCTCATCACTTCTCAGCATCCTGGCAACCATCGGATAGAGCCTGGGTGAAAAAGGAACAATTGTATTTTTAAACTCTTTGCCTGTCATTATCTAATACTAATAACGACAAATATGCTTAATTGTAACAACTGATTTATGGAAAATGCAGATAATAAATCTATATAATGGAGGTATGGACCTGGGATTTAGGGTCCGGAATTATAAAATATGTTAAATATGATAATGTTGTGTAGCATACACCAGTGCAATGGAACCGACAAATATTTATAATATTCAGCATCTGACGACAACTCTATTTTGCTGTTTTTTAGGATTTAATGAATCAATATCTATAAGCCCTTCCGGAATTGATAAGCTAACACAATAATTCGTGCAGCAATTGTACAGGGTCGATATTCCAAATAATTAATATACTTTAAGGGCTTCAAAAATTGAACTATTTCGCTCTTTGCCGGGTTTAAGCATAGTGTTTATTTAATTATTTATTTAACCATGAAGAGAAACTACTTTATTGTCGTTCTTATAGTATTCATATTTTTTATTATTTCTTTCCTTACTAATATCATGGGGCCTTTGATCCCCGATATTATTAAAGATTTTGAAGTTAGCAAGGCAATGGCTGCTTTTCTGCCTTTTTCATTTTTCATTGCCTACGGTGTCTTTTCAATACCCTCCGGTATTGCGATAGAAAAATACAGTGAGAAAAGTATTATGGTAGCTGCTTTTGGTGTTGCATTTGCCGGAGCAATATTATTTTCAATCTTTCCTTCAATGCTCGTCGCAATGTTATCATTGTTTATGATCGGGACCGGGATGGCTATGTTACAGGTGGCTATTAATCCATTACTACGGGTATCAGGAGGAGAAGAGAATTTCGCATTTAACTCTGTAGTAGCACAGCTTGCTTTTGGATTAGCCTCGTTCCTGAGTCCTCAATTATTCTCATACCTGGTGTTAAACCTTGAGAACTATTCAGTTACCGGGGAGGCAAATAACTTAATTATATTTTTTAGTAAAATTGTTCCGGAAAACCTTCCATGGGTATCGCTGTACTGGATTTTTGCGCTTATCTCCCTTCTTATGCTTATTATGATTTTCGTAATAAAATTTCCGAAAGTTAATCTTACGGAGGAAGAAAAGGCAGGTTCATGGTCTAAGCACCTGGAATTATTTAAGAACAAAAAGGTTATTCTCTTTTTTGTTGGGATATTTGCCTATGTTGGAACAGAGCAGGGAATAGCCAACTGGATTTCTCAGTTTCTATATGAGTACCATGAATTTAGTCCTAGAATTGAAGGAGCCAACGCGATTTCTCTTTTCTGGGGCTTATTAACTGTTGGATGTGTTCTGGGATTAATATTATTAAAATTTCTTGATAGTAAGCTTCTGCTTAAGCTGTTTTCTGCCGCTGCAATTATTGGATTAACAGCAGCCTTATTCGGACCGGCTAATGTATCCCTGTGGGCATTTCCTTTGATTGGTTTTTTTGCATCTATTATGTGGTCAGTAATTTTCTCACTGGCCCTAAATTCTGTAAAGGATAATCATGGTGCATTTTCAGGGATTCTCTGCTCAGGTATTATAGGTGGAGCTGTGGTGCCACTAATTATAGGTGGTCTGGGAGATCTTATTGGATTGAAATGGGGAATGACCTTTATTTACATAACTCTCGGTTATATTTTTAGTATCGGTTTTTGGGCCGACCCGCTGGTAAGTAATAAGACGCTTAGTTTAAGAAAAACTGAGAAGACTCAGTAGGTAAATTGTTATATAACTCAGATTACTGTTGTATATATTATTAATTTTTATATGCAATAAATTTATAATTATTTAGAATATGACGTAATTTTGTAAAATACATTAATCAAAAGACCTACATAACTTATAATATTATACTTTATTAATTAACATATGATTATACTAATTCATTTACTTACATTGATTAACCTAAATCTTTAATTATGAAAAGAAAACCCAAGAACAAGAGTTTTACCTTCTTGTCCAGGATGCTAAAGATTAAGCCAGTAATGACATTATTGTTATCCCTGGTGGTTCTAAGCATATCGACTACAGGTGTAAATGCATCAGACGGAAACAATAGCATCACGTCTGAAAGCACAAACCTGCAGCAATTAGTTGTCACAGGTGTTGTGACAGATGCTAGCACTAATGAGACACTGCCGGGTGTTAACATTGTTATTGCCGGCACCACCTCAGGCTTTGTAACAGATACAGACGGCAAATACTCATTTGCTGTTACCGGTCCGCCGATGTGTTAGAGTTCTCATTTATTGGCTATCTAAAACAAAGAGTTCCTGTTGGTAATCAGAGGGTAATTAATATAGCCCTGATTCCTGATGTAGCAATGTTGGAGGAAGTTGTGGTAGTTGGATATGGTTCACAGCTAAGGACAGAAATATCAGGGGCTATAGTATCGATAAGCCCAAAAGCATTTAATATGGAGAGTATGCCTAGTTCCAGCTTTGAAACTGCATTGCAGGGGCGTATGGCAGGAGTAAACGTTGCTGAATCGAATGGAGATCCGGGTTCAGCTGCACAGATACGTATCAGGGGAACAGGTTCAATATCTGCAGGGAATGACCCTCTATATGTTATTGATGGCATGCCCATCTCTCAGAACTATAATCAGCAACTTCAGGCTGGCAGACAGAGATCAGCCTTTCCCACTACGAAAATTAATCCCCTGTCAACAATAAATTCAAGTGATATTGAGTCTATTGAAGTTCTAAAGGATGCATCTGCAGCTGCAATTTATGGATCACGTGGTTCTAACGGCGTTATTTTAATAACTACCAGAAGAGGTACAAAGGATTCAGCTCCGCAGATTAATTTTAACTCAAATATTGGTGTTCAGTCAGCATTTAATGTTCCTGATCTTATGAATGCTGAGGAGCTTATTGCTTATACAAAAGACTCCAGGAATAACACTTATCTTCGTCAGCAAGACCCGACTAACCCTGCAAGTACTTATTATAATCCTTCCTATAATCCTAATAATAACGACGGACGAGAGGCTAGCGGAGCTACTGCAAACCACCTTATTCCCGAGGCCTATGTTAACTGGAACGGAACTGATACAGACTGGCTTGACCTTGTTTTATCACAATCTGTTCTTCAGAATTACAATCTTTCTGTAAGTGGTGGTTCACAAAATGTTACCTACTTCCTTGGAGCAGGTCATATGAACCAGACCGGAATTATTGAAGGCTCAGGATTTAAAAGGTATTCTTTAAATTCAAATCTGAATGCTAAAGTTACCGATCGTCTGCAGGTTAATATGTCACTTAATGCTGCCTTAACTGAACATGATCGTAAGGCAGCCAGTGCGCCATATTTTGCAGACCCTCCAGGAATTATTTATTCAGCTATGACCCAGTCGCCGGTTGTTAGTCCTTATCTCGAGGATGGAGTTACTTATGACCAGACCGTTAATAGCCATAACCAGTTGGGTGGAGCAACAACCACTACAAACCATCCCCTGGCCGTTATGGATTATATTAACGACCATGTAATGAATAACAGGATATTTGGTAACCTTAATGCCAGCTATGAGTTAATAGATAATCTTAAATTTAAAACCCTTATTGGTTACGACCTGGATAATTTCCAGAGATCGTTCTACCAGGGAACACAACTCTATTACAGAGGCGGGGCACCAAGACCAATTGCTCAGGCAGATGGTGGCCTCAGTTTTAACTGGTTATGGGAAAATACCCTCGAATATCAAAAAGAATTCAACGCAGATAACAGGATTAATGCCGTACTTGGATATACAGCTCAAAAGCAAAGAGACGAGAGAAACCGTGTCGTTGCTGAGCAGTTTCCGGATGATCAGGTTCAAACAATTGGAGGCGGGATCGTAACAGGAGGTTCACAAGCTATAGAAGAGTGGTCGCTTGTATCAATGCTTGCAAGAGTTAACTACGTATTTAAGAATAAGTATCTTCTTACAGCTACCGTTCGTTCTGACAGGTCGTCTCGTTTTGGAGCAGATCACCAGACTGGTGTATTCCCTTCTTTCTCAGTTGGTTGGTTAATGCACGAAGAATCATTCATGGATAATTTATCTGTGATTAATTCCTTGAAACCCAGAGTGAGTTATGGTGTTACAGGTAACTTTATGATACCTAACTATGGCTCTATCGGCCTGCTTACATCTTCCAACTATGTTATTGGAGGAGCTGTTGTACCAGGTGCTCTACCTATTAGTTTTAGTAACCGTGAGCTTACCTGGGAAACAACCACGCAGTTTAATGTTGGTTTAGACTTTGCTTTATTGGAGAACCGTATTTATGGTACCTTCGATTATTATAAAAGTTTGACAACCGACCTCTTACTTGCGGTTAATATTCCTTCTGTATCAGGTTTTACTTCTGCGCTTTCTAATATTGGAGAAGTTGAGAATAAAGGATTTGAGGTACAGATAACTTCACGTAACCTTGTGGGAGATTTCAGATGGTCGACTGACTTTAACTTCAGTACCAACAAAAATGAAGTCTTGAAACTTGGACCAGAAGGTGACCCTATACTCGTATCTGGAGGAGCAGGAGTAAGGCATATTACCAGAATAGGTGATCCTGTAGGAAGCTATTATGGATACAACGTTATAGGTATATTCCAGAATCAGACTGAAATTAATAATGCACCTATCGACACCCAGGGTAGCCCTACACCAGGAGACTTCCAGTTTGAGGATGTTGATGGGGATGGATTTATTACTCCCGACGACAGAACAGTGATTGGTAGTTACCATCCTGGTTTTACCTGGGGTATTAATAATAACTTCAGCTATAAGAATTTTGATTTCACAATATTTTTCAATGGCGTTGAAGGACGTGAAGTACTGAACCTTACCAGACGACACCTTGCTAATGGCGAAGCAAACTTTAGCAGTTATGCCATTTTGAATGACCGATGGATTTCAGAATCCGAGCCAGGTAATGGAATTGACCCTAAAGCAGATCGCGTTTCTGATGGAAACAATAACAGAGAATCTTCCTACCAGGTTGAGGATGCATCTTATGTTAAACTGAAGAGTATAACTGTGGGCTATTCTATGCCAAAAGGTAAATTGCCGATACAGAATCTACGTGTTTACGCCTCTGTTACTAATGTTGCTATCTGGACTAAATACATTGGATTTAATCCTGAGGTAAACCTTTCTCAGGGTGCAAGTCTTACTCCAGGTGAAGACTATGGTGCATATCCACTGTCAAGGGCGTTTCAGGTTGGTGTAGACGTTACCTTTTAATTGAAAATCATTAATAAAGCATAAATAACATGAAAAAGTTAAAAGCATTATTATTTATTATAGCCGCATTGATTACAATGTGGTCGTGCGAAGATTTTACTAATCTCGCTCCCTACTCAGAACGCAATGTTGACAGTTTCTATCAAACCCAAAATGACTTCGTAGTAGCCATAAATGGAGCCTATGCTGGTCTTGCCGGGAATAGTTTATTTGGCAGAAATTTAATGCTATTGCATGAGATGAGAACCGATAATACTTCAAATGATGCCGGTGCAACCGGTTTATCAGAATCTCTTGAGCGTATTACTCTTTTTACTGAAATAGCAACCGCTTCAGAATTATATAACACATGGTCTGGTGGCTATGAAACAATCGCTATGACCAATACTATTCTGGACAGACTGGGTCCGGTTGATTTTATAGATTCCGACATGAAAGATCGGATTAAGGGTGAAGCACTCTTTATCAGGGCACTGGCCTATTATAACCTGACTATTACCTTTGGAAACATAGCGTACCAGTTTGAGGAGGTTACCAGCCCGGATATTACTATTGACCAGGTAACTGCAGATGTTATTTACGACAAAATTGCAGCTGACCTGCTTGTAGCGGAAGGATTATTACCTGATACTTATGACCCGGAAGATGTTGGCCGTGTTACCAGTGGAGCTGCAGGAACCTTGCTGGGTCTTGTGGAGCTTACTAACGGTAATAACTCTGCAGCTGAAGCAGCACTTCGAAGAGTAATGACCAAGGGATATGACCTTGTTCCTAGCTATGCTGATTTATGGGGCGTATCAAATGAGAATAATATTGAGTCTATTTTTGAGATCCAGTATAAGTCAGGAGGAACAGGAACAGGTGGTTCTTTTACAGAATATTACTCTGTTGACCTACGTTTAACCGGTGGTATTGGTGATGGAAATGTACCCCAGGGCATTGAAGATAACGCCTTGGCTATTTTTGATCGTAGATGATGAGCGATATGATGGTACTTTCGGAACAACTGTTGATCTAAACGAGTACATTAGCAAGTACGATGGTACACAGTCTCTCGTCTTCGACAGCGATAATAACTTTGTTGTCTTCAGGTACGCTGATGTTTTACTTATGCTTGCAGAGGCCATTGGTGAAGGAACTGAAGCAAATGGACTGATTGACCAGGTAAGGGATAGGGCAGGATTAACTGTCGCCTTTGAGGATTTACCAGGCACATTTGAAGATAATCTTCTATTGGAACGCCGCCGGGAATTTATTGCTGAAAAACAAGAGATGGCCTGACCTGTTGCGATTTGGTCAAGCCAGGGAAGTAATGGCTGCCTTTCATTCAGGATTGGGTTATACAGAGGATGATATCAGGTTATTATATCCTATACCTCAGCAGGAAATAGATTCAGCTCCGGATGAACTAGTGCAAAACGATTTGTAAGATATTAAGTTGAATATTAGTATTAAGATTCTAGCTGACTGGTTATTATGTAGCCAGTCGGCTGAATCATTAATTACATAATATTTATTAGAATACATTAACATTATTATTTATTCAAATAACAGTAATCTTACTAAAATAAAAATATCAAATTATGAAGAAACTATTTTTACTAGCATTGATATTTACTTTATTTACCAGGCTAGGTATATCACAAATTAATTCACCCGCAGACACTCCACTGAGGGTAATCGTGTTTTTTGCTCACCCCGACGATGGTGAAAAAATGGGAGGCACCGCAGCAATGATGGCTAAGGCCGGGATACAGGTTAAATTTGTATGTTTAACAAACGGAGATGCCGGTCACCAGGAAATGGGTGGCGGAGCACTGGGAGTAAGGCGCAGGGCAGAAGCTATGGTAGCCAAGGATAAACTTGGAATAGCTGAATATGAGGTGTGGGACAACCATGATGGCGAGTTGTTACCAGAATTACATATTAGTAAGGATGTTATTAGAGCGATCAGGGAATGGAACGCTGATGTAGTAATTGGTCACAGACCTAACGACTATCACCCTGACCACAGGAATGCCGGTCAACTGGTGATAGATGCTTCATATCTGGTAATTGTTCCTAATGTAGCGGCCGACACACCACCTGTTAGGAATAATCCTGTTTTCCTGTATCTGCAGGACAGGTTTTCAAAACCAAACCCATTTAGCTACGATATCGTGATTGGAACAGATGAAGGTTTTGAAGCTAAGCTGGCTGCAACAAATGCATATGAATCGCAGATGTACGAATGGCTACCATGGACTTCTCACAGTCTCGACCAGGTACCTGAGAGCCCTGAGGAAAGATTCGAATGGCTTAGAAAGCGTCATGAAAGCAGAAAAATGTCTGAAGAAGCAAGAGCCGGTCTTGTAAAATGGTACGGCGAAAAACGTGCAGCAGAATTTAAATATTCTGAAGCTTTTGAGATAGCTGAATACGGCAAAAGGCCCAGTGAAGAAGAAATAAGAATGATATTTCCGATGTTGAAAAAATAAATAGTAAAAGATAATATCCGGTGGTAATTTCTACTGCCGGTTTATATTATCTTATAAGTAATACCTCTATATAATAATCGAATAAATTTTAGATATGAAAATAAAGAATATACTGGCAATATGCCTGGTACTGTTAGGTTCAGCTAATCTTGCCAAGTCTCAAATAAATTCATCTTCAGATGATCCTATAAGAGTACTGGCTATATTTGCCTCACCCTGACGATGCAGAAACAAAAATGGGCGGAACTGCTATTCTTATGGCTCAGGCCGGTATGCAGGTAAAGTTTATCTCCCTTACCAATGGAGACGCCGGACACCAGGAAATGGGTGGAGGTAAGCTGGGTGTAAGGCGTAGGGCTGAAGCTCAGGAATCTATGAAAATACTTGGTATTGCAGAGTATGAGGTATGGGATAACCACGATGCTGAGTTATTACCTGAGCTGCATATCAGGAAAGATATCATCAGAGCAATCAGAGAATGGAATGCCGATGTAGTAATTGGATTACGTCCTAATGACTATCACCCGGATCACAGAAATGCAGGTCAACTGGTAATAGACGCTTCATATCTTGTAATCGTTCCTAATGTTGCTGCAGACACTCCACCTGTAAGTAATAATCCTATTTTCCTGTATATGCAGGACGGCTTTACCAAGCCTAATCCATTATCTCATGATATAGTTGTTGGAGTAGACGAAGTGATCGAGACTAAGATCCTTGGACTCGCCGCCCAGGTTTCACAGATGTACGAATGGGGACCATGGACAGGCCATAGGCTGGATGAGGTTCCGAAAGATCCCAAGGAGAGATTTGAAATGTTCAGGCAGAGACATTTGAATCGTAAGATGTCAGATATTCAGAGAGAGGCCCTGGTAAAATGGTATGGGAAAGACAAAGCAGATCAGTTTAAATATGCTGAGTCTTTTGAGATTGCTGAATATGGTAAGCAACCAACAGATGAGGAGATAAGGATGATCTTCCCAATGCTTAAAAAATAAAATTCCGGATCACTGGATAATCCAGCTGACCCGTGCCAATTGCTTTATTTTATATTGAAATTGACAAAATATTGCAAATTTTAACATAGTTACTGATGAAAAAAGCTTTTATAACTAATGTATTGATAGCCTTTATTCTTTTAAGTACTGCACTTAGCACCTTTGCTTCTGAGAAGTTGGCGATTAATGTAAAAAATTACGAACCAGGATCACCGGTATTACTTGGAATCCCATTTCAAAAAATGCCCTTTATTCACCAGACCATGTGAGGTTATTGAATAAGGACGGAGTTGAGATTCTCGCACAGATGGACGTGGTAACAACATGGGAGCCAGCTGATCATAGCATCAAATGGCTATGGGTATTTTTCTTTACAGACAAGTCAGATCAGTATTTCCTTGAGTATGGTGAAGATGTGAGAATGACTGTATTTACGGAAAATCCTTTAATATTTAAATGCAACCAGCGGGTAGGCGGTTTTGCAGAGATAAATACTGGCAATATGCTTTTGCGTATTCAGAAAGGAGGCTCAGGTTTTATTGATAGACTGCAGTACAATAGCGATATGGATGGATTTGATGAAGAAGACATGATCCTTACCGGGATGCCTGACAGGGGTACTTTTATGGATTATCTGAATGATGAAGGCCTTGATGGATCAAAAGCAGTTATACACCAGTACTTTATTGAAAGAGGATCTGGTCCGCTGCATTCAATACTTCGCATAGAGGGAGAATATGAATTTGATCAGCCAGGTCATGAAAACGCCCCTTTTGTTACTTATATACATGCCTATGCCGGTAAGTCATATGTTAAGGTTCAGCATACATTTACCTATACAGGAGTACCTGATAAAAGCAAGCCACTCAACGGGAAGGAGCATATTCTTATGGCTACCCAGACTGAACTTATTGTTGACGAAGAGGAGAGGGCTAACGATAAGGGATTATTGGAGCCTAATGACAGGATACAAAGTGCAGGCTTTGGTCTTAACTTTATTATCAAGGGTGACAAAATATTCCAGACTTCGCTTCGTGAAGGTGATTGGTGGGAAGAAGGTAAACCATGGTATTATAAGACAGAAGTAGGTAAGCAGAAGGAATTTTCTGTATTTCAGACAGGACCACATCCAACAAAAACTACTGATGAATATATAACATCATCACCAGATAAGCGTATTGGTGGATTCGTTGCCAGACTCCAAACTGATAAGGTAATTAAAGAAACTCAGAAAGCTGAAGGATGGATAAGCATTTCTGATTCTGAAAGAGGCATTAGCATGGGTTTAAAGAATATGTTTGAAGAATATCCAAACGAGCTTAAGCTTAATATGGAGGATGAACAGATCTTCGCCTATACTTGGTCTCCAAAGGAACAGCCAATGAACTTTTCAAGGACATCAAACAGGATGGACCAGGAATGGTAGGGAATTTTGCCCAGGGAATTACCAAGACTACGGAAATGATATTATACGCCCATCAGGGTGCTGAGTCTCGCGAAGAGATTGAAAATGTAATGGACCTGGTTCTGGATCCACCTGTGGTATATGCCGATCCGGAATGGTACAGCAAATCAGGAGTATATGGAACCTATGCCACAGCTGACAATAGCTCACCCGAGTTGGAGCGAAGCATGCAGTATAAGTTTGACTGGATGCTTTTCAACCAGAACTGGGAACCATGGTATGGTATGTGGGATTATGGTGATATCAGAAACTATTTCATGAATTATGAATGGAGAACATGGTCTGGTAATGAGCCCGAAATAGATTATATGTGGTGGATGAACTTTATTCGTACAGGCGATCCTGAGTCTTATAAAATGGCAGTTGCCATGAGCAGACATACCATGGATGTTGACAATAAAGCACTGGCCAAGACCAAAAGTATATCTCGGCGACACAAATGATCCAATCCACGCTTATGAAGCAGAGATGCAAGATGAGGGATGACTCCCCATATAATGGCATAGGTACCAGGCATGCAGAAGAGCAATTTATTGCAGCCCTATCGGCACACGTATGGATTAAGGGCTGGCTGGCTTCTTATTACCTTGACGGTTACCACAGGGGACTCGATGTAGCAAGGCTTACCGGAGATTATTATATTAAGAGGATTTTTGGTGAACATGGCCTTACAGGAAGAAGACTATATCTGTCGATTGAGAACCTGACTGAACTATATGATGCCAGCAAAGAGCCTAAATACCTTGATGAGCTCAATGACAGGATTGATCGCCTGCTGATTCTGCAAGAAAGGCAGGGAGGCAGAATGAATATCGACCGCTATGGCTACTCACAGAATTACCTCTCGCATGGTTTAGCAAAATATCTGCAGATGTTCGACAGGCCTGATATAGAAAGAGCATTGGTTACACATGCCAGGAGTTTACTTAATGTGCCTCCAATGGATCATGACTACGAATCATATCTGTCGACTGTATATACCTTGATATTGGCATATGATTTTACCGGAGAGGATCGTTACCTGGACGAAGCTATTAAGAGAGGACAATTTCTATATATGGATGAAATTAAACAACCATTTAATAAGTTTTCAAACCAGAAGAGCCTGGCTGATGAAATGGAAAAGGCAAGCCATATGCCATCAGCAGGAGAAGGTCCGTCATTCAGGGGACGTGAACCCATCTGGAAAGTGTCAAACGGAATGCGGATTTTTGGTTGGACCCACGCTTTTGGCGTTCCGTATCTTATCGATAGAATGGAGAAAAGATAGTAAGCTTATTAATGATGTATTGAGATAGCATCCAGTGCTATCAGTATTTTCACTGGATGTTATTTCTCAATTTACATTATCATGGATATTTTGATTCTATTTAAAATAGATATATATTTGTTACCAAAGATAGATTTTACCCGGGCTGGTCTCTATGCAGGACCATTACTTTTTATCCTTGTTTTACTCTTGCCGGCACCTGAAGGAATGGGACCGGAGGCATGGAAGACCACTGCAGTAGCTCTTCTTATGGCAACATGGTGGATAAGCGAAGCAATACCCATACCTGCGACTGCACTCTTACCGGTAGTCTTGTTCCCGGTACTGGGAGTAGCTCCAATAGCCAATTCTGCTGCTCCATCTGCTAATTCTATAATTTTCCTCTTTTTGGGTGGCTTTATAATTGCTATAGCCATGCAAACTTCAAACCTTCACAGGCGAATAGCCCTGCGAATAATATATTTAGTCGGAACTAAACCCTCATCAATTATTTTAGGATTTATAATTGCATCAGCTTTTTTAAGCATGTGGGTAAGCAATACAGCAACTGCCGTTATGATGCTTCCAATAGCTTCATCGGTAATTAATATTGCAGGCAAAAGCAACAATCAGGATCTTTCCCTGAAAAGATTCTCCGTTGCACTCCTGCTCTCTATTGCCTATGCCTGTAATATTGGAGGGAATGGGTACTCTTATAGGAACTCCTCCAAACTCACTATTTGCAGCATATCTCCTGGAAGAATATGGTTTTGAAGTTAGCTTCGCCGGATGGATGACTGTTGGTGTACCCCTGGTACTAATCTTGCTTCCCATGATGTATTTTGTCGTAACACGTTTAATCTATCGTGTTGATCTTAAAGAATTACCCGGCGGAAAGGAACTTATTGAGCAACAGTTAGAGGAGATTGGCAAAATAACAAAGCCGGAATTAAGAGTTGCTATCGTATTTTGCCTCACGGCACTGTCATGGGTTTTCAGACCACTTTTAGCCGGAATATTACCTGGCTTATCAGATGCAGGTATAGCTATAGCTGCCGGAGTTTTACTGTTCGTTCTGCCCTCCGGAACTGAAAAAGGAAAGAGGCTTCTCAATTGGAACAATCTGATTGATTTGCCATGGGGAATACTTATACTTTTTGGTGGAGGACTAAGTCTTGCTATGGCAATAAATGATTCGGGACTGGCTGTTTATTTAGGTAAAGCACTTGAAGGATTAAGTCACCTGCATGTGATTATCCTGATCCTTATGATCGTACTTATTATTATTTTCCTGACTGAAGTTACCAGTAACACTGCCACTACATCGGCTTTCCTGCCTATTCTGGCATCACTTGCCATTATTATGGGACAGAACCCTATTCTATTTGCGCTTCCGGCAACTCTGGCTGCCAGCTGCGCCTTTATGCTGCCAGTGGCAACACCTCCCAATGCAATAGTTTTTAGCAGTGGAAAAATAAGCATACCACAGATGGCCAGGGCTGGTTTATGGCTAAATCTGATTTTTACAATAGTTTTAACCCTAGGAGTATATCTGATTTTTGCAGGTGTATTCGGAGTTGAAATAGGTATACTACCTGACTGGGCGCTTTAGATATGTTTTACTTTGATGGCGGTAATTAATCTGTAAACTCATTCCCAATTTTACGTGCTCTAACAGGCTTATCAAGATCAACACCCAGCTTAATACCTGTTTCAACAAGTAAATTCCACCCTGCTGCAAGCTCAATGTATTCCCTGTATTTCTTACTCTCAGGAATAATTACTGTAGGAAATGGGGTAGGCTGATTGGAAATTGCAATTACATTTAATCCGACTCCTTTTACCAGGCGTTTGTTAAACTCATCTATTTCCTCAGGGAAAGGGCTTATCCATATAATCACCTCAGAACTATCCATTATTTCTTCAATACCATGAAGGCTGTATGTGCCTTCAAGATACATTGCTTTCTTCCTGGTAATTTCATTGGTCTTAAGAGTCAATTCTTCTGCAACGCCGGTATTTCTCCCGGCAAAATATATAATGCTTGCCTTACTGATTATATCGCTGATTTCATTATCTACATTCATTGTCAGGGCCTGGCCAACCTGAACTGCCAGCTCATCAAGACCTGTCATTTTTTTCTCCTGCCAGATAATGCAAAAGAGCATCGTAGAAAAGTGCTTGTTCAAATACTGATTTTGTTGCTGCCACTGCATCTTCCTTGCCACAATTAAGTACATGGGTGTTATTGGCAATTAGCTCAAGGCGGGTAGAAATATTGGCAGTAAGCCCGTAGCAATCATTGTGTCCTTCACTTCTAAGCTTTTCAAATAGTCTTATAAGTTCCTTTGTCTGTCCGGAGTTTGATGCCCCTATAACCGCAGAATTTTTTAGGTTATATTCCATGGCCTGTGTAGAACCATCTGTAAAGATATTATAGTCTAATCCCCTTCTTAGCAGGTCAAATATCATTCTTTTAGCCGGAAATATTCTGCTACTACCTTCTCCTGTCAGAAAAAGTCCATCTTTGGACCTTACCTTCATTCCGAATTGGTGAGCATCAGACTCATTAAACTGTCTGATTAAGTCAGACACTTCAATCATTTCCCTTACCAGAGCGAACTTATTATACTTTGATTCTTCTATGTTCATGTTTTGCTTTCTTCATTTGAATATTGTTGTGCAAATATACATATTAATGCACCTTAGAGGAGCCAATTGCAGTGGTATATATTTTAATAAAGAATTTTATATATCTTTGCATCTAAATATATAGATATATCAAATGGAATTTAAGAAACTTGAAGTAGAGCAGGAGAGGAGTTTAATAAAGAGATTATTCACCTCAAAGCAGGCAAAACGTTCTATTATAGCTATTATTATTGGTGCTGCTATCGGATTTCTATACTATTATTTTACAGAAGGCAAGCACCTTGATGTTTTGATAGCTGGTGATATAGTAAAAAGCCTTCTGATCGGGGGATTCTTCGGGTTCTTTATAACTAATAGTCCCTGTGCCAGGGGAAGATGCTAAAAACGGGGCGAAAGGGCTAAGAGCAGAAGGGCTAAGGGCAACTACTCTAGCCAAGGCTTCTAGTCACTCTAGTCAGGGCAAGGCAGGTGTAAGTCTAACTTTAGGCACTTTAGGCACTTTAGGCACTTTAGGCACTTCTTTTATGATATATACAAGCTTATATCTCTAATAATTGATGGTTTTTTATCGTTAATACCTAAACTAATTATTGAATATTATGAAAAGATCTATTCTTATATCGACAGCCATACTGGTTTTAGCTCTGACATTTGCATGCACAAAAGAAAAGACCGAACCAACATACGATCCGCCGGCAGATCATACCATAAGTATGGATGGGTATATGCATAAAACAGGTCTGAACGAACCCTTAGACAATTGCATTACCTGTCATGGAGCTGACCTGACGGGTGGTACTACAGGAGTCTCCTGCTTTGAGTGCCACGGTACTAAGTGGTAATTTTTGTTATTTTTTGTGCTTTCCAACGAAGATTTTTTGGTTGATTTGCTTATTTAATTGTTTAGTTGATTTTGTTTTTCATTTTTTACCACCTTTTTTTTTAGTCTTTAGAATATTTTGCATATAGTAACCCGACACATTTCTTGAGTTTTCGTCACTCTCTAATTGATCCGAGACTGTAATATGGGAGTTTTTTATAACTTGTTAATATTCCCCCTTTAAGTCTATTGTATTAGCGTAATATCGTATTATTGACAGGTTGATGGTCGATCGACTGATAAAACGTATTGACTGTTTTTTGTCGTCTGCGCATTATCCTAACTTAGATAGGATAGCAGAAGATATTTTTTATTTTTTAGGTTTGGTTGTATGAAATGTGAAATCGTGGTTTTATTCAATAGGGTTTTATGCAACGTACAGAAATCATTATTTTTACTTTTTAGATTCTGATTGAATATAGCTCGACATTTTGCTATCTCCATTTTGCGGTCCAGATATTGATTGGATGATCTTTATATTTCCAGACCAGCTGTACGGCAGAGCTTAACTTATACTCTCGTGCAGCTTGTTTGGTGTTTATGCATTGGTGTGATTTTATTTCATTATTTCCTGATGATGTTTTTTTGTTTTTTTAGAGACTTTCAGTCTTCATTTATAGTGGCGATCCATCTTCGGACAAACACGATTTGTTTCAGTTTTCTCCACATTGCTTCATATCTAGCCACTCCGTCCGTGTTTTAAAATAGTTTTCGCTCCTATTTGATCGTGATTGATCAATTGTTGTTTTATTGTTTGTAAATTTCCGCTTGGACCTTTATTTTCAATCATTTGAGGTGCAGTATTATCTTATTTGATCTTTAATTAGATTGCTCACTTTTGCCCTATTTCATGTGGTCACTACTATATTATTTATTGGCACAATGTTTTGAGCATTCTAATTTTTCATAGTAGAGTAAGCCTTTTATGGTGGCTCAATATCCGGATGATTTATTTTACCTTCCAGACCGGGATAGATCTCTGTGATTATGCGGAACTATAAAACATAGTCTCTTTGTCAAGCATGGGGTTCGAATTTCCAAACTGAGGGTGTGTGAATTGTACTTATTTGTTATGTTGTTTAAGAAAATCTCCCAGTTCGAACCTGTAAGTATCCATCTTGATTTCCATCGCCATATCGGATGTAAGAGCACTACAAATTGTTCTCTGAAAATACTCTTGTCGGACTGCTCATTCTCTGTCCTGGTTTATTGCCTATTGGTTAGTGGTTTTGTAACTTTTTTTGGGTATTGCTCGTATAGTAAACATGATCCTGAGAAGCAGCGTCAAAACGAAAAGTGCATGTTTTGATTGTATCGTTTGCATATATTCTATTGAGCCATTTCCATGCCTGCTCTGGAAAGAGGCTTCATCTATGTGGATTAGGAGCATCGGCAGGAACAAAATATCCCAGTTTGTCGCCATATGAAGTATTAATCGTATGTCCGTGACCCCCGAAATAGAACAGGAGCCTGTTTCCATTTGCCTGCCCGTTTCGGGCTATAAAGCTACTTATTGCTCTGTCCATCTCCTGTTTAGTGGAATTCTCAACTACCTCTACAATAAAATTATGCTGCTCAAGAGCTGACTTTACTGCATAAATATCCCTTTTTACTCCAGGAAGGTCAGGCCAATCACCAATATAATCAGAATGCCAATAAGAAGGGCATATTTGCTTATCAATGTTACTTGCATTGTCGATATTTATATTGATTCTCTTATTTGAGATTGTTGCGAAAATATGCAACCTTATGGTAGAAGGAGCAGGTTAAAACAAATCGTCTCATAATTCAAGACCATGAGTTGATATGGATACTGTCTTTAAGAACCAGAAATAGAACTATACTAATCCATGCAAGTTCAAATGATCAGAGCAACAATTCTAAAAATATTGATGTTTTAGGTTTGTTAGGTTGATTGATCAAAATTAATAATAATATATTAAAACCAAAAATGTATAAAGTCGATTACAGTCAAATTGACAGGAAAATGACAGGGTGAGTTTTTTCGATCTTGACTCCTTTCCCGTATCATATAATCCCGCTTCTGCGGGATTATCTATATGTTACCAAGCATAAACATATTTGATTATCAATTGTATTTTTGCTTTAATCATTATTAAAGTGATAATTCCATATCCTTATGAAATCAGTATTAAGAGCATCATTAGCATTAACAGTAAGTATTATTCTGGTAAGTGGCCTCTATGCCCAGGAAGAAAAGAAAATTTTAAGTATTGATGATTATCCACTCTGGAGTAGCATTGTATCTGCCTCTATATCAGATAGCGGAGAATGGATAAGTTATGCTTACAGGCCTAACGGAGGTGACGATACACTGTATTTTAAGAATATCAGTTCTGGTAAGCTTATATCTGATCCTTTCAGCGAAAGACCTGTGTTCTCATCTGATTCAAAGTGGGTAGTTTATAAGAGAAATTTGAAAAAGAAGGAGGCAGATAAACTTCGTGAAAGCAAAAAACCTGTATATGCCTCTGGAGTACTGCTTGAGCTAAATACAGGTAATAAAACAGTTTGGGGCAAGGTTACCGACATAAGCATATCGCCGAATTCAGACTATGTGGTTGTTAGAAAGAATGGTAGTAGCAAGGATTATAATGGAAGTGATATGCTTCTTAAAAATCTTAAAACAGGATCACTAATGAATATAGGCAATGTGAGCCAGTATAGCTTTAATAAAAAAGGCACACAACTTGCGTATACAATTGATGCAGATGAAAAGGATGGAAATGGAGTTTATCTTTTAAACCTTGATTCAGGAAATATACTGGCTCTTGATACTGATACATTGACTTATAGTCAGTTAAGCTGGGATGATGAGACTCTTTACAGGTCTGAACAGGGTGAAAAGGGGAACTGTATGGCCGTTCTTAAGGGCAGCAAAGCAGATAGCCTGGAACAGAGAATTAACCAGGTGCTTGTGTTTACAGGACTTGATTCGACCAAACCGCAGACAACAAGCTTCAAGTATGATACAGACCCCGGCCTTGTAATAAGCGAACTTGGCCCGATAATTTTTAGTTTAGATAATAAGAGCCTGATTGTTAGCTTAAAAGAGCAGGAGATAGTTAATAAGATAAGCAAGGATACTACTGCAAATGTAGATGTGTGGCACTGGGATGATGAGCTTATCCAATCAGTCCAGATGGTTCGCGATTCAAGAATCAGGAGATCTACATATACGGGACTGCTTCACCTTGAGGATATGTCGCTGGTTCAACTTTCTTCTGATGATATGAGAACTGTAATATACGACAGAAATATAAACAGGATAATAGGAGCCGATCCTAAGCCATATATCTCAGACACAAATTGGGGTGGTGGACAGAGCGATTACTACCTTATTAATCCGGTAACTGGCCAAAAGAAATTAATTGAAGAGAAAATTGGACGTCCAATGGGAATGTCTCCCGATGGATCAAGCTTTTTATATTTCAAAGAAGGTGATTTCTTTGTGTATAATTTTTCTTCGGGAGAAATCACGAATATATCTAAGGACCTGGGCATTAGTTTTATTGATATTAACGAAGACCATCCCTATGAGAACGGATCTTACGGCGTTGCAGGTTGGTCGGCAGATAAGAAAACAGTCTTCCTGAACCATCTTTACGATATCTGGGCCGTAGCACTTGACGGCAGTGGAGCTTATAATCTTACTGGTAATTATGGTACTGACAATGAAATACGGTTCAGAATAAGCAGTACCGACAGGGAGCCTTATATTGATATTGAAGATGATATCTACCTTAGCGCCTATGGTGAGTGGACCAAAAAATCAGGGTATTTCTTATTAAAGGATGGTAAAGAACCGAAGGAATTGGTGTTTGAGGATGCGAGTTATGGCAGGTTGATTAAGGCTTATAATGTCGATAAATATATGTTTACCAGACAGACCTTTGTCGATTTCCCTGATTATTATACTGCAGGAGCTACGCTGAAAAAGGGTGTCAGGCAGACTGATGCTAATCCTCAGCAGGCCGATTACAGGTGGGGCAGCAGTATGCTTATTGATTTTGAAAATAAGCAGGGTGATAAGCTGCAGGCAGCACTTATTCTTCCGGAAGGATACGAGGAAGGTAAAAAGTATCCTACAATTGTTTATTTCTATGAGAAAGTATCCAACAATTTACATCGCTATTCATCTCCAAGGTATGATGATCGGCCCCATTTCTCAACTTATGCAAGTAATGGGTATATGATACTTATGCCGGATATTAAATATTATGAGGGCAAGCCTGGCTGGAATGCTCTCGATTGTGTTACTTCGGCTACACAGAAGGTTGTTGATATGGGATATGCAGATCCCGATCGCCTTGCCATGCAGGGACATAGCTGGGGAGGGTATCAATCTTCTTTTATACTGACTCAGACCGATATGTTTGCCTGTGTTGTAACAGGAGCCCCGGTAACAAACCTCACCAGCATGTATAATATCCTGTATAAAAACTCAGGCACGAATAACCAGGGCATTTTTGAACTGGGCCAGGTGAGAATGGGAAAGGGCATGTTTGATGATATGCAGAACTATATTGAACAGTCACCGGTGCATAATGCGCCTGGTATTAATACCCCGTTTATGATTTTACATGGCACAATAGATGGTGCTGTTGACTGGAACCAGGGGCTCGAGTTTTATAATGCTGCCCGCCGACTTGGCAAGAAGGTTATATTACTATCTTATCCTGATGAGAATCACCACCTGGCAATAAAAAACAACCAGATAGATTTTCAAAAGAGAATGAAGCAGTTCTTTGATCATTACCTTAAGGATGCAGAAGCTCCTGAATGGATGAAGCAGGGAGTTTCTTACCAGGATAAAGTGTTTAATAAGGCGAAATAGGGATAATAGGATTGTAAGATTATAAGATTATAAGATTGAAGATTAAAGATTAGGTATTTAGCGGTCCTGTATGCCTTTCTTATATACTTCAATAGCACGATTTCGGCCGAAGCGATGATCTACAATTGGTTCGGGGTATTCAGCAGTATTTAGTTCCGGAATCCATCTTTTTACGTACTCGTAATCCTTATCGAATTTTCTAAGTTGCTCAAGGGGATTAAAAACACGGAAATATGGAGCTGCATCACAGCCTGTACCGGCTGCCCACTGCCAGTTACCATTATTTGACGACAATTCATAATCCAGCAGCTTTTCAGCAAAATATGCTTCGCCCCATCTCCAGTCAATAAGCAGGTGCTTGCAAAGAAATCCGGCAGTAACCATTCTTACCCTGTTGTGCATTATACCTGTCTGGTTTAATTGCCTCATTCCTGCATCAACAATTGGATATCCGGTCTGACCCCTGCACCATAATTCAAACTCATCTTCCCTGTTTCTCCAGGCTATACCATCATATTTTCGTTTGAAGTTGTGGGTTACAACTTCCGGGAAATGAAAGAGGATCTGCATAAAGAATTCCCTCCATATGAGTTCATTCAGAAGCGCCATATTACCAGGGTATAGTTTAGCGATAAGCTGCCTTATGCTTACAGTACCAAAGCGAAGATGAGGGCTTAGACTGCTTGTCCCGTCTTTGATAGACGGATAATTCCTTGTTTTCTCATAATTGTCAGCCACATCAAGATCGTAAGGTTCTACCTTAATATCTGATTCAATAAATCCAAGTTCCTTAAGAGATGGAAATCTGAAGCTGGCATTTATAAATCCGGTTTTATTAACCAGAGCTGAGGATTCTGTCATGACCGGGGCAAAGGTGTTCAGCCATTTGTTTTTATACGGGGTAAAAACAGTATAAGGCGTCATATCGGCCTTGCATACTTCGTCTTTTTCAAATATTACCTGGTCTTTATGTGTAAATAAAGCTATTCCTTCATTTTTAAGGATTTCTGCAACCCGGACATCCCTGTCAATTGAATATGGTTCATAGTCGTGATTAAAATGAACCTCACAGATGTTGTAAGATTTAATAAGGTCTTTAATTATAGCTATTGGATCGCCCTTGAGGATAAGAAGAGAATTATTATATATTAATAGCTTCTTGTTTATTTGCTCAAGATTGGTATATATGAAACTGATCCTGGGATCGTTATTGTCGAGATCTTCGATAATATTTGTGTCGAAAATAAAGATAGGTAAAACCGCTTTGCCGGATTCCAGAGCAGCAGTCAGGCCTTTATTATCTTCCAGACGCAAATCCCTTCTAAACCAGAATAAAGAATGCTCTGAAGCCATTTGATTTCATATTGATAATTATTTATATAAATATAGCAATCTATTACTTATACATAAATTGTCTTAGTAGATTTATATAATTGGTTCTCTGGTGGCAGTTAGAATTTTGACAGACTCTGCCCAATGAACCATAATTACGCTATATTGTTAATCAGGTAGTGAGAATAATATTTTACAAAACCTTTTAATTGCATTTATTTGTGAGTACTGGAAATTCATTATGCCCGGGTGATAAAATCCCTGGATTTTCTCTGAAAGATCAAAGTGGAGAAGATTTCGATGTAAGTAATTACCTGGGAAAAAAGAAGCTGGTAATTTTCTTTTATCCAAAAGATGGAAGCCTTACTTGCACAAGGCAGGCCTGCTACTTCAGAGATATTTATGATTTATTTGAAGAAGCCGGGGCAGAGGTTGTTGGAATAAGCGAGCAGTCTGTTGAAAGTCATCACGAGTTTGCCCGTCTGAATAATCTAAATTACAGGATATTGAGCGATGCGAATAATTCCGTAAGGAAATTATTTGGGGTTCCTTCAAAGGCCTTTGGCTTAATACCCGGCAGGGTTACTTACGTTGTAAACTTAAAGGGAGAGATAGTATATATATTCGATTCGCAATCAAAGACTCAAAAACATGTTGATGAAGCACTCAGGATAGTCCTGGTTTTGAAAAAGGCAGATCATATGGAGAAAATTAATAAATAGTTATGGGCTTTTATCAGTTAAAAAAGCAGATAGAATTAAAGGCTGATATAGTCGAGCTCTGGGACTTTATTTCCAATCCAGCAAACCTAAAAGAGATTACTCCTGAATATATGGGGTTTGATATAATATCAGGTGATTTACCTGCTACAATTTATGAGGGATTAATTATTAGCTATTTAGTTGCTCCCCTCGCTGGCGTAAAGACGCAGTGGGTTACTGAGATTACACATGTAAAAGAAAACTATTACTTTGTTGATGAGCAGAGGGTGGGACCATATAAGATGTGGCACCACCAGCATTTCCTTAGTAAAACTGCCAGAGGAACCCTTATGTCGGATATTGTAAGCTATAAACCACCAATGGGTTTCCTGGGATCGATAGCTAACTATTTAGTTATCAGTAGAAAATTAGAAGAGATATTTGATTATCGTACCAGAAAAGTAACAGAATTATTTGGGACTGTTTAGTATTGCTGCTCATATTTATTAGATTATTGTTTATTTCAGTCGTTACCTTATATGGCGTTTAAAAGGTTTAAGTCAGTATTTGATCCCGACATGTATCATGGGTGGGGAAAAAAAAGAAACTTCTTTGAAGGTTGGTATTTTAAGCTTGTGAATAGAGCAGCCGATAAGATATATGCAATTATTCCTGGTGTATCGATGGAGAATGATGGTAGTAAGCATGCCTTTATACAGGTACTTGATGGTATTAATGCAAAGTCTGAGTACTTCAGGTTCAATTTTGAAGATTTCAGGACCAGCACAAATAAGTTTAAGATCAGTATAGCCGGAAGTATTTTTACAAGGAATTATGTTTCCCTCAATTTGCCGGGCTTTGTAGGGTACCTGGAATTTTCAGGACTTAACAGATGGCCAAACAGGTGGTACTCGCCTGGTATAATGGGACCATATACCTTTGTTCCTTTTATGGAGTGCTACCATGGAATTATCAGTATGGATCATGAGATAATAGGAAAATTATCACTCAATGGTGACACTGTTGATTTCAACGGGGGAAGGGGGTATATTGAAAAGGATTGGGGAAAATCATTTCCTGAGGCCTACATCTGGATGCAATCAAATCATTTCGGAGAAAATGGAACATCAATTAAGCTGTCTGTTGCAAGGATCCCCTGGATAGGCAGGTCATTCACCGGATTTATTGCAGGATTTCTGCACAATGGACAGCTTTATGAGTTCACCACTTACAACTCTTCAAAGCTTATAAACCTTGATGTTTCACAAAATGAACTGTTTATTAAAATTGTAAATAACAATTATAGCCTTAATATTGTTGCCCGTCGAGAGAAAGCTACCTTGCTTGCATCTCCTATCTCTGGCGAGATGTCGGGCCATATAAGCGAGAGCATGACTTCATCAACTGAAATAACATTGTCAGATATCCGGACAGGTAAAATTATTTACAGGGGAATCGGAACAAGCGCAGGTCTTGAGGTGGCGGGTGATGTGAATCTGTTACGATAGCCAGCCTGTTTATAGCTGCTCATTATTCCATACTATTTCAACCATTATCTCATTCCTGCGATTAATAACGCGGTAGGGAGGATTATAACCGAGAAACATAAATTCTCCTATATGAGTTAAATTGTTCTTCTTAAGCTCTGAAATAAGTATTTGCCTGTATTTTTCCATCTTAGCATCGCTATTATATCCCGAATATCTTATAACAGCTACTGTTCCAGGATTTCTATTCTGCAAGGTAACCCCGCTATTGTCAGGCCTTGGAAGATTGTCCAAACTATATTTTGATGGCATAATAAAGCTCATTTTCATAGTGTCAGACATATCAACAATAACAGGCGAAGTCATACTGATTTTTTCATTCCTTTCGTTTGCTCCAAAAATATAACCTGCTACCTGCCTGAAACCATTACCGGAATTGCCGGAATAAGATTTTCCCAATACGGTTGATGCAGTTACCAGGTCAGGGTACTGCCTTATTTCAATTAGTTCAAGCTTTTTAATTATTTTATATTCAGGACTTTCAATTCTCGTATTTGAAGTATTTGCCATTGTGTTATTAGTTAATATTGTGAGTATTAAAAAGAATAGTGCTGTGCGACTTAAATGCCCGTATTTTCTTTTCAATGTTTTCATAATTATTTTGTTCCAAGAGTTGATAATCCTCCGTCTATGTGAATAACCTGTCCATTTATCCATGAAGATTTTTCTGATAGCAAGAAATATATCATCTCAGCGATATCAGAAGGTTCACCTATCCTGTTCATCGGATTTTTAGACGCAAGTTGTTCCCTTTGTGTATCATTACGGAGAAGTTTTGCTGCCAGAGGAGTATCTGTTAATGAAGGAGCAACAGCATTAAACCTGATTTTCCCGGCATATTCTGCAGCCATTGCTCTGGTAAAGCCTTCAACGGCTCCCTTTGCCGCTGATATTGAAGAATGATAAGCCATTCCGGTCCCTGCAGCTACTGAACTCATTAATACAACACTTGCAGTGTCTGACTCAAGAAGTCTGCTTAAATAGCTCTTAAGTGCTTTTACAGCACCCAGGAGGTTAATTTCTAAGTCAACAAGAAAATCATCTGTACTTAGAGATCTGAAAGGTTTTAGATTAATTGTTCCGGGAAAATACACGAGGCCATCTAGTGGTGAGTCTATAGATGGTAAATCATCGTTAATAATATTCAGAACAAAATTATTTGCGCCAATAACTGATTCTGTACGAGAGATCGTTATAAACTCAGTATCTTTATCAGAAATCTTAGCTAAATTTTTTGCGATTGAGACTACTTGCTCCTAATAATAATATTCTCATTCCTATTTATGTTTAATAATATTGGTTTATTATTAAACAATATACCATTAACTATGTTCAATAGAAGGATGCAAATTGAAATACTAACCATAAGCAATTCGAATGAATATTTTACTTAACCGGTGTTAGCGGCTATATAGGAAAGAGACTTCTTTATCCGCTTCTCTTAAAAGGCCATAATGTTACATGCTGTGTAAGGCGACCAGAGTCATTTAGTGTTCCTGAGGATTTTAAATCGCAGGTAGATGTAGTAGGGATAGATTTCTCCAAACATGATGCTGACATAGTATCAGATAAAAATATTGATGCTGCCTACTACCTTATGCATTCACTTAATAGCTCAACAAGCGGTTATATAGAAGCAGAGCAGAACGTGGCCAATAATTTCAGACGAATTGCGGAGAAGCTTGGTTGTAAACAGGTTATTTACCTGGGAGGTATAGCAAACCAGGATGATTTGTCAGAGCATCTTGCTTCAAGAAGAGCCGTTGAGGAGATCTTGAAAGGCGGTGCATTTAATACAACAATTCTCAGGGCACCTATTATTGTCGGATCGGGTAGTGCTTCATTTGAAATAATAAGAGATCTCGTAGAAAAACTACCTGTAATGATAACTCCAAGGTGGGTGAATACTCTTTGTCAGCCAATAGCAGTCCACAATGTAATCCAGTATCTTGAAGGAGTTCTTGGTAATGAAAAGACTTATAATAATACCTTCGATATTGGAGGCCCTGATATATTAAGCTATAAGCAGATGATGCTTGAATTTGCCCGGGTGCGTGGTTTAAGGAGGTGGATTTATACTATACCGGTTATGACTCCAAGGCTAAGCTCATACTGGTTGTATTTTATTACATCAACAAATTACACTCTGGCGGTTAACCTTGTAAAAAGTATGAAAATAGAGGTAATCGCTGGAGAGAACAATCTTCAGCTTATACTACCAATAGATCTGATCTCCTACTCTGAATCCATACATATGGCATTCAGATCTATTGATAGTGATATTGTTATTTCAAGCTGGATAGACTCAGTTAGCTCTTTTAATTCTGAATTTGAAAATTTCAGGACAGTATCCGTTCCTGAGAACGGGTGTTTTGTCGATAGGAGGGAAGTGCCTCTGAGTCAGGAAATTGATAAGGTACAAAACAAACTATGGTCAATAGGTGGTAAAAATGGTTGGTATGCTGCCAATTTATTATGGAATGTCAGGGGCTTTATCGATAAGTTGAAAGGAGGCGTAGGCTTAAGGAGAGGCAGACGCAACCAGAATGAACTAAAAAGAGGTGATGCATTGGATTTCTGGAGGGTGCTTGAAGCAGATAAAGAAGGGCGGAGACTATTACTTTTTGCAGAGATGAAGCTTCCCGGAGAGGCCTGGCTTGAATTTAAAATAGATACCTCTCAAAAACCAGAAAGGCTTATTCAAACAGCCACCTTCAGGCCAAAGGGATTAAATGGCCGGCTATACTGGTACTCTTTGATGCCTTTTCATTATTTGATTTTCAAAGGTATGATCAATTCGATAGCAAAAGGTTGATTATTAATCAGTCTGTCAGCCCTCTTTTGATCCTTTGAAACGAAGGATTAAGTAGCCGATAACACCCGAAATAATTGATCCGGCAATAATCCCTATTTTTGCTGAGCTTAGAAAAACCATAGAGTCGGGGAAGGCAAGTCCGCTTATAAAAAGAGACATAGTAAAACCTACACCTGAAAGTATTGCAACGCCCATAATCTGAGTAAAGGATGTATTTTCAGGAAGTGAAGCAATATTTAGCTTAATACTTATAAATGAGAAAAGCGTTACACCTATTGCCTTACCCAAAAATAGTGACAGGGCAATTGTTAATGCAAGAGAGTTTTCAATGTTGCCTCCGTCAACAAGGTTAATCCCTGCATTCGAAAGAGCAAATACAGGCATAATTAGGAAAGCAACCCAGTTATGAAGACCCTTTTCAAGCTTTTGAAGTGGCGATTGCACCCTGGCTGTGCAATCCTCAAGATTGTCAATCTCTTCAATCTGACTGGCAGTAAGTAAAGGAAGCTTATTCGTGTTAGTATCTAAGGTAATACGCGAAGTTATTTCCCGTAGTTTATCAGCAAAAGTAAACTCATCAACCTTTTGTCTTATAGGAACTGCAAAGGCAAGTAAGATGCCCGCAATAGTAGGATGTATACCCGATTTAAGAAAAAGCACCCAGATAATTATTCCGAATATCAGCAAGATGAATTTGCTGTGTATTTTGAGGTAGGAGAGCACATATAATACAAGCAGCATAATAACAGCTATCAGCAGCAGGTTCCATGCAATATTTCCGCTGTAGAATAAAGCGATTACCATTACAGCACCAATATCATCAATTATAGCAAAGGCGGTAAGGAATATTTTCAGACTAAGGGGAACTCTATTGCCCAGAAGCTTGAGAATGGCTAAAGTAAAGGCAATATCGGTAGCCATGGGTATACCCCAACCATTAGCTGTCTCGCTATTGTTATTAAGCAAAATGTAAAATAACAGTGGGATCAGCATACCGCCAATAGCAGCAAAAACAGGCAGGCTGGCTTTTTTAATGGAGTTAAGCTCACCCAGCAATATCTCACGTTTGATTTCCAGGCCGATAAGGAAAAAGAAGATAGCCATTAAGCCGTCATTTATCCACAGGATAAGGGGCTTGACAAGGGAGAAACCATCAGATTGTATTCCTATTTCATATTGCCAGAGAGACTCAAATGAGCTTCTAAGGGGTGAGTTTGACAGAATTAAAGCCAGGATTGTAACAAAAAACAGTAATATCCCACTAAAACTTTCGGCTTTAATGAATTTCTGGACGGGGTTTGATATATGCGTATTATCAGACATTTCTTTTAATATTTCTCAGTTGGTTTATTAAATTAACATCAAACAATCAATTTGGTTTACTGTCTAGACTATCTTCAATATATTTTTTGAGAACAACCTTATAGAAAGAATGGTAAATATAATGGCCGAGCCTGTAAGTATAAGTATTCTGGGCAGTATCTTGCTGAGTGGTAGGGACCTCCAGAAAATATCATAAAAACCCTGAATGCTCCAGTAATTAACACTTACTACCGCCAGCCTGCTCATTATATCGGGCATAATAAACAGTGGTACCATACTTCCACCTATTGCAGACATAACGAGTATTATCAAGGTACTCAGGCTCTGCGCCTGCTGTCGCGTTTTAGCAATAGCTGCCAGGAAAATACCAAGGCTTGATACCGCAAAGGATGTAGATAAAATCATTAGTACCAGTGCTTCGGGATTAATAGTTATGTCCAGATCAAGGAAAAGCCATGAATAGACAAACATCACACTAAGCTGCAATATGGATATAAGAAAGGCAAATAACATTTTGCCGAATAATATTGTCTTCAGGCTTAGCGGTGAAAATAGTAAACGGTTTATTGTACCATTTTCCTTTTCTTCAAGGATGCTTGTACCTATACCCGCAACACTGAATAAAAGCATAAGTATTGCCGTACCTGCAACAGCCTGTATCAATCCAAGATTAAAATCATTCTTTTCACCAACAACAGACGTCATTTTAAGTACGGGCTCATCTCCGGAGATTGGAGCTGCAGTCAGGGCCTTATCAGAACCGTTAACTGATGCAAGGGATGGATTACCCTCATAAGTATTTAATTTAGCCTCTACTATCCTGATATAGGAGTACAGGGTATTTATTATTATTGATTGCAGCATACCTGCTTCAAAGTTTTGCTCCTTATCATATATAAGCTCAAGCGGCATTGTTTTATCGGCTAGTAGAGAATCCATAAAGCCTTTGTTAATAATCAATGCACCGGCATATTTCCCTTCTGTAATAAGTTTGTCTGCATGATCAGGACTTGCAGTGATAATTTCCATCCCCTTAACAGAATCTACTGCTGCGATAAAGCTGACAGACAATTTTGACATATCCAGATCTGAAACCAGTAATTCGTATGTCTCCGAATCACCTGTATACTTTTCTATGCCACCATAGGCAAATGCAAATAAGGTGATCAGAATAACAGGAATAAGAAAAGTAAGAGTATATGACCTGCGGTCATTAAAAAATAATATCAAATCCTTTTTTAGCAGCTTAATCATAAATTTAGTCTCTTAAATTTTTGCCGGTTAACCTCAGGAATACCGATTCCAGGTTTGCCCCATGGGCATCAAAACCGTCTATTACTGCACCTGACTTTTGAACCATGCTAACAATACCTGATATATCACTGCTTACGTTGTCACATTCAATCTTAAGGCTGTTGATCGAACTATTAATTACATTGTATGGGATCGAACCGATAATACTATCCAGGGCCTCTTCGCTTAAACCTGATAATCTCAGTGTAATAATATCTCTTGCGCCACTTATTTCCCTGAGCTCCTGCAAGGTGCCGTATGCCCTGATTGTACCTGAATCAATAATAGCTATAGAATCACATAATCGCTCCGCTTCTTCCATGTAATGAGTTGTATATATGATAGTTATACCGTCTTTATTGAGTTTCTCAATTAAATCAAAGATATGATTTCTATTTTGTGGATCAACTCCTGCAGTGGGCTCGTCTAGTATCAGGATTCTTGGGTTATGAAGTAGGGAGCAGGCAATATTGATTCTTCTCTTCATTCCACCTGAAAAGGTTCTTATCCTATCATTTTTTCTACTCGAGAGGCCTACAAGCTGAAGCACTTCCCTTGCATTAATCTTTAGCTCACGTAGCGGTACTTTATCGTAAAGGCTTCCCCAGAAAATAAGATTTTCAAAGGCTGTAAGATTATCATATAGTGCAATCTCCTGTGGCACAACGCCCATAGTCATTTTGCATACCTCCGGTTTAAGAAAAAGGTTAATACCATCAATATAAATCTCCCCTGAATCAGGCTTTATCAGAGTATTAAGGATATTGACAGTGGTAGATTTTCCTGCACCATTCGGGCCCAGCAAGCCAAATATTTCACCCTTCTTAATACTAAAGCTAATATCCCTTAAAGAAATAATATTGCCATATGATTTTGAGACTGATTTTACTTCTATCATCCGGAATCATGCATTTTAAAAGGCTAAAGATAAATATTAATGATTATAAGATTAAAGATTATAAGATTAAAGATTGAAGATGGAATGCTGGTTAAACTCATCTTAATTAGAAATAAGTATATTTAAAACCTAATATTTTAAAATCGAAGCTATGTTTGTCAAATTATTCTTTGTTGCTTTTGTCGTGTTCCTGCTGATCGATCTTATCTGGCTTGGTCTGATAGCCAGGAAGTTTTACAGGAAGCATCTTGGATTCCTGATGAGTGATAATGTTAACTGGATTGCGGCTATTATATTCTATATAATCTTTATTGTCGGGATAGTCCTGTTTGTTGTGTCTCCGGCACTGGAAGCGGATTCATTAAAACATGCCTTGTTTTATGGAGCCCTCTTTGGATTTGTTACCTATTCAACCTATGATCTGACAAACCTGGCTACACTTAAGAATTGGCCGGTTTTAATTACAATTATTGATTTAATATGGGGGACCTTCCTGGCTACCTCAGTATCAGTAATTACTTTTTTGATATTTAATTGAGAACATAAGATAATTATATCTGTTAAGTAATTATGACTGATACAAGCAGCGTTAAAAATAATATCCCAAAATTGGCGGTTCTGGATGCTGACACAATTAAAGAGTTATGGTCTAAGACCTATAATACTGAAGGTAAACCAGATTGGTCGCATATTCTGCCATACTATGATGATGATATTTTCTTCTGGGACAGCGTCCAGAAAATTAAAGGTATAAAGGATTTCACGGAGATGACCCAGCGTCTTGCAGATCGTTCCAAGGATTTAAAGATGAATGTTGTAAGGGCCATAAAGGAGGATAATATTATTTTCATCGAATGGGAAATGACTATCAGTTTTAAGAAGAATCCCAGCTCAGTCCTTTATGGTTCGAGTCGGCTTACTATTAACGAAGAAGGTAAAATTGCCGAGCAGAGAGATTATTATGATTTATGGGGAGATATTTTTGATAATATCCCAAGGTTCGGGAAAGCCTACAGGAGGTTTATGAGAAGAAAGTTTGGTTGACCTCCTATGATAGTGGAATATTAACTTAATCTATATTTTATGAAAAGACTTACTTATTTATCAATTGCATTATTGTTTATTGCAGGTTTTTCGCTAAACGCACAGACAGGAGTTCGTTTCGGAATGAAAGCAGGATATAGTATGGCCACACAATATGGAACTCCGGCACCTGACGACAGCTTTGTTGTTGAAACAAGTAGCAGAAACGGATTTGCCGGGGGCATATTCGTTTATTTTCCGATTACAGAATCTGTTGGTATCCAGCAGGAATTGCTGTATACCATGAAAGGATCACGCCAGGACGTAACATTTACTGATATGGATATTATACCGGGTGTTCCAGTAACGATTAATACTGTATCTGAATATAATATTAACTATTTTGAGATGCCTATGCTGGTTCGCTATACCTTTGTAAAGGTCAGGAATGTGGGTATTTATGGGAGTAGCGGTATAGCTCTTTCTTTATTGTTAAAAGGAGGAGATTATGATATTAAAAGCACGGTTAATCTACCAGATCCCCCAGGTCCGCAGGAATCAACTGAGACTGGTGATACCGAGTTAGTGGACACCTTTGATTATTCATTTCTCTATGGGGCAGGAGCTGATTTTAAACTTCTGAATAAAGATTTTTTTGTTGAGTATCGTATGTCAGTTGGCTGGAATACACTTGCAATGCCTAATGTTGACGGAGCAGATCCTGTACCACTTAGAAACATGGATTATATTTTTGCACTTGGCCTGTATTTCTAGGTGATCTGGTAAAGTACTATTATATAGTTTTTCGTGTTGATTTATATTTATGAGAAATAAGAAATTTACCAAATATTTCAGGGAGTACGAGTGGTCTAATATTTTCGCTATGATCAGGAACAATAAATCTGATCCGAAAATAAGTAATGATGTTTTCAATGGAAAGCTTGTTGTTATTACCGGAGCTACTTCTGGCATAGGTCACCTGACAGCCCGTAAGTATGCCTCTATGGGTGCCGATTTGCTGTGTGTTAATCGAAATGAAATAAAATCGGAAGCTCTTAAGAAGGAGATTGTCAGCGAGTTTGGCGTTAAGTGTAACTATATGATTGCAGATTTGAGCAAACTTGACGACATACACAAAGTAGGGAAGGAGCTTGCTGATCTTGATACTGAAATTGATATTATAATCCATAATGCCGGTGTTTACCTCACTAAGAGGGAAACGACTGAGGATGGACTAGAAAAGGTCTTTGTAGTCCATTATCTCTCTTCCTTTATAATTAACTATCACTTAATTAATAAGTTAAAGTCACAGCATAAAGCAAGAATTATTCTGGTTAGTTCAGAGGGTCATCGTTTTGCCGCCTGGGGTCTCAGAATGGATGATCTGATGTGGGAAAAGAGAAGGTATTCAGGGCTAAAGAGCTATGGTTCGGCAAAGCTTGCCCAGTTACTTTCAATGATGGTCTTTGATGAATATATCGCCGATTCCGGAGTTACAATTATTGCAATGCATCCAGGTGCGGTTAAGACGGAAACCGGACAGGATAACGGCCCGGTTTATAAGTGGTTTAAACGAAATTTCCTTGATAAATCCTTGCGACCCGCCCAGATATCAGCCGAAGCCCTGTATTACCTGGGTGCATCTGATGAAGTGGACGGTGTAAGTGGAAAGTTCTTTAATCTGACTACTGAAGAAGAACCTTCACCTCCGGCCCTTGATAAGGAAGTAGCATCTGAGCTATGGAAGTTAAGTATGGATATCGGTGGCTTAAACAATTAAATTGAAGCAATATATGTCTGGAAACAAGTATGACAGCGTTGTAGTGGGTGGAGGGATAGCAGGACTTACCTCAGCAACCTACCTGGCCCGTGCAGGGCAAAAAGTCCTCCTGATAGAAAAAAATAATGTAACGGGAGGACTTGTAAATTCATTTTCACGGGATGGATTCACTTTCGATTCAGGAGTAAGGGCTTTGCTTGATGCAGGTATAGTATTTCCAATGTTTAGCGAACTAAACATAGAGATTGAACACGTTAGAAGCCCTGTATCACTGGGTGTAGGTGAAGATATTATTAATATAGAAAGTGTTGATGATCTGGATGATTACAGGAAACTTCTGATTAAGCTTTATCCGGAAAGTGTGAAGGACATAGATAATTTGCTCAGGAGTATCCGAAAGATTATGAAGCATATGGATGTACTCTATGGTATAGAGAATCCTGTGTTTAAGGATATCCCTGGCGACAGGAACTTTCTTTTTAAAAAACTTTTGCCCTGGCTCCCCAGGTTTGCCTTTACGATTGGTAAAATAAACAGGATGAATATGCCTGTGGAAGATTACCTCGGAGAATTAATCCAAAACCCTTCGCTTCGGGATATTATCTCACAGCATTTTTTTAAAAACACTCCTACTTTCTTTGCAATGAGTTATTTCTCACTCTACCTGGATTATTTCTATCCCCTTGGCGGTGTGAAGAAACTGGCTGATGCAATTAATAATAAGTTATTGGAATTTGGAGGGGAGATAAAAACAGCGACTCAAATCGTCGAGGTAAATGCTGAAGAGAGCCATATAAAAGACAGTGAGGGTAATACATACATTTATGATAGTCTGATCTGGGCCGCCGATCTGAAGACATTTTACAATATTACTGATGCAGGCGGATTATCTGAAAAAGTAAGAGCAGACTTTGACCTTACTAAAGAAAGGATGCTTGAAAAGAGGGGAGGAGACTCGGTCTTTACTGTTTTCATTGAAGTCGATTCTCCCCTGGAAGATTTTGCTGAGATAGCTCATGGGCATTTCTTTTACACCCCATCAAAAGAAGGTCTTGGGGAAACACACAGAAAGCAGTTGGATGATATCATTGCCAACTTTGATAATCTGGATAAAAAAGACATACTGGTTTGGCTTGATAGATTTACATCCCTGAATACCTATGAGGTATCAGTACCAGGACTTAAAGATCCGGGCCTTGTGCCTGAGGGAAAGACAGGTTTGATTATTAGTCTGTTGGCAGAATATGACCTTTTTGATAAAATACAAAAAGCCGGATGGTATGATGAGTTTAAATCTGAGTTAGAAGATCGTATAATTAAGCTTATGTCTGAATTTGTATACCCTATGCTAAAAGACAAAGTTATTAAGAGATTTTCCTTTTCCCCTTTAAGTATCCGCGACAGGGTTGGTAGTTCAGAGGGAGCCATTGTTGGCTGGTCGTTCCGTCAGCCAGTCCCGGTAGTAAATAAGATCCAGATATCTGACCGCTCTGTTATAACGCCCATCTCAAATATTTACCAGGCTGGCCAGTGGGTTTACAGCCCTGCCGGTGTGCCAATGTCCATTCTAACCGGAAGACTCGCGGCAGATAAGATCATTAAAAACATGAAGAAATAAATCAGTCCCTGTATTGAGGGAGGGTGTCTATAGTTTCAAACTGAATCCGATCATAGCCCGAGGAACAAATTTAGGTTGATTAATCGCTTTATCAGCATCTTTATAAACAAACTCTATATCACCATTCTCATTGTCATCTCTCGGGTTAATATTATCATTATCAGGGCTGTAAGACGTGTCGTGACCTTTCAGTGTATTTGGATAATAGAAATCCAGTCCGGCACTAAAAACTATTTCCAATCTTTCTGACACCTTGAAATGATTTTCAAAACCTGTTCCTACACCCCATTGTTTAGACACTACATCAAAGTCCTCGTTGCCTCCTATAAACTTAAAGTTTCCTTTAAATGAAGAATAGCGCGGACCAATAAGCAGGTAGGAATTGGATATTCCGAACACTGTTTTCTTTAACATAAAATCGAGCCTGTAATCAAAAGCTGAACCGACCTTTTCGGGTACTCCATTTGTTGCATTATTTATAAAGATACGCCTTGCATCGGCGGCAATCCCGGGGTTAAACATAGAATAGCCGATTCCTGCCCGGAGGTCGAATGGAAAGTCATTACTAATATTTTTCAGCAATATATTTCCCTGCACGCTGAATCCACCACTGTAGCCTGTCATTATAGATGCCTGTAGCTGGCTTGTTTTATTTTCAGGCACCTGACTGTATGCCTGGCTACTTATAAGTATTACTCCAACTATTAATGTATATATTCTATTATTCTTCATTCGATTCAGGTTTTATTAATTACTGAATATAAAACGCAGAATCATGAAATATGTTTCAGCCAGGATGTGTGATTAGTAAGAAAGTACTGTTATGTATGATGATTAGTTTTTGTATTCCGGCTTCTTCATCTATAAATATCAGTAAAGGATGGATTCAATAAAAAATATTATCTAAATTAGACCACTGACTTTAAGCAATCAATAAGATATACGTTCTAAAGGTAGATTGAGGTCATAAAAGACATTTTGTTAATTTTCTTGATGTGGTTTAAGCTTAAATAATGAAAAACTCCTATTTTGACCTGATTGAGCAAAGCTACTATTTCCCACAGGAAGGCTTTGATCTCCGCGATGGTTCGCTTACGTTTCATGGTGTGTCACTGAAGCACCTTATTGAAAAGCATGGTACTCCCTTTCGGTTTATTTATCTTCCGAAGATTGGCGACCAGATTAAAAAGGCGCGAAATCTTTTTAACCGGGCCATAAAAAAGAATGCTTATTCTGGAAAATACTATTTCTGTTATTGCACGAAATGCAACCACTTCTTTCATGTAATAAAGGAAGCATTGAAGCATAACGTAAACCTGGAGACCTCATCGTCCTTTGATATCGACCTGATACTTAATCTCTACGATAAGAAGCTGATAGATAAATCAAGAACAATCCTGCATAATGGTTATAAAACCGAAGAATACCTCAGTAAAATTGTAGATCTTCAGGAGAAGGGGTTTAAAAATTCAATTATTATTCTCGACAGTATAGAGGAGTTTGAAAGGCTCAAAAGTGTAAAAACAAAGGAAACACTTAAGATAGGACTAAGGATGGCAATTAATGAGGAACCACAATCTGCATATTATACATCAAGATTAGGAATTCCCAGGTCTGAGATAATTGAATTTTTTAAAGCTGAAATTCGAGACAATGAGGCTTTTGAGCTTAAGATGCTCCATTTCTTTGTAGATACAGGCATAAAAGATACTCTCTACTTCTGGGGTGAATTCCAGAATGCCCTTAAGCTATATGTTGAGTTAAAGAAAGAGAGCGTTAAATTAAATATGTTCAATATAGGAGGAGGATTTCCCATCAGGAGTCATCTTGGATTTGAGTATGATTATGAGTATATTATTAATGAAATAATCAAGAATATAAAGGATGCCTGCACTAAGGAGAATATAGACCATCCAGACATTTACACCGAGTTTGGGCGATATACTGTGGGCGAGTCAGGAGCTATTATCTTCAAAGTACTGGAGCAAAAGCAACAAAATGACGCTGAGACATGGTATATTATAAATAATAGCCTTATGAATACTATCCCTGATGCCTGGTCGATGCATGAGAAATTTATTCTTTTACCTGTTAATAAATGGGATAATGAATACCGCAGGGTCAATATTGGTGGAATTAGCTGCGACCATTCAGATTATTATAATTCGGAGGACCTGAACCAGGAGGTATTACTTCCATCTTACGCCAGCCACGATCCTGAACCATTATACCTGGGTTTTTTCCATACCGGAGCATACCAGGATTCAATAAGTGGTTATGGAGGAATAAAGCATTGCCTGATCCCATCACCAAAGCATGTTATCATCGACAGGGATGAAAAGGGTAATATCGTAGATTACGTTTATCGCGAAGAACAGTCTGTCAGCGACATGTTTAACATTCTGGGATATAATAGTTAGCTATGAAAACTTTTGCCGGAATTGATAAGAGCCTGGCTACCTTTGAAAGAGCTGACGTGCTCTTACAGTCGGTTCCATACGATGGAACCAGTACATGGGGTAAGGGTGCCGATAGAGGATTCGAAGAGTTTATTGAGGCATCAGAGAATATGGAAGTCTATGATATAGAGACTGATTCAGAAGTATTCAGGCGAGGTATCCATATCCTTCCCCCCTTAAAAGGTTTTTCGGGTCCTGAGGATGTCTATAAGGCTGTTCTAAAGTGTACTCAAGACCTCCTTAAAACAGGAAAGTTCCTTACCTTCTTTGGAGGAGAACATTCAGTTAGCATTGGCATAATTGAGGCTTTCAGGAATTATTATTCCGACCTTACAGTCCTTCAGCTTGATGCACATGCCGACCTCAGAAAGGATTATCTTGGCTCAGAATATAATCATGCCTGTGCCATGCACAAAGCATCTTTAAACACTAATCTATTACAGGTAGGTATAAGGAGTATGGATATCTGCGAAAACAAGTATATTGATAGGTCGAAGTGCGTCTTCGCAGACGAGATTGCAGCAGGGGATGGCTGGATGGAAAGATCGGCAAAACTGATGACTGAAAATGTGTATATCACTATTGATCTGGACGTACTTGATCCTTCTGTTATGCCAGCTACCGGTACTCCGGAGCCGGGAGGAATTGACTGGTATACTCTGATCGGATACCTTAAAAAGGTATTTCAATCAAAAAATGTAGTTGGCTTTGATATTGTTGAATTCGCACCCATAGACGGTTTAAGGGCTCCGGGCTTTCTCGTTTCAAAATTGTATTATAAACTTTTATCATATAAGTATTCGTATGGCAGGTAAAGGAAATATCTCAAAATTTATGCTCAGGCACTATAAGCATTTTAATTCGGCAACATTACTGGATGCGGCTAAGGGATATAATGATCAGCTCCTGAAGGGCAATAAGATGATGGTTACACTGGCCGGAGCAATGAGCACGGCCGAGCTGGGCAAATCGCTGGCCGATATGATAAGACAGGATAAGGTGCATATTATATCGTGCACCGGGGCTAACCTCGAAGAAGATCTTATGAACCTGGTTGCTCACTCCAAATATAAGAGGGTACCTGCTTACAGAGATCTGACACCTGAGCAGGAGTGGGCTTTGCTTGAAAAAGGACTGAACAGGGTTACTGATACATGCATACCCGAAGAAGAAGCTTTCAGACGCCTGCAGGGACACATTTACGATATATGGAAAGATTCTGAAGATAAAGGGGAGAGGTACTTCCCTCATCAATATATGTATAAAATGTTGCTCTCCGGTGTGCTAGAGCAGTACTATGAAATTGATCCTGCGGATAGCTGGATGCTGGCAGCGGCTGAAAAGAATCTGCCTATTGTAGTACCCGGGTGGGAAGATTCAACAATGGGTAATATTTTTGCTTCATATTGCATTAAGAAAGAACTACAGCCTTCTACAGTAAAATCAGGTATAGAATATATGATGTGGCTGGCAGATTGGTATAAAAATAATGCGGGTGATTCAGGAATTGGCTTCTTCCAGGTAGGAGGGGGAATTGCAGGCGATTTCCCTATTTGTGTGGTTCCAATGATGTACCAGGACCTGGAGATGACAGATACTCCTTTCTGGAGCTATTTTTGCCAGGTTTCAGATTCAACTACTAGCTATGGCTCTTACAGCGGTGCTGTACCAAATGAAAAAATAACATGGGGTAAACTGGGTATTGATACTCCGAAATTTATTGTAGAGTCTGATGCTACTATTGTAGTTCCTCTAATATTTGCATATTTGTTAGACTATTAAAATAATCTGTTATGGCAAGATTTATAAAAGACCGCTCATCGGTTAAGGGACTCACCCCCGGATCACTCGTTCTGCTTGGTCAGCAAAAGATGGACCGTCCAATAATCAGGATGATGAACTATGATTCACATAACCTTATTGAAAAAGAGCTTGAAAGTTTTAAGGATGGACTGCAATATGTAAATAACAAATCAGTTACATGGATCAATATTTTTGGAATTCATGACATGGATTTAATAGGATCTATTGGAGATGAGATGAAGCTGGCTCCCTTGTTACTTGATAATATATTAAATACTGATCTGAGGCCTAAATTTGAGAAAGGTGATACGTATAATGCATTTATTCTTAAAATGCTGGATTACGATAAAGAGTCTGAACTAATTACAGCAGAGCAAATTACGATACTTCTGTTTGATAACCTGGTTATTACTCTACAGGAAAGAGTAGGTGATGTATTTGAGCCTCTCAGGGAACGAATAAGACGGGTTAAAGGAAAGGTCAGGCTTAATAAGAGCGATTACCTGGTTTATGCACTTATAGACATAATAGTTGATAATTATTCTATCCTGATAGGAGAGATTGGGTCTCAGGTTGAGAACATGGAAGATCAGATCTTTAATACTTCGAAGGATATTGATACAGTAGAAGATATCTACAAGTACAGGGTTGAACTAAACTATATCCGAAAGGCAGTAAGACCAATGAAAGATCTTATGTCACAGATGATCAGAGATGATGAGACAATGTTTGCCGACGGAAATAAGATTTATCTGATTGATCTTAATGATATGGTAATTCATGCTACCGATGCTCTTGAGTTATATAGCAATATGGTTTCCGACCAGCTCAATATATATAATGCGAACATGGGTAACAGGATGAATGAAGTAATGAAGGTCCTTACCATTTTTGCGTCAATATTTATTCCGCTGTCTTTTCTCGCAGGCATCTACGGCATGAATTTCGAATATATGCCGGAATTAAGTGTAAAATGGGCTTATCCTGTTTTCTGGGTCGTTATACTAACAGTAATAATTAGCCTGGTAATATTCTTCCGGAAGAAGAAATGGCTGTAAAAACATCAATCCTGAGAATAGACCTGCGGCCACCGGAAGATATGGTTTGTTAGCCGCAGTTTAAAAACTATTATCAATATAGTGTGTTATATATGTATACAATCATTGTTTACGCATATTAGGTTAACATTAAATATTATCAGGATGAAAATCAAAACTTCGCTAATAATTTTATTTGCACTCCTTATTGTGGTTTTTACTCTTCAGAATACAGAGGTAGTAAGCGTTAAGCTGTGGTTCTGGGAAGTTAAGACTTCCCGCGCTCTTATTATTATTGCCAGTGTGGCGATAGGTTCATTTTTTGGGATGCTTCTCCCACCATTGCGGCGAAAAAATGATAAGGAAGATCACAATATTTCCGAAAACACAGGGTCGGAAAAAACTTCCGATAAAGAATAATTAAAATTTATTAGAACCTTTTATTAATATCCAAACAACAATGAAAAAACTATATCCAATACTTATTTTCTTTTTTCTCTCAGTTGCTGCTTTTAGTCAGCAGGATGAGATATTTCAGGGAAATTCAAATATCAATGAAACGAATGTTGAGTCATGGGATTCATATATTAAAGATGATGTTGATCTGGTAAGAAAGAGTTTTATCCGATTTGCAAAAGACAAATATGGTCTGAAAACGAAAAAAGGTAAAAAAAAGAACCTCATTATCGAACAGGCTATTCTGCCGGGTATATCAGAGAAGAGGGGTGACCTCTATGTTATACTTGATACCGACAAAAAAATGACAAAGGTGGGAATGGCATTTTTTATAGGGTATGATATTCCTATTAGTAGCGGGGCAAACCCGACTGAAATGGAGAATCTAAAGATATTCTTTAAAGAGTTTATACTCTACTACAAAACAGAATACTTCAATACCCTGATAGAAGAAAACAAGAAGCGGATAAAAGAACTGTCTTCAGAGTTAAGAAAGAATCAGCAGGAGTTGAAGTCTTTATCAAAAAGTATTAAGAAAGCAGATAAAACCATATCCCAGGAGTCTAATGAGGATGTAAAGTTTAAATTGAATAATCAAAATATTGAGTCAAGGGCTAAGACCCAGGCTATTAACGATATTGTATCAAATATTAAGGAAGAAATCAAACGGGTATCGGCTTCACTGAAAGAAATCAATAAGTCCCTGGATGACCTCAATAAGAAGGAGCTTGACAATTAGTACTGCTTGAGTACAAATAAAGATATTCAATTATTTTATGGACAAAGTTTTAAATAATGAGACAATAAGAATATTAATTGCCGGAGCCTCATTTCTGGCAATACTTATAATAATATTCTTTATCTACAGGCTCATTTTCAGAGCGTTAAAGAAGAAAGTACAAAGATCACCAGGGAAGCTTGACGATTTTATTCTTGAACTTATTAAGGTTCCGGGATTGTGGTTTATATACTGGATCCTGCTGGGAATATTTTCGAATCTATTCCTTGAGGAGGTGTCTTTCTATCAATCTTTATCCCATGTAAATAAGCTGCTAATAATATTCTCTGTTGCATGGGTATCAATAAAATTTATGAAGGGGCTGGCTTACTACCTTCAAAGCAGGCTTGACATTGGTGTACCTGATAATCTTAAAGCCAGGAAAAACATGACCAGTATCAGGGTGTTTAAAGCTATCGCACAATCGATTATTATAATAATTGCACTTTCGGCAGCTCTATTGACATTCGAACAGGCCCGAACCATCGGAATAAGCCTCCTGACTTCGGCGGGAATTGTAGGGGTTATTCTTGGTTTTGCTGCTCAGAAAAGCCTGGGTTTAATGCTGGCCGGCATACAGCTGGCAATTACCCAGCCTATCAGGCTGGATGATGTTGTAATCGTTGAGGGAGAATGGGGCAGGATAGAAGAGATAACATTGACCTATGTAGTTGTTAAAATTTGGGATGACAGGCGACTGGTATTGCCTGTTACATATTTTCTCGAGACGCCTTTCCAGAACTGGACAAGGACGAATGCTCAAATAACCGGTACAATCTATATATATGTAGATTACAACTTCCCTGTTGAGAGTCTCAGGACTTTTATCCCCGGGATAATAAAGGAAAACAGCAATTGGGATGGCAGGGTTTTCAATGTACAGGTAACTAAAGCCTCCGAAATGTATAAGGAGATAAGGGTATTACTCAGCAGCTCTGACGCGTCAAAAAACTGGGATTTAAGAACATTTGCCCGCGAAAAGATTATCGATTATATAAACGTTAACCATCCGGAATCATTCGCTAAAATAAGGATTAAGGATGAAGATCCGCAGAGCACGGATAGTGAAACACAGGTTTGAAAAGCCCTCCTATTATGAAGTAGATTTTGATCTTAATGGTGAACCCAGCAGGGCAATTTTTAGTCGCTATGGTCAATGGTTTGAAACGAGAACGAAAATTAAAAAACTTCCCGATGAAGTTCTAAGCGGCCTGAGTGAGACTGAATATGCTGACTGGACCAGATCAGACCATAAAGAGAGAATTCAAATACCCGGTATTAAGGAACCAATATACAGACTAAAGATTTCCAAAAATGACTCATCATATATACTGCGCCTGAGTGATACCGGGGAAATAGTGCAGGTAAAATATGAATAGTCATATAGGTTTATCAAGATTCTACCTGTCAATTAAGACACTAGAAGATCACAAATTAAGATTTAAGACTCTCGGTTCTTCGTCGCTTCAGCCTTCAACCAACCTTATCAGGTCTACGGTTGGCAAAGCAAGGCTTTGGCCGACGGCGAGAAGTGACAAACAATTAAACACTTTAACTTTTCAACATTTCAACATTTGCCTTTCGCCATACGCTTTGTCCGCCGTGGCTTTAACTAAGGCATGCCTTACGCCATTCTATTTTGCATAATTCCATGCTACCTTAACAGGGTAAATGATAAAATCCCCCCGTTTGTAGATAAATACTCCATGCCCATTGATTGTTTTTTTTATTGATTTAATGATAAGCTACGTTTGAAGCGCAATAAATCAATAAGAAAGAATGATAACAATTAAAAAAATGAGTATTACAATCTCGCTTATTGCTTTATATATGATAACAGTAAACGGGTGCGAAAATAAAACAGACAATGTCACAGGGATAGATAATTTACCGGATATAACCGGCTATCCTATTGTTGGAACTGATCAAACAATATTTTTTAATAATTATGCCATAATAGATGCTCCCCTGGAAGGAGAAGTATTTTATGGGCAGAATGCATATTACCCCGGTAGTGTACCTAGGTATGAGAATAATAACGATGGTACTGTAACTGATATGGTTACCGGATTAATGTGGCAGCAGAGTTGTGATATAAATGGGGATGGAGTAGTAAATGCAGACGATAAGATGTCGCAACCTGATGCCGCAGCCGGTGCCGAAGATTTTGATCTGGCAGGACATAACGCCTGGCGGCTGCCTGATACAAAAGAATTACAGAGCATTGTAGATTATACCCGCTCTCCAGCAACGACTAATTCAGCAGCAATAGATCCTCTTTTTAACTGTACCGGGATAGTTAATGAAGCCGGGCAGGCAGATTTTCCATGTTACTGGACAAGTACCACACATGAGAACTGGACTGCTAATAACCAGGGAAGCTTCGCGGTCTATGTGTACTTCGGCAGGGCTATGGGTTATATGGTGGACTCCTGGATGGACGTACATGGGGCCGGAGCCCAGAGGAGTGATCCCAAAACCGGTGATCCGGAAGATTATCCTGAAGGTAACGGACCGCAGGGCGATGCAATTCGAATATATAACTACGTAAGACTTGTAAGAAATATTCAATAATAATAATATAATTTAAACAGAACATCATGGTACACAAACACTTAAACAATATTAAACTAAAATTATCCAGAGCTTCATCATTAGCGATGATATTTATTTTATCAGGCTTATTATTCACAGCCTGTACAAAGGATAATGAAGTTGATGGAACTATCATTGACGATACTGAGTTTGACACACCCGACTGGACTGACGAAACGCATAGCAAGAGTGCAGATCCGGATTTTGACGAGGTATTTGACAGCACTACAGTAAAAAGACTTGATTTCGTAATTACCGAAGCCAGATGGGAGAGTATGTTAGATAATATGACAAGTTTATACGGTCCCTTCGGTACTAACACCAGCGGTCCTGGACTTTCAGATGTGGAAGACCCTGATTTTTTTCCGGCCGAAGTCTTTTATAATGATAAACAATGGTATAGAGTGGGAATCAGGTTTAAGGGCAATTCAAGCTTACAAACAAGCTGGCAAAGGGGTATATTAAAATTATCCTTTAAGCTCGACTTTGATGAATTTGAAGATAATTATCCACAAATTGATAACCAGCGCTTTTACGGCTTCAAGAAGTTCAGCCTGAAGAATAACTATGATGATAAATCTTTTATGAGGGATAAGGTGTCTTCAGATATATTTATGAAAGCCGGCCTTCCGGTTTCGCACACTGCTTTTTACAGACTTTATATTGATCATGGTGACGGACCCGAATATTTTGGACTCTATACCCTGGTTGAGGAGGTTGATAATACAGTTATTAAGACTCAGTTTTCATACGATACTGGCAATCTGTATAAACCCGAAGGCACAGGAGCCACTTTTGTATCTGGCACCTTCAATGAAACTGATTTTATAAAGAAAACAAACGAAGATTATGAAGACTGGACAGATATACTTTCATTGTTTGCGGCACTACATGATGGCAGCAGGACCTCTGATGCTGGTGCATGGAGAACAGGACTGGAGTCTGTCTTTAACACTGATGTTTTTCTCAAATACCTGGCTGTAAATACTGTTATTCAGAACTGGGATAGTTACGGTCAAATGACTCAAAACTATTACCTGTATAACGATCCTGACAACTCCTTGCTTACCTGGATTCCCTGGGATATGAATGAGGCTCTGCAGGAAGGTAAATTGCAAGGGGCTCTGGATCTGGATTTTTCTAATATTCAGACTGGTAACTGGCCCTTAATCGAATATCTATATGCTGACCCTGTATACAAAGCCATTTATGACCAGTATGTAGCAGAGACAAGAGACACCTTCTTCGAAGTAACTATGATGCAGGATCTCTATACATATTACTCAGGCTTAATCTCAGCATATGCCACAAGTGAAAGATATGGCTATTCATTCCTGAATAATCCCGGCGATTTTCAGATAGCTGTTTCCGGACTTAATCAGCATGTCAGCAGTCGTGCTACTGTAGTAAATAACTACCTGGGTAATTAATTAGAAAAAAAACTCTGACTATGTCAATTAATAATATTAGCGGATGTATTGGTTGCGGGACATGTGTGGAAACATGTCCTACAGACGTTATCCGCCTGGACCCAAAGACAAAAAAGGCAGTTATTACCTACCCGGAGGCCTGCCAGATCTGTCACCTGTGCAGGATGTACTGTCCTGTTGACGCAATAACTATTTCACCGGAGAAAACTATCCCGGTAATCGTTTCATGGGGATAATAAAATGGAAAAGAAGATTCGAATATATAATCTGATAGCAGCACTGCTGATTTTTATTGCTTTGCCTTTGCTGCTCTGGGCTCTTGGTGATTTCCCGAGACGGACATTACTGAAGGAAACAATATCGTTGCTTTCCATACAGGCATTTTTCCTTATGCTTGGACAATTCTTCCTGGCAAGAAGTAACAGTAATATACTGAAAGAGCATAAGATGGCTGGAGTACTGAAGATCCATAAGTTTATAGGTTATTTCTTTATATCTGTATTGCTTTTTCATCCCTTCCTGATAGTATTTCCAAGATATTTTGAATCAGGTGTTACACCCCGTGATGCTTTTATTAGCCTGGTCAGCACTTACAACAAACCCGGTATATTCCTGGGATTGTCAGCATATTTTTTAATGCTGTTACTGGGACTTACATCACTTTTTCGTGATAAGCTTGGCATGAAATATAAAACATGGAGGTTGTTTCATGGGCTTTTGTCAATAATTTTTATTTCGATAGCAAGCTGGCATGCTCTTTTGCAGGGACGGCATATGAATCTTCCTATGTCAATATTTGTGATATCTCTGGCATCAGCTGGAGTGCTGCTTCTTCTGAAAACATACCTTAAGGATCTGATAAAATCTGGAAAAAATGAGCAATCAAACAAAGAATAAGAAAATACCAAGACGGCAATTTATTGGATTAGCAGGAGGTGCTATGGGAATGGCAGCCATGGCTTCGCTTGGAGTAAGGTCAGGATGGGCGGCAAATCCATCAACAGTTGATATAAGCAAAATGAGTACCGAAGAGAATAGTACTGATATCTTAGTTATAGGAGGTGGAATGGCAGGACTTTTTGCATCAGTTAAGGCCCACGATGCCGGTGCAAAAGTGATGCTTGTTTCCAAAGGACGACTGGGTTCATCCGGTCAGACTCCTTTTGCAAAAGGAATATTTGTTTTTGATCCAGCTAAGGAAGATGTGAGTCTGGACGAGTTTGTTGAGAAGGTTTCTGTCTCAGCTATTGGGACAAATAACCCCGTCTATACCAGGCAAATGGCAGAGCATTCAATGGCACGTGTAAATGAACTTAAGGAATGGGGATTCTTCGATTCTCCATTATATAATAAGTCATTTAGTAAACCTATTGCAGAGCGTGATATTGAGCTTATTGAAAGAGTGACTATTACACATCTTATAAAGGAGGAGGGACGCATTGCCGGAGCTGCCGGGTTTAGTATAGATGATCAGAAACTCTACATATTTAACGCCAAAAGTGTAATTATTTGTACCGGTGCAGGAGGATTTAAACCAAATGGTTTCCCAATATGCGATCTTACCCATGATGGAACTGTAATGGCATATAATATAGGTGCCCTGGTTACAGGTAAGGAGTGGAACGACGGGCACTCCGGCCAGGCGACAAACGCAGCGGCATGTTTTGACGGATGGCATGGAATGTTTGAACGTAAACCCGGACTAACAGGTGTTGAGGTACATCATGACCTGGGAGTAGATATGAATTACCAGGCCTATATGCTCGGTAATCCACTCTCTTCAATGGGTCCGGGACAGTTAATGGGTGAACAGGCAAGCGGAGGACCTGTAAGGCCTGAAGGTATTAGTGGATATGAGACCACCTCGCGACGGAGGTGGTCCTGACGGGTGACCTCCCGGTGGCTTAAGGGATAATAAGGAGGGTGGATGGAGCGCCTCCCGGAATGGGTGGTGTCAATAGTAGGAGGATCTTCTGCCGGTATGGCAATACATAAATCAGAGGGATTGGTACCTATTAATGATAAATGCGAATCTAATATTCCCGGCTTGTATGCCGCAGGAGACGCCCTGGGATCATATATGGCTGGAGCCATTTACACCCAGGTTGGCTCATCTCTTGCCGGATCGGCAGTACAGGGAGGAATAGCCGGTGAGGCTGCAGCTGAATATTGCAGTGGTGCAGTAAGGATAAATATCACTAAATCGAGGATAGCAGAACTGGAAGAGGAAATTTTTGCACCACTGAGGAGGAAGGCAGGCTATAGTCCTGCATGGGTAACACAGACCCTTCAGGGTATTATGATTCCAAATTTCATCCTCTATATAAAGAAGGAAAAACTGCTTAATGCCGCCCTCGCATATATAGAAGAGCTGAGAGATCATCATATGCCTATGTTAAGGGCTGCAGATATGCATGAGCTAAGATTGGCACATGAGACCTCCAATATGATTATAAGTGCAGAGATGAAGCTTAGAGCATCATTAATGAGAAAAGAAAGCAGATGCAGCCATTACAGGCTTGATTATCCTGATATTGATAATAAGAACTGGCAGGCATGGATAAATATATTCAAAGCTAGTGATGGTAAGATGCAACTTGAAAAACAGGCTTTTGATATATGGCCGGCAAGAGGATAGTTTTTTTATTGAGATAAACGATGTCTAATTTAATTTGGCTAATTTGCATAAAATTTTACTCCAATGTCTTTTAAAATCAGGTTAAAAACGGTGGAGACCATGCTCCTGGTAATGGTCTGGTTTGTAATAATTGCCTCACCAATATTATTTAATGAAGGAGACCTGTCCGATTGGAAAGCCCTTCTGATTCCGATGGAGACTGTCTTGCCACTGTTTATTATATTTCTGTTAAATCGTTTCTTACTTGTTCCAGGGATATTATTTAAGGATAAAAACCTCTTATATTTTGTTTCTGTTTTTGTGATTATTAGCTTTTTCACCCTTGGGGTATTCTTTTTTCCCGGGGACAGAATCCTTAGAGAACCGGTAAGGAATGAGATAGCTGGACCTCAGGGAAGAGAATTACCACCTGATTTTATGCCACCGCCCGATCATGGCTTTCCTCGTAACCAGGAGCCTGAAAGAAGAGGTGGCCCGCTGCCTCCCTTTGTAAACTTACTTATCTTCTCCATTCTTATGGTTGGTTTTGATACCGGGCTAAAGATATCATTCAGGTTAGCCAGGACAGAAAGGGAAAAGGCCAGATTGGAAACAGAAAATGTAAGTACCCAGCTGGCTTTCCTGAGAAACCAGGTAAGTCCGCATTTCTTTATGAATACCTTGAACAATATACATGCTCAGATAGATATTGATACTGAAGAAGCAAAAGAATCCCTGATAAGGCTTTCAAAGTTAATGAGGCATCTTATTTACGATTCTGATACCGAGAAACTCCCCTTAAGCAAAGAGCTGGAATTTATATCCAACTATATCGACCTGATGAGTTTACGTTACTCAGATAAGGTAAATATTGAACTTAAGCTGCCGGATATTATGCCTGATAAAAGTATTCCTCCTTTATTGTTTACTTCCTTCGTTGAGAATGCCTTTAAGCATGGTGTAAGCTATGAGAGCACATCCTTTGTAAGCATAGAATTTGTAACTTACCCTGAGAGACTTACGATGGAAATAAGAAACAGCAATCATAAGGGAGTTAGCGATAAAAGTGCATCCGGAATAGGGATAGAAAATTCACGGAAGAGACTTGACCTCCTCTATGGTAATAAATATAAGCTTGATATACAGGAGGGTAAGGATGTATATTATGTAAAACTGGAGATACCAATATGATTAGATGTATAGCCATAGATGATGAACCACTTGCGCTTAAGCAAATAGCTGCATATATCGGAAAAACGCCCGATCTTATTCTTCTGGGAGAATTTGAAAGTGCCATGGGTGCGATCTCCTTTCTAAAAAGCAATGAAGTCGATCTGATGTTTGTAGATATAAATATGCCTGATTTTAGTGGAATGGATTTTGTAAAATCACTGACTAAACCTCCAGGAGTAATATTTACGACAGCTTACAGTGAGTATGCTGTTGAAGGTTTTAAGGTTGATGCAATTGATTATCTCCTTAAGCCAATTTCCTATGCCGACTTTCTAAAGGCAAGCGAAAGGGCAGGAGAGAGACTACGTACTGGTTCGCGTGAGGATACCATGATAGAAAGCAATGATAGTTTCCTGTTTATTAAATCTGAATATAAGATTTTAAGAATTAAGCTCTCTGAAATAAAATATATTGAATCAATGCGTGAATACCTGCGCATACATATCGAGAATCAACGGCCTGTAATGACCCTCTTAAGTATGAAGAAGATAGAGGGATTCCTGCCGGAAAGCGGTTTTATGCGTGTACATCGCTCATATCTTGTTAATCTCAGCAAGATTACAACCATTGAACGAAATCGCATTATTTTCGACAAAGACGTTTATATTCCTGTAAGCGAACAATACAAAACTAAGTTCCAGGACTACCTGGATAAGAATTTTCTGGTTTAATTGTAAATCGCTTCCGGTGACTGTTAATAGATTTTTTACACCCGGTGTCTAATAAATTGACAGTCCTGTTCCGAATATCATTGCATTGTGTTGACTTACAGAGGTTTAATCAATTGGTACAGTAATTGACTATGGAGGATAAAATAATTGTACCATGCTTCTACATAATTTCCTGATAGTTTTCCGTAGTCTTAAAAGAGATAAAACTTCGTTTTTCATTAACCTGATTGGATTGTCAACAGGCCTGGCCTGTGTCTTATTGATTTACCTGTGGGTTTACGATGAGTTAAAGACAGATAAGTTTCATGAGAAGGATGAGTTTCTATACCAGGTGCTTACAAATCACCCGAATGAAGGTGGTTTAGATACATGGAGATTTGGCCCAATTCCTCTTGCGCCTGCACTTCTCGAAGAAATGCCCGAGCTTGAATATGCAGTAAGTACTTCCCAGGTAAAGACGGATTATTTACTTTCTAATGGTGAGGAGAGTTTCGATGCATCCGGGTTTTATGCAGATGAAAATTTCTTCAATATATTTTCTTATGAATTTCTTAAAGGGGATCGCAGCACAGTTCTAAAGGAGACAAACTCCGCGGTTATTACTGAAAAAATGGCCTTGATGCTATTTAATACAACGGATAACATTATGGGTAAGATGATTAGCTGGCAGAGGGGGGATACAAAAAAAGATATTGTTATTACAGGTATTTTAAAAGATCTTCCTTCTAACTCGTCCGAACAATTTGATTTTGCTGTTTCTTTCGAAGTATTCAAAGATCTGGCCGGTTCTTCCGCAACGTGGGGAAATCACCAGGCCAGGATTTACCTGCTATTAAAACCGGGAATAAATATTTCTACATTAAGTAATAAAATTGTCGACTTTATCAAAACCAGGGATAGTAACTCTAATGTAACACTGTTGCTTCAGAAATACTCTGATGGTTATCTGTATAACAGCTTCGAGAATGGTAAACAGGTTGGTGGAAGAATTGAATATGTTAGATTATTCTCAATAATCGCAATTTTTATTTTAGTTATTGCCTGCATCAACTTTATGAATATGTCAACTGCAAAAACATTCAGAAAAATTAAAGAAGTTGGCATAAAAAAGGCAATAGGCGCAAAAAGAAAATCGCTGGTATTTCAATATTTGAGCGAATCTTTAGTCATTACCTTTTTAGCATTTCTTATAGCTATAGAAATTGTTGTTCTTTTTCTGCCACAATTCAATGAGATTACCGGCAAACAGCTTTCATTAGATCTCAGCGGAAGAATGATATTAGTAGGAGCTATAATCATGCTGTTCACCGGCTTAATTTCAGGAGCTTATCCGGCATTGTACCTGTCAGGTTTTAGACCTGCGATTGTTTTAAGAGGAAAAATAGATAACTCTTCTGGCGAATTAATTATACGAAAAGGTCTTGTTGTGTTTCAGTTTGTTTTGTCCATGCTGCTTATTGTTTCAGTTTTAGTAGTTTATAAACAGGTTGAAATGATACAAACAAAAAATCCTGGATTCAATCGAGATAATATAGTTCAGTTTAATTTAAAAGGAAAGCTTTCAGAAAACCCGCAGTCATTTCTTTCAGAATTGAGAAAGTTTTCAGGAATAGAGCATGCTGCCACCATGCAGGGGAGTATAGTTGGTCATACAGGAATAACACAGGGTTACTTTGATTGGGAAGGAAGAGACCCGAATGCAGATGTTGCTTTTTATCATTTAGGAGTTGGAGTCGATATGCTTGAATTACTGGGACTTGAGATGATATCTGGAAGATCTTTCTCTATGGATTATGGAAATGAAAATGATAAAATCATTATCAATGAGGCTGGTATAGATGTGATGGGTCTAAAGAATCCGGTAGGTAAGGTTTTTAATTTGTGGGGAAAGAATTATGAAATTATTGGGGTCGCCAGGAACTTTAATTTCAGATCATTTCATGAAGACATAAAACCATTCTTTTTTAGATACAGTCCTGAATATGCAGAAAAAATCCTGATAAAGATTGACCAGGGAAGGGAAAAGGAATCAATTGATTATATACAGAAACTTTATAAATCATTTAATTCCGGCTATGTTTTTAATTACTCTTTTTTAAGTGATGAATATCAGAAACAATATGAAGCAGAACAGCGCATTTCGATATTGTCTAAATACTTTGCCGGATTAGCTATTCTTATTTCCTGCCTGGGATTATTTGCAATGTCCACATTTACTGCTGAACGAAGAAGAAAGGCAATAGGAATTCATAAAGTAATGGGCGCAAACGCGATCGGAATTGTTAAACTTTTATTTGGTGAATTTACAAGAGTGGTAGCTATTGCAATTGGAATTGCAATTCCTATTTCGTACATGGTTACACATCGCTGGCTGGAAAACTTTGCTTACAAAACCTCATTAAGCTGGTGGTTATTCGTACTTGCAAGTTTATTCACCCTAGGAATCACTTTCCTTACCGTGAGCTGGCAAAGCCTGAGAGCAGCGAATAAAAATCCGGTTGAGGCCTTGATATATGAGTAGCTTAAGCCCAGAGGGCGAAGAGCATGGAGCATGGAGCAGAGGGGATCTCTTTATGTTGGCACTGCCTCAATTACGAGATCCCTGGTCAAGCCAGGGATGACAGATCAGGAATCGTTGATCTGGCATCTTAAATCAAAGACTTTATAAACTCTATCAACCTTATAAACATTATCAACTTTATCAACGTTTACACGATTTAACGATTTAACGATTCAACCCTTCATCCATTCAACGATTACACCATTCAACACTTCAACGTTTCAACGATTACACGATTCAACATTTCAACATTCGCCTTCAACCATTCAACACTTCAACGTTTCAACGATTACACGATTCAACATTTCAACATTCCTCTTCGGAAGTATCTGGTAATGAATGATTAAATACATAATGAACCAAAGGTACTTCCGGCTGTTTAACAATAAATTATATTGTCATGAAAATAAAAACTCTGTTAATAACTGCTATCCTGATGATTAGCTCTTTTGTTTCTGCTCAGATACCTGAAAAAGCTGAAGATATTTCTCCGCTTTTGATAGGTGAGATAATCCGGAAGTAAACCTTTTATCAGTTAATGGAAAAGATCAAAATCTTACGGATCTTATTTCTGCTTTACCTTCAGTAATTCTTTTCTACAGGGGAGGTTGGTGTCCTTACTGTAATGCACACCTCTCAGATATCCAGACTGCCGAAGATAGTATTATTGAACTGGGATACCAGATTATTGCAATCAGTCCTGAATCGCCGGAAAGTGCTATTGCTTCTTCGGAAAAGAACAAACTTGGGTATAATCTGCTATCTGATGCTGACGGTAACTTAATCAGAAAGCTTGGCATTGCTTTTAAAGCACCTGACAGATATTCAGAAAGGTTATTATCTAATTCAGACGGCCTTAACACTGGCTTCTTGCCGGTTCCATCGGTTTTTGTTGTTGATAAGGAAGGTAAAATATTATTTGAATATATCAGCCCTGATTATAAAACACGAATCAGCTCAAAACTTCTGCTTGCAGTTTTAAAGAATCTATAGCATTGCGCCATTTAGCATAATATTGAGACAAAGGACAAAGGACGAAGGACCAGGGGAGAGATTGTTTTATGAATGTGTCATCCTCGCGAAAGCGGGGATCTCAGTTGATTGTCGCTGTATTTGCTTAAGCCTTCGCCCAACCTTCGCTTAGCTACGATTGGCGGTTTGAGGCTTTTTGTTAAGAAATGGCAATTTTTAGGATATGGTTTTAATATCAATACTGAAGGAAAAAAACTTCTTGATTCACTTAAATTAATTATTTTAAATTTGACGATATGATAATTATTAAAGTAGCAGACACCCCAATTACAGAAACACCTCATAAGGTTGATGTAAGGAGAATATATGATAAAGATAATGCGCAGGCTGTGCACATTACACTTCAGCCTGGTGAGGCCCTTAAACCTCATATTACGCCTGTTGATGTGTTTTTCTATGTACTTGAAGGATTCCCTGAGATTCGGGTAGGAGAGGAGAGGGTCGGTGTAACTCAGGATTGCCTTGTAGAGAGTCCGAAAGGTGTGGCTCATTGTCTTTTCAATAACTCCGATAGAATTGCAAGAATCCTGGTTGTAAAATCACCCAGACCTACTTCCCAGACAAAGCTGTTGTAGTATTAATCGTAGCAGTATTTAGCTGTTATATTTATATATACTTGAGGTAAGTAAGTCTTGTTTCTCTATTTTTTGTAAATTCTGACATCAGCAATTTATGTTATGAAAATACACCTTGTATCCCTGCGAAAACCCCTTTATCAAACAGTGCTAAAGCAAAACCATCGGGAATTGCTAGAATTTAACGTTTACCCCGATAGTAACAACATTATCAATCCTGCCCAGGAAGTCAGGCGGCTGGCTATCGTACCTGAATGTTACCGAAGTAATTATATCAAAGTGCCTGGCTATCGAGACGCTTAAACTAAAGTCATCCAGTAGCCTGTAGTCTGCAAAGTCTTTTAAGTAGGGTTGGTAATATATTACATTATTAATTTTAATCTTAGTTCCTATTAACCATTTGAAACCATTAACGACCGATAGCCTCATATATCTTGTTTCAGATATCTCATCCGGCAAAAGATTTGTCTCATTTAATATTTCTACTTCTCTCATTAATCCAGCACTTAGATTAAGTTTAATACTATCACTCTTTATCATTTCAAAGTTAAGTCCCGCACCGAGCACAACTCGTTTATTAAGAAGTAAAACATCATTGAATTGAATCTGGTAAAACTCAAATGTCTTTAATCTTTCGTTTATAAAATACCTGTGCCTGAGGTGTGCAAAACCTGTATTTAATATCTTATTGTTTGATTCAGACAGCACCGAATAACCTCCAAAAAGCATCAAATCGTTATTCTTCCTGATAAATATTATACTTGGTGCAATATTAATCTGATTGGTATTCGAATTACCATTGGTACCGTTATACGACAATGTAAGCGAATATATGGTTGAATCGGCGCCACCAATAAGCTGCTCCGCATTAATTATTGTTTGCGAGATGCCAATATTGGCAACTAATAGAAAGCATAATCCAAGTATAGCTTTTCTCATAGTGGTTATGTCTTATGGTAGATATTCAAGAATACTTTCCAAAGTATAAAAAAGATAGCATTCCGGCCTATTAAGATCGATTATATTTACATAAAGTTAAAAAAAGATATGATGAATGAGTTCGTAGAATTCAGGAACATGATCAGTGCCTGAATTACGAGATCCCTGGTCAGGCCAGGGATGACAATTGCCGCCAGGCAAGAAGATCTGGAACTTAAATCAACAACTCTATAAACCTTATCAACCATTTCAACGATTACACCATTTAACACTTCAACAATTACACCATTTAACACTTCAACATTTCAACGATTACACGATTCAACACTTCAACATCTCAATATTTGCCTTCAACGATTAAACGATTTAACGATTCAACACTTCAACATTTGCCTTCAACGATTACCCAAATAACTTACATCTTTCTAATGCAATACCTCTTACATACGTCCCCCTAAGTCTAAAACAAGGTAGGAGAACTAAACTTGGTTTATCAAATCTAATTTCCTAACTTTGATTAAAGCAACCAAACTTAAAGGAATATCACTTCTATTCTGAGCCGCTCTTAAACCTGATTACCATTGACTCATGATCACGGATAATCATGTAAAGTCTTATTAGATTAATTGTAATCTATATGTAAGATAAATTCTGATCCTGCCGTATTTAAAATTTTAATACTCATTTATGAAGACCAAAATCTTTAAACTAATTTTTGTTAGTCTGGTATTCTCAATGGCTCTTTCCGGCTGTAAAAAAAATGACCCGACAGAACCAAACAATGAACCTGAAGAAAAAAAATCAGCTCTCCGATTTGAATTAACTGAACCTGTTCGTAATTCAATTATTGAAGAAGGGACTATAGATGAGTACCTGATTACTGTATCAGGGAAAGCATGTGATAGCCTTAATTCGGTAATAGGTGTAACTATTAATCAATCTGCGCTTAGCCTCCAGGCTAATGGTGATTGTCAGACATTCAGCACTGAAATGGGTAGTAAATGGGGTATGAATATAATTGACGGACTTGCCGAGAATGATATAGGTGGTAAAATTTCACTTGTTCAATCTTATATTCGCAGTCCGGAATTTTACCCTTCTCCTTATAATGGGGGTGAGGCCACCAGTATTTCAGCTGCATGGTCGGGAAGGTTTGGGCAGGAAATTATTGATGATGGTGACAGAGCCGATATTGATGATATGGCCAGCATTATTTCGCTGGCAATAAACAATGTTGATTTTGGGGAGAGTATCCCGCAGATTCTTGCCAATTCTATAACTACTTCACATCATGATTGCTGGTGGCCCATCTCTGATCAAAACAATAAATCCGGGGTCAAGCTGGAAAGAAATGGATCATTTGAATCAGGAGATATTACAATAAACAGTGTGCTGGCCAAACCAGGTAAGATTGATCTTGATTTTGATATTGCCAGCTCAAAATTACCTCTTGTGGTAGACGCGTATCAGGATTTATATTGTGTTTGGCCATTCGAGGTACATGAGCATGCCACTGGATACTTTAGTCTCGGCAATACAAATGTAACAGCTAGTTTAAATATATTGAATACGGAGAATGGTATTGAAGTTACACTCGGGGAGTCTAATATCAATCTGCCTACGCCTACCATCTTTATAAATATTAGTGGGATTTCCTGGCTCGAAGATTTAGTAAGCAGCATTCTTAGTGCTGGTATTAGTTCTTTTACGTCGTCTTTAGAAGGTTCGCTAAATGAATTTTTAGGTTCTGAATTGGGTGATTTGCTGATGAGTTCAATTGAAAGTTTCGGGATGGAACAAACAATGCTAATTCCGGAACCTGTTAACTTACAGCTTGATGTTTATTCATCTCTTAGTAGACTAATATCTCAGGAAGGAAGTATTGATATTGAATTGGAGGCCAATGTTAAACCTGCTGTTTACAAAAAAGATCAAGAACAACTAATCTATGGTTCCATTGTAGGAGAGCAGATGCAAACTTCATATGAGAGTGAAGATACTCCCTATGCTCTGGGGGTCCAGGATGAGTATATAAACCAGGTACTCTGGGCTGTCTGGGCAGGTGGAGGTTTTGATGTGCCGGATGGAAATAATGATTATATTAATAGTCTGAGAAATTCAACAGGTCTGGAGGCAGAAATATTATCCCTTGAAACAGGCCTGCCACCCGTACTGATGGCATCTGATATCGATTCTGAATTCATGATATGTACAGGAGAAATATTGATCAGATCAATGGTTAATCCACAATTATTAGGGGAGGAGGAGCCAGGAACAAATCCTGTAGAAATTTCTACTTATGTTTCCATGATATTTACAGGGAATCTTGAAATTGAAGAGGGAACAGATGAGTTTTCTATTGTCCAGACCAATGAACCGGAGATACATGTACAGATACAGGACCGCGAACTGACAGATGCATCTATTGATCTGGAGGAAAAGTTTGCTTCTTTCGCAAAGGAATTATTTGAAGACTATCTTAGTGCTGTTGTGAGAGAAATAGATATTCCTTCATTTTCTATTGGTGAATTAGTGGACATGCCCGATGGAACAGAGTGGGCCCTGGGTAATGGAGCAATAAATTACTATAAGGGATATCATAAGATAGTAGGAAATATTGAGATCAGGGAAAAATAAATAGGCAAAAGACATTTGAATATCGAACACCGATTTGTGATTTTTGAAGTAATTGATATACAGCATGTTATAGTTATTAGTTAAAAAACTAATAAACAATAAGTTAGGTGTATATATCTAATTTCTATTTAACCCCGAGTGCTTCGCTACAGGGCAGGCATAATGTTAGAAAGCGGCAAAAGACTAACGACAAACGGCTAACGGGAAAGATGTGTTTTTACAAAACTATCTGAATTGCCGTTAGGCAATTAGTTCTTAAATCGAGAATCGTTAATCTGGCATCTTAAATCAAAAAGGCTTTTCTAAATTATACAGACCCAGATACCTCGTCAATACATTGACTCGGAATGACAGCTTCTAAACAGCGAGGCTTGCCGAGCGCTCAACAGTCCCGAGATCCCGATAGCCATCGGGACGGGACGCTCAACAGTGAAGCCCCGATAGCTATCGGGGTAGCTGAACGCTCAACAATTTTTAATAGGAGGGAGGGCAAAAGAAAACTCGAAGATGAGCAGTGGGTGAATACTCTTTTAGCGAATGAAAGGAGCTAAATGGGTGTGGAAGGAATAAGTGTACATTAAGAAAATGCTATGATCTCTGGCATATCTCTCATCACGGAAAGAGTTTTCCTATCTAGCAAAGTATTCTGCTCTTGACTTATATTTTAAAATTTATTACCTTGTATTGTCTCATTGCTGTAACACATTGAACACGTTCAAAGTGATTTTATTAACCAAAAACTTATTGTTATGAAGAAAGTTATCAGTTTAACTTTTTTATCATGCTGGCAGTAACCTTATCAGATTGTACCAAAGATCAATCATATACATATGATGATATTATAGATGAGCTAAAAACACTCTCCGATGAAAATGGATGACACCATAATGGATGTGGTTAACATGGAAGGATTTAATACCGCAACTGATGATAAGCTTCAAAAATAAGTGGGTAAGATTCCATAGGGAAAAAACCCAATCACCAACGAACAACAGAGTTCTGCTATTCAAGCCGCTTAGTTTTTTTTTAGTCCTCCTGTTTCCATTATTCTTATATTTAAACGAATCGGCAGGACTTAAATCAATATCTGGATTTGTATTACTACTGCTAAATGTAGTAATATTAATTATTCTAGTTGTTGATCTATTAAGCGATATGGGAAAGAAAAACTTTAATTTCACTACTTTATTTTATTTTTTGATATTTTCATTCCTGGTTTGCTATATTGGTGCTAAGATTTTACCGCTAATGTGAACAATGGCATTTATCCCAATAAGCACTAGAGAATTTAAGCAAGTGTCTGAAAACGTGAATAGCATTTGAAAAATTCCTGTGTCTCTGATAATATTTATAGAACGGGGGCAGTTATTTAACACAACGTCCAATTATAGGCAAAGGCTTGATTCGCAGGCACAAGACTAAAGACGCAAGACTCAAGGGTTGAAGATTCAAAGATTATCAGATTGACTCACTCTGTTCGTCGAGCTCACTTACTTCGCCTGCCTACGGCAGTCTCAGCACGTTCGGTTGTAAGATATCTACGTATTAAAAGCAGTATTAAAATACGTAGTATGATGGATTAAAGTCTGTATCTGGCTGTGTTACTGTTAATTGCAGTATAAAAATTTAACATATTGATATATAAGGTGTTATATAGGTTGATATAATTTCTATGTAACATAATGTTAGGAATGCGGCAAACGACTAACGGCTAACGGCTAATGGCCAACGGGAGGAATGTGAATTAAGATTTAAGATTAACGATTCTTGATTTTTGATTTGTTTCAGATCTAGAATCTGAAATTTGGCATCGGCAATCTTAAATCAATTACCTTCTTTAATAACCAGAACCGGATTCCTCGTCGCTTTGCTCTGTCGGAATGACATTTCTAAACAGCGAGGCTTACCGAGCGCTAAACAGTCCCGAGATCCCGATAGCCATCGGGACGGTGAGGGAAAGGGAGGAAAAGACGCCCAACAGTGAAGCCCTGATAGCTATCGGGGGTAGCTGAACGCTCAACAATTTTTAATAGGAGGGAGGGCAATTAAACCTTCATGCAAGTAGTTAAGAGAACAATCTTTTTGCGAGCGGAGTGAGCGAAATGTGTGTTCTGGTTGTTTAATAATGTTTTATATCAACCTGCATTTACTATATTGTATCTTAATCTTCTTTTAGCTTTAAAATAAAATATCAAAGAAACGTCTGCTCAAGTAATATAAAAACCACGTAAAATTAACATTAGCTTAATATATTCTAGATCGGTATATCTTATCTTTGACCTGATTCTATTTCAAGTTATTGATCAAAATCCTTATAAGAAGAATCTATTATAGTTAAAAAGTTATTCTGAAGATGCAGAGAATTCTAGTTATTGATGATGAAATTGATCTGAGGGATATTTTGAAGTTCAATCTTAGGTCTGAAGGGTATAAAGTTGATACTGTTGCATCGGCTGAAGAGGCTTTGCAGCTAGATCTTGGACATTACGACTTATTTCTAATGGACGTTATGATGGGGCCAATGTCAGGATTTAAACTGGCGGATACAATCAGGACAGAATACAAGCTCACCACACCTTTTATTTTCATTACGGCAAAGGATGCTGAGAATGATTTACTGACAGGGTTCAGTCTTGGTGCAGATGACTATATAAGAAAACCTTTTTCAATTGTTGAGTTAAAAGCACGGGTAAAGGCGGTTTTAGGAAGATCAATAACAGCAGAACCTTCTTCCCTTATCAGCATCGGACCACTTACACTGGACCAGGCAAGAAAGGAAGTAAAACTTAATAACAGGCATATTGATCTTACCAGAAAGGAATACCAGATTCTCAAGATACTGATCGAAAAAACAGGGACAGGTTTGTGACGCGAGAAATAATTCTCGAAAGTTTATGGAGCGACACCTATGTGAGTGAACGGACCGTGGATGTCCATGTTGCCAGGCTCAGAAAGCGGCTTGGTGATTTTGGCTCAAATATAAAATCTAAATCGGGCTTCGGTTATTATATTGAAGTAGATAATAAATAGAATATGTTTCGCAGTTTTTTCAAAGGCCGGATATTTACCTATTATTTCCTTGTTTTTATAAGCTTTACGACCCTGATTGTACTATTTCAATACAACAGAGAAAAACAATTCAGACAGGGGCAGTTTGAAACTATCCTGGATAATATTACAAGCATAACAGACAGGTACCTGGATTCCCGGGATTTTAATGACAGTGTACTTTATGAAAGTATTGATTCACTGATTAAAATTTTGCCTCTTGATGATGTACGTATCTCGATAATTTCATTCGACGGAATGGTTCTTTTTGATAGTTACGTTGAATCTTACTCTGGAATGGAGAATCATTCAGGCAGACCTGAGATAATCAGTGCGAAAACTAAAGGGAGTGGCTCATCCATACGACACTCGGCAACTACCGGAAAGGATTATTTCTATTATGCCAAAGTTTACGATAATATCATTATAAGGGCAGCTGCTGAATATAACTATGAACTTGAATCCTTTCTCAGGATTGATAAATTATTCATTATAGTAATACTGATCCTCTTCCTGCTTGTATGGACAGCCCTTGTTTACGTTAACTATCGATTCAAAAAAGCTACTCTACAGCTAAAGGAACTGGTATCAAATGTTACAGAAGACCGCGATATCAGTCATCTCGATTTTCCGGCAAGTGAACTTGGATCACTCGGCAACCAGGTAATGGGCATCTATAAGGAATTAAAGCAGCAAAGGGATAAGCTCGAAACAGACCAGGAGAAAATATTACGTCACCTTCAGACTATGGAGGAAGGAATTGCCATATTTTCTTCCGACAGGCAACTGATACTCTCGAATGAGTCTTTTGTGCAGAATGCTAACCTTCTGGCATCCAAACCAATTAACTCTCCTAAAGATGCACTCGGAATAAAGGCCCTGAAACCGGTGATTAAATTTGTAAACAGGGTAACGGCTGATATGACGCTGAAGGTATTTGACCATGATAATTTTAAGGAGATAATTGCCGAAAAACAGAACAGGTACTTCCTTGTAAGGTGCAACATGTTCAGGGATCTCAGTTTCGAAATTATTATAAAAAATGTAACAAAGTCACAAAAAAGCAAGCTTCTTAAACAGCAGCTTACGTCGAATATTGCACATGAGCTAAGGACACCCGTCGCTTCCGTTATGGGTTTCCTCGAAACAGTTCTTGGTAACCCTGAGCTTAGTGACTCGCGCAGAAATCATTTTCTCGAACGGGCAAGGGTTCAGGTCGATCGACTTGCTGAACTAATAGATCATATCTCCGTGATTAATAAGCTTGAAGAAGGTTCTGACTTCTACAAAATTGATAGCTTTATTGTTGTAGATATAATTAAGGAAGTTATTGAAAGTCTTACAGTAAAACTGGATGAAAAAGGATATAAAAGTTTCTTGGGTATGATATAGACCGTGAATTAACTATCGCAGGGAATAAGGTTCTTGTACATTCAATTTTCCAGAATCTGCTTGAGAATACACTTTTTATGCAGGTGAAAAAATTGAAGTAATGATTTCAGACACTACGAGGATGACAATATGCATTATTTCAGATTCACAAATACCGGGTCTTCCCAATCCCTGAATAACATCTTTTAACCGCCTCTTTGAGCTGTTTTATAGGGTTGATGAAGGTCAAAATTACCAGGCTCAGGGGTGGTTCTAGGATTAGACTTGCAATCGTGAAGCATGCAGTGAATTTTCATAAGGGTCAGATAAGCGTAAAAAACCTTGAGTCCGGAGGGGTTGAATTTCAATTTACCTTATCGAAAAGCCTGTAAGCTAAAGGCTATACCAGATACAAAGCTATATCAACATTTTGTAACAGTAATGTAACATTTAGTTAACAGCAGCTTAACTGATATGATACAATAGGGCTCTATGTTTGTGGTATAATAATTTATTAAACAGCAACTAATAAAAAAATCACAAACAAATGAAAAAGACTCTATTAATTATTCTTTCTGCCGTTTTAGCAGTTTTTACATCCTGTCAGAAAGACTATACTCCTCCAACAGTATCAGGTCCTGACGCTCAGTACCTTTTAAAAGGTAATTCAGTTGAGCTGAACTTTACATATACTGCTGAGGCTGGTTTTGATCAAGTTCAGTATCATCCACTAACGGTACTGCCAGTATTACAGCAAACGGAACAAAGGGTGAAACTTCAGGAACTATTTCAGTGTCTTTCACAGCCGGTTCTTCTGCCGGTGCTGGATCTGTAACTCTAACTCTTTTTGATTCAGAGGATCAATCAGCTTCATCAACTGCAGTGGTTGATGTACAGGATTTTCCTACGGTTTCGGTTGCCTTTAATATCGACGAAGATGAAACATGGACTGCTGATAATATATATATCCTGGTTGGACGTATTACTGTTCTCACGGTGTAACACTTACTATTGAGCACGGAACTATAATTAAAGGGAACCAGGGATCCGGCCCAAATGCAACTGCCTTACTGATTGCCAGAGGTGGTAAATTGAATGCAAATGGAACTGCTAATGCTCCCATTATCTTTACTTCAATTGCCGACGAGATTCTTCCATTAACTTGAACTTAAACCTTGAGCCCACAAATGAGTGTTTATGGGGTGGACTTCTGATCTTTGCAGTGGGGCCTCATACTTCATTGGACGCTGAAGCAGTTGAGATTGAGGGTATTCCCTCCATCTGACCTGAACGGACTTTACGGTGGAACAGACCCGCTAGATAACTCAGGCAGTATTACCTACATCTCAATTCGTCGTGGTAGTGCAAACATTGGCGAAGGAAACGAAATTAACGGTCTGACACTGGGTGGTGTAGGTTCAGGAACAACTATTCAGAATGTTGAGATTATTGCCAACCAGGATGATGGAATTGAATGGTTTGGCGGAACGGTTAATGTTACAAATGCCCTTGTCTGGAATACAGGTGATGATGCAATAGATACCGACCAGTCATGGGGTGGTACCTTCGATATGCATTTGTCATAATACCGGTGATGAATGTTTCGAGCTTGATGGTCCGAGACTGAACAATGGTTGAAAAGCACACCATTATAAACGGTACAGCCCTGCTGGGTGGCAGAAGGTCTGGTTGACCTGGATGCTAACTCCAATGTTGGATATGGACAATATATATTTCTTCGGTCTGGTTGCAGGTCAGATTTCGATGAGCTTCCAACAGTTTACACCTGTACCCTTACCGACTTCGAAGTTACTCTTCCTGAAGGATCAGTTTGACTGATTTCTTCAACGAGGGCGGCAGCGATGCTTTCACAACCGAGGTTGCAGCAGGACAGAATACTGTTGGCGCAGATGCAGTCAGCATTTTCAGCGGCTGGACATGGGCAGCTGTTTCGGGATCTTTGAGTAATTTTTAATAAAACATAAATATAAAACCAGAACTCGCGTCAAGTGCCTGCGGTTTGATATTATAAATAACAACAAACAACAAGCAATAATTCAAATACCAAATAACAAATAACAATTAAACAATAATTAATAACTAATTTATGAACTTAAGTAAATCATTTCTGGCAATCATTTTTCTCACTTATCTCCCTGTCTATTATAGCTGCAGGAAGGGATAATAATGGGCTCTGTAATTGACGAACTACCGGTGAGATGATGATAATGGTTACTGTGGCAGCTGAAGGGCACTACAACCGGTGCTTTTACCGATCTTGATGGTAAGTTTAACCTGCCTATTGCAGCAGGAACTTATAACTTAAATCTTTCCTTTGTAGGATATGAAGGATTAACAATCAAAGATATTACTGTAAAGGAAGGCGAAGTAACACTACTTGAAAGTATTGTTCTTAAGCCTTCTACTGTG
>CALOBV010000026.1:0-362161 GCA_942491535.1 uncultured Marinilabiliaceae bacterium
TCAGCCGCCCGTTCAGTTACGTATTGCTCTCTCGGCCTGTTTTTTAAGGTCTTCCATCATAACAGGACAGTCACTCCTTCCGGATAACCGGGAAAATTATCTACCTCGGTAGTTGTAGTAAGCTGACCTCCCATCTGAATACCAGTATACATTACAGGATTGAGGTTGGCTCGTGCGGCATATATTGCAGCTGTATATCCGGCTTGGACCTGATCCAATAATTAAGCATTTAACCTTTTCAAATGACTCGGAAGACTTATCTTCCTGGTTATATGACACATTCATTGATTTAAAAGTTCCATTATTCTGTTAAATTTCTTTAGGCTGCGAAATTAGTGAAAAGCAAACAATAATCCATACACATCTACTGAATGTCGATATGTAAAATAATATCTCCATATCATAAGACTGATAAAAGATATCGTTTCAGGGCGACCTTCTCACCACATGCAGGAAACTGATCTATTCCCATTGAATTGCGGAATTTCTCCGGCTGGTCTCAGTTTTAAACTGATAATCAGCATTTGCATTATTATCGCTCTCAACAATCAACATAATATATCCTGAAGTAGCCTTCAATATAGTTTTGCATATTCGAATGCATAATTCCCCGAAACCACATCGCCCGATATAAGAAAGCGTTTTTCAATATTATCAGGCATAAAATCACCCGGTATGTATTCGTTTATGTCGAAATTACTGCCCTCTATATCTCCTGTGACTGTTAGGCAGGATCTTTTGCAGCTTTTAATCCCTCGGAAGAACCACTGTTATTAATTATATTCACATAGTATTCTCCTTACATAGCTGTAACTTCGGTAATCGGACACACAATAATAATCGCATGGACCATCGAGAGTCACACCTGAATATATTTACTGAGTAGATACCGAAAAAGCCTTATCAACTGAAGGCATCCTTGTAGATCTCAACTTTCAAAGTATTCCCATTATAATCAAGATCACTTACCACGAGCCTGTCGAAACCATATTCAAGGTATGAGTTCAGCACCTCCGTTCATATAACCGAACAGTGACTCTTTAGTGAAGGTGCGTTCCTATAGTAAGATCTTTGCTCCTCCAATTTTAGAAATATCTATTCTATATAAATCGTCGGGTACCTGGGCCCGAATGGCGACTGCCGATAGTACCAGGAAACCTGTTATAACTTTCTTAATCATTTTTGCCTTATTATTTTACCCTGCGCTCTTTGCCTCTGCTCTCATCTCTCTGCTCTTTGCACCCTGTGCTCTGCCTGCACTCTTGCTCTCTGCTCTTTGCTCTTCGCTCTCTGCTCTCTGCTCTGCGCTCTGCGCCCTTCGCCCTTTGCTCTTTGCCCCCTGCTCCATGCTCCTTGCTCTTACGCTTCAATCAATGTTATATCTTCTCTTTTTGACACACCCAGTTTCAGATCTGCTGCCATATCCAGGAATTTTGATGCACCGGGATTATCTTCTTTCTGAATCCCTTCTTCAATTCTTTTCTTAACAACGATATCATGAGCTATCCTGTCCATAGCAACAGGATCGGTACCCACAAGCATTGTTTTATAAAAGGTAAAGAACTGGGGATTAGCTCCCGGGCCACCATTAAAGCAACCTTTTAATCCGTCGGTGATATTAAGTACAACCTTTCTCCTTACCGGGGCAAAGGCACATACCTCGGCACAGGTCTCTGCCCATAGCTTTGCATGAAGTCTGCCTGTATTTGTAATTACCCCGTATGCGAGGTTTTTCATAGCATTTGTTACTGTTGCTCCTGCGTTCTTAAGAATAGGGATGTTGATTATCTTATCTACTTCCTGGGTAACGATCTTTGAATAATATGAATACTCTCCCCCATTAACCATATAAGGGATAGTGTATTCATCGTAATCTCCTTCAACATCAGCCCAGTAATACCATTCTCTATCAATCATTTTCTCACCATAGAGAATTCCGTCACTGGCATAATAAGAGCCTTCCTTATCCTGTTGTTCGGTGCCAACTACTCTTATTCCAGGATAGTTCTCCTGTGTATATCCGACCTCTGTAAGCTGGAACTCGCGCCTGTCGAATATAATTATATCTTCCCTTTTTATACCGCTTAGCTCCAGCTGTTTGATTACTGACTTTGTTACGGCATGACTTGTTGACAATTGCTTTCCGCAACAGGGATTCACTTTGAGTCCTATCTTCTCCCTGGCGAAACGAACTGAAGCCAGGCTTTTTTAAGTTTCTTTTCGCCTGTAAGGCTCAGTATACCCTTCTCAAGCATTTTATATGCTTCTGCCTCAATAATCTCATTATCAACTACAGAATCAGAATTATCAATTTTTACTATCCTTCCCGGATACCTGCCCGGCATTGAATTCTCATTACGATCTACCTTTGCAGCATCTTTGATATTTGTTTGTGGTTTTTCGTCCTGTGGTATATAAGCTGGTGAAGCAGCAATAGGAGCGCTTGCAACCACCAATCCGCCCGTACCAAGAACCTTAAAGAATCGTCTTCTTGAAAATGGTATTTTAGTCATGTCGGTTTCCTTTATTTATTATAGCAGAAAGATAGGATATTTAGTTAGGAGATGCAATATTTGGGGTACGGGGTGCGGGGTACGGGGTACGGGGTACGAGGTATGGGGTATGGTGTCCATCCTTAAATAAGGTTGACGGATTTAACTTTCTTTCTTACTGACTGACAACTTATCTCTCTTGGTCTCAACTCACTCTTAACTCATTCTCAACCTTTTCAACTTTATCAACTTTATCAACCTTATCAACCTTTTCAACCTTATCAACCTTCGACCTGCATAAATATGAGAGGCTCTTTCTGAACAAAATGAAATACCAGGTTGTTAAGTGACTCAGAGCCCCTAATTTATAGTACGCCATGAATAAACTTTTTTTTCCCTTGCTTCTTATTCTGTTTTCCGCTGAGGTATGGTCACAGGATATTCCTGTCATGGATTTTGACCAGCTGGAGCCAATTCTGCATCAGGAAAATGATACCCTCTACATGGTTAACTTCTGGGCTACCTGGTGTATGCCATGTGTGCAGGAGATGCCGGATATTGTGAAGTTTGCTGATGAGATGGAGGGAAGTAAATTCAGGCTGATCCTTGTAAGCCTTGATGATCCCGCTCAGATGGAGTCAAGAATCAAACCTTTTGTTAGTCGTTATAAAATTGAGGGAAAGGTGATCATTCTCGATGATCCTGATGCCAATAGCTGGATACCGAAAGTACATCCTGACTGGATGGGAGCAATTCCTGCCACGATTTTCTACTCCTCAGGCTACAGAGAGTTTCATGGGGAGATGATTGATTATAAGACACTTAAAGAGACAATTGAACCAAAAAAAAGGAAAAAAGAAAGAGAAAAAAGAGAATACAGATGAAAAAGAGTAATAAATAAATGATAATTATTATGAGAAAAGTATTGATCTTATTACTGTTTGCAGCCGGGAGTGACGACTGCCTCAGCCCAGGGTTACAAGCCCGGCGATTTTGCCAGCGATTTCAAATTAAAAAATATTGACGGTAAAATGATTTCATTATCGGATATTCCTGATGCAAAAGGGTATATTGTTATATTCACCTGCAACACATGTCCGGTTTCTAAAGCCAATGAAGACAGGATTATTCAGCTCGACAAGAAGTTTAAATCCAGAGGATACCCTGTCATAGCATCAACCCTAACAACCCGGAAGTTCAGCCTGATTCTTTTGAAAAAATGATTGAAAGAGCAAATGAAAAAGGCTTTACCTTTCCTTACCTGCTCGATGAGGGTCAAAAGGTTTACCCTGTATATGGTGCTGTAGCAACTCCTCATACCTATCTGATAAATAAGGAAGGGAATAAATTGAAGGTAGTTTATACCGGGGCCATTGATAATAACTCAAGGGATGCATCAGCTGCCGATCAGCACTTTCTGGAAGATGCTGTCAATGCTCTCCTGGCAGGCACAACACCGGAAGTTACTACAACGCGTGCCATTGGCTGCTCGATAAAAAAATAAGCAGGCAGTAAGGCTCACTTCTGAAACCTTTTTAGTTGACGGGGTAAGAATGAGTTTGAGTTTGAGTTAGTAGTTAACTTCTAAACTCACTCTCAACTCATTTTAAACTCTATCTCAACTTTCTCAACCTTATAAACCTTATAAACTTTAGAATCTTCGTTCGAGGATCCTTCGAAAAATAAGCAATCAAAGATTTGGTTTTCGACTTTTCAACTTTTTCAACTTTTTCAACTTTTCCTTTATATTTGCGCAGCAAAATAATCGGGATGTAGCTCAGCACGTTTTAGAGTACCCGTCTGGGGGGCGGGGGGTCGCGAGTTCAAATCTCGCCATCCCGACAAAAGCAACAAAGCCTTACCGCTAAAGCGGTAGGGTTTTTGTGTTTAGAAGCGTTGAGAGCTTGCTCTCGGAAGCGTATAAATGCAAGCCCCGCGGCAAACTCTGTTTGCCGTGAGGCTTTGCTGCTTTTAGTTTACTCCCCTTAGAGATCACGACCCGAGGGCTCGGGGGACGTAATCTCAGCCATCTCTGCCCACGCTGCAGTCTGGCTCGTCGCTATAAAGTTTACCCCCGGCAAACTTGTTGCACACTCCCCTCAGTTTTTTCCCCTTAGAGTATCACTAAGCCTGAAGGGCCGAAGGTATCGGCCAATAATGCCGTCCAAGGGCCGAGATCACGGACGGGCTCGGGGGACGTAATCTCGGCCATCTCTGCCCACGCTGCAGTCTGGCTCGTCGCTAAAGTTTGCCACCGGCAAACTTATTTACGCTCCACCCCGATACTGATGGTCGGTGCGACTGCCCTGTGGAGAGTTCTATATAACTAAATAATCCAGAGCTATTTCCACTCCTTCAATTTATATTGCTCAGGACGTTCCTGAATAACCTTCTTCAGCCATTCTTCAGGATAACCTACACCCCTGGCCCGGCCATTCTTATCCTTAACATAACCGTCATTATACTTGCATATCAGCTGCTCCCCGAGCTCAACCCATTCCTTGAAAACATATTCCGAATGGGCATTACAATAATTGGTGAGATAGCGAATCATAAGCTCAGGATCGGTCTTATACATCTCAAGAGCTGCATTTTCAACGGCTGGCTGTGAAGCAATAGCTATCCTCTCAAGCCTGTATTGTGATTCCTGTATATCTTTTACCATATATGAATATTTCAGGTTGGCATAATTAGCAACAAAGTTAAACACCCACCATGCTGAATCCCATGAGAAATCCTGCAGATCGCCTGCCTGGTATGGTGCAGGTATATTATCCACGCCGCAATAAAATGGCACAAAACAATTGGTATAGGCATCATCTACTCCATACCAGTTAATACAGCCAATAGGATCGGGCAGCCATGACCGTGACTGTGAAACAAATGAATAAGCTGTCTGCTGTGTTGCCACAGGTCTTTCCCAGGCATAAGACACATCATCTACTTCCCATCCCAGGGGGCGCCAGCGGTAAGGACTTTCAAAAGGTCCTGCATCCACTCCTTTTGTCATATCAAACTCGGTACCTTCATAATGATCACGCAGAAGGCTGAATACCTTCTCTAGCGATATTTTCTCATCAGGCTTGATAAATAAGGGGTAGGGATCAGCTCCCTCAACAGCTCTGTGATAATCCGGGGACAGGTCAAGTGATGGAGCACATCGTCTGAAAATGCTCCATACACGCGATGCACATGCACGCAGACTTGAAGGAGTGGGAGGACAGTAAGCAATGTTAAAACGGAAAGGCTCACCTGAATCCGGATTATAATATCCCTTTTCAATAGCAAAGGATTTAACATCCTTACAATACATACAGTTATCCTTATCATCAAATGGTATCTCACCTATCCTGGAAAGGTTGGCATGGCATGAGATATATCCCTCAGGGACTCTCAGGGCAACCCATATGATTCCTTTTACTCCCGGACCTTTCCCCGATAATTCCATAAACCAGGCCTCTTCAGAGTCAGAGATGGAGAAGGCCTCCATAGGGCCAATATACCCATATTCATCAACCAGGTCTACAATTACCTTTATCCCTTCCCTGGCTGTTGTGGCTCTTTGAAGCATAAGTTCCATAAGCTGGCCATAACCCAACAAACCATCAGGGTTATATAGTTCATCACGTCCGCTGGTGGTAGTTTCACCAATAGCCACCTGATGCTCATTAACATTCCCTACAACCTTATATGTATGCGGAACCTGCCTGATCTTATGCACTTCCCCGTCTCTCTTCTTTATTTCAATAAATGGATCATCTGCATGATCCATGGCAGGGATATAGCGCATCCGTCCAACAAACTCAGCATCACAGGCATAGGTAACCATCACCGATCCATCGACAGAAGCACCTTTTGATATAAGCAGGCTGGTGCAATTATCATTCCGCTCCTGTGAACTGACATTGAAAAATATAAAATATACACTTAAAGCAAAGAGAATCTTTTTCATTGGATTTATACTTTAATAATTATTAAGATTAGTAACATACCAAATTATTATTTTGAATCAAGATATCAAAGCAAAACTCCCTGAATAAGCCTAATTAAATAAAATCAAGATATTGGTGGCAAATTATAGCCACCAATTTAAAAACCAGCGCCTGAATATTTTCCCGGGAGATTTTGGCTATTGGGCCCGTAGCTTAAAATTAATCATTCAGTAACTGTTCGATTTTATATCAAAATATTGTACAACTTTTCCTATCGTTTATTGTTATACTCAGAATAATATTAAGCGATTTATATAATGAGTGAAAATAATTGGACTATAAACAATATACCAGACTTAAAAGGAAAAGTTATAATTGTTACCGGTGGAAACAGTGGGCTTGGATTTGAGTCAGTTAAAGCCTTCGCCAAAAAAGGAGCAGATGTGATACTTGCAAGCAGATCACTTGAAAAAGGTAATCTGGCCAGAACGGAAATAGTAAATGAGTACCCTGATTCAAGGATTGAAGTTATGGAGCTGGATCTTGGCGACCTGGAATCTGTCAGAAACTTTGCTGACAAATTCAGTAAAAAATATAAAAAACTCGATATCCTTTTAAATAATGCAGGGATAATGATGACTCCATACTTAAAAACAAAGGATGGCTTCGAAGGACAGTTGGGAACAAACCACCTTGGTCATTTTGCACTGACTGGTTTATTATTAGATAAAATACTTAATTCACCAGGTTCAAGAGTTATTAATGTGAGTAGTATGGCCCACAAAAGTGGGAAAATGGACTTCAATAACCTCCAGTTTGAAAATGGGAAAGGGTATTCACCGATGAAGTCATATGGACGTTCAAAACTATCTAACCTTCTTTTTATATACGAACTGCAGAGAAGACTGGAGTCTTCCAATCACTCTTCAATAGCTATTGCAGCCCACCCGGGTGTTGCTACAACCAACCTCTCACGATATCTGGAAAACAAACTGTTTTATAAGTTACTTTATCCTGTTTTTAAGAATATATCACAGGATCAGGCAATGGGTGCGCTACCCCAGATAAAGCAGCAGCAGACCCGCTTTTAAAAGGCGGTGAGTACTTTGGACCAGATGGAAAGAGAGAGATGAAAGGTTATCCTGTTATAGTTGAATCTAACGAGGCCTCACATAAACTCAATAACGCGAAAATTCTATGGGAAATCTCGGAAAAACTCACAGGGGTTAATTTTGAATTATAATATCCGGCATAAATTTAATTAGCTATTAAGGCGGTAAGATGGTGTAAATAACTATCTCAGTGAAATAACTTAACTTTATTAAAAACTATAAAGTTATGAGCCCTCAGAGTATAAAAGCAATTAAACCACTTGGATTTCAGTGGGAGACCAACAATCCTTTTTTATTTTGTGTCCACCACAACGATTCCTACCCCAGGGGCAATGAAGAGATGGGACCTGAAGCCTCCCTTGCAGGAAGAAGCATCGGCCACGACTTTGTTCCAAAAGATGGATGGAGGATGTACCATGGGAATAAGATACCCGGGTTCCCTGTTCACCCTCACCGTGGATTTGAAACCATTACAATAGTACTGGAAGGGATGGTTGATCATGCCGATTCAATGGGAGCTGCAGGAAGATACGGAGGCGGTGATGTACAGTGGATGACAGCAGGGTCTGGTATCCAGCATACCGAAATGTTTCCTCTCTTAAACAGGGATACTCAAAATCCACTCGAGCTCTTCCAGATCTGGCTGAATCTACCTAAAGCGGATAAATTTGTTAATCCATATTACACAATGTTCTGGAATGAAGATATTCCTAAACTAAACTTCGAGGATAATAGCGGGAAGCTTACAGAAGTAACTCTTATCGCAGGTCACCTTAACAACAGCAGGGCACTTTCGCCCCCACCCGACTCATGGGCTGCAAAAGATGATTCAGACCTGGCAATAATGCTAATAAGAATGGATCCTGGTGCTAAATGGAAACTTGAAACTAATTCACCGGATACTGAACTTTCACTTTACTTCTACAGGGGAGACAGCTTAAGAATCAATAAATCCAATATCCCTTCCTACCAGGCGGTTCACCTGTATAAAGGCTCTCCTGCTGTACTGGAGAATGGACCCGAGGAATCATACCTTCTCGTTCTCCAGGGAAAGCCGATCCTTGAAACGGTAATACAATACGGACCTTTTGTAATGAACTCAAAAACAGAAATACAGGAAGCTTTTGAGGATTTCCGCAGAACTGAATTCGGAGGCTGGCCATGGCCCAGGCCTGACCAGGTACACGAAAGGAAACTTGGGCGATTTGCGAGGTACGCAAATGGCAAAGAGGAAAAAAGGGACTAGAGTTATATAGAATATACAATCAAACCTGCCAAAATTAACCCGAAAATGGCATCTTCTATGCCCAAAAACATGTGAAATTTTCCCGGTATCTTTTAATATTAGCTAATTTTACTGCTTAATTAGTCTAAATAAACATACCATGAAAACCATACCAATACTAATCTTCAGCATTTTTATAAGCCAGTCTCTATTAGCCCAGGTCGATCACTCTGAGCTTATTGACGGACCCTTTAATTCGCCCCAGGAGGTAACAGAGACCTGCCTTCTTTGCCATGAGGGACTCGATAAAGATATTATGAGGACCAGGCACTGGACCTGGGCAGGCAATGATGTTCTTATGACCGACAAAGAAAATAAATGGGTTGGAAAGAAGAATATTATTAATAACTATTGTATTGCCGTAAGCTCGAACGAGCCAAGGTGCACCAGCTGTCATATCGGCTATGGCTGGAAGGACGACAGCTTTGATTTCAGCGACGGGAATAATATAGACTGTCTTATCTGCCATGATCAGACCGGAACATACAAAAAAGTGCCAACCGGTGCAGGGATGCCAGATCCCTCGGTAGATCTCGTTGCTGTCGCAAAGAGCGTGGGCAAAACAACTATTAAGAATTGCAGCATATGCCATTTCAATGGTGGTGGAGGTACCGGGGTAAAGCATGGCGACATGGATGGAAGCATGATTAATCCATCTCCCGAACTGGATGTACATATGGGAGGCATAGGATTTACCTGTTCCGATTGCCACGCAGGCGAAAATCACAACATACTGGGTGCCAGTCATGGTTCTCTGGCTCTTGGCGAAAATCATATAGCCTGTACCGACTGCCATGGCGACAGTCCGCACAGAAGAAAACTGGTAAACGAGCATACAGCTGCCGTGGCCTGTGAAACATGTCATATCCCAAGTTTCGCACGTGAAGAACCAACCAAGACATGGTGGGATTGGTCGACAGCAGGAAAAAATAAGGAAGTTACAAAAGATGAATTCGGGCTGCCTACCTACGATAAGAAAAAGGGCGATTTTGTATGGGATAAAAACATCATCCCCGAATACAGGTGGCACAATGGCCAGGCAGATTATTATGCCTATGGTGATAAGGTTGAACCCGGTGAAGTTGTTCAGCTTAATAAACTAAATGGTAATATCGACGATGCCGGAGCAAAGATCACTCCTTTCAAGGTGATGAAAGGAAAGCAAATTTATGATTCAAGAAACGATTACCTTATTGTGCCGAAACTTTTTGGTGAGGGTGGATACTGGTCTACTTTTAACTGGAATACAGCCTCAAAAGCAGGGATGAAGGAAATAAACCTTCCCTACTCAGGTAAATTCAGCTTTATTGAGACGGAAATGTACTGGCCAATAAATCACATGGTTGCACCTGCCAGCCAGTCACTGAAGTGTACCGATTGCCATTCAACAAAAGGTACTATGAGACTTAACTGGAAAGAACTGGGCTACGAAAAGGATCCGATTAAAACAGGAGGAAGGCCCAAGTAAAGTACTTCATCATACCGGGTTAAGTTTTTTTCGTATATTTCTGGATGACAAGATTCCAGAGTATCTCTTTAGATTATGACTACCTCCCCTTTGCTTATTGTGGTTGGGCTGGCATGGGTTATTCCTATGGGGCTTTCGGTTATTAAGAATTAAAAAGGTTCCTTCGGTAGTTGTTGAGATAATAATGGGATATTTTGCCGGCAGGTTTCTGCTTGTAAATATGAATCCTGAAAGCATTAACATACTTGAATTCCTGGGACTTACGGGCTTTATTTTTCTAATGTTTCTGAGCGGACTGGAGATAGATATGGACCAGATTACCGGCTCATTTCCCCGTAAAAGGATCACCTATGCAAGGTTTATTAAAAATCCCCCTCCTGGTAGCTGTAGTATATTTCTTTTTACCATAATTCTCTCTATGGAGCAGCCAGCGGACTGTCGCTACTGATCGATATCAATAACAGGTGGTACTTTTCTTTGATAATGGTTACTACCTCAATTGGCATCATTCTGCCTATTCTGAAAGCAAGAGGGGAAGCCTCAGGGAATTTCGGACAAATGCTTATAACTACTGCAGCTACAGCTGATATTCTAAGTATTGTTCTTTTTACCTTTACAGCGTTCGTTCTGAAGAATGGGTTCAGGATTGAAATGATGTATATCCTCTTCATGTTTGCATTTTTTTATCTGCTGTACTTCCTGGGTAATCGATTCCAAAATATTTCCGCTCTAAAGAAGATATCATTCCAGTTATCCCATGCTGCATCGCAACTAAGTGTGCGGGGAACCCTACTGCTTATTCTGCTATTTGTTGTTATAAGCCAGCTTATCAGCGCAGAAGTAATTCTTCTTGGAGCTTTCCTGAGTGGCATACTCCTTTCACTATTCCTTCATAAAGAAAGATCATTACTTCTTGTTAAACTTGACGGAATGGGTTATGGTTTCTTTATACCCATCTTCTTTGTCATGGTTGGAGTAAAATTCGATCCTTCTGCTTTGAAAGAATTTGAGCTTACTCTTATCCCCTTCCTGCTTACCTTGCTTTTCATGATGTTTGCAGTAAAAACGATACCATCCTTCCTCTTCAAAAAGCAGTTTGGGAGTAGAAAAGCATTCTCGGCCGGACTATTACTCTCTTCCCGCCTAAGTCTTATTATAGCTGCCTCAGCAATCGGGCTTGAACTGGGAGTAATATCACCCGGCATTAATGCCAGCTTCATAATAATGGCTGTTGCCACATGCTTACTCGGACCGATACTTTACAATATTGTCAACCTGAAGGATAAGCACCCTTATTCCAGGACAATTATTGTTGGTGGCAGCAGTAAAGGGGTACTTCTGGCACGCAGGCTGAATATTCATGGTAAAGCATCTGTTATTATCGAGATTGATAAATATCGATGCAATGAGATACGATCAAAAGGCCTTGAGACATTCTTATCAGATGGTCTGGACCCTGAAACCTATGTAAAGTTGAAGATCACAGACTCTGTTTATATTGTAGTTGAGACCGGTTCAGACGACCTCAATATCCGTATTTGCGAAATATTGAGGAAGGAGTTTAAACATGAGAAAGTAATCTCAATGACTAATGAACAAAGTGTTGAAAGACAACTTAAAAGATTGAATATTGAAACAATTGATGTCAGGAGAGTAATGGCGGCTACAATAGAAAGTCTTATTCTCAGACCAACAACCTATCATGCCCTGGTAGAGACATTTGAGAACTTCAGTGTTGAAGAAATCACAATTACAAATAGAAATTTTGACGCTTCCCGGGTACGTGAGATCGCCCTGCATAATGATGCCATCCTGATTATGGTAAAAAGGGGAACCAACTTTTTCATACCACATGGTGAAACATTTCTTAAAACGGGTGATATTTTAAATGTATTTGGAACAGATTCAGCCCTGGAAAATACCCGGGAGAAACTCGGATAACAATACAGGGATAAATAGTTATTTATCCTGTAGGAAGCCTTACACTCTTAAATCGTCATTTTTTCATTTCTGAAAAACAGACTTCTTAATATGCATAGTTACCATCATATTCTGATCCACGACCTCAGCTATCCTTAAATCACCTGCCAGTGATGTAAGCATATAAGCTTCGCTACGGCTTAATCCATATTCACCCTCAAGATAATCTATCATATAGGTATTTGCTTTTCGGGCTGCTTCGTCAAGAGTTGGCGCAAAAGCAGTTACTGCATAGGTATCTGGCGTCTCATACTGAGGTTCAGAGATAATTCTCCCTCCTTTAATCACATTTACTTCGTAGACAACCCTGCCGGGAATCTCAACTGCTGTTCCGCATACTTCTCCTGCACCCTGTGCTGCATGCATATCGCCAATCGAAAATAATGCACCTTCAACAAATACCGGAAAGTACATAATGGTGCCCTGTGTCATATGAGGATCATCCATATTACCTCCGTTGGCCCTTGGTGGAATGGTTGAAAGCATCTCCTCTGTATCAGGAGCAACACCCATAACTCCCGGGAAAGGATCTAATGGCACTATAATACCCTCTGCAAACTCAAGAGTTTGCATATCCTTTGATAATTCATAGGTTTTAAGCATTGGTTCAAATTCTTCCTCAAGAAATATGCCGTTAACTATGCGTGTCCAGCCCCAGTCACCTATCTCAACAACATGAAGAGTTACCTTTAATACATCACCCGGCATGGCTCCATTAATGTAAACCGGACCTGTTAAGGGATGCACCAGGTTTGCATCATAATTCTCAAGATTTGAATATTCGTCCCAGGTCATTCCCGGTGTGATCTGCTCATCAGCTGCCTCCTCAGTAAATGCTTCAATTATGGCTCCATCTTCTACCATAATTATTGGTTCAATAGAACTGCTAAACTTATTATGCGTCTGATCCTTTGTAAGTGTATAATCAATTTCCGGGACAATAGTTACATTATTGTCAACCGGTCCGGGAGCATTGCATCCGGATAAAAATATTATTATAATAATTGCAGGCAGTAGATGATTAGCTCTCATATCAGTTGGTATTTTTGATTAATAATCCAAATATAATGAAAAGAAGATATAATTAGCGTGGGAGACGTTAGTAGTCTAAACCACTAAACTCATTTCCAACCAATTCTCAACCTTATTCCTTACGCCCCATAATGCAACTTTTATTATATTACATCGTCTTTTGGACATAGAATAACCTGGCATGATCAAAAACTACCTCCTTATCAGCCTGCGCAACCTATATAAAAACAGGGTTTATGCAGCAATCAATATCCTTGGTATGGGCATTGCCCTTGCAGTTTGTATTGTAGCATATTTCAATTATGCTTTTGACTATACTTTCGACAGGCAACATGAGAACTTTGATGAAATATACAGGGTTACTTCAACCCGCGATATGGAAGGAAGAAGCCAGGAGTACGGACTGGTACCGGCTGCACTTGCACTGGAGATTAAAGACGAGATTCCGGGAGTAATAGACCTGACAAGATTATTTAATTCCTACTCGCCGATCAAATATAACAAAGAGCTTTTCAGTCGCAGAATAACTTATGTAGACCCGGAGTTCTTTGATATTTTCACCGTTCGAATGAAGGAAGGAGATCCTGAGAGTCTGCAGGAAAGAAATAATATACTTATCAGCGAGAGTTTCGGAAATACTCTTTTTGGTGATGATAGTCCTCTTGGTAAATCAGTCTCAATTATTAACGACGCTAACCGGGAATTTACATATACAATCAGTGGAGTGTTTGAGGATTGCCAGGACAACTCAAGCTTCAGGTACGATGTGCTTACTCATTCAGATAATTTCTTAAGCATGTGGCAAATTAACGACACAGATTGGAGAGCATGGACGAATGTGTTGTTTTTACAATTAAATCCTGAAGCTTCGAAAGACGCAATAATAGAATCATTAAACAGCTACCTTCCTCAGCAAAACAATGCAAGAGAAGACTTTGTCATTACAGGTTTCAACCTGGTTGCACTGGATGATGTTGGCGATAACTCAAGAGAACTATGGGTAAGCAGCCTCTTCCCAGGTTTACACCCGGCTGCCACACTGGCGCCACCTATAATGGCCTTTTTTATATTGCTGATCGGCTGCTTCAACTTTGCAAATACCACTATTGCCACCATGGGTCGCAGACTTAAAGAAATCGGTCTCAGAAAAACTTTTGGGGGGATTCAGGATTCAATTAATTGTCCAGTTCTTCCTGGAGTCGCTTGTTATCTGCACACTGGCAACACTCGTGGGTATAGCAATTGCAAGATTTCTTGTACCTGCATATAGCAGCTTATGGGAATATATGACCCTTTCAATGTCGATGGCAGGGCACTGGAACTTTATTCTTTTTCTTCTCGGACTGTTGCTATTGACAGGATTTATGTCGGGGTCTACCCTGCCCTGTATATTAGCAGGCTAAACCCGGTTAATATACTGAGATCACAGACCCGCTTTGGTAAAACCGGCCTTGTATCACATATACTGCTTACTCTTCAGTTCTCAATATCAATAATGGCTCTCGTTATGGGCATTGTCTTTATAAAAAACTCTGATTATCAACAAAACATGGATATGGGTTATGAGAGAGATAAACTGATTACTGTTCCCATTATCAGTGAGCATTTCGACCAGTACCATGAAGCAGTAAAGGATAACCCTCTTATATCAGTTGCAGCAGGAACCCAGCAACATATAGGTTTCGGTATTTACCGCAGACCACTCAAATACAGGGATCTCCAGGTAGAGGTTGATGTAATGGATGTTGGTCCGGAATGGACAGAAGCAGTAGGATTAAGGCTCAAGGATGGCAGGCTGTTCGACCCGCTCAGGGTAGATGCTGACCGTGAGGGATCTGTAATTGTTAATGAGCAATTTGTAAAGGATTTCGGTATGGATAATCCTATCGGACAGACTCTTACTATGTACGACACCACTACTTTCACCATTATTGGAGTGGTAGAAGATTACCTGGTATCTGCAGTATGGAGAGCTGTTGAACCAGCTATATTAAGACTTACAAGAAACGAAGACTATTTCAACCTCGTTGTCCGTACATCTCCTGAAAATATGGCTGAAGTAAAAGAATACCTGAAAGAGAAATGGCAGACGCTCTTTCCATCCTATGTATTTGAAGGTATGTTCCAGGAGGAAACCATGGAAGAAGAAAAGTACCTTAATGAAAGTATTACTAAACTTAATATGTTCCTGGCTATCGTTGCAACTATTCTTTCGTTAATCGGAATCTATTCACTGGTTTCCCTGAGCGTACTACACAGGACTAAAGAAATTGGCATCAGGAATGTTGTTGGTGCACCACTGATAAAAATAATGGTCCTGCTTAATCGTAAATTCATAATTATTTTATTTATAGCATCAGTAATTGGCTGTGCAGGAGGTTATTACATTTCAGCAATACTCCTTGACAGCATATGGGATTACTTTACAGATATTACCATATGGATGATGCTGACAGCAGTAATAATTATGTTCCTTGTAACTCTTATTACGATATCAGCTAAAACATATAGTGCAGCCATTCAGAACCCTGTAGATGCACTTCAATCAGAATAAGTATAAACCGAGTTTAAAACTTCGAATTTCTTATTTCACTTAATCACACCCAACACCCAACACCCAACACCCAACACCCAACACCCAACACCCCAACACTACCTTACCTCTTACCGATAATAAACCCGGTTTTAAGTAAAACACCGTTAAATTCGCCGCCGGTTGTATAAATCATATCCATCCCAGGAACTATCCTGTAAGAAGCACCCATAAAAAATCTTAATCTTTTCGATATATTTAACTCTGCAACTATCGACGGCTCTATAACAAAAAAGCCCTGTGAATCAATCACCCTCCTCCTCATCTTAGTATCTCCGTCTGATGTTATTGTAGTATATTTTCTTGTAGTCAGGTAGCCAGCCATACCTCCTCCTATCAGTATCGGTGTGGAAAAATGGACAATATTATTATGATAAAAAACCGGGGTAACAACTAAACCACCATAAACTGTCTTAAATATACCCTCCTCGTACTCCTCTCCAAGGTCACCATATCTGGGATTATTAACATTGGCCTTAACACCCAGGCCCAGACCCAGTATCCCGTTAAGCATAGTCCCACCTTCAAGCGAGGTGATTAATAACTTATTACCTTCAAAGTCAGATATTCCAAAGTCAGCCATACCATAGTAGGTCGTACTTATTGCATTCTCGCCAAACAAAGTTTTAACACCATCCTGAGCATAGGTACTCCGAACCCCAATACCTAATACTACCAATAAGATTAATGTTCTTGTATTCATAGTTATATTTTACTTAGATTGATTATACGTTGATATAATAACGTAATAATTCCCTAAGGCCTGTAAAAATGGGATAATAAGAAGAAAAATAAAATATTTTATGTTTTTTTAACCGAAAAAAGTGTGGAGTATGAAATGCGAAGTGCAAAATGCGGAGTAATCTACAATAGTATCAAATTACAGATCCCTCACTTCTTTCGGGATGACAAAAGCCACATGCCACATGCCATTACCTCTTACCTCTTACCTCTTTGCTCTTTGCTCTTAAAGAAGTTCATCCTCATTTACCCCCACCGACTGCCTGATATAAGATGGCCTGGGATAAGTCATAAGAATTCCGGCGAACGAAATTGCAGCAAAAAGCAGGACCAGGATATTTCCGGTCAAAATAAAGACAACTATAGAAAACAACTCAACTCCTTCATAAGTGGCAAGTCTTATTATCATCCCTGATTGGAAAGCTGCCATCTTCTTCCTGGTATCATCCTCGGGCTTAACTGCAGAGAATGCCCTGCGCGATATTATGGAGCCCATCGGGATTGAAATAAGGGTGATAATAATTAGCGCCAGGTTTAAAGGCTCCTGGATATCAAATGCAGATGAGCTGGCACCCTCGGTAATGACCAGGGCTATAAAAAGAAACAATATTGGCCCCGCCAGGATTGCAAAATATATTTTCTTTACCAGGCTGTATGCAGCTTTCGGATCGTAAGTATTTTGAGCCATATCTATTGTGTTTAGCGTTTTATTTTTTGCGTTTCGCAGTAAAAATTCCATTCGGCTGGATGAATTTACATTCAACTATATTGCCATCATCGTCTTCAATAAATTCAACGCTAAAACCTTCAACTATTATCAGCTTAAATTTATTTTTCCCAAGTGACATCAGCTCATATTCCGGCTGGCCTGTAACAAAGAGATGAAGCTTATCATTTTTTATGTAAAATTTAGCAATCATACCGGGTAGTTCATAGTCACCGCATAATTTCTTAAGCGCTTCCTCCTCCAATGCAACTTCAATCGGTACTTTCTTGAAGATAATAGGGTCGGTGGCTGGCTCCAGTTTCGCTTCGAACCCGCATATCTCACCGCTCAGATCAGTTTCAAACTTAAACAAAATTTCTATTGCAGCAGATGTATCCACCTTTGTCTCTTTAATCATGTATGGCTTAAACACATCATAATGATAGTGTTTCAAATAAACCCTCATCAGAGGTAACTTACCATATACGGAGTCACCTGAAACCTCGACAATAAAATCACCATAGCCATCATTTGAATAAGTACCTGCGTATTCTGCTATATCATGCGACGGGCTTGTTCCGTGCTTTTTAGCCGACTCGGCAGATTCTTCAGCTTCCTCAGCCGATTTTATGGCCTCGTCAATTTTGTCCTTCGTAATTTTTATCCAGTCCGACTTCTCTACACCCAGCATTCTGTCTGAAATAAGGTTCCGAATTACTCCCGGAGCGGCAGATCCGTTCTGGTTAACCAGTACTACAATCCCTATACTGTCGGATGGAAAGAAACATGTACTTGCAGAAAATCCGTCAATATTACCTCCATGCTCAACACGGTAATGTCCCTTGTATGAAGCCAGGAACCAACCAAATCCGTAGTTAGCAAAGTGCATATCCGGACTTTCCTTTGCAGGAAATCCTGCTGCAGCTACCATCTGTGAACTTATTGCCTGCCTGCGGAAAGCGGACGGTACAATTTCTTCTCCCTCATATTTCCCATCGTTGATCCAAGTCATTACCCAATTTGCCATCTCCCTTGCACTGCTGTTGATACTTCCGGCAGGACCCATGGTAGCAATCCGGTAATAATCCATTTTCTTAATCTCCTTATTATCTTTCAGTTCGTAACCCAGTGATGCGTTATCGCTATCCTCCATCTCGTCTATCGACAGATTAGACCTGGTCATACCCAGGGGTGCAAAGATCTTTTCCCTGACATTATCCTCCCAGCTCTTGCCACTTACCTTTTCGGCAATAACGCCCTGGGCCAGGAACATAAAATTATTATAATACCACTGCTCCCTTACACCGGTAAAAGGCTCCATATACTTAACTCTTTTCAGTAGAGCCTCCTTTGTTTCGCCAGGGAAAAAATACCATGAAAAATCATGACGTGGCAATCCGGTTCGGTGACACATAAGGTCTTTCACCTTAATTGAATTATTCATTTCATCATTAATAAAGCTGAAACCTGGAATATACTCGGCGGGGCTTGCATCAAGTGATACATCACCATCAGATTCCATCATTCCAATTATAGATGATGTAAATGCCTTGGTGCATGAGCCAATGGCAAAGAGAGTATTTTCATCAGCTTTAACCTTGTTTTCATAGTCGCTGTAACCGAATCCCTCTGAAAAAATTACCTTATCCTTTTCAACAACCGCCACCCCAAACCCGGCAACTTTGAAGGTCTCAAGAACCTTTTCAAGTTCCTTCTCTATTCCCTTTAACCTTTTATCAGCTGTCTGTGAAACAACTGGAAAAGCAAATAATAATGCAGTCAGAATTACAATTATCTTTTTCATATAATGTGAGTTAAAAAATGAATCCCGAAATTACAAAAGAGATCAGCCACTTCAAATAAAAAAGATTGATTAATTTAGCATCTTATAACAGTAATAAATATGCCCAACTTCCTCAGCAAGGCTTATCCCTTTAACTTCACTCGCAGAAGGAGGCTTCGCTTTGCTATATGGGGAGCAATTGGCTTCTTCCTCTTCATCCTTTTCTTTCAGCCCTTCGGAATAGAGCAAACCGACTTTAATAACTACATACTGCTTATTGCAGGATTCGGTGGGATTGCCTTCATTACATATTGTCTTGTCCATATACCAGTACCATGGAACAGACTATCACTCAGGCTGGGTAGCTACAATCTGAACGTATTACTTTTTTTTGAGCTATCGATCTGGGTTTTGAACACAGTTGCATTCACATTCTACCTGCGTTATGTGGCTCATATTAATTTGTCGATCTTTATGGTTTTCAGGATCACCCTGATAACACTATTTCAGCTGATTATAAATATGCTTACTTATGAGCTGAATGACCTTAAACAAAAAATAGATATGGCAGATCAGACTGGTGAACCTGACCGCTTAACAAGGGAAGAAAAAGATATAACACTTATTTTCACTCCCCAGGCAGGAACAGAGAAGCTAAAACTTAAGCTTGATGATCTGATTCTTCTAAGGTCGGCAGAAAACTACGTTGAGTTTTATTTCATGGAAGAAGGCAGCATGCAAAAAAAACTTCTTAGAACAACTCTCACAAAGGTAGAAGACCAGCTAGGGCAATACGATAATTTTATTCGTTGTCACAGAAACAGCATAGTAAATTTCAACTTTGTAAAAAGAATGCATCGTACCAGCGATGGATTCAGACTGGAGATGGAAGAGTACCACGAGAAAATTGCCGTCTCACGTCAGTACCTGCTCCAGGTAAAAAAGGCAGTTGAATAAGCATATTGACGAATGCAATTCGTCACTGACGACTAATATCTATCACAAAACTCACCCTTTAAGCATCAAAATCCGGGCATTTATCACATGATTTTTTCATTTAAGTCGTGCTTAAATAATTTAGCATCAACATTTAAATGAAAAGATATGAAAATCCTACTTGTTAACCCAAAGATACCCGATACATACTGGAGCTTTAAGCACGCTATTAAATTTATCTCGAAGAAATCGGCCAGTCTGCCACTGGGCCTGATAACCATATCAGCCATGCTTCCTGAAGAATGGGAAAAGAAAATTATTGATATGAATATTGAGCCTCTTAAGAATAGAGATATCATATGGGCAGATTATGTATATATAACTGCTATGTCAGTGCAGTCTGAATCTGTCGATGAAGTAATAGGGCGGGTACAGCATATGGGCAAAAAGGTTGTTGCCGGCGGGCCACATTTTACAGGCAACCCTGAAAATTACAATCATGTTGAGCACCTTATCCTTAATGAAGCCGAAATAACCTTTCCGCGTTTCCTCGCGGGACTGGAAGAATGCTGGCCAATGAGGGTTTACAGAACAGATGAATTTGCCGACATGAGCACTTCCCCCATACCTGATTACCATCTTCTTAACTGGAAAAAATATGCTTCGCTCTCCATACAGTACTCACGTGGCTGCCCTCACGATTGTGAGTTCTGCGAAATTACAGCCCTGCTGGGCAGAAAGGTAAGGACAAAAGATTCGGCCCAGATAATACTGGAGCTGGATAATATATACAAAACAGGCTACAGGGGAGGCGTATTTTTTGTTGATGATAATTTTATTGGAAACAAAAAGAAACTGAAGCAAGACCTGCTCCCAAAAATGATTCAATGGAACAAGATCCATAATACCCCATTTACATTCAATACCGAAGCTTCTATTGACCTGGCTGACGATATAGAATTAATGGAGATGATGACTAAGGCAGGTTTTATACAGGTTTTTGTGGGCATCGAAACGCCTGATATTGATAGTCTGAAAGAATGCAATAAGCGCCTTAATTTAGAGAGGGATCTGGTAGATAGTGTCAGGCTGATCCAGGCATATGGCATAGAGGTAACAGCAGGTTTTATAGTAGGTTTTGATAACGATAAGAAAAATATTTTCAAAAAGCAGGTGGAATTTATTGAAAAGAGTGGAATAATTACTGCCATGGTAGGTTTACTTAATGCCCCCAGCCGTACAAAGCTTTATAAGAGGTTATCGGATGAAGGGCGAATTATTGGTATTAACGATGGCAATAATACAAGCGACATCATGAACTTTGTGCCGGTAATGGACAAGGAAACTCTTGTTAAAGGTTATCATTCCATACTGGAAAGTATATATTCTGCTAAGGCCTACACCAGGAGAGTGATATCATTTATTAAAGATTATACTCCAGGTATGGAACGCCGGCCGGGTGTTACCTTTGAAAAAATTGGTGCCCTTGTTAAGTCAATCTGGATACTTGGTCTTATAAGCCGCGACAGAAACAGCTTCTGGAAACTTCTCTTCTGGAGCCTTTTTAACCGACCGGAGATGCTTACACATGCGGTTACATACCATATTTATGGTTACCACTTCCGTAAAGTATTTGGGATAAGAAGTAATTAGAGCGAGCAAAAAGTTGGAGGATCTCCTTGTATCCCAGGGCAAATAATCAATCAATAAAACAAACTGCAATTGAAAAATTATTTTGATAAAGAATTTGAGCTAAGGTATTTCGAAATGGACGCTTATGGACAGGCTTCATCGACAAGTATGCTAACTTTACTGGAAGAGACCGCTGCCTCTCATTGCCATTCTATTAATCATAGTTTATATGACCTCCAAAAACAAAATATCGGATGGGTTCTGCTTTCCGGAGTAATGACAATTGACCGCTATCCTGCTTATAATGAAAAAATAATCATCAGGACATGGCTTTCTGATTATTCAATGGTTAAGGGAATCAGGGAGAATATTATTTATGATGAGAAAATGAATATTATAGGAAAATCAAAAGGACTCTGGCTTTTCTATGATATTAAGAGGAGGAGACCTATAGAGATCTTTGATTCAATTATAGAAGGATGGTCTTTCTGCAGTGACGAAAGTATAGAACACAATATTAAAAATAAAATTTTACCACTTGAATCATCCTTACCTGTCAATGAGTTTAAAGTCAACAGGTATGATGTCGACACAAACCTGCATCTTAATAATATAAGATACATGCAATGGTTATCGGAGTCATTACCAGAAGAAATTACTGATAATTATTATTTACACTCTATTGATGGGCGGTTTATTTCAGAGGCTCAATATGGTGATACAATAATCTCATTTACTGAAAGAGATATTTATGAGAACTCTTTTATCCATACCATGAAGACACGGAAAGACAACAAAGTTTGCGCAACTGCCAAAACATTGTGGAAAAAGAGAAATTAAACACTTACTTTGCATTACCTAAAATTATTATGTAATGCATCTCTATTTTATCGAATTCAACTGGTTTGATATTGTCTTACTTCCCTTAATGATCTTCTTTGCCCGTATTATGGACGTCTCGATCGGGACAGTCAGAATAATACTGGTAGCCAAAGGATATAAAAAGTATGCCCCACTGGCTGGGTTCTTTGAGGTTCTTATATGGATTATTGCTATTACAAGAATAGTAGAAAACCTCGATAACTGGATCTGCTATATAGCTTATGCCGCAGGCTTTGCATCAGGTAACTATATAGGCATGATAATAGAGGAGCGTCTTGCCCTGGGCTATGAGATGGTAAGGATTATTACTAAAAAAGAAGCCGGTAATCTTATTAATGAACTTCGGGATAAGGGATATGGAACTACAGCCGTTGAGGCAAAAGGAAATATTGGCGATGTTGCCGTAATATACGTTATTGTCAGCCGGAAAAAGCTTAAAGAGGTAATCGACCTGATTTTTCATTTTAACCCAAATGCACTGTACACGATTGAAGACATAAGGTACGTAAGCAAGGATGTCTTTTTCAACACCTCCATCCTGAAGAAAAAGTGAGCTCAGATTAAGGTTTAAACTCTTCCCATTAGTCATTTCCTACCTGCCACAGGGCAGATGTTTTAAGTCTCCTTTGTCCGCTTTCCTTTATTATTTTCCTTACCTTTATAAATCAACCATACAAGCCACACGATGCGTATTTCAATTCTTACCGAAAACAGTCCCGGGACCTATACCCAGGCTGAACATGGATTATCCTATCTTATTGAGTACGATTCAAAGAAGATTCTTTTTGATACCGGACAGTCGGAGCTCTTCCTGCAGAATGCACAGATAATGAATATCGACCTTGGAGATATTGACCTTATAGTGTTAAGTCACGGTCACTACGACCATGGCAACGGTCTGAGGTTCCTTGAGAGGGGTAAATTGCTCTGTCACCCCGATTGTTTTGTTAAACGCTATGGTAATAAGGGCGAAAAATATATAGGTCTGGAGGAGACGAAAAAAGAATTGCTCGACAGATTTGAGCTTATCTGCAGCTCTGATGCCTACAGAATAAGCGAAAAGATATATTTTCTTGGGGGCATACCTCGTAATTCTGAATATGAATCACGCACCACAGGCTTCACCTTCGAAGACGGCAAGCCTGACTTTGTGGCCGACGACAGTGCACTGAGCCTGGTAATGGATAAGGGACTGTTTATTGTTACCGGCTGCGGTCATTCAGGAGTAATAAACACCTTTGAACGGGCAAAGCAGGCAAGCGGAGTTGATAAGCTCTATGGTATAATTGGAGGCTTTCACTTAAAGGAAAATAACCGCCAGACAAAGGAAACTATCAGCTACCTCAAAGATAATAAGGTACAACATGTTTACCCATCCCACTGCACAGCATTGCCAGCCCTTTGTGCCTTCCATGGGGAGTACGGAACAAAACCACCCAAAACAGGTGATATACTGGAATTTTAAGGTAACAAAGTAATAAATGAAAATACTTGGACTGATAGGAGGAACATCATGGCATTCAACAATTGAATACTACAGGTATATTAATCAATATGTAAATAACTATTATGGCGATAATACCAACCCTCCATTACTGGTATATACCCTCAACCAGTCGCTTATCCATAAACATCAGGTAGAATCTGACTGGAAGGCAATAGCAAAGATGCTTCTCCATGCCGGCAGGAGTCTTACAGATGCAGGGGCAGAGATGCTGATGTTTTGTGCTAATACTCCTCATAAGGTATATGATGATGTAGTACAGGAAATTAATACACCCATCCTGCATATAGCAGATGCCACAGCAAAGGCTATTAGCTTAAAAGGCATTAGTAAGGTTGGTTTTTTAGGCACAAAATATACAATGATTGAGAATTTTATTACTCAAAAAATAGCCAACAATAACATAGAGGTACTTACACCTGAAGGCAAGGAAAACATAGATGAATTACATCGGATAATACAAAAAGAGCTGACCTATGGCAATATTGTTGACCGGTCAAAAAGTTATGTATTAGATATTATTGGCTCCATGGCAGATAAGGGTGCTGAGGGTATTGTATTAGGCTGCACCGAATTTCCGCTGATGATTAAGGAGGAAGATCTTGAGATTGCTGTTTTCAATACCAGTAAGATTCATGCCGAAGCAGGAGCAGAATATATTCTGAGTCTCTAAGGCACAATAAAAACGATACGGCAGGGTTTTTGCGTATACCGCCATATGAAAATAAATGATGGGAAAGAATATTGTAGTACTGAGATCCATTGGCTCAATAGTTAAGTTTAAACGAAAGTTTAATCTATGGGAACTATACAGAGCCTTTGTTTTCGTTCCCGGAGCACTGGTAAAACTAATTGGCAATAGCAAGAGCAAGCTAATAGATAAGCAATTTATAGAACGCATACAGCTGGCAATAACCGAGGTTAATGGCTGTGCTGTCTGCTCATATCAACACACGAAAATGGCTCTTCAGCAAGGTATGAGCAATGAAGAAATAGCAAGCTTCTTAGCCGGTGACGGAAAACATATCAGGCCTGAAGAAGCCAAAGCTATAATGTTTGCCCAACACTTTGCCGATTCGAAGGGTGTTCCCGGAAAAGATGCTTATGACTCAATTGTTAATGAATATGGCCGTAAAAAAGCACCTATAATACTCTCTGCATCACAGCTTATTATGGCAGGTAATGTATATGGTATTCCCTTTAGTGCATTTCTATCAAGGCTCAGGGGAAAAGCATATAAAGACAGTTCATTGTTTTACGAACTGGGAATGGAAATATCAGGACTTATTATATTGCCTCTGGCAACACTTCATGGATTACTAAGGATATGGCTTGGCTTCCCTAATATAAGATTTAACCTTACCATAACTTAGTCAGATGAAGGACGACTGCATCAAAAGAGATAAGGAGAGAATGATAAGAATTTTCTCCGGAACAATGTGGGAAGCAGAGATTGTAAGAAGCTTACTGCAAATGGCAGACATCGATTCATTCCTGAAAAACACAACTATTAACTCCTATGCCTTTGAACCAATAAGTTCAGAAGGAGTAAAGGTGATGATCTCAGAATCAGATCTTCAGATTGCACAGGAAATAGTAGACGAGTACAATAAAAACAAATAATCTCCTTGATCATCCATACTCCATAAACCCAACACGCATCTAACTTCTACTCTCTTCGTCCTCCAAAAACAAAAAATTTGCATATTTCAGAAATATGCTATTACTTTACATACCTAACGGTAGGTATTTAACTATTAAACAAACATGAATACAAAGGATAAAATACTCCAGGTAGCACTTAACCTGTTTTTACAAAAGGGATATAAAGAAGTATCGCTTAAAGAAATTGTGGATGCCGTAGGATTAACCAAGGGTGCATTTTATCACTATTTTACAGGCAAAGAGCAATTATTCAGGCAAATAGTTCAAATATTTCTGCTCGAAGGAGGAGATAAAGTTTATGAAGGTTGGTCAAAAGACAACCTTAAACAATTTATGGTTAGTTATCTCGAGCGTTATAGTGTCCTTTATGGATAAAGTGCAGCAGGAAATGTATGATGGCAACGATAAAATGGGAATATCTTTTTCAAATGGCTTTTGATGGACTACGTTTGTTTGCTGATTTTCCTGAAAAAGTAAGAATAATCCATGAAAAAGAAAGAAATGCTGGATTGAAGTCATTAAGAATGCCAAGAAAAGCGGCGAAATAGACACACATATCAGTGATAAACAATTGGCTCGCATGTTTATCGGTGTTAATGACGGTCTTGGTATGCAGCTGATGCTGGAAGGGCGATATGAAGATATACAGGGTGAGATATTTAACCTGTGGAATGCTATTTACAATCTTATTAAAACATAAATTTTTTTAACTGATAACATACCTTCCGGTAGGTATGTTATAATAATTACTACAATATGAAAACACTAATATTTACTATTGCTATAAGCCTTGCGGTGCAATTACACGGCTCAAAACCGGCCGATACCTGTTGCTGGATGAAGTGTGGTTGGCTCTTGAAAACAATCATAGTATACAGATTGCTGATTGGAACAGCAAAAAGAGTTTTTCAGCAAAAAGAAAACAAAAGCCGATTGTGCCTCAGGTTGAGGCTTACAGCACACTTTCATACTACTATGCCATTCCGAAAATGGTGATACCAGGCGAAATTATCGGGCAACAAGGCAGTATACCGGTTGAGTTTGGTACCAAATACGATTGGAACACCGGGCTGATGTTCAGTCAGCTAATATATAATCAAAGCTATTTTACCGGTCTTACCCTGATCTCGGAAATGATCAAACTGCACGAGCTAAATACTAAATTGAGAAAAGAAGAGCTTGTTTTTCAGGTGTCGCAACTTTACTGTTTATGCCAAACCCTTGAAATACAAGTGGTTGAATGGACAGTACTATTGCCAACCTGCAAAAGCTAAAAGCACTTGTAGAACTGCAAAAGATCAAATGGCATGGCACGGCATCTGATGTGAACGTTTGAATTGATATAAACAAGGTGAAAATGAGAAACAAAACTTGCAGAACATTACGAACAACATTGAATTTGCTGAAGTTGCTCACGGGACAAAGTATGGAATCGAGCTGCTCTTGTCTCAAAATATTATTAGATAAGAAATGTAGCTGTGTGAAAATACGATACGCAGAACAGAACTGAATTATGAACAGAAGGAAAAAGCAGTTGCAATACATCGAAAAACATATATTTACCTACTCTATGGTTTTGGCAGCATTATATCAGGGAATGCGGATGAATTTGATTTTTTCGATGGGGCGACGACCGTTTCTACAAGTCTGGCATTGTGGGTTTGCAAATGAATATACCGGTTTTCGAGGTTTGCAAGACGAATCGTGTAAAAAAGCAGGAAATTGAACTAAAGAAAGTGCAAACCCGGTTACACAAACCGAACTGCTCGATGCCAAAGAAAAGCTAGAAGCATGGCAAAACTACCAAAACAGCCTGCAGGAGTTTTCATTCTGAAGGATAATGTAAAATTGCCGAACGATTTATCAGGCAAACCTACTCGGTTACAGCAGCAAGTGGTTGGCTTACTGATTTAATTCTTTCAGAAAATCAGCTTACCGAATGCATTGTAAGCTCCCATAATGCAATGTTTAAAGTAAAAAGTGCAGAACTGAAACTGAAAAAACTTTACGGAACCTTATAAATATGTAATACTAAATAATACGATCATGAAAATATTAAAAAAAATAGCAATATTACTTCCCGCTATACTACTGCATTGTTGCATTTCGTTTGATTTCGACTAAAGCCGAACTGATGGCAATTGCAGAAGATGACCGAATACAACGAGATGTACCAGTAAAAATTACGGCCTCCAAACAAAAGGTCGCTTTCGATTGCGAAAGGTGTTTCGTGCAGCAGGAGTTGATGTAGTATCTGAAACGCAGGGTAATGTATTGAAGGTACATGCCGATATCGGCGATTTGTAAAGCGGACAAACATGGTTACTGTTGAAAAAGGTTGCTGCCGGCAGTAGGAATGGCAAAGCTAACCTTGAAAATGCGAAGCTGATCTGAAACGTTTGAAAATCTGGCGCCGGCGATGCGTTACCCAACGGCAGTACGAAAGCATAAACTGACTCCAAAATGCTAACCATCAGCAATCGAAAAACAATGAGAATATGATGGCCCTGTAAGTGGTTTTGTAACCGTCGAAATGTGGAATTAGGGAGTTTTATTATCCCGGGAGCTTCACTGATCACTATTTCGCAGCAAAGCGAATTGCAATTTGTGGTGCAAATGTCGGAAACGATATTCTGAAAGTTCAAAAGGGCGAAGGCCGAAATTCAACCATCGGTATTGAAGACAAAGCTTACAGGGTGGTAAACGAGATTGCCGTAAACAATTCATTGTCGGGCCGCTACGATGTATTTATCACTCTCTTCAACCCTCCCGCCTCCATTAAACCAGGTATGTGCGGCAAAGCAATTTTCAACTTTCAGTCAGAAAATAAGGAAATTATTATACCCCGCAGATGCCTGGTCGGCAGCATTATAAACCCTCATCTATTCGTGGTTCGTCACGATAGCGTAACAAAAGAATCCGTTTCTGCCACTAGTTTAAACGAATATGAAGTATGATACACTCGGGATATTCGAGGGGATAAGATTGTGGTTGCCGGGCAGATTAATGGAGAAGGGAGAGGGTGGATATTAAAAATTAAGAAAAATCAAAAGCCATGAATATTTCTGAATTATCCGTTAAACGACCTACACTGATTGTAGTAATCTTTTTATCCCTTACTTTTTTGGGACTAATGGGCTTACGCAGTTTGAATTAGAATATCCAAATTCAAGCGCCGGTTTTTACTGTAGTTACACCATATCCGGGGGCGCCCTTCCGAAGTGGAAAACAGCGTAAGTAAAAAAATGAAGAAGCGTTTCGGTTGCCCGACGTTGAGTCTGCGCAGCATTTCGCAGCAGGGTGTTTCACTGGTAGTAGTACTCTCAATATCGGAGCAGACGTAGAACCGGTTTTGAACAAAGCCCTCAGAAAAATCCAAACCATAAAATCCGAATTACCACCTCTGCTCTTGACCTTCTGTATCACAGGTGGCGGTGAGTGATATGCCGATTTAACTCTGGGTTGAAGCAGAGAAAACAGCAGCGAGTTATACGACTGTGGATACCGGTCCGTCCCGCCTGACAAAGATACAGGGTGTGGTGAAATAAGCGTATGGGCACACCCCGGAGATCAGTAAACGTAAATACTAGAAATTAGAAATAAATATTGATCTTGCAGGTAGTGCAGGATCCAGAATCTAATTTAATTACCGGAGGAATAGAAAATAGGAGGAACTCACTGTATGTCGGGAAATTCGTTCAGAGCGAACTGGAAATCAAATAGCCAAAAACCGTGGTTCAGTATTAGCTAAAAGATATAGTGATTAGAGCCGAAGACCCAGAATAAACGTATCAAGGAAAAATATGGTCAGATACAAAAAACAATGCAAACACAGTATGGTAGGATAGGTAAAAAGAATAAAATGAATTAATATAGAGATATTAACTGAAATTCAGTATTCCAATGATGGTTCTGTTTGATTAAGGTGTGAGGGGTGTGGGATTTGTTTTAGATTTTGTTACGGTGATAATGCTTGTTTCCTGCATAGTGGTCGCAACGCGCTGATTGTATGATTACTGTCCCGCTTTCACTGATGCCACCTTTATCGGTATTAGTTTGTAACTCTGAACCTGATGACCTTGCTTGCACTGTCTATAATAATAGGACACTGGTGATGATGCATTGTGGTTCTCGAAAACGTTATCGCATCTGAGATGGGTAAAACAGATGGAGGGTGATGGAGTAAATGAGGTAGGTTTATTTCAATTCCTGTGTTGTCGTTGTTTTTTCCGTGACTGAAGATAAATGGCCATTTGCAATGGTGGTAGTTATTGCAGTAGTATCAGTACTTTTTCAGCACTTACCCTGGTACCCTTACTTACTTCACGCTTTTCAAAACTTGAAATTAAAAGTAATAAAGGGATCTGGAACAGGATAATAAGAGTATTTGAAGCATGGATTGAAAGGTTTACAAAACTAATGCACAATATCTTGCTGTGGTCATTGCGCCGGGCAGCCTGGACCTTAATTATTGCCGCAATTTTACTTTTGTTATCGGTTGGACTAATAGGAAGTGGGTTTATCGGCAGGAGTTTTTGAGTATGGGTGATGTGGGCGAAGGTATTACGTTGAATACCGAGAACTACCTGAAACAAAATAACCGCCACCCGCGAGATAGAGAAATATATCATTCAAACCTAAGTTAGAGGAATTAAGGCAGTGGGTAAGGCATCGGGATTTGTTAATCGGGCTACGACAAAACAGAAATAGTGTTGTGGTGCCCAAGACCCATCGTAATATTTCATCAGCAATATTCTTTAAGCAGATGGAAAACGAATTGAACTCCAACTTTACCAATGTGAAAGTCCGTACCGGAATTGTTACACTTATGGGGGTGGATGAGCTACAATTGTATTCAGGGCGACAGGATCAGTGATGGTTTGCGAATAAAATGATGAAAGAATCCGACTATCCAGAACAAATAATTAAATTTATAGAAGAAGGCGCCCGAATTACTTTTCGGTTCGATAAAGAAAAAATGGCACGACTGGGAGTGAGTCCTGAAATAGCCGGGGAACTATACAAACTTCATTTAGGGTAATACTGACAGTAAAGAGGGAATGAATACGAATAATATAAGGTGATGCCTTTAACCGCCAATCTCTTGAAGATGTCCGCAACCTGACATTTATAAGCAACTCACTTCAGGCAGTTAAGCTGGAACAGTTTGCTGAGATCCTTGAAACAACTGGCTCGTCAAGACTTGAACGCTATAACCGCATTTCTTCGGTAGTGCTCGAATCACAGGCTATTGGTCGCCCTGTGGGCGATGTGGGCAACGATATTTTACAACTTCTAAACAACACTCAATTCCCTCAAGGTGTGGAGTATCTGCCAGAAAGCGACCTTAAGTTTCAGGCAGATGCATTTGGCACTCTCGGCATTGCCATATTAATTGCCATTGTACTCGTTTACCTTGTAATGGTAGCTCTTTATGAGAGTTATCTTCACCCCTTTGTGGTATTGTTTTCAATACCTCTTTCGGTAATAGGGGCCTTGATTGCCCTGGCACTGGCAAATGAAGCTATAAGTATTTTTTCAATCCTGGGAATGATTATGCTTATTGGCCTGGTAACAAAAAATGCCATCCTGGTTGTAGATTTCATTAATACCTTACGAAAAGACGGTATGAGAATGACCCGTGCTATAGTAACGGCAGCAAAATTACGTATACGTCCTATTCTTATGACCGCAATATCTACGGTAGTAGGTATGTTACCTATTGCCATGTCAAAGGCAGCTGGAAGCGAATGGAAAAACGGACTTGGGTGGACATTAATAGGCGGTATTACCAGCTCGATGCTGCTTTCTCTAATTGTAGTACCTGTGGTTTATCTAGTACTGGAAAGACTTAAACATAGAATTCAAGGATAGAAACCAGATTATCCCTCCTATACCTATTTCCTATAGGTTTCATACAGGTCACAGCGCCCACCGACATTAGTCAGGCGGGCGCATTTTCTATTCCCAATAATCTAACATATCAAAATTAGATAATATATATATCTAGTAAGCCAACTCAATCTGAAAAAAATTATACTGATAAGGATGAATATTCAGTATAACTGTATAAGTTAAACTTAATTCAAAACAGAGGTATAAATGACAGAATATAAGATTCAGAAATTTCCAAAAACAAGAATAGCGACAATTGATGTTTGTGAGATAGGAAAAAAGAAACACCATGTTGCCGGAATGATAGAACTGGATGTAACAAATAGCCGGAAAAAAATCAGGGAGTTCAACAGGCAACATGTTTCCAGGATTTCTTTCAACGCATGGCTGATTAGTGTTATTAGCAGTACCATAAAGAAATACGAGCTCAGCTTCCTGAAAGGTAAAAACAGACTATTATTTTCGATATATTAATTTCAATTGTCGTAGAAAAAGATTTGGATGGAAAAAAAGTGCCTGTTCCGCTAATAATTGAAAAAGCAAATGAAAGTAGTATTGAATCAATTACAAAGCAGATAGCTAATGCAAGGGAGGAAAAGCTAACTGATAAAGACATTGTTCTACAGAGAAAGACTAGCCAGATGAAGAGCTATATTATTTTCTTCCGGGATTTATCAGACGGTCTGTCTGGAGGCACATGCTAAAGCGCCCGAAACTTGTTTTCAGAAAAATGGGCAATGTAGCCTTTACTTCAATTGGAATGATGGGGAAAGTGAATGGCTGGTTTATCCCTATTTCGGTCCACCCAATATGCTTTGGTATCGGTTCGATAATGAAAAAGCCATCAGTAATTGGGAACAATATAGAAATAAGAGAGATGCTTAATATGACAATTCTTCTTGATCATGATGTAATAGATGGCGCTCCTGTAGCCCGGTTTATTAATGATCTGACAAAGAATGTTGAAAGTGGAATGAATATATAATGGCGCCACTGAAAGAATACTTTATAACTATGTCTACAACCAATAAACAAGATTAATTACAATTACAGATGAAAAGCTGGAAAACTAAAAGCGGCTATGAAATATTTAAGGTCCTGTCTGGAAGAAGTAATTCTTATTTAATAGTAGCTAAAGAATATAATATCCTGGTCGATACCGGTATGAGTTCTGCATACCGAAATCTTACTAATAATATCAACCTGCTTAAACTCACCAATAAGAAAGTTGATTATTTAATTTTAACACATACTCATTTTGACCACTGCCAGAATGCTGCCAGAATTAAAAAGCACTATGGATGTAAGATCATTGTAAGTAAAGAAGAAAAACAGTATGCAGAAACCGGGTATACTCCTGTGCCCCTCGGAACAATAGCTCTTACAAAATATATTACCAGAATTGGAGCAAAGCTCGATATAAAACGTTTAGAACATGAAACCTTCACTCCTGATATTCTGGTTGATGAATATTTTGATTTCCAGGAAAGTGATCTTGATATTAAAATAATTAAAAGTGACGGCCATTCATCAGGCTCAATAAGTGTATTGCTTGAAAATGAAATAGGGATAGTCGGAGATGCAATGTTTGGAATTTTTAAGAATTCAGTTTTTCCACCCTTCGCTGACAATGAGCCTGATATGATAATAAGTTGGAATAAACTTCTAAGCACCGGATGTGATATCTTTCTACCAGGTCATGGAAAAGAAATCAAACGAGATCTTCTTCAAAAGGAATATTATAAATATGCACGAAAGCGCAATATTGGATTAGATAATACCGAATAATTACACATCAAATATTTTATAACAAAAAACACACTCTGCTCTTCCTGGCTCCTTCTCCGATCACCATAGCTTAAGCGAAGGTGATGCTAAACTGATGCACTGGATCAGTTATCTACGATCGACCCTTTTTCAAAAGAATGTGTGCCCTGCTATGGTCCATCCATATACCAAGTTTTTTAGCATTTTTCATGCTTCCTTTATTTATATAGTTTGTCGAATGCTTATTTTACGTTTTGAACCGTCAAATCTTTAAATGCCTTGCCCAATTCATCCATATCATGGTTAAACTCGTTCTTAAAGTCTACCCATTTATTTTGGCCATCATCTTTATAGTCAGCAAGTTTCTTTTTTAATTCGTTGTTCTTCTTCTCCAGCTCAACTAATTTTTTGTCATATTCAGATTTTATTTCCATTTTTTCGCTGGCCAGTCCTGCCTTGAATTCAGCTATATTTTTCTCCTGAGCAATAATAATCTTTTCGGCTTCCATTTTGAATTGCTCATAGTTACTAATAGTGTCCAGCCTGATCTTGTACAGGTCACTTTTAGAGTCTGCCAGATCTTTTTCTGCCTCTGTAACTTTATCTTTTGCATCTTCCACTTTCTCAGCTGATGACTGGCAACCAAAAAACATTGTTAAAGAAATAAACAGGGTGCTCACAAGTATTAAAGTTGATTTTTTCATATGATTTCTAAAATTTGTTTTCGCAACCGGCGATACGGCAGTGAATATAATTTCACTATACAAAGGTCAGACTGTAAATCAAAGAAAGCATTACATATATAAATGTATTAGTTACATAATTCACACTTATGAAAACTTAATATAAATAACTGAATATCAGATAACTTAGAGTCTCACATTCAAGAACGATGTAATGATCTTTGAGATCAGAAATAACGACACTGGAGGTGTCTGATTGTAATTGGGATGAAACTGGAATGAAATTGAGTTGAAAGTGAGTTGAAAGTGGGTTTGAAACTGGGGGGAGAAGGTTGAAACTGAGGTGAAACTGAGGTGAAACTGGGTTGAAATGAAAGTGAGGTGAAAGTGAGTTGAAACGGGTTAAAACTATCGAGTCTGGAACTTAGATTCCAGGTTTTCGGATTAAGGTATACTCTGAGGCAGATCGTTCGATCTATAGCAGTAATCTTCATTTCAAGTTGATAAATAGCACTGCAATTACGCTACAGACAATTTCACTATACCAATTCTTACCTCTGTGAGATTTGTTAAGTAGGGGGTTTGCCGTAATATTCGTCCTGAGATAGTTGTCGATCTATATACATGCTTCAATTTACCTCTTGTTTGCCGATTCGGCCATATCGAATGCTTTGTAGTGGGAAGGTGTTTTCAATTAATGGTTTAACTTTTCCCTTCTCAATTAATGACTCAAGCTCATCATAGTCCTCGGTAAATGTTCTCATATTCGCTGATGTCATCTTCCTGCCGTAACGAAGTCTTACATAAATCGCCGCAAAAACGGTCCACGGCATATAGAGTGGTGAGGCATATATCCCACTCTTTTTGAGCAGACGGTATATCTCCTTATATTCCATCATGCCCCATGCATCCATAATAGAATCGAAACGCATACCATCAGGTATAGTATTTTCACCACTGTAATCATAAATCTCGTCGGCACCCAGTTCCTTTGCCAGGGAGAAATTACCTTTGCTGCATGTTACTGTAACGTGTGCCTCTTTTGCTTTTGCCATCTGTATTGCAAAGTGCCCTACCCCACCTGTGCCTCCATTTATCAGCACCCTTGTTCCTCTTCCAGTATGAGTTCTTCTTAATCCATTAAGGGCTGTCAGCGCTGCTATTGGAAGCGATGCAGCCTGCTCAAATGTCATAAAGTAGGGTATCTTTCGGACATATTTTATATCTACAAGAGCCAACTCTGAGAGTGCCCCGGGTTCTTTAGAGAAAGCTGATATCGCTCCATATACCCTGGTACCTTTCTCAAAACCTTCAACCCCGGGTCCGACCTCTTCGACTATCCCGGCAAAGTCGGCACCAATTACCATTGGAAACTTTGATCCCTTAATGATTTTAAGTACTCCCTGCTTGATCTTCCAATCGACAGGATTAACTGAAACAGCCTTAATCCTCACTAAAAGAGTCCCTGGCTTAACAATCGGCTCAGGCAATTCACCATACTGCATTGAATCAGGCCTGCCATACGATATAAGATATGATGCTTTCATATTTAATTAACAGGAATATTGCTTAATTGTTTACATACTGTCCCAGCTCCAGCCATCGCTTAAGTTTTGATTCGATAAGGTCGATAATGACAGCCACTCTCTTTGATTTTGATTCAAGTGCTTCATAAGCCAGCCCCCCACTGCTAAGCTCATCTTCCAATAATGATTTTTCGCGTTCCAGCATCTCAATATCAATCTCCAGCTGCTCATACTCCCTCTGCTCCTTGAAGGTAAGCTTTGTTTTTACGACTGTCTGCTTCTGCTTGCCAGCATTGCGTACATTGTCGTTCTTTGCCTTATTCTCCTGCCTCTCCCTGGGTGGACGATAGCTGGAATATGATCCGTAGTGATCTTTTATTTCACCCTCTCCCTCAAAAATAAAGATGTGCTCGGTAAGTTTATCAAGAAAATACCTGTCGTGCGATACAATAACAAGACAGCCCTTGAACGAGAGCAAAAACTCCTCGAGCCGGTTTAGAGCAAAGAGGTCGAGATCGTTGGTGGGCTCATCAAGTATAAGAAAATTGGGATTTCTAATCAGTACTGTCAGAAGGTGCAACCTGCGAAGCTCTCCTCCGCTCAGTTTAGAGATCAGCTTGTACTGTGCTTCGGGAGTAAACATAAAGTGTTCCAGAAAGTGGGACGCCGATATTGTACGTCCATCCTCCATTGAAACTACTTCAGCAATTTCCTTTACCGCGTCGATAACTCTCTGTTCTGCTCTCCACTCCATACCCATCTGCCGGTAATATCCTACTTCAACCGTTTTCCCCCTGTCAATAGTACCCGAGTCCCTAGCTTCCACTTCTGAGATAACATCCAGGAAAACTGTTTTACCTGTACCGTTCCTTCCTATTACACCAAGTCGCTCTCCCTTTGCAAATTTGTAGCTAAAATGATCGAGTATTTTTGTACTGCCATAAGCTTTACTAACATTATCAATCTCCAGTATCTTCGTGCCAAGGCGTGGCGACTTAACACTAAGTGTTAGTTCACCCTGGTCGATATTCATATTAGCCCTGTCCTTTATTCCATCGATAGCATCAATCCGGGCCTTAGATTTGCCAGTACGTGCCTTGGGACTCCTGTTAAGCCATTCAAGCTCCTTTTTCATTAATTGCCCGGCCTTCTCAGATTCTACCTTTGTGATCTCCTCCCTTTCGGCCCTTTTCTGAAGAAACAGTCCATAATTACCCTGGTAATGGAACATCTTCCCCTGGTTTAGCTCAATTATTCGGTTACAGACCCTGTCGAGAAAATAGCGATCGTGCGTAACCATAAGTAGAGTTAATCCGGCCTGCGACAGGTACTGTTCGAGCCATTCTATCATTTCGATATCGAGATGGTTTGTTGGTTCATCCAGGATAAGCAAATCTGGCTTATCGAGCAGGATCATGGCGAGTGCCAGCCTTTTCTTCTCCCCTCCTGATAGTTCAGAAACCAGAGATGTTGTGTTGCTTATCCTGAACAGGTCGAGTAACTGCTTTAAACGCCTTTCATAATCCCATGCATCAACCCGGTCCATCTCGTTTGTGGCAAGCTGAAGATTTTCACCAGCATCAGGGCTCTGATATTTTGCATGGTCGGCCAGTGCTTTTTCATATGACCTTATAACAGCAAGAACAGGTGTATTTGTCGTTGTGATAAGCTGATCTATCGTGAGTGAACCATCAAGATCGGGTGCCTGCTCCAGGAAGGCTTTCTTAATACCATTGCGAAAAGTATACTCACCCGAATCTGAATCAATCCTACCCATCAGTATTCTCAGGAGGGTTGTCTTGCCAGTTCCGTTACGAGCAATAAGAGCTGTCTTATCTCCACGTGCCAGCCCGAATGTTAGTCCCTCAAAAAGGATTTCTTCACCAAATGATTTTGAAAGATTCTCAGCAGAAAAATAATTCATCTCTAAATTTCAATTTCCGCGAAGTTAATACTTATGAAATTATCTGATCGAGTATTATGGGATTAGTTTTAAGCTGGTAGTCGGGGAAGGCCTATAATATTACTGTGTTCGTTTTACTTATAAAATTTTCTGCTAACAAACATATCTATTATCCATCAATATATTTAACTTCACATGCCGGTACAATCAATCAAAAACTATGAAGCCATCACAATCATTTGAAGCCTCAAAAAGGCTCAGGAAGAGAAGGGGCGTATACTATATGCTTGATGAGAATAATAAAATCATCACATATAGACCCTGGCTGGGTGATATGTTCTCCTTCCTCTACGACAGGATAATGGATAAATCGATCTTTCCAAAAAAGTTCAGCGGATCAATAGATACGCACTTTGAGATACTGAAAGAGGAATTTGCTGAAACACACCAGAAAAATATACTGGAGGTTGCGGCAGGCAGTGGAAACGCTGTAGAATTTATTCCCTGCGATAATAACTATAAAGGGACTGATATAAGTGCCGGGCTGCTACGTATTGCAGCAAAAAAATTCAAAAAGCATAAGTTTAAAAACGCTGAATTCTTTATCTGCGACGCTGCCGATATACCTCTGAAAGACAATTTATTTGATATATGTATCTGCAACCTGTCAATAAACTTTTTTGATAATATCAAGGACTTTATATTGGAGGCCAGGAGATTACTTAAACCGGGCGGGATGATTTTCTGCAGCATACCTCTTCCCGAGAAGAAAGCTCCTGAAGTAAAGATACGTGGTAAGCTATATTCAAAACAGGAGATGAAGGAGATATTTACCGAACTCAACTTCCGCTTTGAAAGCCTTGATGCAGAAAACGGAGCACTAATATATTTCAGAGCTCATTTGCAATAATTATAGGGCGCAGGGTGCCCGCTTTCGTTAAAACTTCGGCGGACGGGGCAGAGCACAAAAGAACATCCCCCTAGCCCCGTTGGCTCCCTTCGGTCACCGAGCTCCGCTGCGCTCCGGTTGAAAGGGGGAACTATAAAGTTATTCCGTGTTTGGAGTATGTAACTCTTATAAGTGATTCTATTTCGTCGTATAGTAGCTTCAGTTCTTTTGAGGATGGGATATCTTTATTAGTCCAACCGTTTGAATGTGATTCTGTAAGAGTCAGGATTTCTTTCTCAAGGGGTATTATCCACTGAATATATCCGCTGCCATCGGTGTTATAGACTTTATTAATATTGATATAGTCCTGTCCATGACCACGTCTAATAGGCATGGCCGATCTCTTTGCAGCAAGGGCCATATCGCACAATACTGCATTTTCTCCTTCAGGGGCAGTTAGAATAGAGGGTAGGAGTTTCTCCTTATTCATCCATATCGGAACTGCAGGTGTTGCCAGGGGCCACCCTCCTATTGTCCACATCAGTGTAGCCATAGGATCTTCACCTTTCCTTACTCCTTTGAATATTACCGACGAAGTGGTTGACTTCCTGGCTATATTATCTTTGAAGTGAACCATTCTCACCTCATCCTCGCCAGTTGAAAGATCGAGCAGGTTATCTCCAGTAAAACCATTAACCAGGTTTCGTTCGGCCGCTCTCAGAATTCCCTCAACAGTAAGATCATTCTGCATGGAACACTTATAAAAGACATCAGAAGCAGTAATATAACGAGCATAGCCCTGACCCAGTTCGGGATTACCATTGGCCGAATAGTTAGTTCTGACAACATACCCGAGGGGGGCAAAATCCTGGTTATTAACATCAATCTTTATTAAGGCCTCATCGCCTACTTCATAATATGCAGCTCCGCCATTGGCATCTAATACTCCAAAATTTGATGCCAGACCGGTAGGTTTGTCGATGCCTTTAATCATCTTCTCAAAGTCATCCAGTGTAGCACAGCTGGCAAGAGCCATTGCCATAACCTGGCCTTCACCGTAACCCTCATCGTAGCTTTCGCCGTTATTAATATTATACGATGCAGTATTCATTATACAAAATCCCGCACTGTTCATACCCATCCAGACACTCTTATTTTCTGTCTCAGTCGAGACCAGCCCTATATAGTCGTATTTCTGTCCGGTAAAATATATAAGTTTATTATTCTCGCTGCTGGTATCACGATGTTTCCACATAATGGGTCTTCCATCTGCAGTATATTTACCGCTTACAATAATGGAGGTACAGGCTATGCTCCTCTCAGCACCTGCTATCGACACGAGCAATAAAATCAGGATGGCTACTTTTTTCATATTACAAATATTTTCTTTTTAAAATGATATTATTATTGCGTTAGAGTCCGAGTACTTCCTTACCCTGTTTAAAAACTATGTCGACAGGTATGCCCGAGGCATTTACCCTATCGAGGTCGGTTTTTAGCTGGTCGGTCATAACGCCATCGGCCTCTATCCATTCTTTTGCAGCCTCATAATCGCCATTGCCCTGAACAGTAAGAATCCGTTCTACCAGCGCAACAACAGCTTCTTTCATCACTTCAAAATCGACCATATAGGTTCCATCTTCCTGGTAGACAAAAGCTCCCATATTGGCGAAGAACTTAAGGTTAAACATATTGGCTGTGCCGTGTGCACTTGCAGCGCCAAAGCGACTGGAACGGAAGATGCCGGCAAAGAATGTAACATAGTTATCCATCACCTCACCGCTATCTATCTCGCCCATCTCGTATAGTTTGGTAACCAGGTAGAGTCCCATAATATCGGCCTTGGCCTCCTCGAGTGCTGAATATTGTTCCTTAAGCGCTTCCCTTACAGGAATATTATCAGTAATAGTGTTCTTAACACCCATGCCATGAGCCACCTCATGAAAGGTAGTATTTTCGAAGAAGGCATTGAAGGTTATATGTTTCTGCTGACTCTCATCAATAAGCATTTTGCTTATGGGAACAAGTATCTTCTCAAACTTAGCCTGCATGGCATTCCTGAGCTGTAACTTACGACTTCCTATTGCTACATGAATCTCGGGATCGTTTGGCAGGTTAATCGCAATAGTTTTGCTCCCTGCGTTACAATCGCCGGCGTAGTAAAGAGCATAATAAACATTCATATCTGCATCTGTTCCGGGCATCTCAGACTTGTACTCTGCAGCAACGGGAAGACCTTTTTGCAGGTCAACCAGCATAGCATTATATTTAGCCAGTTTAGCGCTCCACTCCGGATCCTTCACCAGGACGAATGATTCGTGAGCTGCCTTATAACCAAATAGAGCATCTTCGTAGTTCTCAATTGGTCCGACCACGAAATCAATATTTGATTCCTTCATCTCCATCCATTTATAATCGCTCGCCTGGTACTCATTTGTAATAAGAGCATCGGCGCGCGCCTCGAGGTAAATCTTCAGTCCTTCATCATCTGCCAGTGCTGCAGCCTTAAGCATAAGATCAGCCGCTTTCTGATGCTGCTCTGCATAAGCCACCGAGTAAGGAACTGTTATAAGGTTTCCGTCTGCATCACGACGAACCAGGGTATAAAGGCTGGTCTTGTCGGGGCTGTCCCATGCCTCAAATTCTTCAACTGTCATATCTTCAGGATAGAACTGAGCCATTGGTGGTTTTGTTCCCACTCCATCAATAAAGGGCTTATTATCATCAAGCCTGTCCCACGGACCGTAGTGGATTAAAGCATACTTCCTGGCATATTCGCTGTCGATACTTTCGAGCAGTGCATCTTTATCGCCATATGCCTGAGTCCAGTAAATATCATTCATTATATCGGCAGCCTCAATCAGGATACCAATAATTTCCCTCTCATTATCACTCAGCCAACTCAGGTCTGTACTTAGCGTAACTTCATCAAATTGTGCAAGTTTTGCTTTCATAGAATCGTCCGTATTTGTTTTGTCAGTACTGCATCCCGTTATAAGAGCCAGAATGAGCATGCTTATTAATAAATAGTTTTTCATATTACTAAAATTTGGGTTTGTTGGTAAAGAATGCAAGGTAATAAAAAGTGACTAAAGTGCCTAGAGTGACTAAAGTGCCTGGAGTGACTAAAGTGCCTTGAGTGCCTAGAGTACTTAAAGTGGAAAAGTGGAGCAGAGAGCCCGCCGTCGCTCTGCAAGCCATGGCGGACGAAGCAGGGGGATGAAGGATGACTTATTGGTAGTTTATGGCTAACTTAGTGTTTTTATAAAAGTAAATACTTATGAATAGCTTTATAAACCAGAGCTGGGGATGGGAAGTCCTAAAAGGAATTGTAGCCCTGGGTATTGCAATAATAATATTCCTGAACCCTGCAGAAGCAATAACTGCAATAGCCAGCTACCTTGGAGCACTTTCAATAATTGCAGGGCTGGTGCTGATAATTATTTCTCTTATGCGCAAATCATCTTTCTGGCAGTTTCTTTTCGGCCAGGGACTTTTATATGCTATAATTGGCTTGTTGATTGTTAGCTACCCAAAAGTAACAGCCAGTCTTCTGATATTCCTGATCGGTATGTTTATCACCATACTAGGAATAATTCAACTGTCTGCCTGGTTCAAAATGAAGGAGGTAATGCCGGCCAGTCCACTGGCATTGTTCACAGGGATTATTTCCATACTTGTGGGTATATTATTCCTGTTTAACCCATTTAAAGGAGCTTTACTGGCTACGCTTATTATGGGCATATACGCTGTGCTTTATGCTTCAACCAGGCTTTATACAGCCTTTAAGATAGCAAGAGGTAAGGGTAGAGAGTAGGAAACTCGGAATAGGGACTGAGCAAATAAGACATAACAAACAACGAAAGGTAGATTAGTAATGGGTGAATAGTTTTTAAGGATTATTTAACATTATAGTATTATTCTTTTAGTAATTTTGTTTTCGTAGAAAATACTTCAAATCAAAATTATATTATGAAAAATAAATTTCTTAGCCTGTTAGTAATGGGCCTGATGTGCTTTTCATTTTCTTTTGCACAGGATGATGAGGCACGCTTATTAAGATTTCCAACAATTAACAACGACCAGGTAGTGTTTAGTTATGGTGGTGATCTCTACAGCGTTGATGCTGATGGAGGGACTGCACGCAAACTGACCACTCATAATGGTTATGAGATGTTTCCGCGCTTTTCTCCCGACGGCAAACATATAGCATTTACAGGACAGTATGATGGTAATACCGAAGTGTTTATTATTCCAGCAGAAGGTGGAGTACCAGTGCGCCTTACCTATACTGCCACACTTGGTCGCGATGATATTGGCGACCGTATGGGTCCGAATAACCTGGTTATTGGATGGACACCCGACGGCAAGGATATCATCTTCAGATCGAGGAAACAGTCATTTAATGCGTTCAGAGGACAGCTCTTCCTTGTTGCGAAAGAAGGCGGCTTACCAAGAGAAGTACCTCTTAACGACGGAGGGTTCTGTTCTTATTCACCCGATGGAACCTTACTTGCTTTTAATTGGGTTTTCCGTGAATTCAGAACATGGAAATACTACCAGGGTGGTATGGCCGATGATATAAGGGTATTTGATTATAAAACAGGAGAGGTGGAACAACTTTTCAGTACTACCACCCAGGAGATTATTCCCTATGTGGATTGGAAATAAGATATTCTTCCTTTCTGACCGTGATCGTACAATGAATCTCTTTGCTTACGACACCGATTCAAAGAAAACCACGAAAATTACTGATTACACCGACTACGACATTAAGTTCCCATCATACTCTAAAGATTATATTGTATTTGAAAAGGGTGGCTACATCTACAAATACAATGTTGCCAGCGGTAGTACGGAAAAAATTACAATCAGAATTTCCGATGATAAGATTTATGCCCGTGATGAGATTAAGGATGCCAGTAAGAATATAAGTAATGGCGACCTCTCCCCTAACGGTGAAAGGGTTGTCTTCAGTGCCAGGGGTGATATATTCTCAGTCCCAGCCGAACACGGTATAACACGTAACCTTACTGCCACATCGGGAGTACACGAGCAGAATGCTGATTTCTCTCCAAACGGGGAATATATTGCCTATATATCTGATGCTACTGGTGAGTTCGAGATATACATGGTTAAGCATGATGGCAGTGAAAAGCCCATACAGCTTACACAAAACACCAATACCTATATCTTCGGTTATGAGTGGTCGCCCGATGGTAAGAAGATCCTTTATAACACCAAGAAGATGGAGCTTAATATGATTGATCTGGCAAGCAAGAAAGTTACACTGGTTGCTAAGAGCACAGTATCTCCTTATTTTGGCTTTAACTGGAGTCCTGATAGTAAGTGGATAGCATTCACCAAAGGCGAAAAAGATTTTACCAGGATAAGACTGTATAATGTAGATACACAGAAAATATATGATGTTACTGACGGATGGTACGACTCCGGTAACCCCTCTTTCAGTTCAGATGGCAAGTACCTGGTGTTTACTTCTTCACGTGATTTTAATCCTATCTACAGCAATACTGAATGGAACCATGCCTACAACGATATGGACAAGATCTATATGGCTACACTGGCAAAGGACACTAAGTCGCCATTTGGGTTTGAGAACGACGAGGTGAAGGTGGAAGGTGAAAAGGCTGAAAAGGGTGAAAAGGTTGAAAAAGGCAAGAAAAATGCGCCAGAAACAGCTGCAGACAGTAAGCCTATGAAGGTTGATCTGGATGGCATAGGAAGCAGGATCTTTGCTCTTCCTGTGTCTCCCGGTAATTATTTTAATGTTACGGCTACAGAGGGAAAAGTTTTCTATATGATGAGGTCTTCAAGATCGGGTGGTGCTAAGACAAAGATGTACGATCTGGATAAGAAAAAAGAAACCGAGCTGGGTAGCGGATTATCATTTACCATCTCGTCAAATGATAAGAAGATGCTGGTTGGCAGCAGGGGAAGTTACAAGGTAATAAGCCTGCCTGCTGGTCCTGTAAAGATCACAGAGCCAATGGATCTTTCGAATATGAAAGTAAAAGTCAACCTTGCAGAAGAATGGGCACAGATGTTTGATGAGAGCTGGCGTCATATGCGTGACTTCTTCTATGCTCCTAATATGCATGGCGTAGACTGGAATGCAATGAAAGTTAAGTATGGAGCGCTTGTACCCTATGTTGCTCATCGTTCAGACCTATCCTATATTATCGGGGAGATGGTTGGTGAGCTAAGCGTGGGCCATGCCTATGTAAACAATGGTGAAAGACCAATGCCGGAGAGAATACCTATGGGACTGCTTGGAGCAAAAATTGACAAGGAAGGTTCGGGTTACTTCAGGGTAAAAGAGATACTCGAAGGAGCCAACTGGAGCTCAAGCCTGAGGTCGCCACTCCAGGATATAGGAGTAGATGTTAGCGAAGGAGATTTTATCGTCGCCGTAAATGGCAAATCAACAAGGGATATCGACGATATCTACTCAATGCTGGTCGGACAGGCAGATAAGATAGTACAGCTGACAGTAAACAGCGAGCCTAAAATGGAAGGTGCCCGCAAGACACTCGTTAAGCCAATAGCCGACGAAGCAAATCTTTACTATTATAACTGGGTGCAGGATAATATTGAACATGTAAGCAAGGTGTCAAATGGCCAGGTGGGCTATATACATATTCCTGATATGGGTGTTGCCGGACTGAATGAGTTTGTGAAATATTTCTATCCTCAGCTAAATAAGAAGGCGCTTATAATTGACGTACGCGGTAATGGCGGAGGGAATGTCTCACCTATGATAATTGAAAGGTTGATGAGACCACTTACCTACCTCAACTATTCAACAGGTCAGACAGAAGGGTCAACATCACCTTCGGGTATGCACCTTGGACCAAAAGTTACTCTGATGGATAAGTACTCTGCCTCTGATGGAGACCTCTTTCCCTATCGCTTCCAGCAACTGAAGATGGGTAAGACAATAGGCACAAGATCATGGGGTGGTGTTGTTGGTTATAGCGGAGCACAGCCACTGATTGACGGCGGATCACTTATTACCCCATCTTTCGGACCATATGCCAAGGATGGCAGCAGGTTTGTGATTGAGGGAGAAGGTGTTACACCGGAAATTATTATTGAGAATGATCCCGCATTATTATACCAGGGAGATGACTTCCAGCTTGATAAAGCTATTGAAGTGGCTCTTGACGAAATAAGTAAGTGGACGGAAAAGATAACTCCAATTCCTCCATTCCCTGATAAGTCGGGGAAGAAGTAAGAACCAGGTGTGAGGGAGTGAGAGAGTGAGAGAGAGTGAGAGAGTGATGGGGTGTTGGAGTGATGGGGAGGATTAAATATAGAAGCCGGTATTTAAACTTTTTAAATACCGGCTTTTTCTATATTATTCAGCCGGAAGCCAGTTCGCGTTTGAGGAACCAGACCTTGATATCGGCGCCTTTGTCGTGCCACATATCGTAATTCTCAAAGCCAACGTAGTTATATAGCTTCAGGATTTTTTCAATTGTTGTTTCAATAAGTATCGGGAGTCCATATTCCTTCGAACGGTCGATAAGGTGATTATTAATATCTACCAGTCCCCTGATACTGGTCTTGCTCTGTACGCTGCCCAGTAACCAGACATAGATATAATCGTCGCAAGGAAATCTGCGGGCCTTAATATATTTTTCCCTTTTCACGGTAGGAAGGAGCTGTGAAGGCCTGATAGCCCTTAGAAACATCCAGGCATATTTTAATGTGCCGATAAAGCCTCTTTTAAACTCACTTATCCGATAGTAAAAAATAACAGTAGTCTTGTCTGCTGATAAATAAATACCCTTTAAGCCTCCCACCAGGTCGTAGGCATACTCAGCCATTAGCCTGACAGACCTCTCAGGGTTTTTTTTCTTCATCATCGCCTGTGTTCTGGGGTTTTCAATAAATGCCTGTGAAATAATGTCGATTATGATTTCCCTATCTGTTCTTTCCATACTAATATTTTGTTAGTGGATTGCTCATGTAATATAAATATAATGATAATTTATAACTTCACGTTTAATAATGTGGTGTGCCCGCCTTCGTTAAAACTTCAGCGGACAAAGAAGGGTGTGGAGATATTTGATTATTTTAAGAAACCAGTATTACAATGATTGATTTAAGACATAAACTTCATAAATATCCGGAGCTGTCGGGTAAGGAGAAAGAGACGGCCAGGCGGATAGTTGAATTTATTGAGAAATATAATCCCGATGAGATAATTGAGAATATCGGAGGCTACGGACTTGCTGCAGTATATAAATTTGGCAAAGGACCTACTGTAATGATACGCTGCGACCTGGATGCATTACCCATAAATGAGGAAATAAATCTAGATTATAAATCTACAAATAAAGGCGTCTCTCATAAATGCGGTCATGATGGTCATATGACTATAGTAGCCGGACTGGCAACATGGCTGGCGGAGCGACCTTTTAGCAGAGGCCGGGTTATACTGCTCTTCCAGCCTGCCGAAGAAACAGGTATAGGGGCAAATGCTCTTATTAAAGATCCTCTGTTTCAAAAGATTTTGCCGGATTATGTTTTTGCCCTTCATAATCTGCCCGGCTATCCTCTTCATTCGGTGATTATTGCTAAGGGACAAATGACTCCGACTGTTATGAGCCTTTCTATTCGGGTTAAAGGAAGGACTTCGCATGCGGCTGAACCGGATAAAGGGATAAACCCCACCCTGGCTGTTAGCACTCTCAATATGGCAATTACCAGGCTCGCCAACAACAATATCTCTGAGCCTGATTATTCTATGATAACACCCGTCCACACCAGGATAGGGACTCAGGATTATGGAATATCACCGGGTGAGGGTGAAGTGCATTTTACTATCAGGACATGGAACGAAGGAACCATGGTAGTATTAAAAAATGAAATAAATAAGGTGGTAGATGACATATGTAAGCTTCACCAGCTTACTTATGAAATTGACGAATCGGACTACTTCCCTACAGTTATGAATAATGATGCCTGTACCCGGATAGTTGTAAAAGCAGCACAAAACATTAATCTGGAGGTAATGATGCTTGATAAACCGATTAAATTTGGTGAGGACTTCGGCTTCTTTACAAGGGATTACAAAGCAGCACTATTTGGCCTGGGTGCAGGTAAAGATGCTTTCCCCCTGCATCACGAAGAATATGATTTTGAAGATGAATTAATACCTACAGGGGCTGCATTATTTAAAAGTATTATTTCCCAGGTAATTGGGCATAGGGTATAGGGTGCAGGGCGAAGGGATAAGAGCCAAAGTACTTAAACCTATGATTCGCTATCTCCAATGGTGCCTTTCTGCGAGAGCAGGATGGCTATTGGTCGGGTTCCCTCAAATTCGGCCAGTACAATAATAATAATAACGGTAATTGGCACACTGAGAAGCATGCCAACCACACCCCATATTACTCCCCATACAACAAGGGTAAGAAATACAACCAGGGGGCTGATATTTAATGAACTGCCCATAAGCCTGGGCTCAAGAACATTACCTACTCCAATCTGTATACCTCCGACAATTGATACAACCAGTATGGCGTTAGTAATATCACCAAACTGCAGCATGGCAAAGATGGTTGGAAAGAGTGTAGCTATTAAAGATCCGATTGTTGGTATATAGTTTAGAAGAAATATAAGGAAGGCCCAGAAGAGGGGTGCATCGACACCAATAATCATTAGTGTAAAATAGCTTAATAAGCCAGTCAGGAAACTGGTAAAGGTCTTTACGGCAAGGTAACCATTAATAGACGACCCTGCTTTATCTATCATCCCTTTTGCATGCTTATAATTACTTTCTTCAGGGTACATAGCCCTTAGTTTACGTCCGAAAGTTGGTTCTTCAAGGAGGATGAAAAGAAGGAAAATAAGCACCGTAAATACATCACCGAAAATAGATGTAAGAGCACCAAAGATATCAGACAGGATGCCGGCAAAATTGAAATCGCTTGCGTACTCTGTAATTAAGGCCTGGATATCAAAATTAAACCTGGTATTTATTGCCTCCACTATCAGGTTAATATTAGACTCATATAAGGGCAGAGCATCAGATAATTGCTGTATATTATTAGTAATAAGCGATATAAAAAATCCTATCAGGGCGATCAGGGTAATAGTGGAAAAGCTTGTCAGCAACCAGGTTGGCAGCTTCCTGAGAAAAATAATTTTAGTAAGCAGTCCCCTTACAATACGAATCATAAACCAGAACAGAATCGCCAGGATAAAGGGAACTATTATCGATTGACCCAATATAAGCACAACAATACTAACTACTACAATCAGCAGAATATATATCTTTTTAATATTATCCATGTCACAGTTATTTTGAAAGTCCAAAGATAAACAGATTCCTCCTTATTAGTCAAGACCCTGACTATTATCTGTCTATTTAGTATATTTACAGTGTTAATCCGGTATGTTATGAGAAAGTACTTATTACTGTGGATTCTATTCTTTCCGCTTAGCCTTATGTCTCAGGAAGGCACACCTTTTATTACACACTATAAGGGGAGCAGAAACCAGAATATGCAAAACTGGGCCATCTGCCAGGACGGCTTGGATATGATGTACTTTGCCAACAGGCATGGTCTGCTATCATACGATGGTTACAGGTGGGATAATATCAGGCTCCCGAATACACCGATGAGCCTGGCCCGCGACAATTTATCAAACAGGGTGTATATAGGTGGTTTGAATAATATCGGATACCTGGATAAAGACTCACGGGGAAGCAATGAATACATACCAATATCCAACGACTCCATCAGTACAGGGATAATAACGGGAATACTTTTTGAAGACGATATTATAATATTTTATGGTGATGAATCGGTATCAATTTACGACAGGAAAACGGAAAAGGTAGGCAGGCAATGGCTGACAAAGGAGGACGAAATATTTACTGGAGTGGTATATGTTGATAATAACCTGTTTATTAATGTTAGCGGCAGGGGACTGCACAGGATAGACAGTGACACTTTATTTCCTATAGTAACCGGCTACCTTACAGAAGACTGCGAAATACTATTTTCCCTCCCCCACTCCAGCGGCAGGGTACTGATAGGTACCAGTGATAACCGGCTATCACTGTTTGACGGGATAAAATACTACGATTATCCTTTAAGTAATACTGAATACTTGAAAGACAACCTTTTATCAGGTGGTGTTGAGGTCGGTCAAAAGTTTTATGCATTCTCGACCCTTTATGGAGGTGCAATAGTTGTGGATAAACAAAGTGGTAAAGTAGAACATATTATCAATTACCAGAATGGACTGCCCGATGACGAAATATACGCCATGGGAAGCGACAGCAACGAAGGGCTCTGGTTGGCTCATAGCTACGGAGTATCAAGGGTCGACCTCAAGTTGCCGGCCGAAAACTATTCAGGGTTTCCGGGTCTTGAAGGCGTGCTGACTGCTTCGCTTAAGTATAACGACAGATTATATGTAGCTACTAATACCGGGCTCTATATGCTGGACGAAGTAAAGAGTTATAAAGAGGTTGAAGAGTTTTACAGGGTTAAGCAGGTTGTTGAGAGAAAAGAAGCTGCTAAACCTATAAGCAATGCTGCGGAGGACAATAAAGAGTTAGTAGAAGAAGTGCAAAGTGAAGAAGGAAAGAAGCCCTTAAAGAAGGTGTTTTCAAAACTTTTCTCAAGGAAGACAGAGGAAGAACCTGTTGCCGTCGCTAAAGCTGTGGAAGAAAAGGAGGCAGCAGAGGAGGTAATAACGGAGCCAGAAAAGCCGGTTGAGACAAGGACCGTTGTAAGAAAAAGGACGGTTAGTAAGTTACAGTCAATAAATTGGATATATAGAAAAATAGAAGGTATCAATACAAGGTGCAGCAGCATGGTTATAACAGACCATGGACTGATAGTTGCCTCCGGCTCGGGATTGTTTTCGCTTACCGGACTGGAAGCTCAGAAGATTGGCGATGACCGTACTATAAATACAATTCAGTATTATGATAAGCGCCTGATTATAGGATCTGACAAAGGAATCTATACTGCTGTATTTAAAGGTGATGCATGGATTACAGACAAGACAAGTTTTAATCATAATACTCCTGTATATTCGATAGCCATTAAGAAGGATGCTTCCATATGGGCAGGTGGAAAAAATATTATATACAGGTTTGGAGAGATTGAGAATGGGAGGTTCGGAGAAGAAGAGTGGTACTATTATTCTTCAGAATTCCAGGAAAACTGCATGATTGATAATGTAAATGATACCATAATGCTATTTGCCGATTCAGGGATTCAATATTTCGCGGCCGAAGACGAGTCATTTATTCCATATACCAGAAGCAGGAAGCTCAGAGAAGGTGCTACAGGAATGAGATATATACTTAACCAGACCGGGTATCCATGGATTTTTGACGGAGGAGAGTGGTACACCTTAAATGAGCAGTTAGGCGGAAATGCTTCTATAACAAGGATACTCAGATTATTCGATGACATCTCCTCAATTTTTTTTACAGCAGAGGGTGATTTCTGGGTAATTGACGGCAGTAAAGACATATACGAGATAAAACCGGGAGAGGAAGGAGAGGCTGACCAGCGCTTTAATTTATTTATTTCAAGAATCTATAATGACGAAGGGACTTTCTTTGATTTTGAAAACCTGGTTTTTGAGTCAAAAGAGAAAGCTATTTACCTTAGGCTGAGTGCCCCCCACTTTATAAAAGAAACATCAACACAGTACCAGTATCTTGTCTATGATATGATGCGCACATGGTCGGCCTGGAGCTACAATCCTGATATAAGCCTCTTTTTACCTCCGGGTGACTATACCATCCATCTTCGTGCAAGGAATATACTCGGCCGCATAAGTGATGAAGAGAGCATATCGTTATCTATCAGGCCACCCTTTACTAAAACAGCATGGTTCTCTATACTGCTGGCTGTTGCTGCTACAATACTACTCTGGCTTATTTTTGACCTGAGGCAGAGAAAACTGAGACACGACAAGAAGATACTGGAAATAAAGGTAAAGGAAAGAACTATTGAGCTGGAGAAGAAGAAGGCCCAGATAGAGGTACAGAGGGATGAGATAGTAAGACAGAACGAAGAAATAACAAGCAGTATTACTTATGCCAGGAGAATACAGGAAGCCATCCTTCCAACAAATCAGCTGCTGGAAAAGAATTTCTCAGAACATTTTGTAATGTTTAAACCCAGGGACATAGTTAGCGGTGACTTCTACTGGATTGCCGAAAGTAGAAGCTTTATGTATTTTGCTGTGGCAGACTGTACCGGTCATGGTGTGCCGGGAGCCTTTATGAGCATGCTGGGCATATCACTCTTAAATGAGATTACCGGAGAAGGCATTATTGATCTTAACACCGGAGAGATACTCGATATACTTAGAGAAAAAATTATATCTGCACTGCACCAGCAGGGTAAGGATGAGCAATCGAGCGACGGTATGGATATTACCCTGTGTAAGTATATAAGGAAGGATAAGATCCTGGAATATTCGGGTGCCTTCAATCCCCTTCTCCATTTCAGGGGAAATAAACTTACCGAATATAAAGCCGACAGGCAGCCAATAGGCTTCTTTGAAAAATCACGCAAGTTCACCCTGCAGAATATTAATATCAAAAAAGGAGATTCTCTATACCTTTTATCTGATGGTTATTATGACCAGTTTGGTGGTCCTAACGACAAGCGCTACTCAACAAAGAAACTTAAGAGCACACTTACCGGCATAGCAGAGTTTCCTATGAAGAAGCAGCTCGAGATGCTCGAAGAGAACTTACACCTGTGGAAGGGCGACCAGGAACAGGTTGATGACATTTTAATTCTGGGCCTGAGATTCTAATAATCTGGCTTAGAGCTACCTCCTTCGTTAAAACTTCGGAAGTCGAAGTAAGTCGTAAGACTTAAGGAGAACTACTCTAAAAGTAGTTTGTGTATTTACCCCAGAGTTCATCACCAAGCATCCAGTATCTTTCAACAGCCTTTTCAGCTGTTTCTATTGAATACCTTGTTAGCTCAGCCTTAGCCTCAGTCTTATCCTTTTTATAAAGCTCGGTCAATCTCTTCTCAAAGGCCTCCTGGTCGGCAAACAATTTATCTTCCATCTCACTCCATACAGCCTCAACATCCTTACTCATAGGCTGGTAGCGCATATACGTTAGCTGACTTACCCTCCTGAATGCCCACCATGCACAATCGCGCCTGAATCCTCTCCTTCCATCTACCATATAAGATTCGGGCATAGAGTTAATGCCGCAATAAAATGGTAGGTGAGGCGTGGTACAGGGATTATCATAGCCCAGCCATACTACCCCACCAATAGCATCTGGAAGCCAGTTCCTGGATTGAGTTATCTGTACATATGTGGCACGCGGACATGATATTGTTCTTTCACGGGCAATACCAAAGAGTTCTCGTGTGTCGTTACTCATAAATGGATTGGCAACGGGGCTTTTTAAATACTCACCACGACGATCAGGTGCCACAAGTGAAGCCGTCATATCAAATGGTGTATTCTGGTAATAATCTCTGAAAATAGCCAGCACATCCTTTACCGACAACTTATTATCGGGTTTAACAGAAAGGGGGAAGTTTTCGCCGTTAGGGTCGAGATTAAGAGAGGGTGCCACAAGACTCAGTGCCCTCCATTCCCTCCTTCGGGATCCCATGCTCATCCGGTTGGCATAGACATAGCAAAACTCAAACTCTTTACCACTATCGGCGCTCCAGTAACCCATCTCTTCAGCCAGTGAAAACACATTGTCTGAAGCCATATAATTATCGGGATCGTCGAGGTTAATAGACCTGATACGACTTGCATTTGCAGACACTCCTACCTCATCATCTGGTATGCGAACTGCAGCCCAAACTGCACCGATCTTCCCTTTTCCCGGTCCGAGTATCTCGAAATGCCATGTTTCATCCGGGTCGGCAAATGTAAAACATTCGCCCACATCATTATAACCATATTCCCTGGTCAGTCCATCAATAACCATTATTGCCTCACGAGCTGTTTTTGCCCTCTCAAGTGCCAGGCGATACAGTTCAGGACAGTCTATCAGTCCGGCATCGGAAACAAGTTCGCGCTTTCCGCCGAAGGTAGTCTCTCCTATTGCCAGCTGGTGCTCATTCATTACCGGATAGGCTGTATTGATATATGCATAGGTCTCTCTAACCTGCCTTATATAGCCTGCCTCTATTACATCGGGGTCGTTAGGACTACCTGTACGTTTTGGTTCAAGATAAACCGCTGTTTCCGACCCTGCCTTATGTTTGGCACCAGGCACCAGGTTTATCCATGTGCGGTCGGTACCGCTATCGCAGGTATGAGAGGTCATTGTTGATCCGTCAACCGAAGCCTTCTTCCCTACAATAACACTTGTACAACTCTCAGACTCTATATATTGAGCTGAGAGCGTAGAGGTAAGAAGTATGGCTATTGTTATAAAAAGTAGTTTCAGGGATTTCATAATATTTTTGGGTTTAGGGTATAGGGTTTAGGGTTAAAAAGCAATAATCCATAATACCCTGATAAGCAGGGCAAATAAGCAATTACTATTTCCAAAACTCCGCTCACTTTTATCTTCTTCCTTTAATCCTTTATCTTTTTTACTTTACTCTTAGCTCTTTGCCCTTTGCCAACTGGCTGCTGAGCAGTCTATTGTTAAAAGCCACGTGCGTAGAAGCTCCAGAAAGTATCACCCAGCTCCCACCACTTATTCATTGCTGCACGGGCAAAGTCGTTAGTATACTTGGTAAGGAAGAGCCTGTATTCTGAAGGCACAGGATTTCCATCCTTATCAAGTTCTGCTTCTTTACCTTTCTCCAGATTATAAAGCTCAAGAGCTTTTTTATCTATCATAGGAATTTCGGCCAGGGCCTTCTTTTCAAATTCCATAACTGCGCCTTCAATATATTCGCGGGTAATACCCCACTTTATCTCTGCCAGCCTGTTTGTGCGTCTGAAATGCCATGCAGCAGCATCGGTACGGAATCGTTTCTGGGCCCCTATTTCAAAACTAGCGGGTAGCGAAAGAACACCCGAATAGACTGGTATACGAGGGCTGGCACCCGGGTTATCGAAAGAGAACCATGCCACACCACCAATCTCATCAGGTAACCAGTCGCGACACTGGATAATCTGCGAATAAGAACATCCGGATATCGCTATAGTTCTTTGAGACTCGATTGTGCCGGGCTTAAGAGTGTTTACAAGGTTTCTCATGTCGTAACTCATAAAGTTGCTCGCCAGCGGACTAAGCGACTCACTACCATCTTCAGCAGGTCGACCATATCTGCCATAACTGCTTACCATCAGGTTTCTGCTCATATCAAACTCTGTTCCCTCATAGGTCTGGCGATAGTAGGCAAATACATCATCTATGCTCACCTTCTTATCGGGTTTAACAGAAAAGGGCAGCTCATCTACTTCCTGCGTCAGGTTAAGGGAAGGAGCCATAGTGCTCAGGATAAAAAATTCTCTCATCGCGAAAGCCTTATCTCTTCCTCCGTAGGCTTTCCAAAATCTAAACTCACCATTTTCTTTTTTGTTATAGTAGCCCATATCCTCGGCCAGTGATATTACGTTTTCGGATGCCATGTAATAATCCTTGTTTTTCAGGTCAAGGGTACTTATACGAGGAATATTTGCCGAAACACCAACATGATCGTCGGGTATCCTTACAGCAGCCCATACTGCTTTAGGCTCATCGTAATTAAAGCTTGAGCCGAATATCTCAAAGTGCCATACCTCATTCTTATCTGCTACGGTAAGACATTCACCTGAGTCGCCATAGCCATATTTCATAGCCAGGTCGCCCATTAACTGAACTGCTTCGCGTGCAGTTGTGCAGCGCTCAAGTGCAACTGCCTGCAGCTGCTCAATAACGAACATCCCGTCGTCATTCCTGAGTTCGCGACGACCACCAATGGTTGTTTCTCCGATAGCCAGCTGCTTTTCGTTCATGGCCGGATAACAGACATTAAAATACGCGTATGTTTCCTCTACCTGGGGTATCTCTCCTTTAACAACAATATTCCTGAGGTCCCACGATGTTTCGGTATGCATGGTGCCCCAAAGCACTTTTCTTGTTGTACCGGGGTCATACTTTTTATGAGGAACTATATTCAACCATGTGCGATAATTGCCATCACAGCTATGGCTGGTAATAACCGATCCGTCGGTAGTTGCTTTTTTACCAACCATAATGCTGGTACAAGATGCTTCTTCGTCTGTAAGCTCAATAAACTGGGCATGAGTAAACTGCACAGAAAAGAACAATACCATTACCAGTGCAAAGTACTGCCTGAAAAGATGAGTCTTCTTCATAGTTTTAGTTATTTAGTTTAATAAATATTATTCGTAATAAATCTTTGATGGATGGACACCTTCCGGGTTCTTCAGGTAGGCACCTACTCCATTTTCAATTACATCGTTATATCGTGGTACATTAGTACAATATATTTCCTTTCCGGGAAAAAATTCGTTCCAGCTTTCCATTGTTTGGAGTATTGTAGATGTATGTCTGCCCACCCTCACATCAATAGGCCATCCATTTTCGTCGATTGGCGCAAACAATAAACCATGCTCACCGGCCTTTACCACAAATTCGTCTTTCCCTTCCAGCAGTTGTTTTACACCGGTAATTCCACGGGTGGCATCAAGGAATGGTTCAGGTGCTTCAAAAAGCAGTGAGATAGCATCAGAATGATCGCCTATCTCCCTGTGTGAGAGCCCGTGAAGGTTTTTAGGCGAGAATTCCGTTCCAATTGAAAAACCTTCATAATCGGTTAGCATCATCGACACCAGTGTAGCCAGATCCTGTCCGTTCTCATGGGCAACGATAGTATTAATTACAGGATATTGTAGCTCTGCCTCATGCAGGTCTATTACTATATCTACTTTTTCTTCTTTTATCAGTTTCATAAAAGCATAGCATGTCTTCTCTGTGAGTGTACCGTTTGCCCTTCCCGGCCATGCACGGTTGAGGTTTCGTATATCGACATAGGCCAGGTTCTGACCGCTTGGGTAGTGAATAAAAACCTCTGGGTCGGGCCACTGATCTAAGGGATTAGACCACCTGTCGCCCATTCTGAATGATTGGCCTCCCCAGGCTGTAGGAATAGTATAAGATGCAGGATAGGCTCCACTGGGGCGTGTAAGGGTGGTAGCACTCCTGTTGGCCGACATCACTACGATAATCCTTCCTTTCTGTAATTCGGCATTTTCAGCAAATATCCATGATGTCAGTCTTCCGGCTGGCTCTTCCGGATGAGAGCCACCCAATATCAGCAATGTTCCACCCTCCTCCTCTCCTTCGAGGAAGTATAGATTACAATCGTTAATACTACCTTTTATTTTATCAAAGTAGTCACCAAGTGTCTTAACCTGGCTGACATAATCACTTACAACGACAATTTCGGACATATGCCTGTGCTGATAGAATTTTATGCCTGATACAACGAGGATAAGGATTCCAAAGAGCCCGATAATTATTTTTCTTATCATGTCTTTCCTATTCATGGCTCTGCTTATTTAAGTAAAAATATTCTAAGAAGAAAAGGTATCAGGATTATTACAAGCAAAACCTCTTCTTTCCAATCTTTAGACTTAATAATATTATAGATTATAAGTCCAACGATAAAGGCTGCCAGGGCATAGTAGCTTATTGATATAATACTGTTTAAAATTTCCATGATCTTCAATTTTATAATCCAGATAAGAATCCCAGGTCGCTGCTGAAAACGACCATAAGTGTACCAACAATGCATATTAATATCGCAGGCACAATACATTTCTTAAGAAACTCTTTGTAGGACTCCTTTGGTCCTACCACATCCACCGTTAATCTTCCTATAATTGCTGTAGGAGGCAGAGCATCGCCCAGGGGCCATATTATACTCATCCCTGCCAGTGCAATTATCGGATCCAGTCCGATAGAGTTAAACAGAAGTACAAGGGGCACACCAAATACTGCTGCCGAGCCATACATCAGTACAGATTCGGTAATTGGCAGAAAGATAAAGAGGCCGGCAATAACCAGTACGGTGGGTAGTGTAATAAAAGTAATGGCCAGGAGTCCCCTCACCCCGGTAAGTGTCATAATCTGTACCAGTATACCAACGCAGGTAAGTGTTCCGATAAGAGGAAGCAGTTGTTTTATAGTATCGGCCGATATTTTAAGGATTTTAAGCTTCTTTGGCGATAATGCCCATGCCAGAGCGGCGGCTACAATAAACATTAATGGCAGTCCGACGACAGGCGAATCGTGAGGCCATTTCCTTCCCAGGAAGATCAGGCCAAAGAAAGCGAGGAAGGGAATTATTATCCTCCACCAGTTCATTTTCTCAGGAGGCATAGGTAGCTCGTTGAAAGCCTTATCCACATCTATGTCTGTTCCGCGCCAGCCAAGAATAAATATTGTTGCTATTGCAAGCAATACGCACGGGATAAGAAGGGGCATAAAGAAGCCCACATATGGCATATTAACCCCGGCAGCAGTCATCATAGCCCATAGGCTAACCGGCGGTGCTGCAGCGCTTAAGCCGGCAACCAGGAAAATTATTGCAGCTACCTTTATCCGAGGTATTCCCATATAACTGAGCACAATGGCAACCATACCGCCTGTAATAAGAACCGTAACACTTCCTGCACCGGTTAATGCGCCAGGAATTAATAAGAGGAAGGTAAGAAGAAGGAGGAGGATGACCCTGCTCTTATAAAAACGCTCAATTATTCCTCTTACTGCAAAAGCTACTCCACCTGACTCCTTCAGTATATTCATAAAGAGGGTTGCTGATATAAAGATCAGGTTTATATCCATATAGGTAATGGAGCCCTCGGCAATATGACGTACGGGAAACCAGTGACCTGCTGCAATAGCCCCTCCAAGGGCAGCAGCAAGCATTGAAAGTTCTGTCGATAATTTAAATTTGAGAGCGATGATATATACAATCACCATCAATCCAAAAATTAAACCTGCAGATAGGTACATACTCACGACTAATTCTATTTAGAGAAGATCTTCTCCAAAACCGGGGAGATATCATTGTTCAGTTCAAAGGATATAATTGGTATGCCTTTCCCCTTGGAGATTGTAGTGAAGCGTCCATCTGAATCACCCTCGGCTTTAACCAGCAGGAAGCTGGCATTAGGACAAACAGCATCAATCGATAGTTCATCTGAGTTATCGCCCGCAGAAGCTCCGGCAGAACGCCTGGCCATGCCTTCAATATGAGAACCGATAATCGTTATTCCCTGCTTTTTAGCTTCAGCAATCAGGTCGGCTGTTCTTTCCAGCTCATCATCAACAGATACTCCTGCAGCACCCATCCCCTTAAGGCTTGCTCCTGTAACTATTATCAGGGTCTTATAAGGCTTGCCCGCTTCCTTCCTTGCAATCAGGTCGTTGGCAGTAGCCATAAGATTGTAATCATAATCAAGTTTGAGGCGGGTCATAAAAATCTTAAGACGTACCGGTCCCGGGCTTTGTCCGCATGAGGTAAGAAGTACAGGCTGCTCAGCTGTCTGAGCAAAAATACCCGTTTCAAATATCAACGGGACTAACAATAATAGAACAAATAGGTTAAGTAGTTTTTTCATTTAATCACTATTTAGGTTTTTCAATTATTCATGGTATATGCTGATAGGCATTTAATATATTATTATGCGTCTCTCAAAGTTATTATTTTTTTTATTTATAGATGACTCATGAATATGTTTAGTGACATGTGGGGTTCGGGTTGAGGGTGGATGGGTTGAAGGTGGATGAGTTTGTATGTATGAATTTTAAATCATAAATTTGATAGTGTAACCAACCCAAGCCAATTGAGAAACTGGAATCTCGAATATAAGATTAAGGTAAATCGTACCGGGCTCTGTAGGTAGAGGTAGAAGCTTTAGAGGCTTTAGAGGCTGTAGAGGCCTTTTCAAAAATCTTATAAATAAATCATAGAAATATATTTTATCATGAATAAGCTTATAATTACAGGTAATGACCTGAAAATTGAAGATGTTGTTAATGTGGCTCGCAATGGCCAGAAGGTAGAACTTCATCCTGATGCAGAAGAAAGAATTAACATTTGTCGCGCCATGCTTGAGAAAAAGATAGTGGCAAAGGAAATAATGTATGGTGTAAATACAGGTATAGGTGAATTTTCAGAAGTAGTGTTAAACGATGACCAGGTAAAAGATTTCCAGAAGTACCTGGTATATAACCATGCAGCAGGGATTGGTGATCCTGCACCTATTGAATATGTACGTGGAGCCATGCTCGGAAGGATTAATGTTCATGCCCATGGCAACTCGGGTAACAGGCTGATAATTACCCGGACCCTGGTAGATATGTTGAATAAGGGAGTTACACCATTTGTATGTCAGAAAGGATCGGTTGGTGCCTCTGGCGATCTGGCACCCATGTCGCAGATTGCACTTCTATTGATGGGAGAAGGGAAGGCATATTACAAGGGTGAGTTGCTGGAAGGTAAAGAAGCACTCAAAAGGGCTGGTATTGAGGTGCCGGGCTTACAGGCAAGAGACGGACTGGCAACTATTAACGGATCGAATGTTCTAACAGCCATGAGTGCTATCTGGCTGGTAGATGCTAATAACTGGATGAAGCAGGCTGAGATTGCAGCATCTATGTCGCTCGAAGCACTTAAGGCCAATATGAAGCCCTATAATCCGCTTCTACACGAAGTAAGGGGTTTTAAGGGAGCAATAAGGTCAGCAAATGCAATAAATAAATGTGTTGCCGGAGGAGATCTTAAGGAAGGCCGGGTTAAGTGTAAGGTCCAGGATGCATATTCTATGCGCTCTACACCACAGGTAATAGGATCGGCTCATGATGCACTAGCTTATGCACGCTCACAGGTAGAAATTGAGCTGAACGGTGTAGGAGATAACCCGATCTTCTTCCCCGATAAGAACTTACAGCTTACCGGGGCAAATTTCCAGGGCTCGCCTGTAGCTGTACCAATGGAAATGGCTGGAGCATGTATTACAATGGTATGTGTAATGTCAGAAAGAAGGATGAACAGGCTTAATAACCCTGCCCTGAGCGTTGGTCTTCCAGCCTTCCTTACAAAGGGAGCAGGTATGTTCTCAGGTCTGATGCTAAGTCAGTACACAGCCGATATGATGATAGTTGAGCAGAGGATTTTATCTGCTCCTGCATCAATCCAATCAATACCGGCTGCCGCCGACCAGGAGGACTTCGTATCTATGGGTATGAATACTGCAATTAAAAATTTCCAGATACTGGACAATGCTTATGGGATACTTGGAATTGAGTTTATGGCAGCTGCACAGGCCCTCGATTTCAGAAAAGAGGAATATGGCTTTGGTAAGGGAGTTCAGAAGGCGCATGAGGTTATCAGGAAATACGTTGACTTCCTGGAGATAGACCGTCCGCTATACCCCGATCATACAGCCATGCAGAAACTTGTTAAGTCGTGTGAGATACTTGAAGTAGTGGAAAAGGAAATCGGAAGCCTTGAATAGGCTAAGGGCTAAGGGCTGAAGGAGCGAAGAGCGAAGAGCGAAGAGCGAAAGAGTTCAAAATAAAAAAGGAGATCGATAGCTGATAATCAGTTTACGACCTCCTTTTTCCGGTTTCCGGTTTCCGTTACTCTGCTCTAAATGTATCAACCGGGTTTGATGTAGCTGCTTTGTATGATTGGTAAATGATTGCAATCATAGCTACGGCATAGGTCATTAACACGGCAATGCCAAATATCCACCAGCTAAGTTCAGTCCTGTATGCAAAACTACCCAACCATTTTCTCATAAATATTATTGTAACAGGAACCGAAGCGACAAAAGATATGGCTACCAGCCTTGTAAAATCTATTGAGAGAAGCCAGATTATCTGACCTATTCCGGATCCATTCACCTTTCTAAGACCAATTTCTTTTTTTCGCTGCTCTGAAGAGAAAACTGATAAGCCTATCAGGCCAAGGCTACTTACAAAGAAAGCAAACAATGTAAATATGCTAAGTATTTTCCCAAGCTGTCTCTCTGCCTCATATTGCTGATCCAGTCTCTGATCAACAAAAGTATAGGAGAATGGCTGCCCCGGAGCGAACTCTTTCCACACCTTCTCAAGGTCTTCGAGTAAACCGGTGATATCAACATTGGGATTAAGTCTGAGTGATGTGCGGCCTGATGACCTGCCAAGGAAGAATATTTGAGATTCAATAGGCAGGTGTAAAGACTCAAAATGAAAATCTTCTACTACTCCTATTACTTTATATTCGATTAATTCCATCTGCTCAGCAGGATTGTAATTGGCAGGTACACCAAAAAGTTTTCCCAGGGGCTCATCCCATCCTAGCTTTTTAGCCGCAGTTTCATTTATTAATAATGACAGGGTATCGGTAGGCATATCTGCTGAAAAATTTCTTCCTGCCGCCAAATGCAAGCCATAGGTTTCAATATAATCAACATCAATAGTCCAATTCTGACAAAGAAACAGATCCTCTGATAATCTGGCGTTCGGAAATACAGAAGAACCATTCCGATTGGATGGTATTGGCAGATAGCCTGAGACTGAAACACATTTTATTGATGGATGTCTTTCCAGTTCCTTTTTAAAAGTAGCAGTCTGACTACCTGGAATAAGGTAGGTATTGTTTACAACCAGTACCTGTTCTTTATCAAATCCAAGTTCCTTGTTTTGCATAAATCTCATCTGCTTCGATAGAATAAGTACTGATGAAAGCAAAACCAGCGAGATAAAGAATTGAATTATTACCAGAACAGACCTGAAGTTAAACCTGGAGCTGTTTAACTCAACATCACCTTTCAGTACATGAATCGGCTTAAACGAGGAAAGGTATAATGAAGGATATGCTCCGGCAAAAATGCTTATTAATAAGATCATTCCCAGAACACCAAAAATAAAGGATGCTGAGAAGTAAGATATTGAAAGCTCCTTTGAAGTTAATTCGTTAAAAGATGGTAGAGAGACCTCAACAATGACCATTGCAAGAATAAAAGCAAGAAACACAATTAACAAAGATTCTGCATTAAACTGATTTATAAGCTGTGATCTGGATACTCCATAGGTTTTTCTTACTCCTACCTCCTTCATCCTGGTTATTGATCTTGCTGTGGATAAATTTGTAAAATTTATGCAGGCAATAATGATAATAAAAAGTGCAATTATTCCGAAAATTCTCACAGCATTCATATTCCCTCCTGCCTCCAGTTCATAATCGAGGTTTGATTTTAAATGAATATCAGTTAGTTTAATCAGGGAATAACTTAATGATGTTCCAGATTCCTTAATCTCCTGCCAGCTCATCCCCAGGGCCTTAGCAGCCTCCTCTGAAATATACTTATCGATTAGCGATTCAAGCTTAGGCTCAAACTCTTCCACACTAACATTGGGACTCAGAAGCAAATATGTAAAGAAATTATTGCTTAACCACTGACCATTATTAGCCTCATCATTTGAATGAGCGGAGACAATAAAATCAAAATGAAAATGAGAAGCGGCTGGCATATTCTCAAATACACCGGTTACTTCAACCTCTGTCCTGTTATCAAGCAACAGTATTTTCCCAAGAGCTTCTTCATTTCCAAAGTATTTTTTGGCAGCTCTCTCGCTAATTGCAACAGTATTCCTGACTTTCAGGACCTCATCAGGGTCTCCCTCCAAGAGAGGAAAAGAAAATACTTTAAAAAAAGTAGAATCAGCATAGATAAAATCAGGCTCATTGAAGACCTTATCATCATACTCAACAATAAATCCTCCATAAGACCTGAACCTGACAGCATTCTCAACCTCAGGGTAATCCCTGATTGCTGCTTCTGCAAGAGGCGCCGGACATGTTGAACCATAATCCTCTGTGCCATTCATTTGAAAATAGGATGTAACTCTGACTATTCTGTCGGCATTGTCTTGAAATTTATCGTATGATAGCTCATCCACTATCCATAAGACTATAATAATAAAACTGGCCATCCCTACAGCCAGTCCGGCTATATTAAGGAAGGAAAAAAGTTTGTTTCTCTTGATGACCCTGAAAAGAAGGTTGAAAAATGATTTCATGTCTGTGTGCTCTATATTTATATATGCCTTCCTCTAAAGCAAGAGACATGCCATAATAAATAAATAACTCTACATGTGGCACTTATAGAGATAATGGTATCTAATATACCTGATAGGGTGTATGATTTTTTGACACTCCTGTGTAAAAAAAGTTTAAATGTCCTGGGTGTTGGGTGTTGGGTGTTGGGTGTCGGGTGTTGGGTGTTGGGTGAGATTTTTTTGTATCTTTAATATTTGTCCTGCAAATATTAAGTATTTACTATGTCTGATTTCAAGATCTTGAAATATATCAGGATGCCTATAATCTTGCTATTGAAATACATCAGTTAAGTTTTAAGCTTCCAAAATACGAACTATATGAACAGGCCAGTCAGATTCGCAGGTCTTCAAAGAGTATTAAAGATAATATAGCAGAAGGATTTGGGAGAAGTAAGTATAAGCAGGAATATATAAAATTCCTAACCTACTCTATGGCCTCTTGTAATGAAACTTTGAGTCAATTGACAATGATAAAAGATCTTTACCATAGAAATAGAAACATATATGGGAATCATCAACACAACCCAACTAATAACAAAAAGAAGAAGTATAATACCGATGACTGTCAACAGCTCCTCTTCTTGTAATACTATGTTTTCCTTTTGCAATAAACATACCTGTTACCGTAACCAGTATCAGGGCAATGCAAAATATGTCGCTAAAGGCCTTCCACCATTTGCCTGGATTATAATGCAGGAAGTTAAACTGGTAAAAGACCGGTCTTTTACTTACTACCTCAACATAGCCTTCACCTGTAAGAGTATTTACCTGTGCCGTTCCGCCTACCAGGAAAATAGTAAGCTTATCTCCCGTGGGAAAATATGAAGTCTTATATTTTTTAGCTTCTCCTATATCTGAAAGCAGGGCCTGGACTTTTTCTTCCAGCAGGCTGTCGCGCTCAAACTTAATATCAGTGGTGAATTGTCTCTGGTCTACTAAATAGTTAGGATTCCAGTCGTTTTTGTGATTTATCGCTATACCTGAAACTGCATATATTATGGTCATTCCAACAATCAGGTATCCAATATCCCTGTGAGTAACCCTGTTAAGTTTTCTAAGCTTCATATTATATCAATTAAAATAGGGATGCACTAGTAGCCCAAAAAACAGGTTTTCTGACTACTAAAAACACTAAAGAAAATATATATCGTATATATTCAGAAATATAAAAATCCTGCCAATCAGCTAAATATACTAATTAATAGCTATTGACATCCCCCCTTTGTTATTCAAAATATCCTATTTCTCCAGGCGACTCTTATAGTGAAGAACATACTCCGACAATACGGGTTGTTTTGCAACTGCAGCTTCTGTTTCACAGTCCTCACCTTCGGCTGTTATATTTGCCTTTTCTACCTCAACCTTATGCTCACCTGCTTCTTCTGCATGTTCTCCTGATCCGCTTCCATCGCCTTTTTTCTCACCGGCTTCAACCAGGGTAAGATGTCCGGTTACAGTTAATGTGCTTCCAAGTAACTCCATTGGAAAGACAGGCACCTCATCTCCGGCAGTTATAAAAAGTCTTATATCAGGATCCGCTCCAACAATAAACATTTTTTTACCACTGTGCTGGCAAACATGGACCACATTTCCTTCGATAGTAATATCTTTATCAAGATACTCAGCCGGATTCTCAATAAGGCTCGCAAACTCAACTTTAACAGCAGCTTCATCTGAATCTGATTTCTTCTCATTGGTCGTATTGCCACAAGAAATCATTAGAGCCGCCATTGCCAGAATTCCAATTACATTCTTTATCATCTCTGTATTTATTAATTATTTATTCATAGTTTTTTTGAGAATACAATTATAGTGAAAATTGAATTAATAATAAACTGATATATACGATATAGGTGCGAAGGGCGAAGGGCGAAGAGCATAGAGCATAGAGCGAAGAGCGAAGGGCGTAGAGCGTTATGCCTTACGCCTTATGCCTTACGCCTTATGCCTTACGCCTTACGCCTTCTTCAAAAACATGTCAGGTAGTTTCTTTATGAAATTCCAGAATATCGCCAGGTTGACAATCGAGGACTTCGCATATAGTATCGAGAGTTGAAAAACGAACTGCTTTTGCCTTGCCTGTTTTGAGCACAGACAGGTTTGCCATTGTTATCCCAACCTTTTCTGACAATTCGGTAAGACTCATCTTGCGTTTTGCAAGCATTACATCCAGGTTTACAATAATTGACATAGCAGTAGTTTATATTGTTAAACTTGATTCTTCCTGGAGCTTCATTCCCTGGATAAAAATATGTGACAGCAACCAGAGCACGAGAGCAGAGATAACTAAAAAATTATAAGCCTTAATATCTGTAGTAAATGATATTGTGGCAAAATGAAGACGCTTTTCGAGAATCTCGCCTACCACCCAGTTATATGTTCGCCAGAACATCCAGAATATGATTAAACCGATAGCCAGCATCCGGAGCAGTTTAATATTATAGATTTCGAAGATTATGCCTTTGCGGACATTTCTTATAAACTTCCTGAAGATAAAAAGCAGAGTAAACATCATACCTATTACCAGTACCATGGGTATCATGTACAATCTTGCAATCTGAAGGGGAGTATCTATAAAATGAATATCCCCATATGCTTTAACAATCTGTACCTGTGAAGGAGTCTGGTTTGCAACAATATATCCTATCTCCTCGTTGTCGAAGGCGACAGGCAGATTTACGTGCAGCTGCATATCCTCTTTAAATACTCCTGACAGGACAAGAATTGCGAATATCACTGTCATAAAAGTAACACAGCAGAAGAGCCAGAAAATAATCTCATTTAAAATGTGGATTACCTTAAAACTGAGAGGGGCCTTGAATTTTTCCATGATTTTCAATTTTAATTATAAAGCAAATATAAACTCATTATATCGTATATCAAAATATATTTATCGTTTTACGATATATTTATATTGATTACAGATAATAATACTAAGGTGTTTGCCTCGCAATCAAAGTTGATCTGGCGACTTTATAGCCGGTGGTTCCAGATAGCTCCAATCTCTGCTGATAGTTGAGATTCTTTATAGGAAATAAAAGTTTTGTACTTATTAAACCCCGTTTAAACTCTGTTTAAACCATATTTTTTACCTTTACATTAAACCTGGCAAGCAATGCAATGAAAAAGAAAACAACCTTTATTATAGTACTGCTGAGTATATGCCTTATGCAGTGCTCATCACAAAACAATTATACCGTCTATACGGGTAAAATACCCGGAATACTCGACAGTGGTATAAAAACCAGGGTAAAGGCAACTATCATTTACGACAACTACGTGCATAAAGATGGACTTACGGCAGACTGGGGCTATTCACTTTTGCTGGAAGGGTTAGATAAAACAATATTGTTTGACACAGGAACCAATCCGTCGATCTTCAGGGATAATTTTGAAAAACTTGAACTTGATGCGAATAGAATAGATGAAGTCTTTATTTCACATGAACATGGAGATCATTTCGGGGGCTTGCACGAATTCCTTACAATGAACAAAGACATTAAGGTGGTTGTGCTGAATACTTTCTCAGACAGGTTTATGGGTCAGTATGCGGGTGAATGTAGATCGTTGGAAGTGGTATCAGAGCCGGTAGAAATATGCAAGGGACTTTATTCTACAGGTATAATGGGGAAGGCTATACCCGAACAGTCGCTGGTACTTAATACAGAAAAAGGTCTTATCGTTATGACAGGATGCTCACATCCCGGGATCATAAATATGCTTAAGGAAATAAGAGCCACCTTTAATAAAGATATTTACCTGGTCTTCGGCGGTTTTCACCTTATGGCCGATTCAGATAAGAAAATTGCAGAGATAATCGACCAGATGAGGGAGCTAGGAGTACAAAAGTGTGGAGCCACTCATTGCACAGGCGAACACCAGATTGAATTATTCAGAGAGGCCTTTGGAAAGGATTTTGTTGAAATGGGTGCAGGAAATGTACTTGTCTTTGAATAATCGAATAATTGAGTATTTGAGTTCTTGTATAAATAAGACTGACTAATCCAGTTCAATCTGTACCGGACAATGATCAGATCCCATAATATTGCTTAAAATATCAGCGCCTAATAGAGATGGAACCAATGATTCACTAACAAGAAAATAATCAATTCTCCAGCCAATATTCTTTGGCCTGGCTCCTGCCCTGTAGCTCCACCATGAATAGGCCTCTGTCTTATCAGGATACAAGTATCTGAAAGTATCTACAAAACCTCCACCTGTATAACGATCCATGCCATCAATCTCTTCCTGCATAAAACCTGCAGACTTGTTATAATTTGCTTTCGGACGGGCAATATCAATCTCGGTATGAGCCACGTTGAAATCTCCGCAGGTAATTACGGGCTTTGTCTTCTCCAGGTTTTTCAGGTAATTGAAAAAGGCGATATCCCATTGCTGCCTGTATCCCAATCTTTTAAGGTCATTCCCGGAGTTAGGAACATATACATTCACAAGATAAAATTCATCAAACTCAAGACTCAATACTCTTCCTTCTGAATCGTGCTCTGCTCTTCCTATACCGCTTGTTACATTCAAAGGCTTTTGCCTGGATAATACTGCTGTACCGGAATATCCTTTTTTTTCAGCAGAGTTAGAATAATGATAGTAATCACTCACAGAATCAAGTACTTCTGAAACCTGGTCATCCTGTGCTTTAGTCTCCTGCAGACACAGGATATCAGGTGAAATAATTTTGATGTCATTATAAAAATCTTTCTTGGCTACGGCACGAATGCCATTTACATTCCAGGAGACTAATTTCATTTTTTTGAACTTAAGTGATGAAAAAAAACAATATATAGAAAAAAATCAAGCAGGTGAAACAATCACAAAATTTTACAGTCTTTAATTAAAATAAATAAACCAATAAATTGTTCAAGCTGCAATGAAAAAACAGTTAATTTCTCCAACACCCAAACAACAAATTCCCTCTGTTACATTCTTTGGATTAATTCTAAATTAAGCCTGAAATATTGTAATTCTTACGTATACAGATTTTCTACATATTTGAGACTGTTAGAATATATAATTTTGAGACCAGAATCTACAAAAACTAAAATTACATAATCATGAAAAGAATTTTTTATCCTTTTATTGCAATAAGCATATTGATAATCTCATTATCATCCTGCGAAGACCCTGTACTTCCAACAGCTGATTTCACATTCAGTCCTGCCGAAGTAGAAATCTATGATGAGGTTACCTTTACTAATGCCTCATCTGATGCTGATACATTTGCATGGGAATTTGGCGATGGCGCAACATCCGCAGAAGAAAACCCTACTCACGTATATACAACAGGAGGTGATTTCACTGTAAAACTTACAGCATCTAATATAGATGGAAGCGAAGTTGTCGTAAAAGATATAACTGTTACAGTTCCTGCAAATGTTTATACACTGGATGATGTTCAGTATGACATTACTACGGATATGTTCTGGTATCAGTCATCTATGCCAGGTAGCTCTGCTTACATCAGGTTACTTACCACTGTCAGCGGACAGGATAATCCTGATCTCCTCAAACTATATCCAAACAAGGGACTTAATGAGCTCCCGGGAACATATACATGGGATTCAGAAAATCCTGAAGGAACTTATGATTTTGGATATACTGCAAATTATGCAGGGATGGCTTATGACTGGACAGCTATAGGTAAAACAGGATCGCAGAATCTTGTTATTACTGAACTGGCTACAGATGTATATAAAATTGAATTATCCGGTATTCTTTCAGTTGGATCTTACGATTATTCTACAGGCGAATTTACTGAAACAGAAACCAAAGATTTGGAAATATTTTACCTGGGGGCTATTACTCCTCTGGCTGGAAAATAATATTAGGGAAATTCCTGATGAGAAAAAGTATTCCAAAAATTTTAACAGTAGCTTTTCTTGCACTGCATTTGCTAGGCGCACGTGCTCAGGAAACTACTGTTAAAATATTGGATGCTAAAACACTTGAACCCTGTCAGTATGCAACGGTTATGCTTTCCAGCATGGCCAACAAATACCTTGACGGAGGCGCTACTGATAAGAATGGCTTAATCAGCTTTAACATAATTGAAGCATCCAGGATAAGTGTATCCTCCCTGGGATATGCTTCAAGAAATGATACTATCTACCCAGATCAAAACTTAACTATTAAACTGACGCCTGACTTACTTGAACTTGAAACAGTAGTTGTTACAGGTCAGTATAAACCTCAGGCTGTAGACAGGTCTATTTACAGGATAAACGTGGTGGATGCCAGGACTATTAACCAACGTGGAGTAAATAACCTGGCCGAAGCACTCTCTAATGAAACTGGTATTAGATTGACTGTAGATCCCTCACTCGGTACATCAATTAAGATGCAGGGCATGGGGGGTGAAAACATTAAGTACCTTATTGATGGAGTTCCAATAGTAGGAAGGGTTGGAGGCATCATAGACCTTAGCCAGATAAATATTGAAAATATTGATCATATTGAAATAGTAAGAGGGCCCATGGCTGTTCAGTACGGAACAAGTGCTATCGCCGGTGTAATAAATATAATTAGCAAATCGAATAATTACTTCAGAAACCAGATAAAAGCTAACTCTTTTACCGATACAAAAGGAAATTATAATGTTGGACTATCGGGTTCTGTGATAAGGGGAAATCATTCATTATCACTTGCTGCTACAAGAAATCTCTTCCAGGGTGTTGATATTGATCTGAATGTTGATACATCCGATATTGACGGACATGACAGGTACATGGAGTTTAAGCCTAAACTGGTATATAATGCTGATCTGGGATATGCTTATAAAAACAAAGATTTGCAGCTCAGGGTAAAGAGTCAGTATATGAACACCCTCCTGAAGAATTATACAAATTATATTGAAAAAGTTGTCCTGGCCTATGATGCAGACTATCATACTACAAGATCAACAAACAGTATTTCTCTAAGCAATAAATTATCTGAAAATATATCGTATAACCTTATTGCTGCATATACCTATTTCGGACGTGAGACCGATTACATTACATCGGACCTTTTCCTGATGACCAAAGAAGTTACCAGGACTGCTGCCACAAAGTTTAACAACTCTATGACAAGAGGATCTATGACGCTGGCACCTGTGGATAAAAAATATTCCCTGATGTGGGGATGGGATATAAATCTTGATAGCGGCAGCGGAGATAAACTTGAAGATAATGCCATGATTGGAGATTATGCGGCATTTATAAGCGGGCAGTATGATATCAGGGATAAATTTATTATACAACCAGGTGTACGGGCAATATATAACACAATATATGGCGCACCAGTAGTTCCATCACTAAACCTGCAGTGGAAGTTCTCAGAAAATGGAAATATCAGAGTTTCATATGCACGTGGCTTCAGGGCACCATCGCTTAAAGAATTGTATCTGGATTTTAAAGATAGTAATCACGATCTCTCCGGTAACAAAGACCTTAAAGCTGAAACAACAAATAGCTATAACGCTTCATTTGAATATTCACTCGAAAGAGATATGTATACCGTTAAGCTGGAACCGGAACTTTTTTATAATGATGGTAAAGATGCCATTACTTTAATCGTAACTGATGCCAGTTCCAACTCAGCTACCAATGTTAACCTTGGAGGAAGAAGAACATTCGGAGGAGAGTTCAATGGTTCATTTTCGCATTTATCAGGTTTATTTTTAGGAGCAGGGTTTAGCAGGATTGGCGAGACCTACGATGAGGAAGGAGAAGGTGATTACCTGCCTGTAGTGTATTATAATAATATTTCTGTTTCCGGGAGATATAATCTTAGCTGGAATAATATCACCTTCCTTGCCAACTTCAAGTATTATGGTGAAACACCTTTACTGGCTCCTGTTCCTGAAGAAGACGGAGGAGGATATTACCGGGTCTATACTGATCCATTCGGTGATCTTGAACTGACTATAACAAAAAATCTCTGGAAGAACAGGGCAACTATAGTATTTGGAGGGAAAAACCTCCTAAATAATTATGAAGGAAAAACTTCAGGCTATGAAGATTATGGCCAATCAGACTTCCAGTCGGCCTACCTGCGACCATTAAATTATGGCAGATCTGTCTTTCTTAAATTAAATATAAACCTGAATCTCTGATGAAAAGATGCTTAATATTATGTCTGTCCACATTGATTCTAATGACATCAATCTCATCATGCATTAAAGAGATTGATACTACTCCCATCCCAAGAACCGTAGAAGAAACATTTACGGTGCAGAATTCCATTAAACAGTTACAATCATTCTTTAAATTCTATGAAAATACCGTCCTGGAGGTAAGTACCGCATCACCTTACAGCTGGGATCTTGCCTTTGAATCAGCAGGTATCGGAAACAGAGTCCTTATTGGATGGGGAACAAAGTCAAGGGTAATTAAGTCAGGAAAATTCGATATCGGAGAAATAACTCAGGCTCAAATCCTTGACCTGATAGAGACCCCGGAAATATGGGTATTTAATGATCCGACATATATAAATACTGCCGACTCAATTTGCCTTAAAGACTGGGAAAATGGCGAAGTCTATATACATAACAGGGGCCTGGAAAGCAATTCATACTATGTTTTCCAGTTTATCTCCAGAAATGAAACATCCTATACAATAAAATATGCCTCTGCCCAATCTCTGGAAAACGTAAAAGAGGCTACCATATACAGGAGTACAGGATATAACTATGTCTCATTTTCATATGAAGAAAACAGTATTGTTGAGGTTGAACCTCCTTATGCAGATTGGGATATCCTGTTTACACCATATACCGGGTGGTGGGAAACAGATGATCCGGGTATTTATGCCCCATTCTATGTTAGTGGCATAATGATAAATAATGAAAATGGCGTAAGGGTTGCCCATGTCTTTGATCCTGAGATAGAGTTTACTGATATTGACCTGTCGTATATAGATACCTATGAATTTACAGATATGAAAGGCGCTATCGGAGCCGACTGGAAAGTACTTGGTGCAGTGGGATCTCCTAACCTATACACAATGGACCCCGACAAGAAATACCTCCTTAAAAAATACGACCCCGAAGGAGACAGGGATATGTACTTCAAACTTCAGATTGTAGATTATAAGCTGGACGGGGAAGATCATCACCCAACAGTAGAGTTTAAGTACCTGGGCAGTAATTAAGTAGCAATTATTTACGTGTAATCTATTTATAGCAAATATTTGCTTCCGGCTTGTTAGCCATTTATTGTCAATAACATTCTGTTAACATAAAATACTTGTTGAATTTACTACTAACCCGTATTTTAAGGCTTTAATAAAGTGCAAAGCCATGGAAAAGAAAATTAGTTTATTTATTGCAGGCCTTTTTATTCTGTTTAATTCACAAAGTCAGGAATTAATAGAATTCTCCAAAGAGAACTCAAGCATTTTTAATGGTAGATCTGAGATTATAGATGGAAGGCCCGCGTTTGCAGGTACAGCAATCCTGAAAGATATTGAATTCCGGAACGGGACCCTGGAGTGGGATATGTGGACAACCGGCGGAAGATCTTATGCAGGAGTAATATTCCGTTATCAGAATAACCGTGACAGTGAGGAGTTTTATGTCAGGCCTCACAAAGGTAACGGTCTCTTCCCTGATGCTTTCCAGTACTCTCCAATATATCACGGAGTATCCTGCTGGCAATTGTCCCATGGAATCGGGGGAACAAAAGCAGCTGCTATCCCTGCCAGAGAATGGATTCATTTTAAGCTGGTAGTAAGTGATAGCAGGGCTAATCTGACAATGTATACCGAAGAGCCTGTATCAATGAATATTGACAGGCTGTGGCATGGAGATATTACTGGATCTGTTGGGGTTAAAGGACCTGCAAATGGATCATCCTGGTTTGCAAATTTCACCTGGACTGATAAGATAGATATTGATCTCCCTGACAAAGCTCTTAAGTATGGTGCAGAACCTGGTATTATAAGGAAATGGGAAATCAGCCGGGTGCTGTCTCATAATGAAACAGACCCATATATGTATTACGGGGACCAGAATAAACTTGACTGGAAAAATGCAGATACGGATGATGACGGGCTTGTAAACCTGACCAAACAGGCGATAAGAAACCCACAACTACCCGGCTGGATTTATGCCAGAACCATCCTTAACTCAGAGGTTGATAAGATCGCGAGGTTCCAGCTGGCATATAGCGATTATATTACAGTCTTTGTTAATGGCTTACCCATAATGTCCTCATCAAATGCTTATACAAGTCGTGATCCGGCTTTTGCCGGTCTGATTGGATATTTTGATGAAGTATTTCTGCCACTTAAAAAAGGACCCAACGAAATTTGCCTGTTAATTGGGGAGCAATTTGGAGGATGGGGATTCAAAATGAGAGACGGTGAAGCAATCCGTCTTGCAGAAGGGATTTCAAAAATATGGGAGTTAAAGCATAACCTTGGATACCCCGAGTCTGTTGTCTACGATAAAGATGAAAACATTCTCTATGCTTCAAATAATATTACCGAATCAGGGGGTGGAATTTCAAAGATTTCTATAGAAGGAAAAATCCTTGATTACGAATGGGTAAAGGGCCTTAATTCTCCAACTGGAATTACTATGTATGGGAATGAAATTTATGTAGTTGAAAGAACCACTATTGCAGTTATAGATAAATATAGTGGTACAATTACTGAACGCCTTAAACTTGAAGGAGCTGTTTATCCAAATGACATTACTGTTGATGATAAGGGTGTTATATATATAAGCGATAGCGGTGGAAGTAAGATCTACAGGATCAGAGATAAGGTTTCAGATATATGGTTGGAAGGAGGAGATATAATCAATCCTAACGGAATAGATTATCATAATGGTTTTATTTATGTGGGCTGCTCAGGAGATGCCTCTGTTAAGCTTATTGAAATAAAGACATACTATACCAGCACAATTGCCACATTACCCGATGGCTCAATTATGGATGGACTGCAGGTGAGTAATAAAGGAGAAGTATTCTTCAGTGATTTTAATGGTCACCTGTTTCGAATTGATTCATCAGGAGAATCAACTGAAATCATTAATACAGTATCCAGGCAATTCAATCTTGCCGACTTCGAACTTATTGATAGTAAAAAGCAATTAATTATTCCAGGCTTGTACAGCAATGTGATTTCTGCATATTCATTTTAAAAATTTAACGACTTATATCCCGATCTTATAGAAAGTATTTGAATATATCACAGGTATTTGAGGCGTAAGGCACAGGGCTCAAGGCATAAGGTAGGTTCAAATAGCTATATGGTTTATAGTAAGTGACTAATAATTATTGACTTGAATTGATATTATTCATAATTTAGTTATCCTGCTTACCCATAAAAATTGGGATGACCTGTCTTAAACCTGTGTACCAGGTATTCTTTACCAAGCATTTTGTTTTAACCAAATTAAACTTTTAAGAGATGAAAAAAATCTTAACCCTTGCAAGCCTGACCTTATTAGTTCTGGTATTTTGTAATAGCTGCAATACCCCGGAAATAGATGTAATAGCAGAGATTGAAGCTGTAAACGTAACTTTTATGGAAGCTGTCAATGCAGGTGATGCAGAAGCACTTAAAGAAATCTACCTGCCCGACGCTACTGTCTTTCCTCCAAATGCTGATGCAGTTACTGGCATTGATAACATTATCCCTATGATGACAGCTTCGGCTCCTGCCGGAATTAAAATGGTCTTTGAAACCGTCTCAGCCAAGGCTTATGGAGCCACTGCAATAGAAAATGGCAGATATAAAGTACTGGCACCTGATGAAACGGTACTTGACCACGGGAAATATTTTGTTACCTGGAAGAAAAAAGGCAATGTCTGGCAGGTATCTCAGGATATCTGGAATACAAGTAATCCCCCTGTTCCACGAGCCATGGCAGGTGATACGGTACTATTTGCTCTGACAAAGATAAAAGAGAAAGATGCTCACCTGATCGAGGAATTCAGTTCAGATCTCTTTCTTTCGGCATACAAAGAATTATTTCCGCAGGATAAGGCAGTTACAAGAATATTTAAAACCCCTGTGGCTGATAAAGATGGATATATCACTTATGTATACTTAGCCGATCCATTCTCATCTGCCCAGGTTCATAATGTATATACGGTATTGCAAGCAAAGTACGGGAAAGAAAAAACTATGGAAATGATGCAAAAATACCTGGACATCTTTAATAATCAAACTCCTTATTTAACGATTCAACAGGAATGGTAAGAATGAAAAATGAAAGGAGATAAATAAAAGGCGACAGTTTAGAATTGGTTTTAGATAATTGTAGCTATACTTTAGCTTGCAGTTTATATTTGAACTGTAAACTTTATCAACCTTTTCAACTTTATCAACCCAGTTTAAACCTCTTCAACCTTTTTATCGCTTCTTTTAATAGAAAGATGTAGTATATGAAAATAATATTTCCCGGAGCAAAACAGTAGCTCGGCTGGCATGTGATATCGTGTTTTTCTTTAGCATATATTACTGGTAATATTATAATTATTATATAATTTTGCACTTAAAATAAATCTATAAATTATCATGAGAATATCAACTAAAGCAAAAATTGCTTCTTTATCACTTATAATAGTAGCACAGGCCTTTATAAGCATGGCCAGGGCGCAGCAAATTCCAATAGATCCAGAAATTAAAATGGGGAAACTGGATAATGGCTTAACATATTATATCAGGCATAATGAAGAACCAAAAGAAAGAGCCAGCTTCTATATTATTCAGAATGTAGGAGCACTTCTTGAGAATGATAAGCAAAACGGACTTGCTCACTTCCTTGAGCATATGGCTTTTAACGGGACAGAGCATTTCCCTGGAAAAGGGATACTGAATACTTTAGAAAAACATGGGGTTGCATTCGGACGAAATATCAATGCATATACTTCTTTCAACGAAACAGTTTATAACCTGAGCGATATACCGGTAAATGATCCGGGACTTATTGACACATGTCTACTTGTGTTAAACGACTGGTCGAACTACCTGCTTTTAAGCGATGAAGAGATTGAAGCTGAACGTGGGGTAATAAGCGAGGAATGGAGGACAAGAAGAGATGCTAATTTCAGGATGAGAGCTGAATATTTCCCTACCCTTATGGGAGATTCAAAATTCGCTGAAAGGGATGTAATTGGTGATTTGGATGTAATAAAGAGCTTTGATTACGAAACATTAAGAAATTTTTACCACGACTGGTACAGAACAGATCTTCAGGCAATAGCAATTGTTGGTGACATTGATGTCGCTGAGATGGAAGTAAAAGTGAAAAATCTGTTTGGGAAAATTCCTGCTATCAAGGATCCTCAACCCAGACCCTTCTTTGATATCCCTGAACATAAGGATACAAGATTCGTGGTAGCAACAGACCCTGAGGCATCCCAGAACATGATCAATATCTTCATAAAGCATCAAGGGACCCCGGTAGATAAGAAAGATGCTGTTTATCTTAGAAACCAGTATATAGCTAATCTGTTTAATTCTATGACAGGAGCCCGGATTACCGAGTTACTTCAGAAAGGGGAGCCCCCATTTATAATGGGAAGTATATCTTATGGGAGTTTCCTGAGAGGGTATGATGTCTTAAGCATTGCTGCCATATCAAGCCCTGAAGATGAAACTAAAGCCCTGAAAGCAATATATACCGAGACTGAAAGAATAACGAGACATGGATTTATGCCGGGTGAATTTCAAAGAGCTAAATCTAACCTTCTCACTTCAATGAAAAGTGCCTATGACCAGAGAGATAAAATACATAATGACACCTATATAAGAGGGATACAAACTCACTTTCTCAGTGGTGAGCCACTAACATCTCCCGAAGTAGACTGGCAGATAGGTCAGCTATTATTGGAGTCAATAAACCTTGAAGATGTTAATGCTGCAAAAGATGAATGGATAACAGATAATAACAGGGTAATTATCGTCATGGGACCAGAAAATGCGGTACACCTGGACGAAGAAAAGGCCCTTTTAATATTGAATGAAGTTAAGGAAACTGAAATTGAGCCATATGAAGATGTTGAGATTGTCACAAAACTTATATCAGATGAACTTTCTGGCTCTACAATAGTTGCCAGCAGATCCCTTGATGAATTTGGTGCGATCGAATGGAAGCTATCAAATAATGCAACAGTGATATACAAACACGCGGATTTTGAAAAAGATAATGTTACAATTACCGGATTCAGTAAAGGTGGTATGTCAACTATTTCTGCCGAGCAGTTGGAAACTGCCATGATGTTGCCCCAGTTTATTGGATCATTTGGTACCGGAGATTTCGATGCTATAGCTTTAAGAAACGCACTAACAGGAAAAAAGGTTAGCGTTCAGTCTAATATTGGAGAACTTACTGAAACAATAAATGGCTCCTCAACCCCGAAAGACTTTGAAACCATGATGCAGCTGGTTTACCTGAACTTCGAGAGCCCCAGATTTGATAAGCAGGCATATGATGCTTTGTTCAGCAGGTTCAAGGCCTTCCTGCCCAATATGGAAAATGATCCCAAAAAGATAATGTCTGATTCCTTGCAATTGATTTTTACAAACTTCCACCCAAGAACCAAATTACTGAATACTAAATTTCTGGAGCAGGTTAAGTATGAGGATATGGAAGGACTGTATAAAGACAGGATAAAAGATGCAGGAGATTTTATTTTTATAATAGTTGGGAACATAGATGAAGAAATTGTTAAGCAGAATGTAGAATATTACATCGGGTCGCTGACCGACGATCCCAGAACCGAATCATGGACTGATAATAATGTGAAACAACCTGAAGGACGCATTGAAAAAAAGATTGAGATCCCACTCGAAACAGCCAAAGCGAATGTAAATATTCTAATAAGGAACGATTTCAATTATACACCGGAATCAAATCTTTATCTAAATATGCTAAAAAGTATCCTTACTCTGAGGTATACTGAGGAAATACGGGAAAAAGAAGGTGGAACGTACGGTGTTTCAGTAGGTGCCAGCAATAGTCATTTTCCTGTAGAGGAAAAAACCCTGCGAATGAATTTCGATACTGATCCGGAAAAAGCGGATTATCTGAAATCAATCTTATTCTCAGAGATTGAGAAGATAGCTAAGAAAGGGCCAACAGAGGAGGATCTTGACAAGGTTGTTAAGAATATGAAAAAGGACCGTGAGCAGGCAAAAGAGCATAACAGCTACTGGATGAATACTATATATAATTATTATTACCATGGCATAGATGGTAATGCTCCTGAAAATTTCGACGAAATCATTGATAAGGTTACTATCAAGGATATTAAGAAATTTACGTCGAAGTTTATGAAGAATCCAGATATTGTAGATGTAGTGTTTGTTCCTAAGAAATAGCTATAATTAAAGATACCCGAAGATGGTGTGGGCCTGTACCCCACACCATTTTTGTTTATCTCAACCCTTCAACCCAGTTTAAACCTTCTCAACCCTGTTTAAACCTTTTCGACCCAGTTTAAACCTTTTCAACCTTTTTATAGCTACTTTTGATAGAAAGATGTAGTATATGAAAATAAAATTTCTCGGAGCAGCACAGGAGGTGACTGGCAGCAAACACCTTATTACCACAAATTCAGGAACTAAAATATTGCTTGATTGTGGCATGTACCAGGGTAAAGGATTGGAGACTGACAGCCTGAACCGTAAACTTGGGCTCAATCCTTCTGAGATAGATTACCTGTTATTATCTCATGCCCATATCGACCACTCAGGGCTTATTCCATATATCTACAAACTTGGATTCAGAGGATCAATTATATGCACCAGTGCTACCAGGGATCTATGTGCAATTATGCTTGCAGACTCGGGATCAATACAGGAACATGATACCAGAACTTTCAATAAGAAGAGGGCATGGAAGGGCCTTGATCCGGTTGAACCACTATATACAAAAGCCGATGCTTCTGAATGCATGAACCTGTTTATTGGTATTGCCTATAATCGTCTCTACAAGATTAACAATGAAATCTCTGTGGAGTTTACTCACACCGGACATATGCTTGGCGGAGGTGTTGCAAATATTGGAATCAATGAAAACAACAGGCTAGTTAAAATAGCTTATACAGGAGATATTGGCAGACCCGTAAATAGAATACTGGCTCCGCCAAAGCCATTTCCACAGGCTGATTATCTAATTACCGAAGCCACATATGGAGACAGGCTACATCATGATAATATCCACGCCGAAAAAGAATTATTATCAGTAATTCATAAAACATGTGTAGAAAAAGGAGGAAAATTAATCATCCCATCTTTTAGTGTTGGACGAACCCAGGATATAGTATATACTCTTAATAATTTCTACAACCAGGGAAGACTTCCAAAAATTGACATTTATGTTGACAGTCCACTTGCCGTAAACGCAACAGAAATTTTCAGACTACATCCGGAATGCTTTAACCGTGATATCCTGGAGATAATGGAAAGAGATTCTGACCCCTTTGGTTTTAATAACCTGTTTTATATTAAAATGGCTGAGGATTCCAAAAAGCTTAATAAGATAAAAAAACCTGTAGTAATAATTTCAGCATCAGGGATGATGGAAGCCGGAAGAGTTAAGCACCACCTTGCCAACAATATTTCAGATCCCAGGAACACTGTTCTTGCTGTTGGATATTGCGCCCCAAGAACACTGGGAGCAAGACTTCTAAGGGGAGAAAAAGAGATATCCATTCATGGCAATAAGTACCCGGTTGAAGCTGAAATCAGACGACTGGATTCCTACAGCGGTCACGGAGATTATAAAGAAATGGCTGATTTTCTATCCTGTCAGAACCCGAAACTAATAAAAAAGACCTTCCTGGTACACGGAGAATTAGAAGCCCAATCGAAATATAAATCATACCTCGGGAAAAGAGGATTTTCAAATATCAACATTCCCGAGGTCGGAAATGAATTTGAAATATAGTCTGAGCAGATACTGCTTAAATTAATTATATTCTAACTCGTTATATATATCTGTTTATCTGATTGTTACAAGTAATTATGTTTTTTTAGCAATTGCACTGTATAATCATAATAATTGATATATTAGTCCACATTTTTTTTAAGAATAATATGAGCTATGGCAAATGTAAAAACTACACCAGAGTCGGATAATATTCAGCTTAAATTTCTTACTCCGGCAGATTTTGGAGAACTTAAAGAAGCAATGCTGGAAGTATATACCAATATGCAGAATTTGGTTTGGAGCGAGGATCAGATTAAAACTCTCCTTGAGAAATTCCCTGAGGGTCAGGTTGTGATCTGGGTTGATAATAAATTTGCCGGATGTGCTCTGTCTATCATTGTAGATTATTCAATCTTCGACAATAACCATACCTATAGTCAGATAACTGGCGAATACACTTTCAAAACACACAACAGTGAAGGAGATATGCTGTATGGAATCGATGTTTTCATAAGACCATCTTTCAGGGGCTTAAGACTGGGTCGGAGATTATATGATTATAGAAAGGATCTCTGTGAAAGACTAAATCTCAAGGGTATAGCCTTCGGTGGCAGAATACCCAACTACCATAAGTATTCCTCTGATCTTACACCAAAGGAATATATCTCGCAGGTAAGAAAGAAAGAGATTCATGATCCTGTACTTGACTTCCAGATGTCTAATGATTTTCATCCTGCTAAAATCCTAAAGGGTTACCTCACAGGAGATACTGAGTCTGAAGACTATGCCGTTTTGCTTGAGTGGGATAATATATACTACGAAAAACCTTCCAGGAAAGTATCACCTCTTAAAAAAATTGTCAGACTTGGCCTTATTCAATGGCAGATGAGATTGTACAAGGATATTGATGAACTTATGCAGCAGGCTGAATACTTCGTTGATGCTGTTTCGGGTTACAGATCTGACTTCGCTCTTTTTCCTGAATTTTTTAATGCACCTCTGATGGCCGAGAATAATCATTTATCAGAGCCTGAGGCCATAAGAGAACTTGCGATCCATACCGAGAGTCTTGTAAAAAGATTTTCAGAGCTTGCTATTTCTTATAATATAAATATAATTACAGGCAGCATGCCAGAGCTGGTGGATGGTAACCTGTACAATGTTGGTTACTTATGCAAGAGAGATGGGGCTGTTGAAAGGTTTGAAAAGTTGCATGTGACTCCCGATGAGTATAAGGTATGGGGACTCCAGGGAGGTAAACATTTTAAAGCCTTTGACACAGATTGTGGAAAAATAGGAATCCTGATATGCTATGATATTGAATTTCCCGAGATGAGCAGACTCCTGGCAGATGAAGGAATGGACATACTCTTTGTACCCTATCTTACAGATACACAAAACGGATTTTCTCGTATCAGGAATTGTGCCCAGGCAAGAGCAATTGAGAATGAATGCTATGTTGCTATAGCAGGCAGTGTAGGAAATCTTCCCAAGGTGCATAATATGGACATACAGTATGGTCAGGCAATGGTAGTTACACCCTGCGACTTTTCATTTCCTGCAAATGGCGTTAAAGCAGAAGCTACGCCAAATACCGAGATGATACTGATTGCAGATGTCGATATAGACCTGCTTAGAGAACTTCACCAATTTGGAAGTGTACGGAACCTTAAAGACAGGAGAAAAGACATCTACCAATTAAAAAAGATTTGAGATCCGACACCTGCTAAATTTACCTTATTATCATCCTTTTATTCCTTGAATAATTGTAATTTGTATTCAGTAAACTATTACTGTAATTAAAACAACTGTAATGCCAAATATACTTGATGGAGTAAAATCTGCCGATATTAAAATCTCCAGGGAAACAAACAACCTGAGTGCCCTGGTAAAGGATACCAGTCTATCAATTGTAGACAGGATTGAGGCATTTGAGGATATTATTAGCATTGAGATCGGTGATACATCTCTTAACAGGGCCCGAAACCTTGAAAGAGAGTTAAACCTCAGACAGCTTTACCTCAAGTATGAGGGTGAAAACCCATCGGGAACGCAGAAAGACAGAATAGCATTTGCACAGATAAGGGATGCATTCAGAAGAGACTTTAATATTGTGTCACTGGCAACATGCGGAAACTACGGCGTAGCAATGGCCTATGCGGCATTCCTTGCAGGGATTAAGTGTAAGATATTCATTCCCGAAACCTACCATACCGATCGTTTAAAGGAAATGCAGGCTTTCGATGCTGAAATTATCAGGTTGCCCGGCACCTATGAAGATACAGTGAGAGAATCAAGCCTTCTTGCGTTAAAAAATGATTGGTATGATGCCAATCCGGGCAGTGCTAACACTTCGCTTCAAATATCAGCTTATGCTGAGATAGCTTTCGAGATTTATGACCAGCTTCGTGATGCTCCCAGGATTATTGCTGCACCCGTGTCTAACGGAACTCTTCTTGCAGGAATATATCGGGGTTTTGTAAGTCTGTATAAAAGAGGAAAAACATCAAGAATTCCAATCTTTATTGCGGGGTCGGCAGCTAATAAGAATCCAATAATAACATCATTTAAAGCCGGCCTGGATTATTGCAAAGACATTGACCCCGGCAAAATAAAGGAAACAGCTATTAACGAACCTCTTATAAACTGGCATAGTTTTGATGGGAACGAGGCACTTTATGCACTTCAGCAATCAGGAGGGGCGGCTAATCATATAAGCGACAATAAGATGAAAGATATGAGTGCATTTCTTCACAAAAAAGAAGGATATAGAATACTTCCTGCATCAACGTCAGGTTTAATAGCTCTGATCCTTATGCATGAACGATCTGAACTATTAAGTGACAGGTATGTGGCAATTTTAACCGGAAAATATTAGACAATGAAAAAATCTATTGATGGTAAGGCGATAGTATATGCTGAGGGTGCATTTAATACCCCTTATGGGAAGACAGCACATGGACTGGTACGATTTACAGAAAGATACGAGATTGTTGGGGTTATAGACCACGTATATGCGGGGCAGGATGCAGGAAAAGTACTTGATAATTCAAAGTGCAATATACCCATATTCAAAGATTTATCTGAAGCTATGGAAAATTTGGGTCCTGATAAAAAACCGGAAACATTTGTTATAGGACTCGCAACAGATGGTGGTCTGCTACCCGAAAAGGGTAGAAAAGCTGTAAAGCAGGCACTGCTAAAAGGTATGAATATTGACAGTGGTCTTCACGACTATATATATAAAGACCCTGAACTAATGGCTATTGCATCAAAAAACAAATGCCGCGTAAGGGATATCAGGAAGACTAAGGAAAGAGAGGAGCTCCACTTCTTTACCGGTAAAATTGAAGAAGTAGACTGTCTTAAAATTGCACTTCTGGGTACAGACTCAGCTGTAGGAAAGCGAACCACTGCATGGATCATTGTACATGCTATGAGAAAAGCCGGTTTTAAAGCCCAGCTGGTAGGAACAGGACAAACAGCATGGATGCAGGGAGCAAAATATTCTATGATAATGGATAGTTGTATTAATGATTTTGTCGCCGGAGAAATTGAACATGCCGTATATGAAGCATGGAAATGCGAATCTCCAGACATTATAGTTATCGAAGGCCAGGGTAGTCTAATGAACCCGGCTTATCCGGGAGGCTTTGAAATTCTGGCTGCAGGGCGACCGGATTACGTAGTCCTTCAGCATGCTCCTAAAAGAATAGAATATGATGGTTTCCCCGGATACCCTCTTCATCCTCTCGATAAGCAGATAGAAGCAATAGAATTATTATCAGGAAAGGATGTAATTGCTGTTACTATAAATCATGAAGGAATGGCTGATAGCGAGATTATTGCTGAGTGTAAAAATATAGAAAACAAAATCGGTCTTCCAACATTTGATGTCTTAAGATACAGCCCCGAAAGGCTTGTCGAACTACTTTCAAAGATGCTAAAATGATAAGCCAGGCACTTAGGCGGGAACTTGTAGATATGGATAAGGCTACCCCTGGGACAGCTGAGAAGGGTCATAAGATGTGGGATTTATGATTTGTAAGATGACCGAATTTGTTGAGACTATTAAGAACACTCCATCAAGTGAATTATTTCAAAACAGGTACTAATGAAAATTGTTAGCATAGAATACTTCAGACTGGATATGCCACTGGCAATGCCATATACAATCGCTTATGAAACAATTGAGAAAACAAGTAATATCATTTTAAAGATTAATACCGACACCGGACTCTCAGGTTGGGGCTGTGCTGCACCAGACAAACAGGTAACCGGTGAAAGTGCTGAAGAAGTAATATATAATATTACAACACACCTGGAGTCAGTTCTTGTGGGTGAATGTCCTTTCCAGATTGCCAGGTATAACATGATATTAAAAACCTTGTTGCCAGGGGCATCATCAACACTTGCCATGGTCGACATAGCACTTTACGACCTTCTTGCAAGAAAAGCTAAATTACCCCTTTATAAGCTCCTTGGAGGATTCAGAAATAGTATACATACAAGTATTACGATTGGAATCCTGCCCCTTAAAGAAACCCTCGACCAGACAAAGTACTTCCTCTCTAAGGGATTCTCAATTTTAAAGCTTAAAGGAGGGATCAATCTTGAAGAGGATATTGAAAAGATCCGAAAGATGAGAGAAAAATACGGACATGAATTTATGCTCAGGTTTGATGCAAACCAGGGATATACAAGTAAACAGGCGATAGAGTTTATTCAGAAAGCTGGAAGTAATAATATTGAGATTCTGGAACAACCAACCAGCCTGCTTAATGAAGAGAAGCTGGGATTAGTAAAAGAAGGAGTTGATGTTCCTGTAATGGCAGATGAAAGTATAAAAACACTTAAGGATGCATACAGGCTGGCAAGCAATGATGTTATTGATATGGTAAATATTAAATTAATGAAAGTGGGCGGTATCCTGGAATCACAGCATATTAATTCTGTATCAAAAGCTGCAGGCATTGAGGTTATGGTAGGCTGTATTGATGAGTGTGCTCTCGGTATTTCAGCAGGACTGCATTTTGCTCTTAGTCGACCCAATATAGAATATGCTGATCTTGACGGTCATCTTGATCTGTTGGAAGACCCATTTAGCGACTTATTCAGGCTTAGTAACGGCGAACTATTCCCATCTGATTCACCAGGACTTGGAAAAATGCCCGGCCTATTTGCCTAGCTCTTAGTATGGAGCAAGGGGGATCAGGTATTTGAGTTCATTGTAATGGCCACATCTTTTAATTTTTCAATTATCGGTATATTCTGCGGACACAATGGTTCGCAGTTACCACATTCAACACAGGCAGATGCTTTTTGATCCGGATTAAGAACTGAATTGTAAATAATCTTCGAATTAGCCCTTATATTGTTATCGTCGAAGCGGTGATAATCGTTATAATATGAAAAATTTCGTGGTATGTCAACTCCGTGTGGACAGGGCATACAATAGCCACAGGTAGTACAATCGACCTTGACTATTGAGTGCATAACATCTTTTACGCGATCAACAGCTTCTATTTCGTCCCTGTTTAAGCATCCCACTTTAGCCTCAGCTGCGACATTAATATTCTCAACTACCTGCTCCAGTGTATTCATTCCACTCAATACTACATGCACATCCTTGCTGATTCCATAGCCAGCTCAGGGCCCAGTCTACTGGTTTCCGGTCGGGATTAGCTGATTTAAAAACCTTCTTTGCATCATCGGGCATATTTACCGCCAGGCTGCCACCCTTGAGAGGCTCCATAATTACTATACCAAGTCCTTTTTCAACAGCATATTCAAGTCCTTCTTTACCAGCCTGGTAATTCTCATCAAGGTAATTATACTGGATCTGGCAGAAATCCCAGTTATAAGCATCAACGATCTCTTTAAACAGGTCAACACTGTCGTCGTGAAAAGAAAAACCGGCATATCTAATCCTGCCATCCCCCCTGGCGCTGTCTAAAAAGTCTGCTATACCCATGGGAACCATTGAGCTCCAGTATTTTGAATTAAGAGCATGAACAAGGTAAAAATCGATATGATCTGTCTGCAATCTTTTTAGCTGCTTATTAAGAAATATATCCATATCCTCCCTCTTCTCAATAAACCAGCATGGCAGCTTGGTTGCCAGCATCACCTTATCCCTGTATCCGCTGGCAAGCACCCTTCCGACAAAGGGTTCACTTGCACCGCCAAGCACAGTTGCGCCATGATAGGGATATGCTGTATCTATATAATTCACCCCATTATCAATAGCATATTTCAGCATCTGCTCAGACTTCTCTTCATCAATTTTTGTTACATCACCATCCAGTATCGGAAATCTCATACATCCGAAACCAAGAATCGATAATTCTTCTTTAATACGTGGCATTTTTCTATATAGCATACCTCTTGTTGTTGAATTGTTTAATTGTTTAATTGTTAAATCGTTTAATTGTTAAATTGTTAAATTGTTAAATTGTTAAAATTCTAAATCTGTTAAACCCTTTCAGCTTTTTCAACCTTTTCAACCTTTTCAATCTTCCCCTACTCTGCTCCAGACAGGTATAAGCCGTTGAAGAATAATTTGAATGTAGCGTGCGACTGTGCCCTATACAAAATTTCAGGACCAAAGAGATATAGTTTGCCCTTCCCTATTTCAGCCTGGGCCATTGTCACTCCACCATATAAGCGATCCTGTCCCCATGCCCAGCCACTTCTTAGAGACCTGTCACTATCGAACCATGCAAGCGATGTAACTCCCTTTTTATCAGCCTCGGGTTCCATCCTGAATACAGGGCTGTTATTGAAAAATATATCTACCCTATCATTCATTCCATAAGCAATAGGTAGTTTGTTATTAATCCTGACATTAAGGATTGAACTCGGAATAAAATAAATCTCTCGGGGCAGTGCCGTCCCATCACCGTCAACTATATGGTTTTTAATCGGCAGACCTGCATGAGCTGCGATACTGGTTGAGCTGCCTATAGCTAATATAGTACCACCATTCTCAACAAATTTCAGAAGCTGTGGAATAGTTTTATCAGTTGATATACTTCCGAGCCAGCTCCTGTATTCTTGAGGAACAGACTCAGCCAGAGCATTGCTCCTGGTGCTATATTCTGAGGCCACCCTTGTCTGACCGGAAGGAATAGCTCCTGTAACGAAGACCAGTACATCAAACTTTTTATTTAGATCTCCTTTATCCAATTCCTGTGGAAATACAATCTCAAAGGGGAACTCGTATTGTTCGAGCAACCATCTGGTCCATCCGGATGGCATCGAGCCGCCGTACATGTCCCAAAGACCTATTCTAACAGGATTTATCTTTATCATCTCCACCTTCGGCATATTATCGATGCCTGTAAAGCTAATCCCGAGTTCTGCAGCCATCTTTGAAATAAGTTCTCCTGTACCCTTTTTTGATTCTATATATATAGTTCCTTCCGGATGGTTTATTCCTCCTATCCGGGTACTTTTTTCCAGCCAGTATACCTTATTTTTTTCTGCAAGAAGCCTGTTTACAGCAACTGAAGAATTATTTGTCTTATGACTGAGAAGGAATCCCTTCCCGGATAGATTTCCACTTACTTTTCCTGGAAGGGGCTTATCCAAATCTTTTAACTCTTCGAACGGACCGTTAAAATCATCGAGGATCCTGTCAAATTCAATTCCCATCTGGAAGGCCAGGGTATAACCTGCGTTATCATAAGGAGGAACGGGTGGTCCCCCTTCATATAAGAAATCATCCGGGTGATCCTGTGGCTCGAACAGGTCCATAATATGAGGCCTGAATGCCTGTGCAGTTTTAAATATATAAGATCCGGCAGGGTAACTTTTTCCATTAACAACAAAATCGTTACTTGCCTTAAGTACGCTTACACCATTTTTAATGAATGTATTAATAAATTCTGTTGCAGTAGCAAAATCATCCTGGTCGGAAGGTATTATATATCCACGAGGATCCCTGTTTTCAGGTTTGCTAAACAGATCATAATACTTCATATCCACTCCCCTTCCACGCCGGTTAAAAGTTTGACCAAAAATCTCTGAGTTTTCCTGATCCTTTTTAATATCAGCATTAACCATATCTACAATATCAGGATGAACTGTCCAATTATCCCTGCTCCCTTTTTCAATATGACTTTTTCCCATCAGGTATCTGTTTTTCAACAAAGTTTCCCTGTTCCTTGATGCGTAATCCATTATTGCACTATTCATCGTAATTGAATAATCAATGGCCTCCCTGAAATAAAAAGTACGTGGTTTGTAAGGGTAAGGCATATCCATGCTGGGTAACTGACGATCGGGATAGAATGATAAATCCACCGGTGTAGGATTACCTTTTATTTCTGTCAGGATACCTATCTGATTATGAAAATACCCGGTAGTACGCAAATTTCCATTAAACCATGTTGAATAATTAGATGTGGAACGCATGCCGCTCCCAGGCATTCCCTCAGCAATCAGCCTGCTGTGCATTGCAAGTCCGACCGATTGAACTCCTGCAATAATAAGAGGGTCGTACCAGTAATTTGGAGGGTCCCTGAATGGAGGAACAAATACTATTATATCGCTGGGGCCTGTCTGATGGTGATTATACATTATCTGAGGAAACCATTCCCTGTACATTATCCTTGCCATATTCTCTGTTTCAGGCTGGGTAGCCATATATGAGTCCCTGTTGTTATCATGACCAACATATTTCTGGTATAACCTGGGCAGGTTTGAAGTAGATCTTTCCTCCGGAACATCCTTACGCATATACCAGCCTGACACCAGTTCCAGTCCATCCGGGTTAGCGGGAACAGCAAGTAGTATTATATCGTCAAGCCAGCGTAAGGTCTCATCATCATTCTTACTAACCATATGGTAAACCATCTCCATAAGCTGATGAGAGCCAACAACCTCGGTAGCATGCAGTCCTCCATCAATCCATACCACAGCCTTACCAGTGCGTGCAAGTTTATCTGCTTCTTCGTCGGTTAAATCTTTTGCCAGTGCCAGCTTTGCAGAAATATCCTTGTACTTCTCTAAGTTCTTATGATTATCTGGAGATGTAATTATAGCCATTGTCTGTGTCCGCCCTTCTGCTGTTAATCCTATATCTTCCAAGTATCATTCTGGGAGATTCTTCGGCCAGAACCTTCCAGTACTCGATCATCTGAGTATAAGTTATTAGATTATAATCATCTCCTATATTGATACCAAAATGGTCCTTTGGAGAAGTTATTGTTGACTGGGAGAACAATAATTGCTGTCCTGAAATAAATAATACAGCAAGGCCCATAATTACTTTTAGAAATACCTTCATCAGCTTAGATTTTGTGTTAATAGTGGTCTCAATATAGCCTATTTTGAAAGTAGTAATAAACAATCAGGAGTGATTTAACTAAATTTAACTCTAGATAATCAGGCTGCAAAAAAAAGGCCACCAAAATATGGCGGCCTTTGATTTATACATAGGTTTTATCTATCCTAAGTAAGATCTTAGCAATTTGCTTCTCGATGTATGCCTGAGACGGCGTATTGCCTTCTCTTTAATCTGTCTTACCCTTTCCCGGGTCAGGCCAAATTTCTCACCAATCTCTTCAAGCGTCATTTCCTGCGAACCAATTCCGAAGAAATATCTTATTATATCCCTCTCCCTTTCTGTAAGGGTAGTAAGGGCCCTATCAATCTCACGGGCAAGTGATTCGCTAATCAGTAATTTATCAGCAACAGGAGAATCATTATTAGGAAGCACATCTAGCAAACTATTGTCTTCACCTTCAACAAAGGGAGCGTCGACAGAAACATGGCGACCAGACACTTTTAATGTATCGGTAACCTTCTCTTTTGGAAGTTCAAGAACTTCAGCCAGTTCCTCCGGTGAGGGAGTACGTTCATTTTCCTGTTCAAACTTCGAGAATGCCTTATTAATCTTATTAAGCGAACCTACCTGGTTCAGTGGTAATCTGACAATTCTCGATTGTTCTGCAAGAGCCTGAAGTATTGACTGACGGATCCACCATACAGCATACGAAATAAACTTAAAACCACGCGTTTCGTCAAACTTCTCAGCCGCCTTAATAAGTCCCAGATTCCCCTCATTAATAAGGTCGGGTAAACTTAAACCCTGATTCTGATACTGTTTTGCTACTGATACTACGAAACGAAGATTGGCTTTTGTCAGTTTCTCAAGCGCTATACGATCGCCCTTTTTAATTCGTTGGGCGAGTTCTACTTCTTCCTCGACTGTTATCAACTCCTCCTTACCAATTTCCTGAAGGTACTTGTCTAATGATGCACTTTCCCGATTAGTGATGGACTTGGTAATTTTAAGTTGTCTCATTTTGCCTCCTAAAAAATTTCCGCAAAGATACTCTAATTATTTGTACTATACAAAACTATATATATTATATGCCCGCCATCAGGCAGGCATATCCATTATTCTTAACCTTGAGATAGACTAAATTATTGTCTGAATCGATAATTAAAATAAGTTCCATTTGACTGGTATCCCTTGATTGACTCAAGATTCTTACCATTATCAGTCGCACCTCTAATATCGTCAATATTATTCACATCCTCACCATTCACCTCTATAATAATATATCCTTTTCTGATTCCCAAATCTCCAAATCTGCCTTCACTGACTGAAGTAACCATAAGACCTGTACTAAGGTCAAATTGATTTTTTTCATCCCTTGTCAGCGGAATAATTTTCGCTCCGAAGATCTCGCCACTTCCTTCTCCAGCCTTAACAATATTTGTACCTCCTTCAAGATTTCTAAGGACAATGTCATACTGCTTACTATTACCATTTCTCAGTACAGTAAGTTTTACCTTATCTCCGGGACGTTTTTTACCAATATATTCCTGTAGATGAGCAGAATCATCCATATCCTTATTATCTATTCTTACAATAATATCATTCTCCTTGAGCCCTGCATCTTGAGCAGCTCCCCCTTCTGTAATTCCTGAAATAACAACTCCTTTAACCTGATCAAGGTTTTCCCTGTCTGCTATATCTGAATCTACATCTCCTATCTGTACTCCGATAATTGCTCTCTGGACTTCACCATATTCTTTCAGATCGTCGACTATCTTTTTTACAATATTTACCGGCACTGCAAATGAATTTCCTGCATAGGTGCCATTGGGCGATAAAATCGCTGTTGTGATACCTACAAGCTCTCCCCTCGTGTTTACAAGGGCTCCTCCGCTATTCCCAACATTAAGAGCTGCATCGGTCTGAATAAATGATTCAATCCTGTAAGTGTCATTCAATAAACCAAGACTACGTCCCTTCGCGCTTACAATTCCTGCAGTAACAGTAGAGGTCAGGTTAAAAGGGTTTCCTATTGCAAGGACCCATTCTCCGAGCAGTAATTCATCAGAATCGCCAATTCCAACATAGGGCATATTCTTCGCATCTATCTTCAGTAGGGCTATGTCAGTGCTGGGATCTCTGCCCACAACATTTGCTTCATATGTTCTTCTGTCGTTCAGGGTTACCTCTACCTCATCTGCATCTTCAATAACATGATTATTTGTTACAATAAAACCATCAGAACTTATAAGCACACCCGAGCCAAAACCCCTTACTGTTCTTTCATTGCCATACCTGTCACCATAAAAGTATTCCATAATAGGATTTGACCCCATATATTGCTGTACTGTTTCTGTTTTTACGTGGACTACCGCATGAACAATCTTGCCAGCAACATCAGTAAAATCGACAAGACCCTCCGGTACAAACGTTGTCGTGGTTAAGTGAGTAGCTTGCTCCATCACATTACCCTTGTCAACAATCACTTCCTGTGGCTTCTCGAAAAAGCGGGCATATATAAATAATGCCATAAGTGCACTGAATAATGCTACCATCACTGTACCTGCTATTCTTTTAGCTTTCATGTCCGTATTATTTATGTTAAACTTATTTAAAACTTTAGAAAAAGATTTCTCAAAAACTATACCTTTATGCTCAGAGCCCATTGTATAACCTGTGAACCAATGTTTTTGTTAACGAAATGTCAGGAATTTTTATGATGATGACAATATTTCAGGGCTGTTTAACACCTTTTTAACGAAATGCAAAAAGAATTTAACAAATACCATGGAGCCGGCAACGATTTTATTATGATAGATAATCGGAATGATGGATTTTCTTCCGGCAATCAGGAATTAATTAAAAGACTCTGCGACAGACATTTCGGCATAGGAGCTGATGGCCTGATCTTGTTAAGCAATCATTCTGAGTATGATTTCGAAATGCATTATTTTAATGCAGATGGAAATAGGGGAAGTATGTGTGGTAATGGAGGTAGATGTGCCTTCGCTTTTGCACTCGATATTGGTATGGTAGATGATAACTCCAGGTTTTATGCTGCCGATGGTGTTCATTCGGCCTGTCTTACAAAAGACAAGGAGGTCAGGATCAGTATGAATGATGTATTTAAGCCCAGGATAATATCTGGCAACCATTTTATCGACACAGGATCTCCTCATTACATAATACCTGTTCCGGGTGTGGAGAATATCGATGTTGTAACAAGAGGAAGATCAATCAGGTGGACAAAACAATTCGAGCCAGGTGGGACTAATGTTAACTTTATGGAAGTACTGACCGACAGAATAAAGGTCCGAACCTATGAAAGAGGAGTGGAAGATGAAACTCTGTCCTGTGGCACCGGAATTACAGCCTCTGCAATATCAAGCAGATGGGGTGAAATTGATAAGGAGCATAGGGTAATTGTTGAAACACGGGGCGGACTGCTTGAGGTTGGATTCAGCCTTTCAGAGGAAAAGGCAACAGATATTTACCTGAAAGGTGCAGCAGAAAAAGTCTATTCCGGTATTATTGATATTGACAACTATTAGTAAAGCAATTTAAATAAACTGATTATGAAAAGGAATTATTTAAAGTTATTATCCATTGTAATGTCCCTGTTTGTTTTTTCATCAGTAGCCATCTCGCAACCAGGCAATGCTGAATTACTTGAAGCAATAAAGAGGGTCGAAAGGCAATTTGAAAGTCTTAACCACAGACTTGATGTGGTTGAAAAAATGATAGACGATGTTCAGTGGTTTAACAGGGTTGGAGATGTGGCATATGTTGAGAAAGTATATATGACCGGACCTCCCCTGGCTAATGAGTCAAACCCAACAGCCCAGGGAGCAGGTAACCCGGTAAAATTCTGGTCGTATATATTCTTTCCAAAGAACATCGATCCTTCAAAAAAGTATCCCCTGCTTGTATTTCCGCATGGAGGAGTTCATTCTAACCTGAGTACTTACTACACTCATATAATCAGGGAACTGGTTACCCAGGGCTATATTATTGTAGCAGCCGAATACAGGGGCTCCACAGGATATGGAGAAGGACACTACCGTAAAATAGACTATGGCGGACTCGAAGTGCAGGATGTAAATGCCAGCAGGCAATATATGCTTGATAATTATAGTATTATCGATAAAAACAGGGTGGGAATATTTGGATGGAGTCATGGTGGTCTGATTACCCTTTTTAATATTTTTGAGTATCCCGAAAATTATAAGGTTGCTTACGCAGGCGTACCGGTCAGTGACCTGATTGCCAGAATGGGATATAAGACCCAAAGCTATAGAGATCTCTATTCTGCTGATTATCATATTGGCAAAACAGCCTATGCTGATGTCGAAGAATACAGGAGAAGATCCCCGGCCTGGCAGGCTCAGAAGTACCAGGGCACCCCGCTATTAATCCATACCAATACAAATGATGCAGACGTGAATGTTCTCGAGGTAGAACACCTGATTAAAACCCTTAAGGCAGAAAATAAAAAGAATTTTACTTACAAAATATATGAAGATATCCCTGGTGGACACTCATTCGATAGAATGGACCATAAAACGGCAAAAGAAATCAGGATGAATATCTATAAGCACCTCAATAAATACCTGAACCCTGAAAACCCTTTCCAGTCGATGAGCGACATGCAAAAGGCAGGGTATGTCTTTGAGTAAGACAAAAGTAAAAAGTAAAAAGTAAAAAGGCTGAGAGCTGAGCGCTGAGCGCTGAGAGCTGAAAGCTGAAAGCTGAGAGCCGAGAGCTGAGGGCTGAAAGCTGAGAGCCGAGAGCTGAGAGCGTAGGGCTAAGAGAATAAGAAGAAAAAATGATAAGAAAGATACTTATTGTGCTGGCAATATTTGTTTTGCCAGCTCCGCTGTTTTCCCAAATTGAAAATGCAATCGATGATTTTGTTTCTGACACAGCATTCAGGAATGCGGGTATATCGATATGTATCCGGGACCTTAGTACAGGTGAGATTCTGGCTTCTTATAATGAAGAGATGGCACTTACAAGTGCATCTCTTATGAAAATTGTTACAACTGGCAGCAGCCTTGAAATTTTACATCCTGATTACAGATATTATACAAGGCTTGGCTTTGTTGGAACACTGAATAAGGGTACACTTACAGGAAATATAATTATTAAAGGTGGAGGCGACCCGGCTCTCGGATCAGAATATTTTGAAGATCACTATGGCGACTTTATAAAAAAATGGGCAAATTCGATTGCAGGTGCCGGAATTAAGAAAATAAATGGCAGAGTAATAGCAGATGCATCAATATTTGCTTATAGCCCGGCTGCACCGGGATGGTCGTGGTCTGACCTTGGAAATTATTACGGAGCAGGTGTTTACGGACTCTCTGCTTATGATAATATATACAGGATATATTTTAAGACAGGTAAGTCCGGTACAGTACCGGAGCTAATATCTTTGAACCCGGAAATTCCGGGACTAATTATTAATAACCAGCTTAAATCAGAAGGACAAAGCGACAGAGGATATGTTTACCTGCCACCTTATGGTAATTATGCCGAGATTAAGGGAACTATACCAATAGAAAGAGACAGTTTTGTTCTTAAGGCATCCATGCCTAATCCGCCCTATCTTTTGGCATACCTCCTGAACAGGGAATTAAAAAATTTTGGTATAGAAATCAGTGATCAGCCAACAACTCTTAAAGACTACAAACAGTACTTAGACGAAAGCCTCCTGGGTACAGCCGTGGTAACTTACCAGGAAGTCTCCCCTCCACTATCTGAAATAATAAAGGCCACAAACCTTGAGAGCGTAAATCTATTTGCTGAAACAATGGTATGGACCCTCGACTATGAGAATACTGGCTTCGAGATGGCTTACCTAAAAGGAGGACTGAAGGTAATAGATGAGTTCCTTAAATCAAATAATGTTAATACTTCCGGACTGTATATGACAGATGGAAGTGGCCTTTCGAGGTCTAATGCCATATCCTCGTCTTTTATCAGTTCCTTCCTCGTTTATATGACCTCAAAAGCGAGTTATGCAGAGGTCTTTAAGGAATCCCTTGCCATCCCGGGAGAAGGAACCCTTGAGCCCTACTTCCTTGCTCCTGAATTAAAAAATAATCTTAAAGCAAAGAGCGGTACAGTTAGCCGCGTAAGAAATTATGCAGGCTATCTAAAAGCAAAATCAGGAAGAGAGCTTGCCTTTGGTATACTTTCAAATAATTTCGATTGCACCAGCCATGAAGTAAGCAAGCGGGTAGAGAAGTTATTGATCGAAGTGTATAATAGTTATTACTGGTTACTGGTTGCTGGTACTGGTTACGGTGGGGGTGAGTGCCCGTGGTTAAACTGGGTGCTGGGTGACGGGCGGGTTATAATTAAGTGATTTAAGCCTAACTCATCTCAAACCCACTCAAACTCATTCTCAACCCATTCTCAACTCACTCAAACCACTCAAACCACTCAAACCATATATCCTATAGATCATAAAGATCAATAAGATAAATCAGGGATGCTATTGCTGCACTTCCCAGTTGCATTTCTCTAATATTAACCTGTTCAAAGGTATCATTGGCTGAATGATGATACCAGAAATACCTCTGTGTATCAGGAATATAACCAATTTGCAGAGTTCCAAAGCGACTCAGCGGTGAAATATCTGATCCTCCTCCACCTCTGAAGAATTTTTCTATACCATAGGGCTTAAAGTACTTGTTTAATCCAACAAGTTTTGCAAGACGATCCCCGCTTGCTCCAAATCCAAAGCCCAGAGGACTCATAACTCCTCTGTCTGATTCGAGTGCAGCATAATGGATTTCATTATTTTGTTCTGCCATATCGGCATATACCTGTCCGCCCGTAGAAGTCATTTCCTCGTTCATAAACATAACTGCCCTAACCGAGCGTTTGGGCTTAACTCCTATTTCATTAAATAACCTGATAGTCTCAATGGCCTGAACGCAACCACCGGCATCATCATGAGCCCCCTCACTAATATCCCATGCATCAAGATGACCTCCAACTGTTATATACTCATCAGGTTTAATACTTCCTCTAATTTCGCCTACTACATTATAAGAAATGGTATCAGGTAAATTTTTACAGGTCGACACAAGGCGCAGGTTCACATCTCCGATATCATCAATCATCTCAGATAGTCTGTCAGCATCAGCTGGTGATATGGTTACTGCAGGAATTTTTTGAATTTCCTTCGCTGTATCTCAAAACGCCAGTGTGAACAAAGTCATGCTTTGCCTGTGTAGGAGATCTTACTATTACAGCCAGTGCCCCATATTTTGCGGCTTCTGATGCTCCATACACTCTTTGGTCAACTGCACCTGCGTAAGACGCAAAAGTATTAATTAGTGTAACATCTGCCGGCCTGTTAAAGAATACAATTTTCCCTGAAATATTACTTTCACCAAAGACCTTCAGGTCATCAAAGGAATTAACCTCAATAATACCTGCTTCTATACCATTTTCATCTGTTCCAACCGACAAACCCAGTGCTGAAATTGTAAGATTAATATTACCCATCCTGGAGTAAGCAACGGCCTTCTCCTCACCTCTTATCCAATGAGGCACCGGAACAGGCTGAAGCCAGACTGAATCAGCCCCTGCTTCCATTAAAGCCCATTTTGTATATTCGACTGCATGAATTGCTTCGGGCGATCCGGGAAGTCGTCCCTTTGTATTCTTGCACAGGTAGTATAAGTGTTCCTCAGCGGTATTAGTGCTTAGAGCATTATCAAAAATAGATTTAATAGTCTGTTCTGCTGTCTGGGCAGAAATAGCTGTACCAATCACAAATAATGTAATTATAAATATGTTCCTCATAATAATTTTTTAGATTATTAGCTCCAGTCCCACAGGCTACAGATAATCACCTGAATGATTTATCCACTCTTCCCCTATATTATTTTCACCCTGCACCCTGCACCCTGCACCCTGCACCTTACGCCTTCCTATACATCAATTTTAGCATACTTTGCATGCTTCTCAATAAACTCACGTCGAGGAGGAACCTCATCGCCCATCAGCATGGAGAAAATATGATCTGCTTCAGCGGCACTTTCAATGGTAACCTGCCTGAGAGTTCTGAACTCTGGATTCATTGTTGTAGACCACAGCTGCTCGGCATTCATCTCACCAAGACCCTTATATCTCTGGATGCCTACTGAACTTTCTTTACCCTGTCCAAATTCTTTTATTTTTTCATCACGTTCCTCTTCTGTCCAGCAATAAGCACTTTTAGATCCCTTCTTAACCAGGTATAAAGGAGGAGTAGCAATATAAAGATGACCATTTCTGATCAGGTCCTGCATATACCTGAAGAAGAACGTCATTATAAGAGTTGTAATATGAGAACCATCAACGTCGGCATCGGTCATTATCACTACTTTATGGTAGCGTAGACCTTTCATATTAAGTGCCTTGGTATCATCTTCTGTTCCGATTGATAATCCAAGCGCAGTAAAAATATTCTTGATTTCTTCGTTCTCAAATATTTTATGTTGCATTGCCTTTTCCACATTAAGAATCTTACCTCTTAAGGGCAATATGGCTTGAAATTTCCTGTCACGTCCCTGCTTGGCAGTACCACCCGCTGAATCACCCTCTACAAGATATATCTCACAATTCTCAGGATCACGGTCAGCACAATCAGCCAGCTTACCTGGCAGTCCGGATCCGGACAGTACATTTTTTCTCTGCACCAGTTCACGTGCTTTTCGAGCTGCATGCCTTGCTGTTGCAGCCAGGATAACCTTCTGTACAATCTGCCTGGCATCTTTAGGGTTCTCTTCCAGATAATTCGACAGCATAGAGCTTACTGCCTGGTCGACAGCTCCCATTACCTCAGAGTTTCCAAGTTTAGTTTTTGTCTGACCTTCGAACTGAGGTTCCTGCAACTTTTATAGAAATTACTGCTGTAAGACCCTCCCTGAAATCATCTCCATTAATATCGAATTTCAATTTAGAAGTAAGCCCTGATTCTTCTGCATACTTTTTCAAGGTCCGGGTTAAGCCCCTTCTAAAACCAGCGAGGTGTGTTCCCCCTTCAATAGTGTTAATATTATTTACATACGAATGTACATTCTCAGAAAATGAAGTATTATACTGAAGAGCTATCTCAACCGGCACATCATTTTTTTCGGTCTCAATAAATATCTGCTTCTCTATAAGTTTTTCTCTTGTATTATCGAGATACTCAACAAATTCAGCGAGTCCTCTATCAGAATAAAATTCCTCGCGCAGGAAGTCTCCTCCATTACCATTTTCTACTTTTTCCCTCATGTCGGTAATGGTTAATCTGATCCCCTTATTCAGGAATGCAAGCTCTCTTAGCCTGGCAGCAAGTATATCAAATTTATATGCACTGACAATAAAAATTGACTGGTCTGGCATAAAAGTAATAATTGTACCGGTTTTCTCTGATTTTCCGCCTTCACTTATCTCTCCAAGAGGCTTACCCTGAGAATATTCCTGCACATATACCTTTCCATTGCGATGAACTTCAGCTTTAAGGTTACTTGACAGGGCATTTACACAGGATACACCAACGCCGTGGAGACCACCTGATACCTTATAACTATCTTTATCAAACTTACCGCCGGCATGCAGAACTGTCATTACAACCTCAAGTGCTGACTTTTTCTCCTTCTCATGGTAATCTATCGGAATGCCACGACCATTATCTTCAACTGTTATCGAATCATCTTCATTTATAATAACATCAATTTCAGTACAATAGCCAGCCAGTGCCTCATCTATTGAATTATCAACAACCTCATACACCAGGTGATGCAAACCTTTTACACCAATATCTCCAATATACATAGCGGGTCTTTTTCTAACCGCTTCCAGTCCTTCAAGAACCTGTATACTATCAGCTGAATAATCTTTACTCAGCATACCATCCTTATTCTTCTTATTATCTGAATCACTCATTCCAATGTGCTTTTTATTTAAACTCGGGATTGAGCTTTATTAGAATAAAACTCCATAAAAAATCTTTTTTGATTGACCCTTATTTTGCCCCGGTTAATTAAGAAATATTCCCTTTATCAAATCCTTTTCCTGCTTTGTTCTGGATACAATTCCGAACTAAATATTTATATTATTTTTTATGCTAAAAAAGAACCATCCAAAAGTACAAAATATAATGCAAAACACCTTCGTTTTGCAGTAAAAATTGAGCACTATTTCCTAACAAATAATTAAGATGTATATTGCTTACTTACTGATAGTTACAGGCTTGTGCAAAAATCACATACTATATGTAAAACCTGCCATAAACAAAAAGCGCTGTGAAGGATAAAATCCGTACTCAAAATAGCGGTTTGTAGAGATATTATTAAGCCTTGCCCAGAAGGATAATATTTTAGTATATCGATACTCGGCACCCAGGTTCATTGAGAAGTGTACAGGGAACTCCTGTACGACTGGATCTGATTCTGTTTCATATGGCATAGGACCATAGTATGCGTATCTTTCAGAAAGCCCATAAATATCAATATTTGCAAGAATTTTATTCCTAAGGTTATATTTGACAGATACCTGGGCATCCCATTTTGGCATATACCAGGGATAATCCTGTATTTCTAATTTATAAGAATAGTAAGTCATGTGAGCCGAAACTGAGAACTCATCATTAATTTTTGAATTGAACTCGCCGTATATTTTAAGTAACTCCCCACCATCATATAGGGGGTAGAAACTTCTGCCTACTACTGTATCGCTTGTAAAGAACAACATATCTTCAAAGAGACTATAGCTGGCGGATATTTTATAACTTGTTAATTCTCCGGCACTACCCATTATTCCACCTCCAAATCTGAGTACATTATTTGTTGGTTTAATTCTATATAATTCATTTGAAGGGACAACGCCTGTAAGCGGACTGTGATAAACCAGCAGTGGATTAGTTTCCATAACAGTCCTGGCACGATTATCTATCATTTCGCCATCCAGACCAATATAGAATACTACGAACGAAGGTATTACTGTAAACTGGAATCTTACATCAGGATGCAGGTATAGATTTGTTTTATTTTCAGGCTCCTGACCTGGCTCGAAAACATCCCTTGAATATGTTTTTATTTTTGCACCTGCCTTAAATGACCAGTTATTGCCAAGTTTTCCTATTGACGGATTTAAAGTTACAAGGTGGGATGGATTATTATATATTGAATCAGAAAAAAGGAATAGCTCATAAGCAAAATCTGCAGTTGCATAAAACGACTTGAAGTTGTAACCTAGTTTCATTTCCAGCCCCGGATTATGCTGGTAAAAATCCTTGTTCTGCAACATCATCTTATATGTCAGGTTGATATCGTAATTCAGGTGACTGGAATCGAGCCTGGTACTATAAAGGTTTATATTAGCTGACGGCATAAAATAGTCGATCCTCAGGCTGTCTTTGTCTGTTTCCGGAGGTAATAGGTTAAAACTATCATATCCATAAGCATATCTTCTGACGTGGTCGATATCGACATTTCCTGAGAGGGCAAATCTCCTGAATAGCCTTGTTCCATAAAATGTAAGGTAATTATCCATATAACCTGCAAACACCTCATCCTTATTTTCCAGTTTCAACTTGCCAAAAGATGAAGAATGGCCTGCATAGAATCCAATAATTCTATTTCTTGATCTTTCACTGGATATACTTAATTCACCCAGCGGACTGAAATAGTTACCAAATCCCAGCTTCAGATAACTTTTGTAAAGTTTTCCCAGGGGATCAGGTTCGAGCCTTGCAGCACCTATTGTTCTGACCGTATACTCAGGCATAAAAACACGGGGTGAAATATTATAATTAAATAGCGGGGAAACATCAGATGTGTCAATTAATTCAGGTGAAAAATGAATCTTATTTTCCCACGTAAGTGTTGGCTTAAAGGGGTTATATAATTTAACCTCTCTCCTGATATTTTCCTGAGCAAGTAACGACCAGGGGATAAAAAGGCATAGAAGGGTGATATATTTTATTTTCTTCATAATCATAACTATCATTTTTCCTAAAACGCTATTCTTCTTTCTTAATTGTGAGTTTTATGGTGTCTGTTACCTCCTGGTTTACATTAAGCTCACTCAGTTTTGCCCTTACCTCATCGAGGATTCCATCATCATCAGTCTGATAGTAATCGGTAAGACTCTGAAGTGTAGCACGTGCCTGGAATTCATCGTTCTTCTCCAGGCTAATATCAGCAAGCAGAATAAACATTCTGGCCATCCAGTACTGGTGAGGGCTATTTTGATCAATAAACTCATATACCAGACTTTCTGCTTCATCAGTTTCGCCCTGCTTAAACAGTATCTCTGCAAGCCTGTATTTAGATTCAGCACCCTCAACGGTAGTAGTTTCTGTTGCAAGCTTTCTAAAATCAGCCAGGGCCCTGCCAGTATTGTCGAGGGCATAATTTGATTTGGCACTCATATAGGTTGCCTCCCTGGCAAGGTCTTCGGTAAGAATATCAGATTCCAATACTCTTGCAGATGCAGAAATAGCTTTCACAGGATCACCAAGCTGATAGGCCGATCTTAACTGACCTACCCTGGCTTCCAGGATACTCTCCGGAATTTCAGCAACTCTTTCAAGATCAGCGAAGTATTCATAGGCTTCCTGGTATTTCCCATTACTGAAATTTATCTTAGCCAGTGCATCATAAGTTTGCTCAAGGAATGGATTATTCGGAGTCGAAACCACCTCCAGGTAATAATCCATCGCTTCATCACCTCTCCCCTGGGAGTTAAGACAATCTGCAAGGTAGAAACTTGCATTAAGCCTGAAACTTCCCTGGGAAAACTCTTCCAGGTACGATTTAAACACAGAAGATGCCCGGTTGCAATCACCAGACACATAAAGGTTCTCTCCTGAGATGTACAACAGGCTATCTCTTTCGCTGCTGCTAACATCTGCATATCCATCCAAAGACCTGACATATGCGAAATATGATTCAACATCATTCATCTCCACATAAGTGGTTCTTAAACCTGTCAGTGCAGATCTTGCTTCAGGTGTTGACTGGTATTTTTCAATTACCTGTTTATACTGGTTAATAGCCTTTTGATTATTCCCATCATTAAAATACAATAAGCCCAGTTGAACCATGGCTCTTGGGACAAAAACGCTATTTGGGTGATCGCCTATGATAGATGAAAAATCCTTTTCTCCCCTGCCATTATCATTCAAGGTAACATATGCCCTCCCTCTTTCAAAAAGAGCATTTGGAACAATGGAGGAAGAAGAATAGTTATTGATAAGATTTGTCAAAATTTGCTCCTTGCCTCTCTGATCGTTCATCAGGCCACGGGCAAATCCTTTTTGAAACATTGCATAATCTGCTCCGGGAGCCCCGGCATTAATTACCCTGTCGTAATATGCTATAGATTTGTCATATTCGGTTGAGATATAATAACAATCGGCAATACGATTATACAAATCTGCAACTAAACGTGTATTTCCACCAACCAGGCGTGATTCAAAATCAAGATACCACCTGAGAGCCTCACTGTAATTTTGCTTATTATAATAAACGTAGGCAATACTGTAATAGGCATTGTGATATTCATCAAGTCTTGATGCTCCGGGTATACCAAGAAATTCTTCATACAAATCCAGAGCTTCATCAGCACGCCCCTGCCTGTATAATGCTTCAGCCTTCCAGAAAATTGACCTGGCCCTGATCATCAAATCGTACTCACCATATTTCAAAGACTTATCAAACATTGCCGCAGCAACAGATAAGTTCATATTTTTATATAATTCCATGCCCCTGAAGAAGGCTACTTTTTGATAGGCCCTTTCAAGTCTTTCATCTTTAAAACTTATCCTGTCGAGCGACTGTATGGCTGCATCATAATTATTAACCTTCATATACGCAGTAACCAGGTATTCATATGCTTCCTCTATATTGTCAGATCCCGGATATTGTTCAATATATTCCTGGAAGGCCCGAATTACTTCTCCAAATGGAGAATATGTTGTTTCATAGGTAAGTTTGGCAAAATTAAATAAGGACTCCTCCTTAATCTTACTGTCGAAGTCCATCCTGGAAGCAGATGAAAAAGAGGTCTGAGCCAATTTTTTTTCATCTTTCTTTATGTAGATATCTCCAAGGAGGTAATATGCATTCTGACTGAGTTCATCTCTGCTCCTGCATACCTCTTTGAAAAGTGGGATGGCTTTATCAAATTCTTCTGTCATATAATAGCAGTATGCAAGCTGGTAGCTGCCTTCCCTTCCTGTTCTTACAGCCCTGGAAACATGCTCTTCAAGGTTTATAACAGCCTGGGCATAATTACCTTTCTTAAAATAGGCATCTCCGATTACCCTGTACAACTCCGAAGCCCTTTCCTCAGATGCATCCTTTACAATAGCAGGAGCAATTTCAATTATTCCATCGAAATCTCCTATAACATACATTATCTGTACTATATAAAACGGAACAACAGAACCAAAAGACTCATCGTTCCGCAGTCTCTTAAAACCATCTAGAGCAGTTCTGTACATCTGCTCTTCATAGGCAATATGCGAAAAATAATATATAGCAGGAGGGGTATATTCGGTGTCTATATCCATTATCTCTGAAAAGAAAAGCATTGCCCTCTTCCTGTCTCCCTTCATAAAATGTGAATACCCTAACTTAAAGTAGTACTCTGGTAAAATTTCATCATCTATCTCAAGCCTGTCGGCCTTTTCGTAGTATGTGATGGCCTTGCGGTAATTTTTTGCCTGGTAAAACCCATTGGCAAGCTGAAAATAAGCTGAGTTATTTAAGGGACTTTCAGGGTGATTTCGTATAAATTTATTAATACGATACTCGGCATCGTTACTGTATAACTTCACTGATGAAATTGCTGTATAATATTCTGCATCAGTAATATAATTGTTATTCTCACCGTGGTGCTCATTTATATACCTGTCGAATAGTTCAATTGCACCGGAGTATTTCTCCTTATCAAATAACTCTTTTGCCCTGAAGAAGTTATTATCAGTATAGCTTGTAGATAATGGTTTCTGAGCTCCAAGATTTAAAGCCAGTACCGAAAACAAAAGTAAAAATGTAATATGCTTTATTATTCTCATAATGAATTAATTCCCGTTTATCATCAATACTTACCGTATTGGGTGTAAACACCCCCCTTAATGTCTGTAAATTTACAACTATAAAACGCTCCCTTTTTTTCTTTATTATTGAACTTATTAACAATGGACCATAATTATTAAATAACCAGCCTCATGGAGCATGGAGCATGGAGCATGGAGCAGGGAGCATGGAGCATGGAGCATGGAGAGCATGGAGCATGGAGCTGGGGCATGGGGCGTGGGGCGTGGAGCATGGGGTGCGGGTCCTTTCTTGTCGTCTGGCTCGAAGTCGAAGCAGATCACAAGTTTGAGGGATCCACTTTCAAAATACTTTAAAACCCTAAATACCACCTTACTTAACGCTCAAAGGGGAAGGAGAGGAGAAGGAAAAACCAAGCGAGGTATACAATATTTAAAACTAAAAATCTAAAACCCTAATTTTCATCCAATCTACCTTGTAAATCCTCGGGACAGAAATATATCTAAACCAACCTAGGTCTAAGTCCCCTAAACCACTTAAACCACTTAAACCACTTAAACCACTTAAACCTTTAAACCATTTATATTATCTTTCGGAAAATATTCTTGACAATAATGGAAAACAACAGCCTTCCTCTGGACACAATCATATCATTAAAAGATTGCAAAATTTACCAGCAGGACCACCTGGTATTAAGTAATGTAAATATAAATATCGATAAGGGTGAGTTCGTATATTTAATTGGAAAGGTTGGAAGTGGAAAAACATCACTTGTAAAAACAATAAATGGCCAGATTCCTCTCGCAGAGGGAGAGGGTATAGTTGCAGGTTATGATTTATCTAAACTTAAGAGAAAAGAAATCCCACAATTAAGAAGGAAACTTGGCATTGTGTTTCAGGATTTTCAGTTACTGACAGACAGGTCTGTTTATGCAAACCTGGAATTTGTCTTAAAAGCCACCGGGTGGAAACAAAAAAAAGAAATAGCTCAAAGGATAGGTGAAGTTCTGGAGAAAGTAGGTCTGGGCACAAAGGGATATAAGATGCCACACCAGCTATCGGGAGGGGAACAACAAAGAGTTGTAATTGCCCGAGCCCTGCTAAACGACCCGGAGATAATACTTGCTGACGAACCAACAGGAAATCTTGACCCGGAGACTTCTGAAGATATTATTAAGCTGCTTAAGGAGATAAGTAAATCAGGGCGTGCTGTTATCGTTGCAACTCACAACTACACAATTTTAAAGAAATTTACTGCAAGGACTATTAAATGTGAAAATGGTTATATTTCAGAAGTAAAAAAAGATGAGGAGCTGGAATTTATTGAGTAATTATACTATTACTTTGACCTCATCTGTTCTTTAAGTGTATATTCAAAGACACCCTTCCACCCCATCCACTCACCACTATCAACAAGTGATGTATTATGCCATACACTTACAAAAAGTCCTCCAACAGACCTTGTTTCGTCGATCAGGTCCTTTATTGCTTTCTTTGCATCTTCGATTGAGAATCTTTTATGCTGCTGATACGTTCCGTCGGTATACTGGAAAGGCACCAGGGTTAATCCTGTGGATTCTTCTTTCAGCAGGTCATAAAACTTAAATGGTCGTGCAATACCTGCCCTGAAGCCTGCCTCCCTAATAAATCCCAGGGTATAATCGGTCTCTATTCCAATTTCAATGAGATCCTGGTAGGTTTGTGGAAAATCCAGAAGCAGAAAATGTTTTCTTACATCCTCTATATGAAATCCGCTTACTTTTTCAAGGCGGGATTTCTCCCACAACAATAGCTTTTTATCGTTATCTGAACTGTATGACGGATGCAGGCCTATACTATTCTCCGAGCTTATTTTCCTTATAAGTCGGCGATAGCATGGTTTAAGAGGGCTTGGGTTATGATCATATTTACTCTTCTTTCCGGCTGTAAAGAAGTATTTTACCTCGCATTTATAAGCTTTCGCTGTTTCGTTTATATATCCATAGGTATCAAAAGGGTCATTGTCCCTTCCGGTCATACAGGCAAGCCTTTCAGAAGCGTTCCTCCCTTTAAGCGCATCAACAATTACCCCTGCTAAATTTCTCAAAATCCCCTTACCTCTGTATGCATATGGCTGATCAACATCCAAAGTAAGCAGACTCTCAAAGGAAGGTTTTTTATATCTAACTTCAGGGTAAAGAATCCCTATTGTTTTTGCAAAGCGCTGTGCCCATATATCAACCACCGGTTTATTTATAAAGCTATGCTTGTATGCCAGGCTCGACTCCGCAGCAAAACGGCCGTGTTCATCACGTGTAAACGGCAGGTACTCCTCATACCTGGTAACCATATAAAATGCAAAAGAAAATATATCGATAAAGAAACCTGCCTCAGGTGGTTGTTGAAAAAATAATGGCAATCCATCAAGGTGGGCAACCCATATATCCTGTTTTTTGATCCCTGATTCAAACAATAAACCTTCAGGTTGTATATATATTCCACCAATACTCCTATCAGAAGAATAGTTTATCAGAGGCTTTTCCTGATCAGGATCAGATGTAATAGTATAATCTAAATTAAGAATAGTCTTAAATACCAGATCCAGCGAATAAATTAATCTTGGAGTTATATTTTCAGTATATATCTGGATTTTAGCGGCCATTGATATATTATCTTAGACTAATATAGGAAAATATCAGGTAACTTCATCTTTATCCAATGTGTACGAGTTGATTTCATTATTTGTTACGATGCGAAGCAACTCACCCGCCACACTTACAATCTCAGAGTAAGTATTATACAAAGGGGCGAAACCGAACCTCAAGTTATCCGGCGGTCGAAAATCAGGTATTATAACATAATCACCATTATCACGGTCTATCAGAGCTTTACTTATCCTGTATGCTTCAGAATGTTTTAATGAAACATGAGAGCCTCTCAATTCATGGTCTATAGGAGAGCCAAGCCTATAGCCGGCATCTTTGAGGATTTCATTATAGATCCTGATGAAGAATTCTGTCATTTTGATGCTCTTACTCCTTATTTTTTCAATTCCTGCTCTGAGAGTTATCTCAAGAGCCGGTTCAATCGTACACATTGACAATATACCGGAGGTACCGGCCATATATTTTTTTACTGTGTCGGAAGGAGTATAATCAAGGTTAAAGTCGAAGGGTCTTTTTTCTCCAAACCATCCCCAGACAGGAGAATCCAATGACGATTGCAAATCCTCCCTGACATATAGGAAGGCAGGTGATCCCGGTCCGCAATTAAGATATTTATATGTACATCCAACAGCCATATCAGCTTCTGTAAGATTAAGGTCTACCGGGACAGCACCGACAGCATGACACAAATCCCAGATTACCATCGCACCATATTGATGAGCAAGCTGATTTATCTTCATCATATTGTACATCTGGGCACTCTTATAAGAAACCAGTGTAAGAACAACAAGAGCCGTATCATTATCTATAAGGCTTTCAATCTCAGAATAATCAACACCCAGGCCATCCCTGCTTTTTGCAAGCAGGAGCTTATGGTCCTTATCCAGATTTTCAACAACACCCTGAAGTATATAAAGGTCTGTCGGGAAGTTTGTCTCTTCGCTAATAATCTTCCTTCTGTCATTTTTGAGCTTAAGTGCGGCTGTTGCAAGCTTATAAAGATTAACAGAGGTAGAATCGCAAACTATTACTTCATGAGCCTTTGCTCCAATAATCTTTGATATCATTGAAGCTGCCCTTGCAGGCATATCCCACCAGTTATCATTCCAGCTCCTTATCATTCTTTCCTCCCCATTCCTGATTAACAACCCGGCTAACTACCTTACTTGCAGCTAGCGGAAGCTTGCCCAGAGAATTTCCATCCATATATATAACTGAATCATTATCAGAAAAGAATTCTTTCCTGTATTCCTTCAGCTCATCAAGACGATCAAAAGCCATCGCCTCTTCCATATATTGATCAATCATATTTAACGATTATAAAATTATGCTCTTGCAAATGACCTGAGTGCATCAATAAGAAGATCAATATCCCTTAAAGTATTAAATGGAGACAAACTTATGCGCAGGGCATTAAGCTTATGAGAAGTCATTGGACGACAATCAATATTATGATCCTCAATAAGGTATTTAGCCGCTTCATTTACGTCTTTTCCGGCAACTTCAACGACCTGCAAACCGGCAGATAGTTTATCTGACAGAGGTGTTTTAAAAATAAAGCTCTTATCTTCAGCCATCTTCGATCTGAAATAGTGCTTTAGTTCAAATATTCTAAGCTCCTTTTTTTCCTGTCCAATAATATTATTAAAATCCACTGCTGCTCCCAGTCCAAGCAATTCAGGAAGATTTCTTGTATTATAGTCTTCAAACATTCTTATGTTAATTTCATTCCAGTTATTGCTTACCATTAACGGTTTCAACAAGCTCTGCTTCGGTTTAGCAGCATAAAGGATGCCCGTACCCTTGGGCCCCCATAACCATTTATGACCACTTGCGGCATAAAAATCACATCCAAGATCATTAATATCAGTTCTTATCATCCCAATGGTTTGAGCAGCATCTACACACACATTAATATCTCTTTGATGGGCAAGCTCAGATACCTGCTTAACAGGTAAGATCATACCATTGGTATTTGTCATATGAACCATTGAAATAAGCTTTGTCCTTTTAGTAATTGACTTTCTGTATATGTCTAAAATTTCCTCCTCTGAGGAAGGTAATATTGGCAGAACAGGCCTTATTAGTTTAACACCCCTGAGCTCGCAATAATATTCGAAAGGGGCTACTCCTGTGCGGTGCTCATGATCAGCCAGGATTATTTCATCACCAGCTTTCAAATCAAAACTGCGTGCAAACAAGTTCATCCCTTCGGATGTGTTGTGGATAAGAGCAATAGTTTCCGGGTCGGCCGAGAGATAGTCTGCAATGGACTTTCTGACAACTTCTTTTTCCGCGTTCCATCCGCCCCACATAAATTTCGAGGGGAAAGAATCAAGAGTACGTCTGAATTTCTCTGTTCTATCGATAACATATTCCGGAGACGGACCAAGAGATCCATTATTGAAATAAAACAGGCCATCTCTCAATGAGAACTGAGACTTCAAAAACTCCCAGTAAGATTCATCTGTACCTGAATAACTGAGCATTTCAACATTATCTAAATCTGCCTTACCTGCAATAATCTTATTATTTGCAAGAACAGACACAGCAAGGCCTGCACCTGCACTTTTCAGGAATCTTCTACGGTTATATAGCATAAGAGTATGGTTTTGATTTTAAATAAAAGTAAAGATTTTTATTAACTTTAAACCTGTATCATGTAATTTTACATGATCTAAAAATAAAATAATATTATGGGAAAAGGTGATAAAAAGACCAGAAGGGGGAAAATCATATCCGGTTCTCATGGAGTAAGAAGACCCAGGAAGAAAACACTTGCTTCTAAACCTGTCCCTAAGGCAAAGAAAAAGAAATAATCAGACAATTATTAACTCTTTGTACTCGGAGGGATCAATTTGTGCATCGATAATAACAGGTCCTTTATTTTTCAGGGCATCTGAAAGCACTTCGTCTATACTGACTTTTGATGTGGCTTTTTTTACTGGAATACCCAGGAATTTATCTGAATCAAACAGTTCTCCATTATAGAGAATCATATCTTGCGAACTCAATCCTCTTTTTTCCTTTTTCAGTTTTATAAGGTTTAACTCTCTGTCGGTGAGTATAATAAATATTATATCAAGCTTTAGCCTCCGGGCTAAAATAACTTCGCCCGAACTCATAAGAAAACCTCCATCGCCACAAATTGCAATAACTTTCTTCTCAGGAAAGTTCAATGCAGCAGCAATGGCTGCCGGTATTGCAAAGCCCATCCCCGACCAGCCATTTGACATAAGCAGTCTACTGTTTTCTGAATTCTCCCAAAGTTGTCCGAACAAATGAATATGAGAGCCTACATCCAGTGTAATTATTGAATCTCCAGGCACAGCTTTCCTCAGGGAATTAAGCAAAGAAAGAGGACCGAAAACAGGTTTATCTTCTTTTCTTATGTCAAGAATTGAATCACGTACCTGCTTAATGATTTTCTTATCCCAGTCAGTTTTATGTTTGATCACCGATGATATCATATCCAGTATCCCTTCAAGGTTTCCAGAAACCTGCTTGGTCATAATATCACAGGGCATATCTGCAGGTATAGTACTGATATGTACAAGTGGAACATCAGGCATCCATGATTCATAATTATATTCAACAGGATCATATCCAAAACCTATAATAAGATCTGCTTCATCAATAATAGGAGAAAGCCTGTTGCTTAAGGCATGAAAGAGTACACCGCCGTAACAAATATGATCCTCTTTTATTATTCCTTTAGCCATCGGCGTCACAACAACAGGCATGGGATGTTCGTCGAGAAATCTATGTAACTCACCTGATATATCAAATCTTGTAGCTGTGAGCCCGATTGCAATCAGGGGTTTCCTGGAGTATTCAAAGAGTGCAGCTGTCTCACTATCGATTAAAGTCTTCTGATCCCAGTCCTCAGAGGTGTAAGCAGCTAATATTGAGCCTACTTCAAGTTCGGCAATATCTGATGGTAATCCGATATGCACCGGTCCGGGATATTCAGAAAGTGCAAGATCGAAAGCATCGGCAATAATTTCGGCTGCACTATCAGGATTCATCCTTATTGTTGCCTTTGTAATTGGTTCAAAAAGAGAGTGATGATCTATGTTCATCTGTACCGTCCTGCGACTCATATTTACAGGCACTTCTGTTGTAAGAGCTATAAGCGGCGACCTGTCAAGCAATGCACCACCCACTCCTGTTGCCAGGTTAGTAGCACCCGGCCCGAAAGTTGCATGACATACACCAGGAATACCTGTTAACCTGCCGGTCACATCAGCCATTATGCCGGCTGAGCTTTCATTGGAAGTAAGAATAAATTCTATTCCCTTCTTCCTGAATTCCTCAATATATGGAATAGAAGGTCCGCCCGGTATGCCAAATACAAATTTCACACCCCTCTCTGCTAGTTCTGACGCTATGTACTGACAAACATTCATAAGTGCTTATTGTATTTTTTTGCAAATCAATGTGATAAGTACAAGTATAATTAACTCCTTTAACTTTTCCCACACAATTTAAGCTAAAAGTGCAGAAAGTGATACTTTATCGACCACTTTGACCTTTCTTCCCCTTGCTATTATCAATCCATCATCGTTCATCTCCCTTAGCGCTCTCGATAATGAAGGACGCGTTACTCCGAATAATTCAGATAACTCATTCTGGCTTATAGGAATTTCAATATAGTCGCTATTCATTTTTTTTGACAGGGACAGTATGTACTGGGCCAGTTTCCCCTTTATCGAATGAAATGACAGTAGTTTTATTTTACTTGTTAAAAACTGAGTGCGGCTTGAGATTATGTCGAGATAGTTAAGCAATACCTTCTCAGAATTTCCTAAAAGTTTCAGAAAGTAATCCTTTGGTATAGAAATTATTACAACTTTATCATTGGCAATAATATCTACCGGATAAGTATTTTCTATACCGAACAGGAATGCCGGAGCCAGCGATCTCGGGCTCTCAATATCTTCTATCTTAATAATTTTTCCGTTAAAATCTATCATCTCGCCCTTTGCGCTACCTTCAATAATAATCAATTGATTATTAATTTTTTCTCCATTATGAGCAATTATATCACCGCGCTCAAATTTCTTCACCTGGTACACTATTGAAGCTAACAATTCTTCAATCTGAAGCGGGTTAAGACCATTAAAAAGTTTACAGTTAATAAGTCTGGAATACATAATAGCAGAATTTATATAAAGATAAGAAGAATATGGGAAGATGGTGTGGGGTACGGGGTGCGGGGTACGGGGTACGGGGTACGGGGTACGGGGTGCGGGGTGCGGGGTACGCGGGATACTAGTTATAAGTTATAAGCCTAAACGTCTAAACTCATTCTCAACTCATTCCAACTCATTCCAACTCATTCCCAACCTTCTTCACCCCAGTTTCAACCTTTTCAACCCAGTTTCAACCTTCTTCCTATAAACAAAAAAAGCCCAGCATATTGCTGAGCTTTTTGTATAAAGTTGGCGGCGACCTACTCTCCCACTTTTACGCAGTACCATCGGCGCTAACGGGCTTAACTTCTCTGTTCGGGATGGGAAGAGGTGGAACCCCGTTGCTATAGTCACCATAAGCACTTTACAGACAACCTTATTCCAAACTCCTCAGCTTGCGCCTTGAGTCTTGAGCCTTTAGCCTGTTAAAATTAACATGACAACTACAAGAATAATAATAAATAATCTCCGAAAGTTTACGGGTAATTAGTACTGCTCGGCTTTGACGTTACCGCCTTTACACCTGCAGCCTATCAACGTCGTAGTCTTCAACGACCCTTAAAGGAGATCTCATCTTGAGACGAGCTTCGTACTTAGATGCTTTCAGTGCTTATCTCTTCCAAACATAGCTACCCTGCGATGCAGCTGGCGCCACAACAGGTACACTAGAGGTTTGTCCAACACGGTCCTCTCGTACTAGTGTCAGGTTCTCTCAAATCTCCTACGCCCACAACAGATAGGGACCGAACTGTCTCACGACGTTCTGAACCCAGCTCGCGTGCCACTTTAATCGGCGAACAGCCGAACCCTTGGGACCTTCTCCAGCCCCAGGATGTGACGAGCCGACATCGAGGTGCCAAACCGCCGCGTCGATATGAGCTCTTGGCGGCGATCAGCCTGTTATCCCCGGAGTACCTTTTATCCTTTGAGCGATGGCCCTTCCATACGGAACCACCGGATCACTATGCTCTACTTTCGTACCTGCTCGACTTGTCGGTCTCACAGTCAAGCACCCTTATGCCATTGCACTCTGCGCACGGTTACCAATCGTGCTGAGGGTACCTTTAGAAGCCTCCGTTACTCTTTTGGAGGCGACCACCCCAGTCAAACTACCCACCAAACAATGTCCCCCGAAGCGGGTTAGGTTCCAGATAAATAAAGGGTCGTATTTCAAGGGTGACTCCACGATTCCTAGCGAAACCGCTTCATAGTCTCCGACCTATCCTACACATTATTTACCCAAAATCAATGTTAAGCTATAGTAAAGGTTCACGGGGTCTTTCCGTCCCGTTGCGGGTATCCGGCATCTTCACCGGAACTACAATTTCACCGAGCTCGTGGCTGAGACAGTGCCCAGATCGTTACACCATTCGTGCAGGTCGGAACTTACCCGACAAGGAATTTCGCTACCTTAGGACCGTTATAGTTACGGCCGCCGTTTACTGGGGCTTCGATTCAGAGCTTCTCCCGTACGAATCGGGAATGACCCCCCCTCTTAACCTTCCAGCACCGGGCAGGTGTCAGGCCTTATACTTCATCTTTCGATTTCGCAAAGCCATGTGTTTTTGCTAAACAGTCGCTTGGGCCATTTATCTGCGCCCCGCATTGCTGCGGGGGACCTTTTTCCCGAAGTTACAGGTCTAATTTGCCTAGTTCCTTAGCCACGGATCACTCGAGCACCTTAGGATTCTCTCCTCGACTACCTGTGTCGGTTTGTGGTACGGGCACCATGTACCTGAAGCTTAGAGGTTTTTCTTGGAAGTCTGATTAGGATCACTATCCACTTGCCCGAAGGCTCATGGTACTGTCAGGTTCATCATCACATAGCTATTAACATTGTGATATAACTACACCCTTTAACGTACTATTCCGTCAGTACGCGGATCTTTCACTACTCCGTCACCCCTTCGCAGTACACGGTGGTACTGGAATATTAACCAGTTATCCATCGGGATCGCCGTTCGGCTTACCCTTAGGACCCGACTAACCCTGATCCGATTAGCGTTGATCAGGAAACCTTAGTCTTTCGGTGGGCAGGTTTCTCACCTGCCTTATCGTTACTTATGCCTACATTTTCTTTTCCAGCCGCTCCAACATACCTTACGATACATCTTCTGCGCTGACTGGAATGCTCCCCTACCAATACACGCCTAAAAGCTGTAGTCCATAGCTTCGGTAATATGCTTATGCCCGATTATTATCCACGCACAACCGCTCGACTAGTGAGCTGTTACGCACTCTTTAAATGAATGGCTGCTTCCAAGCCAACATCCTAGCTGTCTAAGCAGTCGCACCTCGTTAAATCAACTTAGCATATATTTTGGGACCTTAGCTGATGGTCTGGGTTCTTTCCCTTTTGTCCACGGACCTTAGCACCCGCGGGCTCACTCCCGTGTATATCTTGCAGCATTCGGAGTTTGTCAGGGGTTGATAGGCGGTGAAGCCCTCTAGCCCTATCAGTAGCTCTACCTCTGCAAGACTCACCACGAGGCTGCACCTAAATGCATTTCGGGGAGTACGAGCTATTTCTCAGTTTGATTAGCCTTTCACCCCTATCCTCAGTTCATCCAAAGACTTTTCAACGTCAACTGGTTCGGCCCTCCATCCCGTGTTACCGGAACTTCAGCCTGACCAAGGATAGATCACAAAGTTTCGCGTCTACCCCCACTAACTATACGCCCTATTCAGACTCGCTTTCGCTTCGGCTCCAACTCTTAAAGTCTTAACCTTGCTAGTGAGGAGTAACTCGTAGGCTCATTATGCAAAAGGCACGCCGTCACCCCGATAAATCGGAGCTCCGACCGGTTGTAAGCGCACGGTTTCAGGTACTATTTCACTCCCCTGTTCGGGGTACTTTTCACCTTTCCCTCACGGTACTGGTTCACTATCGGTCTCTCAGAAGTATTTAGCCTTACCGGATGGTCCCGGCAGATTCAATCAGGATTTCTCGTGTCCCGACCTACTCAGGATACCAATTATATTATTAATACTTACATGTACAGGACTTTCACCTTCTAGGGTATGACTTTCCAGACATCTTCCATTTCATATTAATAATAATATCACTGGTCCTTCAACCCCGAAAACGCCAAAACGTCTTCGGTTTGGGCTATTCCCCGTTCGATCGCCACTACTTAGGGAATCACTTTTGTTTTCTTTTCCTCCGGGTACTTAGATGTTTCAGTTCTCCGGGTTTGCCTCCCGATTACTCGGGATACCACGTCTTCATCGTGGTGGGTTGCCCCATTCGGAAATCTACGGATATAACGGATATTTGCTCCTCCCCGTAGCTTATCGCAGCTTGTCACGTCCTTCATCGCCTCTGAGAGCCAAGGCATTCACCATGCGCTCTTATTTACTTTCTTGAGTTAATCTATATTAAATAAAATTTTACTTATTACTATTCTCGTATTCTGTCAACATGTCAAAGAACCTTTATGCCAGTTATGGCATATCTCACATCTGTTACTACATAACTATGTGAGCAATCGTGGAGAATAAGGGAGTCGAACCCTTGACCCCCTGCGTGCAAGGCAGGTGCTCTAGCCAACTGAGCTAATTCCCCCGACTTAAGTGTAGTCCCGCCCAGAGTTGAACTGGGGACCTCTACATTATCAGTGTAGCGCTCTAACCAACTGAGCTACGGGACTAAATTCTAGTGCACTGCTCAATCCGTTAACGCGATTAGGTTACTGTATTCTGGCATTTTACCTGAATACAGCCACTGACGGACTATACCAGAGTTTAGCTTTGGAATTACCTCACTTCGCAAATATTAATGAAAAGGTAAAAAAGTCAAAAAGAGGACTTAATAATATATCCTTCTCCAGAAAGGAGGTGTTCCAGCCGCACCTTCCGGTACGGCTACCTTGTTACGACTTAGCCCCAGTCACTAGTTTTACCCTAGGCCGCTCCTTACGGTTACGGACTTCAGGTACCCCCAACTTCCATGGCTTGACGGGCGGTGTGTACAAGGCCCGGGAACGTATTCACCGCGCCATGGCTGATGCGCGATTACTAGCGAATCCAGCTTCACGGAGTCGAGTTGCAGACTCCGATCCGAACTGAGACCGGCTTTCGAGATTCGCATCCTGTCGCCAGGTAGCTGCCCTCTGTACCGGCCATTGTAACACGTGTGTAGCCCTGGACATAAGGGCCGTGCTGATTTGACGTCATCCCCACCTTCCTCACGGTTTACACCGGCAGTTTCGTTAGAGTTCCCGGCATTACCCGCTGGCAACTAACGATAAGGGTTGCGCTCGTTATGGGACTTAACCCGACACCTCACGGCACGAGCTGACGACAACCATGCAGCACCTTGTAAAGAGTCCCGAAGGAAAGAAATGTTTCCACTTCATGCACTCTACATTTAAGCCCAGGTAAGGTTCCTCGCGTATCATCGAATTAAACCACATGTTCCTCCGCTTGTGCGGGCCCCCGTCAATTCCTTTGAGTTTCAGTCTTGCGACCGTACTCCCCAGGTGGATCACTTAATGCTTTTGCTTAGCCGCTGACTGTGTATCGCCAACAGCGAGTGATCATCGTTTACGGCGTGGACTACCAGGGTATCTAATCCTGTTCGCTCCCCACGCTTTCGTGCCTCAGCGTCAGTAATGGCCCAGTAAGCTGCCTTCGCAATCGGTGTTCTGTGTAATATCTAAGCATTTCACCGCTACATTACACATTCCGCCTACCTTGACCGTACTCAAGACTAACAGTATCAATGGCAGTTCTCCAGTTAAGCTGAAGGTTTTCACCACTGACTTATTAATCCGCCTACGCACCCTTTAAACCCAATAAATCCGGATAACGCTTGCATCCTCCGTATTACCGCGGCTGCTGGCACGGAGTTAGCCGATGCTTATTCCCGGAGTACCGTCAAATACGTTCACGACACGTCGGGGGTTTTCTTTCCCTGGAAAAGCAGTTTACAACGCATAGCGCTTTCTTCCTGCACGCGGGATGGCTGGTTCAGGCTTGCGCCCATTGACCAATATTCCTCACTGCTGCCTCCCGTAGGAGTCTGGTCCGTGTCTCAGTACCAGTGTGGGGGATCACCCTCTCAGGACCCCTAAACATCGTAGCCTTGGTAAGCCGTTACCTTACCAACTAGCTAATGTCACGCATGCCCATCCCGTACCGTCGAAACTTTAAATATCTGAAGATGCCTCCAAATATCATTATGGGGTATTAATCCGAATTTCTCCGGGCTATCCCCCTGTACAGGGTAGGTTGCATACGCGTTACTCACCCGTGCGCCGGTCGTCCACCTAAGTATTGCTACCTCGTGCTGCCCCTCGACTTGCATGTGTTAAGCCTCCCGCTAGCGTTTTATTTGCCAAATATCCATTTTGAGAAAAAACAGACAAAGTCCTTTAAAATAATAAATAATTGCCTGGTAAATTAAGAGGAAAGAGTTGAAGCGATGAAATTGACTGTTAATTCGTCTAGCTGTTTAAATTGTTGAAAGAACTTCGTTGCATCGTTCCCCTTACTGTTAATTAGCGTTAAATTGTTGAAAGGTTGAAGCGTTAAAAAGTTAAACTGTTAAAGCGTTGCCAAATTGTTAAAAGGTTGAAGCGTTTTCCCGGTTTTTCTTTCTTCTGTGGGGGGGGGTGAAACGAAAGAAGGTTAAGGTTAAAGCGTTAAATTGTTAAAAGCGGTTGAAGCGTTGAAGAGTTGAAGTGTTAAATTGTTGAAATTGTTGAAGTGTTAAATTGTTAAAGAGTTAAATTGTTGAAGCGTTAGAAAGTTGAAATGTTGAAAGGTTAAAGCTATGTTGAAAGGTTAAAGTGTTGAAGCGTTAAATTGTTGAAAGGTTGAAGCGTTAAAAGGTTAAAGTGTTGAAGTGTTGAAGCGTTAAAAGGTTGAAACGTTGAAAGGTTAAAGGGTTGAATCGTTGAAACGTTAAAAGGTTAAATCGTTGCAGTGTTTATCTAATAAACAAACAATTAAACAATTAAACAATTAAACAATTAAACAATTAAACAATTAACAATTACACATTTACACAATTAAACAATTAATCCTTTATCCTTTCAAATAATCCTTGTATTCAAGCACAATTGGTTCAATCCTGATCATCTTATTAAAAAAGAATACCATAACATCAGGCCAGGTAGTAGTGTTATAAATATTAACTTCTTCCTTACGCAGATACACCCTCCCTATTTCTTTTCCACTCTCAATAACATAATCGATCTCCCAGATCATATCTTCACCCATAGCTTCATGCAGGATCTTCTTTAAGGTTTCAAGCCTGTCGAATAATTCAATTCTTCTGTCCAGATCATTAGAAACCACATCTATGCCTACAATAGCCTCCTTCTCATCAAAATGAAACTTCAGATTAATATCCTTTATGCCAGTGTTATCACCTGCCCACTTAGGCGACATCCTCTTCCTCCTGCGTTTTCTTCCCGAATAATTTTTAAAATCATTCCAGAACTGTAACCTGAAATCCTTCTTTTCTTCAACTGTATACATATGTCAAAGATAAAAGACAAAAGGCGAAAGACAAAAGGCGAAAGACAAAGGGCTAAGGGCAAAGAGCAAAAGACAAAAGAGCGATAATACTAAAGGCTAAGAGTAAACCTCTAAGACTAACCTCTAAACCCCTAAACCTCTAAGAACTAATATTAAACCTTAAACTTTATAAACTTTATAAACCTTATAAACCTTATAAACCCTCCAATATGATTTATAACAATAAAGTATATTTCCAATTGAGCAAATACAATATTAAATTTGAGCAGGAAGAGTTTTAATATAATATGATAGATAAATATACTTGCATATGCTAAACCTTGACTTTATAAGATCGCAATTCCCCGGCCTCGAAACAGACTGGGTATTATTCGACAACGCGGGTGGATCGCAGATTCTGAAACCGATTGTAGATAAAATAAATGAGCACTTTTATACAAGTAATGTGCAGCTTGGAGGATCGTATCCGCATTCCGTCCTGGCAGAAGAAAGACACCTGGCGGCCCATAAGAAATTAATGAACTGGATAAATGCCAGAGATCCCAAAGAAATAGTAATGGGATCGTCAACAAGCCTTCTGATAAAAATTCTGGCCGACAATTTCAGGAGAGTATGGAATAAGGGTGATGAAATTATTGTTACCAACCTTGATCATGAAGCAAATATCGGGGCATGGCGTAAGCTTGAAGACGAAGGTTTTGTTATTAAGGAATGGCGGATAAATCCTGAAACCTTCGAACTTGAAAAAGAAGATCTTAAAAAATTACTGACTGACAGAACCCGGCTGGTTGCATTTTCAGCAGCATCAAATGTTGTCGGAACACTGAACCCCATAAAAGAGTTTACCAGTATTGTGCATAAAAACGGTTCGCTGGTATGTGTTGATGCAGTGGCCTATATGCCACACCGACTAATTGATGTTCAGGATACTGATGTGGATTTCTTCGTATTCAGTTTCTATAAGACTTATGGCCCTCACTACGCTATGATGTATGGGAAACTTGATATCCTGGAAAATCTCCCGGGATTTAATCACTTTTTTATTGAGGAGCCTCCATATAAATTTCAGCCGGGAAATTACAATTTTGAACTGGCCTATGGTTTAGGTGCTTTGCCTGATTACCTGTCAGGACTGGCAGAGTTACATGCTTACAGTGGACAGGATAATTTGAGAGATAAATTCAAATTTGTTTACTCAAAAATTGCTGAACATGAAGAACACCTTGCAAGGAAAGTTCTGGATTACCTGAATGGAAGGAAGGATATAAGGATTATAGGTTCTAAAAAATATAATAAGGAAATAAGAGTACCGACAATATCATTTATCCAGGAAGGAAGAGACAGCAAGCAGCTATGCCTTGAGACTGATAAATACAAAGTTGCAATAAGATGGGGCGACTTCTATGCCAGGCGGCTGGTAGATGACCTCGGACTTACAGAAAGCAATAATGGTGTAGTAAGGATTTCAATGGTCCACTATAATACACCTGAAGAGGCCGACAGACTGATAGTTGCACTTGATAAATCACTTTAGATAAAAGTAATCCGATTAAAAAAAAATCATATCTTGTGCCATGGCTTATTTGACTAATAAAGCATGACCAATATCAGAGAAAATAGTATTAAGTACATATTTATATCACTGCTCTCAGTAATAATCCTGTTGCTGGTTAATACTAATACCCTTGTCGCTCAGAACAATGAATATGCAGACAGTCTTTTTAATAGTCTTAGCGAGGCTAAAAGTCCGGAGGAAAAGTTCAAAACCTTTCTGTCAATAAAAGATATTTACTACGATATTGATTTTGAAAAAGCAATGCAGTACGCAAGGTTAGCTTTGATGGAGGCAGAAAACTCAGGCTATTTTGAAGGTATGGCAGAGGGATATTACTCTATTGGTGATCTTCTTGAGGAAGAGGAAAACTACAATGAAGCTATTGAGAATTATATTAAGTCTTATGATATACATTCAGAACTTGATAATAAGAAAGGAATGGCTGACATAAGCTTTAATCTGGCAGATGTTTACAAGAAAAAAGGGTACTATCAGCTATCTATGGAAAGGTGCCTGGAAGGCCTTGGTATTTACGAAACTATGGATGACAGTACTGGTATGGCAAATATTTATAACTGTATGGGAAGCCTCTATAAATACCAGGATAATATTGCTAAATCAATCGAGTATTACAATAAAAGTCTTGCCCTTAATAAAGCTCTTAATAATTTGGATGGGATAGCACTGAGTTATAACAATATTGGAGTTGCATACGCAAGGGAAGGCAGCCTTGATCTTGCTCTTGATTACTATGAAAAAGCACTGGAAATAAGATTAGAATCAGGGGAACTTAAAAGCCAGGCAATTATTTATAATAATATTGCAAATAATTACCTTTCAGCCAATAACTTCGATAAGGCATATGAATATATTAATCTTAGCCTGGAGGCAAATAGTCAGGTCGGTTATACTCGGGGAATAGCAGACCAGACCCAATCACTTGGAAGATATTATAGTTTAAGAGGAGACCTTAGCCAGGCAATTGATCACTATTTAAAAGCTTATGAATTATACAGGGAGCTGGGCAGGCTTGAAAATGAAATGAATATTACTGCCACGATAAGTGATACATATTATCAAATGGGAAATAGTAAGATGGCTTATGAATACCTGAAGCTGCACCAAAATTTCAGCGACAGTATATTTAATGTTGATAAGATAAAAAGTATCGCCAGTCTTGAGTTAGAATTCAACCAGCTTAAGGAAAAAGAAATTCATGATCTGCTGGAACAAAAAAGAATTGCCAGAAACACCATAATAGGATTAACATTGTTTTTCCTGCTGCTTACCTCAATCTTGCTTTTTTCAAGACAGAGAATCAAAAACGGACAACAAAGCCTGGTGCTCAAAAACATAGAACTCGAAAAGAAACAGGTTGAATCTGACCTGGAGCAGAAGCAAAGAGAACTTGCTGCCGGAACAATTTACAGGGTTAAGAAAAATGAAATTCTAAATGATATCGTAAGCAGGTTAAATAATTCACTTGAGAAACTGAAAGATGAAAATGTGCCGGTAATAAAAGAAATAATTGAAGATCTGAAAAACAGTACCGATTTTCAGATCTGGGATGAATTTGAACTTAGATTTCTAAAGGTTCACCAGGGATTTTATGAAAATATTGCCAAATCATATCCTGATCTGACCACTAATGAAAAACGATTATCTGCTTTCCTGAGACTGGACTTTTCAACCAAGGAAATATCCTCAATAACTAACCAATCTCCTCACAGTATTAACATAGCAAGGACACGTTTAAGAAAAAAGCTTGGTCTGGCTAATACAGATACTAATTTATCATCTTTCCTGTCTCAATTCTAGAAACCCTTAAATCAAAATATTCTAAAAGGCAGGTTCTAACTACACACATTAATATTGCCATAGAAAACCCGAAAAAGAGTTTTGTATCAATATTGTATTAGTTATATATATGCCTGTGTTGTGTTTGTAGTACAAAATCCCTGACTGTATAGGCATTGTATATAGGATAAAATCCTCTGCCAGGATTCAGTTACCGATCTTTGTTATAGCATTAACAATAAAACCAACCTGTATACAAATGACTCGATTTCTAAAACCACTCCTTTCTGTTTTTTTCATTCTTTTTTTCACGAATATTTTCGCGACAGAAGAGATAAGAATTATAGACAAAGATTCTTTAATTCTATCACAGGTTAGTAAAGGGGATATTGAAGGTTTAAGTAAAATACTTGACGACAATTTTAATATTAACGCCAGATTCGGTAATAGAAAACGAACACTGTTAACTTACGCAATTGAAAACAGGCAATTTGAAGTTACCAGATTTCTGCTAAGTAAAGGTGTGAACATTGAGCAACAGGATGGAACAAAAACGCCTTTGATGTTTGCTGCCAGATACTGCAATGTGGAATTTACAGAATTACTACTGCAGAATGGAGCAGATATCAATTCAATTAATAATGACAGGAATACAGCTTTTCATTATGCGGCCAAGTATAACAATTTTGATGTGCTTAAAACCCTTTACATTAATGGGGCTAAAGTTAATATTCCTAATAATGATCAGTGGACCGCCCTCGACTATACAATAATAAATAATAAACCTGGAATAAGAGATTACCTCGACTCAATAGGGTGCAGGCTCTTTGAAAAGAAACTTCCGGATTATTTCGACGGACCCTATATAAGTTATATAGATGATTCTGTATACAGGATTGACTATTTAAAAAACAAAGGGGTTAAAAAGGGTCTTCAATTATATCAAAGGAAATTTTACCGACGGAGTATTAGAATTTAAGGGACTTAAAAAGAGACAAGAATAGAATACCTTATCATACCCGAGCCTGAAATTCCCTCGTCAAAGTACGATATGCCATCGCAGGTATTTGTTATGGGAGATATTCACGGACAATATAAAAGAATGCTTGATATGCTTTCAGTCCGGAGGTGTTATCGATAAAAAAAATGACTGGACTTTTGGTGATGGACACCTTGTATTTGTCGGTGATATTCCTGACCGGGGTGAAGGAGTTATGGAAGCATACTGGTTGATATATAAGCTGGAGCAACAGGCGAAAAAAAAAGGTGGTAAAGTTCACCTTCTGCTGGGGAATCATGAAGCAATGATTATTAAAAACGACATCAGGTATATCGCCAATAAGTACTACGGGCTTACATCAAACCTGAACATTGAATATCATGAATTATTTTCAGACAAAACCGTAATCGGAAAATGGTTACGATCAAAAAATGTAGTCGAAATAATCGGTAATACAATGTTTGTTCATGCAGGTATCTCGCCTATACTTAACAGTAAAAATATGTCGCCTGATGAAATCAATACTGCTTTCAGGCACTTTTTAAGCAACAAAGATAATAACAGCTATTCGGAGCTTGATAAATTCATTATTGGCAATAACGGACCTGTATGGTATCGCGGATACTTCAGGGGAAGCAGTGATTATGAATATATAGAACAATCAAACCTTGAATCAATACTCGAAAATTACCAGGTCGACCAGATTGTGGTCGGACATACAGAAGTAGACCTGATAAGCCCGATCAAGCAAGGAAGAGTATACCCTGTTAATATCCCTCTGGCAAATAAAGAAATTATTGGACAGGCACTCCTTATAAAGGACGGAGATTTTTTTCGTCTCGATACTGATAAAGTAATTACTAACCTAAATAACATACAAAAAAAATAAGGCTTATGAAAGAAACTTAATTACCCGACCCTTATCTATTGTCTTAATCATTACTAACATAATAAGCAATGGAAGACTAACTAAAAAAACTAATTCAAAAAGTTAAAAACCTTAACTATGAAAAAAAAGATTATCCTATTTAACTTAATTATGGCCATTGGCATTCAAATGATCTTCGCGCAGAATATCCGCATAACGGGTACTGTCACCGAAGAGGCTACAGGCCAAGCAATGCCAGGAGTGACAATCCAGATAAAAGGAACATCTCAGGGTACTGCAACAGATATGGATGGAACCTTTTCTATCCAGGTACCTGGAACTGATGCTGTTCTTGAATTTTCATTTATTGGCTATGCCACAAGAGAAATCACCGTTGGCAATAGTACAACGATAAATGTAGCTCTTATTGAAACAACACAGTCTATCGATGATGTAATAGTAGTTGCCTACGGAACTGCCAGAAAGGTTTCATTTACAGGCTCAGCCGCAGCGGTACAAAGCGAGGCTATTGAAAGAGTACCTGTTACATCTTTCGAAAAAGCCCTGGCCGGTAGTGTGGCAGGTGTAACTGTTGCTGAGACAAGTGGCCAACCAGGCTCAGGTTCAGAAATCAGGATCAGGGGTATGGGATCATTCTCAGCATCAAATTCACCCCTGTATGTAATTGATGGTGTTCCTATGATAACAGGTGCACTGGATGAGGGTGGCAATATAATGTCAACACTCAACCCGGGTGATATTGCTAATATTACGATTCTGAAAGATGCCGCGGCAGCTTCACTCTATGGATCACGTGCAGCCAACGGGGTTATACTAATTACCACAAAAACAGGACGCAGCGGAGATACAAAATATAACGTCAAATCATCTTTGGGGTATTCAAACTTTGCAGTGGAGAATTATAAGGCTGCCAGTGGTGATGATTTTGTAGAGTTGATGAGAGAATCACTCGAGAATTATTATGGTGTAGGTGCTCCTGAAGTTCAGGCTAATATGGATGCGTTTAAATGGTATGAACCCGAGGGTGGTTACACAGACTGGTACGACCTGCTGTTCAGACAGGGCGTGTCAAAAAATACCGAGATATCTGCATCAGGGGGTAACGACAAAACTACATTTTATGTCTCTGCTAACATACTCGACCAGGAAGGTCTTGCACTGAATTCGGACTTTCTAAGATACTCAGGCAGAGTAAACCTTACTCAGAAAATTAGTGATAAGATTAACTTTGGGGTAAATATTATGACCGCAGTTACTGACCAGGATGTTGCAAATAACGGAACTTCCTATAACAGCCCTTTCTATAATGTGAACAGAAACTGCTGGCCGACCGAAACTCCATATGATGAAAACGGAGAACTCAAATACGAACTTGATAACGCAGGCTATTATAATCTCCTGCGCGAATATCCCCTGATGGAAGTTAGTGCCAAGGTGTTCAGAAGCATGAGTACAGGATTCCTGGAGTATAGCCCAATAGAATCATTAACGTTCAGATCAACCAATAGCTATGACTGGGTAAATAGTGATTATTATAATTACTACTCCCCTCTTTCCAGATCAGGCGAAGATGTAGGTGGAGAAGTTTACAATAGAAATGATCAAAGAATGAGAATATCGACCTCAAACCTTGCAACCTTCGATAAAACATTCTCAGACTTGCATCATGTAAACGTAATAGCCGCATTTGAAGCCGAACGTTACGGAACATCGTACTTCTCAGCAGGTGGCGAAGGCCTTCCAAATGAAAGCCTTGGCGTTCTATCAGTTACAGCTCTTCCTGTAAGTGCTTCAGGTTTTACAAGTGGAAGCACAATGATATCATATCTGTCGAGAGCAAATTATGATTACGATAATAAATACTATTTCTCTACAAGTATACGTAGAGACGGAAGCTCAAGACTGGGTATTAATGAAAGATGGGCAAATTTCTGGTCGGTTTCCGGAGCATGGAGATTAACCCAGGAAGCTTTTATGACCAACCTGAGCTTTATCAGCGACCTTAAGGTAAGAGCATCATATGGAACCAGCGGAACACTTCCCGGAGGACTATATGACCATCTTGCACTTTACAGTTATACTGGTTCATACGATGGTATGGGAGCAGCTGTAGAAGACCAGATTGCCAGTCCTAACCTTACCTGGGAAAAGAATAAGAATTACAATATTGGTATTGAATTCGGAATCCTTGACAGGATAAATGGTAGTGTTGAATATTTTAAAAGAAATACTTCTGACCTCCTTATGAATCTCGACCTGGCGCCGACGGTTGGTGCTGGAAGCACAATGGTTAATATTGGTGAAATGGAGAATAAAGGAATTGAGGTAGAGCTCCGTACCGACAATATTATTGCCGGTGATTTCATGTGGTCATCTACATTTATGTTCTCACGTGTACGTAATAAGATCTTAAAACTCAACAATGGCGAAGATATAATTGACAGCAGGTATATACACCGCGAAGGACTGCCATATTATACATTTTATGTACCTGTCTGGGCAGGAGTTGACCCGGCAGACGGAAGTCCAATGTTCTATGTTGTTGATGAAGATGGAAATATTACAGATGAAATTGTACATGACGGACTCGATTCAGAAGCAAGATCTGCAGTAGTGGGAGGTCCGGAGCCTGATTTTTACGGCAGTATTGGCAACAACCTGTCGTATAAGGGATTCAATCTCTCATTCAGATTCAATTATGCCGTTGGAGGTAAAATTTGGTATGCTTCAGGCTATAAGTCATGGAATGACGGCCGTAGTCCCAAATATGTAGTCCCGGAACCACAGGTTGACAGGTGGCAAGAACCTGGAGATATCGCTGCACATCCACAGAGAATATGGAACGGCAATAACAATTCAGACGTTTATTCAACAAGGTTTTTACTCGATAATGACTACCTGAGGCTGAAAGATATAACTCTGTCTTATACTCTGCCTGAATCTCTGTTATCAAAGGTAAACGTAAGCAATGCAACAGTTTATGTAGAAGGACGGAACCTGCTAACATTTGCAGAGCAGGATATTGTTGATCCAGAGCACGGAGGTGTGAGTGGAGATGCATATTTTGAGATACCACAGGTAAAAACGATAACTTTTGGTTTTAACATAGGTTTCTAGAAATATACCATTAAAAAGAAATAAATGATGAAAAACTATAAATATATATTTAAGATCCTATTGATTGGCATTTTTGTTATGGCCCAATCATGTTCGGAAGATTTTCTTAACGAATACCCCACCAGCGCACAGGCTCCTGAAGACATTAAAAAGATATCTGATGTTGAGATTGTGATGAATGGCGTATATGACCTTATGCAGAACAACAACTTCCTGGGTCAAAGATACATTGGTACAAATGATATGCGATCTGACGATAACCAGGTACCTGATTTCGGAAGACTTGAGGATGAGTATCGCTACGATTTTGATGCTGTAAATGCTATGACAGGAATCTGGTCGCAGCCATATTCGATAATAAGGCAGGCCAATAGCGTAATTAATATGCTGAACAATATTAATACTGAGACAGATACTGATGAAGCCTCCAAACAGGACATGATAGGTCAGTCACTTGCTATTAGGGCACTTGCGCATTTCACACTTTGCAACTGGTACGGATATCCCTATTCCCATGACGGAGGTAGTTCCCTTGGTGTACCTATTGTTACTACAGTTGCACTACCGGATGCAAAAGAACCAAGAAGCACAGTTGCACAGGTCTATACGCAGATAATTACTGATCTGAATGAAGCTATACCTCTCTTGAAAACAGATAAAAAAGGCGGTAAAATAAACTCATGGGCGGCAAAAACCTTACTTGCCAGGGTTTACCTGTATATGGAAGATAACACTAACGCATACGATATGGCTGTTGATATAATAAACAATGGTCCCTATGAACTGATGTCCGGAAGTGAATATGTCGATTCATGGGCTAATGACTTCTCTTCAGAATCAATTTTTTCATGTATCAACAGCTCTGCCGACAACACTGGAGGTGAGTCTATTAATAATCTCTCCGATCCTGAGGGATACGGGCAGTTTATTGCTTCTCAGGACCTTATTGATCTGGTAAACTCAGATCCTGCTGATATCAGAAATGGAATGTTATATATAGACCAGTTAAGTACCCCCGGTGATCCTACAACCTATGGAAGGATACTGAAATATCCCGGGAAAGGCAATACAAAAGCGATTCTTGTCGACCACTTTGAGGGCAGTGGCGCTGCGGTTGCCTCTTCAACTACAAGTAATGTGTCTATTTTCAGACTGTCAGAACTTTACCTGATAGCTGCAGAAGCAGCAATTAAAAAGTCGCCTGCTGACGCTGCAAATGCAACTTTTTATCTTAACGAAATAGTTGAACGTTCCAATCCAGCTGCAACTGTTGATGAAGCAGATGTAGATCTTAACAGGATACTTACAGAGAGAAGAAAAGAACTGATGGGCGAAGGTCACAGGTTTTTTGATCTGATCCGAAATAAGCGTGATATAGTAAGAATCCCTGAGTCCAAGAGCCACAGCCGCAGGAGTACCATCAGCTCGCATGAATATACCATATAACGACTACCAGGTTATTTTCGCTATTCCTCGTTCTGAACTGAATATTAATCCCCTTATCCAGAATCCGGGGTACCAGGGTATTTAATATTATATCTAATTAATCCAATAAATTAAGATTATGAAGAAGATAAATATAAAAACAAAAAAAACGTTCATATTATATATGAGCCTCATCGCGATCATTGGAATATTATGGTCGTGCGAAGATGAAAAGATGGAAATCTTCTGGAATGATAACAAGGCAGCTACTCTTACAGGTGTATCACCCGACGCTGAATTCGAAAGCTTTGATGTTACCATTATGGGAAAGTATTTCTCATCCAAAGCCGATAATACTGTTACATTTAACGGGATAGAAGCTTCAATAGTATCTGCTAACCTTACCGAGATAATTGCTACTGTACCAGATGGTGCAACAACAGGAGACATTGTCGTAACGTCTGACGGACATGCTTCGGCAGGCTTACCCTTTACTGTACTTCAGCCTATAGTAGCTACTATAACTTCTCTTAGCAGCACATCAGGAAAAGTTAGAGACGAGATAATAATCACAGGTACAGATTTCAGTGCTACTCCTGAAGAAAATATAGTATTGTTTAACGGTACGCCGGCAGTAGTTTTATCATCAACTGCAACAACAATTACTACAAGAGTACCTCCATTCTGTACAAGCGGTCCAATTACAGTAACAAGAGATCTTCCTTCAAACGGTTTTGCTTTTACATTAACTGCGTCAAACTTATTTGAGCAGGGCATTATTGATGAGCTGGATGATGTTGAAGAAGCTAGTTCAACTGGAATGATAGACGGTAGCAGCAGTGACCTTGAACTGGGTGAATTTGATACGACCGGTGATCCTGACTATGGACTGCAAACAATTGGGCTAAGATTCGAAAATGTCACTATTGACCCGGGAGCTAGCATTCTGGGAGCGGCAATACAATTTACCTGTGATGCCACTGGCGCTGGTCCTGTTCAACTTACTATTTATGGCGAGAATATTGGTGATTCGCCAATTTTTGAAGAAGATGTACAATATACTGTTACTTCAAGATCCAGAACCTCAGCAAATGCTGTCTGGGATGTTCTTCCATGGCTTAACGTTGGTGATTCAGGTGTTGAACAAAGAACAGTAGACCTTTATGAAATTGTTCAGGAAATAATTGATAGAGGTGACTGGGTTTCAGGCAACAACATGACATTTATCCTGGAACATAGCGGACCAAGTATTGGGGTAACAGACAGTGATAATGGAAGAGAGGCAGAAGCCGGAGATGATGATGATTCTGCTATCTTAAAAATTATCTATGAATAATAACTTGTCAAAAATGATAACTCACTCTGATTTTAAAGGGTCGGATTAAGTTAATTTAGGTTAATTTCAATGAAAGAGGTGCCGAGCTTGATGCTGGCACCTCTTCTTTATTTTAATAATATGTATTAAGCTAAACTAAATGCATTCACATCCCTATTTAAGCTCTGCTTTTGCTTGTTTACTACCGGCCTTTCTCGAGCTATAGTTAAATACCACCTCCCCTTTTCCACTAATAATAAACTGGTACTCTACAGAGCTGAATCCGGGGACCTGGCAAAACTGAAGCTCGGGCTTATGTTCCTTGTAAGCAACCAGGTCTCTGTATTTATCGTTTAATAATCCTCCGCTGATCACTTTCGCAGACCTACCTTCCACCGTCAGCATATCTTTTGGATATAATTTATGGTTTACGCTATGGTAAAGCATTGACGACATGGCATTACTGTTAGATAGTCGAACCCTTATCTTATACAAATCTTTACCTATCTTACTCTTTTCGAATACTTCAAGCTTAATATCCGGAGTCTGCTCAGCAGCAAAAATCACGGCCGAGGCATTCCTGTGAACAAGATCCTGCAACATAAAGGGATGTGGCAACCTGGAGCTCATCTTCGACCACCCGCCAATCTCTATCTCTCCGTAAAGAGGATGATTATACTTCTTCCATTCGTGATACAATTCTCCCTGTGTAACATGATCATTATACTCAAGCCTGGCTCTATCCTGTGCAGATCCGCCACCCATTATGCCTCCTTCATTATTCTCCTTGAAAAATGTTCCATCGTAAGTCTCTGTTTCGACCTGAAACAGTTCACCTACAAATGTATATGAACCTATAATATTATCACAGAAGTCTGCAAAGTCACCATATGTTGAGTAAAGATCCTTCCATCCAATAAGGTACTTATAACCGGGAACTATCTTTTCGCTGTTCTTTCCCAGGTAATCATATACGGCTACATCCCCCGGATGAAATTCTCCCTGTGACTTAAGCGCTGGTCCCCTGAGGAACATACCTCCATTGTTATGAAATGCGAAAGCCATAATAATATTTGGTCGATCGATCATCCATGCTGCGAGAGCCCTGGTTCCTGTTCCTGAAAAGGGATAGTAGCCAGCCCCCTGCTGTACATAGGGCGGAGCCCAGTTATATCCCCAGTTTCTGTTTCCATCGACATAACCTTCCGAATCTTCATTAATTAAGCCATCGCCATCATTATCTATTCCCTCCGCTCCCAGCATAGTCCATTCGCCAAGCTCTCCCGGCTTAACAGGAACCATAAGCCTGGGATCCTCGGGATCTGTCTTTAGTTTCCCCAGAGGGTTCCTCTTTCTCATCTGTGTTATACTACCATCTCCATCCAGGTCGTCAGGATAATCTTCATCAAATAATCCATCCCTGTCGTCGTCCTTAGGAATTCGGAGTCCCCTGTTAGAACTGGGTGTATTTGGGTCTGCAAAGAAATGTGCTCTTCCGTCTACATTCACAACGGGTACAATATAAAAGACATTCCGGTCTACGATCTTTGTAATAGCATCAAGCTCTCCATATTTGGTTAACAATCTATTAGCCAGGTAGAGACAAACCTCTCCGGCCTGGATCTCATTACCATGAATATTTCCATCAACATAGACACCCGGTTTGGAGAGAGGCGCACCTGTATTCTTGTTATTTATTGTTAATGCCCAAAGAGCCCTACCCTCCTCACTTCTGCCTACTTCTTCAAGCGAGGTAAGAGACGGGTATTTATTATGCAGGGCATTTAAGGCTTCTACTACCTGCTCGTAAGAGTAGTAATGATCAAAGCGTAACGGCACCTCAATCTTCTGTCCAAAACTTTTTGCACCGATAAACAAAAAGAGGGTGAAAATTATAATTCTGAATATTGCTTTCATAACTATTCTCCTAATTTTATTGTTTTAGAATCCCTTCCTGCAGTCTTAGATATAAGATCAATTTTTATATCAGTATCTTTTTCAGATTTCACCAGCCAGCTTAATTTTGTGGATTTCTTTCCTCCCAGCTCATTAACAGGAGTACGTGCTTTACCCGACAGTAATTCGATCTGATTACCTTCAATTGTCACGATGGCTGGCACCGGAATCTTATTTCGTTTACCCATTTCTGTACAGAAGGGAAGAAAACCCTCATTTCCTATCCAGACATCGACCTGGTAAATACCTGATCCTTTATCACTCACTTCTTGTTTTACAATCTTTAAGACTGGCAGATTTTTAACAAGTTCCAGCACAAAGGGAACCTTAATATTTAATAATGAGTCTTTAAATTCTGCAGGAGGGTTAATATCTATAAATGGTTTAAAACCACCAATCTCTGTCTTCCCAAGTGTTGGATGGTCGTAATTTTTCCAATCGACAAAGCCTGAGCCATCCAGGTAATTATCCGAGAATGCAAGCAGGGCTTGCTCCTTTGGATCGCCTTTCTTTTTATCCCCGCCCTCAGGTTTAGGCATCTGTTTCATCATACCTGCCATCTGCTCGGGAGTAAACTGTCCACCCTTTACCATACCAATTACCATTTCAGCCTTATATTCGGCTGGAGCGCCACTCTCTTTTAAAAACAGGTTTATCTTATCCTCTCCAAGTGCAATAAAGTCTTCAGAACTCATTTTTTCAAGAGTTTCAATCGTGATTCCGCTTGATTCCTTTTTTTCCTCCTTTAATTTGGGAAGTCCCCAAATATCCATAGAGAACACAGGTACACCAAGATGGTAATAAGACCATAATTCAAAAGAGCCATCCCTGGCAGGAGCAGGATCATACCTGTCATCCTCTACTCCCTTATCCTTAAGATATTTCTTATAATCCTCGCTGATCTTGTTATAAAAAACCAGGTCCTCCTGCATGGGATTAACAACCGCTCCTAGTCCAAGGAAGCTTGCAATCATTCCCTCATCGATTACCATCCCGGGAGGCAGCATGGGTTGAACCATCTCCATTATCTCCTTCATTGAATAAGTTCTTGTATGATCTATTTGCATCATCTTAGCCATTTCCTCGGGGATGGTAATTTTTTCCATATCAACAGATCCGCTTCTACCTCCTTTTGGTGGAACAAGCAAAAAATTTGTTGATCCGAAAGAAAATGTCATTGCTATCTCCGGGTGCTTAAAGGCAAACTCCATTATAGCAAAAGATTCAGGAGTAGACCCGGCATAGAGTCCACTTGCAGGCTTAAAAAACTCAAACAGGTGTGTGAAGTTTGCATTTACGTTAACACCTCCCCTGCCGTCTTCATTATATAAGCCGTCACCATCATCATCTGTTCCTTCAGAATACAATTTATAAATCCCTTTCTCACCATCTTTATATTCGGCTTTCCTCATTAGCTTTGAGTTTCCGGATACCGGTATCCATTCACCATCGGGTGCCAACACCCTCATCCTGGTAATTATGCCATTACCATCCAGGTCGTTGAAGCCATCCTCATCAACCTGGTCATCCATATCATCGTTAAATGGAAGTTGGTTACGAGAATCCTGAAACATCAAATCAGAAAAATAGTTTTGATAAGCATCCGGGTTGCCCATTGGTAAAACATACCATGTTCTGTCGGCATAAGACTCCTTACTTTTCAGAATTTCTGCGGCGAGACCAAGAGCAGCTTCAGAAGTTATCGGTCGTGTACCATCCATGTTTCCAACAACCAGAACCGCCGGGTTCATTTTTTTTGTTGATGATATTTCATTTCCAATCTCTATCATCAAGAGTTCCGCTCCACCTGGCGTTTTCGCCAGATTATGAATCAGGGCATTGCTCCCGTGGCCCTGAACCATCGACTTGATATCTTTATTAATATCAGCTGGAGACCTATAAGAGTCACCTTCCTGTGCACTTAAGGTTATGGTACTAGCCGAAAACAGCACAGCCAGTAAAAGCCCCGGAATCATTTTACACGGGGATACTTTGTGTAATTTCATATTAAAAAGTTTAATTTTAGTGTAGTTTAGATTCAAAAATACTAACTCTGTAAGACTAAAAGAAATTATAAGCATTTATCAATAGTTATATAGTATTGAAACAAATTCTACTTTACTTACGTTATCAATAACAGGGGAAATTAAAACTTAATTTTATGAAGAAGACTTATTATCTCATTATGTGTACGTTAGCCATGTTAATTCTCGCACAGGGGCAAGGCTTTGCTCAAACAAATATGCCGGAGATTATGACCAAGGGTACAATAAACGAGCAGATGAATTATGTGAACGATAGAACGAGGATTTATGAAAACTACAGGGCTATAAGAGAGGACATCTTTCAACAGATGAAGAATAACGCGATAGATTCACTTAACAAAGCGAAAGAGACTATCACTAACATTAATAAATCTAATGCTGAGCTGGAAGAAAATATTGTAGACCTGAGAAAGCAAATCACTAAATTGGGAAATGAAAGGGACGATGCAATAAAAAACCGGGATTCGCTCGAGTTTTTTGGAATCAGCATGACAAAGCCAGCATATAACAAGCTACTATGGACAATAATATTTATACTGCTGTCATTAACAGTCTTTGTGTTTCTCCTTTTCAAGCGAAGCAATAGCGTTACGCGGAGTTCTCGTATCGACCTTGAAGATATCAAGAAAGAATTTGAAGAATTCAGGAAGGTAGCTCACGAGAACAAGGAAAAATTAATTGTAAGTCACTTTAACGAAATCAAGAAACTGAAGGAAATGGGCAGGTGATTATGCTGCGTCGCAGATTAACAGGAATCAAATCACCCTTCAAATAAATATTCCACTTCGGCATAAGAAGACGCATATTATTTAATATGTTAAATGTTATGTGCAATAATATTTCATAGCATAATGACTTATTTTGCGCATAACAGATCATAAATATTCATTCAATAAAACATAATATTTTATTATAATAATTGTCTATAAACGTGACTTTTATATAATTTTTCTACTAAACCCCATATATATTAAAGTATTATTCATATGTGACTTTTTACATATATAATTAGCCTGTTAAAAAAAAATACCTTATTTTGCCATGGCTTATGAAAATAAATTAATGTTTAACCCTACAAATCCAAACCTTAATTCTATGAAAAAAATCATGATGATGCTTGCACTTCTATGTGTAAGCGCCTTTGTATTTTCTCAGGGCACCACGGTAACCGGTACGGTAACCAGTGCAGAGGATAATACAACAATTCCTGGTGTTTCGGTCGTAGTTAAAGGAACGTCTGTAGGTGTTGCTACCGATATTAATGGTAAATACACTATAAACGTACCTGCAGGATCGAACACCTTAGTCTTCTCCTTCCTGGGAATGGCACCAACTGAAGCAAGAATAGATGGTCAGACTACCATTGATGTTGCTTTAAATCCTGATGTTATGGGCCTGGAAGAAGTAATTGTAACTGCCTTTGGTACTTCCAAGAAGGGAGCCTTTACAGGATCGGCAGCACAGGTTAATTCTACTAAGATTGAGAATAGACCAATCTCCAACGTTACAGCCGCTATCGAAGGAGCCAGTGCTGGTATCCAGGTTACTGCAGCAAGCGGACAGCCGGGTAGTTCTCAAGAAATTCGTGTACGTGGTTTTGGTTCCTATGGAGCATCCAACTCTCCTCTGTATGTGGTAGACGGAGCTCCCTATTCTGGTTCGATCAGTGCGATTAACCCTAACGATATCGAAAGTGTTACTGTACTTAAAGATGCATCTTCAACTGCACTTTACGGAAACAAGGCCGCCAATGGTGTAATACTTATTACTACAAAACGTGGTAAGCCGGGCGAAGGCCAGTTTAATGTAAATGCATCATATGGTGTAATCAGCAGGGCTCAGCCAGAGTATGAAATGATTGACGCATTTGATTATTATCCTGTTATGTGGGAAGCATATCGTAATGGTATTGCACGACCAGGTAACGATCCTAGTGGGACTCCATATTTTACTCCTGCCGAGATTTCAGCCGCAAATGCAACTGCCTCAGCCGATATATTTGGTGAGCTTGGAGAATATAACCCATTCAATGTTCCCGACGATCAGATTGTTGGTCTTGACGGGAAAATTAATTCAAATGCCAGGTATAAGGGCGACTACGAGGAAGCTGTCAACTGGTTAGACGCAGTAACACAGGCTGGTGTACGCCAGAATGTGGATATGAGCTACCAGGGTGGAACAGAGAAGGCCGACTACTATGTTTCTCTGGGTTACCTATATGAAGAAGGTTTTATTATTGAATCAGACCTAAGAAGATTCTCGGGTCGTGCCAATATGAATTTCCAGGCAACTGACTGGTTAAAAACAGGTTTCAATGTTAACGTATCTAACAGGGAATTAAACTATGCACAAACAGGTAGTAGTACTACATTTGTTAACCCGATACGTTTTACACGTGGTATTGGATCAATCTACCCGGTATGGAAGCTAGACCCGGTAACCGGAGAATATGATCTTGACGGTGATGGAAACAGGCAGTATGATATTCCTGATTCCCGTGCCGGTGGAGCAAGCCCCGGACGACATGTAATTGCTGAAATTAAATGGGACCAGGACACTGACCTGACATCTACCATCGGAGCAAAAACTTATATGGAGATTTCCTTCCTTAAGGATTTCAAATTTACAGTTAATGCTGGTCTTAATCAGCGCTTCCTTACAAATACTTTCTACAATAACCCGATAGTAGGAGACGGTGCACCGGGAGGAAGAACTTATAAGACACTTAACAGGACAAACTCGGTTAACTTTAACCAGCTTCTTACGTATAATAAGTCCTTCGATCTTCATAATTTCGATGCTATCTTAGGTCATGAGTCTTATATGTATAAGTACAACTACCTGAGTGGTGCAAGAACACAGCAAATTGCTGATGATAATACCGAACTTATCAACTTTGTAACCATTACAAGGAGTAATTCATACGAAGACAACTATAATACTGAAGGATATTTTGCAAGACTTAACTACGATTATGACAGTAAGTATTATCTTACAGCATCCTACAGGAGAGACGGATCTTCAAGATTCTACAAGGATAATCGCTGGGGAGACTTCTGGTCGGTTGGTCTTGCATGGAGAATGGATCAGGAACCCTTTATCCAGAATATCGGGGCAATTGATCTGATCAAATTAAGAGCATCTTACGGTGAACTTGGAAACGATGCTGGTATTGGTTACTATGCCAGCCAGGGTCTATATTCTCTTGGTTACAATAACCAGGCCGAACCTGGAGTACTTCAGGATAAGCTTCCGGCAGAAGCACTCGTATGGGAATCAAATAACAGTATCGACGTTGCCGTTGAATTTGGTTTATTCAACAGGGTATCAGGTACCTTGGAATTCTACCACAGAATTTCTGATAATCTTCTATTTGGTGTTCCTCTGCCTCTTTCAAGTGGTGTATCTGAAAAAGACGAAAATATCGGTGCCCTCTTTAACCAGGGTATTGAGTTTTCTGTAGAATTCGACGCTATTAAGAATCAGGACTTCCGGTGGACAATTGGGCTGAATGTAACAACTCTGAAGAATGAATTTACAAGACTTCCTCCCGGACAGGACGAAATAATTTCCGGTTCCAAGAAAATCATGGTGGGAAGTTCAATTTATGATTTCTGGCTGAGAGAATTTTACGGTGTTGACCCTGAAGACGGAGCAGTATTATACCGTGCTGATGATGGAACAACAGGTGATATCAGGATAATGGGTAATGATACCCTGACAACCGATCAAGACAATGCCAGGTACGGTTACTTCGACAGTGCAATACCTGATCTCTTCGGTTCATTCAATACCAGTCTTAACTATAAGGGAATTGAGCTTACGGCGCTATTTACTTACCAGATTGGTGGTAAGGTACTTGACTATAACTACCAGTCTGCAATGAGTTCCGGTAATTATGGAACAGGTTACAGCATTGATATACTTGACCGCTGGCAGGAGCCGGGAGATAAGACTGATGTTCCAAGAATGGATGACTCAGAAACAAGTGCTTTCGGAGCAACATCAACTCGTTGGTTAACTGATGCTTCATACCTGAATCTGAGGAATGTTATTATCTCATATCAACTTCCTAATAACCTTGTAAGCAGGATTGGAATTACAAGAGCACGTGTATACTTAAGTGGAGAAAATCTCTGGTTCGTAAATGCCCGTAAGGGAATGAATATTCAGCAGAATTTCGCCGGAACAACCTCTAATGTATTTACTCCTAACAGGGTAATATCTATGGGTTTAAATGTTAACTTTTAAATCTTACAACTATGAAAAATATTATATATAGTTTTGTTTTTGTACTTGTAGGCTCCTTTATCTTCTCCTCATGCGAGAAAGATTTCCTGGAGATATTACCTACAGATGCCGTATCTGATGGAGGTATAGCCGCATCAACCGGTACTGCCTGGGCTTCCCTTAACGGAATACACAGGGCACTATACGTACGTTACGGAAGCCAGGGTCGCGTTGGTCTCGGCTCATGGCTCTATCACCAGGCTGAACAGGGTGATGATATGGTGTTTAATTATGCAACATGGACTACCCACCTGAGGTGGTTGGATCGTAGTGAAACTTCATCATATAACCAATCTGCCTGGGAAATGTTCTATGCGTGGATAGCAAATGCCAATGTACTTATCAATGGTGTTGGTGAAAATACATCCGGCGACCAGGCTGACAAGGATGCTATAGTTGGACAGGCTCTTCTCTACAGGGCATTTTTACATTATAACCTTGTTCAGCAGTGGGCAGACAGGTATAGAGAGGGAGAGAACAATACCCAGCTTGGAGTACCTTATATGTTTACCGCTACAACCGAGCCCCAGGCCAGGAGTACTGTAGAAGAGGTATATGGCTATATTAATGATGATATAGACCAAGCTATTATTCTTCTTGATGGTTATTCCCGTAAGAACAAGTCACATCTGAATATTGATGTTGCACGTGGTCTTAAAGCCAGGGTCGCTCTTACAATGGGTGAATATGGAACTGCAATTACTTATGCCCAGGCTGCAAGAGCTGATTATGAACTTATGGAGTTCGATGAATATGCACAGGGATTCAGGATGAATTCTGAATCAAGTGGTGAATATATGTGGGCAAGCCAGATCCAGGAAGACCAGACAGATAAATGGGGAAATTACGGTGCCTATTTATCACGTAACTTCAGTTCTACAAGTATCCGGGCTAATCCCAGGTCTATAAACTCATTGCTTTATGACCAGATAACAGCAACTGATGTAAGAAAGACACTCTGGGATCCTACAGGTCTGCATCTTGATCTCCAGGCATCGGGCGTTGAGATAGTTTCATCAGCTAACAGATTTCCATACACAAATCAGAAATTTATTGCGGTCAGTACAGCAGACAGTCGTGTGGATGTTCCTAATATGAGGGTATCAGAAATGTACCTTATTGAAGCTGAAGCACAGGCTCGTTTAGGAACTAACGATGCAGCTGCTGCAGCAGTACTCTATGAGATGGCTGTTGTTCGTGATCCTGCATACACTCTGTCAGCCAATATAGGTCCGGCTCTTATCGATGAGATAATGATCCAGAGACGTGTTGAACTATGGGGTGAGGGACAGCGTTTCTTCGACCTGAAGAGACTCAACCTTCCTCTTGACCGAACAGGCAGTAATCACAGTTCATCCATTAACGGAAGTTTGATGAGTTATCCTGCAGGTGGTACAGAATGGACAAGGCTTATTCCTCTTGATGAGTTGAACGCTAATCCATTAATGGTACAGAACGATCTTTAGAAAGATCTGATAGATATTTACTTAGAGAGGTTGACTTTGAAAGTCAACCTCTTTTTTTTGCTCGAATATTGTCAGATTTGTAAGTGTACAGGTTATGACTTGCCATTACCTGCCAGTCGGTCGGGAATCCAGCTCAGCGTGTCTATAGAATCCTGGGCAGGAGAAATAAGTTCTTCCTCTATTTTTTTAATAAGTTTGCGCTTTAATTTTCTTTCTATCACCCGTATATATTCCTTCTTCTCATGCTGCCGGATTGGCTTGTAGTTGCCCGACTTAAGTTTCCTGAGGCCACTCTCTGGTCCGCTTAGCTTCTTCTTCCCCTCCAGATCGACTTCTATTACCAGTCCGTCAAGAACGCAAAGTTCCTTAAAGTCAGATTCCAATCCTATAAGAATTCTGCTATCAGTTCTGTAAAGAGGCTTAAGGTTCATACTATATAGACGCAGAAGTAAGTAAATTGTTTCGTTAGCATTACCCAAATTATAAACAAATAATTTATTATTCAATATTAATTACAACCTTTTTAAAATAAGTGCATCATTAAGCAAACGACAATAAATAATAGTAATATGCTTAGAAGCTATTTTTTAACTGCTATCAGAAATATTTTACGTAACAGAAGAATAAGTTTTATAAATATTTTCGGACTCTCCTTCAGCATGTCAATTGGCATGCTTATTATAGTACTACTGGTTGATCAGTATTCTTATGACAACTTTATTGAACGAAGGCAGGAAATATACAGGGTCCAAACAGTCAATAACATCAGCCCCTACTCTCTTGCACGTTTTGCGTCAACCACCTTTCCTCTCGCTGATGAATTAAGAAAGAATTATACATTTATCGAAGACGCCACAGCAGTAAATAATAATTTTTCTGGCGAAGTAGAATATAAAAACAGCCTGGTAAGGATTAGCGGGCTATATGCTGAGGATAATTTTTTTGATATGTTCTCTTTCAAGCTAATAAGAGGCAACAGGGAGGAAGCACTGAAAGAACCCTACTCAATCATTTTGAAAGAGAACACAGCAAAAAAATTCTTCGGTGAAGAAGATCCTCTTGGCAAAAGCATTACAATTAAGGATTATGGTATCTTTACAGTTACAGGTCTTATCGAATCCAATAAATTAAAATCTCATATTCAGTTTGAAAGCCTGGTTTCGTCCTCAACATTAACTTCCAGGAAACTTCGTGATAAATCTGCTACAGATTACACTTCAAACTGGGAAAATTTCTATTCCAGCTATGTCTACATTATACCTGTCGGAGGCACTGATCCTACAGTTATTAACGAGGCGCTGGAAGAAATAAGCATAAGTCGTTATAGCGATAATGATAAAATGGATATTACTTACTACCTCTACCCTTTCGATAAGATTGTGCCCGGACCTGTTATTGGCAACGAACTGGGGGTCTCCATGCCAAAGATTTACCTTATTTTCTTTGGAGGATTGGCCCTGGTAGTAATTATCTCTGCTGCTTTCAATTATACAAGTCTGTCGATTGCAAGGTCACTTACGAGGGCAAAAGAATTTGGGATCCGGAAAAGTATCGGAGCTAGCAGAAAAGAGCTAATATTTCAAATATTCATGGAGGCCATTATGATTTCAATGATATCTCTGGTTATAGGGATCGGATTTCTACAATTGATACTCCCTGTTTTCAAAGGCTTTAATATGATGGCCCTGATGCAGGTAGATCCGGCACAGAATTTTTCAGTATTTCTCTGGTTCTTTTGTTTTGCTTTATTTACCGGAATTGCTGCAGGAGCATTACCTGCAATTTATATTTCGAGAATTAATCCTGTTACTGTACTCAAGGGATCCGGCAACCTGAAGATTTTTAAAAGACTTACATTTCGCAAGATTCTTCTTGTAACCCAGTACTTCTTTTCAATAGTATTTATCATTACAATCATACTTATCTACCGACAGATGATATTTATGGTTAATGCAGATATGGGTTTTGAACGTAATAAAATTTACAACATTGCATACAGGGATAGTGACAGAGCACTTGTTGAAGATATATTGGGAAGAGTCCCGGAGGTAAGTTCCCTTTCATTCGGATCGCATATACCCGGGATTGGTAATATGAGAGATTCAGAGGTTAAACTAAATGATAGTGACGAAGAGTATATTATTTCGAATCATTTTGATGTAGGCCCGGCTTATATTGAAACAATGGGTCTTAAATTAATCGCAGGAGAAGACTTTCCATCTACACTGAGTGAAGAGACAGAATCGCTGGTATTGATTTCTGAGCTGGCTGCTGAAAAATACAACTTTGAATCTCCCGTTGATGCAATCGGGAATAGTATTATTGTGGATGATACCATAAACCTTGTTATACAGGGAGTATTTAAAAACTACAAATACTGTGCACTTTTTCTGCCAGAGAGGCCATTATTAATACGTTACAGACCAGATTATACAAGGTATGCTGTATTAAGAATTCAGACTGAAGACCTGCCTGAAACGGTTGAAAAACTGAAAAAACAGTGGAAGGAGATTGATGCTTCTCATGAAATGACCGGGCTGCTCCTTGATACAGAAATTCGTGATTTCTATGTTTATTTTGAAGATATCCTATACATGGTTGGTTACACTGCATTTCTTGCACTTATGATAGCCAGTATGGGACTTTACGGCATGGCGTCGTACAGTATTAAAACCCGAACAAAGGAGGTAGGAATCAGAAAGGTTTTTGGGGCAGAAACAGGAAGTATTGTATATATTATCTCAAAGTCTTTCATAAAACTGCTTCTTATCTCTATACTATTAGGTGCCCCTGTAGCATTTTTCCTGAATAATGCATGGATAAGCTTTATTGCCTCTCATGTTAGTTTTGGTTTAGGTACAATATTATCAGGAGTTTTAATTGTAGCTATAATTGGAATTTTAAGCATAAGTTCGCAGACGATTAAGGTTTCGTCAAGCAATCCTGCAGAAACTCTTAAATACGAATAAAAAAAGGGTGCACCAATTTGGAGCACCCTTTTTGTAAATCATATAGGCTTTTGATCTTATTATTTATGGGCTATCGGGTCTGGATTACCGTCAGGATCACCGACAACATATCCATCCGTTGTGATATTGCCCCCTGTTACAAGTAAAAGACCACATACATGGGGAGCAGCCATAGAAGTTCCACTCATAGTGGCATAGCCCCCACTCTTATATGTCGAAAAAATACTTAGCCCTGGTGCACAGTAATCAATAGGTGGATTTCCATAGTTTGAGAAGTAAGCCCAGTAATCATTGATATCCATAGCTGATACAGTATATAGATTAGTACCATTAGCCCTTGCAGGTGAGTGTGTATTGGCATCTTCACTCTCGTTGCCGGCAGCCAGAGCTACAAATACACCAGATTCACCCAGAGCCTGAACAGCAAGATCAAGTGGTTCATAAACGCCTCCACCAAGACTCATATTGGCAACATCTCCATCAGCAGCATTTGCAGCGACATAATCCACGCCTGCAATAATATCTGTCATAGTACCAGATCCCCTTTTATTCAGAACCTTAACTCCAACAACTGTAGCGCCAGCTGCAACACCGACAACACCGATCTCGTTATCAATGGCTGCAACTATACCTGCGCAATGTGATCCATGTCCATTATCATCTTCGGCTGTATATGTACGCACCACAAAAGTAGTTGAACGGTCTGTGTCAACATTTAGATCGGGATGGTCAAGGTCAATTCCGGTATCAATAATCCATGCAACATTTGATCCTGTATAATTAACATTGCCTACTCTGCTTATTCCATAAGGCACCGTTTGTGCCGGAGGATCTGTTGGAACAGTTCCGGGCTTCTTGAGTACTACCAGCCGATCCTGATAGACACCTGCAACATTCTTATGGCCAGAAATATCTTTCGCTTCATCCTCTGTCATGCTTACAGAAAAACCTTTTAAAGATGAAGCATATACTGCCTCGAGTGATTTCCCTGAAACAGATTTTTGGTTAAGAACGTCCATAGCTTCTCTCGTAACTATGCTTGTTCTTTCTTTAACATCTGAATAACTTGATTTCATCAGCTTAATATCGCCGGTAAGGATAACAATATATTGACCTGGTATAGGCTCGCCTATTTCCGATTTAACCAGGTCTGATGGATCTTGGTCAAAATCCACAATCTGTTTTTTTTCACAGGAAAACAGGCTAATGACCAGTACGGCCAGAATAGAATAGAGAATCTTTTTCATAAAATTTAAAGTTTTAGGTTGATATATGGCAGTAAAATAGAAATTAATTATAGAAAAATACATTTAAAACCTCGATAATTACCAATTGTTTATCAAACAAATTCAACTGTGTTCTTAAAACGTTGTGAAAAATAATGCCATCGATTCTCTTAACAAAGAGAAGACTAATATCACTAGTATCACAAGCATTAATACAAATATTGAGAAAACTATTTCAAACCTGAATATGGAAATCACCGGTCTTAACAATGAAAAGGATGAAGCCATAACAAACCGTGATTCGCTTGAGTTCTTAGGTATCAGTATGACAAAATCAGCTTATAATAAACTTCTGTGGTAAATAATAATTATTTCCCTGTCACTAGCTTACTTTGTTTTTCTCCTTTTTAAAAGAGGCTATAGCGTTTCAAGGGTTGCTCTCACAGATATTAAAGATATAAAGAAAGAATTTGAAGAATATATCCAGGCCTGTTCTATATTACTACACATACTTTCGGATATAAACACCTATTAATCTATTCATTGCTAATATTTCATCCATTAGGCCTAAACCAGGTTCTTATATAAATGCATCTCTTTATCTGTTTCTAAGCATATTTTTTGTTAAGTAATATTTGTTTTTTATGAGATAATATTAACTTAGCAAGCATTAAAACCTTCAATCATTAAGAAACCTAAAAATTAAACTCTATGAAAAAAACTTTAGTTCTACTATTGTTTGTGTTTTCTAGTGTTGCTGTTTTCTCCCAGGTAAAGCAAATTACCGGGACGGTAACAAATGCATCAGATAACACAACAATGCCAGGAGTATCAGTTATCGCCAAGGGAACTACCACTGGTGTTGTAACTGATTTTAACGGTAAGTATAGCATTTCCGTTCCGGAGAATGTTACAACCTTAGTCTTCAGATTCGTAGGCTATATTACTCTGGAGGCCCAAATAGGTGGCAACTCCATTGTTGATGTCGCGATTGAACAAGACGTTTTCCTTGTCGACGAAGTTATAGTCGTAGGTTATGGAACCCAGAAGAAAAGGGAAGTAACAGGCTCTATCACCTCTGTTAAAGGTGATGATATTGCCAGGATGGCAACCCCCAGCTTTGAATCACAGCTTGCAGGCCGGGCTACAGGGGTTCAGGTAACCACACAAACCGGAGTGTTGGGTGAAACTCCCCGCTTCAGGATCAGGGGTGTCGGATCACTCTCTTCAGGCACTTATCCGCTTGTGGTTGTTGACGGAACTCCTGTTTTTACAGGCGACCAGGGAGGCTATGCCTCCGCTAATGGTATGGGCGACATTAACCCCGCCGATATTGAGTCGATTGAAATTCTAAAAGATGGTTCGGGAACGGCCATCTATGGATCACGTGCTGCAAACGGTGTTGTTCTTATTACAACAAAGAAAGGAAAAGCAGGTAATATGAGAGTTAATTATAATGCCTACATGGGTGTGGCCTCTCCTGTAAAACTTTTCGATTTACTTGAAACAGACGATTTTATTACAATCTCAAATGAAAAGAGAACAAACAGTGGTTTGTCTCCTATTGCTGTTGGTACTGAATACAATACTGACTGGCAGAGTGCCGTATTAAGACAAAACGCTTTCCAGCAGGATCATAACCTTTCCCTCTCGGGTGGTAGCGAAGGATCAACCTATTACCTATCAATGGGTTATACATCACAGGAAGGGGTCACCCGTCCAAATGAGATGAGCAGATTCACAACAAGGGCAAATGTAGACCAGAAAGTCACCAAATGGTTAACCATAGGTGCTAACTTTGGTGTTTCACGATCAGAATATTTCGGTCTAAACACAGGAACTAACTCATTGTCGGGAAACATCTTTTCCGCAATCAGACAGCTTCCCAATACTCCGATTTATGACGACGCCGATCCCACAGGCTACAATATCGACGATATAGCACCGGGACTTGTTGGAAGGTGGGATAATCTAAGTACCATTGGAGACAATATTCCTAATATTGTATATGTAATTGACAATAACAAGTTTACAACAAAATTAACCAGGACTATAGGTAATGCCTATGCCCAGATTAATTTCTTACCCAGCCTTAACTTTAAGACACAGGTAAGTATTGACAATTCAGCATCCGAAGGTTCGCTTTACTACAATCCAAATCACGGAGATGGTTCAAGTGTAAACGGCAGGGTTCAGAACAACTACCGAAATGCATTACGATGGAATGGCAGAACCTGTAAGTACAATGAGACTTCGGAAATCATAGATCACAGCTACGCGGTACAGGAATTTGAATTACCAGGGTAAATAGTTTCTTGCGGCTGGTACTGATCTTAAATGAGTTTTTCCAATACAACCTTACAGTGACTATACGTAATCATAATACTGGAGGATTCTTTCCGAGAATGCTTTTATCTCCTATGCAGGTAGGTTAAACTACTCTTTCATGGATAAGTACTTTCTGCAGGTATCAGTTAGAAGAGACGGTATATCTTCTCTTCCTGAAGCCAATAGATTTGGTGTATTCCCCGGAGCATCTATCGGGTGGAACCTGGCCAAAGAATCGTTTATGTCAGGCATAACTGATATTGTTACTGACCTTAAGGTCCGTTCTTCATATGCCCAGGTTGGTAACGTATCAATAGGAAACTATCCCTATGCCGGTCTTTATAGTGCTGCGCCTTACGGACCGTATAACGGACTTGCATTCTCGCAGGCTGGAAATACAGACTTACTGTGGGAAACCAGTAAAAAGTTCGATATCGGTTTGATGCCTTATTCTAGGCGGAAGGTATAAATTTCTCGACTTATCAGAATGACCAGGACGGTCTGATTGAATGCTATCCTCCTTCAATGGGTATACCTGGAATGATTAAGCAGATATCGGAAGGTTGATGAACGGGGTTTGAATTTAGGAGAAGGAAATAATAAGCAGGATCTTAAATGGACCCTGACGCCAACCTCATCTCAAGGAACGAGGTTTTGAGTCGTTGAAGGCGTGATATAGTAGGAGGTAAAAAGTAGGGAGGGTGAATTTTGATATATGGCTACGATTACTGGGGTGTAAACTTAACCAATGGTAATCCGGTTTATATCGGAGGAGACGGAAGACTTATAGAAAGAGATGTTTTTTCAGGCGATGACACCGCTTTTGACCCTGACAATCCATCTGTAACTGGTGCACCGGAATCTCTCTCGTCATCAAACGACAGGATAGTATTTGGTCCTTCTTTGCCTACTTTCTTTGGTGCGATAAACTCAAATCTGCAGTATAAGAACTTTGACCTGGGTATAAGGCACGTTTTAGTGGTGGTAATTATATTTTAACGCTACCAGAGTGACCTGCTTAACCTAACTTCAAAAAATGGTACCGAAAATAAAGATGGAGAGTGCCAGAACCGGGTGATGGTAATCCAAGACTCGGATGGCAGGAAGTTATAACTCACTGGATGGTGAACAAAGGTTTTTTGTAGAAAAGGGCAACTTCGTTAAAATTCAGAACATTGTTCTTGGATATAATGTGAAGGACTAAACAGTCAGGATTAGAGGGTGAGAGTTTAGCAGGCCCAGGATGTTTCTTAAAAGTATAAGGGTATCGACCTGAGTGGAATAGGCGGACGTGACCTTAAGGGAGAGGGTTATATTGGTTAATGAGTTTATAACTATAATTAGAAAAATTAAACAATTAAATAACAAACGTAGATTCAGGTGTGATTAACTATAGTATTAGTAATGGGCTTAGTAATATCCTCATGTACTAAGGACCTTATTGATCTTGATCCCTATTCCCAGGTTTCTGAAACCGTTGCTTTTGAGACACCAAGTCTTATTGAACTTTCAGTAATGGGAATGTATAAGCCGCACAGATTGGATATTATAATGGGCGACAGAGAGGATATGTTTTTGGAGCGCAGTAATTGAGCAGAACGATTGTCGCGGTGAAGATGCAATTAATACTCAGGCCTTCTACAGGTATACCTATACTAATACCTACACCCCATCAACGGCAAACAACCGCTATTACTGGGAGGCACTGTACAGGCTTATTAACCGTTGCAATATTATTATAGACGGTGTTCGCACTGCAGGTGCAGATGGAGTTATTTCATCAGAATTAGCACTTTCCTACGAGGCCGAAGCAAGGTTACTCCGAGCTTTGTCATATCAGGAATTACTAATTCACTTTTCATATCCCTACCTGCATACTGCTGACGCTTCTCATTACGGAGTTCCCATTCACACTACTGCCTACACATCAGGAAGTCAGGTAGAGGAAGTCCTCACTATTGGAAGAAGCACGGTTGCCCAGGTTTATGATCTTATATTGGAAGATTATGATTTTGCAGAGCTTAACCTTCCTTCAAAAGATGATAGATCCTCAAACTACAAAATCACCAGGGCTACTTCAGGAGCAGCTATTGCCCTTAAACAAAGGACTTACATGAATATGTACGACTGGGGTAATGCTATCACAGAAGGTCTGAAGCTTGTAGGGGAGTATGCTTTAACTCCAACACCTGATGGTGTGTGGGGGGCATCTAATGGATATTCAAATACTGAATCAATCTTTTCGATGGAACATTCCGTAACCAATCACCCTGGTGTTAATGCTGCTCTGGCATCCCAGTATGCCCGCAGGTTACTTGTTTGTATAAGTCCTATTTCATGGAGAAACAGCTATTGGCTGGACGATGACCTCAGGAGAGAAGAAGGAGTAATGACCTTTACTGCTGATGGCGTAAAATATACAAACAAGTACCAGGAACAAACAAATATGGATGATCCATGTCCGATTGTGCGTCATGCCGAAGTGCTTCTTTTTTTGGCAGAGGCCTATACTAGAAGAAATACTGGAGGCGACCTGGCTAATGGTCTTACTTACCTGAACGAGGTACGCGACAGGTCTCTTGCCGATCCAGCCACACAATCATATACAGGTGCCAGCTTCGCAGACGAAGACGAACAGCTTGCTGCCATTCTAGCAGAAAGAAGAATAGAATTTATGCTTGAAGGTCGTCGCTGGCCGGATATCCACAGATTGCAATTCGATCCTGTTTTCCCGATGGATGGAATTCCGGCAAAACTTGCAAATGGTTATCCCGTGGCTGCAGATTACACCCTTGGAAGTGAATATGACGGTCCCAAGGACATTGCAGCAGTACCATACGATAATAAACTGTTCTTATGGCCAATACCTCAATCAGAGCTCGATCCTAACCCGATCCTGGCTGGTCAGCAGAACCCTGGATGGTAAACATCTGTTTTGTAATACATTTAATAAGAATAAGGTTGTCTCAGATTGAGGCAGCCTTATTTTTTAGTTAGGGATAATTAAACTTCTCTCTAACTAAGCACATTGCTAACAATAATTATACAGAAATCTCTTAATAAGGGAAATAAATATTATTCAGGAATTACGAAACTGGAATTATTTTATAAACCAAGAACCTGTTTTAATTCCATAATCTGGCTATCCCATAGATTAATTGAATCTTCTTTCTCGCCTTGCTCGGCGAAATCTGTAATAAGAAGAGCCACATCACCGGTTAGTTCGTCTACATTAAGCTTAAACTCGAAATACCTTTCCTCATCATCCTCATCCTCGCTCCAGACAAATTTCACATGCCTGTTATCCTTGAGTGTGCTGAGTACTGCATTGTGCTCAATATCGTCCCAGATAAAGGTATAGTTATCACCTCTTACCTGCACATCATCAGCAAACCACTCAGCAAGTCCTTCTGCTGTACTTAATCTTGAGAATAAAACCTTTGGAGAGCTATTGAGTGTATATTCAAGTTCAAATTTGACTTTCATCATTAATCCGGTATTAATTATTTCAAAAGGGATTATCTGCAATATAAAAAAAATAAAGTAAATAAAAAATGGGTATTGGACTTTTACAATTATGTATTATATTTGCAGCCGCAAATGCACTAAACGCACATTTAGTGATGATTTGCTTTAATATGGCGAGATAGCTCAGATGGTTAGAGCGCAGGATTCATAATCCTGAGGTCCGGGGTTCAATTCCCCGTCTCGCTACAAAGTAATAAACCCTGAAGCAATAGCTTCGGGGTTTTCTTTTTTTCAGGCCGAATTAAGCTTGCTTAAATGAGGGCTGGAAAAGAAAACCCAGGCTGCACAATGTGCAGCAGGGTTTAGTACTTTGTAAGGCTTCCCTTCCAGGAATCACGGCTCTGACAACAGGAAGAGACGTAATTCCCAGGCTAAAGTGTGCCGCGGTTAGGTTATTTTTTCTTGTAAGGCTTCCCTTATAGGAATCACGAATAAACGAAGTGAAATTCAAATAAAATTTGAGCTTTATTTTAATTAATAGATTCCTCTCTTCGCTCGGAATGACAGTAAGGAATCACGGCTCTGACAACAGGAAGAGTCGTTATTCACTTTAATAAAATCCATTGGAGCCTTAAGCTTAGTTAAATATTAGCTGGAACATCTTTCAATCTCATCTTAAGTACGGATATCAGCATCCACAATCAATAATGAAAGTGAGCTAAAAATTTAAGGCACTTTTTTTGCTACATTTGTAGTCTATAAAAGACACCTTGTGAAAAAGCTCGACTGGTTTGTACTGAAATCATTTTTCTGGCCATTAATTATGACCTTTTTCATTGTGCTATTTATCCAGATAATGCAGTTCCTGTGGATGTACGTCGATGATATGGCTGGCAAAGGACTGGAACTTAAAGTATTAATGGAGCTTCTATTCCAGTTTTCACTTGTGTTTGTACCAACAGCTCTTCCGCTTGGAATACTGCTTGCCTCTTTGATGACCTTTGGGAATATGGGAGAGAACTTTGAGCTTACAGCAATAAAATCTTCAGGTATTCCTCTACAAAGAATTATGAGGCCTCTTGTCATAATGATAGTTTTTATCAGCATAGGATCATTTTTCTTCGCGAATAATGTCCTGCCTTATTCCAACAGGAAGGCGCGAACACTGATGTATGATATTCAACGAAAAAGACCGGAACTAAATATTCAGGCAGGATCATTTTACAACGGCATAGAAGGGTTCAGTATGAAGATTGGATCGAAAGATCCTATTACTAATAAGCTCGAAAAAATACTGATCTATGATCATAGTGAAAAAGGAGGCAATACGTCTGTAATACTTGCAGACTCAGGCTTTATGAAGATGACCCCTGACGAAACTGCTTTGATTTTCACACTTTACAATGGTTATTCGTACAACGACATTAAGGAAGATGCTCCGATAAAACAAAGGAAGTATCCTTTCAGGAGCGATAATTTTGACACATATACATTCCTGATTGAACTAAGTGGCTTTGATCTTGACAGGAGTGATATGGACCTTTTCAGAAATCACCAGTCAATGCAGAATATAAACCAGCTGAATTACTACATTGATTCATTAAGTAGTAAACTGATTTCAAAAACCGATAATTACGTAAACGAATATAAGAAATCAAAACTTTATACAAGGCGTAATTATAAGCCCGTGGCATTATTGGCACAAGATACAATCGATAAAATAATCTTTGATGTAGATTCAGTATTTAATTCCATATCTGATATAGACCAGGGAGAAGCAATCAATCATGCTCTTAGTAATGCGAGAGATGGACTAAAATTTTTCAGCGAAAAGCAGGTTAGTATACACAGAGATCTGAGAGGACTTAACCGATATAAAATTGAATGGCACAAGAAACTAACTCTTGCCGTGGCCTGCCTTGTGTTCTTTTTTATTGGAGCGCCTCTGGGAGCTATTATCCGAAAGGGAGGACTGGGAATGCCTGCTGTCATATCAGTACTGTTTTTTGTTGTTTATTACGTGCTTTCACTGATAGGTGAAAAAATGGCCAAGGAAGGGATTGCTGTTGCCTGGATTGGAATGTGGGCTTCGACATTCATATTATTTCTGATTGGTGTATTCCTTACATATAAGGCAACTACTGACTCAGTAATAATGAATAAGGAAACTTATAGCCATTTCTTAAAAAAGATAATAAAACTGGTAATTCCCAATAGTAAAAGCAAGCAATCTTCAAATTTAAAGAGCTGATTACCAGGGGACTTATTCTATTAGTACCACTCTCTCCCGAAATATAATTAATGTCCTTTTTATGTACGTTTTATTTTTCTACTTTTGCCAGCACCATATAAAACCTGCATAAGTGGAAGGCTTCTGCTTCGATTAAGAATAATTAAAATAGGGCCTGAAAATACAGGAAATAAAAATCTGTGATGAAAGCATTTAAACTGAATACAATAGAAGAAGCTATAGAAGATATTCGTAACGGTAAACTTGTAATTGTTGTTGACGATGAAGACAGGGAAAATGAAGGCGATTTCATTTGCTCTGCCGAATTGATAACAAAAGAAATCGTAAACTTCATGGCTACAAATGGGCGGGGATTAATCTGTGTAGCCTTGCCCGAGGAGAAGTGTGACGAACTGGAGCTGGATATGATGGTTGGGAAAAATACCTCTGTTAATGAGACTGCATTTACTATTTCGGTTGATATTCTCGGGAAAGGGACAACTACGGGTATCTCAGCTTCTGACAGGGCAAAGACCATCAGAGCGCTTGTCGATCCGTTAACACTACCAGAAGATTTAGCCAGGCCTGGCCATATTTTCCCTTTAAAAGCTAAATCGAGGGGAGTACTCAGAAGAGCAGGACATACAGAGGCAGCTGTTGACCTTACAAGGCTGGCAGGTCTTAAGCCAGGAGGAACACTTGTTGAAATTATGAATGAAGACGGGTCAATGGCCCGTTTGCCAGACCTTGTTAAAATAGCTGACAGCTTCTCCATTAAGATTATAACTATAAGAGATCTCATCAAATACCGCCTCAAAGAAGATAGTATAATTGAAATGGGTGTAAGGGTGAAGTTGCCGACAGAATATGGCAACTTTGATTTCATCCCATTCAGACAGGTAGGTAACGGACTTGAACATGCTGCTATTGTTAAAGGAGAATGGACCATTGATGAACCTGTACTGGTTCGTGTTCATTCATCATGTTTTACCGGTGATATACTTGGCTCATTAAGATGCGACTGTGGACCACAACTGCACCACGCTATGCAACTGGTTGAGAAAGAAGGAAAAGGAGCCGTAATATACCTGAGCCAGGAAGGCAGGGGCATTGGATTATTCAATAAAATTAAGACATATAAGCTCCAGGAAGAAGGTCGTGATACCGTAGAAGCCAACCTGGAGCTTGGTTTCGCTGACGATGAGAGAGACTATGGGGTTGGCGCAAATATTCTAAGGGCACTTGGACTGGGTAAAATAAGGCTTATATCGAATAACCCTGTTAAGAGGGCTGGAATTGAAGGTTACGGTATTAATATTATTGAGACTATACCGCTTGAGATCCCTCCAAACCCACATAATGATTTTTATTTAAAGACAAAGGCTAAAAAGATGGGGCATACACTTACATGCTATAAACGCTAAAGATTTCTCTTTTATCCCGGCCTGGTCTGAAGCCTTATAACACTGTATAACTTCATAGGAGATACCCCGTTACTTCTTGCAAGTTCCAATAGAGATTGTTCCGAACTACCTGTAACATAGCCGGCATTACGAACTTGCTCTATCAACATCTCGCTATCAGATCCGAAAAACATATCAGCAATTTCATCAAGCGTCATATCTTCAATACCTTGTACCGGAGGTTTACCAATATTATTTTCCCAGGTATCAGACAACTTGTTCCCAAAGTCCATCACGCTAATAAGAGGTGGAACTTCGAAATAAGTTAAGAAGAAAACCAATAAAGCAGTTGCCAGGGCAAGATAAGCTTCTCGGTTTCCACGCTTAGCAATGACTGTCTTTCTTTTTAAATAAGATAAGAACGGCTTCCAGTTTACCTGGAACAAATGAATTAAGCCAAAAAACAAAAAAAGATACGAAAAGATAGTATGCTGGGTTTCCCATTGGGCTCTATCCATACCAAGGAATATCCAGTTTATCCATCTGGCTACTCTCCCTGGAGGAGCAATATAGAGTACGAGTCCTGTTATGGCTATCATTAAAAAAGATAGAGCCAGTCCAACACTAATATAGCGTCGCAGGGAAAGCTTATTCATAATAGAAAAATATAATTATAAGTTGCAAATTTACATTAAATATGTCTAAAAAGGATACCAGACTTTATGATCTAAAACATTAAGATTAGAGAAGTGGATCATTTTTTATAGCTTTGTTAAATAATGAATAAAGGCCCGAGAATAGTATTTATGGGAACGCCGGATTTTGCTGTTTCAAGTCTTGGCGCACTTCTAATGAACAGCTATAATGTTGTAGGAGTAGTTACTGCTCCTGACAGGCCGGCAGGGAGGGGAAGAAAGATAAAGAAATCGGCAGTTGCCAGGTATGCAAGCGAGAATTACCTTAATCTGCTTCAACCGGAAAATCTCAAAGACGATTCTTTTATCAGAAGCCTGGAAGATCTAAATCCGGATATTGCAGCTGTTGTTGCTTTTCGCATGCTTCCCGAATCAGTATGGAGTATTCCAAAGATTGGTACTTTTAATCTACATGCATCCCTCCTGCCTCAATACAGAGGAGCTGCTCCAATAAATCACGCAATCATAAATGGTGAAACATCTACAGGAATTACAACCTTTCTTATTGATGATAAAATAGATACAGGAAATATCATTTATAGGAGGGAGTTAAAAATAAGTCATACTGAAAATGCAGGTGAATTGCACGACAGGTTAATGCGCTCGGGTGCTAAGCTACTTGTTAAAACTGTAAAAATGCTTGCTGCCGGCAAAGTAAAACCTATTAACCAGAATCAACTTATCGGTAAAGACGAAGTACTTAAAACTGCTCCAAAAATTTTCAGCCAAGACTGTTTTATAAATTGGTGTGATGAAGGTGAGAAAATTCATAATTTAGTTCGTGGCCTTTCACCATATCCGGGAGCCAGAACATATTTTAAAGTGGGAAACAAAAAGCTTCTGATTAAAATATTGGAAGGTAAACACCGTATAGTAAATACCCCCAGGGAGCCTGGATTACTAACGGCAGAAAAGACAGGGAAGATCTTTATTTCAACCGCCAACGGGGATTTTGAACTTCTCAGAATTCAGCCTGAAGGAAAAAATATAATGAAGGTTTCCGACTATCTAAGAGGCATAGATCCAATTTCGATCTCAATTTCTACAGACCCTCAGGTTTAGTTCTTCTTAACCACAGCTCTGTACCAACGTCAGGCTTACGACCCGGCACAAGACCATTATTTTCATATAATGTTTTTAGCTTAATCCCATATAGCTGTGAAATTGTGTACATGGTCTCCCCTTCCTGCATTACATGAAAATCCTTACCAGGTTCTGCTTTATTTCTCTTTGGCTGCAAATAAACGAGTTGACCTGCAACAAGAATTGCATCATCGGGCAGATCATTATACCTGAAAATCTCCCAGCTCAGGAGGTCAAAATCTTCGGCCAGAGACTCATAAGTATCACCATCTTCAACAAGTATGTATTGAATCCTATTTCTTTCTTTAACACGCGTAGAGCTATTATGTAAGGTAATAGTTTGTGAGTTCGGAGCAGCAGCTTCCGTTTCAGAAACATCAATATATTCAACATCAGATTTTTTGACACTTTTACGTGAGCCCATTACCACTTCATCATATTTATGCAGATCATTTTCCTCTATTGCCCTGATCAGCATAGAGGCATATTTCGGGTTAGTTGCGTAACCAGCTCTTTTCAAGCCCCTGGCCCAACTTTTATAATCACCCATATTATAGTCGAATAAAAATCGATATCTCGGACCATTAACAAGAAAATCGGAATGGTCCTCGAAAGATTCCTCGGGACTTCTATATTTTCTGAAACATTCATTTCGCCTGTCGTCATCATGATAAATCCGGCCCCCCTTCCAATCATTATGACACTTAATTCCAAAATGATTATTTGCCTCTGTTGCAAGTCGGCTTCGACCATAATCGCTTTCTATTATGCCCTGTGCAAGGGTAATGCTTGCCGGAATGCCAGTTCTAATCATCTCATTAATTGCTTCACCGGCATATAGTGAGGTATATGTAGCAACATCACGATTAGAGTGATTAATTCCTGACTGTGAATCTATTACCACTCTTCTCGGGCCACAGGCGGAAAGGCTTATTAAAACAAAAAATGCAACAACAATTTTCCTCATACTTATTTAATATAGGGCCAAAAATATAAAAGAGATAAAGGAATTCAGGTGTACTAAACCATTATTAATTAACTAATTTTGTTACTTTTAAACAATCCTCATAATAGTTACTGAGACCATTATAAGGGTACATGAGATATTTTAATAGTAATAACGGCGCTATAAAATACATATTGTGAAAAAAAGAATCGAGATAGAAATCGACGAATATTACAGTCTTGAAGAATTAACTGATATCGACAGGGAACTGGTGGAGAAAGCTATGGCAGCAACAGACCTGGCCTATGCACCATATTCAGGATTTATGGTAGGAGCAGGTGTAAGACTTAAAAGTGGTAAAATTCTTACTGGTAACAACAGGGAGAATGCGGCCTTCCCTTCCGGATCATGTGCAGAAGATACTGTAATATCATACGCAGGAGCTAATTATCCCAACGATCCAATAGTTACACTGGCAATTTCAGCTAAGGCAGGAAGTATATTTACCCCATATCCTGTATCACCCTGTGGCAATTGCAGGCAAATTATTGCTGAAGAAGAAGACAGAACAAAACAGACTGTAAGGATTATACTTTACGGCAGGGATAAGATTGAGATTATAAACGGAATATCAGGATTACTGCCTTTAAGATTCAGCAGTGACAAATTAAAAGGCTAATCATCCTGACTGACAAGCATTTGAAAACCTGCTCCATGTATATTTTTAATCTGAATCGAAGGATCTGGTGCCAGGTATTTTCTAAGCTTTGTAATATATACGTCCATACTACGTGCTGTAAAATAATCGTCTGAGCCCCAGATAGTTTTTAGAGCTGTTTCCCTGCTTAAAAGTGAGTTCGGAGTTTGAGCAAGCAGATCAAGTAGCTGTGACTCTTTTGGTGAAAGTTTCCTTTCATCTTTTTCATCACTGAGTGTTCTGAGTTTACGGTTAAAAGTAAACCTGCCAACCTGAAGAATATCTCCCTTAAGCTTACCGTCTTTATTCCTTCCGATAATTGCCTTAATCTTAGCCAATAATATATCTGTATCGAAAGGCTTGGTAATATAGTCGTCTGCCCCAATGCCATATCCGGTAAGAACATCTGTTTTAAGTTTCTTGGCGGTAAGAAAAATCAATGGAATATCAGTATTTATTTCCCGTATATACTCGGCAATTGTAAATCCATCAATATTGGGGAGCATTACATCCAGAATGCATAGATCATACTGCTCCTTCCTGAACCTATCCATAGCAAACTTACCATCATCAACCCAGCTAACATTAAAATCGTTGATCTCCAGGTAAGATTTTAGTACCGATCCAAAACTGAGGTCATCCTCAACCAGAAATATTTTTTTCTTTTCGCTCATTTATTTTATATCTACCCGGGTAAATATACTTCAAATCTTGAACCTTTTCCCTGTTCGCTGTCGACTAATATAGTTCCATTATGTGCTTCAACAATAGCCTTTACATAGCTTAACCCCAGTCCAAAGCCTTTTACATTGTGTACATTACCTCCTGCCTGCCGGTAGAATTTGTCAAATATCTTAGCCTGTACACTTTTGCTCATACCCATACCCTTGTCCTCTACCGTCAATTTAATACCAGAATCGCATACTTCTGTTCTGATAGTAATATCTGGATACTGAGGGGAATATTTATTTGCATTATCAAGCAGGTTATGTACAAGGTTTGTAAGATGTTCAACATCACCGGTAATAAGCATATCTTCTGCTTCAGGCAGGAAAAAAATATTCCCCCCCCGTTCATTTACCTGTATCTCTATTGTTTCTATCGATCTCCGGACTATTGAGTTAATATCTACCTCTTCAAAAACGAATTCCATTTCACTTTTATCAAGAGTAGAAATCTGAAGAATTTTTTCGACCTGTTTATTCATTCGAACATTCTCCTTCTTAATCATTCCGATAAAATGCTTAACCTTAGATTCATCACCAATAACTTTTGGATTGGCAATAGTATCTGCAGCCAGCGATATCGTAGCAATAGGAGTTTTAAACTCGTGTGTCATATTATTGATGAAGTCAGATTTCATTTCTGAAATCTTTTTCTGGCGAATTATGAAAAATATACTTAAAGCGAAGGTGACCATAATAATTATGGAAAAAACTGATGAGGCGCCCAGGATAAGAGCCATTGAACCTAATATGTAATTTTTTCGCTCAGGAAACTTCAATGATAGCCGTGTATTGGTATCTATTAACCTGTTCGGGAAAAGACCTACAGAATAGTTGCTGGTCACAAAATCTGAATCAGAAAATTTAGAAGACCGGCTACTAACAACCTTATCATCTTCAATTACAGCAAATTCGAAGGGTGTAAAAACCCCTGAATTTGCCAGTTCGTTTTTCAAGGTTGAATATATTACTTCTGTATCTGCACCTGTGCTAAGCTCCCAGTTATAAATCTCTTTAATCATCTGGTCGCCCATATTTCTTAACTCCTCTGATTTCTTTTGCACCCAGGCCTGGAATTTATCTTCCTGTATAAGCATGTTACCTCTTCTGTCTGATCGTTGATGTTCAATCACCCCCGGAATATTTCGACGGGAAGTATATCTTACAGTATCGCCTGAAAAAATCAAACGATCACCCTCTTCTGAAATACTGACTGAAAAAGACTCTCTGGTTTCAATAAACTGGCCGGATTCCCTTACTATTATATCCTCAGGAATACCTCCATAAGCCGGAGAGAAAGGATTTATCATTATTTCCGAGGCCTGCATCTGGAGCATAGAGTCGGCTAGCATCATCTTCTCAAAGAATTCTATATTCCTTGCAGACTCAATTTTCCTGGCCGTAGTATGGAGGCTCTGGTAAACAGATCTGTTAAATAGATCGTTTCTTACGGCAAGAGCATTATTAATCCAGACCAGCTGAACCCATATTATCCCTAGTAATGACACCACCATCAGAGATATCAAGCCGACAAACTTCCAACGCTTCATATAACAAAAATAGGCATATATTGAATAGTTACCCTTATTTTAACTTTTCCTTAACTACTTTTAACCATACCTTAACCTCCTGTTATCAGGCTTATAATACATTTGTTATATAAACTAAATACAATACCATGAAAAGAAATCGGACATTGATATTAACTGCTATCACGGCTCTGTTAATCCTTAGCCCTGCGGCCCTTAATGCCCAGGAAGAGAAAGAAAAGGAAGTAGAGAAGAAGATAGAGAAAAAAATCAGGATCGTTACTGTGGATGAATCGGGAGAGAAAACAATTCTTGATACAACAATCACAGGTGTGATGATAAGAAAACTTTTTCGGTCTATTCAAAGGGAGATAAAAAAGCTATCGGCGAAGAAGGTAGTGTATATGTAATGAAAAAGGGAGGTAAGGATAGTTATTCGATTATAAGCATAGGTGAAGAATCAGAAGGCGAGAACAAGGAAATTGAATGGGTTGAACAATCAGCTCCCCTTAAGGACGGACAGGTACATATTGTTATTCACTCGAATAATGAAGTCGAAGATCTCATCATAGATGGAGATGCCGTTATTACAATAAAAGATGGAAAAGTTAAGGTTGATTCTGAGGGATTAAAAATGAATGTAAAAGAAGAAGGCAAGGAAAAAGAGATAAAGGGGAAAAAAGATTAAAAAGGAAAAATAGATAGATAACATCCTGACCTCTGATATTTTCAGTTCAAGAATGGTGCAGTTTAAATCAGATTGCACCATTTTTTTATCCTCAGACCAGGTCCTTATAAAGTTGCCAGAGATCCTTTTCGGGAAGAGGAGCGATTATTGTAATCTTTTCTTGCTTAACAGGATGAACAAAGCTTATTTTATAAGCATGTAATGATATCCCTCCGTCCTTATTGGACCTGCCATACCCATATTTCAGGTCACCACGAATAGGACAGCCGATCTTGGCAAGCTGGCTTCTTATCTGGTGATGCCTACCTGTCAGCAGATCTACCTCAAGCAAATAATATCGATCGGTTCTGGAAATTATCCTGTATTTCAGTGTTGCTTTTTTTGAGCCCTTTACCTCGGTGTCGTAAGCATATGACTTATTTTGCTTTTCGTTCTTTTTTAAATAATGATATATCTCGGCCTCATCCTCGGGTGGCCTTTCCTTCACAATTGCCAGGTAGGTCTTATCTACCTGCCCCTCCTGGAACATGGCATTCATTCTTGAGAGTGCCTTGGATGTTCTTGTAAAAAGAACTACTCCGCTTACAGGTCTGTCTATTCTATGGGTAATACCAAGATATACATCACCCGGTTTTTTATAAGTAAGCTTAATATACTCCTTTACCTTATCAGCAAGAGTTATATCACCTGTTGAGTCACCTTGAACCAAATCAAAATTATCCTTATATACTGCAATAAGGTGGTTGTCTTCGTAAAGTATATTCATTTGCTTAATATTGTTCCTTTTCGTTGGGGAAGTCACAAGACCTGACATCCTCTATATATGCTCTCACGGCACCCCCTATCTCCTGGTAGAGATTATGATAGCGCCTCAGAAATCTAGGAGAAAATTCCTGGGTAATTCCAAGCATATCATGTAAGACCAGTACCTGTCCGTCTACTTCACTTCCTGCACCTATCCCTATTGTGGGAATATTTATCTCGGCTGTAACTTTTGCAGCCAGCTTTGCAGGTATCTTCTCAAGAACAATCCCGAAAACTCCGGAGCTCTCAAGTAATTTTGCATCTTCCAGCAATATACGCGCCTCTTCTTCCTCCTTTGCCCTCACCACATAAGTGCCAAACTTATGAATTGCCTGCGGCGTAAGTCCGAGATGACCCATAACCGGAATTCCGGCCGAAAGAATCCTGTCTACCGAATCCTTAACTTCTCTTCCACCTTCCAGCTTCACCCCGTGTGCACCTGTTTCCTTCATAATCCTAACAGCAGATGCCAGAGCTTTTTTTGAATTACCCTGGTAGGTTCCAAAAGGAAGATCAACTATTATTAAAGCCCTGCTGGCTGCTCTTACAACAGACTGGGCATGATAAATCATATTATCAAGAGTAATGGGGACTGTAGTCTCATGACCTGCCATTACATTTGAGGCCGAGTCGCCAACCAGTATCACATCCACTCCCGACTCATCTACTATTTTTGCAATTGAATAATCGTATGACGTCAGCATGGCTATTTTTTCACCCTTCAGCTTCATTTCATTTAAGACATGGGTAGTAACCCTACGTACTGATTTATGAATTGACATTATTCTTCAGTTTTGATTTTCAGACTACAAAGCTACGAATAGTTTTTAAATTATATCCCGATGAACACTGACACTCTGCTCTGCCTTTTTGTCATTTTAGGGCATCTGTCCAATGATATGGCAATTGTAAGAGTGTCAAATTTGCATAAATATCATAAATATATACAGTGGCACAGTGATTGCTGACTTATAGCAAAACAGAAAAACTTACATAATAAAAAATAAAATGGGAAAGATAATTGGTATTGATTTAGGAACAACAAATTCATGCGTTTCGGTAATGGAGGGAAATGAACCTGTTGTTATACCTAATAGCGAGGGTAAAAGAACAACTCCTTCGATTGTTGCATTTATCGAAAATGGTGAAAGAAAAGTGGGAGACCCGGCCAAAAGACAGGCTATCACAAATCCTCAGAAAACAATATTCTCCATAAAAAGATTTATGGGTGAGCCATTTAATAATGTATCAAAAGAAATTTCAAGGGTTCCTTACACTGTAGTTAAAGGAGATAATAATACCCCGAGAGTGAAGATTGATGAACGTATGTACTCCCCTCAGGAAATTTCAGCAATTATACTTCAAAAAATGAAGAAGACAGCTGAAGATTATCTCGGACAGGAAGTTACCGAGGCTGTCGTTACAGTTCCGGCCTATTTTAACGACTCTCAGCGTCAGGCTACAAAAGAAGCAGGAGAAATTGCAGGGCTTGAAGTTAAAAGAATAATAAATGAACCTACCGCAGCGGCGCTTGCTTATGGCCTTGACAAAAAAACAGAGGACCTTAAGGTTGCTGTTTTTGACCTTGGTGGCGGAACTTTTGATATTTCAATTCTTGAACTCGGGGATGGTGTGTTTGAAGTAAAATCGACTAATGGGGACACTCACCTTGGAGGTGATGATTTCGACCAGGCAATTATTGACTGGCTGTCGGAAGAGTTCAAGAAAGACGAAGGAGTCGATCTAAAAAAGGATCCAATGGCTCTCCAGAGACTTAAAGAAGCTGCTGAAAAAGCAAAAATAGAACTATCAAGTTCAACAAGCACAGAGATAAACCTGCCTTATATAATGCCCGTTGACGGGATTCCAAAACACCTTGTAAAGACTCTTTCAAGGGCTCAGTTTGAGAAACTTTCTGACAAGCTGATTCAGGCAGTTATTGCTCCATGTAAAACAGCTCTTAAAGACGCAGGACTGAGTTCTTCAGATATTAATGAGGTGCTTCTGGTTGGTGGATCAACAAGAATTCCCGCTATCCAGGATGTGGTTGAAAAATTCTTTGGAAGAAAACCATCGAAGGGAGTTAACCCTGATGAGGTTGTCGCAGTTGGTGCAGCAATCCAGGGTGGTGTTCTGACTGGTGAAGTAAAAGATGTACTCCTACTCGATGTAACTCCTCTTTCACTCGGAATAGAGACCATGGGAGGTGTTATGACAAAATTGATTGAATCTAACACAACTATTCCTACAAAGAAGACTGAAACATTCACAACAGCTGCAGATAACCAGCCTTCTGTTGAGATTCATGTTATTCAGGGAGAGAGGCCAATGGCATCAGGCAACAAGACTATCGGAAGGTTCCACCTGGATGGTATTCCACCATCACCCAGAGGTATTCCACAGGTTGAAGTTACTTTTGATATTGACGCAAATGGTATTCTGAATGTTTCTGCTAAAGATAAAGGAACCGGTAAAGAACAACGTATCAGGATAGAAGCTTCATCAGGGCTGAGCGATGATGAAATAAAGAAAATGAAAGATGAGGCCAAAATGAACGAAGAATCTGATAAAAAAGCTAAAGATACTGTCGATAAGATCAATGCTGCTGACAGCATGATATTTCAGACTGAAAAGCAGTTAAAAGAGTTTGGAGAAAAACTGCCTGCCGATAAAAAGGAGCCTATTGAGAAAGCCCTGGCTGATCTGAAAGAAGCACATAAGAGTCAGAATCTGGAAGCAATTGACAAGGCAATGGAAGATATGAATACCCACTGGAAGGCTGCCTCTGAAGAGATCTACAAGTCTCAACAGGAACAGGGTGGACCGCAGGCCGATCCAACCGGAGCCGGTCAGCCAGGCTCTAAACAGCAGGGAAATGGCGATGATGAGGTTACTGATGTAGACTTCGAGGAAGTAAAGTAAACCTAATAGCCATATTCAATATATTTCAATCCCGCTAATACAGCGGGATTTTTTTTATACTTTTACATATAAATTATCAGGATATGAAATGGACCAGAGTATATGTACTTTTAATAATTATCCTTGCTTCTACTAACATTGTATCAGGTCAGGAAAAAATTAATTTCACTGATGCTAAAGGCCTCAAACAGGGTAAATGGATAAAGAAATTTGAGAATGGCAATACCCTCTATGAAGGAATATTTAAGAATAATAAACCTGTTGGAGAGTTTAAAAGATACTATATAAGCGGTAAAATTATATCTGTACTTAACTATCATGAAAACAGTGATAGCATAGATGCAATATTCTACCATCCAAATGAATACCCTGCAGCAAAGGGGGTATATATACATCAAAAGAAAGAAGGTGAATGGATATTCTATTCTGCAAAAGAAAAAGACTGTATAATCTGCAGGGAAAATTACATCAACAACCTTAAGGAAGGAAAGAGTGTTAAGTACCATCTAAATGGTAATATTGCCGAAGAACTCTTCTATGTTAATGACTTTAAGGATGGAGGATGGGTACAGTATTTTACCGATGGTCAGGTATGCATAAAATCCAATTACACGAATAACAGGGTAAATGGTAAATTTGAAACATTCCATACAAATGGCAATAGGGAGATAACTGGTACATATATTAATGATATACGCAACGGAGAGTGGAAATTCTATAACGATGACGGCACATTCAAAAGAACCATTATCTACCGCAATGGAGTGGCTGACAACGATAAAGAGTTAATCGAAGAAGAAACAAGGTATCTCGATATGCTTGAAAAAAATGGCGGAAAGATTGAAGATCCTGAAAAAAAAGGGATAGTCTGGTAAACCTAATACTTCCTTATTATGGAAAACCATAAAATTTCCCTGAAGGAACTTCAGGAGCTTATCAGTGGTACAATATCGACTGAAATTGGGGGGTATTTCTGGGTTAGTGCTGAGATCTCAGAATTAAAAATCAATTACAGTGGCCATTGTTATCTTGAACTTGTTGAAAAAGAAGAGAAGAATAGTCTGATATGTGCCAGGATGAGAGCGGTAATCTGGAATCGAAAAGCAAGATTCTTACTACCCTACTTTAAAACAACGGCAGGGATCGATCTGAGTGAAGGAATTGCTGTTCTCCTAAAAGGTAAAATAGAGTATCACGCCGTATACGGCATAAGCCTGGTTATAGATGATATTGATCCGGGGTTTACAATGGGCGACCTGGCTATTAAAAGAAATGAGATTATTAAAAGGCTGCGATCTGAAGGAGTGATTGACATGAATAAGGATCTATTACTTCCTCTTCACCCCGAAAGAATAGCTGTAATAAGCTCAGGTGAAGCAGCAGGATTTGAGGATTTTAAGAACCAGTTGCTAAATAACCCATACAGGTATAAATACACGATTGACCTGTTTAAAGCTGTTATGCAGGGTAGTGAAACGGAAAAGTCTGTAATTAATGCCCTATCCCTTATAAGCGAATCGATCTCAGATTTCGACCTTGTATCAATTGTAAGAGGAGGTGGTTCTCAATCTGACCTAAGCTGGTTCGATAACTATGAAATTGCTTATTTTATCACTCAATTCCCAATCCCTGTAATTAGTGGCATAGGTCATGATAAGGATATCTCAGTTACAGATATGGTAGCCCATACATCATGCAAAACCCCAACTGCCGTAGCTGATCTTCTTATTGAACAAACTGCAGAAACTGATAGATATATTGATTCACTAAGCAGGAATATTATCAGATCTTCAAGAGCTGAACTCGACAGATCACTAAACTATGTTGACAGTATCCGAAGTAAGCTTATTTCAGCAAGCAAATTGAGCCTTTCTACCAGGAGAATTACTCTAACTCATCTTAAAGAGCTAATCAGGTCAGGAACAACTTTATTTTTGAGAGAGAAATATTCTCAATTGAATAGAATAAAGGCTGAGTTGATAAGCGAGCCTCGAAAATTTGTTACAAAAATTGATACCAGCTTGCATAATATTAGTAAAACCATCGAACACCTCAGCCCTGAGAAGGTATTAAAAAGAGGCTACTCTATTACTTTACTAAAGGGTAAATCACTAAAAAAATCTGCTAATATTAATAAGGGTGATAAGATAACTACAATCTTGCATAATGGTAAAATTGATTCCGAAGTCTTTGATATTAAGGAATAATTGCACAAATTGTACTGAATTTTAAGGGGAATATGAGTAAGTATTACAAACTATTACTATTACTAATATTAGTTTTAGCTACGGCTACTCTTGCCGGGCAGGAAGCATTTTTCCCCTATAGCTTGAAATATCCACCCTACGAAGCACTTATAAATAAACTTTCTGATAAATACAGGAATGAGGCTCGCGACTTTATTTATGAGGGCAATTTTAACGGGATGGAAGCCTGTATTGATATTCAGACTATGCTGAACACCTTTCAGGATCCAATCCTATGTGGGGATATAGAAAACCAGAAAGGAGTGATTGAGTATTATAAGAACAATAGTAGTATGGCACTTCAGTATTACCTGAAAGCTCTCGACCATTACAATATGTCAGACTACAGAGGTGGGATTAATACAATTATGAACAATATCGCCATCATCTTTAACCATATTGAGGATTATGAGTCGAGCCGCAAGTACCTTTTGAAAGCTATAGAATCAACTCCTGAGAATGACATAAACAGCAGATCAATATACCTGCTGAACCTGGCTGAAGCAGAGTCGCAACTAAATAATTGTACGGCCGGAATAATGATAGCTAATGATTTGCTTGAAATGTACAAGCCCAATGAAATCTTCTTTTCAAAATTGTCTATATATGGTGTGCTTATAGCCTGCTATAATAAAATGGGAATGACGGATGAAGCAGATGAATGGATACAAAAAGGAGAAGCAGCTATCGATAATAATTCCACTTATTTCGATAAAATTGCATTTTATAGCCAGGCCCTCAGGTATCATTTCGAAAAGGGAGAATACCGGGAAGTAATCGAGCTGGGCCGGAATATTTATCCACCCGTGGATACAACATTTATGCGTGATATGTACGAGCCTATTAATCATATGGCTATCGCAGCAGTTAATCTCGGCGAAATGGATCTGGCAATTGAACTCGACAGGGTTGCTAACCGTATTGTATACTCAAATGCAGCCCTGGCAAGAGAAGATTTAATAACACCCTTAATGGTTGAGTACTCTTTTAACCGGGATATTTCAAACCGTGATATGGCACGCTTGCAGCTCACAGAGAACAATAAACAGGCCAGAGCACAGAGTATCCTGCTTATAAGTCTTCTTCTCATTATGATAGCTATGATTGTTTTGATACCGGTACTGGTAAGGATCAGAAAATTGCGAAGCAGTTTTAAAATGGAGCTATCTGATCAAAATAAAAAACTGGAGCAGATAAATAAACAATTAAAGACCGATAATGAAGAACTTGTAAAAGGAAACCATTTACTCGACACTTTTATATCTGTTTTTGCCCACGACCTTATTAACCCCTTCCAGGCTATAATTGGATTTTCGCAATTAATGAGTACCGACCACGAGGTATTAACAGAAGAAGACTTTATAGAGTATTCTGAATTGCTGTCTGAAACAAGTTTCCATCTGAATCAGCTCCTTACAAATCTAAAAAGCCTTTCAATATCACAGGATGATCCCGAAAAGCTTCTACCTTCCAGGGTCTTAATTGGTGATGTTATTAATAATGTTCTGAAATTATTTGAATCAACTGCCAGGAAAAAAAATATACACTTTGAAATATTAAACACAGGAAATAATTGTATTGGATTTACCAATCCTGATGTAATAGAATCAGCAGTCCGCAATGTGATAAGTAATTCCGTAAAATTCAGTAACCCTGATAGCAGGATTGAAATAGATTGCACAGAAAGAGGGAAAGAAATTGTTATATCAATTAAGGACTATGGCTCAGGTATCCCCGAAAAAGTACTCAAACAATTGCTTGATAAAGAAAAGTCGGTATCCAGATTAGGAACAGCAAATGAAAAAGGAAGCGGTATAGGCCTGGCAATTAGTATTGAACTCCTCGAATCATTCAATGGCTCTCTTGAACTAAAAAGTATGATCGGACAGGGCACTGAAGCAATAATAAAAATTGAAGCATGGAATGAGTAAGCATACTTCTCTGTATATAACCTTTCTGGTATCAGTTATTATTACCTCAACGATACAAGAATCAAGGGCTCAAACTGCCTTATTTGATTCATTAAATACCTGTGTAGACACACTCGATGGGATCGATAAAGTTCTGAAACTCCAGGAAGCTGCCGAATTATTCAGACGAACTTCACTTGATAAAGGCTTATACTTCGCAGAAGAAAGCGAAGAAATAATAAAAGATATTGAAAACGACTCCCTGCTGGCAGTCAACCATAATATAATAGGAAATCTATACCAGCAGTCTGGTCTGGATAATCAGGCAGAATCTCAATACAGGACTGCGCTTAAAATATATGAAGAGCTGACCGACAACAACGGAAAAGCGACAGAAACTCATAACCTGGGTATCATTTATATGGACAGACTTGATACGATCAAGGCCATTGATTACTTCAAGCAATCACTAGACGCAAGGTATAAGACTAATAATAACAGACGGATTGGAGATGGGCTTACAACTCTGGGAGAAGTATCCAAAAAGTTTGGCAATTATGATAAAGGTATATCATGGCTGACACGAGCTCTTGAATACTTTCCGGAAGATACAGTCTATATGCGGAAATTCAATTGCTATTCCCTCCTGGCAGATAGTTATCTCTCTATTGACCCTGAGAAATCGTTGAATTGGATTGACGAGATGAAGAAAATGCAAATGATTGATACTTCAGGCATTATAACAGAGAAGTATATGATAGCTTTTATGCTTGGTCAATACTATCTGAAAACAGGCAACTACCCGGAATCTGCCAGATTATTTGCTGAAGTTGGTGATAAAATTGCAAGTATAAATGATACTTATAAGCCTATAGAAACTTTAAGGGAATTATCTGTAAGGCTATATGAAGAAGGTGAAACAAAAAAATCGCTTGAATTCTCTATTGCAGCCAGGAATAGTAAAAAGGCCCTTGAAGATGAAAGAATAAGAAGTACAATAAGCGAGTATAAGGCAAGGCTTGATTTTATATCTACCGATGAAGAAATCAATAGAACAGAAGAACTAAACAACCTGGTGCTTAAAAGAATCCAGACAGAAAGACTTGTTAAATATGTTATGTTCCTTATCCTGTTTTCTCTTATGGCAATAATAACTATCCTGCTAATAAATTTTTTCAGGCTTAGAAATGATCAGTTTGCCCTAAGCAAAAGGAATATTGAACTAAATGATGCAAATATAAAAAGTATTGCATACAAGGAAAATATCCTTCATTTTCGCGATAACAAGAGTGTATTCTTTAATATTCTGACTGATAAACTACTTATTCCCTTTACCGATCTTACAACCCGCTTAAATGCTCTCTCTGAAAATGCCAAGGTCTCATTTAATAAAGGAAAATTCCTGGCAGACCTTCAGAATATTTACACTCTTGCAATATCAATTGAAAAAAGCCTTAAAAGAATATTAGTTTGGTCAAAGATCCAAAGAGGAAAGTATGAAGTAAACCGAGAGTTAATTAATGTAAACGATTATTTGCATGAACTTCTGCCGGAAATTCTGAAAATGGCTGTAAGGCAAAATATAAAAATTACTTTTGATACTGATCCGGAGCTAGATATTGTATTCGACAGGAAAGCTCTTAAAAGCATAATAAAGATATTCATCGAAAACAGTATAGATAACTCGCCGAAGAAATCTGAAATTATTATTCGCGGGATAAGTGCCAATAACGGAGGCATTATTTCAGTTACAGATTTTGGCAAAGGAATTAATCCCGATCTTCAGCAAAGTCTTTTTGATATTAAAAGGGTAGATAATAAAAAAGATAATAGTGATTTTAAGAAACTCGGCCTTGGCTTATTAATGTCAAAACACCTTGCCGAACTGAATAATAGTCAAATTAGTTTTGAGAGCAAGATAAATAAAGGCACTAGCTTCTACTTACATATAAAGAAAGAAAATGGCAGAAATTAAACCGACATTTAATAAGGCACTTGAAGAGCTTGAATCAATACTTAAGGAGATCGAATCCGGGGAGATGGATGTTGATAAGCTTACATTAAAGGTTAAGAGGGCAGCAGTTTTACTGGATATCTGTAATAAGAAACTCAAGAAGACTGAAGAAGAACTTAACAGGATAGTAGAGGACCTGGAATAAAAAAAATCAGGACCTGAACGTGCCCTGATTTTCCCTAATGTCCCTAAACCTAAATCCTAGAAAACAAACTAATTTCTTAATCCTTCTAGCTTATTTACGTAATAAAGGTATAAATTGTTACAAAAAGAGCGAAGAAAATAGAGAACTTTAACTTTTTTTTAATATTCTCTATTTTTCAACTCCCAGTACATCCTTAATAGCTTTCTCGAAAGTATCCTTTGGTAAAGCCCCCATAGCCATCTGTGGTTGCCCATCTTTGGGAACAAATAACAAAGAAGGTATACTCTTTATTCCAAATACACCTGCAAGCTCCTGTTGTGCTTCTGTATCTATCTTATAAATATTCAGCTTATCACTATATTCCTCTGCAAGTTCTTCCAGAATTGGGGCTACCATCTTGCAGGGTCCACACCAGTCTGCATAAAAATCAATAAGGGCAGGCTTATCGCCTTCATATTTCCACTCCTTATTATTCTCGTAATCAAATACTTTTTCAATAAAGGTCTCTTTTGTTAAAAATTCTACCATAATTATATTGTTTTTATTCGTACTATCGCAAATACCATACCGATACTCAAACTAAGCATTATGATGGAATATTCTAACAATAATTGTAATTTTGTCATGATTTTAGTACAAATAGTCATATCTATATATGAAGAAGTGTCTATATAATCCGATTTTTGACACAATTTCCGATGTTGCAGACTTAATGAATATTGAGGCCTTTGTAGTTGGTGGCTTTGTTCGTGATTGCATACTTCAACGAAATAGTGCAAATAAGGATATCGATATAGTAGTAATTGGTGATGGTATAAACATAGCGAAGCAAGTAGCAGAAAAAATCAGTTCTAAAATTAAGGTTTCCGTTTATAAGAATTTTGGCACAGCTATGTTTAAGTATAAAGGTATAGATATAGAATTCGTAGGAGCCAGAAAAGAGTCTTACAGGAAATCTTCAAGAAACCCGGATATCAGTTCCGGCACACTTGAAGACGATCAGAAAAGAAGAGATTTCACAATAAATGCCATGGCGATTAGCCTTAACAAAGATAGCTATGGTGATTTCATAGACCCCTTCAATGGTGTTAATGATCTGAAAAACAAAAAAATAGTAACCCCCCTGAATCCTGATAAAACATTCTCTGACGACCCGCTCCGTATGATGAGAGCAATTCGCTTTGCATGTCAGCTGAAATTCACAATTGACAGTGATACCTTTGATGCAATAGAAAGGAATGCAGGCAGGATTGATATAGTATCGCCGGAAAGAATAACAGAAGAGTTAAATAAAATTTTATTATCCGAGAAACCATCTGTTGGACTGAAACTATTATCAGACAGTAAATTATTAAGCCACTTCCTGCCTGAACTTGAAAATATGAAAGGGGTGGATGTAATAAATAACATGGGCCATAAAGATAACTTCTATCATACGATCCAGGTAGTTGATAATTTAAGTCAGATGTCAGACAGCCTCTACTTAAGGTGGGCTGCCCTATTACACGATATTGCGAAACCCCTCACAAAGAAATACTCTGAGAATATTGGATGGTCCTTTCATGGACATGAATTCATGGGGGCGAAAATGGTGCCGGGTATTTTCAAAAGGATGCGTCTTCCTCTCAATGAAAAAATGAGGTTCGTTCAAAAGCTGGTACATCTTCATCTAAGACCAATTATATTATCACAGGAAGAAGTTACCGACTCTGCTGTAAGGAGACTGCTTTTCGAAGCCGGTAACGATATAGACGACCTGATGCTACTGTGTGAAGCTGATATTACATCAAAAAATGAAAAGAAGATCAAACTACATCTCCAGAATTTCGCACTGGTTCGCCGTAAACTAAAGGAAATTGAAGAAAGGGATCATATTCGTAATTTCCAGCCTCCTGTAAGTGGTAATGAAATAAAGGAAGTGTTTGGAATAGGTCCGGGTAAAGAAATTGGAATAATTAAGGATTTTATAAAGGAAGCAATCCTTGAGGGAGATATACCTAATGAAGCAGAAGCTGCCAGAGATTTAATGTACAAAAAAGCCTCTGAACTGGGACTTGTAAAAAAGAAGTAGCTAATTGCCTGATGAAAGTTCTATTACAATTGGGAGATGATCACTGTATCCTCCTAAATACTGTGGACCTGCATATGTTGAAAAGGGTTTCATTCCGCGGTAAGTCTTATCTGGCGAAAGCATATAATCGTGCCTTATTATAGAAAATGAATTCTCTGCATATGCATACCCTTTATTAGCATTGAGTAAATTACTCCTCAATAAAAACTGGTCATATTGAAGCCATTGTCCCTGGTACTTATATGAACCGTACTCCTTAAATGATGTGTCAGAAGAGGGATTAAAATAGCCAGGATCATTCTTATTAACGCCTCCCGAATTGAGCAAATTTAGTATTGGTTCTGAATCCGGTTCGCAATTAAAGTCACCCATAATTATAATCTTTAGCTTATACTCAATATTAATAATCTTATCTTCAATCAGGTCTGACACTGTTTCTCGTAACTTTTCAGTAGCACTAACTCCTCCCCTTCTTGAAGGCCAGTGCGTTACTACTATTCCAAGTGTGTCAGTTTCATCAGCAAGCCTGCAAAACAGAACCGATCTTGTCGACAATGTATCACCAGAGCTATAAAGCGGATATAAAAGCTCACTTGACAGCATCTTAAAACAGGAATTATATATTAAAGCCACCCCAATCCCCCTTTCGTCAGCCGAAGTGGCATAAATATATCTATAATCAACCTTATTCAGCAAGGTATGATTAAGCAGATCAGATACCACACTGCTGTTTTCAATCTCACAGAGTCCAATTATATCTGGTGGTTTCCAGCTACCCGAAGATGCTATAACCTTGGAGATATTGTTTAGCTTTCGCTTATACCTGTAGGGGTCCCATCTCCTTAAGCCATCCGGTAAAAATTCATCGTCATCCAATTCGCTATTGAGTGTATCGAAAAGGTTCTCAACATTATAAAACATTATTCTTATTCCACTATCTACAGGCTCAGATTGCCCCATGCAAATTGATGTAAACAGAATAAAGGCTACAATACCAGAAATAAGTATCATCCCCGAATTAAAAAAGCTAATATTCTCCCAATTGCCTTTCATAAGCTCCTATATCAGGACCATTGTCTTCGAACCTGCCAAACCCCCGTATATCAAGTTCAATCTGCATCGATATAAGCGGATCAGCTCTGTCGATAAGTAGCGACAGAGTATCTGGTCTAAGATCAAAACCAAATACTGAAATATAACCCGCATCAGAAGTGATAATTGATCCTGTAAGATCGTAATCTGTCCAGTGAGATAGCTCTTCGTCTATTGATAGTAAACAGTTATTAAAGTGACAGTTCAAAATACTCTCATCTGATGAATAAATTCCTATCTCATTACTAAGACTGCCTGTCAATGATGAATTTAAAAAAACTGATTGATCAAGTTCTCCTTTATAGATTGTATTATTATATTCGATAAAATCAGATATAAGAATCCCCGGGCTTGTACGAATGCTATAGTCCCAGTAAGAGTTTACAGAACAGTGTGTAAATTTATATGACCCTCCCATTACAAGATAGAGCGAATAAAATCCACAATGTGTAATAACGCAATTAAATGCCTCAATTGATGCTCCCAGTGATGAGATACCCGTTACACTATTATGAAGAATTTTTGAATTAATTAAAGTCAGATCAGGGGCAGGGTCGACCGTGCCAATATTTCCCATATGTATAGCACTTACCGCATTTATTATATCTGCGTTTTCTATTCTATTATTCTGACTGCCATTGAGGAAGTAAATGCCTTCCCACTGACCGGGAATATCATCGTATAATTCTTCAACGCGATCTGATGAAAACAGAACCCTGCTTGAAGCAGAACCTTCAACCAGAAGTGTACCGGCAACATACATTGTGGAGCCCCTGTGAAAAAGAATTCTTGTTCCCTCCCCAATAGTTAGAACTTCTCCGGTATCAACCATCATTGAGTTATATACCACATAAGGCTTCTCATTATTCCAGGTCTGACTTAAAATTTCCTCCCCATCAATCAGCCTGATATCCTGCCCCCAGGCAAGAATATTAATATCCTGGGAATTGTTATTATACAAGAAAATAATAGAATCATTTATTGCAACAGGGCTGTTGGAGCTATTGGGATCAATTAGAGCATCAATAAAAATAAATATGCTGTCGCCAGGAGCAATTTCTATATCCGTAATTATATTCCCCGATACTCCATCAATGTTTAATCTGAAAAAAGAATTATTGAGTGAAAGATTAATTTCATCAATCTTAATCCATCTGCTATTATTATTAATTACTCTTAATTCCCTCGTAGATGTACCTATCGTAGTGAAAACTGTATCAAAATATACAGTATCAACTGAAAACTCTAAAACAAGATTATCGCCAGTGAAATACTTCTTTTCCGTACAGCCACAGACAGTAATGTAGAGTACTGTTATTAGCAGTATTACTCTTCTCATAGGTTTTAAGACAATAAACGAAACTTATCTAGTACTTATTGAGCCACCTGTATCTTCTGGCACTATCACCAAATTTGACAGCAAACGACAGCTCATGAGAGCCAAAACTATGTCTTCTTATATCTGTAAGCGCAAAATCAAATGCATAAGCAAAATAGAACCTGTCGTAGGTAAATCCGAGAAGCAGTATTATTGCATCCTGGGTTCTGTATGATAATCCGGCCCAGTAATCTCCCTGATAATAAACCCTGGCAGTAATGTCAGCCTGGAAGGATTTAAATAGCATATCAGACGATTTAAACATTGCTGAAGGCTCAAGTACCCATATATCACCCTGTATTGGGATTTTTACACCTCCTGTAAGGAAGAAATGCCCTAATTCCGTACGTGGATTCTCGGCCGTATTACCCAGTGTAAGAGTTCCCCTGAATAGTTGTGTTGCTGCAAAGCCAATATAATAATCCTTTGTAGTAAAACTGACTCCAAAATTAAAGTCTGGAATAAATACTACCCTGTCATAATTATTCAGAAACTCATCATCATAATCACTGAGAACGGCTCCATCAATATCAATAGCAAACTGATAGGCTGTGGCTCCTAAACCAAATGATAGCTGACGATAATTTCTCAAATCAATATGATACGCATAGGCAGCCTCAAAACCGGTCCTCCTGATAATACCATTCTGATCATTAAAAACATAACCTCCTATTCCCACTTTACCTCCACGTGTGGGTCGAACCAGTTTCCTGCGAACAGAGGTAGATCTTTGAATAAAACTGGTTTTTAATAACCTGGTCTGAAAAGCAACAGCATATGTGCTTGGAGAATTCTTTAATCCTGCCCATTGTTCTCTGGCTGTCAGGTTAATCGAAGTATAACCATCACTTCCTGCATATGAAGGATTAATAAGAAAGCCGTTCATTACATATTGGCTATACATAGGAACCTGCTGGGCTTCCATTTTGGAACCCAGCAGGATTATTATTAATGATACAGATAATGCTCTTAAAACTCTCATCTAGCCCCGAATTTAATCAAATTTATCTAATAATAGTTATCGTACCGGTTAATGGTTTAGAACCATTACCCAGATTCAGTATATAGTGATAGGAATCTACCGGAAGTAGTTTGCCTTTAAAGGTACCATCCCACTGATTTTCGCTAAGATTCTTCGCACTGTAGATCAATTTACCCCAACGGTTGAAAATCTTGATCTCTGCATTAGGATAAATATCGATGTAGTTAATTATTAATACATCATTCTTTCCATCAACATGTCCTGGTGTTATAATCTCAGGCACCTGTATGCAATTTATTCCAAGCAGATCAACAGTTATTATTGCCTGCTCTGTACAGCCATTAAGGTCGGTAACATCTACAGTATAAGTTCCATCAGGAATTCCAGTCCTATCCTCCCCTGTGTCTCCATCATCCCAATTGAAGGTATATGGTGAAACTCCGCCGGTCACTGTCAGTTCAATTGCTCCGGCATTATCTCCAGGACAATTGGCATCAGTAACACTGTAATCAATCACAAGAGGCATTGGTTCAGAAAGAGTAACATCGTATACTTCTGAGCAGCCAAGGCCATCAGTCACAGTAAGACTGTAAAGACCTCCCTCAAGGTTAATGATATCCTCATCTGTTGAAGTAAATCCATTCGGACCTGCCCATGATATTGTTAATAACCCGGTTCCGCCAGTCACATCTACTTCAATAAATCCGTCAGCACTGCCATTACATGAAACGCCATAGCCATTGTAATCAGATTCTGAAACAGGAGTAATTAATATTTGAGGTGGTTCATTAATTGTTATATTAAACACCTGTGGATTACAACTATTGGCATCATCAATATTCAATGTATATGCTCCTGCTTCAAGGCCCGATATATCAATATCTGTAGAAGTGAATCCGTTAGGTCCGGTCCAGGATGATACGTAAGGTGTTGTTCCGCCTGTAACTACCATAGTAATAGAGGCATCATTAGACTGATAACATGAATTATGTACAACGGTACCAATAGCTGCTGTAAATGATGCAGGTTCAGTTATTGTTATTACTGAATCAAATGTACATCCAACAGCATCCATAACACTGAGTGAATAGGAAGCTGCAGCCAATCCGGTGAAATCGCCAGATGCTCCATACGGACTTCCATCTATACTGAATGTATATGGTGAATTACCTCCTGTTCCATCAATCCTGAGTATGCCATCAACAAGACCATTACATGAAATATCTGTATGTTCTATCACTGACATACCCGGCACCTCATTCAGAGTAATTATCTTATCATCAGTTGCATCACCACATGTTCCTCCTCCAGTAACAGTAAGAGTAAGAGTTACACTTCCTGCTGTGATATCTGCTGAACCAAAGGTATAAACAGGGTCTATCACTGCATCATTATCAAAAGTGCCATCGCCACTTGATGTCCATAATATACTACCTCCTGATGATGTAGCATCGATTACAGGATAGCTTACCGCAGATCCGCAAATAACATCATCAGCACCAGCATAAGCCGTTGGTGCAGGAACGAAGTTAATAATCAGATCATCGTTTACGGAGCCACAGGTTCCAGGTCCTGTTACTGTCAGTGTGAGAGTAACCGGTCCTGCATCTGAAGGACCAAAGGTATAAGTTGGATTTATTATTCCGTTATCATCAAAACTACCATCACCGGAAGTAGTCCATAGTAATGTACCATTTGTAGCTGATGCTCCGGTAATTGTGACATCCAAAGGTGATCCGCAAAGGTCTATATCTGGACCTGCATCAACTGTAGGCGCATCGTATATTGTAACCATCATGGTGTCAACATCGGTGGCACAACCAATTATTGCAGAAACATCCATATAGAGCTTAACACTATCTGCATCGGTAACGCCGAGAGTATATGTTGGTGTGAGCGATGTCGGATCATCAAAGCTACCATCACCGGTACTACCCCATAGTACGGTACCATTTGTGACAGAAGCTGTACTGATAGTTATAACTGCATCGGTAATACAGATTGCTTCATCTGATCCTGCATCTGCAATAACTGTTGCAGTATCAATAACTGTAACTATAGCAGCTCCTGCTACAGAATTACCAGCTGCATCAAAGGCAGTAACATTAATTGTGTTCGCCCCGAGTTCAGAACAATCAAATGTAAGCTTATCCAGCACCACCGAAGTAATTCCGCAGTTATCTGAACTTGAAGCTGCAACATAAACAAACGAACTGTCTATTGTAACTATACCGCCGGCTCCAATAGCAACTGTAGTATCTACAGTAACCAGTACAGGATCTTCATTATCAGTAACAGTTACGTCATACTGACAAGTTCCGGGATTACCACTTCCATCTATTGCAGTCCACGTAATCGTTGTGAGTCCTGTTGGCAGAACCTCTCCGGCAAGTGTCGCAGTCCCGTTGTAGTCATTAGTAAGAGTTGCTACTGTACAATTATCAGTTGCCGTTGCATCAAACTCTGTCCCTGCTACTGTATATCCACATACACCCGGATCAGTATCTTTTGCCTGGTCGCCAACACATGTAACAACAGGAAGCTCTGTATCAAGTACTGTAATATCAAATGAACATACTTCAATATTACCACAATCATCAGTTGCAGTATATGTAACAGTAGTTGTTCCAACCGGGAATGTGTCTCCTGGAGAATGACTCCTGCTAAAATCGGCAAGATTACAATTGTCCGTTGCAGTAGGCTCTGTCCAGCTTACAACAGCATCGCACGAAACTGCTCCTGCAGGTACAGAGATATCAGCCGGACAATTATTTATTACAGGTATAGTAATATCATTTACAGTAATGGTCTGGAAGACATCGGTAAAGTTACCACAGTCATCGCTTACCCTGTAGGTACGTGTGATTACCTCAGGACAGGTATTACCGTCGCTTGCATCACTTACAAAGCTTACTGTTGGTGCAGCGGTGCAGTTATCTGCCTCGTCGGTAACTACTGTTACATCACTGGCAGGTACATCACCTATACACTCTACTGCAACAGGTAATGGGTTGCTTGCTGTTGGTGCCGATATATCATTTACCGTAATGGTCTGGAAGACATCGGTAAAGTTACCACAGTCGTCGCTTACCCTGTAGGTACGTGTGATTACCTCAGGACAGGTATTACCATCGCTTGCATCACTTACAAAGGTTACAGTTGGTGCAGCGGTGCAGTTATCTGCCTCGTCGGTAACTACTGTTACATCACTGGCAGGTACATCACCTATACACTCTACTGCAACAGGTAATGGGTTGCTTGCTGTTGGTGCTGATATATCATTTACAGTAATGGTCTGGAAGACATCGGTAAAGTTACCGCAGTCGTCGCTTACCCTGTAGGTACGTGTTATTACCTCGGGACAGGTATTACCATCGCTTAGATCACTTACAAAGATTACAGTTGGTGCAGCGGTGCAGTTATCTGCCTCGTCGGTAACTACTGTTACGTCACTGGCAGGTACATCACCTATACACTCTACTGCAACAGGTAATGGGTTGCTCGCTGTTGGTGCCGATATATCATTTACCGTAATGGTCTGGAAGACATCGGTAAAGTTACCACAGTCATCAGTTACCCTGTAGGTACGTGTGATTACCTCGGGACAGGTATTACCATCGCTTAGATCACTTACAAAGGTTACAGTTGGTGCAGCGGTGCAGTTATCTGCCTCGTCGGTAACTACTGTTATATCACTGGCAGGTACATCACCTATACACTCTACCGCAACAGGTAATGGATTACTTGCTGTTGGTGCAATAGCATCAGTAACAGTAATGGTTTGTATATAAGGAACACTGGTATTACTACATTCATCTGTAGCGGTCCATGTTCTAACCCTTACGTAACCAGACGGACAAGTGATATCTGGTGTTGTTACATCACTATCAAGAGATATAACTAATAGTCCAACTGCAGTACAATTATCCGTAAATGTAGGAAACAAAGTAAGTGCAGTAGCAAGACCACCGACATCTGAGCAATCTAGATTTGCATTCAATGCACCTGCAATCTGATCAGCAACTGGTGCTGTTATATCATTTACCGTTATAGTCTGGAAGACATCAGTAAAGTTACCACAGTCATCGCTTACCCTGTAGGTACGTGTGATTACCTCGGGACAGGTATTACCATCGCTTGCATCACTTACAAAGGTTACTGTTGGTGCAGCGGTGCAGTTATCTGCCTCGTCGGTAACTACTGTTACATCACTGGCAGGTACATCGCCTATACACTCTACTGCAACAGGTAATGGGTTGCTCGCTGTTGGTGCTGTTATATCATTTACCGTAATGGTCTGGAAGACATCGGTAAAGTTACCACAGTCGTCGCTTACCCTGTAGGTACGTGTTATTACCTCGGGACAGGTATTACCATCGCTTACATCACTTACAAAGCTTACTGTAGGTGCTGCGGTGCAGTTATCTGCCTCGTCGGTAACTACTGTTACATCACTGGCAGGTACATCACCTATACACTCTACCGCAACAGGTAATGGGTTGCTCGCTGTTGGTGCCGATATATCATTTACCGTAATGGTCTGGAAGACATCGGTAAAGTTACCACAGTCGTCGCTTACCCTGTAGGTACGTGTGATTACCTCGGGACAGGTATTACCATCGCTTACATCACTTACAAAGCTTACTACCGGTGCTACGGTGCAGTTATCTGCCTCGTCGGTAACTACTGTTATGTCACTGAGCAGGTACATCACCTATACACTCTACTGAACAGGTAATGGGTTGCTCGCTGTTGGTGCTGTTATATCATTTACCGTAATGGTCTGAGTAATCTGTGTTGCATTACCACAGAGATCGGATATCTCATAGGTACGTGTGATTACTTCCGGACAGGTATTACCATCACTTACATCACTTATCCATGCAAAGCTTGCATCATCAATACCACAATTATCCGTAACTGTTCCTCCTCCTATTTCAAAGGCCAGGCGACCAACATAAGGTGCCGGTATGCTTGCAGTTACATTCTGCACTCACTGCATTGATCGCAGGTGGATGTGCTCGAAGTACTGGTGGAGTAACATCATCATCATCAACTGATATCCTGGGTGACCTGACCAATATTACTGAGTCATCGTCTATCTGGTATGTTCTTGTAAGAGTCTCAGGACAGGTGTTACCATCACTTACCTCGTAGTACAAAGGTGAAGCTACCGGTATTCAAACTGCACAATTATCAGCCGTTCCGCCTGCGGCAGTCCAGCTGCATAACTTCCATATGCTGCCGGCACACATTACCGATACACTCATATGAAAGGTCTCCTGGTGAAGTAAGGTAACAGGATTAGTTACATCATTTATTGTTATTGTCTGGAAGACATCAGTAAAATTACCACAGTCATCAGTTACCCTGTAGGTACGTGTGATTACCTCAGGACAGGTATTACCATCGCTTACATCACTTACAAAGGTTACAGTTGGTGCAGCGGTGCAGTTATCTGCCTCGTCGGTAACTACTGTTACGTCACTGGCAGGTACATCACCTATACACTCTATGAACAGGTAATGGGTTGCTTGCTGTTGGTGTTGTTATCATCATTTACCGTGATATGGTCTGGAAGACATCGGTAAGTTACCACAGTCATCGGTTACCCTGTAGGTACGTGTGATTACCTCTGGACAGGTATTACCATCGCTTACATCGCTTACAAAGGTTACTGTAGGTGCTGCGGTGCAGTTATCTGCCTCGTCGGTAACTACTGTTATCGTCACCAATGGTACATCACCTATACACTCTACTGCAACAGGTAATGGGTTGCTTGCTGTTGGTGCTGTTATATCATTTACCGTAATGGTCTGGAAGACATCGGTAAAGTTACCACAGTCATCTGTTACCCTGTAGGTGCGTGTGATTACCTCGGGACAGGTATTACCATCACTTACATCACTTACAAAGGCTTACTGTAGGTGCTGCGGTGCAGTTATCTGCCTCGTCGGTAACTACTGTTATGTCACTAGCGGGTATATCACCTATACACTCTACTGCAACAGGTAATGGGTTGCTCGCTGTTGGGGCTGTTATATCATTTACCGTAATAGTCTGGAAGACATCGGTAAAGTTACCACAGTCGTCGCTTATCCTGTAGGTACGTGTGATTACCTCGGGACAGGTATTACCGTCGCTTGCATCACTTACAAAGTTACTGTTGGTGCAGCGGTGCAGTTATCTGCCTCGTCGGTAACTCCTGTTACATCACCGGCAGGTACATCGCCTATACACTCTACCGCAACAGGTAATGGGTTGCTCGCTGTTGGTGCCGATATATCATTTACCGTGATGGTCTGGAAGACATCGGTAAAGTTACCACAGTCGTCGCTTATCCTGTAGGTACGTGTGATTACCTCGGGACAGGTATTACCGTCGCTTGCATCACTTACAAAGGTTACTGTTGGTGCAGCGGTGCAGTTATCTGCCTCGTCGGTAACTACTGTTACATCACTGGCAGGTACATCGCCTATACACTCTACTGCAACAGCTAATGGGTTGCTTGCTGTTGGTGCTGTTATATCATTTACCGTAATGGTCTGGAAGACATCGGTAAAGTTACCACAGTCGTCGCTTACCCTGTAGGTACGTGTGATTACCTCAGGACAGGTATTACCGTCGCTTGCATCACTTACAAAGCTTACTGTTGGTGCAGCGGTGCAGTTATCTGCCTCGTCGGTAACTACTGTTACATCACTGGCAGGTACATCACCTATACACTCTACTGCAACAGGTAATGGGTTGCTTGCTGTTGGTGCCGATATATCATTTACCGTAATGGTCTGAGTAATCTGTGTTGCATTACCACAAAGGTCAGATATCTCGTAGGTCCTTGTTATTACTTCAGGACAGGTATTACCATCACTTGAATCACCAATCCAGGTAAAGCTTGCATCATCAATACCACAATTATCTGTAACTGTTCCTCCTCCAAGCTCAAAGGCCAGGCGACCAACATATGGTGCCGGTATGCCTGAACTACATTCTGCACTCAATGGAGCAGGGGATGTAAGTACTGGTGGAGTAACATCATTAACAACTATATCCTGGGTGACCTGACCAATATTACCGCAGGCATCTTCTATCTGGTATGTTCTTGTAAGAGTCTCAGGACAACTGTTTCCATCACTTACCTGTAGTACAAAGGTGAAGCTCGTGGTATTCAAACCACAATTATCAGTAGCCGTTCCGCCTGAGGCAGTCCAGGCTGCATAACTTCCATATGCTGCCGGCACATCACCGATACATTCATATGAAAGGTCTCCTGGTGAAGTAAGAACAGGATTAGTTACATCATTTATTGTTATAGTCTGGAAGACATCGGTAAAGTTACCACAGTCGTCGCTTACCCTGTAGGTACGTGTGATTACCTCAGGACAGGTATTACCATCGCTTGCATCACTTACAAAGGTTACAGTTGGTGCAGCGGTGCAGTTATCTGCCTCGTCGGTAACTACTGTTACGTCACTGGCAGGTACGTCACCTATACACTCTACTGCAACAGGTAATGGATTACTTGCTGTTGGGGCTGTTATATCATTTACCGTAATAGTCTGGAAGACATCGGTAAAGTTACCACAGTCATCGCTTATCCTGTAGGTACGTGTGATTACCTCGGGACAGGTATTACCGTCGCTTGCATCACTTACAAAGGTTACTGTAGGTGCAGCGGTGCAGTTATCTGCCTCGTCGGTAACTACTGTTACATCACTGGCAGGTACGTCACCTATACACTCTACTGCAACAGGTAATGGATTACTTGCTGTTGGTGCTGTTATATCATTTACCGTTATAGTCTGGAAGACATCAGTAAAGTTACCACAGTCATCGCTTACCCTGTAGGTACGTGTTATTACCTCGGGACAGGTATTACCATCGCTTGCATCACTTACAAAGGTTACTGTAGGTGCAGCGGTGCAGTTATCTGCCTCGTCGGTAACTACTGTTACATCACTGGCAGGTACATCGCCTATACACTCTACTGCAACAGGTAATGGGTTGCTTGCTGTTGGTGCTGTTATATCATTTACCGTAATGGTCTGGAAGACATCGGTAAAGTTACCACAGTCGTCGCTTACCCTGTAGGTACGTGTGATTACCTCGGGACAGGTATTACCGTCGCTTGCATCACTTACAAAGGTTACTGTTGGTGCAGCGGTGCAGTTATCTGCCTCGTCGGTAACTACTGTTACATCACTGGCAGGTACATCGCCTATACACTCTACTGCAACAGGTAATGGGTTGCTTGCTGTTGGTGCCGATATATCATTTACCGTAATGGTCTGGAAGACATCGGTAAAGTTACCACAGTCGTCGCTTACCCTGTAGGTACGTGTGATTACCTCAGGACAGGTATTACCGTCGCTTGCATCACTTACAAAGGTTACTGTTGGTGCAGCGGTGCAGTTATCTGCCTCGTCGGTAACTACTGTTACATCACTGGCAGGTACATCGCCGATACACTCTACTGCAACAGGTAATGGGTTGCTTGCTGTTGGTGCCGATATATCATTTACCGTAATGGTCTGGAAGACATCGGTAAAGTTACCACAGTCGTCGCTTACCCTGTAGGTACGTGTGATTACCTCAGGACAGGTATTACCATCGCTTGCATCACTTACAAAGGTTACTGTTGGTGCAGCGGTGCAGTTATCTGCCTCGTCGGTAACTACTGTTACATCACTGGCAGGTACATCACCTATACACTCTACTGCAACAGGTAATGGGTTGCTCGCTGTTGGTGCTGTTATATCATTTACCGTAATGGTCTGAGTAATCTGTGTTGCATTACCACAAAGGTCAGATATCTCGTAGGTCCTTGTTATTACTTCAGGACAGGTATTACCATCACTTGAATCACCAATCCAGGTAAAGCTTGCATCATCAATACCACAATTATCTGTAACTGTTCCTCCTCCAAGCTCAAAGGCAAGACGACCAACAAAAGGTGCCGGTATGCTTGCATTACATTCTGCACTAACTGGAGCAGGTGATGTAAGTACCGGTGGAGTAACATCATTAACAACTATATCCTGGGTGACCTGACCAATATTACCGCAGGCATCTTCTATCTGGTATGTTCTTGTAAGAGTCTCAGGACAACTGTTTCCATCACTTACCTGTAATACAAAGGTGAAGCTACCGGTATTAACGCTGCAATTATCTGATGCAGAACCTCCTGCAGCTGTCCACTGTGTATAATTAGCATAAGCGGCCGGCACATCTGCAGAACACTCGACACTTATTGGCAGTGGTGCTGTCAAAGCCGGTATGGTAACATCAAGAACTGTTATTGTCTGATATACATCAAGGAAGTTACCACAGTCGTCGCTTACCCTGTAGGTACGTGTGATTACCTCGGGACAGGTATTACCGTCACTAACATCACTGACATATGTCACTGTAAGAGGTCCTGCACAATTATCAGCCTCATCAGTTACAACACTTATATCAGCTGCCGGAACATCACCAACACACTCGACTGATAAAGGCCCGGGATTAGAAGCTGTCGGACTTGTAACATCACTGACAGTAATAAACTGTGTGCATGTTGTTGAATTTCCTTCATTATCTTCTATATAGTAAGTACGTGTAATTAATTCAGGGCATGATCCTCCGTCAGACACATCGCCAAGATGTGTAAATGTGGCCTGATTAATTCCACAGTTATCGAAAGCACTATTGCCCGCTCCGGCGTAGGCCGCATAATTGGCAAAAGCAGCCGGAATGCTGGCAGCGCATTCAATGTTAACCGGTGCAGGATCAGACATTGTAGGGCTGATAGTATCAGCTACTGTTACAACAGCAACGCAACTAGCTATATTTGAGGAGTTATCCGTCACTGTAAGTGTAACATTGTTTGGTCCGATATCAGAGCAGTCAAAGGTACTTATGTCAATTACCATGCTTGCAATTCCGCATGCATCATTTGAACCATTATCGACATCAGCTGAAGATATTGTAACGTTTCCTGTACCATCGAGATAAACAGTTATGTCCTGACATATTGCCGCAGGAGGTATTACATCTGCAACAGTAATGGTTACCGGAACATTGTCAGTACATCCAAGAGCATCCCTTGCAATTACAGTATAGTTATTTGAAGTCAGACCGACAAAAGTATGAGGAGAGTTAAACCAGTTGGATCCACCATCGATGGAAACCTGATGTAAGCCCAGTCCGCCTGTTGCACTAACTGTAACATCGCCGTCAGCAGCTCCGGGACAACTTTCGTTATTTTGAGAATCAATTGATCCTACTACTTCATGTACATCTACATCTATGTCAACAGAATTTGAACAACCCCATGTTGTTGAAACACTAACATCAACATTTCCTGCTCCTGCACTTGTCCACTGAACAGTAGCAAAACTATTAGATGGACCGCCGCCAGCGAGAAGATTGCCACCTGTTATTGTCCAGTTATATGAACTATATGTCGAGGAGAGAGTATAAGTATGAGTAGCATTCAGACAGGTCTGATTAACAGGAGCCACGAATGAAGGGATTGGAAGTGAGTGGATTGTGACAGTATCAATAACTGAAGACTCACAATCACCAAGTACGGAAGGCTGGGTTATTGTTGTGGTAAGTACACCCTGTACTATACCAAGATCCCACATTACATCAATTTCATTAGTATCAGTAATGGCAGAGAGTATTGTACCATTCTCTATTAACCAGTCATATGTTGCATCTACATCATAACCCCTGGTATAAGTCAGGGTTGATCCTTCACACTCGTCGGTATAGTTTACAGATACGTTATCTGTTGTAAGTCCGTTCTTATTGAAGTTAAATACAAGCGTATCCACACAACCATTTCCATCAGTCACAACCAGCCTGATATTATAATTACCATCGGGCAGGAACCAGCTGAGTAGGGGTGTTTCTTCTGTACTTGTATTGGAAGTACTTATAGATGGAGGGAAAAGGGTTATTTGCATAAATGGATCAACAGCATCATTAAGTCCGTCCCAGAAATATGAATAATTTCCATCTCCTCCAACCACATCAGCTTCAAACACGGCTGCTATACCAGGTATTGCATTACAGCTCTGAACGGTTGCTGAATTTATATTAAGGCTGGTGGTAACATTAACATTAGCTATACACTGGCTGCTATTACCACTGTTATCAATAACTGTGAGAGTAACGGGAACTATTCCTATATCTGCACAGGTGAAAGATGATATATCAACTGAGTATGTATTAATAGCACAATTATCAATAGACCCGTTATCTATATCCGTTGCAACAATGGAAGCATTACCGGTAGCATCAAGCACAACTGTTATATTCTTACAATTTGCTGTCGGGTTTTCAATATCATTTACGGTAACAAAGAACTTACATGAATCGACAGCAAGAGCTCCATTCCACAGGTAGTAAGAAACCTCAGTCGTTCCGGTTGTAAAGAAGTCGCCGGGATTATGAGATGACGTAACATTCAGAGTAGTACATATTGCTTCGGGTGCAGGAGCTGTCCAGCTTACTATGGCTCCGCAATCACCGGCATCATTATCCTGAGTTATATCTGTCGGACACGATGTAAATATCGGTGTACACTCAACCACATGGCCTACAGCATACTCGTATGTCATTAAGGTCATTCCATTCCTGCCAACGACATTTGTTGCCACAGCCTGATGTGTTCCATTTAGCAGCCAGCCTGATCCGGTTGAGTACCTGCTTAACAACCTGCTGTTTGCAGTAAGAGGCAGACTACCAAAGCCATTTGCCCTTACATCGATATCCATTCCTGCAGCAGCATTGATAGTCAATCCACCGGCAAAGAACATCTGCCAGTAACCTTCGGTAAAGGTTTCGTCAACTACGAATAATCCATCATTCAATGGTAGTCCGAGGTCGAGTGGATCGCTTTGAATAAATTGCAACTGTAGTCTTCCATTGGTTGCAAAATTATTCGCATTAATTATAAACGGTCTGTAGTGTGTATTCGTTCCGATAGGGAATATAATATCCCTGTTATCGTCAGCTATACCAGCAATCCAGTAAACCAGTTTACCAACAACAAATCCGCTGTTAGCTATTAAAGCTCCACGATTGGCTGTACTTTCTCCTATTGTAAGAGTCTTTCCGGAGTTTAATATGAAGTTTCCACCGTTCATAAGAAGTGTATCCCTTACAACTATGTTATGATCTGTCAGGATAAGACTGTTGGGACCTATTTCAAGATCATAGAATGTTTCCAGATCCCCGGTGTTCCTGTTAATATTCTGGGCAGCTGAACCATCAAAGAGAACGCTACCGTTATGAGCATTGAAGGTTCCGTTACTCTGCCAGTCTCCATTAAGTGTTATTGAATAGTTATTTCCTGGATCTACATCAAGAACTGTTGTTGTATTGAGTATAGTAAGGTCGTTTGTAACCACGATATCTCCGCAAAGAGTTTTTGTGGCTGAACCACTTACCACAAGATTATAGTATACCAGAGACTCAATACATTGAGATGCACTGGCCGAGTATATAATCGTACCGGTACCGGCATTTATATTTCCTCCACTAAGAGTATCAATGGTTGTGGTGGTTATACCAAGGGTATTAGATCCAAGGTTTATCAGACCGGATGCTGAACTTATAAGCACTCCCCCAACCTGGGTGTTTGCAGTCAGGTTAACATTATGAGATACTGTAACTTCTTCGTCAATAGCGGGAACATTAAGCAGCCAGGTAGCAGGATCGTTCCAATTACCATCCTGAACAGATATATTTCTGCCTACACCGATAAAGAAGGTATAGCCGTCACCAAGGCTCTGTGAATTAATCCTTACAAAGGAGCCAAATCTTTCAGAAAGCACCTGAGCACTCTCTATTCCGTTTGCAGGATTATCATCATCATCAACAAAGAGAATAAAATTATCGTAGCCAGCAGGTCTGACAGGCAGATCTGCGGTATCTATTGCAATTCTTATATTCCCGATTTCATTTGTTTTATCAACTTTCCATGTTCTTTCAAGACGTTCAACACCAGTATAAGCAGGTGGGAGGTTGCTTGTAGTCCATGTTGAAATACCTGCACCATCATGCCCGATAAGCATATAGTCACCGTTATCAAGTGATGTTGGATTGTCGATCAAGATGATTCCAGATCCCTGTGAAATAATATGTGAGTTTGAATTAATACGTCCAATTCCGAAGACCTCATAGTCATATATATCTCCGGCTGTTGCATCATACGAATACAATTCAGTGGCGGGAGTATAATCATATTTGGAAGCAAAATAATTCTCCATTATGTTCTTCTGAACATCTGGTTAGCAGGGAATTAAAACTCAGGAATTCCATTACCTTACCTGTGAAGTAATAATTATCGCCACTTACTCCGTTATTAATATCTGTATGGAATCTTGAGCCGTTACTCATTGCTCCAATACCTATATCTCCGGCATGTGCAAATAGGTTACCTGCACCAGCTACCGAAGCAAAGGCTGTTCCATTCAGGTAGCCTGTAATAGTACCGGCACCGGAATCAAACTCGAGCATTGCTGTATATGCTGTATTTGTACTTATAGGAGTATTAACATAGAGGTATTGCCATGGTGTAGTTACATCATCGGGTGCATCATTGTAGCCTCCGATATATAGCTGGCCTCCTTCAATATAAATATTCAGTCCCCTACCTGTTCCTCCCTGTTCGTAAATAACCTGGCGGGCAACGTTACTTGCACCTGTTTCAAAGGAAACAACCAGGGTTTTAGTAGTATAAGGTCCACCTGTGTTGAAATCAGTGCTATTGGCAATATCAAAGAAATCATTTATTCCATCGAATAATATTACCGGCCTGTTATTTACGTTATCCGTAACATTATCCCTGTAAGATGGTTGTGAACCGGCTGAGATCTGTATGGCGTTATGATTATTCCCTGAGATATCAATCCAAGGATTAACGGGATCCAGGTTGGCATAGCCGGGCATAGTATCAGTACGTGCCCACATCTGGTAATTACCTCCATCACCTACACCACCGGGACCTATATATCCCTTGCCATCATCATCATAGATGGTATAATCATGAATAGTACTTCCCGGTACAAGGACTGCATTCCAGACTGAATCGATAGAAACGAGGAAATTCTCGTCAGGCTCTTCAATAATATCATTAAATATCGGTATTATAATACTGTCAAGAACTGCTCCTGCAGGGATAACAATATTGCTACCCGCCGGTATTTCATAATCGTAGGCACCCGGTATATTAGTAGCTGTACCTCCTGCAGATGAGTAAAATACTGTAATATCATTTCCTGAAGGATTATCCAGTTGTACATACAACCTCAATAAGGAGAAACTTTCTGCTCCTGCTGAAGCAAAAGGTGCAATGAATGACAGGTTAGGCTGGAAGTCATTATCCTGTATTGTATATGTAAATACCTGGTTAGCATCCAGGTTGGCATTTGTTGGATTTGAAAGAGTAATGATAATTGTTTCGTCATCCTCATCCACAAGGTCATCAATTATGCTAAGTACGATATTTCCTGTTGTCTGAGTAGCAGGTATTGTTAGCATACCGCCAGGAAGGGTAAAGTCTACTCCTACTGCTGATGCAGTTCCACCGGTTACACTGTAGAGAACAGTTGTAGGATTGACAGGATCAGCAACATCAAGTGTTACTTCAATATTATAGTTAGTAACTGATTCATCATTGCTTGTTAAGGTTGTAGTAAACCCGAGACTACGGAAATTGTCATCATCCTGGATTGTATATGTGTATATTGTATTGGTACCAAGGTCAATACCAGATGAAGGGTTACTAATTTCCAGTTGTATCCTTTCATCGGTCTCAACATCGACATCATTGAGTATATCAAGCTGGAAGCTTGTAGTCTGGCTACCTGCGGGAATAAGAACCGAAGAAACACCGATAGTATAATCTGTATTTTCAATTGCTTCAATACCAATTACACCTATATCAGCCGTAACATTTGAAGAGGTACGATAGTTAAGTCTAACCTCAACATCAACGGGTGAGATAGATTCATAATCTGCATCCGTTGTAATGGTAAATTCAATACTGGGCTTAATAATACCTATACAGAAGTATTTATCATTTGACAGGTTAATGTTGTTTGCCATATAAAGACCTGATGAAACATTTTCGGTTAATTCAATCAGGGTAGCACCTGATGTGAAGTCACCGTCATCATCTGTCATCAATACGTATGTATAGTTTCCAAAGAATGGATTTGGATCAAGTCTTGAGAGGTCTACTCCTACTCTTACTGTTCCAATTGAGTTAGTTCTGTCGTCGGCTCTCCAGAGTCTCTCTGTACGCCTTATATTAGGATCGTTATCAGGAACCCCTGTTGCTGTCCACGTAAGATCAGCCCCGTCATGTCCAACAAGCAGGTACTCGCCGTTATCCATTCCGGAGGGATTATCGATCCTTATTGCTCCCTGGCCCTGGGCAATGGCATGAGAATTGGCAAGATTATCCTGTCCTATACCTATAAGTTCGTAGCCGTAGGATGCCTGGTGATCATAATAATCATCTGTAATTGTTATTGCATATTTAGATGCCAGGTAGTTATTTACTATAGTCTGCTGAGCAGTGTTATAAACAATATTACTGATTATCAGTTCGCCCATAAAGCCATTGAAGTAATGGTCTTCGCCGCCGTCACTGCCATCATAGAAGTAACTATCATTATCCATAGCACCAACTCCAATATCTCCACTATGTGCAAATAGTCTTCCTGCTCCTGGCAAGAGTATCAATCAAAGTTCCATTAAGCCAACCTGTAACTCCACCGTCTACTCCATCAAAATTGAACTGAAGCATTGCATAATAAGGTGTATTGGCAGTAATCAGCAGTATCGACATCAATATAAGGCCATGGTGTTGTAAGATCCTCCATCATCATTGTTCTCATTCCATCCCGATAGATATAATCTTCCTCCGTCAATATAAATATTTAGTCCTCTAACCCCTCCACCTTCTTCATAAATACCTGCCTTGTATTAACATCAGCACCTGTTCTGAATGAAACTATTATAGATTTCTTATCATAGGGCCCACCTGTATTAATATCTGCATCATCAGGTATATTAAGGAACTGTGAAAGACCGCTATTAAACTGAACTACCGGCCTGCTGTTCCACATATTCTCAAGGAATAATGGTCTTTGTCCTGCAAGGCTTTGAGATGCATCGTGTCCGTTGGTAGTAACATCAGGCCAAATATCTACCGAAGATCCATTTATAAGGCTACCTGCATCTGAAGCATTTAACCATACTTTATTCTGGTTAAAGTTGGCAACACCACCGGGACCTTCCCATCCGAGGCCATCATCATCCTGAATGGTATATGTAAAGGTACTGTTTGCCCCAAGCGTACAATTTACTTCTCCGCTAAGTGTTATCAGCAGATTCTCAGCCGATTCCTCTAAAATGTCATCAATAATTGTGACAAGCACACTGTCAGTAGTCTGCCCGGCCGGTATTGTAAGAGTCCCGCTTGCAAGATTAAAGTCAAGACCTCCGGTAGCGCTTAAACCAGTTATAGCATAGTCAACCGATGCATTTAGTGCTGATACTGCAGAAAGCTGGAGACCAACAGATACTGTCTGGAAGGACTCAGATCCTCCTCCGCTTGCCGAGTTAAACTGGATAGATGGAGCAGCATCATTATCAGTAATTGTAAATGTAAATAAGTTGTTAGCTCCAAGGTTAGTATTTAAGGAACCTGTACCAATAAGTTCAATCTCGATAGTCTCTGCATTTTCGAATACTCCATCATCGATAATGCTTAAAGGAATGTTTGCTGTCAGACTTCCCTGTGGTATTACCAGGGTATCATTAGCAAAGAAGAAATCACTTCCGTCAACCGCTGTGCCACCAGTTGCTTCGTAGGCAATCTTCGAATCAGCATCCGGATTAACTGCACTTAATCCAACTTCAATCAATACAGGTGTTGTACCTTCATCTCCGCTACCCGTCGCAGGCATGGCGGTGAATTCCGCTGTTCTTGGGTTGTCATTATCATTAATCGTGTAAGTATGCTGTGTAATTGTACCCAGGTAACCGGCTGAAGGATTACTTATATCAATTATTACTGTTTCATCGGTCTCGACAAGTGCATCATCTGTAATATTCAATGAAATATTTGCACTTGTGTTTCCTGCTACAATGTTTACTGATGATCCGGGAAGTGAATAGTCAGCTCCTGATGCTGATCCACCTGATACAGCATAGTCAACAGAGATATCCGTGCTAACCGGGAAATTAAGGCTCACTTCAATAAGTGCCGGTGATGCATCTTCAAAACCATTATCAGTTGCCAGGGTATATTCAATTTCAGGGCGCGATAGTGCAATCCCGATATAATCTCCATCGTTAAGGTTTAATCCGGATACCTGGTAGAAATCTCCGGTAAGTTGCATCGGGTACATAGTAGCTCCGCTACTGAAGTCCCCATCAGTGTCAACCATCAGGAGATAATTACTGTACTCTGCTGGTTTAGCCGGGAGGAACATGGTATCAATGGAAACAGTAAGACTACCTACATCTCCTGTTTCATCTACCCTCCATTCTCTTGCCATTCTCCTGATAGAGCCTGTCGGTAATTCTGCGCTAACCCATGTTCCCAGGGTATCACCATTATGACCAAACATCAGGTATTCGTCATCGTCGAGGCCAAGGGCATTACTTATAAGGAGTATATTGGCTGACATAGCGGCTGTATGAATAGTATCAGCTGCTTCGCGTCCTATTCCTGCCAGGTCCTCACCATATGTAGCATCATAAGAGTAAAGATCGAGGCTAATCGGTAAATTATATTTTGTGCTGAGGTAGTTATTAACAATATTAATCTGAGCATTATTCAGATATATATTATAGGCAATCATTTCAGCCATATCGCCTTCGAAGTACCTTGCGGATGAGAAGGTAGTTGATGTTCCAAGACCTGCACCAAGGTAGTAGAAATCGTCAGCCGTAGCCGGTATACTTGTAGGTCCGCTACTTGCACTCTGTCCGAGGTATACTCCGTCAATAAATCCTTCGTACTGTCCGTACTGTGCAGTCGCAAAATTTCTTATTGTCCCTATTCTCCAGTTATCCTGTGTAAATCCATCGTCGAATATCCTGTTACCATTATTGAACCTGATGGCCAGGTTATACTCTAATCCATAATGCCTTACGGTACCTCCTGTACCAGGTGATTGTCCTATAAACAAACCTGTATTATCCTGGTCAGAAGTTGTGGTGTTTTTTGCAACCATAAAGACAGTTGAGGCTCCTGAGCCACTTATCCCAAGTGACAGATTAGCACCAAGGTAATCACCGTTGGTTCCTCCGTTATCGTCGAAACGAATAACGTTCCTGCCATTGATTTCTGAACTTATTAAGTCAGGTTCCTGACCCGGAGCCAGGTTAGTGGCATGATTGGCATTTCCTGAAAGATCAAGCCAGTTAAGAACATTGGTTCCACTTACAACTACATTACTGTCGGCACTCAACCATAATTTATTATTCTGAGAGTCTCCTACTCCACCAGGTCCTCTGAAACCTGTATAGTCGTTGTCGGTAATTGTAAGTGTATGCTCTATCTCAGCGGGAGCTCCCATTAAAGCACCTGTTCCAACAAGATTCTGTAAGCGGAACACTGCTGTTTCTTCTGTCTCGATATCCGCGTCATCAATTAATGTAACCGCAAATGAAGTTGCAGTATCGCCGGCAGGAATTGTAAGAGTTACCGGGGTTATTGAATAATCAATTCCCGACGTTGCAGTTCCTCCTGCAATATCTATATAATCAAACGAAATATCTGAGCCTGTTGCTGCGCTAAGGATAGCCCTTATATTAGCTATTCCGGCTCCCTCTGATGTACTGGATGCTGAAATCTCAAACCTTAATACTGGCTGGCTATCATCATTAATGATTGTATAGGTATGGATATTGTTTGTACCGAGGTTGGCATTAGTCGGGTTACTCAGGCTTACTTCAACGGTTTCGTTATTTTCATAAATAAGCTCATCAACAACACTTATCTGTATTATCGTTGATATATCTCCCGGTAAAACCGTTGCTGTACCTGCTGCAAGAGTATAGTCTACTCCTCCGCCTGTGGCTGTTCCTCCTGTTACGATATAATCTACAGTAGTAGGATTAACAGCATCTATAGTATTTAATCTTACTGTAAGATCAGCGGTAGCATCAGACTCTGGTCCGGAGCTTGCTGCAAGAGTAAAATCAATGGTACGAATGTTATCATTATCAGAAATATTTAAAACAGTACTATCCTGTGCTCCTATATCCAGACCTGCGGATGGATTACTCAGTCTGATAAATACTGTTTCATCAGTCTCGATATCAGAATCATCTATAACTATGACATTAAAACTGGATGAAAGGGTACCGGCAGTAATAGTAAGAGTTCCCGGGGCGAGAGTATAATCTGTACCACCTCCTGTGGCTGTTCCTCCATATACTGAATAATCTACAGTAACATCCTGGCTTACTGCATAATTCAGGCTTACCTCGATAGCTACCGGGCTGATATTTTCAGTCGAAAATATAGAATTCAGATTAAATTCAACGAAAGGTTGTATCAGTCCTACAGTTAGATAATCACCATCCTGGATATTCACATTCGCTGCTTCCCATTCAGAACCATTAAATGACAGTGGCACGGCCCTTGAACCGGAGGTAAAGTCACCATCACTGTCGAGCCATGCTGACCAGAAGGTATATCCCGGGTATGCTGCTGGCAGGAGTGCCGGGTCAACTGTAAGTGTTACTGTTCCAATATCGTTTGTTTCATCAAATCTCCATTCCCTGGCAATTCTTCTTATAGAATCTGCAGGCACTTCAATATTTACCCAGCTTGAGAAGTCTCCATTATCATGAGCAAAAAGAAGATAGTCACCAGCCTCGAGAGAAGAAGCATTGCTTATCCTTACCATCCCTGCGCTCTGTGCTGCGGTATGATAATCAGCTGCTGCATACTGACCTATCCCTGCGAGATCTTCTGAGTTTGTTGACTCATAGGAGTAATAGTCGTGGCTGCTTGATGATAAATCGAGACCGTACTTGGTTCCAAGGTAGTTCTCAACTATTATTCTTTGAGTATTATTAAGCTCGTTATTATAGATAATGACCTCGGCCATATCACCATCAAAATAGTCAGTCACATGGTCAGACCATCCAAGAGATGTTCCATTAATCCCAGTATTTATTACTGCACTTGAAGCTGAGGCCTGTGATAAGGATACACCTTCAAGGTAAGCTTCAACAGCTGTTACATTTGCTCCGGCAGCGTTGCGGATTGTCAGTAACCTGAAATCTGTTGTACCAAAATTTTCATTAAATACCCGGTTACCATTTACTCTAACAGCAACCTCAGGTGTAATTGAGTATGTCGTTCCTGACCCTCCGGTCTGAGGATAATCAAGATTCATCAGCAGGCCGTCAAAAGAACCTGTACTTGAGGTCATCTTCGAAAGAATAAAGATGGTTCTGCCAATATTACCAGAGATAATTGAGGGGCCAGTTATAAAATCTGATGTTCCATCAAACCTGATTACCGGTTTGCCATTGATTATAGCTGTTTTATACAGGGGCTGGTCTGCTCCTGCTACCTGAGCAAAGTCGTTACTATTACCTGAGAAATCTGCCCAGGCTGATACTGGATCATCATCTGCAAATCCTATCAGAGAATCTGTTCTGAGCCACAGCTTATTATTGTTAAGATCACCTACACCACCGGGACCTTCATATCCATCAAAATCATTATCGGCTATTGTAAGTGTATGTTCAAGCACGGTACCAAGTGATGCATCTCCTGATGAAATAGCGCTTAACTGGATAATAATACTCTCATCTGTCTCAATATCCGGATCATCTGTAAGTGTTATATCGATAGTTGTAGATGTTGAGCCTGCACTTATTGTTCCCGGTGAGGCTGATATAGTATAATCAGTTCCCCCGCCTGTTGCTGTTCCACCGCTAACTATAAAATCGAAATCTACATCAGCTCCCAGTATGGCAGTCATATCTACCCGGACCTGAACCAATCCGCTGGCTTCACTAAAAGCTGAATTTACAAGAGTGAACTCAAGAGTAACACCATTTGTTGCAAGACTTATATAATCTCCGTCATCGAGGCTTACTCCTTCAGCCTCGTAGAACGATCCGTTCAAAGTCAGCAGATATGCGTTTGTTCCTGCACTGAAATCGCCATCATCGTCAACAAGAAGGTAATAGGATGATCCACCGGCAGGAAGAGCCGGTATCATTGAGCTACTAAACAATACATCAACAGATGATATATCGTTTGTCTCTGATATATACCATTCCCTGGCAATTCGCTTTAGTGAATCGGCCGGTGTTTCAATTGCCGTCCATGTAGTATAGTCGTCGTTATTATGTCCGAAGAGCAGGTAATCACCATTATCAAATCCAACAGGGTTATTGATCCTCAGGATATTGGAAGACATAGCATCCTGATGAAAATCAGTAGCACTTTCAATACCAATACCTGCAACATCATAATAATATCCGGCGTGTGAACCGTACTTGTCTGAAGCAACAGTCAGTGCATATTTAGCACCAAGATATGACTCTACAATATTTCTTCTTGTCTGATTAAGTGCTTCATTATAAACCAGTATCTCTGCAATATTACCACCATAATACATTGTTGGACTAATCAAAGATCCAAGTACTTGCTGGGTCAAACTTGTTATCGACTGGAACTCGACTGATACCAGTTCAAACTGGTCATAAGACCATGCGTTTGCATGTGAGTTCGGACTGTCTTCAAAATAGCTTGCGCTGAAAGCCGAACCATCCATAGCAAAACGGGCCTTGGTATCGCCTCCTCCGTCAAAGCTGAATACCCCTACATCTCTTCCATCCAGTGCAACATGTATATAATCTGCGTAGTTACCCCACAGCTGTCCAAGGTCACCTGATTGCTGCACTCCACTTTGTATTTCATATACTGCGAAAAAGCTTTGTGCACTGTATGCATAAGTATCTCTATAGAAATCATTTACACCGTCAAAACTAACAACGGGAAAGCCGTTTACTACGTTATCATTAAATACTGCCTGGTTGCCTGCAGTACCCTGTGAAGCATTCCTTGCATTGCCCGAGACATCATTCCACTGCGGGAGGTTTACACCATCGGCAACACTGGTAATTGAATCTGCTCTTAGCCACAATTCATTAGATAAGTTAGATCCAACTCCGCCGGGACCTGAATAACCAAATACTGCATCGTTATCGAGTATAGCATAGGTATGAGTTGTCTGGGCTCCTATGGCACCATTTGTAACATTATTAATAGTTATCAGAACCGTCTCTACAGGCTCAGCTGTTGGGTCATCGGTTACAGTAAAGACAATACTGGCACTGAGATTTCCTGCCGGGATAATTACAGATCCATTGTTTAGGTCGTGATCACCATCAATTGTTGCTGTCCCGGATACTGTATAATCTACTGTAACATCCAGGAGTGATATAGCGGATAGCTCAACAGATACTGATACGGGGTTTACAGACTCATCACCTTCTGATGCTGCCGTACTAAACTGCGCAAATGGATTTCCATCATTATCCAGGATTGTCAGAGTGTGCTCAGTCGGATTAGTAGATGAAAGGTTACCATTTTGAGGATTAAACAGTTTTATTACTATTGTTTCATCCAGCTCATCATAAGGATCGTCAGTCAGATCAACAGTGAATGTGGTATTCAATGCCAGGGGTGCAATAGTAGCAGTACCAGTAGCAAGTGTAAAATCCGTTCCTCCTCCGCTTGCTGTACCTCCTATTACCTGGTAGTCGACAAATGTTGGATTAGTAGGATCGTGTGTTCCCGGGGGAATTTCCACCTGAATGGCTACAGTTCCAGCTCCCTCGTCAAATGAAGATGAGGCAAGGCTGAAGGACAGTTTCCTGAGGTTATCATCATCATTGATTGTATAGGTAAGAGGGTGTTCTGTTCCGAGGGTATAGCCGGCTGGTAAGTTTGAGAGACTAACTGTAAAATCTTCGTCAGATTCTACAGTACCATCTGCCGTAATGGTAAAATTAAGAGTCAGAGATTGAGTACCTGCAAGGATTGTCCCTGTAGTAAGTGGAATTGCGTTATAATCTGATCCTGCCAGTGCAGTTCCATCTGCCGTGGCATAATCAACATTTATATTATTTATTGGAATGAAATTAATTACTATATCTGCACTTGTGCTGCCTGTCTCGAATTCATTTACATCTGCATCTTCAAATTGTATAGTAGGTATGGCTGTCCCGATTGCAAGGTAATTTCCGTTTGCAGGATCAATATTATCGACTAAAAAGTACTGATCAGCTCCGGGTGACTCCATTTCGTAGACCTGGCAACCAGATGTAAAATCACCATCATCATCCTGCAGCAGGACAAATCGGGTATATGATGCCGGCCTGGCCGGGAACAAGGTGGTATCAAAGGTAACAGTAAAGCTACCTATATCGCCAGTTTCCTCCAGAATCCACTCCCTTGCCAGTCTCTGCACATTGAAAGATTCAGCTGCTAACTCAGATACTGACCAGGCACTTATACCCTGGTTATTATATGCTGTAAAAAGATATTCATCATTATCCAGATTGGATGGATTGCTTAATTGCAGAATACCATCTGAGTATGCTGCATTGTGTTCCTCTCCACCGTTGCGGCCTATACCTGCCAGTCCATTGGGATATGAAGCTTCATTTGAATAGAAATCAATTCCGGCACCGGAAATATCTATGCCATATTTTGAAGAGATGTAGTTTTCAAGAATTATCCTCTCAGCGTTATTTATGTCATAATCGAAGACAATTATCTCGGCAATATCGCCTCCAAACTGGTGAGCACCGATACCATGGATCCCTGTAGGACTGGAATATAGTGAACCAAGAGTTTGAATAGTAAGTGCTTTCTGAGCTGAATATTCTGCAGTTATTAGCTCAAAAACGTCATCTGTGTACGCCTGTACATTTGAATTAGAAACAGGACCTGTATAAATAGCACCGTCGAGACCATAAAATGCAGTGGTCCCACTACCAGTCGTGCCATCGAAACTAAAGCCCTTATTGTTGATTGTTCTGGCATCAAGAGCAACATGAACACCTTCATCATAGCTACCCCATAGCTGGCCAAGGTCAGTAACTAACTGCAGACTTGAAGAGACCCTGTATACAATAAGTACAGATCTGGCGTTATATGTGTGAGCATTCAGGAAAAAGTCATTAGTACCGTCAAAGCGTACCACCGGATATGAGTTCAGTGCATTGCTAATAAAGACGGGCCTATAGGCAGGTGTTGCCTGAGAAGCAAAATGGTTATTACCGGAATTATCAGGCCATGAAATATTTACAGGAGAACCTGAGGTCACTCCTGTTATATCATGAGCCCTTAGCCACAACGGATTTGTGGCCGGAGATCCAACCCCGGCAGGCCCCGTCTGACCCGATAAACTGAAATAATTAAGAAATAAAAATAGAATCGCCAGTAAGAATTTCGTACTTCGTCTCATATCTAGTTAGGTTCACTGTTTCGTTATAGTCTTGACTACTAATTTATTACAACGTAATAAGCCCCAATGCCGGCAATATTCTTCCAATACGCGGAACTGGTCGTTTTTAGGTCTGTTAAAAATAATTAATTAATTTAATTAACATATAATATCAGACGCTCATTTATTCATATTCTGAAGACATTTAAATTACGATTTAAGTTGCATTTGTTTATCATACAATAAGCACCTTTTATCACAACTTTTTCACAGTTAATAAAAAAAGAATTCCTGAGATTTTAAAACATGAAAATTTACCTGGCCGGTAATTATTATCAATTTTTGTTTATAAACTTTGATATTACTTTATATCTCTCTGTTTATCTGCGACTTACAAGAAACAACAATTGGTCTGAAATAATATAAGGAACTTTTGTTTGCACAAAAAATATTTATCTTATATATTTGCACTCCGTTTTCGGGCGATTAGCTCAGCTGGTTCAGAGCACCTGCCTTACAAGCAGGGGGTCACTGGTTCGAATCCAGTATCGCCCACGAAAACTTAAACCGGTCCCGAGTATTCGGGATCGGTTTTTTGTTTTCTACGCCGTCGTATGCGTCGAAGCTTGCTTACGTAAGCGAGGATGAAGTTAGATCCCCACCAAAGGGGGAAAAAAACGTCGAAGAGCTGCGTAGCAGCTTCGGTTTTTGTGCTGTTAGGGCCCCCAGATGGATCACCGAGTCCCGAGGATTCGGGGGAGGTAATCCAGGTATTTACATCCCCCTACCCCGGTTGACTTCGTGCAGTCGTCGAGCTTTAATTCAAAGGGGGTTGAATTGTTAAACCGAACAGGATGAGTTTGCGTAATGCAAGCGAATACTGTGAGCTCGGCGAAGCCAATTGTTAAATCGTTGAAGGGTTGAGGTGTTTAAAATCGTCAGTAATTTCTTACAATCTTACAATCTTAGAAATCTTTAATCTTCCAATCCTAAGAACCAGCCCCTTAGATCATCAGGTAAACTCTTAGCATCTTCGTTTTTTATTGGGTTGAACTGGGGTTGAAGTTATGGGAAAGGTTACTGTTCCCTATTCTGTTTGGCAAGAGCTTGTTCGACTTCTTTTATCTTGAGGAAATGATCATGATCATACTTTGGTCTCTCATCCCAAGATTCTTTCAGCAGTTCCAGAGCCTCTTCCTCATTGCTATTTAAATGGAGGCTCAGACCTTTTAGATACCTGGTAAACCAGTTAGAGTGATTGGTATACAAATCATTTATTAGCTCAATACTCTCTGAACTGTTGATATCATTAGTGACTAGGAATGTTGCCAGATCCCTCTTACTTGAATAGCTTTGCGGATTCAAATCAAATGACCAACGCAAATAATATTCAGCACTATCCTGAATCCCAGCATATGAATAAAGATCACCCAGTCCGCTATTCAAGAGATCCTCAGTGTATACACCTGATTCTTTGAGTATTGTTATTAGTTGATTTTTATATTTGTTCGAGCTGGATATATTACCCTGCGAAAGAGAACACATCAGTTGGTACTGAGTTATAACAGGATCTGAGCTAATCTTATACGCCATTTCATATAATTCATTCTCTCTATCATGATTGCCCAATTCATGATAAGCAAGCCCAAGTTCTACGTACGGCCAGAAAAATTTACCCCATGGACCCCATTTATTATCTAACTCTATGTACCTTTCATATGCTTCAATGCATTTTTCATAATTCTGAACACGTAAATATGCATCGCCAAGAAAATTCCAGGTCACGCGGGACTCGGGATCCAGCTCTATTAGCTGATGGTAATAGTTAATTCCTCCATATAGATCTTTCTCCAGGCGGAGTTTAAAACCTTCCATTGTTATCCTATGATACTCAGGTAGATTATCTATATATTGGTATGCAATATTAAAAATGCTATCTGCTTTGAACTTATTCCCCAATTCATAATTTGTTACAGACAATCCGAACAGAGCAACTGCAAAAGTGGAATCATGCTTAATGGATTTTTCAAATGAGCTAATGGCGTATAAAAACTTATTATTGAAAGAATGTTTTATTCCTTCGATATAATACCTGTATGCTTCGGAGTTTTGGGTGGTTATCATTGTTCTTACATCATGATCAATTCCTTCTCCCAGCACCATTGTAATGAGGTAATCCATAAGCAAAACTGAAATTGAATCTTCCATTTCAATTAGGTCGTCACCTTCTACCTGGAATGACTCTATTGCATCTTGGGTTTCAGTATTTATTAGCTGTATGTTTAATCTGTAGTTGTCTCTGGCGGGCACAATACTACCTATAATAGTAACCTTGGCATTAAGTTGTTTGGATATATTTAACCCCACCTCAGGAGATAAGGATGCGTATTCAACATTGCCTTTACTTTGAATAAACCCATAAACAGTACTAAATTGTCTGACATTTAATTCTTTAGAGCTTGTTAGGTCATTAATCAGCTCATCCTGTATAGCCTCCTGGTAAAAATTAAATAATGTGTCATTTGTTAAATTCCTTATAGGCATCACAGCAACTGAGATCCTTCCATCCTCATCCCTGATACCTCTAAACTTATCTTTATTGAATATTTTAGGATAAACAAGTATCAGAACAACAACAAGTAATATACCAATAATTACATCACTTACCCGCAGCTTTCTTTTAACTGGGGCTGAAATAGTTTCTTTAAGCTTAATGACCTTAGCTGATTCTGTTTTTTTTATTCCATCAGGGGTTACATCAAATATCCAGGAAATAATAACCGTAACAAAAAATCCTATTATAAGGAGAATCGATACAAAGTTGATAGTCCAATCCGGCAGTCCCCATGGTTCAGCTACAATAGATGTTAATTCAAGGATTACATAGGATGAAGCTAAATATCCAATAATTACACGAACAACCTTTCTTCGCTTTAATTCCTCCCAGAACTTAAATGGATTATCAGGTTTATTAGCCATAGCGGTTAGGTTTGGATATATAAATATAAATCAACTGACTGTTAATGACAAATTTATATGAAGACAGTTAAGATGTTAAGAAAGTTGAGCATTCGGCCTGAAGCCTCACTGTTGAGAATGAGTTGAGAGTGAGTTTAAATAAGGTTTAAAGATTGAAAGGTTTAAAATCGGCAGTAATTTCTTACAATCTTACAATCTTACAATCTTACAATCTTAGAAATCTTTAATTTTTCAATCAAAAAACACAAAGCACTCAAACCTTATTCAATAACAGCGACGTTCCATGATTTCAGCTTAGTGCCTATAAATTCTATAACTTTTCTATGGGCCTGTTTACCAGAGTCCTCAACATCCATTGGTTCGCCAAATTCTATGAAAATATTATTGTTTTTCCTATCCAGAGGTCCAAGTTCAGAAACCAGCCTTCCCTTTTTCCAGTAATCTGTTTTAATCGCAACCGGAAGGAGTTTAACATTATTCTTTTTAGCAAGCTTAACAGCAAGAGAATTAAACTCACTTATTTTCAGATATGGCTTACGGGTACTCTGAGGGAAAACAACTATTGATGTGCCTGCCGTCAGATGTTCTGAACCCTTATTCAGTACAATCAATAGATCATTCTTTGAATTGTCCCTTGATACTACCACCGGGTTAACAGACCTCATAATAGGGCCAAACAGAGGGAGACGTACCAGGCTGTCTTTTACAACGAAGCTGGCATCCAGGAGAGGCACAATCAGCACCGGGAAAACCAGTGTCTCAAGAGTACTCATATGGTTGCTTACAAATACAAGCGGTTCATTTAGATTTCTCAAGTTATCTAATCCTGTCACATTAAATATACCACCACTTTTTTCAAGTAATCTCATTATATCAGCCGAGGAACGTGACCACTCATTCCAATCGTACTTACCGTCAAGAGCAAGCCTGCGTGACCTAAAACTATTCCGGATAACCGTATAAAGAAGATAAACCTTGACCTTCGAAACCATCCTCTTAGTCCGGAGGGATATTTTGAAACATCTGTGCGATAACTGTTTTCAGGGAAATACTGCTTTTTCACTCTTCTTATTAAATTATTAAGTGACCAAATTTATAATATTTAGCAGTAATGCTTCATAATATATAGCATTTTTATCGGGCTTTCAGATTTTAATCATATATTCCAGAGCTCAATAATAGCTTATCCAGGAATGAAAAATATTAGTAGAAAGACCTTTATAAAAAAGACAGGAGCCGGGCTGGCCGGGCTCACAATATTACCAGGAATAGGTGTTTACGGTACAGCTGCCGTCAAAACCCTTATTCCACTGGGCAACACTGGGATTAAGGTAACACCTCTGTGTTTTGGAGCTTCCAGAGCAAAGGATGAAGCACTTATTAATTATGCGCTGGAAAAAGATATTAACTTCCTGGATACAGGCAGGGCTTATGCAAGAGGAAATAATGAACGCCTGGTTGGCAGGGTAATAAAGGACAGAAGAAAGGAAATAGTTGTGCAGTCAAAAATGTATCTGAAAGCCGATGAACTGAATTACGATGGAAAGGGGAAGAGAGGTTCAGATGAGATTAAAGATATTCTGAATAAAAGGATTGAGGAGAGCCTGGAAGCCCTTGATACTGATTATATTGACATAATGCTTTACCACAGCGCTGACAATGAAACCCTTACATTCCATGATGCTGTTTTGAAATTCTATGATGACATGAAGTCTGAGGGAATCATCAAAGCACACGGCTTCTCATCGCATGATTATGAACTGAATCTTGTAAAAAGAAATAACAGGGATCTGTTTTATGACGTAATTATGCACCCCTTTAATTTCAGCGGTGGATTTACTCATTCTCTGTCTAAATGGAAAGCGAATTGGGATCAGGATATGTTAATTGAATTATTGGAAGAGGCCACAAGCAAAGGAACTGGAATAGTAGCAATGAAAACATGTTCAGCAGGTGCATACGATCCTGAAGAAAACGGGTCGCCAAATTTCAGAAATGCAGTCGACTGGGTACTTCAAAAAGAATACATCCACTCTGCAGCTATTGCCATGTCAAGTTATGACCAGGTAGATGAGCATACCGGGGAGGCATAGGGCATAGGGCATAGGCATAGGGCATAGGGCATAGGGCAAGGAGCGAAGAGTAGAGAAATAAGAGCCAAAAAAGCTACTTTAAATTCTGATTATATTATTCTGACAACACGGTAATTAATCTTGGTGGTGGTGAACTGTAAAATTCACTTAATTCAGGGATCCCGTCTCCATCAGAATCTTCCATCGATTTTAAATACTCAACCAGTGCAATCCATTCCTTTCCTTCCTGTACTCCGGGGAGGGATTTATCAAAGTCTATTATTGTTGCTGACATATCTTCAACTGGCGAGCCATCGGCAAGTTTTGGCAATACCTTTACGAGTCCGAAAGTGGTTTTCTTTATTATACCAATAAACTTAAGCATATATGCATTTGCGCTAATTGAATACAGTTCTGTGGATTTCTTGTTAAAATCGACGGGTCTCCTGTTGCCCTCACTATCGACAATATTAATTGCACTAATTTTTTTCAGTATACCTCTCTCCGGATCCATCTCTACTTCGACCCCGGAATAATAACAATAATTACTCGGACTTGATTTAGACGAAACAAGGAGAATCTCCATCACTCGCTTAATTTCAACACCACTCAGGTAAACTGTTGCAAGCGGATAACCCGGCATTCCGTCATCTCCCGATCCAAGCGACATAACCCTGAATATATCCTGAATAGATAGTAATCCAGGAGTAATATTATCTCTTATTACACCTGCAGCCACCATTGTAATATCACTACCCGTCTCGCTCCGGGTATTAATGTAATTATGAATAGCATCGGCGACAAGAGGACCCAGATTACTCGACTCTATATTTCCACCATATTCATCACATTCAAGTTCAAAGCCAGATTGTATCAGAACAGAATAGGGATCATATCCCAGTGGTGCAAAGAGTTTCTCTTTGATTATGGCCTTCTGCCCATCAATAAGAGATTGAATCTTTTCATCTCCCATTATTGAATCATCGATTGATATCAGCTCGTAATTAATTAATTCAATATTGTCGCCTGAGACTTTTAACTCCATCCTTCCCAGATTCCTTCCAAAATCTCCTGTCTGAACTATTATTGTCTCTTTTACCCTAAGAGGATCCGGCAACTCTGTGTGGGTATGTCCACTTATAATTATGTCCAGGCCCCTCACCCTTTTTGCAAGCTTAACATCCTCTCCTGCCCACCTGCCTTTTTTATCTCTTTCGACCCCGCTATGAGACAAACAAATCACTATATCGGCTCCTTCCTTCCTCAATTGTTTAACTATCTTTTTTGATGCTCTTATTTGATTGGTAAAACTTAGCGGCTCTGCCATTGGAGCAACATCATCAGCATCTTTACCCATTAAGGAAAACAGTCCAATATTTATTCCCGATCTCTCAATAATAGCACTTCGCTTTATAACACCATTTTCATAAAATTTCTCAAGACTATCGTCACCATCATCATCATCATTAAACTCTGCATTTGATAATAATAACCCGGGGATATTTCCTGAGTCAACTGATTTTTCGATTATTGCAGAAAGCTTCAGGGGACCAAAATCAAACTCGTGATTACCAATGGCTACAAAATCGAAGCCCATTTCTTTCATCAGGGGCAGCTGAAATCCATTAAATTCTTCCATATAATGATAAATGGTACCCATCAGGAAATCTCCATCGTCGAGTACCAAAAGATTATCCGGATTATTATACTGCTCATTCTTAATCAAGGTCGCAATTCTGCTAAAACCTCCAATAGTATTATCATCCTTAATACTCAGTGGAGAATAGTTATTTGCGGGTGCAAATCCATCAAGCCTGGAATGCAGGTCGTTTGTATGGAGGATAACAAGTTTCTGTCCATTCTCCTGGGCAGAACTGGAACTAAAAACTAAAAACAGAAAAATAACTATAGAATAAGCCCTCAAATTCTTCATAGTTTAAAATATTTGGATTTCTATCCCACTAATATAACTTCAATATAGATAAAATAAAACTACATATCCGATCATTCACAGGATTCAAGAAAATCAGCTACTATAAAAGTTGATCCTCCCACATAGATAAGATCATCAGGGTCTGAATCTATCAAGGCTGCTTTATAGGCATCCGAAACACTGCTGTAGCTTCTGTGACTGAGTCCTGCTCTTGTGGCCTTACCTGCCAGATCACTTACCTTCATACTTCTTAATACAGAAGACTTAGTAAGATAATATTCGGCTTCCCTCGGGAACAATTTCAGCACAGAATCAATTTCTTTATCATTTACAAAACCCAGCACAAAACGCAATTTTATGGCAGGGTATTCTTCAAGCTGCCTAAGCACTACACTTAGCCCGTCTCCATTATGAGCAGTATCGCATATTACAAGAGGTTTATTATTGACTATCTGCCAGCGTCCTTCAATGCCGGTATTGGAAACCACATTCCTGAAGCCTGCTTCTATATGCTTATCCGATAATCCAATATCCTTACCTAATATATTCAATGCAGCAATGCTGGTAGCTATATTCTCTGTCTGGTATACTCCTGCCAGACCCGAATCCAGTTTATCAAAAAGTATATGTCTTCCTTTAAAAACCCTTACTGACAGTCTGCCATGGCCTGATTCTTTGATTCTTTCAACAATTATTTCATTATCTGCAAAAATTATCGGAGACTTACTTCTTCTTGCTGCAGCTATAAATACCTCCTTTGTGTCAGGATCGGAGCGACCAATTACCAAAGGTGTTCCTTCTTTAATTATACCTGCCTTTTCAACCGCGATATCCTGCTTAGTTGATCCCAGAAACTGAGTATGATCCAGGCTTATATTTGTTATAACAGACATAATAGGATTTATTATATTAGTCGAGTCCAACCTGCCTCCCATGCCTGTCTCAATAACTGCAATGTCTACCTCTTTATCTTTAAAATACTGAAATGCCAGAGCTGCTGTCATTTCAAAAAATGACGAACTGACTTTTTCAAATATATGGCCATGAGATTCAATAAATCTGACAATATATTCCTCCTCTATTTTTATGCCGTTTATCCTTATTCTTTCTCTGAAATCTCTAATATGTGGAGAGGTATATAATCCTGTTCTGAGACCTGCTTCTGCAAGTACAGATGCAAGAAAATTAGAAACAGAGCCCTTCCCGTTTGTACCTGCAATATGAACTGTTTTATAGTGCAGATGCGGACTCCCAAAGTACTTATCCAGTGCTAGAGTAGTTGCCAGATCAGCTTTATATGCGGCCTTACCTATCCTCTGATATGCAGGAAGCGAGCTAAAGAGATAATCAAGAGTTTCCTTATATGTCATTAAAGTGTTAAATAATTGTGCAAAATAACTAAAATAAAGATTCGTTTTGAAAGGTGAGACTCTTATTTTTGCTATCTTTTAAGTGGAATAATTTATTAATATTGAGTACCAGACTTATGGCTAAGAAAAAACAAAAAATATTTATAATAGATACCAATGTACTGCTCCATGATTACCAGTCTATCTATAAATTTGAGGAGAACGATGTTATAATTCCCATAGTTGTACTGGAAGAACTCGACAGGTTTAAGAAGGGTAATGATCAGATTAATTTTCATGCCAGGGAATTTACCAGGGAACTTGATAAAATATCAGGAGACAACCTCTTAAGTGAAGGTATCCCGCTTGGTGATAAACTCGGTACATTGTTTATTGAAACAGGAAAAGAGTTTTCAGAACAGGTAGCCCAATCTTTCCCGGAGAAAACTGCTGACCACAGAATACTGGCAATTACAGATTATGTTTCCAATAAATTTAAAGATACTTCTGTGGTGCTGATTACCAAGGATATTAACCTCAGGATGAAAGCCAAATCTCTTGGCATAATGGCACAGGATTATGAAAATGATAAGGTTGCTAATATAGATGATTTATATAAAGGGATAGATACCCTGTCCGATATTGAAAGTGCTAAAATTGATAAGCTGTACGAAGAACCTGAAGGAGTTTTAGCTGAAGAAATGGATTTCCCTTTTACACCGGAAGGACACCAGTTCTATATCCTGAAAAATAATGGCTCGAGTGCGCTGGCTCACTATAATCCTGTTTCGAAGGTTGTTAACAGGATTATGAAGCAAACAACCTATGGTATTGATCCACGCAATGCAGAGCAGACATTTGCAATTGAAGCTCTTACAAATCCGGATATTCAACTTGTAGCATTAACAGGTAAAGCCGGAACAGGAAAAACCCTTCTCGCTCTTGCCGCAGCCCTTCAGCAGCACAGAAGATACAAGCAAATCTTTCTGGCACGACCCATAGTACCTCTGGCCAACAGGGACCTTGGGTTTCTTCCTGGCGATGTAAAAGAAAAGATTGAACCATATATGCAGCCTCTTTTTGACAACCTCACGGTTATTAAACATAAGTTCAGTCATCAAAGTCCTGAATTTGTGAGGATAAACGATATGATAAAAGAGGAAAAGCTGGTTATAACACCCCTGGCCTATATCAGGGGCCGGAGTCTGTCAAGTATATTTTTTATTGTTGATGAAGCTCAAAACCTTACTCCTCACGAAGTTAAAACAATAATAACACGTGCAGGTGAAGATACCAAGATGATATTTACAGGTGATATCGAGCAAATAGATTCACCTTATCTTGATACAGGTTCGAACGGATTATCATATCTTACAGACAAAATGAAGGGACAGGATATTTTTGCTCACGTTAATCTGGTTAAAGGAGAAAGGAGTTTCCTTTCAGAACTTGCAAGCAGACTATTATAATAATATACAATGAAAAAGGAAATTATTCTGGTTCGCCACGGTAAGGCAGCCGACCACAATACTTATAAGAGAGATATAGACAGAGTATTAACTGAACGAGGAGTAAGCGATGGATATAAGGTAGCAGAGCAACTTATTGAAGAAGGTATTAAACCAGACCTGATCCTTACCAGTCCTGCAGCAAGGGCAAATCACACGGCTCTTATTATTTCAAGGGTAATGAAATTTAAGGAAGAGCAGATAAAATTTGTCAACCGTCTTTTCCACTGTTCTGCGGATACTTTTATGGATGAGATTTGTTCACTTCCTGATGACGTAAACTCTATAATGATAGTTGCTCATAATCCTGGCGTAACCGATCTGGCTTATGAACTCACAAGGGGAGGAACGAGCTTCCTTCCTACAACAGGTGTTGCAGTTATAAAATACAAAGGTGTAAACTGGGTGGATATTGGCACTGCCAAGGCAAATGATTTTATCATTATAAAACCCAAAGAACTCTCATAATACTGACTGCAATAAGCGAATTTCCTTAATTTTGCAGGATATTTAATCACTCCTCATGAGTAATAATATGAAACGTGTTGCATTTCATACACTGGGATGTAAGTTAAACTTTTCTGAAACATCAACTATTGGCCGTTCCCTTGATCCATCAAGGTTTATAAGAGTTGATTTTGATGATGTTGCAGATATATACATAATAAATACCTGCTCGGTAACCGAAGCTGCAGATAAGAAATGCAGACAGGTTATTAAGAAAAGTATTAAGAAGGCACCCGATGCATATATTGTAGTTGTTGGGTGCTATGCCCAGCTCAAGCCCGAAGAGATTACTGCAATTCCAGGCGTTGACCTTGTTCTGGGAATTAACGAGAGATTCGACCTGGCTAGGTATATAGACAGGATTGAAAAAGGGCCGGAAAATATAATCCAAAGTTGTAATCATCCTGATTCAGGTGGCTTCTCTTCATCTTATTCACTGGGAGACAGGACCAGATCCTTTTTAAAGGTACAGGATGGATGCGATTATCACTGCACATATTGTACCATCCCGAAAGCCAGGGGGAAAAGCAGAAACCAGCCTGTAAAAGATTGTGTATCCGATGCACAGGAGATTGCAGGTCATGGAGTAAAGGAGATAGTAATTACAGGAGTAAATATTGGGGATTTTGGAAAGACAAGCGGTGAAAATTTCCATACCCTTCTAAAAGAACTGGTAAAGGTTGATGGTATTGAGCGATACAGGATCTCGTCTATAGAACCAAACCTTTTGACAAATGAGATAATAGAGCTTGTTGAAAAGGAAAGCAAAATAGTTCCTCATTTCCATATTCCACTCCAGAGTGGTAATAACCGGATTCTGGGCTTAATGAAAAGGAGATACAGGAGGGAACTTTTTGCAGACAGAGTTAATAGTATTAGGAAGCTGATGCCTGATGCAGCAATAGGCGCCGATGTTATAGTAGGTTTTCCTGGTGAAAGTGATGAAGATTTTACTGATACATTTAATTTCCTTGAAGGGCTGGATTTAAGTTACCTGCATGTATTCTCATTCTCGGCAAGGAGCAATACACCCGCCGCTGACTACCCCGACCAGATTAAAATCGAAACCAGGCATAAGAGAAGTAAGATTCTGCAAAAACTATCTGAGAAAAAGAAGCTGGAGTTTTATAGAAGATGTACGGGTAAACAATACAAGGTATTATGGGAAAATACAGACAAAGATGGTATTATATCCGGCTTTACTGAAAACTACATAAGAGTAGTAAATGATAGCAAAAAATATATGCAGGGAAATATTTCCATGGTAAGCCTGTGTGAAATTGATGAAAATGGTAATTTTACCATTGCAACCTGAACCATATGCAATCATATACAGAAATACTTGATAAGGTAAAAGACCTGACACGGACTACAGGTAATTTCATATCCAGGGAATCCAAACAATTTAATATCAAGGATATAAATACTAAAGGTCTTAATGATTTTGTATCATATGTTGACCTGAATTCTGAGAAGATGCTTGTTGAGGGCTTAAGAAAGATAATGCCGGAAGCCGGATTTATTGCAGAAGAGGGGACCGTAGAAAACACTAATAAAGAACTAAGCTGGGTAATTGATCCTCTTGATGGAACCACTAATTTTATGCACGGACTACCTGCATATTCAATAAGTATCGCCCTGATGAAAGGGGACGAAATTCTTATCGGCGTTATTTTCTCAATCACAAATAATGAAATGTTCTATGCCTCCAGAGGCTCAGGTGCATGGCTAAACGGCGAACAGATAAGAGTTTCAGAAACATCCCGGGTTAAAGAAATGCTGGTTGGCACGGGCTTCCCTTTTACTAACTACAGATTATTAAATCCCTATCTTGATACCCTTAAATACTTTATCGAGAATACCCATGGAGTAAGAAGGATTGGGTCTGCTGCCATAGACCTGGCCTATGTTGCCTGTGGAAGATTTGATTCCTTTTTTGAATACAACCTGAATCCATGGGATGTAAGTGCAGGCATCCTTCTGATAAGAGAAGCTGGTGGTATAGTATCAGATTTCTCAGGTAAGCAGAACAAACTGAGCGGCAAGGAGATAGTCGCATCAAATAATGCGGGATATAAGGATTTCTTTAAAGTTGTTAAAGAAAGAATGAAGCCTGAAAAATAATGAAAGCTGTCTTATACTATATATTTTCAATATTTGCATGGCTTATAAGCTTGCTCCCATTGAGTGTACTGTACATGTTCTCCTATATACTTTTTTTCGTGTTTTACTATTTCCCTGGTTACCGAAAAGATATCGTATATAAAAATCTCAAAAATTCATTTCCTGATAAAAGTGAAACTGAGCTAAAATCTATTTCCAGAAGATTCTACAAACATCTTGCTGATATGTTTATTGAAGGAATCAAGCTTCGTCATATGAGCGAGAAGCAGCTAATGAAAAGATTTAAATATCTTAACCCTGAACTGGTAAATTCCTACTATGACATTAAGCAGGACGCTATAGCAGCCTTTGGACACTATGGAAACTGGGAGTGGATAATAGGGATGCATAAGTTTATTAATTATCACGTACTTACAGTCTATAAACCTCTCCATAATAAATATTTCGACAGATACTTTTTCAATATAAGAAGCAAATATGGGATGGAGATTTTACCTATGGCATCAATTCTCAGGAGGATAATTAGCTGCAGCAATGAGGGTATAAATACTCTTACTGCTCTTGTTGCAGACCAGACACCCCCGCGTAAGGAGATCCATCATACCATCAATTTTCTGAACCAGGAAACACCTGTATATCTGGGTGTAGAAAAGATTGCTTCCAGGTTTAATATGGCTGTGTTTTTCTATAATATAAGAAAGGTAAAAAGAGGGTATTACGAGGTCGAAGCAGAGCTTATTACCGACAAACCACAGGAACTTAAAGAACACGAACTTACCAGAATGCATATGGAGCGTCTGGAAAAGTTAATAGGGGAAAACCCGGAATACTGGTTATGGTCGCACCGAAGATGGAAGCACACAAAAGCATAGAATAAATGAATGTAGCTGTTGTAATATTAAACTGGAATGGTATTGATCTTTTAAAAGAGTTTCTACCTTCAGTTGTGAGGGGATCGGCAGGTACAGCACTTGTATACGTGGCTGATAATGGGTCTGCTGACGGCTCGGTTAACTGGCTCACTGAAAATTACCCTGAGGTCAGAATTATTCAGAATGATGAAAACCTGGGTTTTGCCGGAGGATATAACAGGGCCCTCCAATCTATTGACTCCACCTACCTTGTACTTCTTAACTCTGATGTAGAGGTAAGTCCTGGCTGGATCGAACCGGTAATCGACCATATGGATAATAATCCCGATATAGCTGCATGTCAGCCTAAAATACTAAGTTATAAAAACAAGGACACTTTTGAGCACGCTGGCGCAGCCGGTGGTTTTATAGATAAATATGGATATCCCTTCTGCAGGGGAAGAATATTTGATTCTACAGAGAAAGACAATAAACAGTATGATTCTATCTCTGATATTTTCTGGGCAAGTGGAGCATGCATGTTTATAAGGACAGATGTATGGAAGAAGACTGGTGGTTTCGACCCCGATTTCTTTGCCCATATGGAAGAGATTGACCTCTGCTGGAGAATTAATTCCCTTGGATATAAAATTAAGTATATTCCTCAATCCACTGTTTACCACCTGGGAGGAGGTACCCTTAATTATGATTCTCCGGGCAAAATATATTATAATTTCAGGAATAATCTATTTATGCTTCAGAAGAATCTTCCAGAGCATATGTACAAATCAGTTATTATCAAAAGATTGTTACTTGATGGAATTGCCGGAATAAGGTTTATACTCACATTTAAGTTCTGTGCATTCTGGCAAATTTTAAGAGCACATCGGGCATATTATTCTAATCGGAAGTCACTAAACAAGAAAAGAAAAAAGATCCAAAAGGAAGGTAAATTATACCCCGAAAAGCTTATCCTGAACAAGAGTGTCGTTCTTGAATACTACCTGCGGGGAAAGAAGAAATTTAGTGAGATATGGGAGTGAGTGTTGAGCGTGAAGCGTGGGGTGTTGGGGTGTTGGGGTGTTGGGGTGTTGGGGTGTTGGGGTGTTGGGGTGATAGACCAAATACGAGATTTGAAATACGAGACAACAATGCACAATAAATAATGATTACTGGTAGTACTATGGACTTACCTCTTCGCTCTTTGCTCTCCGCTCTATGCTCTTAGCTCTTCGCTCTTAGCTCTTTGCCTCTTCGTCTCTTAAACAGATGAAACAGCGTCTTCGAGAGTCTCAAACCTTTTATGGTAATCTTTAAGCGACCTATTTATTACTTCCTTAGCCTCTTCTGCACCATAAATATGTGTAATCTCAACGTCGGCAACATTTCCGGGAAGATCCTTATAGGTAAGAAAATAGTGTTTCAGCCTGTTTACTACAACTTCCGGAAGATCGCTTATCTCATCAAACTGTGAATACATAGCATCATTATGAAGAACTGACACTATCTTATCGTCGGCTTCATTACCATCCAGCATTCTGAATCCTCCTATTGGGCGGGCTTTAACAAGAATGTTACCATGAATAATATCCTTCTCTGTCAGAACGAGTATATCTATAGGGTCCTTATCCCCGATTATATCTTTCCTGTTTGTCTTCTCTCTGGCAAATTCTGCAACAAGCTCGCCACTGAAAGTGAGTGGCAGGAATCCATACAATGCCGGAACGACATTTGAGTACTTTTGGGGTCTATCCAGCTTAAGATAGCCACTAACCTTATCTACCTCATACTTTACAGTATCTGACGGAACCATTTCTATAAAACATGTTACAACATCCGGAGCATCCGGGCCTATATCAATGCCATGCCATGGATGTGATTTATATCTCAATCCCATTAATTTGCCAATAGGATCCATTAATTCATTATACCTTCTCATATCTTAAGTTTTTTAGAGATAATTGTATATCCGTTCCAGCCCGATACCTCTCGAACCTTTTATAAGTACAAAACTATCCTTAATTGGTCGCTTTTTCAAATCAGAGATTAATAATTCTGCATCCTTATAAACTTTGATACCTGACCCGGCTGCCACTTCACAAAATATTTTACCAACCAGGTAAACATCAATATTTGGGGTTCCCTTAAGAATATCTACAATTGTATTATGTTCCGTAAGTGAATAATCTCCCAATTCAAGCATATCTCCCAGTATAATAACCTTTCTGTCGGAAGCAGAATTCAGGAAAGAACCAATAGCAAGAGACATACTGTCGGGGTTTGCATTATAAGCATCACACAGGAGGGTATTTCTTTTTGTTTCGATTAATTGCGACCTGTTATTTTCGGGTTTATATGTTTCTATCGCACTTATTATCTCACTTATATCCACACCGTATTTTAGTCCGACAGCCAGAGCTGACATTATATTTTCCGAATTATGAACTCCGTTCAGGGCAGATTCAATCTTGTATTTCCTCTTAGCATAATAAAATTCCATCATTAATTTTCTGCCCTGCTCTACCCTGCCCTGTTCTAGTGTGCTATCCGGTTTACTATAAGGAATCATGTTTGCATCAACCTTACTGACAATCTTCTTTAATATTGGATTACTATCATTGTAAATAATTGTCCCCCCGGTACCAGCCAGATATTCATAAAGTTCGCCTTTGGCCTTTATCACACCCTCCAATGAACCAAAGCCCTCAAGATGGGCCTTCCCGATATTTGTAATTAATCCGGCTGTTGGAAGAGCAATTCTGCAGAGATCAGCTATCTCTCCTACATGATTAGCCCCCATCTCAATTACCATAAATGAAGTATCGGGGCCGGCTTCCAGCAGAGTTAACGGAAGTCCAATATGGTTATTCAGGTTACCCCTGGTATAGTGAACCGTATATTTCCGGGAAAGCACCCGGGCAATTAATTCTTTTGTTGTTGTTTTGCCGTTTGTACCTGTAATAGCAAGAACCGGTACTTCGAAACTTTCACGGTGAAGCCGGGCTATATCCTGCAGCATTAGTAATACATCATCAACAAGAATGGTATAATCCGAACTGTATTGGGGATTATCTATTATGGCCTTTATCGCTCCCTTCTTAATTGCATCAGGAGCAAATTTATTCCCATCAAAATTATCCCCTTTCAGGGCAAAAAAAATATCACCGGCTTTGACCTTTCTCGAATCGGTAACAAGACCTGCCCTGGTGCCAGATATTAAGCTGTATATGTAATTTGCCGTCATATTAAAAAAACCTCATTACAGTCTCCCGTAATGAGGCATAAATATATTTTTCTCAAGCAGTTTAAAATCCTGAAGGACTTCCAACTCTGATCATAGCACATCTAAAACCAAGGTCATCACGTGCAGCTTCCTGATCAAGATATCTCCTTGTTGAAGGATTCAGCCAGTAGGCACGGTCTTTCCATGAACCACCCTTTATCACCCTTGCATTATCGTCAACCAGCGAGAAATACTCGTTTTCTGCAGGATTCTGGAAATACATCTTTGACGAGCCCTCTCCTGTATCGTTATTCCACTGTTTTGTGGTTTCTATGGTTGACAGATAGTCACCATCCCTGTAGTTCCTGTAATCGCCTTTCTGGTAGTTAAACCTGTTTGCCACGTCAGCATCCTGCACTGTATCTGTCCTCATTCGGCCAAGCTCATCCTTGGTAAGAAGGTTTCCGTTTGCATCTCTGCTAAGATCGGTATATACATTTCCTCTAAAAGGGTTAAAAGAATTTACATCTTCAGCGCTCAGTGGCCTGTATACATCCTGAACCCACTCATTTACGTTACCAGCCATGCAATACAGTCCATAATCATTAGGCCAGTAAGATTTTACATCTACTGTAACAGATCCGTTATCATTAAGGCTTCCGGCAACACCCATAAGGTCTCCTCTTCCTCTTACAAAATTCGCCATAAATTCACCCTGGTTCTTCTGATTTGCATTTCTTACATTATGTCCGTCCCATGGGTATACTCTTCTCTCAAATATCCTTTCCTCGAAAGTATTTCCCTTAAGCGAATATGCGGCAAATTCCCATTCTGCTTCGGTAGGGAGCCTGTATCTGGGAAGGAGAATACCATCTTCAAGCATAACTCTTCTTTCCTCCTGGTTGGGATCAAGGCTGGGTAGATTCTGATTTACAACACCTTCATACTGACCTGCCAGGTAAGCTTCTGTATTGTAGTTATTCTCATTTAGCTGATTGGGATCATAGTTTAGTACACCCTGGTCAATTAAAATCTGCTCGTTAACCCTGTCTGTTCTCCAGGCACAATAATCATTTGCCTGCAACCAGTTTACTCCAACTACAGGATATTCATTATAAGAAGGGTGGCGGAAATAATATTGAACATAAGGTTCGTTGTAAGCAAGAGGACTTCTCCATACAAGTGTATCGGGTAAGGCTCTAACCCTAACCTCAGGATAATTTGTATATACCCTTTTTAGCCACCAGAGGTACATTCTGTAATCGATATTTCTGACTTCAGTCTCATCCATGTAAAACGAAGAAACGGTAACTCTTCTTATGGAATTGTTCCAGTCGTACATAACGTCTTCCTGGATACGACCCATTGTAAATGTACCTCCCTCAATCAGAACGAGGCCTGGACCTGTTTCCTGCTCTGCGCCGGCAACGACTTCAAAGCCACCATTATCAGGGTCGTTGTAGGCCCATCCTGTTGTAGGTGATACATTTGGATCATCGCCCCCACCAAAAATACTGCATGAGGAGAGAAAAACTACCGCTAATACGAATAAAAGCGAAGATGTAATTTTATACATAATACTGAATTTTATGGTATTATTTCTAATATTCAAATATAATAATTTTTGCTAAAACTATAATTAATTCCTAAATATAACTACAATTTGGGATAATTTATTGCCTTCATTACACCCGAATTATCAACATTATTTAAACTTAAAGAAAGAGTTATCAGATTGGAATGTGTTACCGGTATTTGTGTATCTCTTTTGAATGCGTCGAAAAAGTAATTATAGCTGATAATAATCCGCCCTGTCTCAAAGGCTAAGCCGGGTTGTATTGCATATAGACCATCGCGAGAATCTATATGTGTCAACATGCTTATTGTCAGTGGATTATAATTCAAGCAAGCTCCTGCAGCACCATAGAGAAACTGTCCCTGGAAATTAACAAATAGTAATGGCAAAATTTTTAGGTCCTTATATCCTGTTTCGAATTCGGCATCTGCATGTATCGTAATCCTGCGCTTTAATCGGCCATCTTCTTCTCCCCTTCCGACAAGATCGGGTTTTGCCAGGTGGTTGAACGAGATTCCCGAGTTAAAGTTCCTGTAGTTCATAAGAAATCCGACTCCTACATCAAATAGAATTCCAGACTTAAGGTCAATTATTTCTCCTGTAGGCAAGACAGGTCCAAGCACAGGATCGATCTGATCAGGAAATACAGCATTATCCAGATTATAGCTTCTATAGATCAAAGAAGCCACGAAGCCGGCATTTATATACAAATCTCTTCCCGCCCTCATGTGATAGGAGTAGGAGGTTCCCAATCTCATGTCGTTTAATATATCCCCGAGCTTGTTTTCCGATAAGTAGAATCCAATTCCTCCCTGCACAGGTTCTAGATAAGTATCGTATGAGACATATACAGAACCCATACTTAGCTTATTGCCCGGGAAATAGTCACGATATAATATTTTCAAAGTACCATGCCCCCTTGCACCGCTGTATGCAGGATTAGACATCAGGTTTACTGAATATACCATATCACCTCCAATATCCTGGGCATAAATGCTTTGTGCAAGCATCCAAAGAAAAAGGACGGGAATGATTTTCAGCTTATTATTATTACCGGGGTACATAATCAATCAAATATAAAAACAGTTAGCGGTTATGCAGGCATAAACAGTGCTATGTTTTGCAATATGAACTAAAAAAGTTCGTTATTTATTGTGACTCTGAAGAAATATTCTAAATAGACTATCTTTGGCGTTTAGTTACCATAGATGAGCATACTGAGGCTTATATATCTGACATTGCTTTTTCTTATTTCTGGGAATACCCTGATATGGGCTCAGACATATGCTGAATCATCAGTTCTTGCAGAGGGCAAGTGGATTAAATACACTACTGAACGTAAGGGTATTATCAGAATAACATTCGATCAACTGGAATCATATGGTTTACCGGAAGGAACAGTTCCGGCAATATATGCCAATAATTTTGGCCTATTATCATATATGAACAACGATCCCTATCCAGACGATCTCAAACCTGTATCTGTTTATATTAATAAGGGTAGCGACAATATCTTTAATTCAGGCGATTATTTACTATTCTTTTCAGAAAGCACGCACAGATGGACATATAAAGCTAACGAAGGTTACAGCTTTAAAAGACATTATTACTCAGATTCGTCGGCATTTTTTATTACCTGGTCGCAGGCTACGCTTGAAATGTCTGTTTTGGATGTCCAGGCAAGCCCGGGCGGAACTACTTCATATTATGATTGCCTCTCCATCCACGAAATTGAAAAATCAAACCTTATTAAATCAGGCAGGGAATGGTATGAACCGGTTTCCTATTTACAGGAGGTGGTATTTGACGAACTGGAATTTGCAGGTGAAAATGAACCCGGAGAAACAGCAAAATATAAGATAAGGGCATTTGCACGATCAGCTGATATGACAACATTCAGGCTTAAGAGCGGAGGCGCATATCTTGCACTCCTGCCTGTAGCAGGTGTTGATATATCAAGCTCGACAGGAACCTATGCCCGGGAGGTTTACCAGGCTGGTGAGTTTGACCCTCTTGAAAATCCAGATCCTCTAATACTTGAATTCCATAATAATGGTGATCTGAGTGCAAAGGCATGGCTGGATTACCTGATTATTCAATCGAGGAAAAAGATAAAATATGAAGGTAGTCCTCTTATTATCAGGGATTATATGAGTATAGGAGAAGGAGCAATGGTTGAATATAAAGTTGAATCAGCACAGGATAATCTGATTGTATGGGATATAAGTAATAGTAGAAACCCGGTAATCATTAACACTGAGTATTCTGAGGGCAGTATCTCGTTTGTGTCTGAAATGGATAGCCTGCATACCTTTATCGTCTTTGATCCGTCAGGCACATCGGGTCCGGGCAACCAGGGCCATGTAATTCCCAATCAAAACCTGCATTCTCCAGAAGCATATGATGGAATAATTGTCACTCATAAAACATTTCGCCCTATGGCTGAAGAGCTGGCAGATATCCATTATCAAAATGAAAGAATTGTTTCTTTGGTGGTAACACCGGAAGAAATATATAATGAATTCTCAGGCGGCGTTCCGGATATCTCGGCGATCCGGAATTTCGTAAGGATGGTTTATTCAAGAAATAAAAATGGCTCCAGGCCACTCAAATATCTGACTCTTTTTGGTGACGGATCTTATCAGAATATTACACCTGCACCTGAAAATCCGAATTACATCCCTACCTATCAAACACAAAATTCACACGTTAATATACAATCATATACATCGGATGATTATTATGGCCTGTTGGATGCAGGCGAAGGAGAAGCAATTGGTTATATTGATATTGGAATTGGCAGATTTCCTGTTTCGGATACTATCCAGGCTAACATTATGCTGAAGAAGACAAGATCATATTTAAATGCTGAAAACATGGGATCATGGAAAAATACGATCCTGATGATTGCAGATGATGAGGACTCAAATACTCACCTGAATGATGCAGAAGGTCTTAGTTCGCTGATTGAAAGTAATGCACCACCAATAAATATTGATAAGGTGTACTTTGATTCATACAGGCAGGAAACAACTATTAACGGAGAATCTTATCCTGATGCGACAGATGCTATTAATGACAGGATAAAGGCCGGATGTCTAATTTTCAATTATCTGGGACATGGCAATGAGCTGGGACTGGCTCATGAAAGAGTAGTTAAGATTGATGATATTAATTCATGGAAAAATATTGATAAGCTCCCTCTATTTATAACTGCAACATGCGAGTTCAGCCGCTTTGATGATATAGAAATTGAGCCTGGTAGTGGAGAAATATCTCAGAAATCATCAGCCGGAGAGCTTGTTCTCCTGAATGGCCAGGGTGGTGGAATTGCTCTTATGACTACAACCCGCATAGTGTATTCGGCACCTAATTATATACTCAATAACAGGATTTACAAATACGCCTTCGAACGCGACAGTGAAGGTAAAGGACGTACTCTTGGTGATATTTTCCGCCTGGCAAAGAATGATGCAGGAACAGGAGATAATAAAAGAAATTTTACACTTCTTGGTGACCCTGCCCTTAAACTGGCATACCCATGGCATGGAGATGTTGTGACAGACTCAATCAATGGCACAGAAGTTTCAGTCTTTAATGACACAATAAAAGCTCTTTCTGAATTAACGATCAAAGGTCATATAATAAATACGGAGGGACAGGAGGAGAACAGTATCAATGGCCTGATAAACACCGTAATATTTGATAAAAAATATGAGTTAAGCACACTCGCCAACGATGGAGGGGCACCCTTCTCATATAAGAAGCAGGACAGGTCATTATTCAGGGGCACCGGACAGGTAATAAACGGAGGCTTTGAAATAAAAGCCCTTATTCCAAGAGATATAGATTTTACATTTGGAGCGGGAAAGATAAGCTACTATGTCAGTTCAGACACAGCTGATTACACAGGCAGCTTCGCAGATATTATTATTGGAGGATTCAGTGATATTAACATATCTGACACCACAGGTCCGGAGATCCGTTTGTTTCTGAATGATACTTTATTCAGAGACGGTGGACTAACTAATAATACTCCCGAACTACTTGCACTGATAAGTGATAAAGGTGGAATAAATACCTCAGGAACCGGTATTGGGCACGATATTGTTAGCTACCTGGATAATGATAAAACCAATTCCGTAATTCTGAATAATTTCTATGAAAATAATTTAAACACCTATTCATCAGGTAAAATAGTATACCCACTTGGTGAGCTTGCCGGAGGAAAGCATATTCTTAGTCTTAAAGCATGGGATAATTTCAATAACTCCACAACTACAAACCTTGTCTTTATAGTTGAGACAGACAAAGGCCTGGTTCTGAACAGGTTAATCAATTACCCTAATCCTTTTATATACGATACAAAAATAATCTTCGATCATAACAGGCCCGATACTGAAATGGAGATCAATATTGATATCTATAACTCAAGGGGTTCACTTATTAAGAGAATTACAACGTTCCGGAATAGCTCCGGGTTCAGTTTAAATCCAATAGTATGGGACGGCTACGATGACAGGGGTTCCAGGGTCGGACGTGGTATTTATTTATATTCTGTAAATATTAAAACTGCTTCTGGAGAAAAGGCCAGGATATCAGGTAGAATGGTTATTTTATAGAACCATGCAATAAAGAGAGATTAAAAATGTTATATATTTGCTATGTAAAACAATTATTGATGAAAAAAATCACTCCCGTTATATTCCTTATTTCATTCCTGTTAGCACCATTATCTACTATTAATGCTCAGGATGAATTAAATGCTATACAAACTGTTGTACCCTTTCTAACTATTGCCCCTGACAGCAGGGCTGGTGCTATGGGTGACGTAGGCGCAGCAACTTCGCCGGATATTTTCAGCATGCACTGGAATCCCGCCAAATATGCATTTATTGATGGTGAGGGAGGATTTGGTATTGGATACTCACCCTGGCTCAGGAGTCTTATTTCAGATATTAATATATCCTATCTTACAGGTTACTTCAGGATTGATGATAAACAGGTAGTTAGTGCGAGTCTTCTTTATTCGAGCCTGGGTGAAATACTTTTCACCGACAATGTCGGGAATGAGATGATGGTGTTCAGGGCAAACGAGTTCAGTGTAGATGGAGCATACTCGAGAAAACTGTCACCGGAGCTATCGGGTGCTATAGCGCTCAGATTTATCTATTCCAACCTTACCGGCGGACATTATACAGGAACTACCGAAACCAAGCCAGGTATATCCTTTGCAGCAGACGTTTCGTTCTACTATATCAAGGAAATAAGTATTTCGGGGAAAGATGCAGAAATATCTGCTGGCACCAATATATCAAATTTAGGTGCTAAAATGAGTTATACAGACGGTGACGATCCTGACTTTATACCTATGAACTTCAAACTGGGAGGAGGAACATCAATATACCTCGACAGGTATAATAAACTGGGTATATTTGTCGACCTGAATAAACTATTGGTACCTACCCCACCCGTAAGAGACCTGGATGGAAATATTATTGAAGGCAAGGATCCCAATGTGTCTGTACCTGTTGCTATATTTCAGTCTTTTGCAGATGCTCCGGGCGGATTCAAAGAAGAGATGCGCGAGATTAGCTATTCAATGGGTCTCGAATACCTTTATAACAGGCAGTTTGCAATCAGGGGAGGCTATTTCCACGAGCATGCCAGCAAAGGAAACAGAAAATATTTCACTGCAGGAGCAGGAATAAAAATGAGTGTTTTCTCGCTTGATTTCTCATACCTGATGCCTGTGGTAAGTAACCATCCTCTTGCAAGAACATTACGATTCTCTCTATCTTTTGATTTTGACGCTTTCAGAAGCATTAGATCTTAGTCATAATGGATATCAGAATTGGTCAGGGAGTAGATTTTCATAAACTTGAAGAAGGGCTTGATCTCTGGATTGGAGGAATCCTGATTCCATCCGGGAAAGGCGCTATTGCACATTCTGATGGTGATGTTCTGATACATTCGATATGTGATGCCATACTGGGAGCAGCAGGCCTTAGAGATATAGGTTATCATTTTCCCGATACAGATGAAAGATTCAAGGATATTGATAGTAAGGAATTACTTATCAAATGTATTGAACTGGTGAGACTGAATGGCTACACCCTTTCTAATATAGATTCTACAGTATGCCTTGAGAAACCAAAGCTGTCACCCCATATTGAAGCGATGAGAAGCAGTCTCTCGGAAGTTACCGGACTGGAACCTTCCAGGATAGGTATAAAGGCAACCACTACAGAGAAGATGGGATTTACAGGCAGGGAGGAAGGAATTGTAGCTTTTGCGAGTATACTACTTACAGCTGAATAGTACAATTTAAGACTCTTTTTACTACTTTTAGCCAAAATTTTTGAAATGGAAAAGACAACTCTTATACTAGGAGCAAGTCCGAAACCAAGCAGGTTTGCATATAAGGCTGTAAGAAGTCTTCAGCGCAGGGATATTCCCCTTATCGCAATAGGAAGAAAGGAAGTTGATCTTGACGGAATCCTGATCAAGACAGGTAAACCTAAAGACATACCAAAGGTGCATACAGTTGCTCTTTACCTGAATAAAGAGAGCCAAAAGGAATATTATGATTATATACTTAGCCTTAAGCCCAGTCGCATAATATTTAACCCCGGAACAACTAATCCAGATCTGGCAGAGCTGGCCTTAAAAAACGACATTGAAGTCGTTAACGACTGTCTTCTTGTTATGCTTAATACAGGGCGGTTTTAAGATTTGAAGATTAAAGATTGAAGATAAACTAAGCAATAAAATCTTACAATCTTACAATCTTATAATCTTACAATTTTACAGTCTTTTCAATCAGTTCGTCGTCTGCAATATTTGGAAGGGTAACATTTAGCTCCGGCGTTTTTCCCATCTCCCTTTTGATTGCAAACAATGCCCCTTCGTTTCGGGCCCATCCTCGTCGTGCTATTCCGTTATTTACATCCCAGTGCAGCATTCTCTTCAATCTTATACCGGCATTATCGCTTCCATCCAGAACCATTCCGAATCCCCCGTTAATTACCTCGCCCCAACCTACTCCTCCTCCATTGTGGATTGAGACCCAGGTAGCTCCCCTGAAAGAATCACCTATTACATTTTGTATTGCCATATCAGCAGTGAAGCTTGAACCATCATAAATATTAGAGGTTTCCCTGTAGGGAGAATCTGTTCCTGAGACATCGTGATGATCTCTTCCCAGAACTATTGGGGCAGATATTTCCCCGCTGGCAATAGCTTCATTAAATGCTGTGGCAATCTTGATCCTGCCCTCGGCATCAGCATATAATATTCGGGCCTGTGAACCAACAACAAGATTATTCTTGCCAGCCTCTTTAATCCAGTGAATGTTATCGGCCATCTGCTGTCTTATCTCCTGGGGCGAATCAGACATAATTTCCTCCAGCACCTTACTGGCTATAGTGTCACTTTTTTCGAGATCAGAAGGATTGTTAGAGCAGCATACCCATCTGAAAGGTCCGAATCCGTAATCAAAAAAGAGTGGACCCATAATATCCTGAACATATGAAGGATATATAAATGTACCGTCCTTATTCAGTACCTCTGCTCCTGCCCTTGAAGATTCCAGAAGAAAGGCATTACCATAATCAAAAAAGTATGTTCCCTTATCTGTATGCTTCCTTATTGCTCTTACCTGTCGGCGCAAGGACTCACATACGATCTCCTTAAAACGCAGCGGATCTTCCGTCATCATTTTTGATGATTCCTCAAAAGTAAGGCCAACAGGATAATACCCACCTGCCCATGGATTATGCAGTGAGGTTTGATCGGACCCAATATCTATCTTAATGCCTCTTTCTGCAAATTTCTCCCAGACATCAACGATGTTGCCATGATAGGCCAGTGAAACTGTTTCATTATTATCAACAGCAACAGTGGTCCTGTTTGCTAGTTCTTCAATATCAACTATAAGCTCATCTACCCATCCCTGGGAATATCTTGTTTCTATCGCCTTTGAATTAACCTCTGCTGTTACCGAAACCACACCGGCAATATTACCGGCCTTTGGCTGAGCTCCCGACATACCTCCCAGACCTGAGGTAACAAATAATACCCCCTTGCCTGGTGTGACTCTTGAAGAAATCTTTCTTTTAGCATTCAGAATTGTAATAGTTGTTCCATGAACAATACCCTGGGGACCTATATACATATAGGATCCTGCAGTCATTTGACCGTATTGAGTTACACCCAGAGCATTGAACTTCTCCCAGTTATCCTGGCTTGAATAATTGGGAATAAGCATTCCATTCGATACTACTACTCTTGGAGCATCTGTATGTGATGGGAACAGCCCAAGGGGATGCCCTGAATTCATTATCAGAGTCTGCCTGTCGTTCATTGTAGCCAGATACTTCATCGTAAGCCGGAACTGTGCCCAGTTTTGAAAAACTGCACCATTACCACCATAGGTAATAAGCTCATAAGGATGCTGGGCTACTTTTGTATCGAGATTATTCATTATCATCAGCATAATAGCAGCTGCATGTCTCGACTTATACGGAAATTCGTCTATATGCCTGGCTTTTAATTCATAATCAGGTCTGAACCGGTACATATATATACGACCATATTGAATTAGTTCGTCATAAAACTCTTTCGCCAGTTCATTGTGTAAATCTTCAGGAAAGTATCTAAGTGCATTTCTCAGAGCCAGTTTCTTTTCTTCAGCTGAAAGAATATCCTTTCTTTTAGGGGCATGATTTAGAGAAGGATCGTACTTTTTCTGTGTCGGAAGGGTTGAAGGAATACCTTCAAGTATTAACTTTTGAAATTCGGAAAGTGCCATTTCGATGTCTTATTTAAAATACAAATATACTAATGGTTAATCAAAAATGGCAAGAGCTAAACTTAAACTTGGCACAAAACAGGCATAAAAAAAGGACGCCCTTCAGAGCGTCCCGGTATACTATTCATTTTTGCGAAACTAGCCTATAATCTCATCATCAACCAGTATTCTGCCACAATATTCGCAAACTATAATTTTCTTTCTGGATTTTATATCGAGCTGCCTCTGTGGAGGGATATGGTTAAAGCAACCACCGCATGCATCACGCTGAACAGATACGATAGCCAATCCGTTTCTGGCATTCTGCCTTATCCTCTTATAGGCTGTTAGAAGTCTTTCCTCAATAACACCCTCTATCTTGGTTGAATCTTTTACAAGAGCGTCCTCTTCTTTCTGGGTGTCGGCAATTATAGAATCAAGTTCAGATTTTTTATTCTCGAAGTCTCCCTTTAATTCATCAAAATTCTTCTTTGACTCATCAACCACCTTTTGCTTGTCATCTTTCTTTGCCGCAAACTCCTTAATCTTCTTATTACATAACTCTATTTCAAGTGTCTGATATTCTATCTCCTTGGAAAGAGAATCATATTCCCTGTTATTTCTGACATTATTCTGCTGGTCCTCATACTTCTTTATAAGAGCAAGTGAATCAATAATCTCATTATTCTTCGATGTAACAGCTTCCTCAAGTTCTTTTATTTCCTCGTTAAGCTTGCTTATCCTTGTATCAAGTCCGGCAACCTCATCTTCCAGGTCCTGAACCTCCAGCGGAAGTTCTCCGCGAAGCGTTTTAATCTTATCAATTTCTGAATCTACTGATTGAAGCTTATATAGGGCCTGAAGTTTCTCTTCTACTGACATTTCTTTAACAGCAGATTTCGCCTTCGATTTCGCTTTTTCCATGCTCACAAATAATTTATCGGATTCGTATTATTTTTAGAAAATCGGACTGCAAATTTAGGGAATTTTTTTGTAATTAACTCATATAAAATTTCAAGTGAAGATTTTTCACTTTCATAATGCCCAATATCTGCAATTATCATCTTATCATTACCTTCAAAAAAGCTATGGTACTTAATATCAGCAGTAATAAATATATCAGCCCCTTTCCAGAGTGCATCCTTAATCAGAGAGGACCCTGAGCCGCCACACAAAGCAACTTTCTTAACAGTAGAATTCACATTGCCCGAATATCTGACTCCTTTTGCTTCGAAAACAGTTGCAATATCATTCAGAAATTTACTTGCATCGACCCTCTTATCAAGATCGCCAATACAGCCAAGACCAGCTCCTGGTAAAGCATTCTCGAGCCTGTAAATATCATAAGCCACCTCTTCGTAGGGGTGAGATTTTATCATTGCTGAAACAACGGCAGACTCACTATAGTCTGGCACTATTACCTCAATCCTTACTTCCTTTTCAAAATGATCTCTGCCTATCTCGCCTGCATAGGGATTTGTACCCTCACCTGCCCTGAAACTACCCTCGCCCCTGGTACTAAAACTACAATGATCGTATTCACCTATTGATCCGGCTCCCGCATCGAACATTGCCATTCGTACCTGCTCAATATTTTTCTCAGGAACGAAGACCGCAATTTTTAATAATCTTCTTTTAATTTCTGTAAGAGCAGAAACATTTCTGAGACCTATTTTCTGTGCCATCATATAACTTACTCCCCCTCTGAAAACATCCAGGTTAGTGTGGGCAGAGTAGATTGCAATATCATTTTTAATAGCCTTTCGGATCACTCTCTCAATATAATTCCTGCCTGTTATACTTCGAAGGCCTTTAAATATAAGAGGATGATGGGTAATTATTAATCCGGCACCTTCCTTAATAGCTTCATCAACAATTTCTTCAGTAACATCAACACTAAGCAGAACTGAACTTATCTCACTGGCTTCATCCCCCACCTGGAGGCCTGAATTATCATAATCCTCCTGTAGCGAAACGGGCACCCTGGAAGATAAATAATTTGTTATCTGACTTACTTTCATATCCTTTCTTAGCGCTTATCTCTTATATCTATAAGCATTTCTTTGATTTTCTTCAGCGAAGTAATAACCTCATGATTCTGTCTAAGGTTTTCAGGATTTTCAGACACCTTCTTCTTTACCCCGGCAATTGTCATTCCCTTTTCCTTTAGCAGGTAGTGAATTAGCTTAAGGTTTTCAACATCCTTTGGAGTAAAAAGTCTGTTTCCCTTTTTATTTTTCTTAGGTTTAAGAATATCAAATTCTTTCTCCCAGTACCTGATAGCTGAAGTTTGTTCGCCCAGCATAGCAGCTACTTCTCCAATGGAATAGAACAATTTACCCTTCTTATTCTCTTCGTTCATATCAGTATTTGTATGTTACTTTTCCGTTATCGTCGACAATAATTACTGAATCCGGGAAATCAGCAGCAACGAGTTCCTGGATCTTCTTAACAGCCCTGAAATTATTATCCGGCCTTACCCTGCCCAGATTGTCCTGATAGACCGGTATAATATCTGCTTCTACAAATTTACCAAATGTATCTGTCTTAATTTTTATTATCGGGGAAAATCCATTCGGGCCGCTAAGGTTAAATCTTCTATAGGTGCAAAAATTTCCAAGGCTGTATGCAATAAACCTATCCTTATAAACCTCTATCGCCCTTGTTACATGAGGCCCATGACCGAGAACGATATCAGCTCCTGCGTCAATCACGGCATGTGCAAATTCATAAATATTGCCCCTGTTTTCTCCATAGAAAGTTTCTGTCTCCCGTGTAAGTCTCTGGTAATCTGATCCTTCAGCCCCTCCGTGAAACGACACTATAACAATATCGCACGAATCATTTAGCATTGAAACCAGTCTTGATGCCCCCTGAATATCAGTGATATTAAGAGTTCCCTTATTGGGTGAAAAAGCGGTGAATCCATATACTATGGAATCTATTTCAAAAATTGAATAAGGGAAATCTACCGGTCCGGCATAATAAATCCCAAGCGAATCGAAGATAGATACTGTTCTGTCTCTTCCTTCAATGCCAAAGTCACCGATATGATTATTGGCCAGGCTTACCAGATTAAATCCTGCCTCATAAAAAGTTGAAACATACCGTTCGGGAACCCTGAAAGCATAGCATTTGGTAGTATCGCGACAATTCTTTACCAGTCTGGCATTATCGGTGAAAGGTCCTTCGAGGTTACAAAAGAGTATATCCGTATTCTGCAGGGAACTGAATACTGATTCCAGCAGGGGACGAGGGTCATCACCAGGTGGTAGATATTTATCTGACGGGAAAGATGTTCCCATCATAATATCGCCCACGCCACTTATAGTTACATATCTTTCTGACTGAATTACTGTATCATTAGAAACAGACTGTGTATATCCCCTGGCGGAGGTAAAAACAATAAATATTATAAGTAATAATGAATTCAGGGGCCCTTTTATGAACATCAGGATCTTTGTTTAATTAATCGAAAGACTGCCCGCTCCTCATAGCAAGTTCGATCATCCTTTCATATTCATCGGGTGTAAGATCATTAAAGTAGTAATTGGCAGGATCAACCTTCTTCCCGTTAAGAGCAACTTCATAATGGAGGTGGGGGGCTGTTGACAATCCCGTTGTACCGACAAAGCCGATCACATCGCCTCTCTTTACCTTCTGACCCTGTTTTACATTAAAACGATTCATATGGGCATATGTAGTTGTATAACCATAACCGTGATCAATTTCTATGTGTTTCCCAAGTCCACGTTTTGATGAGATCACTCTTTTAATTACACCATCCCCGGTGGCATATATCTCAGTACCTGTAGGCGCGGTAAAATCCATTCCATAGTGAAATTTCCTAATCTTATAGATAGGATGTATCCTGTATCCCCAACCTGATGCAGTTCTTTTCAGATCCTTATTACTGATAGGCATTATGGCAGGAATTCGTCTCAACATTTCCTCTTTCTCACTGGCGAGTGCTATAAGGGCATCAAATGATTTTGACTGCACATATACCTTTTTCCTTATCTTATCGAGTCGCTCTGCTGTCTCTATTACTATTTTTGAATTATCATACCCTTCTAACTCCTCATAACGATTCACACCGCCTATTCCGCCTTCTCTCAGAGATGTCGCAATTGGTTCAGCCTCGAAAATTGTTCGATAAAGATTGTCGTCTGTCTCCTGGAGATGGGTTAATACTCTTTCCACTTTCTCCATATCCCTGTTAAGTATCTCAAACTGGAGATTCATCTGATCTATCTCCCTTTTCAGGGCTTCCTCCTTGGGTGAGTCAAAGAGTGTCGTAAAAAGACCCCCATAAACCAGAGCAAGAAGCAATGAACCTGTAAAATAAGCAAGGAACCTCAGAAATCTCTCTCTGAAAGTCAGATTGATTTCATCGAAGCTGAGCGAGTCGGGATTATATTTATATTTAGTCTTTGCCATTCTACTTGATGATGAGGCAAATATACAATTTATTTAAAAACAATGTATAAGCTTAAAAACCACTTTATTAACAATTAAAATAATTAAACCAACCAGTATTTATCTGCTTGTATCTGATTCGAGTGTCTGGATCATTTCATTATACTCGACCAGAGTCAGATTGTCGCTGAAGAAATAAAGCGGGTTTTGAACCTTACCGTTATAATGAATTTCATAGTGAAGGTGGGGGCCTGATGAAACTCCGGTACTTCCTGAAAGTGCTATTAGATCCCCTCTCTGAATTTCCTGTCCTGCTTCTACAAAAAACTCACTCAGGTGACCATATATTGTCTTAAAGCCATACCCATGATCAATCTCTATTCTATTCCCAAATCCATAAGGTGTCCATGCTGCTTTGGAAACAACGCCTGATCCGGTTGCATAAACTTTTGTTCCATTGGGAGCCCTGAAATCCTGTCCATAATGCCATCTTGAGACATGCAGAACAGGATGATCATCTCTGAACTTAATCCCCTCACCAAGAGGTATTGATACCTTCACAGGCTGAATATAAGGGATGTGCTCCAGCTTGTTCTTCCAATCTTCAGCATTTGGTATTATTTCCTCAAATGACATGGATTGGACATATGCCTTTCTTTCAAGCAGATTAAGCCTCCTGAATGCATTTATCATGAGTTCAGAATTCTCGTAACCCTCTAGTTCTTCGTATTTTTTCGAACCACCAAAGCCTGATAACCTGAAAGATTCGGCCAGCGTATCCAGATCAAGAACAGGTCGATAAACATTATTCTCCACGGCAGCCAGTTCAATAAGGTTATTATCAATCCTCTTAAAGTCCTGCTGTAATAATTCATATTTATAGTATAATTCACTCAGTTCATCCGTGAGAATCTGTTCCTTGGGAGAACCAAAAAGTGCTTTAAACCCTAACCCATAGGCTGTTGCCAGTATCAGCGAAAGAGAAAGGCCAATAGAAAACCTGATTAACTTTTCCTTGAAAGTCAATCTGATCCGTCTGAAAAGTAATCTTTCCCTATCTAATTGATACCTTTTTCTTAACATCCAGGCAATGCTCGTTCTGTTTTTTTTATCAGGTTGGAGCAAATCTAATTTAAATAAACTAATTTTACAAACTCATTTAATAAACAGTACGTGAGACCAGTATATATTATGAAATCTAAGGAGTTAAGACAGGCATTTTTCGAATTTTTCAAGTTAAAAGAACATGAAATTGTTTCATCGTCTCCAATGGTAGTAAAAGATGATCCAACCCTGATGTTTACAAATGCAGGTATGAATCAATTTAAAGATATCTTTCTGGGTCACAAAAAGGCATCAACAAGGAGGCTGGCAAACTCTCAAAAATGTCTTCGGGTCTCAGGCAAACATAATGATCTTGAAGAAGTTGGACATGACACTTATCATCACACCATGTTTGAAATGCTCGGCAACTGGTCGTTCGGGGATTACTTCAAAAAGGAAGCAATTGAGTGGTCGTGGGAGTTCCTGACCTCCGTCCTTAATATATCTCCTGACAGAATATACGCTACTGTTTTCGAAGGGAGCCCCGACGAAAATATAAGCAGAGATAACGAAGCTGCAAAGGTCTGGGAAAGTTGCCTGCAAAAAGATGATAACAGGATAATTAACGGTTCAAAAAAGGATAACTTCTGGGAGATGGGAGAAACAGGACCATGCGGTCCATGCTCAGAAATCCATATCGATCTCAGGGAAGATCACGAGCGTGCTGAGATTCCAGGCTATAAGCTTGTTAATAAGGATCATCCACTGGTTATCGAGATATGGAACCTGGTCTTTATTCAATTTAACCGTAAGGCTGACGGATCACTTGAGGCTCTTCCCGAGAAGCATGTTGATACAGGTATGGGATTCGAAAGACTATGCATGGTTACCCAGGGTAAAAAGTCTAATTACGACACTGATGTTTTCCAGGATATTATCAAGGGCATCTCCTCCTTAACAGGCATAGAATATTCTAAGGATGATAAGAGCGATATTGCTATGCGGGTTATTGCGGATCACCTGCGCGCAGTATCCTTTTCTATAGCTGACGGACAGTTGCCTTCGAATAATAAGGCTGGCTACGTTATCAGGAGAATATTGAGAAGAGCCATAAGATATTACTACACCTACCTTTCACAGGATGAGCCTTTTATGTACAAACTAGTGCCCTACCTTATTCAATCTATGGGCGATAATTTCCCGGAGCTTGTGAAGCAGGAAGATCATATCTCACAGGTGATTCAACAGGAAGAGCTTACGTTTCTGAATACCCTGGGAAAAGGAATTAAACTGATTGAAAAAAGACTAAAAAAGGTAAAAAAAGAAAGCGGTTCTGTTTTTAGTGGTGTTGATGCCTTTACTCTCTACGACACATATGGCTTCCCGCTCGACCTTACCGAACTTATTCTTAAGGAATCTGGTTTCACGGTAAATCTCGATGAATTTGATAAAGAGATGAAAAAACAAAAAGCCCGGTCAAAAGCAGATGCATCGAAAGATATGGATGACTGGGTAATAATCATGGACGATACATCTTTTAATTTTACAGGATATGAAAATACTACCGACAATATCCTGATAACAAGATACAGAAAGGTAGTATCAAAAGATACAGAAGAGTATCACCTGGTATTTAATCAAAGTCCTTTCTATGCTGAATCAGGCGGACAGGAAGGAGATAGCGGACTAATTACTAATAATTCCGGATCATATAAGATCCTGAATACTGTAAAGGAAAATAATTTATGGATTCATATTGCAGAAAAATTACCCCCTGACTTTGATAAGGAATTTCGTGCAAGTGTAGACAGACAAAAACGACATTTCACAAGCTATAACCATAGTGCCACCCATCTTCTTCACTACGCCCTCAGAAAAGTACTGGGCAATCATGTTGAACAGAAGGGATCAATGGTAACACATGAAAAATTAAGATTTGATTTTAGTCATTTTCAGAAAGTAGGCCCCGCTGAGATAGAAAAAATAGAGGATGCTGTTAATAAGCTTATCAGTGAGGACATACCCTCAGATGTGATCGAAAATATATCCATCGATAAAGCACTCGAAATTGGGGCCTTAGCCTTATTTGGAGAAAAGTATGGGAAAAAGGTTAGAGTTGTAACATTCGGTGACTCAATAGAGCTCTGCGGAGGCACCCATGTACGTTCTACAGGGAATATAGGACTTTTTAAAATAATTTCAGAAGGAGCTATATCGGCAGGTATCAGAAGGATTGAGGCATTAACATCTGCAGCAGCATTTAATTATCTTAATACCAAATTGAGAATCCTGGAGGAAATATCAGATTCAGTTGGCAAAACATCAAACATTCACGAAGCTGTATTGAAACTGATTAATGAAAATATTGAATTCAGGGAAAAATTTGAAAAACTGGAGACTGAAGGGGCGAAGGCAATAAAAGAAGAAATGCTCCAGAAAATTGAGACTATCGAGGGAGTAAGGGTCATTACAGCCATTGTAGATGTTAGCTCAATGGATATGCTAAAGAATTTAGCCGGCAAAATTAGAGAATCAGGCGAAAGTCTGGTGTTTGCAGCCGGGGCCTCAATTAAAGGTAAAGCCAATATCCTGGTCTCCGTAAGCAAAGACCTTATCGAAAATGAAGGCCTAAATGCTTCTGAGATTATAAGGGAAGCTGCCATTGAAATAGAAGGCGGTGGCGGAGGCCAGCCCTTCCTTGCAACCGCAGGTGGAAAAAATCCTGAAGGACTTCAGGCAGCACTTGACAAGATCAAGAACCTGGTGCGAAACAGGTAATTATCATTCGTCAATATCCTTTGAGTCGAATTTCTTTCCAGTTAACTTTTTACATAAACGACTATCTATGTGCGCTTTATAGTCTTCACACGAGACAGATAGCTTTATAACATTTTCTTTGTTCGAAAAATTTTCTTATTCTTGCGCCAATCAAATCCTAATCAAAATGGAAGTAAGAAGAACATTTGACATTATCGATTGGAACATAGAAAAGTATCCCAGAGAGGCTGCTCTTTCAGGAAAAAGAGGAAACGATTGGTTCCATTACTCAACCGATGACTTCAGAGATAACTCAAACTGGGTAAGCTACGGGCTAATGTCGCTGGGACTAAAAAAAGGCGATAAGGTTGCCACAATCACAGGTAATCGGCCTGAATGGAATTTTGTTGATATGGGTCTGTCTCAGGCCGGAATGATACATGTTCCAATCTATCCCACAATAAGCTCTGAAGAGTATGAATACATATTCAAGCATGCAGGTGTTAAAGTAATAATTTTCTCCAACACAGGTATATACAAGAGAATAAAGGATGTCATCTCTAGAATTAAGGGAATTGAAGCCATTTATTCATTCGACGAGGTTGAAGGGGTTATAGGATTTGATAAGCTGATTCAGGCGGGAAAAGATAATGCAGAGAAATTTACTGATAGGGTTATGGAAATAAAATCAGGAGTTAAGCCTGAAGATTTACTAACCATAATCTACACCTCCGGAACAACCGGACAACCCAAAGGAGTTATGCTTTCTCATAATAACCTGGTAAGCAATTTCAAAGCTATAAATGATATCCACCCATTTACTTATGGAGATAAAGCAATGAGTTTTCTTCCACTCTGCCATGTTTACGAAAGAATGGTAAACTATCATTTTTATTACAAGGGAATCTCAATATCCTATGTGGAAAACATGGGACTTATAACCGAGTACATTAAGGTAGTTAAACCAGATGTTATGACTGCTGTTCCCCGCTTGCTTGAAAAGGTATATGACGGAATAATAAATAAGGGCAAAAATCTAAGTGGAATTAAGAAGAGCTTATTTTTCTGGGCAGTTAACCTGGGTCATAAATATGAACTGGAAGGAAAAAGTGCCTTTTATAAATTTAAACTGGGTATTGCAAGAAAACTGATTTTCAGTAAATGGCAGGAAGCTCTTGGAGGAAACCTGGGACTTATGGTATCAGGAAGCGCGGCACTACAGCCACGCCTGGCCAGGATTTTCTGGGCTGCCGGTCTGCCTATTATCGAAGGTTATGGACTTACCGAGACATCTCCGGTAATAGCTGTAAATCCATTTAAGATAGGTGATGTAATGTTTGGAACTGTAGGACCGGCTATCCCCGGAGTTGAAATTAAAATAGCCGATGACGGAGAGATACTTACACGGGGACCACATACAATGATGGGATACTATAATGCACCTGAACTGACAGACGAAGTACTGAAGGATGGCTGGATCCATACAGGTGATATTGGAACAATTGTAGATGGCAGGTTCCTTAAAATAACAGACCGGAAGAAAGAAATATTTAAACTATCAGCCGGAAAATATATTGCCCCTCAAATGATAGAAAATAAACTTAAAGAATCTTTCTTTATTGAGCAGGCAATGGTAATTGGTGAAAATGAAAAGTTTGCATCGGCTATCCTTATGCCTAACTTTACCTTTCTGCACGACTGGTGCTCAATACATAAGGTCCAATATCAGAATAACCTCGAACTTGTAACTAATAAAGATGTTATCGCACGATACCAGAAAGAGGTAAATGAAATTAATAAATCACTCGGCGATCATGAAATGATTAAAAGAATCAGGCTGGTACCTGATACATGGGCCCCTGAAACAGGAGAAATGTCGCCTACCCTGAAATTAAGAAGAAACGTGTTGAAAAATAAATACTCTCAGATTATAGAAGAAATTTATAATTTTAAATAAAATATTGTATAATTACAGTCGAAACAGATTCATTAATTGACCCTGCTTCACAAAACCTAAATACTTTAAAACCGGCAGATACTAACATCTGCCGGTTTTAGTTTTAGTACTTATTATTTGCTATTTTTGAATTCTTGATTGATAGTAATGCTCCATTTAAAAAACATAGCCCTTCTTACTGTATTTCTGCTCGCAGGATTAGTATCATGTTCAACAGAAGGCTGCTATGAAGACACTGATTCTGAAGTTTTTATTTCTCTCAAAGAAATTGAAGACAATAGCCTTATAACTGTCGATAGCATTACTGTTTTCGGACTTGGTATGGAGAGCGACTCCCTGTACAAAAATGCAAGTTTGGAGAGTTTATCCCTTCCCCTAAATGCCGGGAGTGATCAGTCTGTTTTTGTAATTATCAACGGACTCACATATGATACAATAACAATCAGCTATAGCAGCAGGCATAATTTTATTTCTAAAGGATGTGGTTACAACTATCTGCACCAAATTGAATCAGTAGGATTTACAAGAAATAAAATCGATACAATATTAATAATCAGTAATTCAGTCACCCCTTCTGATGAAGAGAATTTGCGCACTTTTTTCTAGTCTGGTACTGGTCTCTTCAGCTTTGCTTGCTCAGGAAACCGATTCCCTGCCCAACAGGAAGGCGCTAATATTTGGAGTCGAACTAACAGGCCCGGTAATATATGCTATTGATAATAATATTCTAAACTACGAGGGTTATGTATCATATAGGTTAAATCACAAATATTACCTTGTTGGTGAAGGCGGGTACAGTAATTATAAATACGAACAGTACAATTACGCCTGTGAGAACAGAGGCGTCTTTATCCGTATAGGAACAGACATAAATCTCTTAAAGCCTGAAAAAAAAATAGGCAACCACTACGTGGGCATTGGTTTTAGATATGGACTTGCTGTTTTCAAACAGGAAACACCATGGTTGAAGTACGAAAATTACTGGGGTGAAATTGAATCTGAAATCCCCGAAAAAATTGTTAGCGGACACTTTCTTTCTCTATCAGGAGGAATAAAAGCCGAGTTATTTAATAATGTTTTTATTGGTTGGACCATAAGGATAAATTTGATGCTATATAACTCGTCGGGAAAAGAAAACAAACCGGTATTCATTCCTGGTATGGGGGGTACCGATGGCACTATTGAGCCAGGAATATCATTTCACCTGGCCTGGCAAATTCCCTTGAAATAATTCCTGTTTAGCCCTGCTACTAAACATCATCATGCCCGCAAATGTCAGTAGTCCATTCAGGATAAGCAATTCAAAACCAAATTTATATCCTCCCAGCAGGAGAGCAGAATTATGGTTTATAAAGAAGCATAAAACCGGCGAAATAATTGCGATATAGGGCATTAACTTATCCTTGAATTGCCTGCGGGTAAAAAGTCCGAAAAAAAACATACCCAGCAGCGGACCATAGGTGTATCCGGCAACAGTAAAGAGTGCACTGACAACACTCTCATCATTTACAGCCCTGAATATTAATATTACAAGCATTAATAATAAAGAAAAACCTATATGAACCTTCCTCCTGATAAGCCTTATTTCTTCTTCGCTCTTTTTCCTTATATCCATTATATCGACAGTAAAAGACGTGGTTAAAGATGTTAAGGCAGAATCTGCACTTGAATAAGCAGCTGCAATCAGACCCAATATAAAAAGCAGCGTAACGGCAATTCCGAGATTACCCTGTGTTGCCACCAGCGGGAACAAATTATCGGGGGAACCACTTATCTCAAGTCCTATTTTTTCAGAAAACACAACCAGTAATACTCCCAGTGAAAGAAAGAGGATATTAACTGGTACAAAAGCAATACCATAGGAATACATATTCTTTTTTGCATCCTTTATATTCTTGCAGCTAAGGTTCTTTTGCATCATATCCTGGTCAAGTCCGGTCATTACAATGGTAATAAACATTCCTGCAAAAAACTGCTTCAGGAAGTGCCTCTCATCGTTTATGTCATCAAAGAAGAAGACCCTTGACAGATCATTTTCTCTGATTACATTAACCATAGCACCAAAGGTCAGGCCCATTGAACGGGAAATAAGAATAACCGTTAGAACAACCGCAGAAATCATAAAGACTGTCTGTAGCATATCAGTCCAGATTATTGTCTTTATGCCTCCCCTGTTTGTGTAGAGCCATATTAACCCAAGTGTAATACCTACGGTTACAATAAATGGCACTCCCCAGTTCTGAAAGATTGTAATCTGCAAAACATTAGCGACCAGAAATAAGCGGAATGACGCCCCTATTGTCCTTGATAACAGGAAAAACAATGCACCTGTCTTGTAAGAGCTCTTTCCAAGCCTCTGATCAAGATAGGTATATATTGATGTCAGCCTCAACCTGTAATAAAGAGGTAATAGTATCTCTGCAATAAGAACATAGCCAACAAGGTAACCCATAACCATTTGCAGATAGCTAAACTGGCTGTCGACTACCCAGCCAGGTACGGAAATGAATGTAACTCCCGATAAAGAGGCACCAACCATTCCAATAGAAACAATCAGCCACGGAGACTTCCTGTTGCCAATAAAAAAACTTTCATTATCGGCCTTCTTCCCTGTAATCCATGCAATACCTAGCAATACCAGGAAATAGAGTACAATAACTAACAAAATTATTATGGGCGACATCATAAAAATTTTAGGCAAGGTTAGTAAAAAGAGAGGAGAGAAAAAATTAAAATGATTAAATTCAAACTCTGGTTTTTTATGAATCTAATCCAATAGTCATAAATTAAGTAATGGCGATAAATGAATTTCCTTCAAGGCTCCTCGAAACAGCCGTTAATGAATTTGCTTCCCTTCCGGGAATTGGGAAAAAAACTGCTCTCAGACTTGTAATGCACCTGTTGCGACAACCCGATTCAGATGTAGAAAGTTTTGGGGAGAGTATTATCAGGCTGAAGAAAGAGATTCGCTACTGCAAGATGTGTCATAACATTTCAGATACTGATGTATGCGATATTTGCAGTGACAGATCCCGTGAAGACTCAATTATCTGTGTTGTTGAAAATATCCGCGATGTAATAGCAATTGAGAATACAGGTCAATACAGGGGTAAATATCATGTGCTCGGTGGAATAATATCACCCATGGACGGAATAGGCCCATCAGATCTTAATATTGAAAGCCTCGAAGAAAAAGTGAAATCAGGCTCTGTATCAGAGATTATTCTTGCCCTCAGCGCCACAATGGAAGGTGATACCACAAATTATTATATCTACAGGAGAGTAGGCAATTCTTCTATTAAGGTTTCCACTCTGTCAAAGGGAGTTGCTATTGGAGATGAACTTGAATATACTGATGAAATAACACTGGGCCGATCAATTGTTAACAGAACACCATTTGACACTGGAAAGCATTAATAGAATGACTTTCTTATTTGAAAATATTTAAAACTTTCCATACCTTAGGAGAACTATACTCTGACAAACCAACCTTATAATTATCAATATGTTACAATCTATAAACGATAAATTTTCAAATTCGGCGAAGTCGATGAAAAGATCAGCAATAAGGGAGATCCTGAAATTGCTAAATAACCCTGATATGATATCATTTGCAGGAGGGCTGCCTTCACCCGAATCATTTCCTGTCGAAGAAGTTAAGGAGATTACATCTTATATACTCGACAAAGAAGGTAAGCAGGCCCTTCAATATGGGACTACTGAAGGTGATAGCCTCTTGCGTGAAATGATACTTAAACGACATGCCGATCAGGGACTTAAGGCAGAACCCGAAAATCTGGTTATCAGTACGGGATCTCAGCAGGCCCTTGATATAATTGGAAAGATACTGATTGATCCTGGAGATTGTATCATTTGCGGATTGCCATCATACCTGGGTGGTTTGTCTGCTTTCAGTGTCTATGGCGCCAGTCTTAAGGGCATACCTTTCGATAATGAGGGGATGAGAGTCGATCTGCTTGTAGAGGCACTTGAAGAATTGAAGAAAGCCGGTAAAAGAGTTAAATTCATCTACATAATCCCCGATTTCCAGAACCCTGCAGGAATTACAATGCCCGAATCAAGGAGAATCGAAATTATTAAAATTGCAGAAAAATACGACATCCTGATAGTAGAGGATAGTCCCTATCGTGAAATCAGATTCGAAGGTAAAACGCAAAGATTATTTTATGAGCTCGACAACTCAGGACGGGTAATTACACTCTTTACCTTTTCTAAAATATTTGCTCCCGGCTTCAGAATAGCATGGACCCTTGGACATCCTGCCCTGATTGATAAATTTATTATGGCAAAACAGTCAATTGATATCTGTTCTCCTGTACTGCTTCAAAAAATAGCTGCTGAATATATAAGACGTGGATCACTTGATAAAAACCTTAAAAAGACAATCGAATTATATCGCCGAAGAAGAGACCTGATGATCAAATGCCTTGAGAAATTTATGCCAGATTGTGTTTCATGGACTCACCCCGAAGGAGGATTGTTTTTATTTATGACTCTGCCCGAGACAATGAATGCAGATGATGTCTTCGAAAAAGCCATTAAAAATAATGTTGCATTCGTTAAGGGTTCTGTTTTCTTCTGTAATGACACAGGAAAGAATACCATGAGAATTAATTTTTCATTCTCATCAGAAAATAATATTGAAATAGGTATTGAGAGACTGGCAGGGGTTATTATAGGCATGCTTGAATAAAAAACAAGAAAAATAATTTTGTGACTGTTGAAACTTTTTCTGTTTAGATTGTTTTACTAATAAACAAACTAATTAGGGATATCTATAATGGCAAAAACTGAGATTTTTCTTCCGGCAATGGGAGAAGGAATAATTGAAGCAACTATTACAAAATGGTTGGTAAAAGAAGGCGACCAGGTTGATGAAGACGATCCAATTGTTGAGGTTGCCACAGATAAGGTAGATACTGAAATACCATCCCCGGGTGAGGGCATTATAAGTGGCATTTCATTCAAGGAAGGTGACTCCCCCAAGGTGGGTGATATAATAGCCTACCTCGAAATTGAAGGTGAGGAAAAACTCCCTGAAGAATTAAAGAAAACGGTTGATATTGAATACCGCTTAATAAAGGAAGCTTCCTCCTCAGAATCATCCAAAAAGGAAGAAAATGCTTCACTGTCGTCAGAACTAATGAGTCGGACACCTGAAGGTAAGTATCTCTCTCCCCTTGTAAGAAAAATAGCAAAAGAAGAAGATATCTCTTTCGACATGCTTGATGCAATCATAGGAACAGGCATGGATGGCAGGGTGACAAAAGATGATCTTCTAAATTATCTGCAGGAAAAGAAGGATTTAGACAAGAAAAAAACAGAAGAAACTGCAAAAGCTACAAGCATTAGTCCTAAAACTCCTGTCGGTACTCTAAGTGATAATGGCGATGAAATAATTGAAATGGACCGTGTTCGCAAATTAATCGCTGAGCACATGGTTGTTTCCAAACGTACATCTCCACACGTAACCACCTTTATAGACGTTGATGTAACAGACATTATTCAGTGGAGAAACAGGGTAAAGGACAGTTTCTTTAAGAGGGAGGGCGTAAAACTAACTCTTACACCTATCTTCTTTGAAGCCACAGCCAGAGCAATCAGGCAGTTCCCCATGGTAAACATTTCAGTTGATGGCAGCAATATTATTAAGAAAAAGAATATCAATATAGGTATGGCTACCGCTCTTCCGGATGGAAATCTGATCGTACCGGTAATAAAAAGAACCGACGAGAAGAGTTTGGTAGGACTTGCACGTGAAGTTAATGACCTCGCATCAAGAGCCAGGGCCAGCAAGTTAAAACCCGATGAAATAACAGGAGGAACATTCACAATTACAAATTACGGAACAGTAGGTAATCTTATGGGTACTCCAATCATTAATCAGCCCCAGGCAGCCATACTCGGTATTGGTGCTGTTAAGAAAATGCCGGCTGTGGTCGAAACACCCTCAGGAGATACTGTTGGAATAAGACATATTGCATATTTATCTCTTAGCTACGACCATAGAGTAATCGACGGAGCACTTGCCGGAATGTTTGTAAAATCAATTAAAGATAATCTGGAAAGATTTCTTAGCAATAAATTCCTGTCAGATATAGAATTATAGCCTTCGTTATAAAATATTAATCCAATCAAAATCAGGGTCAGAATATTGATCCTTTTTTTTTTAATATTAGCTTAATATTGTTAGATTTGGGAAAAGTAAACCCGTCCCAATGAACAGACTGACAATAAACCTTACATTAGTTGTCTTTTTTCTTTGCATCCTTCCATTAAGTGGCCAGACTAAGAAGGAATTAAAAGAAAAATTTTATGAAGGAGAAATGTTCCTCCTTTATGAAGAATATAATGAGGCTATACCTTTTTATGAAGAATTGCTCAGTATTTTTCCCGACAATGCAAATTATAAATACAGGCTCGGGATATGTTATCTGAATATGCCAGGCCAGAAAGAGCAATCGCTTGGATACCTACAGGATGCAATTCAACATATAAATCCGAAATACAGAGAAGGAAATTTCAAAGAAGAGGGGGCGGATTATGATGCATGGTATTTTCTCGCAAAAGCTTACCTGATAACAAACCAGATTGATAAAGCCATAGAAACTTACAACAGGTTCTACGAAGGGATGGACCATAAATTATACGATTCTACACTTGTAAAAAAAGAAATTGAGGCCTGCCATAATGCTCAGAGACTTATTAAAGTTCCTCTTTATCTCAAATCTGTAAACCAGGGAGGAATAATAAACGATAGATTTTCTGAAGTCAATCCTGTTGTTTCGGCCGATGAGAATACAATGGTTTATACCCGCGAGGCTCAACTCCAGGACATGATAGTATTTACCCGGAAAGTTGACGGAGAATGGACACCTGGAGTTGTTATAATGGACCAGTTGCTCGTTGACGAAGGATATTCTACATCAATAACAGGTGATGGGAATGAACTCTACCTGTACAAGAACGACCAGTATGTAGGGAATATTTATTCCAGTAGATTTGTTGATGGAAGATGGTTGCCTGCTGTAAAACTCAATGAAAATATTAACACTAAATACTGGGAATCTCACGCTGCAGTATCCTCAGATGGCAGTAGATTGTTTTTCACCAGTAATCGCATCGAAGGTGGCTATGGAGGCCTGGATATATATATGTCGGAAAGGGATAGTACAGGTGATTGGGGTCCGGCTGTAAACCTTGGCCCAACAATTAATACACCTTTTAATGAAGAAACTCCCTTCCTCGATAAGACAGACAAGGTTCTATTCTTTAGCTCAAGAGGTCACTTTGGGATGGGTGGGCATGATATTTTCTACTCCACAAAACTTGAGAATGGGAAATGGGCAATTCCGATTAATATGGGCTACCCGGTAAACAGTACTGATGACGATACATTCTTCCACCCTGTCGGAGAAGGCTATACAGCCTATGTGTCAATATTCGATAAAAACGGATTCGGCCTGAAAGATATCCACAGGGTTGAAATATTTTCTGATGATCATCCACGAAAATTCTTTGTCAGGGGAATGGTCACACTGAGAGACCTGATCAGCCAGTTTACAGATAGTGTTAAAATCAGCACCCTCAACAAAGAAAACCTTGATACCCTGCTAATTGTATATTCCGACCCAAGTACAGGAGAATATGAATTCGAAATACCACAGGGAGACTACCAGATTGTTTATGAATCTGACGGATCAGAAAAAATTGTTTCTGACCTTACCCTTGACCTTATACACCCAACAGATAGCATTAATGTAGCTGAAACCGAGCTTGTAAAATCTGATCTTGTGGCAGATATCTCCATAGTGAATGATGATTCCCTGGCAGTATTAATAGCGGGCGACACAAGTAATATAGATGTTTCTGTTGAACCAAACTCAATCCTGCTTGTGGAACACTGGCAGGGAGACAGCCTGATCAGTTCTGATGTATATATAATTAATGACACCCTCTTTACTTATCCAATGCAAGCACTTACCGGTGATAATAATTTCAAATTCAAAGTCACCGACAGGTTTGGAAACACAACAATAAAAGAGTTGAATGTACGTGGGGAGAAGCCTGTGCAGATTAGCCCGATAGAGGTAATAGAACCTGAAAAACTGATTGCCGAAGTAAGAGACAGCGCTGTTATTGATCAGAAAGTGAAAATTGACTCTGCTATAGACAATATGGACCAGAGGATTAAAGAGGTTTCAGAGGTAAGTGAAAATGATCAGATTAAGGGGGCACTCGAAAAGACCAAAGAAAAGAATATTAAAAATGCCGGCGAATGGCTTGAGTCTATATATTCAGTAGCAATAGAAGATGGTGCCAAAGAAGATTTACTTACAAGGCTAATTGCAGCTCTCTCAGCGAATAAAGATGAAAATGCAGAGGACTACCTTGCCAGGATTAAAGAATACGCCGGTGATAACTTAAGAAGAGCAATAGAAGCATTTGATTTATCAGAAATAAATGCGAATAATCCTGAAGATATTATTAAATATCTCCTGAATAACGCAGAAGAATTCGGCTATACTCAGCAAGAATTATTTGAGTCTTTTGCCAAGCTTATTGATTCTGACAAGAAAACTGCTGAAGAAATAGTAGACTATATAGAAAGTTTGGAAAGCAACAATCTTTGGATAATATGGTTAATGCTTGGTGCAGGAGCATTTATATTCTTTATCTTTTGGAGAAGAAAGAAAAATAAAGAAAACGATAAACACTAATGGAATATGATATAAATGATATCTGTTTGAAAGCCAATTGATTTTGTTATTATCATAATTTTAATATTTTTGTTATAACTAATATTCGGGACAATGGCTCGAACACTCTTATGTCTGCTACTGGTACTGTTTGCTACCAGCAATATATTTTCACAAAGCTCCAGGAAAGATCAGGATCAATTCCTTGAGGGTGAATATTTTATGCTTTTCGAAGACTATGCCGACGCACTTCCTTATTACCTGCAGCTATATAAGAAGTATCCCGACAATCTGAACCTGGCACACAAAATTGGTTTGTGCTACCTAAATATTTACGGACAAAAGAAAAACTCATTAGAGTATCTTGAGAAAGCTGCAAAGGAGGCTTCTGCCAATTACAAGGAAGGCTCATTAAAACAAAAAACTCCTCCTTATATCGCATGGTTCAACCTGGCAAATGCCTATAGAATAAATTTCCAGTTCGATAAAGCCAAGGAAGCCTTTAAAAAATACAGGGAAACCCTCCTGCCCGATGATACTGAAAATATCATTTTTATTGATCAACAGATTAAAGTATGCGATAATGCAAAAGAAATGATCAGTAAGCCGATTGAGTTTACTGAAGTAAATATGGGAAACCAATTCAACGATGCTTATTCAAACTTTCATCCCGTATTGTCGGGTAATGGCCAGGTCTTTGCATATATGACATCACTGAAGTTCTACGATGCAGTATTCTATGCACGCAAGCAAAAAGGCAGGTGGTCAGGACCGATAAATATCACACCCGATATTCAATCTGATGGCGACCTATACATATCATGCCTGTCTGAAGATGGAAATATACTATACTTCTCGAAAATTAAGGATGATGATTCAGATATCTATATGAGCAGGTATGATGGTACGAAATGGACGGTGGCAAGCAAGCTGGATCAAAATATTAATTCAAAATATTGGGACTCTCATGCTTTTGTAACAGATGAGGGCTCGACTATTGTATTTGCTTCAGACAGACCAGGGGGCTATGGTGGACTCGATTTATATAGCTCGCAAAGACAAGATGATGGGACATGGTCTTATCCCAGAAATCTGGGCCCGGAAATTAATACTGCCTTTAACGAAGACAGACCCTTTGCATCTGAAGATGGCCAAAAACTGTACTTTTGCTCCCAGGGGCATTATAATATGGGGGGCTTTGACCTTTTTATGTCTGCAAAACTGCAGAATGGACACTGGACAAAGCCCGAGAACCTGGGTTATCCTTTGAACACACCTGATGACGACACCTTTTTTATGCCGGTGAATAATGGCAAAAATGCATATATTTCTGCTTTCAGGCAGGAAAACGGATTCGGGAAGGAAGATATTTACTACATTACATTCAAGTAGCAGCTTATGGTAAGACATGTACTTAGTATTATTATTGTAATTTTAATCAGCCTCTCGGCATCTGCACAGAACGATGAGCTAAAAGATATCTTTACCAAAGCCGAAGATCACTACCTTTTTAATGAATATGAACTGGCAAACCCGCTTTATCTTATTCTGAACGACTATGCAGGTAATGCTAATATAGCATACAAAATAGGCAACTGCTACCTTAATATTGAAGATGAGAAACCCAAGGCAATTTCCTTCCTGGAGGAAGCTATTAAAAATTGCAGCTACGACGCAAATGAAACAGATTTTAAGGAGCAACGTGCTCCTATAGATGCATTCTTTTCACTGGCTACTGCTTATAGAATTAATAATGAGTTTGAAAAGGCTCTGAACACATATTCAAGGATAAAGGAACTACTACCTGAAAAGGGACGGCTTGAAAATTCCGATTTTATTGATCAACAGATAAATGCATGCAGAAATGCAATTAAGTTTATAGAAGAGGAAGTGTCTGTAACAAAGGAAAACCTTGGCCCTGAAATAAATGTGGGATCCATTAATTCGCACGCTGTAATTAGCGGCGATGGGAACACACTGGTGTTTACCGAAAAGAGAGGCCTGGAAAACACTATCTATTATGTAAGAAAAGAAAGAGGAGAATGGGCTCAACCAATAGATATTACCTCACAACTTGGAGATGCAAGAGATTGTTCAAGCAGCTCTTTGAACTTTGATGGTACCTTACTATATATGTATAAGGACGATAACTATGATGGAAATATTTACACCTCCACCTATTCAAATTCTTCATGGTCGAGAATTCATAAACTAAATAAAAATATAAATACAAGATTCTTTGAGTCTCATGCCTGCGAATCAGCTGATGGCACTAAATTATTCTTTTCAAGTAATCGCGAAGGAGGTGAAGGTGCTCTGGATATTTATGTGTCCGAACCAGATGAAAACGGAGAATGGGGTGAGCCTGTTAACCTTGGTCCCTCAATAAACACTCCCTTTAATGAAGACACTCCTTTTATAAGCATTAATGATTCAATCCTGTTTTTCAGCTCCGAAGGGCATACAAGTATGGGTGGTTATGATATATTTGAATCTAAGCTTATAGGAAGTATCTGGAAAACTCCGGCCAATATTGGCTATCCTTTAAGCACAGCTGATGACGACCTCTTCTTTCAACCGGTTAATAATGGAGCTAATGGTTACTATTCCTATACTACAGGATATAAGGAAAGGCATATTCATTACGTTAGCATAGGGGGCAGGGATAAAGAACCAAGAGTTTTTGAGATAAAGGGGACAGTGTCTCTTAGCGATACTATTATTAATTTTACAGACGATTTTAAGGTCTTGCTTTTCAGTTCATCAAGCACAGATACTATTGATGTGAGCTATCCTAATAAATCGACAGGATTTTACAGCTTCCTGGTAAAAGGAGATGAATATAAACTGGTATTCATAGGTATTGGATATCTGTCAGACACAGTTAACCTGGCTTTATACGAAGATCATCCTGACGATGAAGAAGTAATTAATATGACACTTGAACCAGATGAAAACTATGAACCCATCATAGAGGTATTTGAGAAGCTGGATTATAGTCAGGTTCAGCTTATAGAGGCGATAGACTCCTCCATCCTTGTAACAAACTTGATTGTTAGAGATGTCAGTGATTCTGATTCTACTAATGTTAATGTATTGTATTATACTGTACAGGTAATGGCATTATATAATCCCGTAGATGTTAGTTTCTTCAGAAACACTGAGGTTGCTGTTCTTTATAATAGTGATGATAAATTCTACAGATATACTACCGGTAAATTTATTACCAAGGAAGAGGCCTACAGAAGACGCGATCGTCTAATTCAACTTGGTTACCCGGAAGATATATTTGTTAAAACAGTCTTCATGGGAAATCAGGAATGATCAGGACGGTAAAATATTCACTTTTACTCGTAATATTTTCCTTTTTTGCCACCAGCCTGACTGCACAAAAGAGCAGCCCGGATGAAAAGATATTTATAAAGCAGATCAATGAAGCAGACGGTTACTTCGTTTATGACGAAGATTATCTCAGTGCAGCCGTAATTTATGAGAGATTATTAAAACTTAATCCTGAAAACCATAACCTGGCTTATAAACTGGGTGTTTGCTACCTTAATATACAGGGCTCTGAACTTAAGTCACTGAATCTGCTTCGCTTTGCATCGGAAAATTTTGTCAGAGATATCGATTATAGCACAATTGGCGAACCAGCACCTTTTGATGTACTCTACTATCTGGCATTCTCATGCCAGGTAAACCTTGAACTTGAAGAAGCAATTGAAAACTACCAGAGGTATAAAAGCCTGTTGCAGGTTAGGGAAGCATCTGAAATAGAATATATTAACCTCCAAATAGAAGCCTGTCAGAATATTATCGAAGCAACAGAAGAAGGCATCATACTTATTAAGAATCTTTTTGCGCCATGGTTCAGTGAGTACAGAAACGCTGTTAACCCAATTATCTCACAGAACGATTCGGTCATGGCTTTTACTGTAAAATCAGAGAGTGGAAATACTATATATTTATCAAAAAGAGTTAATGGAAATTGGGAGCAACCTGGCGACATTACTTCCATGCTGGGTAAATATGATGACATGTTTACAAACTCACTGAGGGGTGATGGAAAACAGATGATTATTTGCAGAAACAACGGTTATAAGGGAGATCTTTACATTACAAGTTATAAAAATGGGGAGTGGGAAAAAATATCCAAACTGGGAAAGAATATTAATACTCGCTACTGGGAATCGCATGGTACACTAAGCGAAGATGGCAGGAGATTATATTTCGCATCTAATAAACCCGGAGGATATGGCAGTCTCGATATTTACTACTCAGATCTTCAACAGAATAATACATTCGGGCAAGCAATAAACCTGGGCCAGATAATAAACACTGAGCTTGAAGAAAACACTCCTTTTGTAGATAATGAGGGATCATTGTATTTTAGCTCTACAGGCCATATAGGCTTTGGCGGCTATGATATTTTCTACTCTGCATTTGAAAACAAGCATTGGACAGAGCCTATACATCTTTCCTTTCCATTAAACACACCCGCAGATAATCTTCATTATGTTCCCTATGGATCATTTAATACCGGAATATATAGTATGCCAACAAATGATACGGCATCATTTTATACAGTCTTTGGTGTAACTCATGGCATAAGACCGGAAACTGACAGGGTGATAGCCAGAGGGAATATAATCCTTGGAGACGGCATGAGTATTGATGCTAAAAGACTCAGACTGGAATTATATGAAGGAGAACCAGGCAAAGAGAAGATTTTGCTTAAATCAGACTCATCAGGCAGGTTCAGTTATGGACTCGATTCTTCACTCTACTCTCTGATAATATCATACCCTGATTACAAACCAGATACTGTTACAATATCAATCCCTGATTCATTTACAGGATCGTCTATATCTATTAAAAGAGAGCTTATCCCGGTATCTGTCGCAAAAGGAGAGTTCTTCTCTGTAAAAAACATCCTCTTTGATTTTGACAGCCATGAACTAGACAGGGAGGCAAAAATAGAACTGGAAAAGATTATTCCAGTACTTATATCAAATCCTTCACTTAAGATAGAATTAAAAGGATACACTGACGCAATTGGGCCGGAGGAGTATAACATAAGACTGTCAGGTAACAGGGCTCTTAATGTTTATGATTACCTTGTAAAGTCAGGTATTGATCAGGATAGAATGATGTCATTCGCCGAAGGAGAATCTGAATTTATATCCAAAAATACGAAATCAGATGGCTCAGATAACCCGGAGGGCAGAAAGTACAACAGAAGAGTCAGTATCAGCGTAATTAATAACGGCTACGAGATCTTCGTTGAATCAACAAGGTTTATTCCAAATCATCTTAAGAAGATGCACAGAATTTCTTATTATGTTGTAGTGAAAGAATCAGATGTACCGCTGAGTACAGACTTTTTCAAATCCAGTCAGCTCGGCGAGCTTACTATGATCACAGAAATTAAGACTCCTACTAATATTAAGTACTGTGTAGGCGAGTTTACATCAAGGACCGATGCCATAAACTTTCTTAGCACTGTAAGGAATTATGGATATAATGATGCCTATATTGCCGACGAGTATGAACTAACGGAAGAAAATATTGATAGTAGCAATACTAATCTATATACCATTCAGATTCATGCCTTAAAAACTCCTGTCGAAAATGAGTTTGAGAATCTGAGAAACGTGAGGGTGATTAAAGGTTCAGATGGATTTTACAGGTATGTGGTAGGAGAATACAGAGGCTACTCAAGAGCTTTGGAAGCCCTCAAGACAATTAATAATTCCGGGTATCCTCAGGCATATATCAAGGATTTCTCAGTTTTGGAGGAACAAACAATTTCAAAAGAAGAATGAAGTTTAAGGAAATAATATTAAGAGCCCCAGAGCCTGAAGACCTGGAACTTCTCTATATCTGGGAAAACGATACCTCAATGTGGCAATTAAGCAATACGCTTGCACCCTTCTCCAGGTATACACTTAAGAAATATATTGAGTCGTCGTCAGATAGTATTTATGAATCTGGTCAGCTGCGCTTGATGATAGAACTTGAGTCAACAGGTATTACCATTGGGACAATCGATCTGTTCGATTTCGACCCATTCAACCAGAGAGCAGGACTTGGAATATTAATAGCCGATGAAGGAGAAAGAAGAAAAGGTTATGCGAAAATGGCTATTGAAGCTCTTATAGATTATGCTTTTGGCAGATTAAAACTCCATCAGCTATACTGCAATATACTTATTGATAACACAAAAAGCATAAACCTTTTTGAAAGTATGGGCTTTAAGATTACCGGGAAAAAAGAAGAATGGATGCGCTCTGGTGAGAAGTACCTCGACGAATACATTCTTCAACTTAAAAATCCTCAAAGCTCTTAATTATATTATCCAAAGGGCTTATCAATACCTTCTGTAAGCATTCCTCCAAGCATCCTGGCCCCTGAATCAGTCACCACGAAGCAATCCTCTATTCTTACTCCAAATTCTCCATATATATAAATTCCCGGCTCATTACTGAAGGTCATTCCGGGTTCCAGAAGTAAGCTATTGTCTTTAACAAGGTATGGGAATTCATGTCCGTCCATACCTATTCCATGGCCCAGTCGATGAGCAAAATATTTATATCCCGGACCAAATCCGGCATCAGTTATTACCTTCCTCGCCACCCTGTCTATTTCACCACACTCAACTCCTGGTTTAATTGAATTATGAGCTGCCTGCTGAGCCTCCAGAACAACATTAAAAACCTCCCTTTGCCTGTCTGTCGGTGTTCCATAAACAATAGTCCTGGTAACATCACTCCTGAACCCTTCTACCGAACACCCTCCATCAACCAGAATAATATCACCATCATGCAGATCCCTTACCTGACTTGTACCATGTGGAAAAGCAGAAGTAAAGCCGATTAACGGTCCTCCCCTTCCGGAAGTACCCATCTCAGAATGAGCAAAGCTGATATTATCTGCAATTTCGTTTTTAGTCATACCTGCCGAAAGATTCTCAAAAGCATACTTATAGGCTTTTTTTGTAATCCGGTTAGCTACGTCCATAAAAAATATTTCCTTTTCGGTTTTAATAGCTCTTACCATATTTATCGCCATAGATCCATCGAGTATCTCACCGGGCAATTCTCTTCGTATTGATTGCGATAAAAAGCTTCTGACATTTGGCCCCATTGCCACTTTTTTCCCCGATAGGCCCAGATCCTTAATAATCGTTCCAAATAATCTGTAGGGCGACTCATGCTCCTCCCACGTTCTTATTTCATGTCCTTTGGGTACCTGCTCTGATGCTCTTTCCTGTTCAAATGCCGGACAGATCCATACAGGGTCTCCCTGGGTATTGACCACTGCACCAAATATTCTCTCACTTAGCCACCAGCTGATGTTAAAAAAATATTTAAGATTGGTAGGTCCTTCAATAAATATGGCGTCAATCTTATAACCATCTATCGATTTTTTTAGTTTCTCCAGTCTGCTTTTATAATCATCGCTTGTAAGTGGTACTACTCCCTCAAGCTCATTTTCAAAAACAATCTTCTTTTCTTCAGGAGTACAAGAATTAAATACAGCAGGCACAATACCACTTGCAGCAATAGTGTAGCCTCCAATTTTGATAAAATGTCGACGGGAAGTTTTCATAGGATTTATAATGTTAAATAGAGGTTTTACCAAAGTTAAACTTTTCCCAGCAGCATAATTATCAAAAAAATATATTGTTCAGCAGAATAAGAAAGTTACATTCAGCAAGGTAATAAGTATAATGGCTATTGACTTGATAACACATTATTAGTACTTTTAGGATATATAAAATTCATCTTATGATAACTACTACATCAGATTTTATACCGGGAAAAGAGATCTCTGAAATACTTGGAATATCAAGGGGATCAACAGTAAGAGCAAGGAATATCGGGAGAGACATCTTTGCTGGACTGAAGAATATTGTAGGGGGAGAAATTCATGAATACACCAAGCTACAGGCAGAGGCCAGGGAACAAGCTCTTGAAAGAATGATCGCTGACGCAGATCGCCTTGGGGCTGATGCAATTATTAATGTAAGGATGCATACCTCTATGATTATGCAGGGTGCTTCAGAAATACTGGCATACGGAACAGCGGTAAAACTTAAATAATACCTCGCTCCCTATGAAAATTCTTGGTGGCTTTATTATTTTTATCTACATAATTGGCATCGTAGCAGTTATAATCATCCTGCTATATCTCCTTGTAAGAAGGGTTGAAGAAAAGGATAATGAAACCTTCGAAAAAAGGAAAAACTAATTAATTCTACCTGTCTCCCAGCTGTTCTATCTTAAATCTCTCCAGAACAGGTGTTGTATGGGCCTCTTTCATTATTTCCATCATCCTGGAAACTATTTCGGGATAAGAATCAGACAGATCAGTTTCTTCATTGGGATCTGTCTCCAGATTATAAAGTTCTATCTCCATATTACCCTCAAATATATTCTTCCTTACGGCCTTCCATTTGCCCATTCTTACAGCCTGCTGACCGGCGTAGGATGGAAATTCCCAGTAGAGGTAGCTGTGCTCTTCCTGTGTCGTTTCTCCCACAAGAGCGGGTAAAAAACTAATTCCATCTATATCTCCGGGAGGAACAACACCGGCCAGGTCGCAAAGAGTAGGAAGCACATCCCAGAATGCTGAAATATGATCGCTTGTGGATCCGGGGTTAACTTTCCCTGGCCAGTTTACTATCATTGGAACCCTGATTCCTCCTTCATATACAAAACCCTTTGTCCGGCCATATCCTTCAGGGAAACTACCCGCACTGTTAAACCATTCTGAGTCAGTACCACCATTATAGGTAGGACCATTGTCTGAAGTAAATATTATTAATGTATTATCGTAAATACCCAGCTCCTTTAATCTTTTTATAAGTAATCCGATCTGGTTATCGAGGTAAGATATCATTCCGGCATATGCAGCATGAGGATACCTTTGAGGGAAGTAACCCTTGCTCCCATCATAAGGTTCTTCATCGCCAAATTTATCAACATAGTAATTAATCCATTCAGGAGGGGCCTGTAAAGCCACATGAGGAATTGGAGTAGCCCAGTACAAAAAGAATGGATCATCCTTATTTGAATCGACAAAATTTAATATCTCTTCAAACATCAGGTCAGGAGAATAGCTGTCCTGCCAGAAATCAGAGTATGTATCCGGATCGTAGGGATCAGAACCTTCCGGATACCTGGTACCAGGGGCAACAGTATCATTACCCAGATAGACTCTTTCGTCATTCTTCCAGAGATGTACAGGTGTATAGGTATGAGCCTGACGCTGGCAATTATATCCAAAAAAGAAATCAAATCCCTGCTTGTTGGGGACTCCCTCGGTTCCCGGTGCGCCAAGACCCCACTTACCTACTATGGCAGTCTTATATCCTGCCGTTTTCAATAATCTTGCTATGGTTTGTGTACCTTCAGGTAAGGGTCTCTGACCTTCAAGTTCAGGCCTGCCGATCATTTCCCTGTAATCCCATACAGGTCCGCGTTCGTCCCATTCATCATTTCCTCTTATATAAGCATGTCCTGAATGCAGGCCGGTCAGTAATACACATCTTGATGGGGCACAAACCGGCGAACCGGAATAGTGTTGTGTAAACACCATCCCGCTTTCTGCCAGTTTATCTATATTCGGCGTTTCTATTTTTGTCTGCCCGTATACTCCCAGTTCTCCATATCCAAGATCATCCGCAAGAATATAAATAATATTCGGAGAATCAGGACTTTCGACAACTGCACATCCTGCTAAAACTAATGATAGCAGAAGGCTGAGATACAGGCTTCGATTCTTAAACATTCTATAATAAACCCAGATTCCTCAGATATGAATCTATTTTTGGTTCCCTTCCGCGGAATGCTACATACATCTCCAAAGCATCTTTTGTTCCGTTTTTAGCCAGAATATTTTCCCTGAACGAATTTGCGGTCTCCTGGTCGAATATTCCTCTTTCAGTATAAGCATCGAATGCATCGTTATCCAGAATTCCGGCCCAGCTGTAACTGTAATACCCCGAATCGTATCCTCCTACAATATGCAGGAAATATGTACTCCTGTATCTTGATTCAATTTCAGGAATCTTTCCAATCTTCTTGAAAACATCCTCCTCAAATTGAGCTACATCAATATCAGTTCCTGCAGCTATAGTAGAATATGCCATATCGAGATAGCAGGCAGCCATATATTCAACTGTATTAAATCCCTGGTTGAAGTAAGAACTATTCTTTATCTTCTCAATTAGCTCATCGGGAATAGGATCTCCTGTTTCATAGTGATGAGCATACATCTTCAGAACTTCAGATTCTGTAACCCAGTGCTCCATAATCTGACTTGGAAGCTCCACAAAATCCCATGCAATATATGATGAATTATACGTTTCCGCTGAGAATAAATTGTCGAGTGCATGACCAAACTCGTGGAACAGAGTAGAAACTTCATCAAGTGACAGTAATGAAGGGAGATCTTCCGTTGGTGATGTAAAATTCATAACCATTGTTGTTACAGGAGTAACTTCCTTCCCGTCCAATACTTTGTGTCCCCTGTATCCACCACACCAGGCTCCCTGTTTCTTGCTGGCTCTTGGGTGGAAATCCAGATATAGAACCCCTGTGTGACTCCCGTCAGCTTCCTTTACTTCAAAGGCAACGGCATCAGGATGAGGTAAGGGTATATCTTCAATCTCAGTAAATGTTATTCCATACAGTTTATTAGCAACTGTAAACGCACCATTCATTACATTACTAAGTTCAAAATAAGGCCTTAGCTCTGAATCATCGAGATCATATTTCTCCTTTCTGAGCTTTTCAGCATAATACCACCAGTCACTTGAAGCAAGCTTAAAATCACCACCTTCTCTGTTGATAATCTCCTGCATCTGGCCTCTTTCACTTTTTGCCACAGGTAAAGCTTTCTCCCATACCTGGTCAATAAATTCATAGACATTAGCTGGTTCTTTCGCCATCCTGGGTTCCAGTACTAAATGAGAATGAGTCTCATAACCAAGTAGCTTTGCCTTTTCAGCTCTTAGCTCAAATAATTTTGCAAGTAACTCCTTATTATCAAAATCGTTATTGTTATTTGCCCTGTTAAGATAAGCACTATATAGCTTAGCCCTCAGCTTCCTGTTTTGAGAATACTGCAGGAATGGTAACATGCTTGGCTTCTGGGTAGTAAAAACCCACTTTCCTTCAAGTCCGCTTTCTTTTGCTGTTGCAGCAGCCTGGTCTATAACAGATTCAGGAAGACCTGCCAGGTCTTCCTCCCTGCTGAGTTCAAGCTTATAATTATTGGTCTCCGCAAGTACATTATTGCTTAATTTAACCCTGAGAATAGAAATCTCCTGGTTAAATTCTTTTAGCCTGGTCTTATCCTCATCTGATAATCCTGCTCCGTTTCTAACAAGACCCATATACTGATTCTCAAGTAAAAACAATTGTTCATCAGTAAGGTTAAAATTATCCCTGTTATCATACACAATCTTTAGCTTCTCATATAGCCTTGGATCAAGGCTAATCTCATCACCATGTGCGGCAAGTCTGGGAGATATCTCCATTTGTATAGACTGCAGCTCTGGCGAAGTATTTGCACTTGCTAATCCAAAAAAGACAGAACTAACTTTTCCAAGCAATTCTCCGGCCCTGTCAAGGGCCTCAAAAGTATTCTCAAATGTGGGCTCCTCAGTGCTTGATAGAATTGCCTCAACTTCTTTTTTACTATCCTCCATTCCCTTTTCAAATGCAGGGAGAAAATGTTCTGCCTTAATAAGTTCAAAAGGAGGAACACCGAAAGGAGTATCATACTCATTAAAAAAAGGGTTCTGACCCTCCTTTGCTTTTTCTGAATCGGTACAGGAAATCATAAAAAGTAATCCAATTAAAATTAATGATAAATAATTTTTCACGTCTCAGATATTTTTTAATTAATATTCAATACTTCAATATTTTAGCAAAATAAATAATAATATTGAAAATTCTTATGATTATTAACAATGCTTAACAAAAATAGGGTGCAGGGTGCAGGGAGAGTAAACCAGGGGATTACTCGCTTCACTCGTGATCCCTGGGAAGCCAAGCTTCAGGGATTACTCGCTTCACTCGTGATCCCTGAGAGGGAAGTCAGAGCAAGGCTCAGGGATTACTCGCTTCACTCGTGATCCCTGTGAGGGAAGGAGCTTGAAGAAGCTCAGGGATTACTCGCTTCACTCGTGATCCCTGTGAGGGAAGCTTCAGAGCAAGGCTCAGGGATTACTCGCTTCACTCGTGATCCCTGTGAGGGAAGCTTCAGAGCAAGGCTCAGGGATTACTCGCTTCACTCGTGATCCCTGTGAGGGAAGCTTCAGAGCAAGGCTCAGGGATTACTCGCTTCACTCGTGATCCCTGTGAGGGAAGCTTCAGAGATTTGTCGCTTCACTCATGATCCCTGCGAGGGAAGCTTCAGAGCAAGGCTCAGGGATTACTCGCTTCACTCGTGATCCCTGAGGGGGAAGCTTCAGAGCAACACAGAATCAATACTCGAGGAAGGCATTGTTTTAATTTTCAGACCTCCTGCTCTCTGAAACATAGTTTCGCTTGCTGAGTCTGAAAATTAAAAACCATTCGTTTTCACGAATGGTTTCTGTGTTGCTCTGGCGGAGAGAGAGGGATTCGAACCCCCGGTCCCACCCAAGGCGTACAACGGTTTTCGAGACCGCCCCGTTCGACCACTCCGGCATCTCTCCTTGGAGGTACAAACTTATCAATTTTTTTTTGATCATCACAGTCTTAAAAAAGGTTAAAATACTATTTCCCGAAAAGCAGAATACTATATTCGCACCATCATAATTTTGGACTAATAATTAAACAAATTGAAAAACCGTCCGGGTATAATAAGCATAATTTTAATCCTAGTCTCGATTAATGCTTTTGCAGAAGATCCTGTTATCGTTACCAGACTTATAAAAGACATAACATTCGACGGTATCCCTGACGAGAATGCATGGGAAGGGGTTGTCCCACTGAATACTTATATGTTCCAGCCTTACCCCGACGGACAACCAACAGAAAAGACCGAAATATTACTTGCTTATACCGATGATTATTTGTGGATAGGTGGCCGGTTTTACGACAACTCTCCGGAAAAAATAAAGGCTAATACAAAAAAAAGAGACGACTTTGGAGATCAATACGATTTCTTTGGTATAATGATAGATGGCTTAAATAGTAATGAAACGGGTTTTATATTCAGCACAACACCGCAGGCTACCCGGCTTGATCTGGTAATTTTCAATGATGGTAAGGATGAAATGCCATTTAACTCCAGCTGGAATACTTACTGGGATGTTAAAACTACAATAACAGACCAGGGATGGTTTATGGAAATGAGAATCCCATTTTCCAGTCTTCGCTTTAAAGAAGTAAATGATATTACTACAATGGGCATAACGGCCTACAGGTGGATTCCTCATAAGAATGAGATGGTAACCTTCCCAAAAATAGACCCCAGATATGGCAAGTGGGCAAAGCAAAGACCATCACTTGGAAACGATATTATCTTTAAAGGGATAAATCAAAAGAACCCTGTTTATATAGCACCTTATATTATAGGAGGTCAGTATAATACATGGGATTTAAATACAGCAGAAACAGGCTATCCCCATCTAAAGGAAAATACACTGGAGCCGGGATTAGATATCAAGTACAGTCTTAACAGCAATCTTACTCTGGATATAACTCTTAATACTGATTTTGCACAGGTTGAAAATGACGATCAGAAAGTTAACATGAGTAGATTCTCTCTATTTCAACCAGAAAAAAGGCAGTTCTTTCAGGAAAGATCAGATATTTTCAACTACAGTCTGGGAAGAGAGGCATATGCATTTTACAGCAGGTCTATTGGCCTGAACGAGGACGAGAAGGTAAGAATCTACGGTGGAGCAAGGCTAACAGGTAAAGTTGGAAACTGGGATATTGGAATAATTGATATGCAAACAGCGATCTCTGATTCTCTTCCTTCAGAAAACTTTGGAGTTTTAAGGTTTAAAAGATCAGTATTTAATCCCTTCTCCTATGCCGGAGGTATTATTACATCCAGAATTGGTGCCGACGGATCTTATAATATGCTTTATGGACTTGATACTTACATTAAGGTCTTTGGAGATGATTACCTTGATATTAGATATTCCCAGGTCTATGATTCAGATTTTTCATCTTCTGATCTGACGGATAACAGCTTTTTCAGGTTAAACTGGGAACGAAGAACGGATGAAGGCTTCAGCTATATGGCCTCATTCAACTGGTCTGGTAAAGACTATCAGCCCGAAATGGGCTTTATGAGGCGGGAAGACTATTATGTATTTGGAGGCAGGTTAAGATACGGATGGATACCCGGAAACGGATCAATACTGTTTAGTCATCAGGTTTTTACAAAAACGGTAACTTATTTTTCAACAACAGGCGAGATCGAAACGGGAATGTACGGCCCTGGATATATGTTTACAACGAAGAACAAAATATCGGGCCAAATTGAGTTAGAATATATGATTGAAAACCTGAACGAAGAATTTGAGCTTAGCGATGATCTTTCTATTCCAGTTGGAGAATACAGGTTCTTTAACCTGAAAGGTGAACTGAATTCTCCCAATTCCCTATTACTTAATCTTAAATCAGAATTTGATATTGGACAGTATTATGATGGAAATAGGATATCTGTTAAGCTTACACCTGCCTGGTCAGTTTCTCCAAGCGTTAAATTAGAAGGCCTGTACCAGTTAGACAAGGCCAAATTCAGCCAAAGACCCGACTTCATCAATCATATTGCGAGGGTAAAGTTCGTTTATATGATGAATACAAAAGTATCTGCCAGTGCATTTGTGCAGTATAACAGTTTAATAAATGCGACTTTAAGCAATTTTAGAATACGCTATAATCCGCGCGAAGGGAATGACCTGTATATTGTATATAATGAAGGAAGGAACATTGACCTTGAAAGGGAAGTGCCCAACATACCCAGGTTTAGTGAAAGATCTTTCCTTGTAAAATACACCTATACTTTTGCATTATAACAGCTGTCGTCTATAATATCCTGCCATAAATAAGATGGTCGTACCAATTTTCGTCGTATTCAGCTATCCCGGGTAATCTGCCCCATTCTGAAAATCCAAAATTTTTAAGAATCTTAATACTTACATCGTTATGTCCCATAAGTATTGCCACAACAAATTTATAGCCCAGCTCCAGGGCTACCGTTAATCCGTAATCAAGTAGTTTGGTGCCAATCCCTTTGCCCCGGTGGTTCTCTTCAACAAAATAACTTATCTCTATAGCATATCTAAGGGCTTCTCTTCTCGGACGATAAGAGGTAAGTGTCATATAACCAATGACTTCATCATTAAGAACAGCGACATAGGCAGGAAACTTTCCGGGGATATGAGTCTCAAACCAGTTTAGTCGTTCAGCCTTCGAGTACGGAACCCTGTCGGCAGTGGCCATTTTCAGATCAATAGCCTGGTTATAAATCTTATCTATACTATCAAGATCGCTGTAGTCAGCAAGTCGTATTTCCATTTTATTTAAATAATAATATTATATGCAATATAGAGAATGAAAATATAAATCAGATACATTTTATTCCCAGAAACTCATCTGCAAAACTCCGGGAGTAAAATCACCAAGATTTGAGATGGTAACACCCATAAGTCTTACTTTCCTGCGATAAAAATCCACTTTTTTCCTGAGAGCTGTTACCTCAGTATGTAACTCTTTAAAGTCGTCTATGCTCCTCTCCAGGGTATGACTCTTTGTAATTGATGTGAAATCATCATACTTAACTTTTAGTGTTACAGTACGACCACTGCTGCCATGTTTCAAAATCCGTTCCCAGCACAACTTTTCAATATTATAAAGTTCTGCTATAATCTGAAATGTAGTAACCAGATCTTTTGAAAATGTGAGTTCAGCCCCAACAGACTTCCTTATTCTTGCAGGGTCGACTTCTCTGTCATCTTTACCCCTGGCAATATTATAATAAAATGAACCTGCCTTACCAAAATTGCGTACGAGGAACTCATTACTTGCCTGCCTGAGATCATTACATGTATGGATACCATAGATATGAAGTTTTTCTGCGGTAACTTTTCCAATGCCAAATAACTTCTCAATAGGAAGATCAGCAAGTATCTCCTCGGCTTTCTGTTCATCAATTACTACAAGACCGTCGGGCTTGTCAAAATCTGATGCAAGCTTGGCAAGAAACTTATTGTAGGAAATTCCTGCCGATGCAGTAAGCCCTGTCTTTGATTTAATAACTTTTTTAATTTCATAAGCCAGGTCCTTTGCTCCTTCATAACTATCTATATGTGATGATATATCCAGAAAGGCCTCATCAACAGAAAGTGCTTCAACTTTATCTGTATATAAATAAAATACATCGAAAATACTGTCAGAGACCTCCTTATACCTGCTCATCCTGTGCTTAACAAAGACCAGCGACGGACATAATCTAAGTGCAGTTTTACTGGGCATGGCAGACCTTACCCCATACTCTCTGGCCTGATAGCTTGCTGCAGCAATAACACCTCTTTCAGAAGGAGACCCGACAACAATGGGCTTACCCCTGTATTCCGGGTTATCATTCTGTTCAACAGATGCGTAAAATGCATCCATATCGATATGTATAATGTACCTCAAATCAGCATAAATATGCAATTTATAAAATTGCTATTTAGATAGATGCCAATAGTATAAATAATAAGTAAAAAACTACAAAATGTAAACCCAATCAATTCAATTTAGGTCTTGGATAGAGCCAATAATGATTATATTTGGAACTTGAAATCTAAAGATTAAGATATGAAATTCAATGAACATCCCCTTGCAGCTAAAAATGATATTGATTCAGCATTCAGTGCAGGATGGGCCTTTTACAAAAAATGGTTTTTGCCTATGTATGCCATTGCATTTATAATGGCCTTAATAGTATCTGTAGTTACAAAAAACATAGACCTTGCCGGATTACAGAATACAACAGATCTTTCTGAGATAATGTCATCTTTGAAGTCAATGATGGGAATCTATGCTATAACAGCCTTAATATCTCTGTTTTTTAATACTCTGCTACAGTATTTTATTGTTTTCAGACCACTGTCTGAGGATTTTAACCTTGCAGACGCGCTGGTAAAGGTATTAATGAGATATTATCTCCCTCTTCTTATTATGTACGTTATCCTGAGCCTGCTTGCAATAATCCCAATTCTGTTTGGAACCTTACTTCTATTTGTTGGATTGTTTTTCGCTATTCCTTATGTCCTGTTATTCTTTGCCATGATAGCCCCCCTGATGATGATAGAAGGTACCAGGATCGACACATCCTTTTCCAGGTTGTTTGCACTTGTACACAAAAAGTTTTGGCCAAATATGGGATGGATGGCAGTATACATGGTACTGATTATCTTCTTTTCATTTATAGTTAGCTCACTTACCATGCTCCCCTTTACCGGAAGCCTTCTGCGGTCTTTTAGTGACCCGGACGCAGCATTGAAGATTCTTGAAATAGCTGGAAACCCTGCATATATTATTCTTAACTCACTGGCCACTGCCCTGACTGCACCAGTCCTCCCTATATTCGGACTGATCCTCTATTTTAATAACAGTGAATCAAATTCAGAATTATATTCAGGTCATAACACAAAAAACAATATAAGTGATAATGATCCCGGGCATGAGAATGATGATGATTTTACTCCTACTGTTGATGACCTTGCACCCAAAAGATAAGTTATGAAGGTACTTGCAATAAACGGTAGTCCAAGAAAAAAAGGAAATACAGAGCTGCTTCTGAATACTGTTCTTAAGGAGATTGAAAAGGAAGGGATAGACACCGAGCTGGTTCAGATCGGCGGGAAAAAGATAAAGGGATGTGTTGCATGCATGAAATGCAAGAAGGAGAAAGATGGGAAATGCCATAAAAAGAATGACCTGGCAAACGAGGTAATTGGTAAAATGATTGAAGCAGACGCCATTATTATCGGATCCCCGGTATATTTCTCAGATATAACTTCGGAGGTGAAAGCACTTATTGATGTAGCCGGCTATGCATTACGGTCTGCCGGAAATCCTCTTCGAAGAAAGATAGGCGCTGCAGTTGTTGCTGTCAGACGAGCGGGAGGAATTCATACTTTTGACAGTATAAACCATTTCTTTCTTATAAACGAAATGATTATACCCGGCTCGTCCTACTGGAATATAGGAATCGGTCGTGAAAAAGGTGATGTCCTGAATGATGAAGAAGGAATAAAAACAATGATTACACTGGGTGCCAATATTGCCTGGCTACTGAAGAAGACTAAGGGCAAAGAGCTAAGAGCTAAGGGCTAAGGGCAAACCACTTAAACCACTCAAACCACTTAAACAAAAAAAGGGTGCTTCACATACGAAACACCCTTCTTTTTATTACAAACTTATATCTAGTACATTACCCTCTCTACATAGTGAGTATGTAACAGTTCATGTGCCTTATGGCTATTGGGTTCTCCCAGGAAGTCTTTATATATCTTAACAATTTCAGGATTCATATGTGATTTCCTGATTTCCATTCCCATATCCTCAGCATATATGGCGTCAATCCTGTTTTGCCTAATAGTCATATTTGTTGGTATAGGCTGACCTCCTCCTCCAATGCAGCCACCAGGGCAAGCCATTATCTCAATAAAGTGATAATCTGCCTCACCCGATGCTACCTTTTTCATCAGATTATCAGCATTTACCAGACCATGGGCAATTGCTACCTTAAGCTCAACTCCTTCAAGAAATTTCCAATCTTCAACACAACCTTCTATCTTCAATGAAGCTTCCTTCACCCCTTCCATACCCCTTACCGGAGAAATATTAAGATCTTTAAAGGGAACTTCTTTCCCGGTAACAAGTTCGTAAGCAGTCCTGATGGCAGCTTCCATTACACCACCAGTTGCCCCGAAAATAACGCCTGCTCCGCTTGATTCACCCATTAAGGAGTCATAGTGATCAGTCTCAAGTGCTCTGAAATCTATACCTGCCTGTTTAATCATAACAGCAAGCTCTCGTGTGGTAAGTACAAAGTCAACATCCTTGTATCCACTATCCCTCATTTCAGGTCTGTTAGCCTCAAATTTTTTAGCAGTACATGGCATTATTGATACTGATACTATTTCAGAAGGATCAAGCTTTCGCTTATCAGCATAATATGTCTTTGCCAGAGCTCCAAACATTTGCTGAGGCGACTTACATGTCGAAAGGTTAGGAAGCAGCTGAGGATATTTATGCTCAATAAACTTAATCCATCCTGGTGAACATGATGTGCACATTGGTAATGCAACACTCTTGTCTTTATCAACCAGGGCTTTCTTAAGGCGTCCAAGCAATTCTGTTCCTTCTTCCATTATCGTAAGGTCGGCTGTAAAGTCTGTGTCGAGAACTGAATTGAAACCAATCTCCCTTAGAGCTGTAACAAGCTTACCTGTTACTCTTTCACCAGGATCATATCCAAGATCTTCACCAAGGGCTACCCTTACTGCGGGAGCAGTCTGGACGATAACATGCTTGCCTGGATCATAAATTGCTTCCCATACATAATCAATATATGTCTTTTCTGTAAGTGCACCAGTCGGACAGCGATTCACGCACTGACCGCAGTTAGTACAAACAACATGACTGAGCGGTCTGTCGTGGAAGGTAGATATCTTTTGGTTATGACCCTTGCCGGAAACAGCTATTGCAGAAACCTTTTGAAGCTCTGAACATGTTCTGACACACCTCTGACACCTTATGCATTTACTGTCATCCTTAATAATTGATGATGAAGTACGATCTATCATCATCTCATGATCTTCAATAAGATCAAGAAATAAATGATCGCCAAAAGAAAATTCATTTGCCAGTGTTTGCAGTTCACAATTCTGGTTCCTGTAACACTTTGTACAGTCTGCATTGTGTTCTGACAACAACAACTCTACTATATGCTTTCTTGCGTTACGTACCTTAAGCGAATTTGTTAATATCTCCATTCCTTCAGTTGCTGGCTGAGCACATGATGCTATTAAGGCTTTTGCACCTACCTGTTCAACCACACAAACACGACAATTACCTGCAACACAAAGGTCATCGTGATTACACAGGGTAGGGATATGTATATTAAGCATTTTTGCAGCCGCCAGAACAGTTGATCCCTTAGGAACTGAAACAGACTTGTTGTTTATTTTAAGATTTACAGTGCTATTATTTTTCATTTTCTTGTCTTTTAGTAGATGATCTCCTCCCTGAAGTTTTCAACTATCGAATTAAAGGCATTACCAACCGATTGTCCGAGACCACATTTTGATGCAATCTTCATTGTTTCAGCAAGTTTTGTAAGTTCATTCAGATATGTCGACTTAACATCTCCTTTTTTCACAGCCTGTATACCTTTGAGTAATTGCTGGCAACCAACACGGCAGGGTGTACACTGGCCACATGATTCTTCTGCAAAGAAATCCAGGTAATTGTGCAGTACATTATACATTGATCTGGAACTGTTAAACAACTTCATAGAACCTCCTGTTGGAACTCCTTCGAATCCAATCACCGTACTCGCAAAAAGTTTTCTGGGCACACAAAAACCTGAAGCTCCTCCTACCTGAACAGCCTTTGCATCTCCATCACCAAACTCCTTTACAAACTCAAGTACACTCATTCCCAGCTCCAGTTCATAGATACCGGGCTTTGGAGTATCTCCTGAAATAGAGAATACCTTGGCCCCGGTTGAAAACCTGGTTCCCAGTTGCTTGTACTTCTCAGCGCCGTAGTTTAATATAATAACTGCATTTACGAGGGTCTCAACGTTATTGATAACTGTTGGTTTCCCGTATAATCCGTTTTGAGTTGGATAAGGTGGTTTATTTCTTGGTTCTCCTCTTCTGCCCTCAATCGACTCAAATAAAGCAGATTCCTCACCGCAGATATAAGCCCCGCTTCCCAATCTGAAATCAATATTAAAATCATAACCAATTTCATGTATCATCTTATGAAATCCGTCTAGTTCCATCCTTAAGTGAGGCAGCAGAAACTTATACTCTCCTCTAAGGTATACAATACCTTCCTTCGCCTCAATTGCCTTTCCGGCAATAGCCATCCCCGCATAGACTTTATAGGCTACCCTATCCAGTATCTCCCTGTCTTTGAATGTCCCAGGCTCACCCTCGTCAGCATTACATACAACATATTTTACTTTTGATTTTTCGGCTGCACAGAATTTCCACTTCATCCCTGTTGGAAATCCGGCTCCTCCACGACCCTTCAGGTCAGATTTAATAACTTCTTCAAGAATATCCTCATTTGACATATTAAAAGCCTTCTTCAAGACTTCTTTTGGATCAATATGCTCAAAAATAAGATCTACTTTATTAATCTTTTTGCTTTCCATAACAGGCTTCTTTTATTTGTGCATATATTCTTTGATAATCTTCACTATCTTCTCCCTGGTCAATTCTGTATAAGGAGTCTCGTTAATTAACATTGCAGGAGCCTTATGGCACCATCCCATGCAGTTAGTTTCCAGGAGACTGAATTTGCCGTTAGAGGTTGTTTCTCCTACCTTTATCTTTAGCATATCCTCGAGAGTCTCAATAATATCGTTCTTCCCCTTCATAGAGCAGGTAATAGTCTTACAAACTCTTACTACATATTCACCCCTTGGTTCGGTATCAAGGAAGGTATAGAACGACGCTGTGCCATATACTTCAGCAGCAGATATTTCCAACTCCTTGGCTACCTCAACCATTACATCATCAGTCAGGTAGTTGTGCTTCTCTACCACACCCTGAAGGATGGGCAGTAAAGCATCTCTTTTATTCCCGTGAACCGCAACAAGATCCTTGACTAAGTTTTCAGCTCGATACATTTTGTAAATTGGTTTAGTTTAATAAAAGCATTTAATTTTCTAACTGTTAAAAATATAACAGTAAGCATAGGCAAAAGCTAGCAAAAATCATGTTTGTGTAATTTAAAATTATTCTAAAGAGTTGTCAGACTTTGTTTTAATCACCTGCTAAATAACAACATGAAGAAGGCATCGGTAAACAGACAGTGATCGGGTGCAAAAAAATTAATGACCCGGGTCATAGAATAAATAAGTATTCGGCACAATTATCTGAATAATAATTCAAATTAGTGAAGAGCCCTATATTAATTACGAGAGTTAATTATTCATATCTTTAGTGTGTGTAATAATATGTAATGTAATGAAGTGATGTAATTTCTCAATGAAAGTTGTAATAGATAATAGAATTCCATTTATAAGAGGTTTAATGGAACCTATGGCCAGAGTCAATTATTTAGATGGCAGAAATATAGGAAAAGAAGATGTTACTGATGCAGATGCAATAATTATCAGGACAAGAACAAAGGCAGGTAAAGATCTGCTTGCAGGTACCTCAGTAAAGTATATTGGATCAGCTACAATTGGGACAGATCATATCGATAAGGAATGGTGTAATCAGAACGGAATCCACTGCGCCTCCTCTCCAGGGTGTAACGCTGGCTCTGTAAACCAGTATATCTTATCGGCACTTACCATACTACAAAATAAGTTTAACTATAAGACCGGGAACACAACTATAGGTATAATAGGTGTTGGCAATGTTGGGACAAAAGTTGCATCGTCAGCTTCATTGCTTGGTTATAAAGTTTTATTAAATGACCCCCCGAGAGAAAGAAGGGAAGGCCCGGGTATATTTGTTTCGCTCGAAGAAATTACCAAGAAAGCAGATATAATAAGTGTCCATGTACCGCTAAGCATGGCAGGACAGGATAGAACTCATTTCCTGATTGACTCCGATCTTTTAGATAAAGCCAGAGATGGAGTTATAATAATTAACACCTCACGGGGAGGGGTAGTTAATGAAGAAGCTCTTCTGAATAGTCTGAATAACTCTAAGGTAAAGGCAAGTGTTACAGATGTATGGGAGAGAGAACCTAATATTAACATGGAATTGCTTCAAAAATCCACAATTGCCACTCCTCATATTGCTGGTTACTCACTCGATGGCAAATTAAAGGCAACTTCAATGATCCTCGAAGATTTTGTGCGCTATTTCAATTTGCCTGATAATATTAAATACCAGGGCAATCTACCACCTCCGGATAGTCCGATAATCCGACTTAAATTATCTTCTGATATATATAGTATAATTGGCAAAGCCATCCTGCAGACTTATCCTATTATGGATGACCATCACCTGCTCCTTAAAAACCCGGAGAATTTTGAAGAATTAAGAAATAGCTACGGGCTAAGAAGGGAATTCGATTCGTATACAATTATTAATGCCCACCGGGTGCAAAAGAAATCCTCGGCAAACTGGGGTTTAGAATATGTTAATAAGTGAAGAGCCTGTTCAGCATCCAGAGTTAAAATCCATAAACAGAAAATCCACCGTCAACAGCGACTGTCTGACCTGTTATATATGATGCTGCAGGCATACACAGAAAGGCAACCAGTGAGGATACCTCATCAACCTCCCCCACCCTGTGCATTGGTGTCCGGGAGAGAACCTCTTCCAGGTAATCCTTATTACCCAGCACACCCGCTACAAGAGGTGTATTGATATACCAGGGTGCAACACAATTTACTCTTATTCCATCCGGTGCCCATTCAGCAGCCAGGTTCTTTGTTAACTGTACCAGTGCAGCTTTTGTCATACCATAAATCGATCCTGATCTGACATGCTTAAGCCCGGCAACTGAAGATAAATTAACAACAGATGCATATTTTGATTTTCTTAATTCCGGGTATAGTTCCTGAGACAACTTGAAAGCAGAGATAAGATTAGTGTCGATAATATGTTTTAACTCATCATCGCTGTACTCTACTGTAAGCTTCCTGATATTTGTTCCAACATTATTAACCAGGATATCCAGGCTGCCGGTAAAACTCTTTACATATTTAATCAATTTCTCCCTGTCTCTTGCCTTACTGAGGTCTGCCTCAAAAACATTGATTTTTGAATTCAACCCGGTGTCAAATTCCCCGAATGTCTTGGCATCCCTTGCTACAGTAATCACATCTGCTCCAAGGGCTGCAAACTCCAATGTCCACCTGCTATCTTTCATACATACTATATTTTTGCTATATCTTCCGATTCCTCTTGTTCCTCCTGTAACAAGAGCCAGCTTATTTTTTAGCAACCACCTGTTCTTATCCATTATTTTTCCTCCGAAATTAACATTAACTTATACTTTGTTGACGCTTCAACCGCCTCTCGTGTAAAATGATCTTTATAAAACTCATCATTGCAATACTTTTCGATCTGAGAACAATAAAACTCTGATGAGGGAACACCTGAAATACCCGTGGGTATTACCGAATATGACTCATCCCAGTCTGCAGGATTATAAACATGTCTTTCTGAGGCCCCGTGATTAATAACAAAATTACGGGTATATGAATAGGGAGAAACAGTATGGTCAGATCCGCCAACTCTGAAAGCTCCGACATTTAAATTAAACAGGCGATCCAGTATCTTTACAGAAGCCATCGGGTGCTCGGCAGTAAATTTATGGATATCTCCCCATATCCATCCTGAAGTATCTCCTGAGTAGGTCTCGGTAAGTAGCTTAATGGTATTATGAAATGAAGTAAGCATTATAGATTCAAGATCCTCAATCTCCTCCGTATCCTTATTGTCGATAAATAGTTTATGCTCACCTGAAAACAACATAAAAAGGTAGTATTCCTTGATATTTCCACTTAATTCCCTGTAAAAGTCACCCATATCATCAGCAAGTAAATCAGTCTTAAGCACAGTTACATAATATTCGAAAAATGTCGGACAAAACAAATCAGGCGACATCACATAGTCCCATTCAGCCAGTGCATCTGCCACTTCCTTCTCCAGTCCATCAAGCTCAGACTTAGATAGGGCTTCCATCAAATAAGGCACAATCAATTCTACCTTCTTTGACTTTCTGTCACATATCATCCTTTTAAAATCATCTATTCCAAAAACTTCTTTTTCGCCTAACATCTCCCTGATCCTGTTTATACGATAAGGTCTTGAATAATAAGTGCCGATATAATATGGATAGTCATTATTTACAGTCTTGTTATTAGCAGACGAAACGCTTCCACCATCAGGATTATAGGCATATGGAAGCTGGTCGTGAGAGACATAAGCCTTCCAGTCGTAGAGCGAAGTATCACCCGGCATTATTAAAGCACCATGTTGTTCCCTGATAGCTACTCCGCCACCAGTATGTAATCCAATATTCCCGTCAACATCGGCATATATAAAATTCTGACTTATTGCATTGAACGATGAGATAGCTTCATCAAATTCAGCCCAGTTTCCAGCCCTGTTCAGAAGGTAGACCGATTTAACCTCATTGCTATAATCATTACCCGACCATCGCATGCTTAGCTCTGCATCCTTAATATTTCTAAACGCAGAAATTATAGGGCCGCGGTGAGTATATCGGATTTCACGCTCTACCTCTTCCTTACCAGTACTAATAATTTCTTTTTCAATACTGATATCCTGCCACTCGCCATCCAGGAAATACTTTGAACCATCTTCATTTAATGTTTCCTTGTAAAGATCTATATCATCTACCATAAGATTGGTCATGCCCCATGCTATTTTTTCATTATGACCTGCAACTACAAAAGGTTGTCCAGGCACTACAACACCAGTTACGTTTAGTTTGCCTGGAACTACCTGGTGCATCTGTATCCAGATGCCGGGGCTGCTAAGACCCAGGTGCATATCGTTTGAAAACAAGGGTAAACCTGTTTCGCTGCGCTCGCCGCTTACCGCCCAGTTATTACTACCTGTAAAAGAGGTAAGTCCCAGCTCAGCAGTCCTGTCCATCGCACTTACAGCAGAGCCAACATCTGCCAGCAATGCCTTATCCAGCTTAAAGTCAGGAAATACTGTCGTTCCTGTATAATCATAGAAGGGTATCAGTTTCTTGCTTATTTCTTCTCCCAGGGCCTCAATCATCTTGTAAGTGGAGACATCACCCGATAGATTGCCTGATGCCAGATCCCATCCCATATATCCAATAATATTTGCTGTATACTCTGCCGACCATGGTTCAGGCTTATATCTTAATATTTTGAACTCAGGAGGAAGGTTATTACCGGCCTGTTCTATATACTGATTAACCCCATCCACAAAGCTGTTTATACATGAAAGTATTTCAGTATCCATTGATTCAATAACCATCTTTGACTTATCATCCATTCTCAAAGAGCGAAGAAAGAGATCTGTCTCAATATAGCCATCCCCAAAAATCTCTGATAATCTGCCCGTAGTTGCTCTTCTGATAAGATCCATCTGCCATAACCTCTCCTGGGCCATTACATAACCAACTGCCATATATAGATCATCCTCATTTTCGGCATATATATGAGGCATGCCGCGCTCGTCACGAATCACCTCAACCTTATCTGACAATCCTGACAGTTCAATTTCTCCTTCATATAAGGGCTTGCCCGAGTTATTAATTCGTTGAACAACAACAAATACTATTATAAGGGCAAGAACAATTAATGTTGCAATTGCCACTAAAACTTTCTTTAATACTTTCATATCTTAAGAATTAGAATAGATGAAGATACAAATTTTGAAGTATTGTAAAAATCGCCTACTATTTCAACGATGATATAAAAATATCTGCAAGTTTGACCGGGTCTATACGCAGAAGGGTTGTATTTGTTTTAGGATAAAATACTCCGCCGTTCGAAGCAGGAAGATCAATGTTTCTCTCTGCAAGTCTTGATCTGTACTGATCCGGATTAGTAACGTTTACCCTCATCTTGAAAACGTTTGTCCCATTTTCTATAGTTGAAATATCGAACTCCGTACGCTTGTTTAGTATCTTACTGAATACTTTAAATCTACCCAGGGCTTCCTGGTAATCAGGGAGAAATGAATCTGCCGAGTTAAGAGCAACCGAGGCAAAAGGCCAGGCCTGGGGCATTCCGCCTCCAAACATCCTTCTTGTATGGTAGAGACCTTCGGTAAATTCTTTTGTCCCACATAGAACGGCACCCGATGCAGCATTAAAATCCTTGTAAAGCGAAATATATACTGTATCAAACAGAGCCGCAAAATCAGATGCAGGTATACCGGAGTGTGCTACAACATTAAATAATCTTGCGCCATCCAGGTGCATCCTGATACCCATACTGCGGGCATATTCAGATATAAGCTGCATCTCTTTGAAGTCGAACATCTCGTTATTCTTTCTTTTTACGGGCGATTCAATGGATATAGCACCAATGCCTGTCTTAACCCTGCCTGAAATGGTTGTGTCGACAACAGCCTTTACATCATCGAGTGTAAACGAGGTCTTTCCGGGTGCCAGGGGAATAAGGTTCAGGTTACAGAGTGTCTGTGCCCCATCGCCTGTATCGTTATATACATGACTAACAGACTGCAGGAGTACCCTTCTGTTATTGCCTGCATGCTTCATCAGTGCAATATTATTCGCCATTGTTCCGGTTGGCATAAAAATTCCCGATTCCATCCCGAGCATCCTGGCAAATTTCTTCTCCATCTTTTCAACCACGCCAAAATTGGAATAGTTATCGACTATGTCCGGTCCCTTGCAGATCCTGAATAAAAGATCTGAATATTCCTCGGGGCTCAGATCGAGTCCGTCCCTTGTAAACTGTACCCTGGTTGAGCTGCTACTATTACCCAGACCCGGTAGACCCGCACTTAATAATATCGGTGCACCTGCCAGTGCAATACTGTTTCTTCTTAAGAATTTTCTACGATTCATAATTGTTGTTGTTTTTGTCCTTGCTCCCCCTTTCAAGGGGGTTGGGGGGATGTTTAACTCTTTGCCCTTACCTCTTTGCCCTTACCTCTTCGCTCAATATCTTACCATTCAAAATGATATGTCCAATTTTTCTCAGGTGCGATAACGAATCCAGTGGATTCTCATCCAGAATCAGTATATCAGCGCAATAATCTTTTTCAATCCTACCTTTCTTCCAGCCATATGCTTCTGCAAAATTTGTTGTTGCTGTAGCTATAACTTCCCTGTTGCTCAATCCTGCACGGCTTAGTAATTCCAGTTCAGTATGAAACGATATTCCCGGCATCGTACCCCATACATCTGCAGCACTACCCGAGAGGAATTTTACTCCTGCCCTGTAGTAAGCGTTTGTGAGCTCCATCTGCTTTATAGCCATCTTTGTATAGGCCGCCTGGTATATGGGATCATAATTATGATTTCCGGTCTGCTTATCTGCCGGGTTATTTATATCGTCAGCATTAATCATATATGCCAGGGGATCATCCCAGGGATTATTATGATCAGGAAGATCAAGATAGAGGAGGCTCAGGGTCGGAATTACAAATCCATCATAACTGGCCAGCATTCTTGCATGTTCAAGGAATATCGTACTGGATGTGTCTATATTACTGAGGTACCTGTAGTACTGCCATTTTGGAGAATCCAGTTCGTCACTGAATGGTTCTGCAGCTACAGCTTTTTGCAACTCAGGCGGAGCCATATCCAGGGAGTATCTTGTTATATGCACAAAGGATTCCACGCCCAATGAAGACGCCTCTTTGTAGGAGGTAAAGCCAAGTTCGCCAATAGTGGCAATTTCGTATTGATCAGCCAGATCAACACAAAGTTTTACCTGTTCGGGGCTAAGGTTATACATCAGTAACATAAGCTTGAAATCGGCTTCTGAAGCCTGGCTAAAAGCCTCCCTTATTTCATCATCGCTTTGAGGAATATCTCCTGCTTCACCCATCAGGAATATACCTGGAGAAGGATTTCCATCCAGGAACAACTCTCCCCTTCTCAATGATTCAACACCTACTATAGTTGTAACACCGGCCTCCAGGTAAGCACTGGCATAATCCTGGTTATTAATTGTACCGAAACCATCAATAAGGCCGGGAACAATAAATTTGCCCCTGGCGCTAATCTCAATACAATTCTCGGGGAAAATCACATCATCGTCAAGCTGACCATAATCAATTATCATTGAGTCTTTTATCAGAATATAGCTATTCTCGATATCAGCATTATTTGTGCCCCTGTCAGAAGTATTAATTATTGTTCCCCCTTTAATCACAAGATATTTATCGGCTGGTTTATGTGTGCATCCGATAATGATTATTGATAACACAGTGATAACCAGTAATGCAGGTCTAAACATATTCAATATTTTTCCTACAAGGTATCTATTTTTCTGTCTGGCTCAAAATAACAATAAGGACCTGCCGGTTAAAAGGCAAGCCCTTATTTTACAGACCCTAAAATTAAATTAATTAGAAACCTATTATTATTCTACTTCCTCTGCATCCGGGTACTTATCAGCGAGATAAGAAATAGCCACATATTCGCTTAATGCAATCCCTTTCGATACATCACTGTGCTTATAAAATATTTTTATTACAGGGTCGTTTGTTACCTCGTCAGGTCCCCATTCATAGTACCATACATCACCATTATACTCAAGATGATCTTCGATCTGATTCTTTGTAACAGGGTCTGCAATATGGCCCATTAGATACTGCTGGTATTCGCCTGAAAGGCTCATAAATTTCCTGGCCCAGCCACTTTCTATAATGACTCTACGACCCACTCCTGACATGTCTATTTTCTCCATGGTTTCGAGGTTAATACCAGGTTCCTTAATTGCCTGGAGCATTTCTTCGAGCATATCATCTATCATTGTCTGTAATTCGTCAGCCATTTTATGTATTTGCATGATATCCTCAGAAGCACTGTTTTCAGGATATGCCAGGATCATGGAAGTCTTAGCTTCAATCTCATTTACGCGCTCTTCATTCAATATTGCCTCAGTCCTGTAGGCTTCCAGCTGATTTTTTGTCAATTTAGCGTTATTAATCAGCAGGATCAGGGCAAGGCCAACAAGAACCATAACAATATATGGCAGGCCCACCTTCTCCCCTTTAGCTTTTTGAAAAGCATTTACGGTGTACAGGGGAACGAAACCTATCAATAATACTGCCATACCAATTGTTAGTATTAATCCGGTGCCTGTCCAGTGCTGGACTTTAAAAACAGCACCTACAAGCAGAATAGATATTGTCAGATAACCAACCAGAGGGTAAATAATGTTCTTTTTTTCAACCTGTTCCCTCCGCGTGATAATAAAATAGAGTGGAAGAAATACGAGTACAATAGCCAGGAGGCCCAGTGTAAGTGCCATTCCGGCTCCTGGCCAGTGCATCTTTTTAGCTAGTGTTCCGAAAAGCATAATAAATGCTGATACCAGTCCGATAACATAAGTTGTTTTTTTCATTTTTTGAAATTTTTTATCAAGAAGTAAAAGTGTATGATGCTCTATCTCCTTAAGCCTGTATTCGCCAACAGAATCCAGAACCTGTGAGTAAGAAGTTTCGAAGTCCTTGCCGGTCTCCATCCCTTCTTCAATAAGACAGCATATATGGTCGAGCAAATCATCGATCAGCCTGTCGTAGGTCATTCCACGGGCTTTCAGATCAGATTCTATTCGCTCAATATTATCGTCGATGATAATCTCTATCATCTCAGGCGGGTGTGGGCTTAAGGACATAGGTCAGAGTATTTACATAGTCAAAAAACTCATCAACTTTCTGTTCAGCCCAGCTCCTGCCCACCTCGGTAAGAGAATAATACTTCCGGACACGCTTACCTATATATTCTGTCTCGATACTAATGTGTCCATCAGCCTCCAGTTTGTGCAAAACCGGGTAGAGTGCACCGAATGTAAGCTTGATCTTACCTGCAGATAGCTCTTCTACTTTTTTGGTCATCTCATAACCATACATCCGGCCATTATCGGCCAACAATTTAAGAACGATCGTTCTCAAGGTACCCTTTAACAAATCATTTGATATCATATTGCAAATATACAAGTTTCTTATATATAACCAAATTATACATTAAGAAAGTTTAGATGGCTGTGTTGCAGCAATAGTTTAAACTTTTTCAACCCCCAACATCTAAAGCCTCTATAGCCTTTAGCCTCTACAGCCTCTAAAGCATCTACAGCCTCTACAGCCTCTACAGCCTCTACAGCCTTCTACAGCCTCTACAGCCTCTACAGCCTCTACAGCCTCTACAGCCTCTACAGCCTCTACAGCCTCTACAGCCTCTACAGCCTCTACAGCATCTACAGCCTCTACAGCCTCTACAGCATCTACAGCCTCTACAGCCTCTACAGCCTCTACAGCCTCTACAGCATCTACAGCATCTACAGCCTCTACAGCCTTTTCCTTGATTTTTCACTCATTCTGGCTCCTCCCTAAATTTGCCCGCCGGGCAAATTATTTACGGTCGGTCCCTTTTTCCCTTTTATCTATTATCTTTTTCCTTTTATCTTTTATCTTTGTGCCCACAAAACACCCTCCTTCGCATAGCTTAGGAGGGCAGCGCGGGGTGTAGCGCAGCCAGGCAGCGCGCTTCGTTCGGGACGAAGAGGTCGGGAGTTCGAATCTCCCCACCCCGACAAACACAAAAAGCCTGACACAAATGTGTCGGGCTTTTGCATTTAGAGCGATGAGAACTTGTTCTCAGGAGCGATAAAATGGAAAAGCACGATAAAAGCCGTAGGCTTTCAGGCTTTTTATGTTTGAATCAACTCCAAAGGTGATCACGGCTGCGACAAAGCCTGCCGTCGCGCTACGGACAAGGAGCAGACGTAATCTTGTAAAGAAAAGCCCTGCTGCAAAGAAAGTTTGCAGTAAGGCTTTTTATGTTTGAATCAACTCAAAGGTGATCACGGCTGCGACAAAGGAGCAGACGTAATCTTGTAAAGGAAAGCCCTGCTGCAAAGAAAGTTTGCAGTAAGGCTTTTTATGTTTGAATCAACTCCAAAGGTGATCACGGCTGCGACAAAGGAGCAGACGTAATCTTGTAAAGAAAAGCCCTGCTGCAAAGAAAGTTTGCAGTAAGGCTTTTTATGTTTGAATTACCCCCTAAGGAGATCATGCGACCGAAGGGAGCGTAATCTCCCGGAGATCCGGGATTATTAGATTAACTGTGCCTTAGCCGATATTTTAGCAGTTCCTCCTGCGTATAATCTTGACACGGGGCATTTTTCCTTTGTGGTTAATGAGAGTTCCTTCAGTTTGTTTTCATCCAGTCCCTCACATTTGACCTTACAGTCGAGCTCTATTTCGCTAATAAAAGGACCGGTCTCATCTTTACCGAGAGTAACTTTGGCCTTTGTATCAATACTTTCGGGATTTAATCCTTCACCTGTAAGCAAGAGCGAAAGGTACATAGAGTAACATCCGGCATGTGCTGCACCTATAAGTTCTTCCGGGTTGGTGTCTTTACCATCTTCAAAGCGTGATGCAAATGAATAAGGACCTTCATAAGCGGTAAATTTCATTATACCCTTTCCCTCTTTGATTTTACCTTTCCACAGTGCCTGTGCATTTGATGTTGACATAATAGTTATATTTTAATGGTTAATAAGAGAATTAAAGGGCTTGATTAATATTTAAATAAAATACCTTATCCCCTCTCTATATATATAACAATCAATAAAAGGTTTAGTTTGAGAAAGCCATGTTGATCCAAAGAATCATTGCGTCAATACCCGAACCTTAATAAAGCAAAAAGCCCGACCTTTACCAGGACGGGCTATCAAAAATATTTTTATTCTTGCTATGCTATTTCTTAACAACCAGGCACGAAGCCATCATATCGTGTAATGCCTGCTTCTTTTCTGTAAGTCCGGCCAGTATATAACCAATATACAGGATTATCCCCGATATAATCTTTCCGAAATACCTTCCCGTAGCTCTTCCAAAGGAAATCTTGTTTCCTTCCATATCTGTTACTTTCAGTCCGAGTGCCATTTTACCCAGTGTAGCCTGGTTCTTTGATGATTCCATAAGGGCATAATACAACCAGCCCATAATAAGTATTACAAGAACAAGTCCTGCAATAGAGCCCAATATTCCCATTACGCCCATAGCTATATTCTCCGTCTCATCAGGATGCTCGCTAATTCCGATGGCAGAAAAAACTACCCCTCCGATAAATGGTAGCGACACGATGAAACCGGCAAGACTTAAGACTATATCGTCAATAATATAAGCAACAAAACGAAGCCAGAAACCGGCGTATCTTACTTCGTTGTTTTCTTCAGGTAATGTTTCCATTTTATTTTTTTTAGTTAGATTGTTCTGTAAATATATTATTTTTTGATCATAATTACTTCCAAATATTGTACAATAAGACACGGATAATATTCTAATATCCTTATTCCAATATTCTTAGCATATGAAAATATATTCTCTATAGCCTCAATTTATGTAGTTTTCCTGGCAGATCTCTTGCCAGAATACTTATACCAGACAAAGCCTCCCACAAGGAATATCCCGAGTAAGACTATAATTACCGGGGCACTTGGAACATCAAGCTTCAGCGACAGGAGCAGCCCAATAAAACTGGCTACAATACCGGCAATCCAGCCAGTAATTAACTTTGGCATCCATCCTCCTGACACAAAGGCAGAAAGAGATGCCGGCAGAATCAGAAAGGCAAAGACAGTTAAAATACCTGCCATACTAACCGCTTCTACTACAACCAGTCCAAAAGAAAAATAGAAAAGAAAATCCCACAGCCTGGGGTTCTTAAGATTCTTACATGCATCCTGGAAGCTATCGGTTATCATTAAAAATTTCTTCCTGAATATTATATGGAAAATCCCCACCAATACTACTACTACAGCAAGCTTATAAACCTGGAACCATGAAACCCAGAGAATCGAACCTACCAGCATATCATGAACGTGGACATCTCCTCCTGCACCCTTATCCAGTAGAATAACAGTAAGTGTTGTTGCAACCGCATATGCAATACCGATTATGGCTTCAAGAGGAATAGCAATTTTCTTATGCCTCAACAATGTAAATGCAAAAGATGCAAGAGAAATAAATCCCAGTGAGAAGACATAAGGCCAGAAACCATGTGCCTCGTGATCCATATGTAAGAGCACCAATCCGGTTGCAGAGCCCAGGGCAGCAATAGAAGCAAGAGCAATATCAATAAAAATAATCTCCCTTTTGATTACATGTATTCCAAAATATACATTGATTAACACAATAAGTACACATGCAATAAGTGGGGGCAGTATAAAACCAATTGACATCATAGACTAATTATTTGAGATTATTCCGTTCTTACTTCCTGTCCGGTCTATATACAAACGAACAAAAGCAGCCAGGTAGGCAGATACTCCAATCAGACTTACTATTGCAGGACCGTTTGATATGTTAAGCGAATAGGATAAATAAATTCCTACAAGTGAGCCTATGGAACCGATTATCCAGCTCCAGATAATCCTTTTTCGCCAATCAGAAACAAAAGCCCTTGCAATAGAAGCTGGTCCGATTAATAACATAAAAACGAGAAAAATACCCATTATAGGTACTGCCTTTACTATAATCACTCCAAAGGTGATATAGAATACGAGGTCGTAGATTCTTGCCTGCCTTAAATTTATCGTTTTACCAGTTTCTCCCTCTGTTACTCCTCTTATCTTACTGCCCATAAAAAGATGAATAAGCATTACCGGTACAAACAATATAATACAGTTAATAATGGTTTTCCAGGTTACCCATAACACATTTCCGGTAATCGTCTTTGTTATATAGTTTGATCCCCCGGGGATCATATCAGCAAGAAGAAGTGCCATCCCCAGTGCAACACAATAGAAAATACCTATAATAGCTTCCTGAGGCAGTAATTGTTTCTTCACCCTCATCAGAGAGAATAATCCAAGTATTACAATGGTAAACAGGTAAGAAATAAGCTGAGTACTTATCGAGTCCTCGGCGAAACCCAATAAAATCCCTATCATGGTTCCAAGTGCAGCTATCTGAGCTACTGCAATGTCAATAAACACTATTCCCCTGGTAAGAATATGGTTCCCAAAGTAGCTTAGGATACCTGCCAGGATAATACAAGCTACAATAGGAGGAAGAAGAAATATAATATTTTCTAACATATCAGAGACTTGATTTTACCTGCTTAATCCAGTAATCCATCAGCTCAAAGTTATCGTTAATGCCCAGTTCACTATTTACAAACAATGGCAGGTAAACGGCTTTTATACCAGTCTTATCCTTATCATCTGTGGTGACTTCTTCTCAAAATAGCTGGCAACAAGCATCATATCAATATTTTGTTCCTTTATCAGGTTTACCATATACTGAACATGCTTTGCAGAAGGCGGGATGCCTGGTTTGGGCTCAATAAATCCAACTATTTCGAGTCCGAAAACATCCGAAAAATAAGCCCAGTTCTTATGGTAAGCTATTACCTTCTTCCCTCTGAAGGGTAGTGCTTCCTGAAGCCATCCTCCGAGGTCATCAATCAGCTTATGGCCCTCATATTCCTTTTCGAGAAAATCAAAAAGAGTTTCATTTTGTAATAACTGAGTAAGTGTCTCTCCTCCAAAAATATCGATCAGCTTGTCGCCAAAGAGAGCCCTGTCGACTTTATCAATAAACTCATCCCTGTTAGCTTTGTAGTAATCAGCATTTGAAGGATCAACCTTGATTAAACCAATTGTAATATTTCGTGCTATTATTTTCCAGTTAACCGGACTTGTATTAATATGAGGATTACCCATCAGGTGGACATCGCCCTCAGATCTATCGGCCTTTGTTACTTTCTCAAGGATATTAACTCCGTGAGACGCTGATACAAAGCCTATAGCACCATCCATAATATCCTTGTTACGGGCTTTATCAAGCAAAGTAACCGACCATTGTTCAAGATCCAGGCCTGTTGTAACCCACATATCAGCCTTATTCAGCATCATTGCATAGCTCGGCTTTGGTGGAATAAAATGCGGATCTGACTCTCCCTGTGAAATATTTTCGATTACAGCCTTCTCCTTTGCAATCTCCTTTGCAATAGAAGCATAGTCTGAGAAAGAGCAAACGATTCGTATCTGAGATTCGCCAATTGCCGACGAAGTAATAACTCCTGTTAGTAACAGTGTTATAACGATCATAAATTTCCTGATTCTTTTTTTCATTTTATTTTGTATTATTTTTTCCTTATTAATATGCGTCATGTTTATGTGGTCCCATCGCCCATGAGAACTGGAACACAAGAGTATGATTTGAACGATATTGAGCACCACTTTCAGGTAATGAGTTTATATGCCTGTCATTATATTGATACTGTATTCTATAAAAAACAAATTCGCTCTGCCAGAAATCGACATTAAATGTGTAATCCCATTCGTACTGTGTATTATCTACCGGTATTTCAGAGTAGCCCACTCTTCCACCTATCCAGACCCTGGTATTAAGTTTATTATGGAAAAGTGAGTAAAAGCCCTTGCTTCTTACAATACCTGCATCAGTTTCAGTATATCCGTACAGTAATTCTGTTTTTATATCAAGTGATTTATATTTTGAGCGTTCCGGAGGCTCCCACTTGTAGTGCAAGCCAAAACTGCCCATATAAGTATTATTATCATCTATAAGATCATTATGCCCTGCCATTGCACTCAGGGTATATTCAAAATACGAAGCATCTGAGATATCGTAGTAGTTTTTAAAATGACCTACATAGGCCATATTTACACTCTCTTCAGAATAATAACTATAGTTATCATTAATATTTACGGTGGCAATATCAAGCGAACTGGCATCAGAGAATAAGAGGGTAGGTAACAGGAAATTCACAGATACACCCATCCCGTTAAAACCATCCAGTCCGAAATAATTTACCGATGCCCGTGGCCGGTCAAATTGTGGAAGGGCATGTGTATGATGCCTGTTAAGAAGTCCGAATTCGGGAAAGAATATACCGCCCTTTATAGACATGTTCAGGGGAAGGTTTATAAGCTCAAGATATAACTCCTCAATTGAGACCCCATCCTCTGTAATATCCATAAAGGCCTTTCCCCTGGCATATGGATCCAGAGGAGCTACAAATGATAGCTCCAGGCTCCTCATATAAAGGCCGTTCGAACCATGTGTGCGATCTCCCGGTTCAGTGGTAGGCTTATCGTCAATGCTTGAAACAGAACCAAAGAAATCTCCAAGAACACTGATATTTGGGTTTAATCCTTGCTGTTGACGTATTCCACTTGAAAATTTCTTGGAAATATCTACCTCATCTTTTTTAGACCTGTTACTGAGCTGATCGGCTTCATCAAGAAGTTTTTTTAGCTCATCTTCCTTCTTTTGGACCAATACTATATCCTCTAAGGCCTCAATTCGTTTTATTAATAAATCAATTTTGGTGGAATCGCTTTTTAGTGGATCCTGTCCCTGAGCAAGAGGCAGAATCATTATCATAATTATAAAAAATATAGAAAATCTCATTTTGATTTGGTTGGTTTGTATAAAAATTTATTCTAGAACTAAACAGTTCCGAGTTCAAATAGAAAACTAAATTAACAAAGGCAGGGCTTTGCTATACAAACCTGGGGGGTGCTCTGGGTGGAAGGTTCAACAATCTGTAGATTGGCAGAACCCTCTCATTTTTGGCCAGTGCCAAATTTTTAGGCTGTGATACAGCACAGAGACTTAATACAATTAGAGATACTAAAATCTCTAAATCACTAAGCAGATCTAAAATAATTAATTCAAGCTGGGAATGACTGTGATTTTGATAAGGTGATTTGGATCCATCATCCTGGTAGGGATGAGAATGTGAATAAATATAACCCCTTACTAGGTGATCGTGCCTGTTAACTACTGAATTAGCAATAAAAAGGACAAACACCGGTATAAGGAATAGTATTACTATTCTCCCTATTCTTCTAAATACACTCAAAACAATACTTTTCTTTTCACAGTAAATATATAAAAAAGAAGCATCCGAGTTTATCAGGCATTAGAATAAATTATTAAAGTATGTTAAATTGTATCCTTTCGATAATTTGGATTAATATTTTAGTTAATAAGAGGTTTAAAACTTACGCTCATCATTAGGCTTTAAACTCAAATCCCTATTTTGTTTTTTCTTACTTTTGCTTCAATACAATTAACCAGAAACTTAAGAGAAACATGGCAAAAGATATAAATATGATGGCAGCAGATAATATTCGCATTTTATCAATGGCCATGGTGGAAAAAGCGAAATCAGGTCACCCCGGCGGGGCTATGGGGGGTGCAGATTTTATCCATATTCTATTCTCCGAATTCTTATGCTTCGATCCGGATAATCCGACTTGGGTTAACAGAGACAGATTCTTCCTTGATCCCGGTCATATGTCTCCTATGCTTTACTCCATACTTACTCTTACAGGCAGGTTAGATATCGAAGAATTGAAAGAATTCAGACAATGGGGATCTCCCACGCCAGGCCATCCTGAAGTTAACTTCAGCAGAGGCATAGAGAATACCTCAGGTCCACTCGGACAGGGTCATACAATGGCTGTTGGAGCTGCTATTACTGAAAGATTTCTGGCCAGCAGGTTCGGCGAATGGATGGCGCATAAGACCTATACTTTCATCTCTGATGGTGGTATCCAGGAAGAAATTTCTCAGGGCGCCGGAAGGGTTGCAGGCCATCTTGGCCTCAATAACCTAATTATGTTCTACGATTCTAATGATATACAATTGTCGACCGAAACAAGTATTGTAACAAGCGAAGATACAGCGGCCAAATATAGATCGTGGGGTTGGAATGTTATTCCGATAGATGGTCACGATCATAAGCAAATACGCGAGGCACTAAAGAAGGCGGGCAACGAAAAACATAAACCCACCCTTATAATTGGGAAAACAATTATGGGGAAAGGCCTGGTAGACGAAAATGGCCGTAGTTTTGAAAGAAAAACTTCCACTCACGGGCAGCCTGTTAGCAAGGCTGGAGCTTCCTTCGATAAATCTGTTCAAAATCTAGGAGGAAGTAGCGATGATCCTTTTGCAATAATTAAAGAGGTAAAAGATCTATATACTGAAGTTCTTAATAATAAACGTAATGCTATTAAAGAAATACAGAGACTGGAAGTGGAATGGAGAAAAACCAACCCGGAGTTAAGTATTAAGTTTGATAAGTTTATGAAGAATGCTATCCCTGATATTGATTTCTCATCTATAGAACAGGGCGAAGGGATGGCAACAAGATCTGCATCGGCAACCGTACTATCACATTTTGCAGATAAAGTAGAAAATATGATTGTCTCATCTGCCGATCTCGCAAACTCAGATAAAACTGATGGTTTCTTAAAGAAGACCCATGAATTCAGAAGGGATGATTTCAGCGGTCAATTTCTGCAGGGAGGAGTCTCGGAATTAACTATTGCTTCAATAATGAATGGTATGGCACTGCATGGTGGTGTTATTCCGGTTTGCGGAACATTCTTTGTATTCTCTGATTATATGAAACCGGCTGTAAGACTGGCAGCTCTAATGGAATTACCTGTTAAATATATCTGGAGTCATGATGCTTTCAGGGTTGGAGAAGACGGTCCTACCCATCAGCCTGTGGAACAGGAAGCACAGATACGGCTACTGGAGCATCTGAAAAATCACAGTGGCAACAATAGCATGCTTGTTATGAGACCGGCTGACACAGCTGAAACAACAGTAGCATGGGAGCTTGCTCTAAATAATATTTCAACTCCAACTGCACTTATCCTATCACGCCAAAATATAGACGATCTGCCATCACAAGGTTCCAGATTTAATGATGCATGTAAGAGCAAAATGGGTGCATATACTGTTGCCGATTGTGAAGGCAATCCGGATATTATTCTGCTGGCAAGTGGTTCTGAAGTATCAACCCTTATCGGTGGAGCAGGACTCCTTGAAAAGAGAAATAATATTAAGGTAAGGGTTGTATCTGTCCCATCAGAAGGCCTGTTCAGAAAGCAGAGTGAGCAGTACAGAGAATCAATTCTTCCACGAAATGTGAAAAAATTTGGATTAACAGCAGGTTTACCTGTAACTTTGCAGGGCCTTGTAGGAGATACGGGTATGGTTTTCGGGCTCGATCACTTCGGTTACTCAGCCCCATATAAAGTACTCGACGAGAAATTTGGCTTTACTGATGAGAATGTTTATCACCAGGTTTTAGAGTACCTGGGCCTAAATATAAGATAAGCATTATGATTATTCGTTTAGTCCCGCTTCGGCGGGACTTTTTATTATTAGTATATGTATATAAAAAAGGCTGAAACAGAAGGATTTATTTTTGACCTGGATGGTACACTGGCCGATACGATGCCATTACATTTCAAAGCATGGCAGCTTGCATGCAGTAAGTATAATATAGATATGACCAGCAGCTATTTAAAAAGCAAAATGGGCAGGCCAGCCTGGGAAATAGGAAGAGATATTATTCGGGAAAATAATAAGGAAAACATTATCGATCATGAAACTCTTTTTAAAGAAAAAATCGAGCTGTTTAAATCACTGAGAAATAAAATAGAACCCATCTTACCAGTAACCGATATAGTAAGGAAATACCATGGAGTACTACCTGTGTGCGTAGGTACAGGAGCAATAAAGGAAGCAGCCGTCAGAACTCTTGAAGATATAGGGATGACGCGTTACTTCGATATAATAGTTACTGCCGAAGATGTTTCAAACCATAAGCCCCATCCTGAAACTTTTCTTAAATGCGCCGAATTAATGGGTATAGAACCTGCAAAGATTGAAGTATTCGAAGATGGCGACCTGGGACTTGAGGCCGCTGAAAGAGCAGGGATGACACCCATTGATATCAGGCCCTGGATTGAAAGCTGGTAGCGAATTATGGGGTGCGAGGTACGGGGTACGGGGTGCAGGGTGCAGGGTAAAAAAAAAGCAGGAGTATCCCTCCTGCTTATAATAAATATCGGATAATATTATTTAAAATCCCTCAACATATCAGGATTCTCATGCTTTATCTTTGGATAACGTATGTACATTTCTTCACTGAATGGCTTAAAATCTTTTGAATCAGCTATAACCCTGTGTCTGGGTAGTTCATAATCACTACGCATTGAAGATTTTGTAGTACCCATTATATAATCAATAGTTGCTGCCAGAAGAGCCTCATTCGGATTGCCCAGTGGTAAGAGTTCTCTGAAATCCTCTTCAATAGCCACATCAGGAAACAGTCCGTCAAAGTAGTCAGATTCTCCTTCAGAATTGCTTATCCTTAAGGTAATCGGCTGAATAGCCCACTTATGCTCGGTACTTATAGAACCATCGTTAGTTGTATACCAATCCTTTACTGTAAACGAACCTACATTCTTACCTCTTGTTGTATCACCCACCTGTACAATATTCATATATGGATTGAGACCATTTATTATCATCTCGCTGGCTGAAGCAGTACCACTTGAAGTTATAATAAACACTTCACTCAAGGCCAGGTTGTTAATTGACGGGAGTGATACAGAATGATTATATGTTGTTGTATCCAGTAAATTCGTAAAATTGTCAATAAGGGCATCCTCACCATAATAACTAATATATTCCTGCTGTACCTTATCATTATAATTTGACTGAGCAAATACTTTAGTGTCATCAGTTGAATATATCATACTTGCCAGATGAACTGCCGAACGAATTGATCCACCACCATTATACCTCATATCCAGGATCAGTCTGTCGACAGCCTGACTCTTAAAATCACCAAAAGCATCATTGAGAGACATATCAAAATCTGAGGTAAATGCATTATACACCAGGTAGGCCGTTTTTTGTCCATCCCCGATATCAATAACATCGGCAACAAGAACAGGGTCCTCCTGGATCTCGACAGCGGTCATACTGACCGTTTCGCCGGTAAGTCCAATAGTTGTAGGATCGATGAAATATGCCAGGGATAGATCATAGCTGGGTTGCTCAAAAAGCAGAAATATATAATTGCTAATTGTGAGTTGCTCACCATCTACCTCCATAAACAGGTCTCCTCTTTCAATACCTGCAAGAGCAGCAGGAGATCCGGGTATCACATATCTAACATAGCCGAAAATATCATTTGAACCTGAAAATTGAACAAGTCGGAAATCGTAACCCATTGAGGTTGATATACCTGAAAAACTTCTCTCCTGTTCTTCCCAGTCTTCTATTATCCACGACCACTTATCAATTACACCCCTCTGGTAAAGAAGGTCTTCAAATAAGGCAGGATAATCTGTATCAAAACTATTGAGGTAGGAATAGAAACTGTCATTATCCAACAACATATTGGGACTCAGATTATCGACCTGATCATACCATAGGTAATAATCGTACATTGCGGCCCAAAGAAAAATGCTGATATCATCTGGCCTGGGCTCTGTGGTAATCTTTGGGTCTTCCTTTTTATTACAACTGCTTGTTACAAGAACTATTACAGTCATAACGAGCAATAAGAACTTTTTTATCATCTCGGTATTATTTACTTCTTACTAGTTTTTATTAAAAAATGATACAGCACAAAAAACATGCCTAATAGGAATACAATATTAATATAATATCGGAATAATATAAATGCTGTAAGCTATCAAAAACAAATTGTCTTAATTTCTATACCACTGGTATCGTTTATATCTATCATTGAATTAATTAGTTTGAGTTCCTTATATTTCCTGAGACTTGCAGGTGTTATTTCAGCCTCAGAAATAATTCCCTTATCAAGCAGATAAGATCTTTTTGTTCCTTTCAAGAGGTAGCTTGAGGGGGTAAGCCACCTGTTAGCATCATCTCTTACAACAATATTTGAATATGAAGTATCGGTAATAAATCCATTTTTTACGATAAGAATATCATCACAATTACCACGATCCTTCATCAGCTTATCTATCCCTCCCCTTTCAATAAATTTATAGTTGTATACCAGATCACCAGCCTCGACCATCCTGAGAGTCTTTACTTCACGGATATTATACTTAAAAAACTCTATTTTTCTGATATGGTCGTCGTATTCGATCCGGCACTTATATACTCCCTTTCTGGCATATGCCGGTATTATTATCTTAGTAGTAAGATCGTTTTTAAGGCCCATCCCGAATAGTTCCCGGCGCGACCTGTTATATCTTTCAGAATGATAATCTATATTATATAGCCTTCCATCCTTAACCTTTATTGTTTCAATTAATAGGGACATATACCTTGGCAATTAGTTCTTCATACTCTTTAAGAGGGTCACTCAAATATGTGATACCTCCCCCACTTCTATAAACATAATTGCCATCGATCTGTTCAATAAATCTAATCATTACAGCGCTATCAAAGCTCTTTCCGTCAAACACCCCAAATATTCCTGTATAATAGCCCCTGGGGCCATGTTCGCTCTCCTTAATAATCCGCATTGTCTCTTTCTTTGGCGCTCCTGATATTGAGCCTGCAGGGAGCAAGGAGACGATAATGTCTCCCAGCCTGCCCTCCCAACCATCCTCAAGTATACCGGATATTTCTGAACTGATCTGTATAAGCTCCCTCTCTCCTGCCTTTATAAGATCGTGATACCTGTATCTTAACACATCTACTTCTCTTGCAACGATACTAAGGTCATTACGTATCAAATCCACTATAGTATTATGCTCAGAAAGCTCTTTTTCATCGGCCATAATCTTATCGAGGGCATTTTCTTCTGATGCATCAATGGTGCCTTTCATAGGGTATGATTTTATTCTGCCGTCACTGATCTCTACAAAAGTTTCAGGTGAAAAAACAACAAATTCATCATTATATAACAATTTGTATTTGGCATCTGCAAGAGCAAATATTTCTTCCATCCCGAGATTTATCTCAATCCTGCTCGGGAAGGTAAGATTCAGAAGATAGCTGTTACCATGTTCTATATTTCTCTTTACATTATTAAAAGCTTCGAGGTAGCTAAGATAGTCTACCGGAGTACACACTGTTGCCACCTTTGAATAAGATGTGCTTTTTATTATATTACTGGATATCAATGGTGTATAAAAACGAATAGTTTCCGGCAGATCTTTTATTGGAACTATCAGGGGCTTGTTCATCTCAAAATCAACAAGCATAAAGAAGGGTTCTCCTGCTGATCCAAGCCGATTAGCTTCTCTACTGAATTTATTCATTATATTTACCATTATGGAGGTATTACTGCTTGATAATTATGACTCTTTTACATATAATATTGCTCATTTATTCTACGAGTTGCCAGAGGTAAATTTACGAATAATTACTGCCGATAAGATTCAAGTTAATAAGATAGGCAAATTTGATGCTATAATATTTTCGCCAGGACCTGACATCCCGAAACCAGGCAATATGATGGAAATAATTCTCGACAGGTATAAGGAAGAGATACCTGTATTGGGAATATGTCTTGGTCTGCAGGCAATAGTACTCTACTTTGGAGGATCAATTGTTCAACTGGATGAAGTAGTTCACGGCAGGACAAAGAGAGTTCATGTTACATCAGGCAAGACATCAATATTTAGTAACATCAATGATAGCTTTGAAGCAGGGCTCTATCATTCGTGGGTTGCATCAACTGATAATTTTCCTGAAACCATGGAAGTCACTGCCCTATCCGAGGAAGGACGCATAATGGCGATACGCCACAAAGAATTGAATATTGAAGCCGTGCAATTTCATCCTGAGTCAATAATGACACCAACTGGTAGCAGAATGATATATAGCTGGTTAAATAATATTAAAAAGACACTCTCAAACAAATAAGTTAAAACAAATTATTAAATTTGCCACTACAAACTCATACCTAATGAGAAAGGCTCTGAAAGCTAAGGCATTACTTCTGTTTATATCATGGTTCGTGATTTTTATGCACGGTGTTATTCCACACCTCCATTCCAATCATACCGCTTATGACCCGACCATCAAAGTCTCCGATCATTTAAATTGCATTCATTCTCAGATTTTAAAATCATCTGAAGATGACCCTGGTATGCATTTTACTAATAATCACGATCACAATTCAAGCATTTGCCACTTTAATCCAAACCTGTTTTCACAGCTGGATATCGATTATTTATTTGTCTTTTCTCCTGTATGCTCTTTTGTATTTTCTGATGTAATTACCGACATACAGAAACCTGACACACAAAGCAGGTATAAAAAACCACCTCTCCTAGCCAGTAATGCTCTAAGGGCTCCCCCTCTTGTATAATTAATGCATTCGTGCAAACGTCTCGTCCCCCGGCTCACCGGTGGGATAATCTATTTATATAGCCATAACCAATAATAATACTAAAATGAAAAATGCTGGAATAATTACAATACTGGTTTTGCTGATCTTCTCAGTATCGTGTAAAAATAATGTATCGGAACCTGATCATTTACATCTTAGCGAGGCTGAGGATACCACCTCTCACACTCATGTGACTGCAGAAAATTCTTCTCATTCTCATGCATCCGATCAGACTGTAGATTCTACACAGCCGGATGAAACAGGGATAAGCCATTCCCACGAGCAGGAACAAGCCACCGGGTCACAAGCAAATATTCAATATAAAACCATCCGGTTATCTAAGCAGCACTTTCACTTTGTAAAGAAGACAAGTGGCAGGATTATACTTGATAAGAAGGGTGAGCTGAGTATTGTTGCCCAATCGCCAGGCATAGTAAGATTTAATAGCAGCTTTCTGTATCCCGGAACAATGCTGGAAGCGGGTAATACTTTATTTACTATAGAGGGAGAAAACCTTATAGAAGATAATGCCTCACTAAAATACGCAAATGTTGAAGCAGATTTTATTAAAGCCAGCCAGGATTTTGATCGTGCATCTGAGCTGATAAAAGAAAAACTAATAACCCAGGAGCATTACCTGGAAAAGAAAAACACATTCGCAAAGGCAGAAGCTGAATATAAGATCTACAAATCATCATCACCTGGAGGAAAATCCAATGTTATAGCTCCTAAACCAGGCTTTATTAAAGAAATCCTCGTGAATGAAGGCGATAAAATTGTAGCCGGCGACAAACTGGCTACGATTCAGACCGAAGATCATTTGGTTTTGAGAGCTGATATTCAACCATCCGAGTTTGATATTATCGACAGGATTAATTCTGCAAAATTTTCAACAGGGTATTCCTTGAATGTTTACGACACTAAAGAGATGAATGGAAGAAAGATCTCTTATGGCCGGTCTACCGGGGAGAATTCATTCTATATACCAATGTATTTTAAATTCGATTACAACAAAGATCTCATTCCCGGAACATTCGCTGATATCTGGCTGATAGGAGAAGATATTACAGATGCCATTGTTATTCCTAATAGCTCAATACTAGAGGAATATGGAAAATTCTATGTATATATTGATCATGGCGACCATTTTGATAAACGTTATATTATTCCTGGATGCAATGATGGTGAATACACAATGATTCCGTCAGGATTAAATGAGGGTGAAACTATAGTTACAGATGGAGCATACCAGATAAAGATGTCAATGCTGACATCAATCCCCAACACTCACAACCATAATCACTAAAGATCCTGAACCATGCTAAATAAATTAATACATTTCTCCCTTAATAACAGGATTACAATAATCCTGGGAGCAATTATTCTGCTTGTTTCAGGAACATTTGTAACCAGGAACATGGATATTGACGTTTTCCCTGAGCTTACAGCACCAACAGTAGTTGTTATGACATCTGCTCCAGGCATGGCACCTGAAGAAGTTGAACAACTTGTTTCTTTTCCAATTGAAACAGCAGTAAACGGATCAACCGGGCTAAGACGGGTAAGATCGGCATCATCAATGGGCTTCTCAATTGTCTGGGTTGAGTTTAACTGGAACACAGATATCTATGATGCCAGGCAAACAGTTACAGAAAGACTACTGCAGGTATCAGAAGATCTTCCAATTGGAGTAAGTAACCCTGTTATTGCCCCTCAAGCGTCTCTTTTGGGCGAGATGATGATCATTGGCCTGGAGTCTGATACAAAAACAAGGATGGAACTAAGGACAATAGCTGAGTGGACACTTAAACCAAGAATCTTATCTATAGCAGGTGTTGCACAGGTAACAATTATTGGTGGTGATTCGAAGGAGTACCAGATCCTTGCAGATCAGGAAAAAATGAAATTTTACAATGTAACACTGCAGGAGCTTGAAATGGCATGCAGGGAAAGTAACGAAAACAGTTCAGGAAGCTTTATTAATGAATATGGTAATATATACCTCGTTAGAGGCCTTGGCAGAACAAATAGCATAGAAGCTATAGGAGCATCCGTTATAAAGACCGTAAGTGATCTCCCAATTACAATAAGCGATGTTGCAACTGTCAAAACAGGTCCTGCTCCTGCCATAGGTACTGCTGCATACAACGGTCGAGACGCAGTATTGGTAAATATTACAAAGCAGCCCGGTATAAATACAGTTAAGCTAACGGGTGAAATAAACAATGCCATAAAGGAAATAGAACAGAACTTTGAATCTGAGATAAGACTGCATACCGATATCTACAACCAGGCAGAGTTTATCAGAACATCTATTAATAATGTTAAAAGAGCGATTCTTGAAGGCGGAATTTTTGTTGTGATTATTCTACTTGTTTTTTTAATGAATTACCGTGCAACAATAATCTCCCTGCTCGCAATACCTCTATCTTTATTTGTTTCAATTGTTGCACTCAGCTTACTCGGTTACACAATAAACACAATGAGTCTGGGGGGAATGGCAATAGCCATTGGATCGCTTGTAGATGATGCGATTATTGATGTTGAAAATGTATATCGCCACCTGAGAAATAATATCAAACTCCCAAAAGAGGACAGATTGCCGGTTCTCAAAGTCGTTTATAATGGATCAAGCGAAATCAGACCATCCATATTAAATGCTACAATCATTATTATTATAACCTTCATCCCTTTATTCTTTCTGGAAGGTTTTGAAGGAAGAATGCTTAAACCTCTTGGAATATCATTTATTATTTCTCTTTTCGCATCCCTAATTGTCGCAGTTACTATTACCCCTGTACTTTGCAGCTACCTGCTTAATAACGAAAAAAGATTAATCAGGAGGTCGGATGGATCATGGATGGAAAGGTTTCTGAATAAACATTATAGCAGGGGACTGAGCCATTCGCTGAATAAAAACTCAATAGTAATTGGATTATCTGCTTTTCTTTTTATTGTGGCATTATTAGTTTTTACCACACTTGGCCGAACCTTCCTGCCTCCCTTTAATGAAGGGGCCCTTACTATCAATCTCTCGGCGGCACCAGGCACATCTCTTGAAGAATCGGCCAAAATTGCAGGCAAGGCTGAAGCTATGCTGCTGGAAATGCCTGAAGTAATTGCTGTGGGCAGAAAAACCGGGAGAGCAGAATTGGCAGAACATTCTTTTGGCGAAAATGTATCAGAGATTGATGCACCATACAGGGTTATCGACAGGGATGTAAATGAGTTTCTTGCAGATGTCAGAAGAAAGTTAAACAGTCTGCCCGGTGTAAATATCGATGTTGGTCAACCAATAACCCACAGGATGGATCATATGCTATCCGGGACCAAGGCAAATATAGCTATTAAGGTATTTGGCGATGACCTTAACACCCTCTATGCTATTGGAACACAAATAAAATCTGTAAGCGAAGATATTGAAGGGATAGGCGATATCAATGTGGAACAATTAATAGAGACACCTCAACTAAAGATTATAGCCAATCGCCAGATGCTATCCAGATATGGAATACCGATGAACAGTTTTACGGATTTCGTGAGGATAGCCCTTGGAGGAGAGAAAGTATCTGATGTATTCGAAGAAGAGAAAAAATTCCCCCTGGTATTAAGATACAGTGATAATATAAGAGGCAGTTTTGATGGTATCAGAAGCGCAATGATAGACACCTATGATGGGAAAAAGATACCACTTAGCTTTGTAGCTGATATCACATCCTCCTCGGGTGCAGCAACAATAAACAGGGAAAATGTAAAACGAAAAATAGTGGTTTCCGTAAATGTTACCGAACGTGATATCGGAAGCGTACTTGGCGAAATCAGCGACAATATTAATTCGAATATTATTATCCCCGATGATTACAGGATAGAATACGGGGGACAATTCGAGAGTGCAAGGAGTGCTTCACTTCGCTTGTTAATAACCTCACTGCTGGCACTTCTTATTGTATATATGGTACTCTACCACGAGTTTAAAAACTCAAAGCTGGCTGGTATTATCCTTCTGAACCTGCCCCTGGCTCTGATCGGAGGAATATTTGCTATTAGATTATCTTCGGGTGTTGTAAGTATCCCTTCGATAATCGGTTTTATAACTCTTTTTGGTATCGCTACAAGGAACGGCCTCCTGCTTATATCAAGATATGAAGCCCTGAAACCCGAAAATATGAGCCTGAAAGAAAGAATTATCAGGGGTTCTGCCGACCGTCTTAATCCAATACTCATGACTGCCTTAACTGCTGCACTTGCACTTATCCCCCTGGCAATCGCAGGTGATAAACCGGGTAACGAGATTCAGAGCCCGATGGCGGTTGTAATCCTTGGTGGCTTACTATCATCTACACTGCTTAATATCTTTGTAGTACCTTCTGTTTATTACCTCCTAAAAAAGAATAAAGATGAATAAATTAGTTATCACAATATTATTTTCCATCTCAGGAATATATGCAACGGGTCAATCCTTCGACAATTACATGGAAAAAGTAAGATTGGCTCATCCTGATATAATTGCTGCCAGGCAGTTACTTGCATCTGATGAAGCTTTCTCAATTACAGGTATTACACCCGATGATCCCAGGATAAGTTTAGGATATTTTCCCGGTAATGAGCCTGCTCCAGGAGATAAGATTACCTGGGGCATAAGCCAGTCTTTTGACTTCCCAACCAGGTATTCCAGGATAAAATCGCTTAAGCAAAGTAACCTTGAGCTGGCAAAGATGGAGTATTCCTTAACATATATTTATATATTGAGCGAGGCAAGATCTACTGCTATTGAGTATTTGTCCCTTCACGAAAGACTGGAAATATTAAAAACCAGGCTTGAAACAATGAAGAGGCTGGAAAATGCATATTCCATACTTCTTGAAAATGGTGAAGCAACCCTTGTTGAATTTAATAAGGTAAGGATTAAACATGTAGAGCTTATCTCAGATGTTGCTTCATCAAAAAACAAGCTTGATATTTTAAAAACAAGGCTTGATTTTATGAGTGGAAATAGCAGCGAAGAACTTCTTAAATCAAGTTATCCGGATATTATTGAACCTGAGATGCCAGGCTATCTCGACCGGTTAAAATCATCACACCCTGCATTTCAACTACCGCTTCTCAGAACCCTCTCTGCAAATAATGAAGTAAAGGTTACAAGAGCTGATAATTTACCTTCATTTGATATCGCTTACAGTTCTGAGATAGTTGCCGACCAGAGATTTACAGGACCTTCAATTGGAGTTAGTGTGCCCTTGTGGAATAATAAGGGCAAAGTTAAGAAATCTGTGGCCGACTCAGATTATCAGATTAAAAGAGCTGAGAGCGATCTGTTATATCAGGAATCAATTTATACAGGCTATTACAGAAGTTATTTGGCGAACAAAGAAAACCTTGCAATTATTGATGATGCGCTGAGGAATTCCAATAACACTAGATTGATTGATATTACACTCGATAAAGGAGAAATTTCACTTACAGAATACCTTATAGAACTAGGATCAATCTACGAGCTTGTAGACATGCAATTATTATTAAAAAAAGAAAATTATATATTATTGTCTAAATTGAACGAACTTGATTTTAGCAGTAAATAAATGGATAATAAAATCATTATTACCGAGGACGGGTCTAATACCATATTTGTACCTTCACTTAATGAGCATTATCACTCTACCCATGGTGCTGTACAGGAATCAATGCATGTATTTATTAAATCCGGCCTCAGAGAGATAACAAAAACAAAAATAAATATCTTCGAAGTAGGATTTGGAACCGGACTTAATGCCTTCCTTACGGCAATTGAATCTGAGAACTTAAAAATAGAAGTCAATTATACAAGTATTGAAAAATACCCTCTGAACCAGATAGTAATACAATCATTAAATTACCCTGAATTCTTCAGCCCGGATAAAAGAATATTGTTTTCAAGAATCCATGATTGTGCCTGGAACCATAGAGAAAAAATTTCTGGTAATTTCAATATAAAGAAGATTGAGGGTGATATAAAAGAATATTGTTTTGATGATTATTACGATCTCATATATTTTGATGCCTTTGGTCCGGACAAACAAGCAGAAATGTGGACTACTGAGATAATTAATAATATAGCCTCTTCCTGTAAGAGGGGAGGTCTCTTTCTTACCTACTCTTCACGCGGGCAATTAAAAAGACAACTTAAGGCAAATAACTTCTCTGTCGACCATATAGCCGGCCCCCCGGGCAAACGAGAAATAACCAGGGCCATTAAATTATGAGAATTTTCACATTTCTTTAACGCTCTTTCATCCAAGAATATATTATATTTGCTACAATTATTATAAAAAACAAAATCTATGAAAATTAAGGGATTAATTATTATTATCAGTGCAGGAATTTTAGGATCATCCTGTGCTCAAAATAACTTACAGAACGTTAAACTGGAAACAAAGGAAGATTCTCTTTCCTACGCAGTAGGAATATCGACTTTTTCAGGAGTCACTAACCAGGGCTGGGAGATAGATCCAATGATTCTTGCAAAAGGAATGATGGATGCTAAAGATGGTAAAATGATTATTAATGAAGTAGCTTCCAATGGCTTTATCCAGATGTACATACAGGCCCAACAGGAGGAGAAGTTAAAAGCTCAATATGCTGCAGAAATTGAAGAAGGAAAAGCATTTCTTGATTCAATAAGCAAAAAATCAGAGATTATTGCTACCAGCAGCGGATTACAATATGAAATTATGGTACTGGGCGATGGCCCAAAACCTGTCGAGACTGATACTGTACGAGTTCATTATACAGGAACATTGATTAACGGAACCAAGTTTGACTCATCTTTAGACAGGGGAGAACCAGCAGAATTTCCGGTTACCGGAGTTATAAAGGGGTGGATTGAAGGAATTCAATTAATGCCTGTTGGATCAAAATTCAGATTTTATATACCATACGACCTGGCTTACGGAGCCAGAGGTGCAGGATCAGTAATTAAACCATTTTCAACATTAGTTTTTGATGTTGAACTTCTCGCAATAACCAACGAAGAATAATGAAGGCAGATATAGTTACCGCAAAAGGAATCATGAAGGTTACCTTCTATGAAGATGATGCCCCGGCTACAGTTGAAAACTTTGTTAAACTGGCCAGGGAAGGATATTATAACGGACTGGCCTTTCACAGGGTAATCCCCGATTTTGTTATCCAGGGAGGATGTCCTTATTCAAAAGAGCCCGGCGACCCCAGGGTTGGCACAGGAGGTCCTGGTTATACAATAAATTGTGAGCTTGATGGTGATAATCAATATCACGACAGAGGAGTGCTTTCAATGGCTCATGCAGGAAAAGATACAGGTGGATCTCAGTTTTTTATTTGCCATAGCAGGCAAAACACGCAGCACCTCGACAGGAAGCATACCTGTTTCGGGAAAGTGACTGAAGGACTGGAAATAATCGACCAGATAAGTCCGGGTGACAGGATAGAAAAAATAATTGTAAACGAATAGTAAATATGCCGTTCGAAATAAAAGGTAAAGTAATAGAGATTGGTCAGGTTCAGCAGGTAAGTGATAAATTCAGGAAGAGAGAATTTGTTATAGAAGTTGCTGAACAGGGAGCCGGAGGAAGAGAGTTTGTAGATTTTATAAAGTTCCAATGTGTTCAGGACAGATGTGAACTTGTAAGCGATGATCTTTTAAATAACATTGTCAAAGTATCGTTCAACCTTAAGGGAAACAAATGGGAAAGGGATGGTAAAGTAAATTACTTCACTAACCTGGATGCATGGAGAATAGAAAGAGTTGATGGTAACGAAGGAACTGATAATACGCCTCCCCCATTGCTTGATGATATTCCTCCTGAAAATGAAGAATTTGAGGATTTACCCTTCTAAGTAATCTTTGATGGGGCCAAAAAAGCTTTCAGGACTTTCCCGGAGCATCATATATGCACAGGAGTGGCTTGAGGAAGTGTTTAATAGTGGAGAAGGTCTGAAAGACTGAAGTATATTTGATATACTAGAAAAGGCAGACGAGTATTTTAAATATGCAGAATAAGGAGTCTTCTTTCTTACTCCACGGTAACTGATTTAGCCAGGTTACGTGGTTGGTCGACATTACATCCCCTGTTCAGGGAAACATAATACGCAAAAAGCTGTAGTGGTATTGCCGTAAGTACCGGGGTAAGTTCATCCTTAACTTCAGGCAGAACAATAACATCATCGACCATCGTTGGTGTAAGTGTGTCATCAGAGGCGCATATAGCTATTATTTTCCCGTTTCGTGCTTTTATTTCACGGATATTAGAAATCATTTTAGCTCTGTTCTCCCTGTCTGTGACTATAGCCAGTGTAGGGAAATGGTAATCTATTAAGGCTATGGGGCCATGCTTCATTTCAGCGCCCGGATACCCCTCTGCATGAATATAAGATATCTCCTTCAGCTTCAGAGCACCCTCAAGAGCAGAAGGGAAATTTAGTCCTCTGCCCAGGAAAAGGAAATTATTTGATGATGCGTATTTATTCGCTATTGCTTCAATTGTACCGGTATTTGCAAGGATTTGATCCATATATTCTGGTAACAAACTGAAGGTATTTTCGAGGAGCACTGCGTTTTCCTTCAGCTCATGCAGCTCACATAGCTTCTCTGTTAACATTGTAAGTATTGCAAGCTGTGATGTATAGGCCTTTGTTGACGCAACACCAACTTCAGGACCGGCATTAAGGTAAACCTGCAGATCTGTCTCCCTTTCGAGTGTCGAACCCGCTACATTAATAATCCCCATAGTAATTGCCCCGGATTGCCTGGCCAGTTTATTAGCAGCCAGAGTGTCTGCAGTCTCACCCGATTGTGAAATTGATATCACCAGGTCGTCCTTTGAAATAACCGGATGCCTGTACCTGTATTCTGAAGCATACTCTGTATTAACAGGGATTCTGGCAAATTTTTCAAGGAGGTACTTCCCTACCAATCCAGCATGCCATGAAGTGCCGCATCCAAGAATGGTAATCCTCCTTGCCTTTCTCAATAAATTGTCTGGATCTGCTGCCAGGTTATTTACACTGACGATCTTAAGGCCACCTCTGAATAATTTCCCTAATATAGCCGGTTGCTCATATATCTCCTTATGCATATAATGGTCAAACCCATTTTTCCCAATATTTGTGTCCTCTACGTAATAAATCTTTTCTGCCAGCTGTTTCCGGATACCCTCAGATGTATAGGCACATTTTATTCCACTCCCATCCAGGTTTACTATATCACCTTCCTCCGGAAAGTAAAATTTCTCAGTATGCTCAGCCAGTGCATATATATCAGAAGCCACATACGCCCCAGTTGAGTCAATCCCTATAACTATGGGACTTCCCTTCCTGCAAACCATCAGTTCATCAGGTTTGTCTCTTTCTATTATTACTGCTGCATAACTCCCGACACACTGCTTAAGGCTATCTATTATAGCCTTAAGCAGGTCGCGACCATTATCCATATATAGTTTATCAATCAGGTTAAGCAAGACTTCACTATCAGTCTCGCTCTTAAAATGACTTTGATCAATTCCGATAATTTCTTTCAGCTCTTCAGAATTCTCGATAATACCGTTATGAACCATTACCAGGTTTCCGGATACCGATAGATGAGGATGTGAATTCAGTTCAGATGGTTCGCCATGGGTTGCCCACCTTGTATGAGCAATCCCTGTCTTCCCTCTTAAATCGTCAGGTGTCTTTTTCCTGAGATCCTTAATACTTCCTCTTGTCTTAACAATACACAATCCTCCATTATGTATCGCAAGACCTGCAGAATCATAACCCCTGTATTCGAGTTTCTCCAAACCGTTCAGAAGTATATCCCTGCTTTCTTTTTTTCCTGTATAGCCAATTATTCCGCACATTATGCTTTTATGGTTTCAGTTTTGTACTTGTTTAATAAATTCAACATATTATTACCCAAATCTTTCTTCTTTTCCATATGCTCAGTAATCGATATCACCATTGGATTTGTGGCAAATTCACCTCTGACAGTCCCAAAATCGAGATGCTTTTCTTCTTCCTCACCATCGATACCAAATCCTGTCATATTAAGTAATGTAAACTCCTTCTTTGCATCCTCAAACAGATATTCATCAATCTTCAGAACAGACTCTTTCCATTTAGTAATTACTCCTCTCAGATCGTCAATTGAAAATTCATTCATTGGTTTTCCGAATACAGCCTTGAACGAGTCATAGGCCCAGCTCCATTCGAAGGAATAATAATTATGATGTATAGATGTAAGTACAGAGTTTATCTCTTCAATAGAATTAACTTTTTTATTCCGAATGTCCTTAAATAAATTTCCAAGAGCATCAGCCGGGCAAATCAGGCCCGAAAGATCTACCCATTTCCCGGTACCAAGGGGTGTGTCTTTTTCAAGAGATTTAAAGATATCCTGGCCCGACTTAATATTGTATCCAGACAGACGTGTTATAAGTGAATTACCAAGGAATTTATAGATAGCAAGAGTGTAGAGATGGATCCCCCGGTCAAGAGCATTTTCCCTGATCAACATATCTTTATATAGATAATTTCCGTTAACAGGCTCCTGTTGCTTTCTTAAATCAATCAGAATATCCCTGCCTACTATCATCTTTTGTACAGTATAAGGACTCAGAAGATTAAAATTTATCTGATCCAGTTTATTCGGATCTTTTCGCCTGTCTCTTACGGGCCACTTCTTTGAATCTCTTATTGTTCCAACACTTTTTATATTAATTCCCGGTACAAGGATACTCTCATCATTGCTCTCAATAAGGTAGGAAAAAGGAAAATCGGATGTGTCAGAATGTTTGTAATGCCTTCCCATAACCAGACTGAAAGCACCTATATGAGAAGGCCATAGCATGTAAGAGTCACTTGTTGTTTTTACTCCTCTTTCAACAACCCCCTGGTGAATCGGCCCTAGCTTATACATATGATTGCTCTGGTTAGATCCACTTCCTGCATTCAGAAAAGAAAACATACCGGCAATCAGAAGGGTTGATTTATGATGAGTTACTGTATATGGGCCTGCGAAAATAGAGGTCGCTTCGCCATGAAAACCCTGGCAATTGGCAAAGTAAAGCGAGTCAACTGCTGAGTACTGTTTACCCAGTACACATCCCTGCCCAATAAAACAATTAGATATTAAAGTAGAATCTGTAATAGTCGAACCCGAGCAGACAATAAAATTCTCCATTATAACTCCGTCGCCTATATATACAGGATCGCTGAAGGAGCTATTTATGGTTCCGTTGCTAAGTTTCTTTACTCCCTCAATCCGTGCTGCCTGTCCAACCTTAATGTTCTGCAGGTTATCACAGTTAATAATACTGGCACCGACACTAATTAATCCAGTTCTATCTCTTATATAATCAATATATTCACTTACAAGATTTTCAAGTTGCTGTATCAGAGACTTTTTGTGCCTGTAAAGTGAAAATATATAGGCAATATGCGTCGTCAGATGATCATAAATTGGGATATCCCTGCCTCCATCCTCATTTATTGCCTTAACTCTGATACCATTACCAAAAGTACTCTCGCCGTCAACAGCCAGTCTGTTAACGTTATGTATAATAGCATCCTTCTTTATATGATAATTGGAGATATAACTGCCTATATTGAAAATCAGTACATTATCTTCTATTGTACAGTTGTTTATCCATGCATTGTAAATACCGGTCTTGTGAGTAACTCCACCAAATAGATTTACTGCTCCATCGAATACCCCAATCCTGTTTCTTCCAGAAAACTTGGTGTTCTTTATACGATCTGTACTAAATCCATTCTTTACCTCAATTAATTCCCACTCTTCACACTCACACCCTTGCTTTAATAATTGCCCAATCTCCTCGGATGTAAGTTTTCTATATTCGTTCTTCGATACCATAATTATATACTTTTGTACGAAAGTAGGAATATAACGCACAAAAGATCACTTATTGTACCTAACAAATACTTAACATTTAATATATCTAACCTAACATTATTATATCATATATTTTTATATACTTAATATTAAGTCTTTTAACATATTATTACTACCTATCATATGTAGTATATTTTTGACGAATTACTTTACATTACTGATCAATGACTTTCAATTATTGACTAATGGCCGGATATTATACTTTTTCAAGAAATTCAACAAGATTAATATCCCGGGTAAGATTCAACTTCTTCCTTAGTCTTACCCGGCTGATCTCTGCACTCTCGAATGTTATACTCTGCAGCATTGATATCTCCTTTGTACTCAAGCCCAGCTTAATATAGCCACATATTCTAATGTCTTTTCTTGTTAATGAAGGATATTTCCTTGAGAGTCTTTCAAAGAAACCCGGATTGACACTATCAAAGTGAAACTTAAACCTTTCCCAGGTATCAGGTGAATGAAGAGATGACTGAAGATGCTCTTTGATGCTTGTCAGTAAATCCTTTTGATGGGGATTACAATCTTTTAACAGGCTGTTAACCCGCCTGCGAACATATTGTAAGGTTTCATTCTTCTCAGAGATAAGCGTTAAAAAACTTACCAGTTCGCGATCCTTGCTTTCCAGATCTTTTTTATATTTCTGCTTTGCCATTGTTTCATACTGCTTACCTTCAGACAGATCCTTAATCTGTCCAAGGGCATGCATTAGCTTTGTAATATCCCCTATTGAGGCTCTTTGTCCAAGATATTTGCCTCTTTTGTCATAAACAGCCTTACACTTAATCTCGCACCACCTCAACTGCTTTGTTAGAGTTAAAATCCTGAATCTAAGAGACTGCTTGATGCTCAGGAAATTTATTGATTCGTCGATAAATGTTTCATACTTGTCGAAGTCTTCAGAATATATTATATAATTTATTAATCCCGGATTTGATATCAACTCCTGGGGCGCATAGCCTGTTATAGTCTGAAAGGAAGGAGAAATATATTCAATACTGCTGTCTGGCAAATACCACATCTCCCAATCATGGGCAAAATCAGATATTAACTGGTATTTCTCAAGAGACTTTCTGGTATCTTCTAGTTCAAGTTTGAGAACATCATTCTGCCTTTGATAATCAGCAATCGATTTTTCAAGAAATAACATCCTCTCCTTCAACCTAACATTATTATCTTCGTCGTTAAGCATCACCATATATATATTTCTTTATATACTTAAATAACAAACTATTGTAAAATTATTCTTTTATAATATAATAACCTAATATTCATATCACAAGTATTAAAATGCAAAAATATACTTTCTTCTTTTTCTAAATATTGACTCGCCCTAATTATCTTTACAGATCACATTTTCTCAGATATTTTCTGCAATAATGAATAAAAAAATAAATATACTGCTTGAGAATTGGGAAACTCCCCATGGCATCCCTCCATTCGACAAAATAGAACCAGGAGATTTCGTTCCAGCCATCCTCGAAGCAAAAAAAGAAACCTGGAAGGGAATTCAGAATATTATCAGTTCGGGATCAAAGCCAACATTTGAGAACACAATTGTTGCCCTGGAAGAAGGTGGCAAGCGGCTTAATGTTATATCGGCAACTCTTTTTAACTTAAACAGCTCAGAAACAAACAGTAAGATACAGGAAGCGGTTCAGGAGGCATCAAGGATATTAACCGAGTTTTCAAATGATATTACCCTTGATAAAAAATTATTCGCAAGGGTAAAAGAAGTATACGATTCAGGCATCAGAGATAATCTTAATAATGAAGCAAAGAATCTGCTCGAAGAAAAATTTCGGGGTTTTAAAAAAGGAGGTGCTGAGCTTAAGGGTACAGAACGCGACAGATTCAGAAAGTTAACAGAAGAACTATCGGTATTATCGGTTCAGTTTGAAGAGAATCTCCTTTCAGAAACAAATAGTTTTGAATTACATCTAAAATCCGAAAACGACCTGACAGGGCTGCCTGAGAATCTTCTTGAGGCAGCATCAGAAGAGGCAGCATCGAGAGGTAAGGAAGGCTGGGTGTTTACTCTACACTACCCTAGCTATGTCCCCTTTATGCAGAACTCCGAAAATAGGGAGCTTAGAGAGCTAATGTACAGGGCATATTCCAGCAGGTGCTTTAAGAAAAACAAAGGTTCCAATACTGACATTGTAAAAAGAATAGTAAACCTGAGGCTTGAACTCGCAAGATTATTAGGCTTCGATAGTTATGCCGACTATATTCTCGAAGACCGCATGGCCGGATCGGTAGAGAAAGTAGAATCCTTCCTCTCAGAATTATTCAGTGCATCCAGGCCATTTGCACTGAAAGATTACGAAACAATAACAGAATATGCGCATAAACTCGGCCATAATGGTAGTGTGGAAAAGTGGGACTGGCCATTTTTTGCCGAGAGACTTAAGAAGGAACTTTATTCAATAGACGATGAAGTTCTTAGACCATATTTCAGACTTGAAAAAGCTCAGGACGCAATATTCGACCTTGCAGGCAATCTTTTCGGACTCAGTTTTAAGCCAGTAAAAGCACCGGTTTATCATCCTGATGTGCTAAGCTTTGATGTAATCAATAAAGAAGGCAGGCATTTATCAGTACTTATGGTAGATTATCACCCAAGAAAAGGGAAAAGTGGCGGTGCCTGGATGACTTCATACAGGGAACAATACAAGAAGGGGAAGCAGAACATAAGGCCTGTTATATCAATAGTAATGAATTTTAATAAAGCTACCAGGAACAAACCCTCCCTTCTCAGTCATAATGAACTCACAACCCTCCTTCATGAATTTGGTCATGCCCTCCACGGTATGTTATCAGATTGCACATATGAGTCAATATCAGGCACAAATGTAAAACGGGATTTTGTTGAGCTGCCATCCCAGATAATGGAAAACTGGGCATATGAGAAGGAATGGCTCGACAGGTGGGCTTCACATTATATAAGCGGCGAAAAAATCCCTGTCGACCTGATTAACAAGATTAAATCATCACTTACATTTAACGAAGGCTATGCATGCAACAGGCAATTAGCTTTCGCATTTCTGGATATGGCATGGCATTCAATAAAGAATTATTTTGAGGGCGATATTGATAGCTTTGAGAAAGACTCTATTTCCAAAACAGAACTCTTTAAACCGGTTCCGGGAACTAACCTTAGCTGTGCCTTCGGGCATCTTTTTTCCGGAGGATATGCATCAGGTTACTATGGTTACAAATGGGCCGAAGTTCTTGATGCAGATGCTTTCAGTGTGTTCAGACATTCTGGTATTTTTGATCGCAATACAGCCGATCGCTTTAGGCAAAATATACTTGAAAAGGGAGGAAGCGATGACCCTGTAAAACTGTATAAGAATTTCAGGGGATCAGAACCAAAAATCGATGCTCTACTCGAAAGAAGTGGATTTATTAAGAAGTAGAGGGTTGATGGGTAGAGGGTGGATGGGTGGATGATAATCTGATAATCTTTTCTATCTTCTAATCTTCCAACATTTTGCTATATTTGAAGTGAACCAGATATAGAAGTCTTAACTCTATTATATGGTTAATATTCAACTTTTTAACTAAAGATATATGATTCTCTTTTTCCGTATCTCAGATAAAATCATTGCTGTAAATACCAATACAAAACAAGATCAGGAATCCCTGGACAAGCTCGTCTGGTTATTTAGTGGTTCCACCCTGCTGAGCGAAGAATCACTTAAAGGCTATTTTATCGGGCCCCGAAAAGAAATGGTTACCCCATGGAGTACGAATGCGGTGGAGATTACCCAGAACATGGGAATAAAGGGTATAGATAGAATAGAAGAATATTTCATTGTTGACTCCGACAAAGCTGACTTTGATCCCATGCTCCAGGTTATGTACAAAGGACTGAACCAGAACCTTTTTAAAATCGAAAGGGAGCCCGAAGCAGTAATTGAGGTTAATAATATTAAAGAATACAACGAAAAAGAAGGACTCGCACTTAGCGCTGAAGAAATTAATTACCTGGAAGACCTGGGTAAATCACTGGGAAGAAAACTTACCGATGGTGAAGTATTTGGGTTTTCGCAGGTTAACTCAGAACATTGCAGGCACAAAATATTTAACGGGCTATTTATTATTGATGGCATAGAACGAGAGTCAACCCTGTTTCAACTTATCAAAAAAACTACTCTTACAAACAGAAATCATATTGTTTCGGCCTATAAAGACAATTGTTCGTTTGCCCGGGGACCTAAGGTAGAGCAATTTGCACCTTCGACTCAGGATAAGTCTGACTATTTTGAGATAAAAGAAGTTGATACTGTTCTATCGCTAAAAGCTGAAACTCATAATTTCCCTACAACTGTAGAGCCTTTCAATGGTGCTTCCACCGGAACAGGAGGTGAAATTCGCGACCGGATAGCCGGAGGGAAGGGGGCGCAACCAATTGCAGGGACTGCTGTTTATATGACCTCTTACCCAAGACTTGACAAGGCAAGAGATTGGGAAACGGTAACTCCAGAAAGAGAATGGTTGTACCAGTCGCCTTCAGATATTCTGATAAAGGCATCAAATGGGGCAAGTGATTTTGGCAATAAATTCGGACAAGCTCTTATTTGTGGATCTGTACTTACTTTTGAGCATTTTACAGATCAGAAGAAATATGGATTTGATAAAGTAATAATGCTTGCAGGAGGAATTGGCCTCGGTAAAAAGAAGGACAGTGAAAAGGATATACCTGAAAAAGGCGACCTTATTGTAATGTTGGGAGGAGACAACTACAGGATTGGAATGGGCGGTGGCGCCGTATCTTCGGTCGATACAGGAGAATTTGACAGTTCCATAGAATTAAATGCTGTGCAAAGAGCAAATCCCGAAATGCAAAAAAGAGTATATAATGCTCTCAGGGCTCTTACGGAAACTGATATTAACCCTGTTGTGTCGCTTCATGATCACGGAGCAGGGGGGCATCTTAACTGCCTGTCTGAACTGGTTGAGGCCACTGGTGGCAGAATCGATATTTCTAAACTGCCTGTAGGCGATCCTACTCTTTCAGCGAAAGAAATAATTGGGAATGAATCGCAGGAGAGAATGGGACTGGTTATTAAAAAAGCCGATATCGATACCCTCCGAAAGATTGCCGAGCGCGAGCGGGCCCCTATGTATGTAGTTGGAGAAGTTACAGGTGATCATCAGTTTACTTTTGAAAACCAGCTGACCGGGGAAAAACCAATTGATCTTCAGCTAACTTCCTTCTTTGGAAATCCGCCGCAAACCGTTCTAATAGATTCAAGCACCAGGTCCGAATTCAAAGCATTAGACTACGACCCGGATATTATCCACGAATACCTTGAAAAAGTACTTCAGATTGAGGAAGTAGCATGCAAGGACTGGCTAACAAATAAGGTAGACAGGTCGGTAACAGGAAGACTGGCCAAACAGCAATGTGCAGGCGAACTGCAGCTACCTCTTAATAACCTGGGAGCTATTACTCTCGATTATACCGGGAAATCCGGACTGGCAACCGCCCTGGGTCATGCACCGGCCGCTGGATTAATAGATCCGGCAGCAGGTTCAGTACTATCTATAGCTGAAGCTCTGACAAATATCGTATGGGCACCTCTCTCCGACCACATAAGAAGCATTTCCCTTTCAGCTAACTGGATGTGGCCCTGTAAGAACCCGGGTGAAGATGCCCGCCTCTATGATGCGGTAAAAGCAGCCAGTGACTTTGCAATTGAGCTGGGGATAAATATACCCACAGGCAAAGACAGCTTATCAATGACACAGAAATATAAAGATAAGACCGTCTATTCTCCCGGAACAGTTATTATTTCAGCATCAGGTGAGATCAGCGATATAAAGAAGATCGTGGAACCAGTTGTAGTAACTGACTCCGAAACCACACTGATCTATGTTGATTTCAGTAGCGATTCACATAAACTCGGAGGCAGTAGCTTTGCACAGATAATAAATAGTATTGGTGATAAGGCACCAACGGTTAAAGATAGCGAGAGATTTGTTTCGGCATTCAATGTGGTTCAGGAGTTAATAGAGCAGGAAAAGATTATCTCCGGCCATGATATTTCAGCCGGAGGTATGATTACCACCCTTCTTGAAATGTGCTTCTCAAACACTACCGGTGGCTTAAGTATCAATCTTGATGAGATTGGCGAAAAGGATATCATAAAATTATTATTCAGCGAAAACCCCAGGAATAATAATACAGGTTGATGATGAAGCCTTTGTTATTGAAAAATTTCTTGAAAACGATATTACGTGTTATCCTATTGGAAGTCCTGTTGCCAAGAGAGAGATATTTCTCAATCATAATGGCTCAGATTACCGCTTTGATATTAATTATCTCAGGGATTTGTGGTTTAATACTTCCTACCTCTTCGATAAGGAAGCAATGCACTGAAGAGCTGGCTCTGGAGAAGAAAAAGAACTATGCCAGGCAAATCAGGCGTATTTGACCTGAAAGATTTCAAAGGCGACTTTAAGTCACATGGCATAAGTCACGGCCGAAGAGAGAAAACGGGATTAAAGGCTGCAATTATAAGGGAAAAAGGTGTTAATGGCGACAGGGAAATGGCCTATGCAATGCATCTCGCGGGCTTCGATGTTAAAGATGTACATATGACCGATCTTATTGCCGGGAGGGAAACCCTGGAAGATATTAGTTTTATTGTCTTTGTAGGTGGATTTTCCAATTCGGATGTACTTGGCTCAGCCAAGGGATGGGCAGGAGCATTCAGATATAACGAAAAAGCCAGGCTGGCTCTCGAAAAATTCTATAAAAGAGATAATACTCTGAGCCTGGGTGTTTGTAATGGCTGCCAGCTTATGGCAGAACTAAATCTAATCAACCCTGAGCATAAATCGCCCCCACTATTAAAACATAACGCTTCAGGTAAATTTGAGTCCAACTTTATCACAGTTGAGGTAGAGGAAAACAATTCAGTAATGCTTAAATCGCTATCCGGCTTTAAGCTGGGCATCTGGGTTGCTCACGGAGAAGGGAAATTTGAACTGCCCTATGAGGAATCCCAATATAATATCCCCGTTAAATATAACCAGAGCACCTATCCGGCAAATCCAAACGGGTCGAAGTATGATACCGCCGCACTATGCTCGGAAGATGGCAGGCACCTGGCTATAATGCCCCACCTGGAAAGAGCATATATGCCATGGCAATGTGGATATTACCCTGAAGACAGAAAAACAGATGATGTTACTCCATGGATCGAAGCCTTTATCAATGCGCGAAAATGGGTTCAAGACAGATATTAGTGAGTCCTCTCAAATTGCAGGGTAACAAATATTGATTAATTTGTAATTCCTTCTTAATAAAAGGAATATCTAAATAACTCTATAACACCTGTTAAAATGAAAAAGCCGCTTTTCATATCATTTTTTTTAATTCTGATATTTCCATTATTCGGACAGGATCTGAATATCACTGAGAAAAAAGAGTTTCCAAGATCTGGAAGAGTGGTAGATGCCAGATTTTCGTCGTTCAGAAATTACTATGCAATATCCAGGATTCCATATACCCTTGAAATCTACGACAGGAACTGGGATCGCGTTTTCAAACATAGTTCAAATATGACAAATAGTGCCGGTGAAATTGAATTCAGTCCGGATGAAAAATTCCTTGCTTACGGCGGATATAAAGGGATCAACGACATTGCCCTGATCAGATTAAAAGATATGAAGGTAGTACAGATCTTGAGAGGACATTCCGACTGGGTTCACGACCTTGCCTTCAGTAATGATTGTAACTACCTGGCTTCTGTAGGCTATGGAGGTAAACTATTAATATGGAAGGCTGAAGGTGAAAAATTCTTAAGTCTTCATGAAATAAGCGACTATGAAGATAAGGTAAGTAATGTAGAATTCAGTTTCGACGATAAATACCTGCTTACTACAGATGATGATGGAACTGTTAGGATATATGAACACAATGCAGACAGTTTCAAAGAAATACAGAGAATAAAAAACACCTACAGCTATATTTATGGCTTTGCCTGCCATCCCCAGAAACACGAGTTTGTTGTGGGTAATTCTTCTGGAATTGTAAGGTACCACATGGTAAAAGAAAGGTTTGTTCCTCTCGATTCAATTAAAAAGGATCTGAGCGTAAACAGTGATATGACATATAGCCCAACCGGTGATCTTTTAACGGTTCCACACAGACAGGATGTAAGAATTTTTAACACCGAAGGCCCTGAGATGAGAGAAGTTGATGCTATCTATCGACATACATGGACAACCTACCCTGCAAGATTTAGTGAAGACGGACAATTTCTTTCCACCAGCTCCGTAGATAGCTCATTAATCATATGGGAGATATCACCTGTGAGTCCTTCCAGGAAATCACTGATTGCCTCATGGGTTAGCGACCACCTGAGCTCAGCGCAGAGAAAGATCCTTACATATGATGTTGTAAACGACATTTATAACAGGGTAGATAAAAGTATGGCTTTGCCGAGAGATGAGTTTGAAACAAGCGCCAGCTACGAAGATCGAAGGAAGTCATTAGAAGACTGGACCCTCTCTCTTATTCAGAAAAAAACTGAAGAAAAATACAATCTGAAAAGCACTGGGCCGAATCAGGTATCAATACCTGTACAGAGTATCGAAGGATACAATGCTGATAAGCAGATTTATAAGATAAGATTCCTTGAAACAGAGGCAGGTGTTGAAATTCCAATAGCCCAGGCCAGAAAATTCAGGTCAAACTGGGAAAAGTCTTCAATTACAGCTAACAGGAGTAAAGAAGATGGGACAAAAAGCTATACTTATTCTAACTATCAACTCATAGTACAGGGTGAAGATGGCACTTTCAGGGTAACTCCAATTGAAGATCCCTTCACCAATTACGATTCAAGAGCCGGAGAAATGATCGGCACAGGTAGCCTGCTGCCTCAAAATTTACCTCAACAATCTCTTCCTGCCGATGAGGAAGGAGGTGTTATCTCACATGCTCTTCTGTTTGCCACCAACGTATACGACTCTTTCTCGGAACTTGTTAATCCGGTTCTGGATGCTAATACAATAGCAGCAGAATTGACAGAGAACTACAATGTAAAGACAGAAGTTATTACCAATGCATCACTTACTCAAACAGTCGAAAAAATAAGGGAATACGCTTCAAATTCTTATGGTAAAAACGAAAACCTGTTGATCTTTTTCGCGGGTCATGGTATCTATGATGAGGTATTTAAAGAGGGCTATGTTATCTCATCAGATTCAAAGGCGGATGATATAAGTAAAACTTCTTACCTGTCGCACTCAAATCTCAGGACAATGATAAACAATATAGGGTGTAAACAGATTTTCCTTGTAATGGATGTTTGTTTTGGAGGAACATTTGATCCACACCTGGCTACAGCGTCTCACAGGGGAGCGATGGAAATGTATGCAGACATTCCGAAAGCAGAGTTTATTGAAAGAAAAATAAAATACAAAACCAGGTTATACCTGACATCCGGTGGCAAAGAATATGTACCTGATGGAAGATCCGGCTTCCATTCTCCATTCGCAAGAAGATTTATTGAGGCCTTAAGAAAATACGGTGGTGAAGATGGTATTCTTACAACGAACGAAATATTACAATATGTCGAAAAGGTAAATCCTCAGCCAAGATTTGGTGAATTCGGGGACAATGAGCCGGGAAGTGATTTTATTCTTATATCGAAATAAATATCTTCTAATACTCCTGTGGCTTCAAAATAACCTGATCGAGAATAGTATTTGCAGGTGCCCGATCACTATCCACACCTCTGGGCAAAACCTTCTCACTAACTATCTGAATATTATAATGACCGGTGTCCTCTATCAATATTGATCCTATCTTTGAGTCGGCACGAAAATATGGTCTGGAGACATGATTATCATTAAGCATTATCTCGTTTCCAACAGGCTGAATCTCCAGCCTCTTATCGCCAAAATGTATAACTACTGGTTCATTATACGACAGATTCATTGTGTCTTTAGTTAGACTTGAAAGCCATACCTCATATCTCCCCTTGCTGTTTACTGTAAATCCCCACTCGGCAGTGTTTCTGTTAGGGTTATCTTCATCATAAAACAGGTAAGCATCTTTCAGACTAAGAAAAATACTACCATCCTGTTTCTGTATAACGTCGCCTTCGCTTAAATCCTCTTCCCTGTTTTCGCCATTATTACACCCGTAGGATAATAATGCGGCAAAAATTAATACTAAACTAATTCTAAACATTTATATATATTGAATTTCTTATAGAACGTAATTATATTCAAAATAGTATCAAAAATCGTTCCATTATATTATTTTGAAAAACTGCACAAATATAGTTGTTTATATTTAATTGGGTACTATTAAGCAATAACACCTGTAGCGCTTATCCTGTGGGCAATCTCATGCTCTAACGGTGGGCGATCTTCAATTGCCCGGGCAACAATTTCAGCAATATCGAGAATCTCTGTTCCGTTAGCGGCTCCTGCTTTACCAAATGTTTTCTTACAGAGGGGGCATGATGTAGCCAGGTAATCAGGATGAGTACTGGTCAGTTCGGCATATGCATCCGACGCAATATCTGTTACTTGCCTTCTATCAATTTTCAGGTTTGCCAGACTTCCTCCACAACAAAGGGCATCCTCCTTCTCATATTTAGATTTATGAAGTCTCGCAATATGTAATAGTACTTCCCTGGGTTCACTGTAAATACCAGAGTTACGACCAAGCTCACATGGATCGTGGTAAACAACCGATTTATTAAGGAAATTCAGCTCCAGCTGATCGCATTCAATAAGTTGATTTATATACTGGGTATGGTGCAAAATCTCCAGGCCGAGATGATAACTTTCATTAAATATTTTAAAGCATATCGGACAGGAGGTAACAAGTACTTTGGCTCCTGAACGCCAGATAGCATCAGAATTATTTTTGATCAATTCCCTTGCTTCCCTGTCTTTGCCAGCAAGGGTCAATGGCCGTCCGCAACAAACAGATCCATCCTTATCCATAAATTCATAACTTATACCAGCAGCCTCAAATATCTTAATCATAGATCTTGAAATTCCCGGTGTCAGATGAGTCATACAACCTGCAAAATACAACACTTCAGTACTGTGTTTTATTTCCTGCGGCTTAAGATATTTATATGCCTGACTCTTGATGTTTTCTTCGGCAGGCTCATTTTTATTACTGTTTCTTACCCTCATATAACCCGACCAGATGGATTTCATGTCACTTTTTGTCTCACCTGCTCTTCTCTGTATCATTCTCAAAGGACCAAGCTCTATGCCCACCGGGCATGCCTGCTCACATCTGCCACACATAAGGCAATTTAATGAAAGATCGAAAATATCATCATTCCTTTTTAAGCCCTTAACAAGATAGGCAGCCTGGATATTGGTAATATTGGCAGATGTGCTTAACTGGCATACATCCAGACATATCCCACATGATGAACATGAATGGATCTGTGCCTCGGCACAGGCCCCGTGCTGATCGCCTATTTTAATACCTGAATTACGAAGGAATATTAAGAACATCTCTGCAGGAATATGCATATACCTTGTTCTTGGAAGAAGTATAAAGAAGGTACCCAGTGATATAGAATATAACCACCAGAAAGGCATTGCCAGCGATTCAACCGGCAGAAAACCAGCGAAGTAAGACCCCAGCGAACCGGTTAAAAAAGAACCTGAACCATGGGCACCGCAGGTAAAACTCTCTGCAAGCAGCCTGCTTGGAAAAATAAGCCATAGCGCTGTTCTTGAAAGCCTGTCAAGAAACTTAAGCCTGGTGGTGCGTTTCATTCCAACTATTTTCGACCAGTACCTCTTGATAATAGCAATCAACAATCCCGATAAAATAACAGCCAGGATAAGATCCATCAGGAAAGAAAAAAATCCTGCCAGACCGCTTTCGGCATGAGAGGGATTAAAATACCTGTAAAAAATAGCTTTATACGGTGGATTAAGATGCTGATCACCAAGAAAGTCAGCCTGGAATGTTCCAAACAGGATTAACAGAAACCACCCAAAGGCAAGGCTCATATGCATATAACCCAGGACAGGATTCCTCAGGAATATCTTACGATGTAATAAGCCCTCCATAAAGATTTCCTTTAGGCTCAACACAAATGGTCTTCCAAAAAAACCTCTCTGCAAACGAAGCTTATCTGTCCTGGGAAGCTCCCTGAACCATATAACAGATCGTGCCACAACGTAAAGGATTATAAAATATAATCCTATATTAAATGGTATTACAAAAGGATTAAACTGCATAATTGTCGTATTTCTCAAAAGCTTCCCTTATCAGGAATACTACATTCCTTGTATTTACTCCTCTCGGACAAACCAGTGTGCACTTGCCACACAGCATGCAACGATCAATCTCTGTTCTTACTTCACCATTTTCTCCACGGCGAACAAGAATATTTATTTTTCTTAGACTAAACTGGGTAAATTTGGCTGCACTGCATGTTGCGGCACATGCTCCACAGGCGATGCATAAAGCATATGAAGGATCTTTCTCTCTTACATAAGAGTAGATAAGTCTGTCATTCTTATCATAATCAATTACTCTTCCCTTTGTGGGTGCAAATCCAAAATCTTTCACAGCATTAATTTTTGTTTAAGTATTCTGATATCTCAACAGCTGCTGCTCTTGCGTGGGCAATAGTATCAGTTATATTCATCGGTGCAGTACATGCCCCGGCATAAAATAATCCTTCAACATTACTCAGGTTGGTTCCATAATGATTATCTGAAGTCTTAAAAAAACCATTTACCCCAGACTCAATATTAATGTGATCCTTCAAAATAAGTCCCGATCTTGAATTCTCCATTCCAACCATTAAAACAAGCATATCTACCTCCATGCGAATCGGCTTACCGGAAAGCGTGTCTTCAGCCTTTATTATCAATCGTCCTTCAATATTCTCAGAGGTTTCTGAAACCTTACCCCTGATAAAGTTTACACCCCACTTTTCCTGTGATTCACGGTATAATTCTTCATAATAAGGGCCAAACATTCTCATATCCATATAAAAGCAAATAACTTCCGTTTCCGGAAGGTGCTCCTTTATTTCTATAGCCTGCTTAACAGCTGTTACACAACAAACCTTTGAACAATGGAAATTACCAACTTTCTCATCACGTGATCCCACGCAATGTACTATTCCAACCCTTTTGGGAGCCAGTCCCTCGGTAGTCTTTATTTCAGATGAGTGAAACATCTTCTCCAGGTCGAGGGAGGTAATTACGTTATCATATATCCCATAGCCATACTCCTCTTTCCTTGTAGCATCAAAGAGGTCAAAGCCGGTAGCTACAAGTACTGCTTCAGCTTTATCAAGTTCTCGTTTATTGGTTGTGATAGAAAACCCGTTCTTATTATTTTTTATTTTATTTATGCTTTCCCCGGTAGATACGTCAACTAAGGGGTGATCCAGTTCCTTTTGAAGAAAGGCTGTCACTTCGCTCCCCTTTCTCCTGTCAGGGAAAAGCTGGAACCAGTTATTTATTTTACCCCCGGTATGCTCGTCCTTTTCGATTAAGGAAACTCTGAAACCCTCCCTGGCCAGGTGAGCGGCAGCCACACAGCCAGCTGTGCCTCCTCCAATAACAATAACATGCTTCCCCATAACTATGCATTAATTAATTCTGCAGGAGCAGGCAGTTTCTTTCCATCCTTTGTAAGGTACTTCATCTCCGGATCATATCTTATTCCCATTTTATCGAGAAGTGGTTCGGATTGCACATTATGATACTGAAGTCCAAGCTCCCATGGATCATACCCCATAACCAAGCCAGCAAGTTCTTCGTAGGTAAGCACCGGTATTCCCTGGCCTGATGGTCCGTAAGTAAGACCCTCCATAGCTTTAATGGTATATTGCCACTTATCCATAAACATCGTACAACCCGGACAATTTGCAAGTATTAATTCTGGTTTATAGGGTTGCATCGACTCAAATTTCTTCTTGGAATTAGACAAAGAATAACCCCTGTTTGCCTGGACAAGATATTGCCTGAAACCAAAACCGCAGCAGTGCCTGCGTTCAGGGTAATCTATCACATCCCCACCCCACGATTCAATCATTCCGATAAGCACATGAGGGAATTCGGCTCCCCCAACACCATACTTCGGAAACATCTTTGAATAATGACAACCAATGTGTTCTACTATTTTAAGTGGTTCTCCTGTATACTGGTTGATCAGTTTAAATTTTGCCTTTTTTGCTATTTCATCTCTGAACTTATATATTATATCACTCGAATGAGTTATACTATCAGGAACATCGAAAACCCTTCCTGTAGCATTATAGAGGTCTTTTCTTGCTTTTTCAAGAACCTCAGGGTAGTGCTTCCAGGTCTCGATAATCTCTTCGTAAATCCCAAATGAGGTGACACATGATATCACAACATCTTTGTAACCATTCTCTGTAGCAAGTGCAAAATGCCTTGCAACAACAGCCTGTATTGTTTCAAAAGGAACAACATCACCATGATAACCAATACCGGTACATGTAGTATGCCTGGGATCCTCGAAAATATCTTTCCCCAGGTCTTCTCTTATAACTTTAAGAAAGAATTGTTCCGATCCCGGAAAAAAACTTTGTCTTATACACGATCTTACATAGAAAAAATGATCGTCAGGAATTTCCTTTTGAAAATCTGCCCAGATTCTTTTCTTACCTTCCAGTCTCATAGTCTTCTTTTATTTGTTCTTCAACTTGCTCTTCAACGAAATGTATTCCGGAATCGTAAGTATATACGTGGTTAAAATATTCAAAGTCGGTCCCCTCCTTTTTAAACTCCATGCCCATTTCTTTTGCCTTCTTCTCTGAGGCCTCTTCAATTGCATCAAACAGTCTCAGCCCACCGGTTACCTCAAAAATATCCTTCAATTCCTGGAGAACTTCAGGCGTGAATCCCCTTAGCGGCCCCTCGCTACCATTCAATTCGCCTCCAAACCTGGCTATAACATGTTCAAGGTTTTCATATACATGCTCCCATACCGGTCCCTGCTCAGGATGCCTGTCGGGATGGATCTCATAACTTGGCGTACAATATCCGTGCTTCAGGATATTATCTCCAACGGTTCGCTTAATTGCAAACTGCTGTCTGCCCTTTTCCGATTCAGTAAAATAACCAAGCTCCTGCGATAATTGTCGAAGGGCCATTATTATCTGTCCAGGAGTATTGCCCCGCGGGCATCTTGTCTTACAAGACATGCACTGTCCGCAATACCATATAGTCTCACTCTTTAACAAATCCCTGATTGTCTCATTATCCCTGGTCTGGACCATGTCTACAACCTTTCTCGGATCGTAGTTATAAAATTCTGCCGCCGGACAAATAGCAGTACAAACACCACAATTCATACATGCATTAAGTCCTTCTTCGAATCTTATATCTTTTAATAATCGGCCAAATAAATTTTCCATCGCAATCTTTAAGTAATACCCTGATTCCTATAGGTAAAAGTATATTGAGGACCCTTAAGAATATAGACGGTTAAGACCTATTTTGAGTGTAGTATAAATACCTATAGGAAGTGCCTAAAGTGGAGGGAGCTTACTGCCATGCCTCCGGGGCAGGTAAACGGTCCGGCAGGAGTGCCTAGAGTACTTAAAGTTATTATTTTACTGGTATATTAATTATTGTAAATATATTTCGTTTACTCCGAACTTTAGTCACTTCATTATTACTTTTTCCATAATGACAGAACCTTTGGCGTCCTTGATTCTTACCTGGAGTTTCTCATTATCGGCGTCAGCATCAATAAAAGTATCATTAGAACTGACAATAATCGGATAGCCAAATCCGGACTCCTCGGAAGAATGAAATGCCACCCTGTGGGTATGAGCAGCTACAAGCAAATCTACACCTGCCTTTTCGAGTACAGGACCAAAATGATCGGATAGGAATTGCATTCCATGCCCCATATCATCTCCTTTTAATACGGGCATGTGCACAATAACAACCCTGTATTTTGCCTTATTAAATTCACTACTTCCTATATGTTTCTTCAGCCATTCCAGTTCTTTCAGCCGGTAGGCATCGTAATCGGCCATGCCAAAATAATACCTGTTATCGTCTCCTTTGTCTTCACCACAGTCAAGTACAATAAAATGAACCGGACCATGAGTCAATGAATAATAGAAACTATCGTCCTTGAAGTCAAAATAATCCTTAAAGTTTCTGGCTTTCATGCCCCTGGTTTCGTGGTTACCCCGTGCGATGTAAAATGGGATTTCCTTTGCAAAATAATAAACAGCTGTATCCAGGAATCCATTAAATATTTGCTCCTCATCCTGAAGGTAATTTATTAAATCACCATTCATAAATACCATATCGGCATTCTTTATATTACTATTCCTGATTAACTCCGCCATCAGTCCTGATCTTTCATGTATATCATTCAGAACAGTGAAACTGATCTTCTCTTTCGACGGGGATAGTGTCGTGAATGAAAACTCCCCTCCTGCCAGTGTATCACCGAAATATACCTTGTAAGCCTGGTATCTCAGAATCTCGATGCTCATCGGAGTATATAGGTAGCGCGTGCCCGGACTAAGATTCTCTATTTTCACCTTATGGATTACTTCTCCGGCATTTACTAAACCATCAGTGGAATTACAATAACTTACTTCTATGTCTCCTTGTTTACTGAGCAGCACAGAAGGCAACACCGGTTTATTTGTAAGCCACATTATACTTACAGACGAAGGACCGAGGTTCTGTATATAAGGCCCATGGGTAATACGCAGGTTCTCATTATCAGGAGCCTGAGTATATATATTAGATGAGAAAAACAGGATAAACGAAATAATATTTACTAATCTAAGCATGGATTAATTCTTTAATTAATGATACTTTAAACTTAACAAATAATTCAGTGGCCTATCAAAAAACAGTGCATTATTGTTAAATTTGGATACTCTCCCTACAGACCTTATAATATGAAAAATCTTAACCCTCTGCCCTTTCTGTTTTACCTGACATTATCATTCTTCCTGGCAGGATGCAATAATAGTAATGAGCCTATCAGTCTTGAATCACTGCTTGAAGAAATGATTGACAGGTATAGTATTACACAGTTCCCTGATCCTGCATATAGCTTAGAACAATTCAGTAGTTATGACCGAAGAAGTACCGGTCCCGATGAAAAAGGATGGTATGCCAACGAAGACTACACCATGTTCCTTGGCGTAGATAGCCTGGACGGAAGACGTGAATTCGTATTACTTGATAATTACGGACCTGGTGCAATAGTAAGATGGTGGATGACCTTTGCAGGCGAGGGAAGCTATGAAGGAACCATAAGGGTCTACCTCGATGGATCTGAAAAACCAGTAATTGAAGATAAGGTATTAAAGGTTATAAGCGGCCAACTACTGGCAGGTGAACCCCTTAGCGCGTCTGTGTCTCCCGAATCTGATTATCACCAGAGAGGACATAACCTGTATCTGCCTATTCCATATGCACGGAGTTGCAAGATAACTTACGAGTGTGATTCAATTAAAGTTGAGGGCAAAAGATGGACTCCCAGTATATATTATAATATTAATTACAGAGCCTACCAGGAAGGTACTGAGATAAAATCTTTCAGCCTGAGTGATTTAGAGAAAGCAGGTATACTGATAAAGGAAGTTAACAGGGTACTGAACTCAGGAAATAAAGAATTACCTTCTTACATTGAATCAGAAGACACTCTGTTACCTGGCACTTCATTTAGTGCCAGTATTGATGAAGCTAATAGCGCCATTACTGGCTTATCGCTTATAATAGAAGCCGAAGATCTAAACCAGGCACTCAGGTCAACGGTATTGGAGATCAGCTTCGACAACCTCACCACGGTATGGGTTCCGGCAGGCGATTTTTTTGGAACAGGGTTTAATCTTAAGGAATCCTCAACCTGGTACAGCTCTGTAAGCAAGGATACTCTTATGACCTGTAAATGGATTATGCCCTTTAAAAGAGTTGCCCTTGTAAGGATATTTAACTTCGGAAATCAGAATATTAAGTGTAGTCTCTCTGTAAATATCGCTGATCATGATTGGAATGATAAAACTATGTATTTCGGATCAGCCTGGCACGAATATAACAGGATCAGAACAGCCGGCGACTCAAGGGTTGGAGGAAACGACAAGCACATCGATATAAATTATATCGATATTGAAGGGATGGGTGTATATGCAGGCGATGCAATTACAATCTTTAATACGGTTGATGCCTGGTGGGGTGAAGGTGACGAAAAGATCTATGTTGATGGGGAAATATTTCCTTCAAGCATAGGTACCGGAACGGAAGATTATTACGGATATGCCTGGTGCAGGCCAGAACCCTTCAGCCATCCTTTTATTGCACAGCCAACAGGAGAAGGAAATTTCAACCCAGGTATGACTGTTAATATGAGGTACAGAAACCTTGATGCCATACCTTTTACCAGCAAGCTAAGTTCAAATATTGAATTGTGGCACTGGGTCCCGGCTATTATGAACTATGCTCTGACATCCTATTTCTACGTATTGCCAGGTTATCATATAAATATTAAAGCAGACCCTGAAGCTGTTATGCTAAAGGTACCTGTTAATAAAAATGACCTTTTCGAATAACTAAATTGTAAATAGTGTTGTTACTCCCCCGTATCTCCAGGCCCTGAGAAATAATTTAATAATTAATAAAGCCTGTGAAAGGAGGAAGAGGATAAATAAGCCACCCTTGGTTTCGGGATTAAAATTCATTGCCTTTGATACCAAAAATAGAAACCCGACCTGTATGGCCATAATGACTAACATAAACAGGTAGGAAGAAAGGAACGAACTAAAGGTTGCCTTAAAACCATAGCCCAGTGATTTAAATATCAGCTTCTTATTACTTGCTGCAAGCCATGCCCTTGAATAATCAATAACCAGCAAAAAAACAGGAATTATAAGAAATAATGCTATCCTCGCGATTTTAAGTGTCTTGAAAAGTACTACTTCACCACCATCACCTGCTCTTACAATAAACACAGGTATTCCGATTATCAAACCCGCTGCAAATAAATACCAGGAGAGTAACAGATAGAAAAGGAGAAGAAATTGACCGCAAGATGCCTTGAAGAAGACTTCAGGGGATATCCGCATACATTCATCCGCCATTATTGGACGAATGGCAAATTCTCTTCTAAACAAATATCCATAATGTGCACATATATTTCGTTGAATGCCTAACTTACGTGCAACCATTGTCCAAAAGGTGATCATTTGAATTGTTAAATGCCTTAGAAATTTGTTTCCTTTCAGTAACTTCAAAGATATGAATAATATTTTGAAAGCATGTTAAATGACATAAATTCAACAATGACCCAGATTGGAAATCTGTTTCCATATTTTTCTGATGATGAAGAATAACGGGATCTTTATGGTTTTAGATAACTGCGAAGTAAGGATTGATTTTAGTTGACTATATTTTAATAAATCCTGATAAATATTTACGTTATAAAAAACATCTGACCCGTATTTTAATGTCACAAGATAATAAGCAATCTGTGATCTTGCCTGGATTTCAATCTGCTCCAAGAATGGGGGAAATATTTTATTTCGCAGCCAACTATCATTATTGTAAATATCAATCACTTGCGAAAATGATAATCCATTTCGAAAATGATCAGGTGAGTCCATCAATTTATGAAAATATATATTTAAACGATAATAATGATTTTCTTTTAGAAATTCAGATGCTTCTTGCAGATTACTAATTACCATTCCCCTTTGTTGGAGTAGGGCAATCTACTGCTGAATAGAAATTGCTGGTTTAAGACCCACTAAGAAACCCCACCGGAAAATATTAAGAAATGACCCACCTCGGTGCGCATGCAAAGCAGAGGCGTGGTGGGTTCTGTTGCCTATATTATACTGATAAATTATTTATTTGCAAGTCTAAGTCCTCAGTTCATATGGGCCCGGTAGGATTCGAACCTACGACCGAGCGGTTATGAGCCGCCTGCTCTGCCGCTGAGCTACGGGCCCGGCTGATTTTGGAAATTATACCATGAGGGGGTTCGCAAGGGGCGGGTCCTGTGCCCTTAACCCTTTTGGGCGACAAAGTCGCCCCTACAAATTCGTCATCGCCAGTGTAAGCGCCTCTTTGCGCTTGCCCAGGAAACAATCTGACATATTATTGTTGGGGTGCTTCCTCCGCCTTCGGCTTCGTCGCAATGACAAAAATTTATTTTCCTTTTTCCTTTTCCATCTTCGCCCAGGTATCCACCGGGGAGATCGTCCGGTTGAAGACGAGATGGTCGGGGCTTGAATCAACGCGGTCGACCGTGAAGTAGCCGAGACGCATGAACTGGAATGTCTGACCCGGCTGCGCATCCTGCAGGCTGGGCTCTACATAAGCCTGCACAGTATCCAGGGAATGCGGATTCAGGTTAGCGGTAAAGTCCTCCCCTTCCGGCACATTCTCAGGGTCCGGCACGGCAAACAAACGGTCGTACAGGCGCACCTCCGTCCAGCGCGTGCGCTGGCCGACACCCAATGGATCGTGCCTTTCACTTTGCGGCCATCGGGCGCGTTGCCGCCGCGCGACTCGGGGTCATAGGTGCAGTGCAGTTCGACGATCTGCCGTCGTCATCTCTTGACCACATCGGTGCAGGTGACGTAGTAGGCGTTCATCAGGCGCACTTCGCGCCCCGGTGCCAGGCGGAAGAACTTTGCGCGGCGGGTCTTCCATGAAGTCGTCGCGCTCGATGTACAGCTCTTGCGAAAACGGAACCTGGCGCGTCTCCGTCCGGCTCTTGTCCTGCGGGTAGCTAGGCACGTCAAGGAGGTCGACCTCGCCCTCAGGATAATTATCGACGATGACTTTCAGCGGATCGACGACCGCCATGACGCGCGGGGCAAGCTCGTTCAGGTCCTCGCGCAGCGCATGCTCCAGCAGCTCGACATCCACCACGCTGTTGGCCTTGGCGACGCCGATCCGCTTGACGAACTCGCGCACCGCTTCCGGTGGAACGCCGCGGCGGCGCAATCCCGCCAAGGTCGGCATGCGCGGATCATCCCAGCCGCTCACGTAGCCTTCCTGCACCAGGCGCAGCAGCTTGCGCTTGCTCATCACGGTGTAGGTCAGGTTCAGGCGGGCAAACTCGATCTGCTGCGAATGGAAGATGCCCAGCTCCTCCAGAAACCAGTCATACAGCGGGCGGTGGTCTTCGAACTCCAGCGTGCAGATCGAGTGGGTGATCTCCTCGATCGCGTCCGACAGCGGATGCGCGTAGTCGTACATCGGGTAGATGCACCAGGCGTCACCGGTGCGGTGATGTGTTCGGCGTGCAGAATGCGATACATCACCGGATCGCGCATGTTCATGTTCGGTGAGGCCATGTCGATCTTGGCCCGCAGGGTGCGGGAGCCATCGGGAAACTCGCCCGCTTTCATGCGCGGAACAGGTCCAGGTTCTCCTCAACGGTGCGATCGCGGTAGGGGCTGTTCTTGCCCGGTTCGGTCAGCGTGCCGCGATACTCGCGAATCTCCTCGGCGCTCAGGTCATCGACGTACGCCTTGCCCTCCTTGATCAAGCTGCCACGGCCCATTCGTAAAGCTGTCGAAATAATCGGAGGCGTAGTACAGGCGGTCTTCCCAATCGAAGCCCAGCCAGCGCATGTCGGCCTTGATCGAGTCGATATATTCCACCTCTTCCTTGGTGGGGTTGGTGTCGTCAAAGCGCAGGTTGGTCAGGCCGCCGTACTGCAGAGCGAGGCCGAAGTTCAGGCAGATCGACTTGGCGTGGCCAATGTGCAGATAGCCGTTCGGCTCCGGCGGAAAGCGGGTGTGCACATTGTCAAACCGGCCGCTTTCGAGGTGCTCATCAATAATGTTGGTAATGAAATTGGATCGGGGGGCGTTTGTTTCTTCACTCATAAGTTTCTCCGTTCAAATGATGCCAAAAACCATAAATAGTTCATCATACTCATCCCTTTCTGCTTCGCCTTCAGGGACTACAGTGTCGCTGCGCTCCTTGAGGGGAAGGGACGGTGAGGGGTTATTATTTCGATTAGTAGTTGTAATTGAATCCCCTCTTCAGGGGATGATTGACCCAATTATAACCCATTCTCTGCAGGTAATCGATTGGTGTGCATACTAAAAGCAGCCCCGTTCCTGAAGCAGGGCTGCTGGGTTCGAAACATTGACTAAAAATTTATTCCTCGCCCGGTAGGATCCTCAACGGCTTTCGCCAGCTAGCACGCCCAACTCTCGAGCAGGTTCGAGGCCGAGCTGGTCTGGGGGCCGCCAATGAAATCACAGCGCTGTTCACACATTCCCATTCCATCTTGGCCGCCATCTCGTCAAAGCTTTTCTTCGCGCCGCCGCTCCAGGCATAGCTACCCAAGATAGGCCGCCTGTTTATGCTTGACGCGCTTGCGGTCGGCCATCATCAAAACATCCATCATGGCAGGGAACATATGCCCTTCATAGGTCGGGGCAGCCACCAGCACACCGCGTTTGGTCCAGAGATCAGGCAAAATATAGCTGACATTGACCTTGCGCACATCATGCACGGTCACCGGGACGCCTTCCGAAGCGATCCCTTCCAGGGCCGCGCTCAGGGCATGTTCGGTATTGCGATACATGGTGCCAAACAGGGCTGTGATCCCAACTTCGGCAGGGGAGCCATAATATTCGTGACCAGCGTTGATAAAGTTCGATGATCCGGCCGGGGTTTTTGCGCCAGATCAAGCCGTGTGAAGGTGCTACCATCTCAATCGGGGTATCCGGCAAATTTTGCCAATCGCGGACAACACAGACTTGCTGAAAGCCGCCACAATATTCGTGAAATAGCGTAGAGATTCCGCTTCATACCAACCGAGATCGGCACAGGTGTCGTCATAGATCGCGCCATCCAGCGTGCCATAACCGCCAAACCCATCACAGGGGAAGAGCACTTTTTGCTCCACCAGATAGGTCATCATCGTCTCGGGCCAATGGACGAATGGCGTATAAACGAATCGCAGTGTATTTGCGCCCAGGGAGAGTTCCTGGCCGTTCGTTAAGCGTTCGACGTTTTCGGTCAGGCCATAAAAATCCTCCAGCATGCCAATCGCCTTGGGCATCCCCAGGATGTTTGGCGTTCGGCGCCAGCGCTTCAGGATCGCGTCAGTGCACCGCTGTGATCCGGTTCCATATGGTTGATGATCACATGTAATCCAGGGTGCTGATATCGAAGACTTCGGTTAGTTGGGCCAGATAGTCATCGCTCAACATCTCTTTGGAGAGGTCGATCAGCGCGGTCTTTTCATCCTTGATCAGATAGGAATTATAGGAAATCCCTTCTTCTCTGATCGGCCAAAGCCCCTCAAAGAGATCGGTCACACGGTCGTTGATCCCGACCCACCAGATCCCTGGTCGGATCTCAATCGGCTTCATAAATCCTCCTACTTGGAGAGATATTCGCGAACGCTTTCCAGTTCGCCAGCGCTGCCAAGGTAGTCGTTCTTCTGAGCAATGAAATCGGCATAGGCTTGCATGAAAATCTTGCCGGGATTGCGCAGGTCAAATACCTCAGGATGGTCACGGAAAACCTCACGGTGCACGCGGGTCCAAACCAGGCGGCCGTCGGTGTCGATGTTGATCTTGGTCACGCCCAATGTGGCAGCCTTGCGGAATTGGCTGGCATCCACACCCTTCGCGCCTTTGATGTCACCACCGGCAGCGTTGATCCGAGCCACTTCTTCCTGTGGGACGGAGCTGGAACCATGCATGACCAGCGGGAAGCCGGGGAGCTGTTTCTGGATTTCGGCGAGGACGTCGAAATGCAGGGACTGGCTGCCGGAGAATTTGAATGCGCCGTGGCTGGTGCCGATGGCAACGGCCAGTGAGTCACAACCGGAGCGTTCCACAAATTCCTTGGCCTGAGCGGGGTTGGTGAGCTTGGCATCGGCTTCGTCCACCTTGACATGCTCTTCCACGCCACCTAACTGACCGAGTTCGGCTTCCACCACAATGCCCTTGGCATGTGCAGCATCCACCACACGCTTGGTGATGGCGATATTTTCCTCAAAATCATAATGGCTGGCGTCAATCATCACGGAGCTGTAGAAGCCCGAGTTGATGCAGTCATAACAGGCTTCCTCATCACCGTGGTCCAAATGCACAGCGAAGATCGCCTCGGGGAAAACTTCGTCGGCGCTGCGGATCAGGCCCTCGAGGAACAGCTTATCGGTGTAGGAACGAGCACCTTTGCTGATCTGAATAATAAAGGGGGCTTTTGATTGCAGGTTGCCGCGGAATAAACCAACGGTCTGTTCCAGGTTGTTGATGTTATAAGCGCCGATGGCATATTTGCCATACGCGTGCTTCAAACAATTTTTTAGTCGTAACGATCATCTTAACTCCTTGAAATATTAATAATTTATGAATAACTAACGTGGCGACGCAAACTCCGCCACGGAAAGCATCTAACATTTTATTATACCCATAAATCCGGCTGGTAAAACCGGTGATAAATGTCTATATCATTGCGGGGAAATATTTGAAAAACACCATTTTACGGTTAAAAATAGAATCAATCTGGACGCCACCTAACCTTTGGAGAAATCTATGCATTCCCATTTCCCTCATCCAAGCGAAAATCCAGTCCGTCTGATCCATCACGCCGCCAACTGTAAACAATCCTACCCACCCGGCTCACCCGCCGCCCTTGAAGGCTGCCTGAGCGCGGGTTCCGCCATTGTGGAAATTGATGTCATCCCCCTGGCCGATGGCAGCTTCGCCCTGATCCACGACCGTGACCTGAGCGTTGAGACCAGCGGTTCGGGTGACGCCATTCAGACCACTCGTAAGCAGGTGAGAAAATTGACCTACAAAGTCAATGGTGAGGTCACCAAGCACAAGATCGGTTTCCTGGAAGACGCCATTGAGATCTTCGCTGCCTATCCGGACGCCCTCCGTTTACAGCTGGATCTCAAACCCTACACGCCGCTCACCCAGGCTATTCTGCGGGAATTTGTACGCATCTTGTCTCCCGTGTTGGACCGCATCCAGGTAACTTCCGTTTCCGATTGGGCTGTGCGCTCACTCCATCGGTTCTCACCGGAGCTCTCCCTGGGATTTGACCCCCTGCTCTATCTGGACCTGGTGGATGACAAACCCCGCCCAGATGGCATTCCACCTTTCCGGGTGGGTGCCTATGGGCTGCGCGATGATCATCCCCTTTCTGCCTTTGAATGGGGCCCAATGGGTGAATATTTCGCCGCTCGAGCCGCCGCCCTGCTGGTTCAGGCGCCGGAAGGGGCCCAATGGTTCATCCGTGCAGAGCTATTGGATAAAGCGCTCAAGGCTGGCTTCGACTGGATCCAGTTCCTGCACCAGCATGGTGCCCGCGTAGATGGCTGGACCATTGACGCCAATAATCCCAAGGATATTAAACTGGCAGAAACCCTGGTGGATCTCGGCATTGACGATTTGACCACCGATAAACCCGCCCTGCTGGCTGAAAAGCTGGGCATTGGAGCAATTTACTAAACCTTCCCAAATATCATCATCCTGTGCTATGATGACTGGCAGAACGTATTGAAGGCGTAAATTATGAATTTTCTAATCACAGGCGGAGCGGGGTTTCTTGGCTCCGCTTTAAGTAACCGGTTACTCAGGCAGGGGCATCATGTCCGTGTCTGGATGATCTATCCACAGGCAACCCCGATGCCCTCGACCCCGAAATCCACTTCACCCGCGGTGATATCAACGACCGTCCCAAACTCTGGACCCTCCTCCAAGATATCCATTGCGTTTACCACCTGGCCGCACGGGTTTCCGTGCCTGAATCGGTGCTTTTCCCGCGTGATTATAATGAAGTGAATACCGGCGGTACTGCGACACTGATGGAAGCCATTCGCGATGCCGGGACGCCTCGGGTGGTGCTGACTTCCTCCGGCGCCGTTTATGGTAACCAGGAATCCGCCATGATGGTTGAAACCATGTCACCCCATCCGCAATCCCCATATGCAACATCCAAACTGGCAGCAGAATGGTACGTCCGCACGATCGGTGATCTCTCCGGCGTTGAAACCCTGATTTTGCGGATTTTCAACGCCTATGGGCCAGGCCAGCGGATTCCCCCCGCCCACCCGCCAGTCATCCCCAATTTCATCCGCCAGGCCAAACAAAACGGCACCCTGATCTTCCACGGCGATGGCAACCAGACTCGCGATTATGTCTATGTGGACGATGTGGTCAATGCCCTGGTCGCAGCCGCCACCGCTCAGGGTTTGAACGGTGAAGTGATCAATGTTGGCAGCGGGCAGGAAACCAGCGTGCGCGAATTGGCACGCCAGGTGATTGATATCACCGGCGGTAAACCCGAAGAGGTCTACAACCCCCGGGTAGGCAGCGGCGTCTCTCGAATGTGCGCGGATATCAGCAAAGCCAAGAATGCCCTGAACTACGTCCCCCTGATCTCGCTTGAAAACGGCCTGCGGCTGACCCTCGAAAAAGACCCCCAATTCCAAAACGGGAAATAATATCGATCGAAATTTGATTCTATCCGGCCATCCGGATCAGTGGGATACCCCCGCCCTTTCCGCATTCCCACCTGTTAATCAAGTAAAATAACAGCATGTCCATTCTGGAACGTGACTTTTATAATCGCTCTGCGCTAGATGTGGCGCGGGACCTGCTGGGCTGCCGTTTGGTTCGGATGATGAACGGGCAGCGCCTGGCCGGGCTGATCCTCGAAAGCGAAGCCTATCAGGGCGAAGAGGACCTCGGCTGTCATGCCTCCGCGGGCAAAACGCCCCGCACAGCGGTGATGTATGGCGCGCCAGGCCATGCCTATGTCTACTTCACTTACGGCATGCACTGGATGCTCAACGTGGTCACCGACCAGCCCGAAACTCCTTCAGCTGTGCTGATCCGCTCGATCCAGCCGGTGGAGGGACAGGGCAGGATGACCCAAAACCGACCTTATAATGCCGGTAAGCACGGCTGGACTGACGGCCCCGCCAAGCTGACGCAGGCGTTGGCAATTGACAAAACTTTTAACACCATTGATCTCTGTACCCCAGGGGACGGCTTATGGATCGAATCCGGCGAACCTGTTCCCGACGACCGGGTGCAGCGCTCCGCCCGGATTGGGCTCAACAGCGTCCCGGAACCCTGGCGCTCGATCCCCTGGCGATTCAACGTGAACGGAGGAGGGCTGCTTGACTGACTACGCCCAGCTCTACGAAAAACTTTATACCATCCGCAGCTTCGAAACTCTGCTATTGGATAAATTTTCCAGCGGTATCTTTCCCGGCACAACCCATACCAGCCTGGGGCATGAAGCCAATGCGGTGGGTGTGCTTTCCCATGTGCAGGAAAATGACGTGGTGGTCAGCAATCACCGCTGTCACGGTCATTTTCTCGCCTACGGCGGCGACCCAACCGCCCTCTATGCTGAACTGATGGGCAAACCGGGCGGGATTTGCGGTGGTGTGGGCGGCTCACAGCACCTGCAGTGGCGCAACTTCTACTCCAATGGCATCCAGGGCGGCACACTGGCAATGGCGGCCGGGATGGCCTTTGCCGAGAAGCGCGCCGGCCGCAACGCCATCGTGTTTGACTTCATGGGCGACGGCACCCTCGGTGAGGGGATCGTTTATGAATGCCTGAACATGATCTCACTCTGGTCGCTGCCGATCCTGATCGTGCTCGAAAACAACCATATCGCCCAAACCACCCCCACTGAAAAAGCCATGGCAGGCAGCATGACCAAACGCTTTGAAGCCTTTGGGATTCCAACCACCCACCTCGACACCCACGATGTGACGGAGATCCTCCCGGTGGCCGGCGAACTGACTCGGCTTATCCGCCGTGAAAGCCGCCCCCAGGCCCTGGTGATCGAAACCTCCCGGCTGGGCACGCATTCCAAAGGGGATGACACCCGTGACCTAACGGAAGTGGAACTGCTCTGGACTTTGCGGGACCCGGTGGAATTTATCGGCTTATTTATGACGGACCAGGAACGGGCCGCCATCCAATTTAGAATCCTGGACCAGATCCAGTCGGCTTTTGACGCAGCCCTGGCGATGGAAGGGAGGTCTGCATGACCGACACCCTTCCCCGCACCGTTTTGCAATCCCTCAACCAAGCCCTGTATCAGGCATTACAGGACAATTCCCAGGTCGTCCTGCTGGGTGAAGATATCCTCGACCCCTACGGCGGCTCCTTCAAGGTGACGCGGGGACTTTCCACCGCGTTCCCCGACCGGGTGCTGACCACCCCGATCTCCGAAGCCGGAATCACCGGTATGGCTGGCGGGATGGCCCTGCGCGGGATGCGCCCGGTGGTGGAGATCATGTTTGGCGACTTTGCCACGCTGATTGCCGACCAGATCGTCAATCATATTGCGAAGTTCAACGGCATGTATAACGGCCAGGTGAACGCACCGGTCGTGATCCGCACGCCGATGGGCGCCCGCCGCGGTTACGGACCCACTCACAGCCAGACGCTTGAGAAGATCTTCCTCGGCACGCCGGGGCTGACCGTCCTAGCCCCATCGCACCTGCAGGGCAGCTCAGCAATCGGCGCAGCGGGGCAACTGCTCTATAACGCCATTCTCCAACAGGATGGGCCGACCTTCTTCGTGGAAAATAAACTGCAATATCTCCTGAAACTCCTCACATCGGAGGACCTTCAGGATTATGAGGTCTCGGAAAGCCTTCCTAAAGACGGCTTCCCGGCGACCTGCACGACACTCTCCCTGCGCGGCGCACCGAAACCGCAGATCACCCTGACCGCCTATGGTTATATGGCCCACCTGGCGCTGCAAGCACTGCACAGCCTGGCCTATGAGCATGAAATTTTCGCGGAACTGGTGATCCCAACCCGCCTCTCTCCCGTCCATCTTGATCCGCTTTTCGAATCCCTTCAGCAATCCGGCAGATTGCTGGCAGTGGAAGAAGGGACCGGGTCCTGGGGCTGGGGTGCGGAAGTGCTGGCCCGCGCTGCCGAAACTTTAGGACCAAAATTGAAACGGGCAGGGCGGATTACCGCTCAGGAAACCGTTATCCCGGTGGCCGCAGACCTGGAAGAGGCCTGCTTGCCGCAAGTTAATGATATCATCTCGCAAGCCAGAGAAATGGTGCAAGCATGAGTGAGAAACTGATCCCAATCCAAGTGCCCCTGCTCAACCCAAACGAGAAGGAAGCCCTGCTCGTCGTTCTTGAAACGGCGGAGTGGGAAGCCGTTCAGCAGGATGATGTGATCGCCGTGGTGGAAACCACCAAATCCACCGGTGAAGTGACCGCCCCTTCAGCGGGTTACCTGGTAGGCGTGCGTTTTCAGCCCGGCCAATCGATGGTTGCCGGCGAAGTATTGGCCTATATTGGGGAATCACCCGAATCCAATGACCCCACCCTGCCACCTTGGGCACCGGAAGCTAGAGCTGCTGAAGAAACTGCCCCACAAGGCTTGCGAATCACCGCCCCTGCACGGGCACTGGCCGAAGATAACGGGCTGGACCTGGCAGAACTGCCCCTTGGCCCGTTGGTCACCCGTCAGATCGTGGCGGAACTGGTTGCTCAAAAATCCGCCGCCAATTTACCCCCCGTCCCGGAAAGCGAGAAACGGTTGGTGATCTTTGGCGCAGGTGGGCACGGCCGCTCACTGGCCGCACTGATCCAAAAGATGGGCGGATTTGACCTGTTGGGCTTCGTTGATGACGGCGTCCCTGCCGGCGAGACCATGCTGGGGCTGCCTGTCCTTGGTGGGCGAGACACCCTGGCAAAGCTGACCGCCGACGGTATCCGGCTGGCGATCAATGGCGTGGGCGGAATCGGCAATCTGAATGCCCGCTTGTCTGTTTTTGACCTGCTGCGGCAGGCTGGTTTCCAATTCCCGAATGTGATCCACCCCACAGCTTTCATTGAAGACAGCGCCAACCTGGCCGATGGGGTGCAGGTTTTCCCCCTGGCCTACGTTGGCACGGAAGTGACCGCCGGCTTCGGCACGATTATCAACACCGGCGCGATCGTCTCTCATGACTGCCAACTGGGCAAGACGGTGAACCTCTCCCCCGGCGCAACCCTGGCCGGCGGCGTGACGGTGGGTGAAGGCACCCTGATCGGCATGCGCGCCACGGTCAACCTCAATGTCAAAATTGGGGCCTATGCCTTGGTGGGTAACGGGGCTACAGTCAAAGCTGATGTACCGGATCGGGGCGTAGTCCCAGCCGGGACGATCTGGCCGCCTCATCACTAAGCGTTTCTGCTAAATAGACTGCTTTGTTGTCCTCTAATAATGAAAGCCCAAAATGACAAAAACAACCGATACAACCTACCTGGCATATAAAAAATATTATATTGATCGGGATTATGAACAGGTCGATTTATTTCGTTTGTTGAAAAACAAATTTAATATTGCTAAGGCAATTTATCCCGGCAGCTATATCCAAATCTCGCCTTCCTTTATCTATCCCTGCGTGGTTTATCTTGATTCTGACAAGAACGCAGCGAAATTTTTCAACAACGAATCATTTAAAGATATCGTGAGGGAACGTAAGGAATATCAGGAAGAACCTCAGATCGCATTCCACAGCACTGATTACCGGAAGCTCATTGAGGAGTATCTCTCGAAATTTGATCTGCTCATTTCACAATATGCAGGTTTCATTTCAGAGGTTTGCAAACCCTATTTACGGGTCGGCGGTTATTTACTCGTTAATAACAGCCATGGTGATGCCGGAATAGCCTCTCTTGATGAAGATTTTCGCTTTATTGCGACTGTTCACCGGCGATTAGGAAAATATCAGCTTTCGACATCTTCTCTGGAGCAATATTTCATCCCTTACAAAGACATCCCAGTGACTCGAGAAATATTACTGGAAAGGCGAAAAGGGATTCGATATACCAAGACGGCGACACTATACCTTTTTCAAAAGGTGAATTAGGATTGAGATACATTAATACCTGCGATTAAATCATAGGCCCTCGGTAAAGAAAAAAGACCAGGCCATTCTTAGCGGCCAAGGAAATTTTATAGTTATTGGCATCCGTCAAGAAAGGACTCATCCATGTTATTCGGCAATAAGAACAAACCCACCAACACCCAGGCTTCCGTTGGCCCCGTCGAACGGGTCACCACCGTCCTCGGCCCCGGCATCAACTGGAAGGGTGACCTGCGCGGCAAGGGCGGCGTTCGGATCGAAGGTACCCTCGAAGGCGAAATCGCCGTCCGCGGTCTGGTGATCGTGGGTGAGACCGGCCGGGTGACCTGCAACGCGCTCAAAGCCGGGACGGTCATCGTGGCGGGCACAGTCAATGCGCCGATCATCGCCGAAAAGCTGGAAATCCGCGCCACCGGTCGGGTCTATGGCGATGTGACCACCCAGTCCTTCGCCACCGAAGAAGGTGCCTTCCTGCGCGGAACGGTAACTATGGAAGAAAAAGTAGACCTCTCCGACCTGCCAGAGCCACCTGCCGAAGCGGCGATTGAAAACGAACCTACTCCCAGCGACGAAACCTCACCGGAAAGCGATAATTAAGCCATGCGCCTTTCGAAAGCCTTTAGCACCACCCTGCGGGAGGTGCCGTCCGATGCTGAAACCCCCAGCCACCAGCTCCTGCTGCGGGCGGGTTTTATCCGCCAACTGGGCGCCGGCATTTTCACCTATTTGCCCCTGGCACGCCGATCCCTGAACCGGATCGAGGCCATCATGCGTGAAGAGATCAATGCCATTGGTGGTCAGGAATTGACCATGCCTGTTGTGCATCCTGCCGATGTTTGGCAGGAGACCGGCCGCTGGTCTCAGATCGGTGATGAGATGGCCCGCTTCAAGGACCGCATTGGGCACGATATGGTGCTGGCGATGACCCACGAGGAAGTCGTCACCGACCTGGCCCGGCGTGAGATCCAGTCCTACCGCCAGCTCCCCCAATTGATCTACCATATCCAGACCAAATTCCGTGATGACCCCCGCCCGCGGGCTGGACTGATCCGAGTGCGCGAATTCACCATGCTTGACAGCTATAGCCTGGACCGGAATTGGGATGGACTGGATGGGCAGTATCAGGCGCACTTTGACGCCTATTTCCGGATTTTTAATCGATGTGGGCTGCCTGTTCGGGCAGTCGGCTCGGATACCGGGATGATGGGCGGCAAGGAAGCTCATGAATATATGTACCTGACCCCTGTGGGCGAGGATACCTTGATGTTCTGTGATTCCTGTGACTATTCTGAGAACCGTCAGGTGGCTACCTTTGCCAAACCCCACCCGGCGGCGGAAAAATTACTGCCGGTGGAAAAAGTCGCCACCCCGGATGTCACCTCCATTGCAGATCTGACCACTTTTCTGGATATTTCCCCCACCAAGACCGCCAAAGCCGTCTTTATGACCGCGGAATTATCCGACCGAGAACAGCCCCTGCTGATCTTCGCTGTCCTGCGGGGCGATATGGCGCTCAATGAAACCAAGCTGGCCAATGCCGTGCGCGGCTGGCAAAGGTGCTGTCCGCAGCCTGCGACCGGCACTCAATGAGGAGATCGAGCGGGCTGGGGCCGTGCCGGGTTATGCCTCCCCGATTGGCATCGAGCGGAAGACCGTGCTGGTGGTGGCCGATGACCTATTGGAACACTCCCCCAACATGGTGGCCGGCGCCAATGAAGCCGGATACCACCTGCGCAACACCAATCTGGGCCGTGATTATCAAGCGGACGTCATCGCCGACATCGCCCAGGCGGAAGACGGCGCGCCCTGCCCGCAGTGCGGCGGCAAGCTGGAAGCCAAACGCGGCGTGGAAGTGGGCAATATCTTCAAGCTGGGCACCCGCTATACCGAATCCCTGGGTGCGACCTTCCTGGATGAGGAAGGGGAAGCGCACCCAATCATCATGGGCTCCTACGGTATCGGTGTGGGTCGATTGCTGGCCTGTGTGGCCGAAGAATATAACGACGAGATGGGCCTGATCTGGCCCGTCAGCATCGCACCTTACCCCATTCATTTGGTCGTGCTCAACAGCAAAGACGGCTCCGCCGAAATCGCCGCCGAAAAGCTCTATGCTGAGCTGGTGGAAGCCGGGCTGGAGCCGCTCTATGATGACCGCGATGAGCGCGCCGGGGTCAAATTCAACGACGCCGACCTGATCGGCCTGCCCTTGCGAGTCACCGTGTCGCACCGGGCTATGTCCCAGGGCGGCTACGAGTTCAAACGCCGCGACCAGGATGAGCGCTGGGTGGTCCCTGCCGATGATGCCCTCGCCACGATCCAGGAGACCCTGGCCGAGATGGCGCAAGCCCAAAAAGACCGCTTCAAGCTCTAATTCCTGATTATCCTCTGAGGAAACCGCCATGCCTGAACTAACGGCAAAATTAGTCGAGATTTTCAGCCTTGGCGGTTCCCGCGCAGGGATTCTGGACCTCCCGCGCAAAACCTGGCCTGTTCCCGGTCAATACCTGCCCGCGCAGGCGCTTGCGGACACCTCCGAAATCCTCCCCACCTCACTCTTCCGAGTTGGCACCGAAACAGAGCGCCTGGCTTTGGCCCCACTCCCCGCAAGCTGGCAGCCGGGTGACCGGCTGGCCTTGCTCCCTCCACAGGGACAGGGATTCCAGCTGCCAGCCACTGCGCGACGGGTGGCCCTATACGCCATTGGCATGGACCCAAGCCGGTTAATGCCGCTGATCCCATTAGCTCTGGGCCAAAATGCTACCGTGACCCTCTTCTGCGATCCCCAGCCCTCCCCCGATATCCTGCACCTGATTCCATCTGTGGTGGAAATTGCACCACTCTCAGCTCTGGCGGATAACCTGGATTGGCCGGAATATCTGGCTCTTGATCTGCCGCGGGAAGCCCTTCCAAAGTTGGATGAGATAATTCCCGCGGGACAGCCTGTCTTTCGAGGGGCAAGTGCTGGTGCGAACGGAGATGCCCTGCCATGGCTTAGGGAACTGTGGCGTTTGTGCGGTAGAAACCCGCCACGGGATGAGGCTGGCCTGCAATGATGGCCCGGTTTTTGACTTGAATGAGGTGCTGCATGTGGCTGAATGAGGACGCCCCAATCCGCAAACAGGACCTCTATCTGGAAAAGCCTTACGTCAACGCGGCCGGCACGCTGGGTTTTGCGCCCGATGCGCGGACTATGCCGTTCCTAGGTCAACTGGGCGCATTCATCACCAACCCGATCAGCCGCCGCCCGCGCCAACCCGCCGGGAGCCGCTGCTGCCTGCCTTATCCGGGCGGATTCCTGCTGCATACTGGGCTGCCCAACCCCGGGATCAGTGCAGTTATCCGCCAATACCGCCGCCGATGGGCTTCAGCCGACCTGCCGATCATCGTGCACCTGCTGGCCGAAGATCCCAGCTCGCTGGCGGAAATGGTTCGCAAGCTGGAAGGGCAAGAAAACCTGCTGGCAGTGGAATTGGGCCTGGCACCAAACTGCACGCCTGAACAGCTGGCGGATTACTTGGCTGCAGCCGAGGGAGAACTGCCCGCAGTGGTCTGCCTTAGCCCGGAGCAGCTGCCTGGGCTGCTGCCCACCCTGCAGGAATTGAACCCGATTGCCCTGCACCTGACCCAGCCGCGGCACCCTGCCCGGCCCGGATGGAGCCTTGGTTTCTGGAAGGCTCTATGGCCCAGCGGTGTTTCCTTTGATGCTGTACGCCGCGCGGGAAGCGGTGAAAACCGGATTACCGGTGATCGTGGATGGGGGGATATTTGATAAAAGCCAAGCAGAGGCGTTGCTGGATATGGGTGTGCTGGCAATGGGTCTTGGCGCGGCTCTGTGGGGAATTGAAGAGTTCGATTAAGTTTAATATGTAGGTCACGTGCTTGCGCGCGTGACAACAATAAAACGGATAATAATCAATATCAAGCGCTATTAGTCGTGACAATATATCGTCTTTATCACCCAAATTCCAAAGATCGCCAGGGGACCCGCATTGACTTCGGCTACGGCTCGCAAATCTCGAATTCCCTTCAAACCGCCTATTTTCTCCCAGACATTGGGGGGGGGGGGGTCCATTGGCTGTCACAGGGCAACGTCAGATTCTGCATCTCTCCAAATTATATTTACCAATTCATATAAACGCTAAATCAATGCAAAAGCTGGCCTTTTTATATTTTGGCAAAACCAGGCCTTTTGACATGTCATCGAGACGATGAGTTGGTGACCCACATTCAACCTACGACTGCATCGCTTCAAACATGGATCTATGCGCCCTTGTCAATGGCTTCTTCCACGAATGGCAGAAACATGGACAATATCAGGAACGAGGAGAATTGGATTGGCCCGCCAAAGGGAGGATGGAGCAGGGAGAAAGGGGCGAAAAATATGAGTGCGTGGGTCAGCCGACCCACCCTGCCTTATTACTGATCCCAATTAATGGCAATCCTGTATTTTCCATGAATGCAGAGGCGTGGGGCAATCAGGGAAGTATCTCCATTCACCTATTCGTTATTTACCCTGTCACTATTCACCATTCACTATCCACCCTATTTACCTTCTAGCCAATGTCTGACACTCCCCCTCTTTCCTATTGTCAGACAATTGACAGAATCATAAAATTTCGTTAAACTAAAGGTCAGACAAATATTGTCTAGCCAACTCACCAAAACCCAGGTGGAGGGATATGTCTACCTTACTCCTCAAAAACATTGAGATGCTGGTCACCATGGACGACCAGCGTCGTGAACTTCAGCACACCAATATCTACATCAACAACGGCTTCGTCCAGGCGATTGGCAATGCGCAAGACATACCCGCCACAGCGGATGAGGTCATTGACCTTTCGGGCCATATCGTTTTCCCCGGCCTGATCAACACCCATCACCATTTCTATCAAACCCTCACCCGAGCGGTCCCCAAGGCCCAGGACGCCAACCTTTTCAACTGGCTGACCACACTCTACCCGATTTGGGCTCGAATGACTGCTGAGGACATTTTCATTTCCACGCAGACTGCGCTTTCGGAACTGGCCCTTTCGGGCTGCACCACAGCTTCAGACCACCTTTACCTCTTCCCCAATGACTCCAAACTCGATGATGAGATTGCAGCCGCAGGGGAAATTGGTTTAAGGCTGCATGCCTCCCGCGGCTCGATGAGCCTGGGCGAATCCCAGGGCGGCCTGCCACCGGACAGCGTGGTCGATACTGAAGCCCACATCCTGGCCGACAGCCAGCGCCTGATCGAGACCTATCACGACCCGAACCCCGGCTCAATGGTGCAGATCGTTCTGGCTCCCTGCTCCCCCTTCAGCGTAACCACTGAACTGATGCGCCAATCCGCTGTTCTGGCCCGGGAATACGGCGTGCACCTGCACACCCACCTGGCCGAAACCGCTGACGAAGAGGACTTCTGCCTCGACATGTTCGGTCACCGGCCGGTGGCTTATATGCAGGAAGTCGGCTGGATCGGCAATGATGTCTGGTTTGCCCACAGCGTGCATGTCAACCATGACGAAATCGAGCTCTATGCTCACACCGGCTGCGGTATTGCGCACTGCCCCAGCTCCAATATGCGCCTGGCCTCTGGCATTGCCCCGATCCTGGAAATGCTAAACAGCGGCGTCAAAGTCGGGCTGGGCGTGGATGGCTCTGCCAGCAATGACAGCTCACACCTGCTGGCCGAAGCCCGTCTGGCGATGCTGCTCTCCCGGGTGGGTGCTGGTGTGATGGGTGCATCCCGCTCCAGCGACGACGCTCCCCCACTGATGACCGCCCGCCAGGCGCTCGAAATCGCCACCCGCGGCGGTGCTGCCGTTTTGGGACGAGACGACATCGGTTCACTCGATATCGGCAAATGCGCCGACCTCTTTGCCATCAATCTCCACCGGATCGACTATGCCGGTGCACTCCATGATCCAGTGGCCGCAGCGCTGTTCTGCACCCCGCAAAAAGTGGATCTGAACATCGTTGGCGGCAAGGTGATCGTCAAAGATGCCCGGATGGTAACGGTAGATGAACCCACACTGGTCAAAAAGCACAATCAGGCGGCAGCCAGGATTGTAAACGGTTAATAAAACCCTGCCGACACTCACCAGGGAATATGCAGGAAAGGCATCATGACGGAAGAACTCTCAACTTATCAACGATTACAGAACGAACTCAGCACGATCATTGATAATGCACCTAAGGGCACCAAACTGCCCTCGGAGCCCAAACTGGCTGAGCAGTTAGGCGTTTCCCGGGCAACTCTGCGGGAAGCCATGCGCACCTTTGAAAGCCAGGGACTTTTACGGCGACGTCAGGGTCTGGGCACCTTTGTGGTTGGTCCCACCCAGGTGATCGAATCCGGGCTGGAAGTTTTGGAAAGCCTTGAAAAGCAGGCCGAGAAAATCGACCTCAACCTGAGTATGGGCGAATCCGAGATCATCCACCTTAAAGCCGACACCCGCCTGGCGAACAAGCTTGAAATTCGGATCGGCGACCCGGTGATCGAAGTTCGGCGGGTGATCCTCACAGATGACTCCCCCGTAGCCTACCTGGTGGATATCCTGCCGGAAGACGTGATCTCCCCGGACGCCCTGGCGAATAAATTCACCGGCTCCGTGCTGGATCTGTTGATCCATCTCGGCAAGCCACCATTATCCATCTCCAAGACCGATATCAGCGCCATCAACGCTCCCGGGGATGTCGCCAAAGCACTGGATGTGCAGCGCGGCGATACCCTGCTCTTGCTCAACGGTCTGCTATTTGACGACGACGGCAACCCTGTTGACTATTCCTACAGTTATTTCCTGCCGGGGTATTTCCGTCTTCATATCATTCGGAAAATCGGCGGTGTCATCTAAGGCGCACCCCTTCCACTCAATTTACTGATCTAACAAAAGGAGTATAAGAACCATGCGTAGTTTTTCAGGTCGTGACATTCTTTCTTTAAAAGACTTCGAGCGAAACGAATTTTTCCGTGTCTTCGAGATCGCAGAAGAACTTGAACCCATCGCCCGAAACCGGCAGAACACCGATCTGCTCAAGGAAAAGACCCTGGTGACCGCTTTCTATCAACCCAGCACCCGCACCCGGTTGGCCCATGAATCTGCGATGATCCGTCTCGGCGGGCAGGTGACTGGGTTCTCCGATGCCAAGATGACCCGTGCCGGCGACTTCTATCAGGAATCGATCAAAGACACCGTCAAAATGCTGGAGTTCTATGGCGACGTGATCGTGATGCGCCACTTCCAGCAGGGCGCTCCCGCAGAAGCTGCCAAATGGGCCAGCATCCCCGTGATCAACGGTGGTGACGGCTGGGGCGAACACCCCACCCAGATCCTGACCGACTTGTATACCGTTATGCGTGAAAAGGCCACATCTGGATGGCTTGAAATGGCTGGCTGTTGGCGATATGCGCATGCGCACCATGCACTCCCTGGCCTACGGTCTGACCCAGTTCGACTGCCCGATCACCTTCGTTTCTCCCGCCGGATATGTCCCTGACCGATGAATTCAAGGCAGAACTGAAGAAGTACAGCCTGAATTTCAAAGAAGCTGAACATGTTGAGCAGGCGATCGCCGATGCCGATGTGATCCTGGTTGAACCTGTGGTACAGCCCGACTACACCAAGTCCCGCGATGAGCGCGACGGTGATGTGGGCATGACCCCCTCCAACTACAAGATCACCCGTGAACTGCTGGCCAACAAAGCCAAGATCAGATGCCATTCTGCTGCACTCCCTGCCCCGCATGGACGAGATTCCTCCCGATGTGGATATCACCCGCTGGTCCCGCTACTGGCAGGAAGCCTTCAACGGCGTTGTGATGCGCATGGCGCTGCTGGCCCTCGTTATGGGCGCGATGGAATAAATATTTAGAGGAGCCAATCTGTCTGTCTTCAGGGTAATGTTTCAGGGTGCCGTGGCTGTCATGGCACCCTGAATAATAAAGGAGATAAAATATGATCACCGATTTACGTGGACGTGACCTGATCGGCGACCTCGACTTTTCAGCAAAGAAGAAGTCGAAACTATTTTGGATGTAGCCTGGGAACTGAAAAAGAAACTCGCCCTTGTCGAGCCGCATGCCTACCTGCGCGATAAAGTCCTGGGGATGTTATTCTTCTTCTCCAGCACCCGCACCCGGGGATCTTTTGAAGCCGGCATGGCCCAGTTGGGTGGTCACGCCGCCTTCATCGAAATCCGCATCCACCCAGATCTCCCATGGCGACACCGAAACCGAGATCGGCGAGATCCTCGGCCGTTATTTCGATGGCATTGCCATCCGCCATTGCGACTGGGGCATCGGCAACCGCTATCTGAACCTGGTTGCCAGAAGCCTCCCGCGTGCCGGTACTGAATATGCAGTGATGAGATCTATCATCCCCATCAATGCCTGGCCGACCTGATGACCATCTGGGAGAAGAAAGGCCGTAACCTGCGCGGCAAGAAGATGGTCGTTTCCTGGGCTTATGCAGCCTCCTACTCCAAACCGATCTCCGTGCCCCAATCCCTGATCCTGCAGATGCCCCGCTTTGGCCTGGATGTCACCCTGGCGCACCCGCCAGAGTTCAAACTGATGCCCGAGATCATGGACCAGGCCAAAGAACAGGCCCGCAAGTACAACACTGGCTTTGAGGTCGTGGACAGCATGGAAGAAGGCTTCAAGGATGCCGATATCGTCTATGCCAAATCCTGGGGCCCCCTGGTCACCACCGAAGATCCCGCAGAAATCACCAAGATTACACAGAAATACGAAAACTGGATCACCGACGAGAAGAAGATCGCCCTGGCGAAAGACGATTCGATCTATATGCACCCCCTGCCAGCCGACCGCAACATCGAAGTGACCGATGCCGTGATCGATGGACCGCATTCGGTCGTGTTTGATGAAGCTGAGAACCGCTTGCATGCCCAGAAAGCCGTCATGGCTTTGACCATGGCCTAAATTCAACCACTATTAGGAGAGAATAACTCAATGGAAAAAAAGGGAATTGCAGTTGTCGCCGTTGGCGGTAACGCATTAATTAAAGATAAAGCTCATAAAACTGTTGAAGACCAATTTGACGCAGCCAAAGAGACCATGAGCCACATTGTGGACATGATCGAAAAAGGCTGGGATGTGGTCGTCACGCATGGAAACGGTCCCCAGGTTGGATTCATCCTGCGGCGGTCCGAACTTTCCAGACACGAGCTGCACGAAGTGCCGCTGGATTACTGCGGTGCGGATACCCAGGGCGCTATCGGTTATATGTTCCAGAAAGCCCTGCACAATGAATTCCAACGCCGCGGCATCAAGAAGGACGCAGCAACTGTTGTGACCCAAACCATTGTCAGCCAAGAAGATCCTGCCTTCCAGAACCCGACTAAACCGATCGGCTCCTTCATGGACGAAGCGGATGCCAAAGAACGGGAAGCCAAAGAGGGCTGGACAGTGGTAGAAGATGCCGGACGCGGTTGGCGCCGGGTTGTTCCCTCCCCACTCCCCAAGGAAATCGTTGAAGCGCCCGTGATTGATGCCCTGATCAAAGCTGGCATCATCGTGGTTGGCGTTGGCGGCGGCGGGATCCCTGTCGTCGAATTCGAAGATGGCACCATCAAAGGTGTGGACGCTGTTATCGACAAAGATTTCGGCTCCTCCCTGCTGGCGGTCAATATCAATGCCGACCTCTTTGTCATCAGCACCGCTGTTGAAAAGGTGGCCCTGAACTTCAACACCCCAGATGTCAAATGGCTCGACCAGATGACTGTGGCGGAAGCCAAGCAATACATCGAAGAAGGGCACTTCAAACCGGGCAGCATGCTCCCCAAGGTCCAGGCGATCATCAAATACCTGGAAGCTGGCGGCAAGAAAGCCCTGATCACCGACCCAGAACACATCGGTGAAGCCCTGGATGGAAAGACAGGCACCTGGATTCTTCCCTAATCTCCAAAAAACAAGGGCTGCTATAATTAAGATAGCAGCCCTTTTCTGCATTAAATTTAAGTCCTGGTTCAAGGGAAATACACTATGACACCCAAATTTTCACATTACCAATGTTCACTTTGCGGCACGGAATATGGTCCCGATGAAGTGACCTACACCTGCCCCAAAGATGGCGGCAACCTGAACGTTATCCTCGATTACGAAGCCCTCAAAGCCAAGTACTCCCCGGATAAATTCATGGACCTGCCCGAAGCCTCGCTCTGGCGTTACCTGAACCTGCTGCCCGTGGGAGATCCCGGCGGACTGGGAACACCCCTCCGGCGCGCCGGCTGGACGCCCGTCTACCAGCCCACCCGCCTGGCCGAGAAACTTGGCCTGCAAAAACTTTGGATCAAGGATGAAAGCCCCAATCCCACTGCCTCATTCAAAGACCGGGCCAGCGCCATTGTGGTTGCCCGTGCCAATCAGATTGGTGCGGAAGTGACCGTGGCTGCCTCCACCGGCAATGCCGGTGCAGCCCTGGCTGGAATGGCCGCAGCTGTTGGCTCGCGGGCTGTGATCTTTGCCCCCCGCACAGCTCCTCCCGCCAAAATTGCTCAACTGATCGTCTTTGGCGCCCAGGTTCTGCTGGTGGATGGCACCTATGACCAGGCTTTTGACCTCAGCATTGAAGCGACGGAGAATTTCGGTTGGTATAACCGCAATACCGGCTTTAACCCCTTTACTGCTGAAGGCAAGAAGACCGCTGGGTTCGAAATCTGGGAGCAGGTCATCCGACAGCTCCCCAAAGGCAGCAAACCGCTGACCGTCTTCGTCCCGGTGGGCGATGGTAACATCATCTCCGGTGTGCATAAAGGCTTCAAAGACCTGCATGCCCTCGGTTGGCTGCCGCAAATGCCGCGGATCATCGGCGTTCAGTCCGAAGGGTCCGCTGCGATTGCCAACACCTTTAACCAGGGCGATGAAAACATCAAACCCGTCAGCGCCAGCACCCTGGCCGACAGCATCTCCGTGGATCTGCCGCGGGATGGCGTGCGTGCTATCCGGGCGGCCCGAGAGACCGGCGGCACCTACCTGATCGTCCCCGATCAGGCAATCCTCAACGCCATTGCCGAACTCGGAAAGGTTGGGATCTTTGCAGAACCCGCTGCCGCCACCGCCTATGCCGGCCTGGTGAAAGCCGTGGATGAGCATGTTGTGGCCCCGGATGATCCGATCTTGGTGCTCAGCACAGGCAGCGGCCTGAAAGACGTCAAAGCTGCGATGCAGGCCGTCCATGAAGCGCCGATCATTGAACCGACGCTTTCAGCAGTAAAAAAGGTGCTTTTATGAAAAGACCTACCTTTTCCATCATTGCGCCAATCTATAACGAACTGGAAAACATCCCCGAGCTTTATCCGCGGGTGCGCGATGTGATGGATCAGACCGGCGAACCCTGGGAACTGATCCTGGTGGACGACGGTTCCAAGGATGGTTCAACAGACGTCATCCGCAAACTGGCTGAGAATGATGAACGGGTTCGCCCGATCATCTTTGCCCGCAACTTCGGCCACCAGATCGCCGTGACCGCCGGACTGGATTTCAGCCGCGGGGACGCCGTGATCATCATCGATGCTGACCTGCAGGACCCGCCAGAAGTAATGCTCCAGTTGATCGAGAAATGGCGCGAGGGTTACGAGGTGGTCTATGCCGTGCGGGCTGAACGCGAGGGTGAAACCTGGTTCAAGAAAACCACTGCCGCACTTTTTTACCGGCTGATCTATAAGATCACCGATGTTGATATTCCACTGGATACGGGCGATTTCCGCCTGATGGACCGCAAAGTCGTAGCCGTGATGGATAAGATGCGGGAGAAGCACCGTTTCCTGCGCGGGATGTCCACCTGGGTCGGTTTTAAACAGATCGGCGTGGAATACAAACGCCATGCCCGCTTTGCCGGTGAGACCAAGTATCCTCTCAAGAAAATGATCCAATTGGCGTTGAATGCCATCACCAGCTTTTCCTATTTCCCCCTCCAACTGGCCACCTATCTTGGCTTCATCTGTGCGGGGTTGGCTGTGATTGCGATCCCGGTGGTTGCGATCCTGCGTCTCACAACAGGAACGGTCCTGTTAGGGCAGGCCACCACTTTGACGATTGTACTCTTCCTCGGTGGTGTGCAGCTGATCAGCCTGGGGATCATCGGTGAATACATCGGCCGGATCTATGATGAGGCCAAAGGGCGCCCGCTCTATATCGTCGCCGAAGCCCCGGAGGACATGGAAAATCCGGAAGCCTAAACGAACCTTCTCTAAACCAGATTAGTCCAAAATCTCAAAACACAATCCTCAAAAAAGAGGATATAATAGACATGTAATTGTCTGACAAATACTAAGGAGTCCTTTTAATGGCAAAAATCGACCTCACCGTTTATCCTGATCGACTTGAACGAACGATTCAACGCGTTCGCGAGCGCAACATCATCATCCCCACCTTCGCCCAAATGCGCAACCCCAGCCTGGTGCCCGACAAGATTAAAGAACAACTGAAAACCGTTGGTCTTTGGGACCTGGATCCCCGCAACTTGTTCCGGATCACCTGGCACAACGAACCAAAGGCTTCTGGTGGCCTTTTCGGCGGCTTGAACTATATCGAGTTCCCCGAGAGCCTTACAGGTACCCCCGCCCGGATCGTGGCCTTGGTTGGCAAGTGGTTCCCCACCGGTGCGCACAAAGTTGGCGCAGCCTTTGGCTGTTTGGTGCCCCGCCTGGTCACCGGTCAATTTGACCCCACTCAGCAGAAGGCTGTCTGGCCTTCGACGGGCAACTACTGCCGTGGCGGCGCCTATGACTCCGCCCTGCTGGCCTGCGAATCCATCGCCATCCTCCCTGAGGAAATGAGCAAGGAACGTTTTGAGTGGCTCGCCAGCATCGCCGGCGAAACCATCAAGACCCCCGGTTCCGAATCCAACGTCAAAGAGATCTTTGACAAATGCTGGGAACTGCGCAATTCCGGTGAAGACCTGATGATCTTCAACCAGTTTGATGAATTCGGCAACTACCTCTGGCACTATGACATCACCGGCCACGCCATGGAAGAACTGGTCCAGCAGCTCGCTGGCCCCAATGACACCTACCGCGGTATGGTCTCCGCCACCGGTTCAGCCGGCACGATCGCCAGCGGCGATTTCATGAAGCAGAAATTCCCCGGCAGTTTCGTGGCTGCTTCCGAAGCCGTCCAGTGCCCGACCCTCTATGAGAACGGTTTTGGCGCTCACCGGATCGAAGGCATCGGCGACAAGCATGTGCCCTGGATCCATCATGCCAGCAACACTGATTACATCGTCGCTATTGATGACAATGCCGTTGTCAACCTGGCCCGGGTCTTCAATGAGCCCGAAGGCCGCACCCACCTGGTGAATTCCGGCGTGCCAACAGAGATCGTTGAAAACCTGGACCTGCTGGGCTTCTCCAGTATCTCCAACCTGCTCTCAGCCATCAAAGTTGCGAAATATCGTGAACTGACCGAGAACGACATCGTTGTGACTGTCCTGACCGACTCAATGGAACTTTACAACAGCCGCCTGCACGAAATGCGTGAGGAAATGGGCGAATATTCCGAGAAAGCCGCAGCCGTCGATGACAGCCGCTGGCTGAAGGGCCTCGCCACCGATTACCTCGAAGATCTGACTTACATTGGACAGAAACGCATCCACAACCTGAAGTACTTCACCTGGGTTGAACAACAGGGCAAGACCTATCAGGAGATCAAGGACCAATGGTACCAGCGTGATTACTGGACCGAGTTACAGGCCGAGATCCCCGCTATTGATGCAAAGATCGAGGAGTTCAACGCCAAGGTTGGACTGCTCTAATCTCCCTTTCACAGTTGAATCAAAAACTCCCGGACGCAAATTCGCCGGGAGTTTTTGATTAAATTGCCTTGTCATTGCGAGACCCTACAAGTAATAAAAAACCTCCCGATAATCACGTTCGGGAAGTTTCAATTTGTTCAACCCCATCCCGACTTCGTCACCCTTCCCCTTTGGTACCAAGGGGAAGGATGGATGCGTTAGCAGCCAGGAAGGGGCCATTTTTATATATAAAGCCCTTGTGTCACGCTAGAAGCGCGACCTACACTTTCCCACGATAAATTCCATGATAGAATTCCCAAAGACCTCACAAACAAAGGGGACATCATGAGCAGTATCCTTCCTGAAACAGCCCTGATCCTGATTGCCATCCTGCCATCCCAGCGCGATTTCGACATCGCTCGCCTGTTTGGCTGGTATCGCATTCCGCTGAAAAGTGCGCCTAAGGTGATCTCCGTTGATTATCTGGCTTTCTACCAAACCAAGGTCTTTGGCGAGGCGGAGCGCTGGCAAATTGCCTATGTCGCCAGCATTCTTGGCCACGAGCTTACCCGGCGGCGTGACCTAATCCGGGATGAGCCTAACCATCCCCGGGCGCAGGAGGAATATTTCAAATTACAGATCGGCCCCCTGCAGCGCCTGGAGCACCCGATCCCAGCCGGTGAATGGAAGCGAATAACTTTCTTCTATACCACCGGGGAACAATTCCAAACCGCCCAGACGATCAACGATCTGGTAATCAAAGCTCAGGAAGAACGAGATGTGCTATGGCATTCCCTGCGCGAGCGCGCCTTGCAGGCCAATGAATATCAGGCTGATAAGCTCCCCGAAACAGCCTTAGACCCAGCCATCCTGGCCCTGCTGGGTGGTCTCAGCGCTTTCGGAAAATAATCAACCTAATACCTTTTCGAATATCTGGATGTTTCTCACCTAACCCCCAATTGCCTATCATGTTCACACTTACTTAAAATAATAACCGGCCAGTTTGCGGAAACCTGGCCGGTATAGTAATCAGATTATTTAAGTCTCTCGACTTACAGGGGTAGGACATCCTTGGCCTGAAGACCCTTGGGGCCTTGTTCCACGGAAAATTCGACTTTCTGGTCCTCTTTCAGGGATTTGAAGCCTGAACCAGTGATCGCGGAGAAATGTACAAATACGTCATCTCCCTGCTCACGAGCGATAAAACCAAAGCCTTTTGCATCATTGAACCATTTCACGGTTCCAATTTCTTTTTCTGCCATTCTAACTGTTTCCTTTTGTAAAAGTGTTGATAATTGTGAAGTCTAAATTAGTGAAAAAAAAAGCACCAACCAGTCTCCGCAGGTCTGGATGGTTGCTACCTTTCCAAAAACTCACTTCACTTCTATAAAACTATACCAGATTAATTGGATTTGTCAATCATTTAATTTTCTTTGTGAAGGCCTATGTTTTTTCCCAAAGATAAGACTAAGGTCAATCCTCCTGCGTCAATGCACATGTAAAGGTGATTTGAACCATATTACCCGACTCATCCTCTTCCAGGAAGCCACCCCACATGGTAACAACATTTTCCTGAAAGGATATAAACAAGTCACCTTCATCATCGGTGAATCCATACCGATTTTCCCCAATTTTCTGATAAGGCCCATTGCCACTATAATAAACGCCTTCTTCCGAAAATGCCCAGGTCACAATTTCAGAATATTCGTCCGTCAAATCATCAGAATAAATGCAATAAATTTCATAAGTATGAGTCCCTTGATGAACAGCTTCTGCTGCGGTCAATCCTATGGTAGGTTCATCCTGAGTAGGGATGTCCTGATCCTCCACAGAAACAGAAAATTCCCTAGCGCCTTCACCAATCGGGATTGTGCGGATAAAGAGCAGCTCTTCACCGCGCAGCCCAACATCCAACCCTTTTAGGTAAACCAGAGAAACGTCCTCCTGAAAGGCATCTTCCAGAGATTCCATTGCGAATGTATCCACTTCCGTCACCCGCAGCAGGCCGCTCAAGCCCATCTCCGCGTTGAATTGCCAGGGGGAAATAGATCGTCACGAAATCCACTGCATCCACCGGCTCGGCATCATTGCTATCAGAAAAAATTTCGCCATTACGAAAAGTCACTTCATAGCCAAGATGATCGTAATACCAGGTTTCTTCCCGCATACCATCCAAGAACATCAACACAAACCGATTAGGCACTCCCTTAGTCAGCAACACCTGCCGCTGTGCGCCGCTCAGGTCCATCGGCTCCAGCACAGCTTCATCTTTAATGATTACATCGTAACTATCGGGTATGACTGCAGCTGGTTCTTCTTGTGCATCAGTGGAGGAAGAAAGAAAAGGCAGGTTACAAGCCAAAGAGGCCGCAACTAATACAAATATCGCCCAAAGGATTGTCTTTTTCATATCGCTCCCTAATTAAACACTGCGGTACATATAATATCGACAGTATTCGTCTGCCCATTGCTATCAGTCTCGGTGAAAAATGATTGGACGGTATAACCACCTGAGGTAAAGGTCAGGATTGTGCCATAAGAATTTTGATACATATTAGAACCCACCTTCGCAAAAAACCCCTCACCCGCGAGATTCACACCATCTGCCGTAAATCCTATCGTCGCTGAGGTGGAAATACTACTACTTACCCCCTCACTCTCACAAGTCATCATGTAATTATGCGTCCCCTGGTTAGCCAGTTCCGCGGATGTAAGCCCTGTGATCGTCCCTGTACTGCCCGCGTCCGGGGGTGTCGTGCTTTGGCCATCATCATCAACCCCAACCCCCTGGTCCCAAGTGGTACCGTCATTGGTCGAATCATTCATAGATTCAGCCTTATCCAATGCATCAGCGGCCGCCTGGAATTTCTCAGGATCCTTTAGGGTATTTAATAATTCATCGATCCATTTTTCCGTCTCAGGAGCTTCCCCCTTAAAACCATCACATTTCCCGGTTGGGGTTGGTGAATAACTAGCATTGACATAAACTTCCCGTGTCAGTCGGTAATCGGTGCTTGAACCACTGCTAATCCAACCATGAATGATCGCCTTGTCATAATCCCTTAGTCCATCCCCATCCGTATCATAATCGGTCAGCCAATCCACACAGAAAACATAATTTCCCTGAGGAAAGCCTGCTTTAAGAACTTCAGAATCACCCGGCACAAAAAGGTTAAGGCCAGGGGCCCAGGATTCCAAACCAAGGGGTGGTTCATAATATTCAATTAACACTCGCACTTCTCTTCCGCCCATATTGATAAAAATTAATGGCTGGAGAACGATCTCGTCCGGGTCAAAAGCCCCGGAACGGAGACCTGCATAATAGTCACGTTCATTGGTGTAGCTTTGAACCACAAGCTCTAGCCCGTCAGGGATCGTCGTTGCTACCTGTCCATCCAAGTTTCTATTCAGCGAATCTTCGGTATTTTTACTCAGTCGTTCCTGAAGCATATCCAACAAAAGGGGATTAGGCCTCGGCCCGGAAGAAAGAGCGCTATTATAGAGATCAAATGGGTCGCTATCTTGATCTGTTATATTCCGAAATTTTTGAAAATTTTCATCATTTGCATCAATCAATCCCCGAAAAAGCCCTATCGCCGCTGCCAAGCCGCCAAACTTCTGATTCTTGATTTTCTGATCCAGTGCATTCACGATCATGCTTCGCTGATCAGCCAAGGCCGCAGCAGTTGTTTCACTCTGGCGGATATAACTCTTTTGGGTGTAGTACTCGTCCACAAGGTCACGGATATTGGACAGGTCGGCTGTATCCATTACACCATCCATGCGGTCATCTGCCACAGCCATCAATGCCAGGGTAATTATAAAATCATCATCATTTTCCGCTTGTGCAGAAGTTGTCTGTGATGGGCAAAACAAAGGGAGTAGAAAAATTAGCAGCCAAAAAATATATAACCATGAGTGACGTTCGGCTGATCGTTTCATTTCCTATACACCTTCCTGGCTAATTATCTTTACATCAGGGCTGCAATGATAGCATCATTTCTTTATTATATTAATGAAAACCCACCCATAACTTCAATCCCTATTTTACCTTAAACCATTAATATACTCCCTAAGACAACCTTGAAACTTATATTATTCCAACCCCTCTCTAAACCCTCGTGACTTATCCTTTTACCTAATATCTGCTAAAATCATTAACGAGGAAATTTTATCCACATCAGCATATTTTGGAGCATCAAAATGGCTACTTTGATAAAAAACGGCACCTTAATCACGGCCAGCGAAACCTATAAAGCTGACATTCTCATTGAAAATGAAAAGATCGCCCTGATCGGCGAAAACCTCACCCATCCCAACGCGGATGTCGTCGATGCCACCGGGCTTTATGTCCTCCCGGGCGGGATTGACGCGCATGTCCATCTGGATTTACCAATGTTCGGCACGGTATCCTCCGATGACCATTACACCGGGATGAAGGCCGCAGCGTTTGGCGGCACAACCACAGTGATCGACTTTGTTCCCCAGGATGAAGGCACCCTGGCGGAAAATATCGACCGCTGGCGCGCCAAAGCAGACCCGAAAGCTGCGCTGGATTACGGCTTCCACATGAACATCACCCGCTTCGATAAAGACGTGGCCAAGGAGATCTTCACCCTGCCCGATCTAGGGATCACCAGCCTCAAAGTTTTCACCGCCTATAACGGCCGCCTGCGCCTGCAGGATGGCGAGATCTTCCGGGTGATGCGAGTTGCCAAATCGGCCGGCATCCTGACCCTGGTGCACGCTGAAAACGGGGATGTGATTGATATTCTGGTCGAAGAAGCCCTGCAAGCCGGCAACACCGATCCAATCTATCATGCCAAGACCCGCCCTGCCTGGGGCGAGGTGGAAGCTTCCTTGCGAGCTGCCGCCCTGGCCGCCCAGGCTGGTGATGCGCCGCTCTATCTCGTGCATATGAACACCGCCGGTGAGGTGGACCAACTTCAGTATGCCCGCGAACACGGCCTCAATATGATGGGCGAGACCTGTCCGCAGTATCTGTTCTTTGACGAAAATGACCTCCGCCGCCCGGATGGGGCTAAATGGATCTGCTCCCCACCCATGCGCACCCGCGCTGATAATGAGCGCGTTTGGGAAGGCCTGGAAAAAGGATCATCCAGGTTGTTTCCACCGATCACTGCCCCTTCTTCTATGACGGCTCCCAGCCGATTGACTACGAAGGCAAGCCCATCGCCATCCCCGGTAAAGAACTCGGTAAAGGCGATTTCACCAAGATCCCCAACGGCCTGCCCGGCGTTGGCGACCGGATGCCGGTGCTATGGACCGAAGCTGTTGACAGCGGCCGGCTGACCCCCAACCAGTTCGTCGCCCTGCATGCCACCAACCCAGCCCGCATCTTCGGGCTCTACCCGCAGAAAGGCTCTCTGATCCCCGGTGCGGATGCCGATATCGCCATTTGGGACCCCAACAAGGAACTAACCTATGGCGTTGAGGTCGCCAAGCACCGCACAGACTACAACCTTTATGAAGGCTGGCAGCTCAAAGGCTTCCCCGTGATGGTTTTCCTGCGCGGACAGAAGATCGTTGATCATGGCAACTGGTATGGTAAACCCGGTATGGGAAAATTCCTGCACCGGCGTGAAGGCGAAATCCTGGCCTGAGCCCTAACTGATCCCGATGTTAATCCTGCTTCCCATTGGATTGCTGCTGGTGGCCGCCCTGGTCATCACGATTTTGGATCGTGTCCGCCCCAAATTCGGCACGGCCTGGTTGATCGCGACCGGCGCCAGTGTTTTTGCCTGGCTGACGGTCTTCATCTTCCGGCTAAGGCTGCCGACCACGCTGCCAATCCTTTCCTGGGAAGGTACCGACCTGGACCTGCTGGGTCATTTTTCACTGATCCTGGATTATCAATCCTGGCCCTATGTTCTGGCGCTGATCACCATCACCCTGGCGATTGTACTGACCGGCGCAGCCCGCGCCCGTTATGACAGCACCCCCCGCGCCTGGGCAGCCAGCATGACGATCACTGCCCTGGGATTGGTGGCCTTGCAAGCCGGAACCAGCCTGACGATGATGGCAGCCTGGGCCGTCGCGGATCTTTTTGAACTCTTCTATCTTCTACGCCTGGCGGAGACTCCTGAATTCAACTTCCGGATCATCGTCGCCTATGGCGTACGGATGGCCTCCATATTGATGCTCTTCCTGGCCACAATGATCGGCTGGCAATCCGCGGGATCATTTGACCTGACAGCAATCCCGCAAAGTGCAGCGATATTCTTCCTGATCGCGGCGGGCCTTCGACTAGGCGTGCTTCCATTGAACTTACCCTTCCTGCAAGAACCGGTTCTGCGGCGCGGCGGCGGGAACATCCTGCGGCTGGCTCCAGTGGCCTCCAGCCTGGTACTTTTAGCCCGGCTGCCGAAAAACGTGTTGCCTGAAAGTATGCGTGGCTATTCCTGGATCTTCTTTGCGCTGCTGGCAATCTCCGCCCTATATGCGGCTTTTCGGTGGCTTTCGGCCAAGGATGAAATCGAAGGGCGCCCATTCTGGATTGTGGCCCTGGCCTCACTGGCCACGGTATCGGTCCTGAACGGACAGCCCCAGGCCAGCCTGCCTTGGGGACTGGCGCTGCTTCTGCCGGGGAGTCTGCTCTTCCTGTATTATCCCCGTGTCCAGCGGATGAACTTCTTGCTCTACTTCGGCCTGATCGGATTGATCGGCCTGCCCTACACGCCGCTTGCCAGCGGCTGGTTGGGGTTGGTGGGCAATGGCTTCAACCTCTGGACGGTCTTCTTCATCCTGGTGCACACGCTGATGGTTCTGGGATATATCAACCGCATCCTGCAGCCAGGCGGTGAAGCCGGCGCGTTAGAATCCTGGTCACGCGTCGTCTTTCCCCTCGGTCTGATTATCATCATCCAGGCCATCCTGACCCTGGACCTGATCGGATGGCCCGGCTCCCTCACATTGGGCATATGGTGGCTCCCGCTCATCAGCTCCGTTCTGGCCCTCATCGCGTTCATCCTGATCCGCAGGCTTGGCATCTCTGCACCCTATCTGCAGCTGCCAGCCAGCAGCAGGCTGGCAGGTATCCTCGATTGGGTCTCGCCCCGGATTGACCCGCTCTTCCGCTTGGATTGGCTTTATCGGCTCATCTGGTCCATTTACAGCTTCATCGGGCGAATTCTCCAAATCTTCTCCAAAATCCTGGAAGGCGAAGGCGGCATCCTCTGGACGCTCTTGCTGCTCTTGCTATTGATCTCTGCGTTCGCTGGCGGAGGCTATTTCTAAAATGCAAATTCTCTCCGTACTCGCTTTCGTGCTAATCGTCATCACGGCAATGAGCATCCTGGTCTTTCGGGATTGGCGTTTTGTCTCCGTGGCGTTGATCCTGCAATATCTGGGCGTTTTTGCCCTGATCACCCAATCCTGGCCGGTTGGGATGGCAGTAGTCAAACTGATCGTCGGCTGGATGGCAACCGCAGCCATTTCACTGACATATTTCCGCCGAGAGAATATTCCCCTTTTCTCAGAAACGCCCTCCAGCTTTATCTTCCGCGGCCTAATTGGGCTGCTGGTCATCCTGACGGTTTTCATCGCTGCGCCCACGCTGCAAGCCAATATGTTCCCAGAATTAGACCTTTTGATCCTGCAAGGCGGTCTGATGTTGGTTGGACTTGCGCTGATGCAACTGGGGACAACTCAGGATACTTTCCTGACGATTGTTAGCCTGTTGAGCCTACTCTCTGGCTTTGAAATCATCTACGCAGCTCTTGAACTCTCCACCCTATTGACCGGGCTGTTGGCCATTGTCAACCTCGGCTTGTCGCTGGTGGGGGTCTACTTCATCGTCAAAGTCAACGAAGAAGTTGCTATCATTCAAGGCGAGGAGGACCAGTAATGACCCTCAGCACCCCAATTCTCTGGGTTCTCCTGCCCTTTGGCATTGCACTAGTAGCGCTGGCGGCATATAACCGCAAGAAATTCAGCATTCTGCTGACCAGTATCGCCGCCTTTGCGTTTTCTGTCCTGGCCTATACATTCCCTGAATCAATGGAATTCGCCATTGGGCCGCTCAACCTGACCTTTACGGAGAGCCTGGGCATTTTGGGTCGTGAGATCACGCTCAGATATGAAATCCTGCCCTTTATCAGCATGATCTATTTCTTCACCGGCCTCTGGGCCTTGGGCAGCGGCCTCAAGGGCATCTCAAAGCTCTTCCGACCGACCAGCCTGGCCGTCACAGCCCTGCTGACAGCCGCCCTGGGCGTGCAACCCTTTCTCTATGCTGCGCTGCTGATAGAAACGGCAGTGTTGTTCTCAATCCCAATGCTCTCCCCACTGGGCAAGGCCCCTCATCCGGGAATCCTGCGCTATTTAATGCTCCAAACCCTGGCCATGCCCTTTATCCTGCTGGCGGGCTGGCTGCTCTCCGGTGTGGAAGCCCTCCCGCCTGAAAGCCCCCTGATCCTCCAATCCGCGCTGATCCTCTGGCTTGGCATCTCATTATGGCTGGCGGTCTTCCCCTTCCACTCCTGGGTGCCAATGGTATTCGAATCCAGCAACCCGCTGGTCGCCAGCTTCCTGCAGTTCATAATCCCTTCCGTGGTGATGGTCTTTAGCCTGAATTTCCTCAACCGCTATACTTTCTTGCGGGAGGCCGAAGGGCTTTATCAAATCTTGCAGGCCATCGGCATTATCATGATCGCCCTGGGCGGTGCCTGGACGGCCGTGCAAAAGAACCTGAAGCGAGCTTTTGGTTTTTCCACTCTGGTGGAGACAGGTTTCTCCCTCCTGGCAATCGGTCTGGCTAACGACGGTGGACTGACCTGGTTGATGGCATTAATGCCTGCCCGGGCCTTGAGTTATTGGCTTTGGGGATATATCCTGACCCTGATTGAAGATCATCTTGGTACCACCGACCTGGCAAAGATTGATGGATTCGCCCGACAATTCCCCATTCTCTCGATTGGCCTGTTATTAGCCCAATTAAGCGTGGCGGGGATGCCCCTCCTGGCGGAATTTCCGACCAAGCTCACTTTGCTGTCTACAGCCTTCAACAACAGCCCCGTCTTGGGTATTTGGGGGTTCATCGGCGCCCTGGGGCTGTTCCTCTTCACCCTGCGCCTGTTAATTCACCTGGTGACGCCCCTCCCCGAGGACGAAGCCCGGCAGTGGCGGATATCAGAGCGTCGTAACGAGGCGATCCCTGTTGTGGGCATGGTGATCATTCTCATTATCATCGGTCTTTTCCCCCAGGCGCTGCTCTCCAACGTCCTCCAAACCCTAACAGCCTTCAGCCAGCTTAATCCCTTTAGATAGTCACACACCTTGTAAATTTAATAACTGTGGTATTGTGATTGAGTATAATTTATGGCACAAAATGAACATAAACCCCAAAGCCAAATGGGGTTTTTTATCACCCCAACAAGATAGGTGAACAGTATGGATGATACATTGGAATTTGGAAAACTAAAAAAACAGATTGAATATCTGGACAGCGAACGCAATAATGACAAAACCATTATTGCCGCGCTCCAGAATAAACTTGAGAATCTGGATACCGAAAACACCACGCTCCGCACCCGTCTGGCGGACATGGAAAGCGAAATTACCCGCCTGAACACCCTCATGGCCAAGCTGGAACAGTTTGAAATGGAAGTCTCCGGCTTGCGAACAGAGACCGCAAAACAGGCTGATTCACTCAAAGATTCCCTCCACGATCAATCCATGCTCTCAGAGAGACACGGCCAGGAAATTGAAGGAATCAACCAGACCATTGTCACTGTGCAGCGCCGCTTTCAGGATTTGGAACCCATCCAAAACTCCCTGCAAAAATCGCAGGAAGAAGACCAGCGGATCAATCGTTCGCTTGAAGAACTCAATGCCCGCCTCAGTGAGGTGGAAGGGGTTGATGAGAATTACCGCCGCTCCATGCGGCTGATCGAAGAATCTCGTCGCCAGGATTCAAAACGTCTGATGGACCTCCAGGGTGAAATGGCAGCCATCCGTCAGCGTCAGGATGAGGCCCGCGGCAAGCAGGACCTCTCAGCGGATAGTATGCGCAAGCTCGAAACTCGGATTAAGGACCTGCTTGAAGCGGAATCTGAACGCCGAGAGGCTCAAAATGCCTTCATGGAAAAAATCAACCTGGGCCAGATTGAACGCGAACGAACCTTCAAGGAATGGGGCAGCCGTTTTGATGCGATGGAAACGATCACCACAGCGATTGAAACGGAATTGACCAGCCTGGAAGACACTCACCGCTCCATCAAGCAATCCAAGACTGCCATGGACGAAATTACCCAGCGTTTTGAACGCCGGATCAACGAGATCACAGAAATTCAACGCCTCAATGAAGACCGCTTTCGTCAGGAATGGACCACCTTCAAATCTGATGACCAAAAACGCTGGTCCAATTACATCCTCTCGCAGGAGGAGCAGCACCGTGAGATGAACCGTAACCTGGAGAACCTTGGCGCTAAGATCGATAATTTTGAAGAGCGTCTGGAAACCCTACAGAACAACCTTGCAGCAGATCGGCAAGGTGACATCAAACCGGATGATGGCTACATCTGTTGAACGCCTTACGAGGAGTCATCGAAACGTATAACGCAATATATTCAAGGACTGAACCAGTAGACAGGACCCTCCCTTGCAGGTCATCGGAACAGCAGGTCACGTCGATCACGGAAAATCAACCCTCATAAATCGCCTGACCGGCATCAACCCCGACCGGTTAAAAGTCGAACAGGAAAAAGAAATGAGCATTGAGCTGGGTTTTGCCTGGCTCAAACTTCCAAACGGCGAAGAGATCGGTATTGTTGACGTACCGGGACACCGTGATTTTATTGAAAATATGCTTTCAGGAATTGGCGGGATCGATGCCGCCTTGTTCGTGGTGGCTGCGGATGAAGGCGTCATGCCCCAAACTCGGGAGCACCTCGCTATCCTTGATTTGCTCGAGGTTCCCGCCGGAGTTGTCGCCCTCACCAAAATAGACCTCATTCAGGATCCCGAATGGCTTGACCTTGTTGAAGCTGATTTAAGCGAGACCCTGACAGGGACTGGTCTTGAAAATGCCCCCATCATCAGGGTCAGCGCTCGCAGCGGCAAGGGGCTGGATGCCCTCGTCGAGGCACTGCAGGATGTTCTATCACAACGCCCCCACCGTCCAGACCTGGGGCGCCCCCGCTTGCCCGTTGACCGAGTTTTTACTTTGCCAGGCTTTGGCACCATTGTGACAGGCACCCTCATGGATGGGCAAATAGCCGTCGGTGATTCAGTTGAGATCCTACCCAAGGGAATCGAAGGGAGAGTGCGGGGTTTGCAGACCCATAAACAAACTGAAGAAATTGCACTGCCCGGCAGTCGAACGGCAGTCAATATCACTGGCGTCAGCGTGGATCAAATCGAGCGAGGGATATGTTCGTCCACCCAGAACATACCCCCACAAAAATGATCGACGTCTGGTGTACCCTTCTTCCAGATGCTGAGATGCCCCTTAAACACAACACTGAAGTTAAATTCTTTCTTAGCGCAGCGGAGGTGATCGCCAGGGTGCAGGTATTGGGCATCCAGGAGCTTTCCCCCGGCAAAGACGCCTTCTTACAGTTGATGCTCAACGAACCAGTCGTCGCCCTGCGGCAAGATCGTTTTATTATCCGGTTGCCATCTCCCGCGGCAACCATCGGGGGCGGACAGGTAGTCGACCTCACCCCAAACGCCGCCACAAACGCTTCAACCTCAACGTCGAAGAGGAACTAGAACGCAGATGATGGTGGGCACACCTGAAGATATCCTAATGCAGTCCGCCCGCCAATCCGGCGCGCTCAGTCAGTCAAAGTTGATTGAAATTGCCGGGTTGGAACCCAGCCAGGCCCAGGCCGCCATTGATGGCCTGCTAGTGGAGCAGCGAGTTGATCGAGCTGACCACCGCGATAACCGCCACTGCTCGATTCACCAATCAATTAACCAACTGCAAAGCGATCTTCAACGTACCCTGGCAAAGCTCCATCAACAAAATCGGCCTGTGCAATTAGGGATGCCCAGGGAGCAGCTGCGGACTGAAGCAAGCTCTCCGCAGGGCCTTTTTGACGCTATTGTGGAAGCTGGCTGTCTCAGTGCCGAGATCATTGAGAACAACGCCTTCGTCAGATTGGCGAGACCTTCACCGTTGTTCGACCGATTCCAGCAGGCCAAAGTGGCATCCTGCTAAAGGCATTCGAAGCCCAGCCCTACACCCCTCCTTCGGTCAAAGAAAGCCAGGATATTACCGGGGAAGAACTGGTGACCGTGCTATTCCAAACCGGGCAGCTTGCCCAACTGGGAGAAGATGTCCTACTTCAGCCGGCGGTACTGCAGGAAATGCAGAATGCAGTGATTGAGATCATCCAACAGAACGGCAGCGTCACCCTGGCCGAATTGCGCGACCGTTTCCAGACCAGCCGGAAGTATGCGGTTGCGGTGCTGGAAGATTTGGATGCCAGGGGGATCACAATCCGTAAAGGTGACGCACGGGAATTGAGAAAAAAATCCTAGTCCAGGCCTGCCATTAACCCTCGGATTTTCAATAATCTTCTCCAAACTTTAATTTTTAAAATTTCTCCTTCATTATTTTCAAGATTCATCCGGGTGATTCAAATTGCTCCAGATATCTTAAATTCAATCTGCGGTAAAATTGAAAAACACTCACCAAATATCTCACTTTGTAGAGGAGTTTTAGCCATGCAATGGTAGATTGTACTCACGGATGGACTTGCTAAGATTTCAGATGATGCCCTGCTCGCCAAAGCTGAACTGGTAGACAAGAAAGGCATCTCAGCCGAAGAACTGCTGGAAGTGATCGGCGATTATGACGCTCTGATCGTCCGCGGTCGAACCAAGGTCACCGAGGAAGTGCTCGCTGCCGGCAAAAAACTGAAAGTTGTCGGCCGGATGGGCGTTGGTGTGGACAATATTGACCTGCAGGCCGCCAAAAACCATGGCGTGGTTGTGGTCAATGCCCCTGTCGCCACCACCGTCTCAGTCGCAGAACTGACCATGTGGGATTAATGCTGAGCCTGATCCGGGGCATTCCCAAAGCGGATGCCGGGATGAAAGCCGGACAATGGCTGAAGAAAGAACTGGTCGGTACCGAACTTTTCCAAAAGACCCTGGGCGTGATCGGCTATGGTCATATCGGCGAAGCTGTCGGAAAACGCGCGATGGCTTTCGATATGAAGGCGGTGCCTATGATCCCATCCGCCCTGCCGGAGGAAATCAAGGCGCCAGCGGTCACCCCGTTGACCTGGATACCCTGTTTTGTCGAGCCGACGTGATCACCCTGCATATTCCACATTCCACCCACCCATTACATCCTCAACGCAGAGGCCTTCGCCAAGATGAAACCCGGTGTACAGATCATCTGTGCCGCCCGCGGAGGCGTGATCGAAGCCAGCCGCTCTGTTGGATAGCGCCCTCGAAAGTCGTAAAGTTGCTGGTGCCGCTCTTGATGTTTACGAGACTGAACCTCCGGAGGATTCCCTCGCTGGCGAGAACACCCCTGGTGGTTGACACGCTTACCCATGTTAGCCCTTCCAGACCAAAGAAGCCCAACTTCGGCACAGGTCACGACATCCTCTCAGAGGTGATTGCCGGGCTGGATGAAGAACCTCTACGCTGGCGGGTAGCCTGATTACCCCGCACCAGCGCTCAATTAACCCAATTTACAAGGATAGCCAATGACTGAAGAAATAAAATACTCTGAAAAAATGCAGCAACTGGTTGACCTGGCCGCTGAACTGGAAGACCTCGGCCATATCACAGCGCTGATGGGATGGGACCAACAGGTCTACATGCCTCGCGGCGGCTCCGAAGAGCGCGGCCAGCAGTCCTCACTGATCGGCCGGCTCATGCACGAGAAATTCACCTCCGATGAGGTGGGTAAACTTCTCGCCGATCTGGAAGCCGAAGTGGGTGACCTGACCGCTGACACCGACGAAGCCCGTTCGGTCAAAGTGTTCAAGAAAGCTTACGAAAAGCAAACCAAGGTTCCGCTGCCTCTGCTGATGGAATTTATCAAAGTGACCACCGGCGCTCACGAAGCATGGGTAGAAGCTCGGACCAAATCCGACTTCACCCTCTTCCAGCCCTACCTGCAAAAGATCGTTGATCTGCGCATCGAATATGCCAAGCTCTTCCAGCCCTATGACAACATCTATGATGCCCTGCTGGATGACTTTGAGCCAGGCATGAAGACCGCGGATGTCAAGGAAATCTTCGACAAACTGCGCCCCCAACAGGTGGAATTGCTCAAGGCAATCGCCGAAAAGGAACCCCCTGATAATTCCTTCATCAAGAAGAACTATAAGGCAGAATATCAGGCACTCCTCGGCCGCTTTGTGATCACCCGCTTTGGTTATAACTGGAACAGGGGCCGGCTGGACACAACTGCCCACCCCTTCACCACTGGATTCGGCCAGGGCGATGTGCGCATCACCACCCGCTATCTGGATGACGACGGCGGATCAGCCCTCTTCAGCACATGCACGAAGCCGGGCATGCGCGATATGAGCAAGGGCGTCTCAGGTAAGTACAACCATGACACCCGCTCAGCGGCGCAGCCTCACTCGCCATCCATGAATCCCAATCCCGCCTGTGGGAAAACCTGGTCGGCCGCAGCAAGGAATTCTGGTCCTACTTCTACCCGAGTGCCCAGATGCTCTTCCCCGAGATCCTCGGTAATGTCTCAATGAATGATTTTTACAGCGGCATCAACAAGGTGGAACCCTCAATGATCCGGGTCGAAGCTGACGAAGCAACCTACAATATGCACGTCATGCTGCGTCTTGAGATTGAAATGGGTCTGATGAGCAATGCA
>CALOBV010000027.1:0-48732 GCA_942491535.1 uncultured Marinilabiliaceae bacterium
TATATGAAAGGTAAAGATCGGCTTCCTGCCCTGTTTGTGTACCACTTAAAGAATAAGCACCCCATGCACCTATGGCAAAGGAATGGTCTTCAGAGCCAAAACCAAATTCTATATAGGGCTGCACGCTGGGTGAAGATCCTCCCAGGTTTATCCCTCGCCAGATATAGCGACTTGCAAAGTCTACACCCATGCTCCATGGCGAATCTTTTTCCTGGGCCCCGACATTGAAGGAGATTGTGACCAGGATAACAATTATTGAACAGAGTTTAATTTTCAGTTTCATCTTAGTACTGATTTAGTTAATAGAGTATATTATTACTATCAAGAAATTATTTGATTATTGAACAAGCTGACACAAAAATATTTATACCAGAAGTCTGTTACAATCGGTAAATAGACTGGAATTTGTTTAGGAAATATTACTATTCATTATAGGTAATTTACCCATTCACCCGGAGGTGTTTCATCGAATAGCCAGGATATATTATGTGCCTACTAATTGTATCAGTCGATACTGACGAGATTATTTTTAATTGCGTATTTTACCAGTTCTACAGAAGACTTCAGCTTAAGTTTATGCATTATATTATTTTTATGCGAGTCTACTGTCCTTATACTGATACATAGTTTTCTGGCTATCTCCTTATTAGTGGATCCCTCAACAACATTACGAAGAATCTCCATTTCCCTTTCGGTAAGGGCTACACCCTGATCCCTTTTATCACCTGAGCTCGATTTTCGCATTATTGACTTTAGGACTGTATCTGAGATATCTTTATTGTAATAGTTCTCACCTCTATTTATGGCATAAATAGCTTCCAGCAATTCATTCATGCTTGTGTCTTTTGGGAGATAGCCGCTGGCTCCTGTTTCCAGTGCTTTAACAATAAATTCTTCGTTTACATGCATTGACAGGATAAGTACTTTTATCCCGGGATGATTCTTTTTAATATATTCCGATATCTCCAGACCTGACATTCCCGGCATGGAGATGTCAGTTATTACCAGATCGGGTGTAACAGAACTGAGCAGTTCAATCAGGTCCTGGCCACGACCAACTTCGCCAACTACTTCTATACCAGCTTCGTCATTTAGTATTGATTTAACACCATCTCTGAACATCTGGTGATCATCCGAAAGTATAACTTTAATCTTTTCCATCTTTATTTTCAAGTCTTATTCTAATATCGATTTTTGTTCCATCGCCTGGTTCAGAATGAAGCTCAAATTCACCTCCAAGAAGATGAACCCTTTCATTCATATTTGATATCCCGTTGCCGCATAGTTTTCTATCTTTACTGTTATTGAAGCCCCTGCCATTATCAGATATGCTGAGAACCAGGATACTATCTGAATAAGCAAGGCTTATTTTTCCCCTGCTGGCATCAGAGTGTTTTACTATATTATTCAAACCTTCCTGCGAAATCCTGTAGAGGTAGGTATTTATTTTTTCGTTGATATCTCCGGGGATTTCTGAGCTGGCGAAATTGAGTTCAATACCTGAACTTTTTGACATATCCCTGCACAGTTTCTTCAATGCCTCTGTAAGACCCAGCTGGCTGAGCTCTGCAGGCATCAGATTATTTGAGATATTTCGAATCTCATTTATAATGTTTGCAATCAGAATATCCACTTCTTCCATAATCTCTCTTGCTTTTCCTGCAGGAGCATTTGTGCATCTCTCAAGCCTCAGCTTTACAGCCAGTATGGATTGCCCAAGGCCATCATGTAATTCTCTCGATAATCTCAGTCTTTCAAGTTCCTGGCCATCTATCATAGAGCTCAGTCTCATAGATCTTTCCAGTTTAAGTTTTTCCCTTTGCTCCTTAATCCTGCCCGACATTTCGTTGAAAGCCGAAACCAGGCTTCCAATTTCGTCTTTGCTGGCAATATTATCCACAATAACGTCGTAATTATCGCCTGAGATCTTATCGACGGCATCTTTTAGTTTAAGTACAGGCAGCGAGATTCTTCTTGCAATAATATATACTATGGCAAAAAGCATTAATGACATTAATCCACCCAGGAAAAGAATATTATTTCTCAATGAATAAATCGGTATCATTGCTTCTGCTTCGTCGATCTCAGAGAGAATTACCCAGTTGAGCCCCGGGATATTAACCTTGCTGTAAGAACTGATTACTTTTATTCCCCGGTAATCATAAATCAGGCTTGTTCCGGTATTACCTTCCAGGGCATTATGTACACCCCTGGTTTTTACTTCAGTCTTAAAGACGGAATTATCCTCAAACCTTGATGTACTTCTCATCAGGAAATCACTTCCAACCAGATATGATTCTCCCGATTCCCCAAGACCATTATGAGGATTATTTTCATACATAATTGAGTTTATTGCCCCGGTATTTATTTCGGTAGCAACAATCCCGATCAGGCTGGAATTATGATCAAAAACGGGAGCACCAACAAAGATTGCCGCACGATTCGAATCTGTTTCCATTGTGTAGTCTTCTATAGAAATGGAAGAAGTAGCCGAAATGTTATTGAATAAGTTATTAAGTGGTCTGTTATTCTTGTCATAAAAATACAGGGCACTATCAGACTCGCTAATCGTAAAGGAAATAGAACCCTGGTCTGCACCAATAATCATAAATTTTCTGTAATACTTATTGGATAAGAAGTGCTTTTTTAAAAACTTGCTGTATTCTGCAAAAACCAGAGCCTCTTTATCAGGTTCGCTAATATCATTTTCAGCCAGTAGCCTGTAGATATTAAGAACATCCTCCGATTTACTTATCAGTCCAATATCCTCAATCCTGTCTTCAAACAATCGTTCAATCCTGTACTTTTTCTCAATCCTGATGGAAGTAAGCTGGTCAATCGTTCTTTTCAGAAGTGCATCCTTTGCCCTGAAGTATGAATAGGAACCAACAATAATAACAGTTACAATATTTAACAGGAGAAAGTAGCTTATAAGCTTTCTGACTATGGATCTTTTGCGCATTACATGCTTTAATGATTCACCCAATAAAGTAAATTATCATGAATTATTTTATATTGAAGAGCATATTTGATGATTCAATTATATTTTTTGTCTTATTACTTATTCTATTTGCTCATAGCCCTGCGCCCTAAGGGGGGGGGGGGTGTTGGGGGGGGGGGGTGGGGTGGGTTTGGGGGTGTTCTTGTCGGGGGGGGGGGGGGGGTGGGGGGGGGGGGGTTTGGGGGGGGGGGGGCACCCTAACGCTTCCTCATTTTCTAATTCGAAAACCCCCTACGGGGGGGGGGGGGGCCCTATGCCCTATCGCCTTTCCTGTTTACCCCCCAATATAGATTCATTATAAACTTGTATCTTACAGGCACAATACTCACAGACGTATAAGCATATTGTGATTTTTTTATTTATTTAGTAAATTCTGTGTTTATTTTACGCCTCTCTCAGGTATGGGAGTTTAGTAATAACCTTAAAGAATCTTATGTTATCTTCTGATATCTACATGAATATAGATGGAGCAGTCCTTGCCGGAGGAGAAAACAGCAGATTTGGGGGTAAGGTAAAAGCAAATATGAGGGTAGGCGATAAGCCTATTATCCAGAGCGTATTGGAAATAATGGATTCTGTCTTTTCCAGAACATTGATAGTTACCAATTACAGTTCAGAGTTTACCAGATACAGCAATTATTCTATGGTGGAGGATATCTATAAGAAAGTGGGCCCCCTGGGGGGAATACATTCTGCTCTTACGAATTCTGAAGCTGAAGCTGTGTTTATTGTTGCCGGGGATATGCCTGATTTATCGACCTATCTTATAAGGCAGATGAGCGAATATTATTTGATAGCCGGGTGCGAGGTTCTTATACCCAGGATAAATGGAAATATTGAACCTCTTCACTCTATATATAGCAAAGAAATACTTAACAGACTGGAAAACTATCTGTTATCAACAAAGAGTTATGCAATAAGGTCTTTTCTTAATACTGTAAAGGTCGAATACCTTGATATCTCCGATTCTGAAGCGAGATCTACGTTTAAAAATATTAATACTCCTGAAGAGCTTGAAAAAGCCAGGAGAGAGAGAACAGAAAAACAATAAATAATGAATATGAAAGCGGATAAATATGCAGATGTTTTTACCTCCTTTAAAGGTAAGGATGAAGAACTAATTCCCTTACTTCAATCTGTGCAGGAACAGGATGGTTTTATTTCCCAGGAGGCAATAACTGCAATATCGAGATTTGCCAATGTGCCGGAGAGTAGAATATATGGAGTGGCAACCTTTTATGCTCAGTTCAGGTTTAAGCCCAGGGGAGAGACACATATTTTGGTATGCAGGGGTACTGCATGCCATGTTAAGGGAGCAACAAGGATAGTTGATGAGCTGGAAACACAGCTGGGTATTAAATCAGGTGAAACATCTGGCGACCTGAAGCATTCGCTCGAAGATGTTGCATGTATAGGTGCCTGCAGCCTTGCTCCCTGTATAATGAAAAACGGTAAGGTGGAAGCAAACCTGACACCCCAGAAAATCCAGAAATTGTTTAAACCGGAAAAAAAGAAATAGTCAGCTTATGGATATAGATAAATTATATAATCATGCCCTGGAAGACTGGAGCAACTATATAGGAGGCGGGGAATCATTCTTTATGGTGGGTAATGCTACCTGCGGAAGATCTGCAGGGTCAACAGAGGTGATTGAAAGGTTGGAGGCCATATCCGCTGAAAAAGAAAATCCTTTCAGGGTATTCGAGGTGGGGTGCATCGGAATGTGTTACCTCGAACCAATAATTTCAGTATATAAACCCGGTTATCCTGCACTTATATATGGAAATGTTACAGGTGATGACGCAGCTAATATAGTCAGCTCTTTCCTTGAAAAGGGAGAAATTGTAAGCGAAAACCTGCTTGGTACCCTGGATAAGAAAGGACAGAATGGAATAGCTTCGCTTTTCGATTCACCTATGTTAAAGCCTCAGACCAGACTGGTGCTGAATAATTGCGGGATTATTGATCCAACAAACCTTAATCACTACCTGGCCAATAAGGGCTATACAGGATTGAGAAAGGTTCTGGGTATGAAACCCCAGGATATTATCGATGATCTTATGAAATCAGGACTTCGTGGAAGGGGAGGAGCGGGATTTCCAACAGCCAGGAAGTGGCAGTTTGCATTCGACCAGGAAAGCGAAGAAAAGTATCTTATCTGTAATGCCGATGAAGGAGATCCCGGAGCCTTTATGAACAGGTCACTGATCGAGGGCGACCCTCATTCACTTCTTGAAGGAATGATTATCGGTGGATATGCAATAGGTGCTAAACTTGCTTATATCTATTGTCGTGCCGAGTATCCCCTGGCACTTGAAAGATTAGGGCTGGCAATAAAGCAGGCCGAGGAGAATAATCTGCTGGGAGATAATATACTGGGTTCCGGTTTTAACTTCAAAATAAAAATAAAGGAAGGTGCCGGTGCTTTTGTATGCGGTGAAGAGACTGCCCTGATTGCCTCAATTGAAGGAAGCAGAGGAATGCCCGTTCCTCGTCCGCCTTTCCCGGCCGTCTCAGGCCTGTGGGGCAAACCTACAATAATTAATAATGTTGAAACACTTACCTCTGTTGCCAGGGTAATGCAGAACAGTCCGGAATGGTTTTCTCAATATGGCTCTGATAGCTCCAAGGGCACTAAAACTTTTGCCCTTGTGGGCAAGATAAAAAATACCGGGTTGATAGAAGTTCCCCTTGGTACAACATTGAAAGAAATAATATTCGATATAGGTGGAGGGGTTTTTAAGGATAAGAAGCTTAAGGCTGTTCAGACCGGAGGTCCCTCGGGTGGATGCATACCTGCGAGTATGATGGATATACCTGTTGATTATGATTCACTGGCTAAAGCAGGTACCATTATGGGATCCGGAGGACTGGTGGTAATGGATGAGGATACCTGCATGGTAGATGTTGCAAGGTATTTTATCGACTTTGCACATAAGGAGTCATGCGGGAAATGTGCTCCTTGCAGACTTGGCACCAGGCAGATGCTGGATATCCTCGAAGATATTGTAAGCGGCGAAGGTAAGATGTCAGATATTGAATTGCTTGAGCAGCTGGGTGAAGGAATTAAAAAAGGTTCTCTATGTGGACTGGGACAGACAGCTCCTAATCCTGTTCTTACAACCATAAGGTATTTCAGAGATGAGTATATTGAGCATATCGAGCATAAGAGGTGCCCGGCTAAAGTATGCAAGGATCTCATATATTATGAAATTATCGAAGAAAAGTGTACCGGCTGTCATGCCTGTTTTATAGTATGCCCTGTTTCTGCGATCAGTGGAACGCCAAAGAATCTTCATACTATAGACCAGGATATTTGTATAAAATGTGGTATGTGCCTTGAAAAATGTCCGGATAAATTCAGCGCAATAGAAGTCCATCCCGGATCATTATTAATTGAAAAATAACTGTTTGAATATGATAAGCTTAAATATAGACGGAAGACAAATACAGGTTGAGAAGGGTAAAACAGTTCTGGAGGCTGCTCTTGAGAATGATATATATATACCTAACCTGTGTCATCATCCTGATCTTGTACCTTCGGGTAATTGTCGTATGTGCGTTGTTGAAATAGAGGGCAGAAGAGGCCAGACTATTTCCTGTACTACCCCGGTGGAAGAAGGAATGAATGTCGTTACAGATAGTGAGGATATTACAAATATCAGGCAAACAACCCTGGAGATGATTCATGCTAATCATATCCAGGATTGTACAAATTGCTCAAGCAATAGCGGGTGTGCCCTCCAGGAAGTTACTGCCTATGTTGGAGTAAACGAGGCAAGACTGGCATCCCTGAGAAGGACCAGGCCTATATACGAGGATGATGATTCGAATCCATTCTTTATCCTTGATCATAATAAGTGTATTATGTGTGGTATCTGCGTCAGAACCTGCGATGAGGTGGTGGGAGTAAATGCTCTTGATTATGGCTTCAGGGGTTTTGATACAATAATAAGCTCAGGCTATAAAAAGAATATACTCGAATCAGTTTGTGAGTCATGCGGAGAGTGTGTTGTAAGATGCCCTGTGGGTGCATTAAAGCTAAAAGAAACAAGCTTACCAACCCGTGAAGTGAAAACAGTGTGTACCTATTGTGGTGTTGGCTGTAATATGTACCTGGGTGTGCGCGGAAATACAATTGTTAGCTCTAGAGGCGACAGGGACAGCATCGTAAATAATGGTCGACTCTGCGTCAAGGGGCGGTTTGGATATGAATTTGTTAATCATAAAGACCGGCTTAAGGTACCTCTTATTAAGAAAGGTGATGGCTTTGTAGAAGCCAGCTGGGACGAAGCACTTGACCTTGTAGCTGATAAATTCAGCAAAGCAAAGGGGGATAAGTTTTGTGCACTTACCTCGGCAAAGATTACCAATGAAGATAACTATGTAATCCAGAAGTTTACCAGGGCAGTAATGGGCACTAATAATATCGACCATTGTGCCAGGCTTTGTCATGCACCAACTGTAACGGGACTGGTCCAGAGCTTTGGAAGTGGTGCTATGACAAATTCAATAGATGAATTTAAATATGTGAAAACACTTTTCTCTATTGGATCAAATACAACAGCAGCTCACCCCATCATAGGAATGCATATTAAGGAGGCAAAAAGAAATGGTGCAAAGATAATTGTAGCTAACCCTAAGGAGATAGATCTCTGCCGCTTTGCAGATGTGTATATGCAGCATTATCCCGGAACAGATGTAGTGCTTTTGATGGGGATGATGAAGGTGATTATTGATGAAGGACTTGAGGATAAAGACTTTATTAGATCCCGAAGCGAAGGCTATGATGAATTCTTTGAATCGTTGAAAGAATTTGATCTTGATACAACCGAGAGGATTACCAGGGTGCCAAAGGAGAAAATTATTGAGGCTGCAAGAATATATGCCACTAACCAGCCATCTTCTCTGGTTTACGCAATGGGAATAACACAGCACTCACATGGTACTGATAATGTTCTTGCTGTAAGTAACCTTGCCCTGCTCACAGGCAGCGTGGGAAAGGAAGCATCAGGGATAAATCCCCTGAGAGGACAGAATAATGTACAGGGAGCATGCGACATGGGAGGATTACCGGATGTATACCCGGGTTATCAGAATGTGACAATTCCTGAGATCAGGGAAAAGTTCGGGAAAGCATGGAATGCAAAGCTTGATCCTGAAGCCGGACTGACACACACTGAGATGTTTACCCAGATTGAACATGGAAAGATTAAAGCTTTATACCAGGTCGGAGAAAATCCAATACTCAGTGAGGCTGACTCAAATCATGTTAAAAAGGCACTTGATAAGCTTGATTTTTTCGTTGTGCAGGATATTTTCCTTACAGAAACAGCAAGGTATGCAGATGTTATATTACCGGCAGTAAGTTTCGCTGAAAAAGAAGGAACATTCACAAATACAGAGAGAAGGGTACAAAGAGTAAGGAAGGCAGTAAATCCTCAGGGCCAGGCTATGGACGACTGGTGGATAGCTGCCGAGATCGCAAAACGCCTGGGTGGAGAAGGATTTGAATATACTTCTGCTTCTGAGATAATGGATGAGATAGCATCTCTTACACCCATCTACGGGGGTATCTCTTTTGAAAGGATAGAAGATGTCGGTCTGCAATGGCCATGTCCAAGACCCGATCATCCGGGTACAAAATTTTTGCACACAGAAAAATTTTCCAGGAAGAACGGATTGGGGAAATTTTTCCCGCTTGCCTACAGGGCCTCTGTTGAATTACCGGATAATGAATACCCGATATTGCTAACTACCGACAGGAGCCTCTACCATTACCATACAAGTACCATGACCAGAAGAGTTGAAGGCCTTGAGGTACTGGATGGAGAAGAACTTCTGAATGTAAATCCTGATGACGCTGAGTCGATGGGGGTAAATAATGGTGATATAGTTACTGTGAAATCAAGGAGGGGTAAGGTGAAGGTAAAGGTGAAAATAACACACGTGCTTGCTCCGGGAGTGGCATCCCTTACCTTCCATTTTCATGAAACTCCGACCAATGAGCTTACAATATGTGCAGTCGATCCTATAGCGAAAATACCGGAAACAAAAGTGTGTTCGGTTAAAGTTGAGAAGATTTAGTTTTTGTCATCCCGAGCAAAGCCGAGGGATCTATTGAATTACCAGGAATAGATTTCTCACTTCGTTCGAAATGACAGTACAATTTATAGTACCATTTTATGAAAAGAATAGAGAAGTTTAAGCCTGAGAAAGATAACCTGATTGGAATTCTGCATGTGCTACAGGATTCAAATCCAAATAACTACATTACTCAAAAGGACATGAAGCTTGCTGCTGATTATATAAATACAACTTTTTCGCATGTATACGGAGTAGCAACATACTATTCGATGTTCAGTATTAAGCCACGCGGTAAATATATAATCAGGGTATGTAATTCACCGGTCTGCGATATGGAAGGCTCAGGTCCTGTCGTTGATAAACTAAAGGAAATACTTGGGATTGACATTGGCGAGACAAGCAGTGATATGCTCTATACACTTGAATTAACTGAGTGCCTTGGCAGATGTTCTGAATCGCCGAGTGTAATGATAGGTAAGGATCTTTTTGGAAATGTAAGTGCCGACCAGTTAGATGCGATACTAAAAAAATATAAATAATATAGCAGTGATAAAGGAACATAGAGTAACACTAAAGAACCTTGGGAAAATCGATCCCCGCTCGATAGATGATTATCTAAATGCAGGAGGCTATGATAGTTTCAGAAAAGCCTTGAAGATGGACCATGTCGAAGTAATCGATGAGATGGTGAAATCCAGCCTTAGAGGTAGAGGGGGAGCTGGCTTTTCGGCCGGGCTGAAAAAAAAGTTTACGAGCGAATCATGTCTTAGATGTGAGCAGAAGTATATGATATGTAATGCTGATGAAGGAGAGCCGGGTACATGGAAAGACAGGATTATCATGGAGAACGATCCTCATCTTTTGCTCGAAGGTATGTTAATTGCTGCCTATGCAATAGGCTCAACAAAGGCCTTTGTTTATTTGAGAGCCGAATATTATAAATCTATAGAACTTATTGGCAAGGCCATCAACGATGCGAGGGAAAGAGGAATAATCGGGAAAAACATATTTGGATCTCATTTTACCTGTGATATCGAGATAAGACTGGGAGCAGGTTCATATTTGTGTGGCGAAGAATTAACATTACTCGAGTCGCTTGAAGGTAAACGTGGTTATCCGCGTATAAAGCCGCCATTCCCGGCCGAAAAAGGCCTTTTTGGGTTTCCAACACTGGTTAATAATGTTGAAACACTTGCTACTCTTCCTACCATTATAGGGGTTGGTGCCGAAGAATACAGCAAGCTGGGCCTGGCTGAGTCACCGGGCACTAAAATCTTTACAATAAGTGGTGATGTTGAGAAACCGGGATTCTACGAAGTTGAGATGGGTGCAACTTTACGTGAACTGATTTACGATCTGGCAGGAGGAATTAAAAATAAAGGCAGGCTAAAGGCTGTACTTATTGGAGGAGCCGCCGGAACCTTTGTCGATAAGACTGTACTTGATACGCCAACCGGATATGATTCCTTAAAAGAAAAGGGCGCAGTACTGGGATCGGGTGCCATAATGGTACTTGATTCAAGCAGGTCGGTAAATACTATGCTGCAGTCTATACTCGAATTTTTTAAACATGAATCATGTGGTAAGTGTGTACCATGCAGAGTAGGAACGGATCGCCTGGTAAGGATGATCAGGGATATGAATAATGGAAATAGTAAGGGCTTCAAACTGGATGATATGATAGATGAAGCGGAATATATTGCAAAAACTTCTCTCTGTCCTCTCGGACAGTCACCAATTATGCCTCTTGCCAGTCTGAAGAGGTATTTTTCAGCTGATTTTAATTAATGCTATATGACTAAACTAGTAAGTATACAGATAGACGGTAAGAACATTAAGGCTCATGAGGGAGCAAACCTGCTCCAGGTGGCAAGGGAAAATGGAGTTGATATTCCAGGACTGTGTTACCATAAGAAGCTTAGTCCTACTGGTGCCTGCAGGCTATGTGTTACCAAAATTGAGGGTCAGCGCGGCCTGGTTATGTCATGCACGGTTAATGTGAGTGATGGACTTATTGTCACGGCTTTTGATAATGAGCTGGAGGATGTCAGGAAACGGACCCTCGATTATTTGCTTGCCGAACATAACGATAGCGAAGATGGCACATACGATGATGAGTTGTGGTCGCTGGTTAAGAGATACGGATTGGAGGATCATAAAAACCGTGATTATCCAAATATTTATATGGACCTTGATTACCGGGTGGATGATAGCTCACCTGTACTCACTTACGATGCTTCTAAGTGTATAAAGTGTTTCAGGTGCATCAAGGCATGCGATGAGGTTCAGGGTAAGAATATACTTTCATTCTCTGAAAGGGGAATAGTGTCTTATATAGTAGCGGGATTTGATAAATGGTCTGAATCTGAATGCGATGGCTGCGGAGAATGTGTGCAACTTTGCCCTACCGGAGCACTCGTTGAAAAACCTCACAGGTCAGAAATACAACTCGAAAAGATCGACCGGAAGGTAAAAACAACCTGCCCCTACTGCGGTGTTGGCTGCCAGATAGAGGCATGGGTGCAGGATGATAAAATAGTAAGGGTTAACGGCGTGGAAGGTGTGATGCCCAATGATGGAAGGCTTTGCATAAAGGGCAGGTTCGGGTATGATTATGTGGGTAGTAATGAGCGCCTGACAAAGCCTTTGATAAAGAAGGATGGTGTGTTTGTTGAGTCTGAATGGGAAGAAGCACTCGATTTGATAGCCGACAAATTCAATAGTATTAAGTCAGAGCATGGTCCTTCAGCTTTTGCCGGCTATGCCTCGGCTAAATGTACCAACGAGGATAATTATATTTTCCAGAAATTTATTAGAATGGTTTTTGGGAATAATAACGTTGATTATTGTACCCGCCTGTGTCATGCCTCTACGGTAACAGCAATGCTGAGATCTATAGGCGACGGTGCCGGTAGTAATTCAATTGAAGATTTCGAGACCACCGATTGTCTTTTTGTTACCGGTAATAACATTATTGAGACCCACCCTATAACTGCAACATATGTTAAAGCAGGGAAAACTGCCGGAATTAAGATAATAGTTTGCGATCCCAAATGGACTCCTCTGGTAAAATATGCAGACATATGGCTCCAGCCTCGCCTGGGGACAGATGTAGCACTTCTGAATGGCATCATAAGACAAATAATTGTTGATGATGCAATTGATGAGAAGTTTATAGCTCAAAGGGTAAGAGGTGGTATGGATGCCTTTAATGAGCTGAAAGAGCTTGTTGAGAAATATACTCCTTCACTGGTACAGGATATAACTTCCGTTCCCGCCGAACTAATGATATCTGCGGCCAGGATGTATTCGCGTTCTGAAACTGCTATGATAGCTACAGGGATGGGCATGAGCCAGCAGGTTACCGGGACAAATAATGTTTTCTCTCTTATAAACATGATGTTGATTACAGGTAAGATCGGGAAAGAAAGATGCGGTATTGATCCTCCAAGGGGACAGAATAATGTTCAGGGAACAACTGATGTTGGTGCATCTCCCGTAGTTTATCCTGGTTATATTCCAATAGGTGATGATGAAAACAGACGCAGGATGGCAAAACTCTGGAATACTGAATATGAAAAACTATCTGGTAAACCAGGATTATCGACAGTTGAAATAATGCATGCTGCTCACCGGGGAGATATAAAGGCCATGTATATAATGGGAGAAAATCCAATGGTTACAGATCCAGATCTGAATCATACCGCAGAAGCCCTTAAAAACCTCGAATTCCTTGTGGTGCAGGATATCTTTAACACCGAAACTACACCCTACGCCGATGTGATACTCCCGGCATCATCATATGCCGAGAAGGATGGAACATTTGTAAATAGCGACAGGAGGGTGCTGAGGGTGAGAAAAGTTGTTCCTTTGCCGGGAGAAGCAAGAGAAGATTATAAGATTATTCTCGATATTGCAGAACGTATGGGCTACAACATCGGAACTTATAAAGATGCGTCGCAAATATTTGATGAAATAGCTATTGCTGCCCCTATGATGTCGGGAATAGATTATAGCCGCATTGAGCATGAAGGAATTCAGTGGCCCTGCACAGATAAGAATCATCCGGGTACTTCAACACTCTTTCTGGAGAAGTTTAATACTCCTGATGGACTGGCGGCTCTTAATCCTGTTGATCATATTGCACAGCTGGAAAAGCCATCGAAGGAGTTTCCCTTCATCCTTAATTCGGGAAGGATTCTATACCAGTATCATTCCGCAACAATGTCTCGAAAAAATAAGGCCCTTAATGATTTTGCTAATGAGGCCTATGTTCTTATGAATACGATTGATGTTTATAAGCAGGGACTTAAGTCAGGCGACAAAGTTAAATTATCTAATTCCAGGGGCGAATTAGTTACTAAATTGAGAGAAAGTAATGAAGTTGCAGTGGGAGAATTATTTATGCCCTGGCACTTTTCAGAAGCACTTGTGAATAACCTTACAAGAGCAGAACTTGATCCACACTCCAAAATTGCACCATTTAAACTATCAGCCTGCAAAGTGGAAAAAGTGTAATTCTGGGTTTTTTTGATATCAGGTTAGAGAATTCACAATATAAATATTCATTCAGGATGAGGGGTCTAATCGAAAATACTGTAATTGAAGAGGATATGTTTAAGCAGAGCTTTTGATCTGCTATTAAATATATTGTTATGATCTGAACATAACGATATTAATTATATATTTGGTGCTTTAATCCTAAAAACCAATCTATCTGATGGAATCTGAAAAGAACGATTACCACATTAGTTTTTTTAAACCAACTACCGATAGTGCCAGAAGAAACCGAAACATGGTTGTTCAATTTGTTTTGATATGGGCTGTCGCAATATTTGGTTTCCAGATCTTATTAAAGATTATGGAGAAACCAGTGCCTGAGCAGGCATTTATTAATTACGAATCTAACTGGGAGGCTATAAAAGGAGGTGATGTCAGTAGTGACAGACTCCTCGCTGTTGGTCGATCAAGCCTTTCTGTACTGGGCAAAGCATCTATTGCATCAAATCACAGGCTTGCACTTGATAACGCAGTAAGCTGGATAGCCTGGTCGCTTGCTGATAGTACACAAAAGCCTGTTCTTCTATCGGCAGTAAGCGAATTTGAAGAACTATCTGCTATTACCGAGAATATATCTGACGAAGAATATATTGAGGGCAAAAAAGCACTTATGACCCTTCTGAGTGAAATCTTTGGATTAAGCTCTGATGACATACGTGGGAAGATTGCCCCGCTTGAAATGAAAGCTTCCATGATGGAATCTTTTAGTGATGAAAACATAGTAGTTTTTGAGGAGGCAATGAACCTCTACCTGATTCATAACAGGTCGGTTCTGACCGATACAAAATTTCTTGGTTTTCCATTCCACTATTTCTATACCGCTGTATTTCTGCTGGTCCTTTTTGTAGGCCTCTGCTGGCTATATTGCATAAGGACAGACATGTTTAATAAGAAATATAGTATAGAAGACTAATCACTAAAAAAATTCCGGAAATGAAGAAAATAATTTTACCTATTATATTATTGTCAATACCTGCTCTGGCTTCAGCGGCCAATGCAGCAACACAACTGGAAGGCAGTTTTAAGGTCGGTCCCGCAATTATTCTTATTACTATCCTTGTTCTTTTTGTTCTGGTTGGAATATTTTTCAGGGCTAAAGACACAAATGATTTCTACGCCGCAGGAAGAGGTATTTCAAAGGTTGGGTCAGGTATGGCAATTGCATCTAACTGGATGAGTGCTGCATCTTTCCTGGGTATGGCTGCTCTGATGTATGGATCGGGTTATCATGGATTGGCTTATGTGGTTGGATGGACAGGGGGCTATGTGCTTCTGCTTATTCTAATGGCCGGCCAGATTCGAAAATATGGGAAGTATACGGCTGCAGATTTTATTGGCGACAGGTATTACTCCACAGGACTAAGAGCAGTCGGAGCTATTATAGCAATCCTGATATCAATCGCATAGTGTGTAGGACAGTTTGGTGGAATAGGTCTTATGTTTAAATGGGTGATGGGTATAGATTACACATGGGCCGTTATAATCGGCGGTCTTGTAGTACTGTCGTACACTCTTATATCAGGTATGCTTGGTGTTACTAAAAATATGCAGATACAGTATATTATTATTATTATATCCTTCCTGATACCACTATTTATTCTGACTGCCAAGTTCGACTATTTCTGGCTTCTGCCCCAGATAGGATATGGATCGGTTGTGTCGGATGTTGTGGCAGGCTTACCAATAAATGAGACTAAAGAACTAATAAATTCACTTGGGCATGATTATGCTATTGTTCCTTCCCCTGAGTTTGCTATGCCCTGGGATCCACCCACAGGACAAACTTTTTTCCAGTGGATGGCCATTGCATTTTCACTTATGATTGGTACAGCCGGATTACCTCATGTTATCCAGAGATTCTACGTGGTACCTAAGGCAAGAGATGCAAGATGGTCGGTTGTGTGGGGTCTGTTCTTTATCTGCATCCTTTACTGGAGTGCACCCGCATATGCTGCCTTCGGTAAAATTCTGTCTGCAAACCCTGAGGTAGGTGCTCTGGCCAAAGATGCGATAGTTGTTTATACAGCTCAGCTTGGAGATATACATCCGCTTATTGTAGGATTTTTATCGGCAGGAGGCGTTTCTGCAGCATTTTCCACTGTATCTGGACTGCTTGTTGCAGGTTCATCGGCATTTGCCCACGACCTGTATGTTAAAGTAATTAACCCTGATGCAACTCCAAGGAGACAATTATTATATGCAAGGCTTGCTACAGTTCTTATGGCTATTATTGTTACACTACTGGCCCTGCAGAATTTTGCCCTTATTGCCCAGTTAGTAGCAGTTGCATTCTCACTTGCCGGTTGTACTATCTTCCCATTATTCTTACTTGGAATATGGTGGAGCGGATCAAATAAGCAAGGTGCAATAGCTGGACTAATTGTTGGAGGATCAGTTTCGGTAATAGCAATTACATACTTTATTGCAGAAAAAACAGGTTTACAGTTGCCAGCATATGATTTTATTTCATACTGGCTCGGAGCGTGGTATTTTGCATGGATAGGAGCACCTCTTGCAATAATTGCAAATATTATAGTCTCTAAAATGACTAAGGAGACACCAATCGAAATAAGAAAATTCCTGATAGAAAAGGTTCACAGTTAATGAATTTTCTTCAAAATAGAGCAACAAGGGCACTCATATTGATTATGCTTGCCCTTGTTATAATTGGGATATTTATTGCACTAACCTACTATCGCCATCAGGATGCAGCTGTTGACCCCCGAATTAAGGAGGCAAGAGTTCTGTACTCAAAGTATAACGATTATGCTGCTTCTGGCGATTATTTCAGGGTCATTGCGCTGCTCGATTCAATTGAGAGTATATATTCAGCGAGTTCTGATTATTCGCATGCTTATGAAATGGGAGTTTTATACAACAATAGAGGAGCTATTCAATTAACCATAGCCCTTTATTCAGACTCAATTGATAAAGCAGATAATCCTTATTATGGCTTCTCCGAAGATTCGCTTATTAATATGGCTGAATCAAATATTAATTATGCGATTGGCATATATAATGAATGGATCTATCTTTATGAAGATATGGATCAAGATCAGATCAGAGAGCTTATTAAACCCGGGATAGATGCCGGTATAGATCTTTTTTACAGAGATATGATTCCGGATATAATTGACGCCAGGGCAAAGGAGATATACAAGACTATAGCTGAGTCTGGCAGAAGATTGTCGGTTTGCTATACTAATCTTGGTGTTATTTACAGACAGCGGGGAGAATTTGAGAGTGCAATTCGTCAATATGAAAAGGCCCTTGAGCTCTGGGACAGAAACCTTGATGCTGAGAATAATATTAACATACTCCTGGGCCATCCTTTAAAAAAGAGAAACATATTACAAAAACTATTTCCCCCGGATAGGGATAATGATGAATAATAAGATTATAAGATCAGAAGATTAAAAGATTAAAAGATTGAGAATATGAAAAGACTTATTGTTGCATTTGTTGCTATTATGATATTTACGGGGCTATTTGCCCAGGAAGAGCAAAAATTCGGGATTAAGTTCTCAGGTTTCGTAAAAAACGATTTCTTCCTCGACTCCAGGCAGACCGTTGCTGCAAGAGAAGGTCATTTCCTTTTATGGCCTTCGGCTGAACTACTCGATGAGGATGGTCTGGATATTAATGCCAGGACAAACTTTAATATGCTGGCTATTCAGTCGCGTTTAAAGGGTAGTATAACAGGTCCTGATGCTTTCGGTGCAAAGACATCGGGTGTAATCGAGGTTGACTTCTTTGCCCAGGCAAATGATAATATTAACCTGGTAAGGATGAGGCATGCATTTGTAAAACTGAACTGGACCAACCTGGAGCTGCTGGCAGGACAGTACTGGAATCCACTCTTTGTAACAGATTGTTTTCCGGGGACAGTTTCCTTTAATACAGGAACACCTCTTCAGTCTTTTGCCCGCAATCCCCAGATAAGAGCCAGCTATACAAAGGGAGATCTTAAATTTACCCTGGCAGCCTTATCCCAGAGAGATTATACCTCCAGAGGAGCTAATGGTGTTTCGTCAGAATATCTCAGAAATTCGGCTGTTCCTGATTTTCATTTTCAGGCTCAGGTCAACTTAAGTGATAGCGAGAAAGGAAGCGCTTTTGTAATTGGCGGCGGACTGGCATATAAGACACTCGTTCCAAGACTTGAAAGCGAAGTAGCACCTGATCAGGTTTACAGTGTTAAAGAAAAGGTTGGCGGACTGACAGCGATTGGATTCACAAAATTAACTACTAAACCTGTTACATTTAAGCTTGAAGCACGCTATGGAGAAAATATAGCAGATGTACTTGGCATAAGCGGTTTTGCGGTTAAGGATATTGTAGATCCTTTAACAGGAGAGCAAAGTTATACTCCGCTTACCAGCATGACATTCTGGGGCGAGATTCATACTAATGGGAAGGTCCAGGTTGGCATCTTTGGCGGTGTGTTGAAGAACCTGGGAACAAAAGATACTATGGATCCGGGCGGAGATGTTTTTGGACTGGGAACCGATATAGATAACCTTGTAAGGGTTTCACCAAGAGTAATATTCAACTCGAATAGTACAAGAATTGCTTTCGAGATTGAATATACCCGTGCAGCCTATGGTTCAGATTTTGATGAATTTTATATTCCCGATTCTACTATCCCGGTATCGAACCTCAGGGGTTTAATAGCTATATATTATTTCTTTTAGTCGCTTATACGGGCTGTAAAACCTTATAGATTGAATATTATTTCTTTTTGGACAGAGATATTTTGCTCAGGATTATTGCTATCCCTATTCCTGACACCATTTGCCATATTCCCCACCATGCAGCCATAAAAGCCATTCCTCCATTGGCTCCAAAAAGTTTGGGGTTAAAGATTAAAACAAGAGCCAGCCCCGAGTTTTGAATCCCTGTTTCAATGCTTAATGTTCTTCTGTCAGCCCTCGAAACTCTTGCAAAAGTACCTACCAGGTACCCTGTAAGAAGAGTCTGGCTATTAAGAAACAGGACTATAACAGCTATTGGGAGGATATAGCCCGGCATAAATTCAAGGTTTGCCCAAAGAGCTCCCAGGATGAAGGTCATATAGAGAATAATAGAGACAATTTTTGCGGGCTTCAGAATTTTGGCTGTCGTTTTTGGAAACTTCTTTGCAAAGATCATCCCTGAGATTAGTGGAATTCCTAATAAGATAAATACGATCTTGGCCATCTCAAAAGGATCAATTCTGATAGGTATATTTAAGGTTGCTGCTGCCTCCTGGTATTTTACATACGCTCCTCCCCATATGGCAAAATTAAGTGGAGTTAGAACTGTTGCTGAGATAGTTGCAAATGCAGTCAGACTTACCGAGAGGGCTACATTTGCCCGGGCCAGAGAAGATATAAAGTTGGAAATATTGCCCCCGGGACATGCTGAAATAAGAATCATACCCATTGCAATAGATGGCGGAGGTTTTAGGATCAGGACAAGTCCAAAAGTAAGAGCCGGGAGAAGTATGAATTGAGACCCTATTCCGAGAAGAGCCGATTTAGGGTTTAAGAATATATGTTTGAATTGTTCAGTTTTAATATCCAGTGCCACACCAAACATGATTACCGCCAGCGTTATATTCATATAAAGAAGTCCGCCAGCACTGAAATTGAGTCGGATATCATCTATCTGTGATAAAGTTTCATACATTTCTATGAAGTTTATTTTCCTATAAAGTCACCCAAGATAATAAAGATGTATGAAGATCAGGCAAACATGCCAAAAAGCACATGCCTTTTAAAAGTGAAGGCAGAAAAGACAAAAGACAAAGGGAAACGTAAAAAGGACCAATTGAATTAACCTTTGGTCCTTCGTCTTTCGTCTTTCGTCTTTATTTCTGTGCAAAATACATATCCCTGGCGGTCTTTGCCAGCCTTATAAACTCAGATCTGTATCCTTCTTCATCATCACCCTTTGAGCTTAAGGCTATTTCAATTATGTTGTCGATGCTATAGTCGCCTATAAATTCAGAATCTCTGAGGATCATTCCAAAACCTGCAACAGCGGCAGAAAATCTAAGGTTCTTCGATGCTTTATCAAAATCCACAAGGGGACCTGCAAAAGCTTTCTCCATCAGAGTACTCCTTATTCCATCCGGTTGCTTATACCTTAGTTTAATTGAGAGGAGTTCTTCGCTGGTATTAATTGTTTTCTTATTCCTGTTTCTCTCTGGTTGATACTTTAAGGGGTCTATTGAAGGAATGCCGGTATCAGCGTCAACCGGAACAAGTTCATACAGTGCAGTTACGGTATGACCTGCACCCATTTCTCCCGCGTCCTTTTTGTCATCATTAAAATCTTCATCGTTCAGTAACCTGTTTTCGTAACCTATCAGCCTGTATGATTTTATACGGGCAGGATTAAACTCGATCTGGAATTTTACATCTTTTGCTATGGTAAATAATGTACCTCCAAATTCACCAACAAGTACTTTCCTGGCTTCCTGGATATTATCTATATAAGCATAGTTGCCGTTTCCTTTATCTGCTATTATCTCCATCTTATCATCTTTATAGTTGCCCATACCAAAGCCCAGGACAGTTATAAATACTCCCTGCTCACGCTTCTTTTCAATAAGACGCTCCATCTCAGCATTACTGGAAGATCCTATATTAAAATCTCCATCTGTAGCCAGAATAATCCTGTTATTCCCCTCACTGGAGAAATTTTCCATGGCTACCTTGTATGCCAGGTTCAGACCTGCACCACCTGCAGTAGAACCACCTGCCTCGAGGCGTTCGATAGCCGCAAGAATCTCTTCCTTACGGTTGCCCGGTGTTGATTCAAGAACAAGTCCTGCTGCCCCGGCATATACTACTATCGCTACCCTGTCCTGAGGTCTCAGTTCATTTACAAGCATGGTAAAAGCTGATTTAAGCAGCGGAAGCTTATTGGGGCTGTTCATCGATCCTGATACATCAAGTAAAAAGACCAGATTAGATGGAGGAAGCTCCGTTTTATCAATTTCTACTCCTTTAAGTCCTATATGCATCAGGTAGTGCTCTTCATTCCACGGACAGTTTGATACTTCTGTATATACAGAGAATGGATGTTCTCCCTCTGGCTCAGGGTAGTCGTACTTAAAGTAATTTACCATTTCTTCAATTCTTACCGCATCAATCGGAGGACGTGTACCCTGGTTAAGGAACCTTCGAACATTTGCGTAACTGGCACGGTCAACATCTATTGAAAAAGTTGACAGAGGATTATTATAAACGCTTTTATATCCGTTTTCATGGATTGTTGCATATCCTTCGGTATTGAAGTTCTGCTGGTAGGCTTCACCATATGTAGCCTGTGCATATCTTACTCCTCCAACATAGTCGTATGATGTAATCTTTTTTGACTCTCTTCCTGCCCTGTCAGGCAAACCAGGTTTTGTTCTGATAAGCTCAGCGGCTGAAATCTCTTCTTCGTCAAGTAGCATAATAATGTCTTTCATTATTACATTAATTACAGATTTGCTTCCGATCTTTACAGATTCGCTTTGTCTACCTATGCGGGCAAACTCGAGCACCCTGTCTTTTTCTGAAATACGAATGGTATAATATCCGTTAATATTGGTTACAGTACTCCTGGGAGTACCTTTCACCTTAACTGTTACACCTGGTATTGGTTTACCCTGTTCGTCAGTAACATTGCCTTTTATTTCCCTGTATTCAACTCCCATTATCAGGGCTGTCGAGAAGATTGCTATTAAAATTGTTAAAATTGATTTTTTCATGATTTCCGGTTTTTAATTAAACTTTCTGTTATCAGGATGCAGGGATGGGGACAATTCCATAAATATTTTTTTAAATTTTTTTGTTTATGCTATCTTTATTCTTGATAATCACATAATTAGTAAGCGTCTATTATGCCGCTGGATATATCCGGAATAGAAGAAAATAATGTTGCCGATCTAAGTCTATTAGATAAGTATCGTGCTACGGGGGATCTTAAATTTCTGGGTATATTATTTGAAAAATATATGCACCTGGTTTACGGAGTGTGTCTTAAGTATCTAAAGGACAGGGATGAGTCTCAGGATGCTGTAATGTCTATTTTTGAGAAACTAATAATAGAACTTGATAAGCACAAAGTTGAAAATTTTAAGTCATGGCTCTATGTACTGACAAAAAATTACTGCCTGATGCAATTAAGGGTTGTCGGAAATAACAGGAAAAGAAGAGACAGTTTGCTTAAGGATGAAAGTTCTTTTATGGAAAATGTCTATGAACTGCATCCTATTGATAAGGAGAATGGAATAAGTGATAAGGCCCTTGAGGATTGTATTAAGAAACTGAAAGAGGAGCAGATGAAATGTATAATGCTTTTTTATTACGAGAACAGATGTTATCGTGAGATTGCTGATAAACTGAAGATTGAAGAACCAAAGGTTAAATCACATCTTCAGAATGCGAAAAGAAATTTAAAAATATGTCTTGAGTCAGCTAATGGGTGAGAAATATTTAAATAGAGATGAAAGAATGAAGGAGATCAGGCGATACCTTGATGGTGTCATGACTGATAGTGAAAGGAACAGCTTTGAGAAGAAACTTCAGGGTGATCCTTTTTTAGCGGATGCCCTTGAAGGTCTTGGCAATCTACCTGCAGATGATCTTGAAAAAGATTTTAACTCTCTTAATAAGCGACTGAAGCAAAGAGTTTACAGGAGAACACCAATCTATTATCGTATTGCTGCGGCAGTAGTAGTACTGATGGCTATTTCATCATTATTTCTGGTGAGTGAGCTTAAAAAACCATCAATGATGGTATCAGATAATATATCGGCAAAGAAAGATACCGTTTTTGATTATAAATCACTTAGCTCTCCTGTTGAAACCCCGGATGAAACAATAGAAGAGGAGGATATAACGGCAATAAGTGAAGCAGAAGAAGTATCTCTGTCTATCCGCGAGGAAGCTGAACAGAATCAGGAGAAGGAGCTTTTAATGCTTGATCAGGTTCTGGATAATAAAGCAGTTGCCATAGATACAGCTGTAAGCCCTGAGCCTGCTAAGATTGCAAAGCCAACACGTGAAATAGCAGAAGAGCAGGCTATTACAGGAGGCCTAGAGGTAGCTAAAGCCGAAGAAAGAAATGTTACAACAAGCAAGTCAGCAAAGAAGCTTACGGATCCTGTCGCTCCTGTAAGCGCCAGGGAAGAGGCCGTTGGAGAAGTTGCAGGTCTTAGAAAGGCTGAAGTTACCATGGTTGATGAAGATACAGAAATTGTAGCGACCGAAGCAACAGGAGGAGAGGAGGCTGTTGGTGACCGTGATCCTTTGCCTATGGGTGGAATGAAGGCCTTTAAAGAATATATTGATACAGATCAGATTTTTCCTGCAGGATGGACCGATACAGACAGGGAGCTTGTAAAACTAAAAATAACTATCGGCACAGCCGGTAATATCGAAAAAATTGATGTTCTGAAAAGTACTTCCAGTGTATTTTCCGATGAGGCTATCAGGCTCGTAAAAGAAGGCCCTCCCTGGGTGCCCGCTATCCGAGACTCTGGTATTGTTGAAGAATCAATTAAGATAAGAATAGTGTTTAAGAGGTAAGTTAGCTTTCCTTTATCCTGTAAAATAAGCCTCTGTCCTGCCGGGTTGATTCAACCCTTCCTTCTGCCTCCAGAACATCCAGGTACTTGTTTATTTCGCTTAAGTGTAAACCAAGGATTTCGGATAGGTCTTGAAGTGTACAGGGTCTCCTGTCAATAGTTTCAAGTATGGCAGATTCGGTATCACTCCTGTAAGATTTAATGTTTTTGCGCACCGGTGCAGCTGCAATAATCTCAACATTATCCATGCCCCATTCCTCTTTAATCTTCTCGAGCTGTTTCAGCGGAGCCTTTACCAGGTCAGCAACAGTGCCCGGTCGATCAAGTGTATTAAGTTGAATAGATGTGGGTTTAATCTTCAATATTGTCTCTTTAATTTTTTGAAGCTCTTCTTTGCTGTCGTTATATCCTGGTAGTATAAAGACCTCAAGCCATATTTTCCCTTTAAACTCATTGCTGAAATCAATCAGTCCGTTTATATAAGTGCTTGCATCAAGTTCGGCTGCAGGACGGTTTATTTTTTCAAATACCTCGTCAGATACTGCGTCAACAGAAGGGAGTACGAGATCGGCAGCCATTAACTCAGATCTTAGCTGTTTATTGGATAGCAGTGTCCCGTTTGTGAGAACGGCAATTGGTATGGCAGGTTTTATTTCTTTTAAATATTTTATAACATCTCCTATCCTGGAGTTAAGGGTAGGTTCTCCTGAACCTGAAAAGGTTATATAATCCGGATCGGGGTTATTTATAAAGTAGTTATCAAGTTCATCTTTTACCTTCTGGTACGGAACATATTCCTTCCTCTCTGTAGATAGCAGGCTTGTTTTCCCGACTTCGCAATAGACACAATCAAGGGAGCAGACTTTTTTTGGCACCAGGTCTACACCAAGCGACATTCCCAGTCGCCTTGAAGGAACAGGGCCAAACAGATATTTATACATATCAGGGGTGAGTTATTGTACATTAATAAAGTACAAATATAATGTATCTCATCCGGCTCTTAAAGCCGGGGAACTATTATCTTATCATCAGATCAGGTTTCCCATCAAACAGTATTGGTTTACCCATGGCAAAAGTGCTGTCGTGCCTGTTAAGCATAAGATACCAATCGGCAACTTCATCACTTGTTCCAAGCTTAACTAATAACTCATCATATCCATCTGCATTGGCATCACCGGTATAGGGAAGATAATTTCCCATAAAAGCCATATGCCCTTTACCAAATCCTGCATAAAACTCCTTTGTCCCATCTTCCTTCGGATTATTATGTATAAAATACCAGTAGGCATCTCTTTCACCCGACTGCCAGTAAATGCCAGGGTCAGATAATCCATCTCCATTAATATCCATTAGAAGGGGAGAGAATTTTTCATTGTCTTTCATCCCGCCAAAACAGGTATTCATTAAGTAGGGAGGTTTAAAACTACCATCCTGTTTATTTAGAGCAACTATAAAACGACCTTTTAGTTTACCTTTATAATACACCACTACCAGATCATCGAAACCATCTCCATCGATATCGCCGGCAAGGAATTTATTCCAGATGTCCTGGGTTAAAATTGAGTCGGTGGGGATAAATTCAAATTTCTTTTTCGAATTCACCCTGACCCATATTTATATAAAAGGCAAGATTAGATGCTTCAGGGCTGTTTTGAGATCTAACCATCAGGTCATCGTATCCGTCACCATTGAAATCGCCCGAGATTATATTATCACCATCATCAAGATATATTTTCTCATTATTGATATTTATCTGCCTGTGGGGTAAGAAATTGCCACTACTATCATTAAGCGAAATAAATATCCTGCCGGGGTACTTCCCCCTGTCAAAATATACTCCAAAGTCAATATAGCTGTCCCCGTTAAAGTCGCCTGTTATAAACCTCCGCCCAGGTATATACCGTAATACAATATGTTTCCTTTTGTAATCACCACTTAATGGAAGAAGAGAATCTGCGCCAGGCTCATTATTGTACAGATCACGAAATACTAAGTAATTATCTGTCGGTATTCTGAGTTTAATATAATCTATTCTGCCGCTTTTCTTATTGACAAATGGCTCGGCTTCATTAACACCTGCACTGTCGGCAAGTAAAAGTAACCTGTCAATTCTCGTGTCTGAACCCTCAGTATAAGTCCTGTTTTCTCCCGGGCCTTTTCCTTTCTTTTCAACTATAAAAGAATATGAGGAGTCTATTATCAATAATCCCGGGGAGAAAGGTTTGAGAGTAAGCAGTAATAGTACTGATGCTGCCAGAGTAGCTATTATGATACCGTGTGTGGGGCTTAATACCCGGGGGGAGGAAGATGGAGTTTTTTGATTTTCTTTATCCAGTGATTCCCAGATAGAAGTCTTCAGGTCGTCGGGTACATCCACGCTTTCAATTTTAGATACCAGATTCTTGTAGTTTTGAAGCTTTTCAAACTTATTTCTGCAATCCGGGCATTTATCAATATGATCATATACTTCTTTTACGCTTGCATCATCCAGTTTTCCCTCAAGCATATCTGAAAGTAGTATTTCAATATTTTTACATTTCATCCCGGTAATCCTTTAGTAGTTCAGCAATAGTCATTCTGGCTCTTGCCAGCCTTGACCTTACGGTTCCTGGTTTGCATCCTAAAACAGAGGAGATCTCCTCATAAGATCTTCCTTCAATATCCCTGAGTATGAGTATAGTCCTGGCTTTTGATTTCATGTTTTTCAGAGCATCATAAAAAGCCTCCATAGCCTGTTTCGTCGTAAGTAGCGATGTAACAGCTTCTTCGTGTGATTTCGCTGCTGACAGTAGATTAGACTCATTTATTGTCTTATGCTTCATTTTAATTCTATAAAAATCGTTACAGCTGTTAATCATTATTTTATATAGCCAGGTACGGAATGTGGATCCAAACCTGAATCCCCTGATAGATCTGAATACTTTAATAAATATTTCCTGAGTGCAATCTTTGGCATCTTCGTCATCTCCAAGGAAGTTAAGACAGAAGTTGTAGACTCTTTTTGAGTACCTGTCATATAGTATCTCGAAGGAATCTTTCGAAGGATCGTCCTGGATTCTTCTTACAAGTAATATATCCGGATCTTTTAGGTCTTTCATCAGTGCTGAAGAAGTGTATATTCACCTTCAATAAAATTAATCAATTCTTTTCACATAGGGTCAGGTATGAATTATCGACAACCCTGACAAATATGAGTGGTTCTGACGAACCCTTTTTCTAATAGTTATTATAAAGGGATTATCGATGGCATAAATCCGGGGAACAGGTCCCTTTTTTAACAATACTTTTCCACTTACTTCAGCCTTTGCTCCTGTCTGGTTGAGCGAGAAACTTACCCCATTGGTTGCGGCGGCGATAAAGTATCTCTCAAAGCCAGTGTTTATCAGGTATTTATTTATAAGGTCCCGGTAAATACAGCTTACTTCTAAATTTACTTTTGGGATTATTAGCTCATCGCTGGCTCCAAGGTAATCAGGAACACATTCTTCTATTCTTCTATCGATCTGGTCAAGGGTTTCAGAAAGGTTCTCTTCTGGTTGTGTTTCAGTTATAAGTATCTCATATTCAGGATCAGAAGGTACAATTCTTAATATGAAATCATCCGGATTCCTGTAATCAAGGATGGATACCTGCTTTCTGATCTGTTCTTTCTTTTTGCTTTCACCCTTAGACACCCCAAAACATTCAATATCATTTAATATGCCTGAAAAATTACAGGTCCATTTTAATTCTTCAAAGGTCTCATTAAAGAGGGCTTCAAATTTAAGGTAAGAATAGCACAGGATACCTTCTTTTTCGCTCTTTATATCATCAAGCCAGGGAGCTTCAGTATTATACCGTTCAATCGTTTCACGATTAATTTTTTTAAACATACCTTTTTCTATAAATACGGCTGCTATGATCCAATCATCCGAATAATCACCCGGGTCATAGGGATAGAGGTTAAGTTCTTCTGCTATAGGTACGCTTGTGAGGAGTTTGACCGGTTCACTCAATACATCATCAGTAAGCACCGTCCAGGCTGCTCTGAATGAGGGAGAATATACCAGGTTTTTTATTGATCCAGATCCTGGAATAGATGTGCGGGCATAAATGCATTACCTTCAGGAGCTCTGTTCTGAGCAAGGATGCTTATGCAGGCAAGGGGGATCGTAAATAATAGGATAATAGACTTTTTCATTTCTGCAAAGTTTGGTTCTAATAACTTAGACCGGGGCAGAATAAAAAAGTTCCATTATTATTTTAAGGTAAACTGATTGAATGCTTTATGTTAAATTATAATAGATTATTAACTGACCTTGTTTGACAGGCCCTTAAGTATAAACTTATCATATAGGAGGAGCAGGACACTGGCCGTTGCAGCCACGCCCGAGAACAGAATCCATATATTGGAGGGATGATAATTATCCCATAAATATTGTGTTAATTCTTTACCGTTCATACCGAATAGCTCCTGTGCCCTCTCAAGATATTGAGCCTGAGTAAACTGATCTGAGATGGCAGGTATATCGAAGCCCTTTTCTGCGACAGCCTTTGAAAGGAGATGGTATTTATCTGCAAGCAATTCAAATGGTTTACCCGATAGCCAGCCGGCGAGAAAATGTCCGATTGCTATTGCCAGGAATACAGTACCCATATAGAGTGCTTTCTTATCGGGTGGGGCTATCCGGCCAACATACTCATTGAACTTGGGAGATGATGCCATTTCTCCAATCGCAAAAATCAGGGCACCGACTAGCATAATATAAGGGTTTCTTGTAAGAAACATCCCCATCAGTCCAATTGCCAGTATAAGTATGCCTGTCATCATCGATTGAAGAGGTCTGTATTTTGCACTTACCGACGAGACAAACATCTGTAGCACAATAATATAGAAAGCATTTATACTTGTTACAGTAGGCGCGGTGATGGTTCCTTCTGAAAGACCCAGTGCAGCACTTAGCCTATCCATATCAACCCATTGGTCGAGAAAGATAGGGAAGGAGTAATATAGCTGATTAAATGCTGCCCAGAATATTCCCATTATCATGAGGAAAAGGACATATTTCCAGTTACTCAGTGTGGTCAATATATTCCTGAAAGCGATGCCTATGCTATCGATAAATTTCTCGTCTGTTTTTTCCCTGTCAGGTTCCTTAAAAAAGAAAAATACGAAGATATAGTTGATGGCGATTACAATTATCGACATCAGGAATACCAGGTTCCAGTCTATCTTATAAAGGAATCCGGCGATAAAAGGCCCTATAAATCCACCTATATTTACCATCATATAGAATATCCCAAAGCCTACAGATGCATTTTCGTCGTTCGTGGTTTTGGCAATCATACCCGAAATAACAGGCTTAAACAGGGCTCCTGCAATAGCCAGAAATATATAGGCAGCAAAAACCATCGGGTATGATTCGAAGGTGCCCACCATAAAGAATCCGGCAATATATGATGCATATGATAATATAAGGACCTTTTTATAGCCTATTCTGTCGGCAATTGCACCGGTAATAATTGGCAAAAAGTACAGCAGCATCGATCCCGTTCCGATTATTACCCCCTTTTGTACCTGTGTAAAACCCAGGGCACCTGTATCTTTAGATAAGGTAAGATAAAGCGCAAAGGCATTGTAGAATCCATACCATGCCCATCTCTCAAATACCTCCATAATATTTGAGATCCAGAATACTCTCGGGAATTTTTTCAATACTACTTTCAGGTTGCTCATAGCTGTTAAATAATATTTTGAAGACATAAATATAAAATTTCTTTTTTCCCCTGTGTAATTGCGGAATACTTTTTGATGTAATTATTCCGGTTGTTTTAAAAATTGTCTTGATATTTCTCAATTAACAGACCCGAGAATTAACTACTTTTATACAAAATTGCTTAATGAAGTACAGGCTTATCATATTGTTTCTTGTAGTATTTGTCGGGATTCTTCGCGGGCAGGATACTACCAAAATTGATAAGGACAGTCTGCCTGACAAATTCTATCTTCTTGAGAATGTAGAGCGGGCAGGCGAAACTATGCCTGAAATTGAACTGGATGAAGTAAATGTTATAAGACGAATGGGCATTAAAGGCAGGTTTCAATGGTGGAGGCACAGAAGGCTGGTCTATAATGTGAAGAAGGTTTATCCTTATGCTTTACTCGTGAGAGAGAGCATAAACGAGGTGAATGATACCCTGATGTTGATAGAAAATGACAGGGACCGAAGGAAATTTATAAAGGATTTTGAAAAATCTGTTTTTGATGAGTATGAAGATGATATGAGGCAGATGACTATTACCCAGGGCAAAATATTAATTAAGCTGGTTGACCGTGAAACGCAGAATACGGGATACGAGCTAATTAAAGAGTACAGGAGTTCAGTATCTGCTGTTTTCTGGCAGAGTATTGCCAGAATATTTGGAACAAACCTGAAGGACAGGTACGATGGCGAAGGAGAAGATTATCTTATCGAAAAGATTATTTACGAATTGGAAGCCGGCAGTCTGTAAGAAGCAAAGAGCAAAGAGCTAAGAGCAAAGGGGTAAGACAAATCTTCGCTCTATGCCCTTACCTCTTAGCTCTTAGCCCTTTGCTTCTTCAAAAAGTTCGATCAGGGCCTTTACAACATTTTCAGCTCCATCAGCAATGTCCGTTATCGAAGCGTCGTTCATATAGCAGGGGTTGGTAACTACCCGGTTCTTTATATCAATAACAATCTCGCCATTTGAGGCCGGGATATGAACACCTCCCATCTCTTCGATATGGCCCGCTGTTGTCTCATCACCGCCTATTGTTACATCAACATCACCCAGTATTTTTGTTATCAGTACAGGTGCAATGCACAGGGCCCCGATAGGTTTAGCTGCCGCATGTGTTTCCTTAATTATCTTGCTGATGACTTTGTCGACAGTAAATTCCGGTCCGTCAAAAGCATAGGTGCATAGATTTTTCGCGACACCAAATCCCCCGGGTAGAATGAGGGCATCAAAATCATCAGCCTTATAAGCGTCAAGAGTTTGGATATCTCCCCTGGCAATTCTTGCAGATTCAACCAGCACATTCCTGGTTTCATCCATCTCCTCTCCACTGATATGGTTAATTACATGATGCTGTTTTACATCAGGCGCAAATATTTTATAGCTTCCACCGCTCCTGGCAATAGCCAGCAGAGTAAGCGTAGATTCGTGTATCTCTGCTCCGTCAAAAACACCACATCCTGAAAGTATAACTGCAAATTTCATAGCTGTATCGGTTGATAAATAATATTAATAAAATTATAAATTACATTTTAAACTTAGTGCTTCGGGCTATAAAAATTATATAATTCTGTTTAAGGGCATGCGGAGTCTCTTCCAAGATCAATTCCTTTTGTTATTTTTGCTTGCAAGAAAAGGGATAAATGGAAGCATCTTATGATAATTTTGAGGCCCGGGGAAGACGACAGAAGCTGGTAGATGGTCTTCGTAAGAAAGGGATTGATAATGATATGGTACTGGAGGCTATTAACCGGGTGCCGCGTCACCAGTTTATGGATAATGCCTTCCTCCATCATGCCTACCAGGATAAAGCTTTTCCAATTTCATCAGGACAAACAATATCACAACCATATACGGTGGCTTTTCAATCAGACCTTCTTGGTATAAAAGAAAGGGATAAGGTTCTTGAAGTCGGAACAGGATCGGGTTACCAGGCGGCAGTCTTATTGGAGATGGGAGCAAAGGTGTTTTCAATAGAGAGACATAGAAGCCTCTATGAGAAAGCACAAAAAACACTTGCAAAGATGGGATATGACTGCCATTGCTTTTTTGGAGATGGTTATGCAGGCAAGCCCAATTATGGACCATTTGATGCAATATTGATTACGGCAGCAGCGCCCGAAATACCTGATATATTACTCCAGCAACTTAAGATCGGAGGCAGGCTTGTTGTACCCGTAGGAGGAAGAGAAACCCAGGTAATGAAACTGGTTGTGCGTAAGGATAAAGATGAATTTGAAACAAGTGATCATGGTTTATTTGCATTCGTACCGCTATTGACGGGTGTGGTAAACGGTAAATAGGAAGATATGAGAATTGAAAGGCTGGTTTTTTCACCGATTGAAGTTAATACTTATGTAATTGACGATGAGAAAGGTAATTGTGCAATTATAGATTGTGGCTGTTATAATGCCGAGGAATTTAACGAGCTTAAAGGATTCCTGAGTGAGAGGAAGCTTAAGCCATCCCTCCTGCTTAATACCCATATGCACCTTGATCATATTTTCGGGAATGCAATGATGCTGTCTGAATATGGTTTATTGACACATGCCACAGCAGAGGAGGAAAGTAACAGGATGTCGTCGCAAAATCATGCCTTGATGTTCGGAATGAAGATGGATGAGCCCCCGATGATAGGTACTTTGATCAGTAAGAATCAACTGATCAAATTTGGTGATATCAGCTTTAAAGCTCTTATGGTTCCGGGGCATACTGCAGGCAGTATAGCCTATTATGTTGAAGACCACCATGTGGTTTTTACAGGCGATGCACTATTTAAAGGCAGTATAGGACGTTCAGACCTGCCTGGTGGAAATCATGAGACCCTGATCAGGAGTATTAACAAAGAACTACTAACGCTGAAGAGTGAAACGATTGTATATCCGGGCCATGGAAATGAAACAACCATTGGCTTCGAAAAAGAAAATAATCCGTATCTTAACTGATCATTTTTTCTTTGCTATTCAATCTGAAAAAATAATTAATAAAATAAAATCTAAAGAAATGGCTTTTGACAAATTTGTAAACCGACATAACGGACCCACCGAGAAGGATTTGCCCGGTATGTTGAAGACTATTGGTGTAAGCTCAATAGATCAACTGATTAAAGAGACCGTCCCTCAGAGTATTATGCTTGATAAACCTCTGGCTCTGCCTGAAGCAATGAATGAAAACGAATACCTTGGATATATTCGTAGTCTTGGTAAAAAGAATGTACAGAATCGTTCGTTCATAGGTATGGGATACTATGGTACTGGAGTATTATCAGTTGTTGTAAGGAATGTACTTGAAAATCCGGCATGGTATACATCGTATACTCCTTACCAGGCAGAAATATCGCAGGGTAGACTCGAAGCACTGCTGAATTTCCAGACTATGGTGAGCGAGCTTACAGGGATGGAGATGGCAAATGCTTCATTACTGGATGAGGCGACAGCGGGAGCAGAAGCAATGATAATGATGTATAATTCAAGGTCGAGGGCCAAAGCGAAGGCCGGTATTAAAAAGATGTTTATAGACGAGAATATTTTCCCTCAGACTGCTGAGGTTATCCTTACAAGAGCTGAGCCTCATGGTATCGAATTAGTTACGGGCGACTTCAGAACCATAAGTATTGATGATTCATTCTTTGGAGCCCTTGTACAGTATCCTGCTGCTGATGGTGATCTTCCGTACTATGAGGAGTTTGTTGAGAAAGTTCATAATGTAGAAGCCCTGGTAGCCGTCGGGTCTGATCTGATGAGTCTGGCGCTTCTTACACCTCCGGGAGAATGGGGTGCTGATATTGTATTTGGTGTCAATCAGAGGTTCGGATTGCCTATGGGCTTTGGCGGTCCTCACGCCGGATACTTTGCTACAAGGCAGGAACTTAAAAGAACAATGCCAGGTCGTATTATTGGTATTTCTGTCGATTCAAATGACAAAATGGCGCTCAGGATGGCCCTCCAGACAAGGGAACAGCATATTAAAAGAGAAAGAGCAACATCAAATATCTGTACCGCCCAGGCCCTTCTGGCAACCATGTCAGGTATGTATGCTCAGTACCATGGTTATGACGGTCTGAAAAGAATAGCTTATCATATTTTCCAGAGCACCTGTACCCTGAAGAGTGCACTTGAAGATCTTGGATATAAAATTCTGAACAAGCAGTTCTTCGATACCTTATCTATTGAACTACCGACCGGTGTTAAGGCAGATAGTGTTAAGAAGCTCGCCTTGAAGGCAGGTATTAATTTTGCATACCCGGGTAATAACCAGGTAAGGCTTAGTCTCGATGAGATAACAACAATTAAAGAGATAAACGAAATAATAGCTGTATTTGCTGATGCAGCAGGGAAGAAAGCAGTAAATGTTAAGGAAATTTGCGACTGTGTTTGTATAGATAAGAAATTTTTGCGTACATCCACCTTCCTTCAGCAGGAGGCCTTTAACAGGTATCGCAGCGAGACAGCGATGATGAGATATATAAAGATGCTGGAGAGAAAAGATATCTCACTGGCTCAGAGTATGATTCCATTGGGTTCATGTACCATGAAACTGAACCCGGCCTCATCAATGTTCGCTCTTAGCTGGCCGGAGTTTGGGAATATTCATCCTTTTGTACCGAAAGATCAGGCTGAGGGCTATTACCAGATCATGGATGAGCTTGGAGAAGCTCTGAAGGAGATTACCGGATTCTCTGCAGTTTCATTTCAGCCAAACTCAGGTGCTGCGGGTGAATATGCCGGGCTGATGGTTATCAGGCAGTATCACCTCAGCAGGGGAGATGCCGGGAGGGATGTGGTACTTATACCATCTTCTGCTCATGGTACTAATCCAGCAAGTGGAGTAATGGCAGGAATGAAGGTTGTAGTTGTTGAGTGTGATGAGAATGGTAATATTGATATTAACGACCTGAGGACTAAAGCTGAAGAGAATAAGGATAAACTATCGGCAGTTATGATAACCTATCCATCTACCCACGGGGTGTATGAGGAGGGTATTATCGAGATGACTGAAATCATTCATAAGAATGGAGGACAGGTTTATATGGACGGAGCAAATATGAATGCCCAGGTCGGATTAACCAGTCCGGGAAGGATTGGCGCTGATGTTTGTCACCTTAACCTGCATAAGACATTTGCTATTCCACACGGAGGCGGTGGCCCGGGAATGGGTCCCATCCTGGTAGCAGACCACCTGGCTGAATTTTTACCAACACACCCGGTTGTAGATACCGGTGGTTCTCATGGTACTACAGCAGTGGCAGGAGCTCCCTTTGGTTCTGCTTCAATCCTAACGATCTCTCATGCTTATATTATGATGCTGGGAAGAGACGGATTAACTGAAGCTACTAAATATGCTATCCTGACTGCTAACTATCTTGCATCTGCCCTGAAGGGTAAATTTGAGATCTTATATACCGGAGAAAAGGGCAGGGTAGCGCACGAGATGATACTTAACTGCCATAGCTTCAAGCATGATGCAGGCATTGACGAGGCAGATATTGCCAAAAGGCTGATGGATTATGGATTCCATGCTCCGACACTTTCATTCCCTGTACACGGAACCTTGATGGTTGAACCAACAGAGAGTGAGCCCTTGTCTGAGCTCGACAGGTTTATTGATGCTATGACGGCAATCTGGGATGAGATTAACGAAGTGAAGGAAGGTAAGGCAGATAAGGAGGATAATGTACTTCATAATGCACCTCATACAGCCGAGTCTGTTATAGTGGGTGAATGGAATCATCCTTATAGCAGGGAGAAGGCAGCGTACCCGCTTAAGTCTGTTATTGAGAATAAATTCTGGCCGGCAGTTGGAAGGGTTGATAACGGATATGGCGACAGGAACCTTGTTTGTACCTGCGATCCTATTGATTCTTACCGATTTAATGAAGAAGACTAAAAAAGACTCTCGATAATTTCTGAATAAAATAACGAAGGTGTTATCCCATAAGCATTAATTTGCTTAGGGATAATGCTTTCTTTTGTCATTCCCGGAACAGAGTTTATTTCCAGGAAATAAGGCCTGTTGTCGACAATAATAAAGTCAACTCTGACAAGACCCTTGCATCCCAGGATATCATAGATCCTTGAGCTAAGATTCTGTACTTCAATATATACTTTTTCGGGTATGGGGGCAGGTGTGATTTCTTCTACCTTTTCCGGATTATATTTTGCTTCGAAGTCGAAAAATTCATTACTGCTTCTGATCTCTGTTATTGGCAAAATATGTTCCTTATCTGCTGATTTAAAAACGCCGCAACAGACCTCTGCCCCATTTAGTATAGACTCAACGAGTACGTCCTTACTTTCTTTGAAGGCTTCTGCAATGGCCTGCTCTATTTCTTCTTTCTTAACAACCTTCGACACACCGAAACTCGATCCGCTGTCGTTTGGTTTAACAAAGCAGGGCAGACCTGTTTGTTCCAGGATAGAGTCAATATCAGGTTCTTCTCCTGTCGAAATCTTTACTGACCGGGCCATTGGAATATCATAATCTTTCAGGAAAAGCTTGCAGGCATGCTTATTAAAGGTAAGGGCTGAGCAAAAAGCATCACAGCTTGTATAGGGGATACCAATCATATCCAGGTAACCCTGTAACTGGCCATTTTCTCCCGGCTTGCCGTGAATAGCATTAAATACAGCATCAAACCTGATTGTTTTATTATCGAGTTTTAATGAAAAGTTATCCTTGTTAACAGGAATAGCCCTGCCGCTTGCATCCTCCCAGTACCAGTTCAGACCTCTGATATTTAGCAGGTAAGTTTCATAGTTGCCAGAAAGTGCATCCCTGACTGCCTCTGCACTTAATAGAGATATTTCAAATTCCGACGAATCTCCTCCACCAACAACTGCAATCTTTCTCATAAAGAATAAAAATTAATACTGACTACTAATATAATAAAACAGAGTTTAATCTATATCATCTCTGCCGGCTATATAGGTTTTCCATTTCTGAATCACAGCCTTCATATCGTCAGGAAGGTCGGTTTCAAATTCCATTCTCTTACCTGTTACAGGATGATCAAATGAGAGATACCTGGCATGCAGAGCCTGACGGGGTAACAGGTTGAAGCAATTCCTTACAAATTGCTGGTACTTGGTAAATGTAGTACCCTTGATTATTCTATCTCCACCATATTCAGGATCGTTAAACAGGGGGTGATTAATAGAACTCATATGAATCCTTATCTGGTGTGTCCTGCCCGTTTCCAGCTGGCATTCTACTAGACTTACGTATCCCAGGTGCTCCAATACCCGGTAATGAGTAACGGCATGCTTTCCCTCTTCACCATCCTTAAACACATACATCACCTTGCGGTCTTTTGGCGACCTTCCTATATTTGAGATTATGGTGTCCTCATCTTTTTCTGGCGTACCCCAGATTATAGCAGTATATTTTCTGCCTGTGGAGTGATCAAAAAATTGTCGCGCCAGGTGGTTAAGAGCAAATTCATTTTTGGCAATTACCAGCAGCCCTGATGTGTTTTTGTCTATCCTGTGAACAAGCCCGGGGCGTGCTTCGCCGGTATTAAACAAAGGCAGGTCCTTAAAGTGCCACATAAGGGCATTTATCAGTGTTCCGGTATAATTTCCATACCCGGGATGAACTACCATTCCCGGCTTCTTGTTTACAAGTACTACGTCATCATCCTCGTAGACAATATCAAGAGGTATATCTTCGGCAATAAGCTCAATTTCCCTTGGAGGCTGGGGGAGTACAATCTGAATTATTTCGCCTGGCTTAACCTTATAATTTGGTTTTACGGCCTTTCCATCAACCAGTATATTGCCTGCGTTTGCAGCAATCTGTATCCTTGTACGTGATGTGCTTTCAAGCCTGTTAAACAGAAATTTATCAATTCGCAGGGCAGACTGACCTGGATCTGTTTCAAACCTGAAATGTTCGTATAGTTCTTGCTGTTCCTGTTGATCCAATGATTCTTCTGCCATTACGCTATTATCTGCTTTTAATAAACTTATTCCTTGAATATACCTTCCCGTTCTGTGTAATAACAAGGATATATGCGCCTCCCGATAAGTGTGACAGGTCTATGGCCTCGGAATACTGTTCCGATAATATGATGCTTCCAGCACTATTATATATATTAATCCTTGGATTACTCCTGCCAATCAGCTTATTATCCTCTATATGCAGAATATCACTTACAGGGTTTGGCCAGATATTTAGGGCGTTTGTTTCATTGAAGACATCATAAATCCCGGTTGTTAACAGAGGCTTCCCGACTATGGGCCTTATCATCAGGCTGCCTCCAACCTGTGATACAAACCACTCCCCGTTAACATAGTAGTACTGCCTGCCCCCGGGTGGTGTATTCATATCCAGCCCGGCATTAAGATATGTGCTTGATACCTGTCTCCATCCGATAAAAAACTCATCGTCGATAATTACCGGCTCATCAAAGCGATAGGTGATAAAACCGTTAATGCTTTCGCCGGGGTCTACCATTGCTTCTTCCTGACTGTATATTATATCGCCCGGTGTCTGATTAACAGAGCTCAATACGATAAGTTCAAAATATCTCTGGTTGGCATTGAGGTAGCTGTCGTTGAAACAAATATCTACTGCCCTTAATGTATCGGGCGTGGGGGTAAAGTACCTGTATACAGCCATTGAATTATTTGCGGTTATGCCATAACCGTTTTCGGCACTTCCATCGTCAACCGAATAGTAGTTCCTGAATACCTGCAGGTAGCTAAGTGTGTCGTTTACTTTATTATCAAAAAAATCTGTAGTGAGACTTATGTTTATTTCAAACAGGGCAGTATCAGCAGATGCAGAATTATAGGTGTAAATAATAGGGGCTCCAAAGTCTATGCTTTCTCCTGGATCAATATTTTTAGCAGCCGGTGTACCGGTGTATACAGTTCCTCCCTGGTAAATATCCTTAATGTTAAGCTCCCTTGTTACATTTCTTTCAATACTGTCGTTATTTATTATCCAGGCATTTAATGAATCTCCCATCTCGGCAAGGGAGCTTAGCTTGAATTGTTCCCATGGCATAGATTCGTAGTTGAGGAGAACAGATCTAAGGGGTAAGGAGAAGGCCACATCCCTTAATACTGTGTCAGCCGGATTCCTGTTACGGTCGAGAAAGACATAGTCTATATGCCAGTGATCGGCATTACCAATCATACCAGGGTCGTTAATTGTTGAACTGAGAGTAGCGTAGTTTGTAAACCTGAACTTAAAACCCTTACTGGTAAATTTCGGATCATCTATCTTGAGAATCACAGTCTTAAATGGGTGCACCTCTGTGCCTGCGGCCCTCCAGATCGAATACCATTCTTCATCTGCTGTAGAATAAAATTCAAGTGTCAGGCTGTCGCCCTGTTCAGGTGGGTCCATAATGCCCTGGGGCTGATACAGGAAGCTAAGGTAAAAATTATCTGATGCGTCGCCCTCCAGGTTGATAGGGTTTGATGTTAGATGATCGGCTTCGAACCTGATCGACGATCCATGCTCGTAAAGAAGCCCGCTGCTATTAAGAGCATCAAATGTTGCCACTCCAATGCTTGGCTGATCAATAGCAAGAGTACTGTTTATGTACACTTCGTTATCCGACCATAAAGTATCGTCGGGATAAACAATCGAATTGGAGAAATCATCAAATATTGGCAGTTCAAGTGTGTCGCTAGGACCTTTAGACTTCAGAAAAGCCTTATCTGACGAAAAATGCTGAATTTCTTTGATTACCTGTAATCCGCTAACAAGCTCCTGTCCCCTGGCGATATTAAGCAGGAGAAATTGAAGTATTATTAACGATATTACATTTTTACGGCTCATATAATCATAGCTCAGTGCCCTGAGTAATATCTATTAAGAGTGTATCGGATAAATCGATAAGTAATGAATCTATCGGGAGCAGGGTAGAGTCGTTAGAAAGCCATATATATACTGCCGACCCCAGTTGAATGGTAGCATCTTCGCCGTATTCGGGATTTTGTTTATATACAAAGGCATTCAGCGAATCTTCACCTGTTTTAACAGTAGAATCAAAATTATAGGTTCCCACAATCAGTGATGATCCCAGTATTCTGCTCTTGGCCTTCTCCAGGTTATTTCCGATCAGGTCAGGAATCTGAGTTCTTCTGCTGCTTAGACCCTTTCCCAGTACCAGTATAATTTCCGATCCCTTCTGTATCGAATCTCCTGAGGCAATAGACTCATCTTCATAGAGCTGATCAAGTACAAAATCTATTGTCAGGTCAGGTCTGTAAACAGGATTCCCGGCCTCGAGCCCTGTGCTCTCAATTATCGAATAGGCCTGTCGTGCAGATAGTCCAACCAGGTCTGGCATTATTACAAATTCCGGATTGAAGGCATTAATTGTTAGAATAACTCTCCTGTTTTTCTTAACCTTGTGATCTGTAAGCGGATTCTGCTCCACCACGCACCCCCTTGGTACTATTTTGGTATATACAGAATCATTTACAACAATCTTCAACTTTTTCTTCTTTGCCAGCTTCTGAGATTCCTGGATTGTTAATCCATAAAAATCAGGCACCGGCCTTGCCTGTCCGTGCCTGGTAAAAATACTCAGCCAGATAAGCAAAATAAACAGTATCCCTGCCGCTATAACAACGGCAAACCCAAGGTTTTTAAAAAACTCTTTGCTCAGAAGAAACTTCTTAAGGCTCATAACAGATCTTTCTAATTAGTAACGTAAGAACAAAGATATAATTATATGGAAGACAAAAGACAAAAGTAAAAAGACAAAAGGCAAAAGGCAAAAGAGGGCCGAGCGTTAAGAATTGATCCGGTGGATCAATTTAGTGAGTAGCCAGGAAGAGCAGAGGAAGTGGAAACCGGAAACCGGAAACCGGAAACGGGGGAAGAGCAGAGGACTAAAGATAAAAGGCAAAAGGAAAAAGTCAAAAGGCAAAAGGCAAAAGAGGGGCGAGCGTTAAGAATTGATCCGGTGGATCAATTTAGTGAGTAGCCAGGAAGAGCAGAGGAAGTGGAAACCGGAAACCGGAAACCGGAAACCGGGAACGGGGGAAGAGCAGAGGACTAAAGGCAAAAGACAAAAGTAAAAAGGCAAAAGTAAAAAGGCAAAAGAGGGGCGAGCGTTAAGAATTGATCCGGTGGATCAATTTAGTGAGTAGCCAGGAAGAGCAGAGGAAGTGGAAACCGGAAACCGGAAACCGGGGAAGGGAAACGGGGGAAAAGGCAAAAGACAAAAGATAAAAGGCAAAAGTAAAAAGAGGGCCGAGCGTAAATAACTGAGCCGGTGGATCAGTTTAGCACCACCTTCCTTACCGGCTTCTTATTTATTTTGCAAGGGGGTTGCCGGACCAAAATACTTGTCGAGCCAGCCCAGTATTGGTTTTATCCTGTCCTTTTTATAGAAATTATGGCCTGCATCGATTAATTGCAGACTTTTATCCTTTTCAGGAGTTCCAAGGAGATCATAAAAGGGTTTAGCGTTGGTTTCCAAGGGGAAGATTGCGTCAAACCTGCCGTTCAGGATAAGTGTAGGAACTTTTACCCTGGTGATATAGTTTATTTCATCAGCTTCAGGATATGGTTTTGTTTCCGAGAAACCGGCCGCCACTAAAATATTAAGTGCGATGCGATCTTCCACAGCAGGGATAATTGCTCCCAGTTTGCCTCCCCAGCTGTGACCGTAATATCCAAGCTTAGTGGTGTCAATATCATCGCGGGTCTCAAGATAGTCTACTGTCCTCATGAAGTCTCTAACCAGTTTAATCAGCAGGTCTGTATACTCATGGCTTTCACTGGCTGAGTGAGATGTTGTTCCATCATTTCTTTCATATGTTCGGAAATAGACAGGATAAACTGCAGCCCTTCCGCTATTAAGGACATAATCAAGATAAGCATTTACATTTCCCTTAGCCTCACTTGCAAAATCATTTAGAGATGCTGCATATGAACCCGGGAAAAATATCAGCGTTTGATACGGGGGTGATGCATTCCTGGGAAGAAATATATATGCAATCATTCTCTGGTTTTCGTAAGCAGCATCGAAGGTAACTTTTTCCATGATCCAATCATCCGCACTTTCATCTTTCATTTCAACAACAGCATTCAGATCTTTCTTATCATAAAGGAACTGGTTTTTATATATACGAAATGTGTTTTCAGGCACAGGAGTTTCAGATGCACAATCCCTTCGATTTACAGGCCCTATCTCAATAGGCCTGGAAGCGGTTTCCGGAATTTTATCCTTGTCGATGTACTTTGCACAGCGGAAACCGTTTAGCGGCGAGCGGTCAAAAGCAGGAACCTGATCCCAATTTAAAAACATATATGTCGGACTGTCAAATCCTGCTCCTGCAATAACTCTCCCGGAAGACGTTTCATTAAGGCACCATTCCCTAACATTTCCCGCCATATCATATGCTCCAAAAAATGATACGGCTGGTTTCTGCCCTACCGGTACCGGTCCCTTATCATTAAAATTGCTCAAGGGTATCATGGCAGATCCAAGGGGAGTCCAATCAGTGAAAAACTGGTAACCTACCCCGCTATCCCAGTGATCGGCAGTGGGAAGCACCTTCCCTACATATTCGGCATATGCAGCCGCTTCGTACCAGCTTATACCAGACACAGGATATTCATCATGCCCGTCGGGGTAATCGCCGGCCTCCCATGTTGACGGCCCGGGTATGCCAGTTTTATCCACGAATTCAGACATGGCTTTCTCCCATGATATTGTATTACCATCCTTAATAAACTCATGTTTCCAGTAATCACGTATCCTGTAGCCCCCGCGGTCAAGAAATTGTTTAAACTGCAGGTTTGTAACCTCATATTTATCAATATAAAAACCCAGATCCTCTTCCCATGTATTTTTAACTTCATCCCAGTAACCATCAACATATACCATACCATCAGGAATTTCACCTGTTTTGAACAGTTTGCGTGACAGTGTGTCTACAGTGGTACTAATCGCTCCAAAAACAGTATCATAACCAGCCATATCAATTCTGAAGCGATGAAACTCAATAAGAGGGACCTGAAGATTTTCAATAGGTGTTTGCCCGACATATTTCCATTTGCCAGTGGTGTCAGAATATTCTTTCCAGTAGAAATTTGCCTTCGGTGGCTCGGTGAGGATAGTCTGGTATGTGCTAACTTCGGCCAGCAGTTTTTGCAGCACAGTATCTTTTGGAATATATTTCTCAGCCTTTTTTGCTATATGAAATGCTTCTGTGTAATCTCCTTCCGAAAATAGTCTTTCAATATCCTGTAATCCTTCATTTTTAGCCCATTTAATATTAGATCTGTAATTTAGCATTAAACCGGCACCCGTTATTACTATAAGAAGAATTAACAAGCATAGCAGGAATCGACCTGTTAAAATGGTTCTTACCGAGAGCCCCTTTTTTACAGGATCATCTCCTTCATTCATTTCCGGTTCAGCAGCAGGCTCACCCTTAATAACTTTTTCTTTCGTTGCCTCTAATTCTTTTTCCGGTTTATCGCCTGTGGTTTCCTGTGACCGCATACTCAGGATTATCTCCCTGACAGCCAGGGCTATCTTATTTATCTGATCCCGATACAGCACCTGGTCAGGGCTTTTTATAATATCATCGTCCTTAACCCTGAGTTGACGGTTAACCCCTGTCTCTTTATAAATAAAATCAATAGGCCTGAGTACTCCTCCAATTGTTGATTCAAATAATTCGACGTCGGAACTGTCAAGATCATGAATGCGGACAGGCAAAACCCTGTTTGCCGTATTGCCGTTTGGCAGTTTTACCTTCATTCCGAACTTATCATCGGATGCCAGTTCAATAAAGGGCTTAAATTCATATTCCCAGGCAAAGGATTTAGGGTCGCAGTATGTGCGCGAGATAACAGGAATAAATACCAGGCACCTGAGTTTATCTTTCAGGGATGCGTCAACATCATAATTTTCAAGGAGATAGTCGCTTGGATTAATATCAAAGTAGACATTAACATCCTCTTTAAACATTGAATCCAGTTCCCTGTCGAGCTTATCAACAAATTCGCTTACCCAACCATCGTATTTATTGTCTTTCTGTCTATAGCTAATGAAGATATCGTATTCGTATCCTTGAATCAGGCTGGCCATGGTATCATTTCATTTTTACTAAGTTATAAAAAAACAATAAGCATTGCAGCATCCGGTCCTCAGTTTTAGATCTCCGGCCTCTGGTCAAGGGTCTTCCTATCCCATCTCTATGTCCGGTTCTTTATCCTTGAAGATAAGATACCAGACACCATTTTCAATTAGAGCCTCTTTACCTACTGCAAAGAAAAGTTCCCTGAAGTAAGCATTCCTTTTCTCTGGTTCTATGCTGGAGCTGTTCAGTTCATTAATCGTTGACCTTGCTCTTCTATATATTACCTGCATAATCTCATACTGGTTGAGCAGGTTTTCATAAGACTTTGTTTTTATATAAGCTCTGATCAATGCAAATATTCCAAGCATAATAGGTGCTATTACCAGCATTAGGTTGAGCATGAAATAATCTGCAATAAAGAAATTTCCAACCAGGAATATTGAACAGAAGAGCAGAAAAGAAAGGAAAAGGAAAAAATTTGAAAGCCGGTGATAGAAGCTTATTTTTTGTCTCATTATCTTAACTGAAGCATCAAAATAATTAAGCTGATCGAGTATCCAGTATTTAGTTAAATCTTCAATTATTTCATCATCTATAACTCTCTTATTGAAGCTTGTCCCATACAGGGCTGAGAGAATATGTTTTACCCATGTGAGCCCTTTACCGTGAATACGCAATATATAATCGGATACATTTTCATTTATCCCGGCAATTTTCCAAAAAAACTGCATTCTTAATCCTTCTGCCAGTGTTCTGCTATATAGAAATTTTTTATGGTCTCTTTTAACCTTGGAGTAGATGAACAGGGCGGTCGTAATAATAAGAACAAGCATAGAAATTGCCAGTAAGTACCTCCTTGTCAATATATTGGAATATAGTTCAAGGGTAAATACGAATAGTAAGCTCAATGCAAACATCCAGCCTGTGATTTGAAGGTCTCTCCTTCTGGTTTTGACAGCCATCTGGTCAATGCCTGAATACCAATCCATTAACTGCTTTTCTGGATTTTGAAGTTTCTCAGGACTGGCAAACAGGTATTCTTTAGATTTATTCAGTTTTCTATTATCAAGCCCGGTCAAATACCTGTTTATTTCCTCTATCTTGTTAAGTGCATTCTTAATTGTGGTGTCTTTCAGTATATTACTAAGTGAAAGTTGCATTACCTGTTCAGGATAGTCATGGATAATGCCCGGTGATTGTTTCCGTTCTGCAGGCAGGATGAAAATAGTCCCTTCATGTTTAAAAGTGTTTTCAGCAACTGTATTATCATTTCCGGTTATCTTATACTTAACTATATCGGCAGTGCCACCCTTTTTTCCATCCTTTCCATCCCACATAGCGATAAGTATCAGGGAGCTGTCGGCAACTAGTTTGCCGGTTTTAAGATATTTATCCGGCCTGTCCGACTCCTTACCATCGTCAGTGACAATGAAGCTTCTTTTAGCCTGTTTAAGGAGTTCATCGAACTCCAGGTCGGAATAATCATTAAAATCTTCCTTGTATTCCTCAGGGCTGAATGGCATTGGTACTATTAGTTCGAAGCGCTTGCGATATGCCTCATTCTCATTTTTCATACTGAGAAAGATATTCGTTACAAATCTGTCGGCTCCTTCAGCGATAGATGAAATAAGATGGACAGGTGAGTTGGGATACTGTTGAGCAAGGTTAACGAACAATGTTTCAATCCGCTCCCTGTGCTCATTAGTAGGAATAATATCCAGGTGGCCTATAATGCCTACAGTTATTGGGATTCTTTCAGACATTGACATTGCTTGAATATTATATTTTTAATATCCTAAAGTTCAGCTTATTAGTTACCATTCCTAAGCTAAGTTGAATATATCCTGAAAATGCAATTTAACCAATGCTGCGCACTCTCCCTAACATTTTTGCTATAACCTTTGCCGCCAAACTGACTTTTTCAAATTGTCAGCAGGCAGTTTGCGGATCATACATCCTGGAACCAATGTCTCACAAGAAGTTTTAAGGTTGATAGGGTTTATAGAGTTTATAAAGATATGTTTGCTGGCTCAGTTAATATAGAGCATAAAAGTCTGCCCTGCTCCCTTCGCCCTTTGCTCTTTGCTTTTAGCCCTTCGCCCTTCGCCTCCCTACCAGGCTTTCACAGTATTATAGATTGTATCCCGTTCAATTGGGATAAAGCCGGCATCTTTAATCAGGCGGGTAAGATCGTCTGTTGTCATTGTTGGCTTCTGGTCTTCGGCTCCGGCCATTGAATAGATCTTTGTAGTATCGTCTATTGTACCGTCTACATCGTCCACTCCAAAAGAAAGTGAAAGTTGTGTTGATTCTTTTCCAAGTGCAGGCCAGTATGCTTTAAGGTGAGGAATATTATCAAGAAAGATGCGCGATACTGCAAAGTTTTTCATGTCTTCTATTATCGATACCTCACCGATATGCGACATATGGTTATTTTCTTTCTTGAATTTAAGTGGAATAAAGGTATTGAAGCCACCGGTTTTGTCCTGTAGTTTCCTTAAGCGGTCGAGGTGGTCGATCCGGTGTTCGTAAGATTCAATATGACCATAGAGAATGGTTGCATTTGAAGGAATTCCTACTTTATGAGCTGTCTCATGAATCTCCAGCCAGAGATTTGATGTGGACTTATCATCACATATCTTCTTCCTTAGCTCTTCGTCAAATATTTCTGCCCCACCGCCCGGTATTGAATCCAGTCCATACTCCTTCAGAGCTTCTAAACCCTGTTTCAGATTCATGCCTGCCTTTTTGATCATATAGTCCAGCTCAATGGCTGTGAATGCTTTAATATGCAGTTCGGGCCTGTGGTTTTTGATCATCCTCAGAACTTCACCATAATAATGAAGATCGTGTGCTGGATGCACACCACCAACAATATGAACCTCTGTAACAGGCTTATTGTCGAACGATTTGACTATATCCAGCATCTCCTGAGGCGAGTAATCCCAGCTATCAGGACTGTGAGCCGGTTTTTTGTACGAACAGAATTCACAGTTATAGATACAAATATTTGTGGGTTCGATATGAAAATTTCTGTTGAAGAATACTTTCTTATCGTTATTTCTCAGTCTTACCATAGTGGCAAGCACTCCCAGCAGAGCCAGGTTATTACTTTTAAAAAGAGCTATCCCGTCGTCGACCGATATTCTTTTATTGCTAATTACTTTTTCAGCTATTGATCGTATGTCGGAGTCGAGACTCTCAAGAAGAGTAGGAGGTACCAAAATTCAAGATTTTTAAATGAGTTACAAATTTAGGAAATAAATCATGTTAATTGTATCACACGACCTGTTTGAAAACAAAAAACCCTGACTACAAGTGCCAGGGTTAATTATTATATGTTAAGCTTATCCTATTGCTTGTGACTAACTTCGTCAGAAACAGTAAGCTTTTTCCTTCCTTTTGCTCTCCTGTTAGTAACTATCTTCTGTCCGTTAGGAGTAGACATTCTTTCTCTGAAGCCATGCTTGTTGGCTCTTTTTCTTCTCGAAGGTTGAAATGTTCTTTTCATTTTATCCTGTTTTTCCTAATTCTGTTCTGTCAATTTGAGAGTGCAAAAGTAACATTATTTTCACAAATAAAAGAATTATAAGTGATTTTTTCATCGATTATCAGAGGGGAAGGTATACAATTTTCTTTTCCTCAAAGAAGCTATCACTGAAATATTTACTTATATGATAGATAGTAACTTTATTGGCAAATGCGCCCAGTTCCTGCTTCAGATCTCCGCCCTTTAAATAGAGTATCCCATTTTTCAGTGAATTCATTTGCTGTGTTTTCACCATATTTTTTGTCATGGATACAAATTTTGGGAAGGCGCTTACTGCCCTGCTGACGATAAAATCATATCTGGTTTCAATATTTTCTGCTCTATCACAGATAACATTTATATTGTCAAGCTCCAGGGCATCGGCCACAGATTTTACTACAAGTGTTTTTTTGCGGATCGAATCTACGAGGGTGAAGTTTGACTCAGGGAATATAATTGAAAGGGGAATACCGGGGAAGCCTCCTCCAGTGCCGATATCAATTATTTCGCTTCCTTTGCTGAATGTCACAACCCTGGCAATGGAGAGTGAGTGGAGAAGATGGTGGATATTAAAATTTTCAATATCCTTTCTTGAGATCACATTTATTTTGCTGTTCCAGTCTTTATAAAGCTCTTCCAGTTTCAGCAACTTTTCAATCCTTGACTGGTCGAGATTGTCAAAGTACCTGATAAGAGTTTCTTTCATCTGTGAGATTCGGTTTTTTTCAGGATATTGTACAGCAGCTCTTTTGCCCTGAAGATCTGGGCTTTAACGGTGCCAAGCGGAATATTCAGTTCATTGGCTATTTCCTCGTAGGAATATTCCTTGAAAAAGCGAAGTTCTATCAGTTTTTTATACTGTGGTTTAAGTGTTGATACAACGTATTTAAGGTGTTTAATTTTTTGTTGTTTTATTAATTCTTCTTCAGGATCAGGTGTGTTAGACTGCAAATTGGAGGCCGGACTATCCTGTTCATTCTGTGACTGGTCGATAGCGGTAGGCGCACTCTTTTTCTTTCTTATAAAATCTATGCAATTATTGGTTGCAATACGGAAAAGCCAGGTACTGAAAGCGTAGTTCGGTGTATAAAGATGGATGTTCTTAAAGGCTTTCCCAAAGGCCTCTATTGTTAAATCGTCGGCATCGGAAGGATTATTAACCATCTTCAGAAGCATAAAATAGATAGAATCCTTATACCTGTTCATCAGATCGGCATATGCTTTCTCGCTTCCGTTTCTGGCTAATATTACCAGCTTCAGATCCTGTTTTGCCTTATCAGATAGATCAGGATTTATTTCCATTCGTAGCTCCGGTTTCTGTTTCTCCTTGTTATTACTAGGAAATAACTATTAATAATCGGAGAGAAGATATCAAACAGAAGCGAAAATAGCAATAAATCCTTTTCATTCAAAGCTTTTTGAACGATCCTGAATATGATGGTTTTGGTGATCACAACAATTCCGAATAGTATTAGTGGAATTAACCATGCCTGTGAGCTAATCATTAAGAGTAAAAAGGATAGATAGAATATTATCCTTGACAGAGGTTCTATAATAAGCAGTGACCTGGAAGATGCGGTATAATGTGTAGCGGTTGACAGATGCCTGGCTTTTTGCTTTGTTAAAGCGGCAAAGCTATCTGCAGGAATTGACCTGGTAAACGAGTCATGCGACATCTCAACGCTGCAATTACCAGCGTTTGCCAGTTTATTAACAAAGAGATCGTCATCTCCCGACTGCAGGTTTATATAAGGTCCAAAACCTTTATTCTCAAAAAAGATTGACCTTTTATAAGCAAGATTCCTTCCAACGCCCATGTAGGGTAGGCCTGCCAGGGCCATTCCCATATATTGCATTGCAATAAACATGGTATCAAACCTGATATATTTATTAAGCAGTCCTTTTTCCCGCAGGTAAGCTCCGTAACCCAGGACAAAGCCCTTTTCCTTACTGAAGTTTTCAGCCATAAGGCTAATCCAGTCTTGCGATACAGGCTGACAATCTGCATCTGTCATTAATAGATATTCAAATTTTGCAGCCTTAATTCCAAGGAAAAGAGCCATCTTCTTGCTATGAGCCAGGCTGGCATCCTTATGTATGGTAGTTACTCTCAGCTGAGGATATTGTCTCTCGAAAATCTTTAATATGTCCTCCGTGTCGTCATCCGAACAATCGTTTACCACTATAA